>NZ_JACJIA010000004.1:0-754802 GCF_014138665.1 Actinomadura kijaniata
TGCATGGGAGACTGTGTGGGAGAGTAGGACGCCGCCGGACTCATATTAGGAAAGGCCCCGCCGTTACCGGCGGGGCCTTTTCTCATTTCTGGGGAACGGCTCTATAGCTCAGTGCTGTTTGGGTCATGGCTGTGGGTGTCCGGTGAAGGCGCAGGGTGGTTCCGGGTAGAGCCGCAGTTCGACGTGCTTCACCGCGGCCGGTGCGCTGGCGAGGTCGACGGGCCGCTGGCTGTGCTCGTCCGTCCGTTGATATATGAGTGCTGTTATATTAGCGCTGTGACATCTTCGGATCCGACCGCGTCGCCTGGCCGGTGGCATGCGCTGTACACCTTGCTGGCCGCGATGGACAGCCAGATCGAGTCCCTCTACACCGAGCGGGGTGTCGAGGGTGTTCGGCCCCGGTTCGCCTATCCTCTGATCCGGCTCGCGCATACCGGTCCGCTGACCATCCGGGAGCTTGCCGACTCGCTGGATCGCTCGCACTCGGCGATGAGTCAGACGGTCTCGGCGATGCGGCGTGAGGGGCTGGTCGACACCGAACCCGGTGCCGACGCCCGCACCCGGCGCATCATCCTGACCGACCGTGGCCGGGACCTCGTCCCCTTTCTGGAGGCCGAGTGGCGTGCGACCGAGGCGGCGGTCGCCGAGCTCGACGACGAGGTGCCCTGTCCGCTCAGCGCCGTCGTCACCGAGCTGGAACGCGCCCTGGCCCGGCGGCCCATGAGGGACCGGATCCTGTCCCATCTTGAGGGATCGCTTCCCGACCCCGCGCCCCGCCCGTAGTGGGGGCCTGGCGGGAGAAGCTCATCGACGTCCGCCCGTTGCGCGGCAGTCGACCGTTCCGGGATCTGTGGATCGGCTCCTCCCTGGCCTCGGTCGGTCAGCAGGTCGCCACCGTCGCCGTTCTGCAGCAGGTCTGGGAGCTGACCCGCAGTCCGCTGTGGACCGGGGCCATCGGCGTGGCCACGGGCCTGCCGCTGATCGTTCTCGGTCTGGTCGGCGGGTCACTGGCCGACGCCGTCGACCGCAGGGGGCTGGTGCGCGTCGCCACGGGCGGCCAGGCGGTGGCGGCCGTGGGCCTGCTGGCGCAGGCCGCCGCGGGAAACCGGTCGGTCCTGCTGCTGCTGGCCCTGGTCGCCGTCCAGGCCGGCTGCGCGGCGCTCGGGGCACCGGCGCGGCGCACCTTCCCGGTCCGGCTGCTGCCCGCCGGCCAGGTCGCCGCCGGGCTCGCCCTGCAGAACCTCGCCTTCCAGGCGTCCATGCTGGTCGGGCCTGCTCTCGCCGGTGTCGTGCTCGCCCAGTGGCGGTATCCGGCCGCGTACGCGATCCAGGCGCTGACCGTGGCCGTGTCGCTGATCGCGCTGTTCCGGCTGCCCGCGATGCCCGCCCCCCGCGCCGTCGGCCGGGAGCGGCGCGGGCCGCTCCCGGGAGGGTGGCGGATCATCCTGCGGCGTCCGCTCCTGTGGGGGTCCTTCGCCATCGACCTCGCCGCGACCGTCCTGGCCATGCCGATCGCGCTGTTCCCGCTGATCAACGAAGTCCGCTTCGGTGGCGACCCCCGGACGCTGGGGCTGTTCCTGTCCGCGATCGCGGTCGGCGGGCTCGGCGCGGGGCTGTTCTCCGGGGCCGTGACCCGGCTCCGCCGCGGTGCCCTGGTCCAGCTCGTCGCGGCCACGGCCTGGGGGCTGGCCCTCGCCGGGTTCGGCCTGGCCGAGCCCTTCTGGCTCGCCCTGTCCTGCCTGGCGGTCGCCGGGGCGGCCGACACCGTCGCCGTCATCACCCGGGGCGCGCTGATCCAGCTCGAAACCCCCGACCAGCACCGGGGGCGGGTCTCGGCGGTCGAGCACGTCATCGGCATCGCCGGTCCCGAGATCGGCAACTTCCGCGGAGGGGCTCTCGCCTCGGCCACCTCCGCGCCCCTGGCCCTCCTGGCGGGCGGTCTGGCGGCCGCGGCCACCGTCGTCTCCGTCGGCCTCGTCAACCGTCCCCTGCGCGGGCATCGAACCCCGCCCGCGCACGAGGACGTCCAGCCGTCCACCGGGCCGCCCCAGCTCGCGGACCGCTGAGGCGCGCACCGGCTTCGCGGTCTCAGGCCGTGCCGGTGGCCTCCGGGTGCCTGGTGCTCACCCACCACAGCGTGCCGAACGGGTCGACGAAGCCGCCCATCCGGGTGCCGTCGTCCTGGGCGACGATCTCCTGCGCCGACCGGGCCCCGGCGGCGACCGCCCGCTCGTGCACCGCGTCGGCGTCGGGGACGGTGGCCCACAGCTGGACGTGCACCGGTTCGGACGGCGAGGTCAGGCACCGCTCGCCGTGCGCGCCGGAGTCGGCGAAGAACACGACCCCGGCCCCGATGCGCGCCTCGGCGTGCATCACCCGCCCGGGGTCCGAGGGCAGGGGGAGCACGTTGGTCACCTCGGCGTCGAACGCGCTCCTGAGGAACTCGCCGTACTCCTTGGCGCTGTCCACCATCACGTAGGGGATCACCGACGACATGTCCGCCTCCTTTGCTATTCAAATTTGACTACCCTCCCCACCGTACCGCGCCGGGCGGGGATCGGCACCCCTACTCGTCGGGGAGCGACGCGTAGAGGGCCTCCGTCAGGGAGCGGACCCGGAAGTCGCCGCCCTCCAGCAGCTCGGAGCCCCGGTTGGGGACGTAGCCGAAGGCGAGGCCGCGGTCGGGGTCGGCGAAGGCGAACGAGCCGGTGGCGCCGCTGTGCCCGAACAGGCCGGTGAGGTGGTCGGGGGCGGGCCAGAACGGGCCGCCGGGCACGGCGAAGCCGATGCCCCAGGCGGTGTGCACCCGCAGGATCCGGTCGACGCCCTCGGCCTGCGGGGTCCGGATCCGGTCGACGAGGCCGGGGTCGAGCAGCCGGACGCCGTCGACCTCGCCGGTCAGGGCGGCGAAGTAGCGGGCCAGGGAGTGGGCGGAGGCGACGCCGTCCATGGAGGGGCTCTCCACCCGGTAGGTGAGGGGGTCGGCGGCGGCCTCCCAGTCGAGGGCGACGCTGCCGTAGAGGGCGCGGTAGGGCAGGCCGCCGGGGTCGTCGAGCGCGCGGACGAAGTCGGCGAGCTCGGGGACCTCCATGCCCAGGCGCAGGGAGTCGGCGTCGGGGAGGACCATGGCGGCCAGGCGCGGCATCGCCTCGTCGGGCACGCGCACGTAGCAGTCCAGGCCGAGCGGGCCGGTGATCTCGCGGGTCAGGAACTCGCTGAGCGTCATGCCGGAGACCCGGCGGACGATCTCCCCGGCGAGGTGGCCGATGGTCACCCCGTGGTAGCCATGGGCGGCGCCGGGCGGCCACTCGGGGACGGCGGCCGCGAGGGCGTCGGTGATCGGCGTCCAGTCGCGCAGGTCCTCCCAGGTGATGGGGCGCATGTGCATGCTGGGCAGTCCGGCGCGGTGGCCGAGCAGGGTGCGCACGGTGATCTCGTCCTTGCCGTGCCGGGCGAACTCGGGCCAGTAACGGGCCACGGGTGCCTCCAGGTCCACCTGGCCGCGTTCGACCAGCAGCAGCACCGCTCCGGTGGCGAACGACTTGCACGTGGAGGCGATCGGGGCGATGGTGTCGCGCCGCCAGGGCCGGCGCGTCTCCGGATCGGCGTGGCCGCCCCACAGGTCCACCACGGGCCTGCCGTGCCGGTAGACGGTCAGGCCCGCGCCGACCTCGCCCCCTTCGGTGAAGTTCCGTTCGAACGCCTGCCGTACCGCGTGGAACCCCTCGGCGACGGTTCCCTGGACATGCGTCATTCCCCTGCCCCTTTCTCTACCTACCGGTCGGTCGGGAGCCTGACGATAGGCTACCGACCGGACGGTAGGCAAGGGCGACCGACCGGTAGGTCGGTAGACTCGGCGTTCGGCGTCGGGAACGGTGAGAGGTGGAGAGAGTGGCGCGGAACGAGGCGGGCGACACCCGGCAGCGGATCATCGAGGCGGCCCGCGAGCTGTTCACCGCGCAGACCTACCGCGCGGCCAGCATGCGCGACATCGCCGAACGCGTCGGCATCACCAAGCCCTCGCTGTACCACCACTTCCGCAGCAAGGGCGAGATCCTCGACAGCCTCGTCAGGCCGCCGATCGACCAGCTGGAGGCGACGGTCGAGGCCGCCGCCGCCCGCCCCACGCTCGCCGAGGTCCGGCGGCACGTGCTCGCCGGCTGCATCGACGTCATGCTCGCCCACCGCGCGACCATGGCGCTGCTCCTGCGCGACGCCTCCGTCTACGGCGACGAGACCGCCGACCTCGTGTCCCGCGTGGGCGACGTCACCGACCGCGCCGTCCTCCTGCTCGCCGGTCCCGACCCCGACTGGCGTCGGCGCGTGCGCGCCGCCCAGGCCTTCGCCGCCGCCACCGACCCCATCAGCCAGCTCCCGGACGTTCCCGCCGGCGACCTGCGCGCCGAACTCCTCCACGGCGCCGGCGCCATCCTGGGCCTGACCCCTGTTCCGGCGGAGGACCCGGCACGCTAGGAACGTCGGGCCGGACTGTCGGAGGGGGGTGGCAGATTCGGCTCATGCCCGTTCGCATCGCGAGTCGCCGCCGCACCACCCTCCGCCGGGACCTCCCCGACGCGCTGATCCTCGACGTGACCTCCAAGGGGGAGGAGCCCTGGGTCCGGCTCAGCCCCTTCTACCCGCACGGGGGCATCCCCGTTCCCGGGCATCCCGGACGCGTCTCCGAGTCGGTCGAGGGCGTCTGGCAGGCGTTGAAGGTGTTCGAGAGCGAGGCGGAGGACTTCGGCAAGCTGCGGATCGCGACGATGAAGGGCATCAAGCGGACGGTCCGCCGGCTCGGTCCTCCCCTCGGGCACCGGCTCGACGGCCGCCTGCTCGGCTACGAGGAGGCGCGCCGCCGCATCTACCTGCCGACCTACCGCTGGATGCTCGACCACCGGGCCGCCGACCTCGTCGCCGAGCTGCGCGAGCTGAGCGCGGCCAGGACCGTCGTGCTGCTCGACTACACCACGAACGCGGACGTGGCCGATCTGTCGACGCCGCTGTCCCATGCCGCGCTCGTCGCCCGGCGGGTCCGGGAGCCCTGACGTACAGGGGTCTCCCTCCCGCGCATGGGCGTCAGGCCCGGTACCGCCCGGCGCGCCGGTGATCCAGGGTGGAGGCGTCCGACCCCGCCCCGGACGGGGCCGCGGCGCGGGAGGTGCGGCAGCGGCTGGAGGAGGAGCGGCGCGCCCGCGCCTCGCAACTGGCCGTGCTGGAGCAGGCGATCGAACGCGCCCCGGTGGAGCAGGTGGAGGAGTCCGACCGCACCCGCCGCGAGAACCTGCGGCGGAGCCTGGCCGAGATCGACGGGGCGCTGCGGCGGCTGGAGATCCTGCCGTACGTCCGGTACTGCGTGCGGTGCCAGGGGCGCGCCAACCGTGCGCTCCGCTGAGCTGGACGGCTGGCGGGTGCTGGTTCCCCGGGCCGCCCACCAGGCGCCAGAGCTGTCGCGATGGCTGCGCCGTCACGGCGCGGCGGGTTCGCGTGGGTGGTGTTCACCTCCGCCAACACCGTGCGCGCCGTCCACCGTCGTCGCGCCCCGGCGGGACGATGGAGGGGACAGGGCCGGTGACGGAAGGATCGTGCGGTCGGTGCGGCTGTTCTGGCTGAACGCCCTCGTGGGGGTGGTGGCCACCATCCTTCTGATGGTCGGTCCCTGGACGGTGTCGGTGCCCATCCGGCTGACCGAGGCGCTGGTGCTGCTGGCCGGGCTGGCGGCGATGCTGCTCGCCAACCCCGCCGTCAGCGCGCCGCGGTGAGCTCGCGGACCTCGGCGGGCTCGTGGATCTCGCTGAAGCCGCCGGCCGGGTCCATCATGATCCGCCCGGTCTCGCGGCCGTGGACGGCCTCCTCGCGTTCGCGGCGGACCAGCCCCAGGCACATCCGGTGGACCACCAGGTAGGCCAGCAGCGGCCCCACCAGCACCGCGACGCGGAAGAACCAGGTCACCGCGAACAGCGACAGGTGGAACTCCACCGCGATCTGGTCGTTGGCCGACGCCGCCCACAGCAGCCCGTAGAACGTGATCCCCGCCGCGCCCACCGCGGTGCGGACGGCCGCGTCGCGGGGCCGGTCCAGCAGGTGGTGGACGCCGCCGTCGCCGGTGAGGCGGCGCTCCAGCCACGGGTAGGCGGCCAGGACGGTGAAGAACGCGCCGGGCACCAGCAGCGCCGGGACCAGCACGGCCAGGGTCAGCGGATGCCCGGCGACGGTCGGCTCCCAGTTGGGCATGATGCGGATCGCGCCGTCCAGGAAGCCCATGTACCAGTCGGGGACGGCCCCGGCGGTGATGTCGCCGGGCCGGTAGGGGCCGTAGTTCCAGATCGGGTTGATCTGCGCGAGCGTCCCCAGCATCGCCAGCACCCCGCAGGTGAACAGGAACATCGCCGCCGAGGTCGCGCGCGGGGCGGCGGTGGCCGCCTGGCGGAAGCGGGTGTGGCCGTTCCGGCGGACCAGGCGCCGCCGCAGCAGGAACAGGCCCGCCATGGCCAGGGGCAGCAGCGTGATGTGCAGCCAGTAGGCGGCCGGGATGACGGTGTCGCCGGGGAAGCCGCCGCCGAAGACCAGGTCGGCGAGTTCGGTGCCGACGAACGGGATCGACAGCGTGATGCTCTGGATCAGTCCCAGGGTGCCGCCCGACAGCATGTCGTCGGGGAGCAGGCCGCCGGTCACGCCCGTGACCATGGCCAGCACGAACAGGGCCACCCAGACCAGCCAGCCCAGGACGCGGGGGCGGCGGAACGCGCCGGTGAAGAACATCCGCAGCAACTGGCAGGCGATCGCGGCGGGCAGCAGCAGCGCCGCCCAGTGGTGGATCTGCCGCATCAGCAGCCCGCCGCGCGTGTCGAGGCTGATGTCCATCGTGGACGCGTAGGCCTGGCTGACGGGCAGGCCGCGCAGCGGCTCGTAGGAGCCCCGGTACGGGGTCCGCGTCATGTCCGGGTCGTAGAAGAACGTCAGGAACGCGCCCGTCACCAGCAGGATCACGAAGGAGTACACCGCGATCTGCCCGAACAGGAACGTCCAGTGATCGGCCGACGTCCGGCGGGCCGACCCGGTCGGCAGGTGGAGTCGCATGGGCGGCTTCCCTTCTGGAAAGGGGATGACACCTACAAGACGCCGCCGGGGGGTCCCGTTGTGACGGTCGCCGGACGTGAGTCGGATCTCATCGGCGGACTGTCACGCCCGGACGGGCCGGCGGCGTCTTGTGGGTGTCATCGTTCGGGAGGGAGAACGCGATGGAGATCATGTTGCGCGCCCGCCACCGGGCGTTCCTGCGGGATCTGGAGCGCCTCGCCGCCGGGGGCGCCGGGGATGGCGCGCCGGCCGGGTGGGAACGGTTCGGGGTCTTCCTGCGGATGCACCACGACGCCGAACGGACCGGGCTGTGGCCGGTGCTGCGCGCCAAGGCCGACCCCGCCACGAGGGTGCTGATGGAGCGGGCGGAGCGGGAGCGCATCGGGCTGGTCGCGCGGATGGACGCCGTCGACGCGGCCCTGGAGGAGGGCGGGGCGGCCGTCCGCGCGCAGGCGGAGGGGCTCGCGCGCGCCCTGGCCCGCCACCACCGGACCGAGACCGCCCTGGTCCGCCGCGCCGAGGCGCTGCTCAGCCCGCGCGAACGCTGCGACCTGGCCTGGGAGCCCCGGCGCCTGCTCGGGCTGCACGGGGCCGCCGACTACTACCCCTGGCTGCTGGAGGGCGCGCCGGAGGAGCTGCGGCGGGAGGTGCTGGCCCGGCTGGACCCGCCCGACCGGCTGCTGTACCGGCTGCGGTGGCGGGCCCGTTACCTGCGGGGGGCGCGCCTTCAGGCGGCCTGACCGAGCAGCAGCGCCGCCGCCTCGCGGGCGCAGCCCCACGACAGGCTGACCCCGGCGCCGCCGTGGCCGTAGTTGTGGACGCAGCGCGCCGGCCCGAGCGGCCCGGCCTCCACCCGGACCGACGGCCGCACGGGGCGCAGGGCCGTCTCGACCTTGACGACCTCGGCGTCGCGCAGGCGCGGTTCGATGCGGCGGCAGCGGGCCAGGATGCGTTCGGTGACGGCCGGGTCGGGGGTCGCGTCCCCGGTGGCGGGGGTGTGGAGGCTTCCGCAGACCACCCGGTCGGGGTGGGGGAAGAAGCTCGTGGACTCGGCGGCGCCGGACAGTTCGAGGAACGCCTCGTCCAGGCCGGGGTTGGTGAGGACGACGTGCTGGCCGAGGGAGGGCGTCAGGGTCGGGTCGGCGGCCAGGCGGGCGGCGGCCAGGCCGGTGCAGTTGGCCACCAGCGGGGCCAGCGTGGCGGCCTCCTCCAGCGAGCGCACCGCGCGGTGCTCGATCCGCCCGCCCGCCGCGGTGAGGCGGCGCGTCAGGTGGTCCAGGTAGACCGGCATGTCGATCAGCGGCATCGTGGACCGGAAGCCCGCGCCGAAACCGTCGGGCAGCTCGTCGGGAGCGCAGGCGCGCAGGTCCGGGATGAGCCGGACCTCGGGTGGGAGGTCACCGGCCGGCGGAAGCTGCCCGACGGTGAGGACGGGCGCCATCCGCACGCCCGTACCGGGCTGGTCGGCGAGGGCGCGGAAGTCGCGCAGGGAACGTTCGGTCCAGGCGAGCGTGGCGGCGCGCGGTTCCAGGAAGCACGGGCCCCAGATCGCCCCGGCGACGACGGAGGTGGTCTCCCGCGGGGGCGCGGCGGTCAGGACGCGGACGCCCGCTCCCGCCTCGGCGAGGCAGATCGCCGTGGTCAGGCCGCTGACGCCCGCGCCGAGCACGATGGTGTCGGTCATGGCGACGATCGTCACGCCGGGGCGGCCCCGCGGTCTTGGACGGATGGGAACTCCGCCAGCCAGCGCGTGGCGGTCGTGCCGCCCAGCGCGCGGAACTCGCGGGCCAGGTGCGCCTGGTCGAAGTAGCCGCAGCGGGCCGCCACGTCGGCCGGGCGGGCTCCCGGGCGGCGCAGCAGGCGGCAGGCGCGGGCGAAGCGGATCAGCCGCGCGGCGGTCTTGGGCGGCACGCCGAGCTCGCGGCGGAAGCGCTCGGTCAGGTGGCGGCGGCTCCAGCCGAGTTCGCCGGCCAGGTCGGCGACGGTGAGGTTCCCGCCGGTCTCGGCCAGCCGCCGCCACGCCCGGCCGACCTCCGGCGGCGGGGCGGCGGGACGGTCGCGGACCAGGGCCGCGAGGGCGGCGTCGAGGACCCGGAACCGGTCGGGCCAGGTGGGGGCGGTGTGCAGGCGTTCGGTGAGCTCGACGGCCTGGGGCCCGAGGACGGCCGCCGGGTCGAGGACCTCGCCCGCCAGCTCCCCGGCGGGCAGGCCGAGCAGCGCCCGCGCGGCCCGCCAGGTCAGGTCGATCTGCACGCCGTGCTGGAGCCCGTCGTGGGAGATCACCACGGGACGGTCGTGGAGGCCGCCCAGCGTCGCGGGGAACGCCGCCGTGCCGTCGCGGCCCACGATGTCGAGCGTCCCGGTCAGCGGCACGACGAGGATCAGGCGGTCGGAGGGCAGGCCCTGGTGCGTTCCGGGCGGGCCGGTGAGGCGGTAGCCCGAGTAGCCGGTGACCAGGCCGTCCAGCGCGGGCGCGGCCCGGGATCGGACGTATTCCATCCCTCCAGGTTAGGCCGCGGGATCCCACAGGCGCGTCCGGCCGGCGGGAGGGACAGCGCCGGGAACGTGCCCGAAGCCCTCGGAGCCCACCCGGTGGTTCACGGTCACCACCACGACCCCCGAACGGGCGAGCCTCGCGCCGCCGTGCGACCGGGGTCACGCCTGCGCGAGCCGTGGCGCGTCGGCCGTGCCGGCGGGCTCGGGATCGGCGGGTTCGGGGATACCGGAGCGCAGGACGCGGTTCACGCGCGCGACGTCCAGGACGCCCTCCCAGCGGGCCACGACCAGGGTCGCGACGCTGTTGCCCGCCAGGTTCGTCAGCGCACGGCACTCGGACATGAACTTGTCGACCCCGAAGATCAGCATGATGCCGGCGGCGGGCACCGTGTCCACCGCCGACAGGGTGGCGGCCAGGGCGATGAAACCGGCGCCGGTGACGCCGCCCGACCCCTTCGACGTGAGGATCATGACCGCCAGCAGCCCCAGCTGCTGGCCGAGGCCGAGCGGGGTGTCGGTGGCCTGGGCGATGTAGACGGCGGCCAGCGACAGGTACAGGGAGCTGCCGTCGAGGTTGAACGAGTAGCCGGTCGGCACGGTGAGGCCGACGATCTCGCGGCGGACGCCCAGCCCCTCCAGCTTCGCCATGAGCCGGGGCAGCACGCTCTCGGAGGAGGAGGTGCCGAGCACGATCAGGAACTCCTCGCGCAGGTGGCGCAGCAGCCGCAGGATGTTGATCCGCAGCAGCGCGGTGACGCCGCCCAGCACCACCAGCACGAAGAACAGCGCGGAGCCGTAGAACAGCGCGACGAGCCCGCCGAGGCTGGCGAGGGTCGCGACGCCGCACTCCCCGATCGTGTAGGCCATCGCCCCGAACGCCCCGACCGGCGCGGCCCGCATCACGTAGTGCAGGATCCGGAACGCCACCAGCCCCAGCCGGTCGAGGCCCTCCACGATCGGGCGCCCGGCCGGGCCGACGGCCTTCAGCGCGACGCCGAACAGCACCGACACGAAGATGACCTGCAGGACGTTGCCCTCGGCGAAGGCGCCGACCGCGCTGGAGGGCACGACGTCGGTCAGGAAGTGCCACCAGCTCCGGTCCTCGCCGCTGCCGACGTAGCGGGCCGCGTCGCCGGTCAGGCGCAGCTGGTCGGGGCGGGCGTGCACGCCGTCGCCGGGCCGGAACGCGTTGACCACGACCAGGCCCAGCACCAGCGCGGCCAGCGTCCCGGCCTGGAAGTAGGCCAGCGCCTTGAGCCCGACGCGGCCGACGCGGCGCAGGCTGTCGACCCCGGCGATGCCCGCCGTGATGGTGAGGAACACGATCGGGGTGATCAGCATCTTGATCGCGGCGACGAAGGTGGTGCCGACCGGTTCCAGCGCGACCCCGGCCGCGGGCCACAGCCAGCCGGTCAGCACGCCCGCGGCGATGGCGGTCAGGACCCAGAGGTAGAGCTGCCGGTACCAGGGACGGGACGGGGACGGCGCTGCCATGGTCTTCCTCCGGGCGGGGCGGCGGTCACAGCAGGTCGAGCAGCCGGTCGGTGACCTCGGCCGTCGTCGCGGAGCCGCCCAGGTCGGGGGTGCGCACGTCGGTCTTGGCCAGCAGGGCGGCGATGGCGTCGGTGACGTCCCGCGCGGCGTCCGGGTGCCCCAGGTGGTCGAGCATGAGGGCCGCCGACCAGATCGCGCCCAGCGGGTTGGCGACGCCCCTGCCGGCGATGTCGGGGGCCGAGCCGTGGACGGGCTCGAACAGCGACGGGAACTCGCGTTCGGGGTTGAGGCTGGCCGACGGCGCGATGCCGATCGACCCCGCGATCGCGGCGGCCAGATCGCTGAGGACATCGCCGAACAGGTTGGAGGCCACCACCACGTCGAAGCGGGCCGGGTCCAGCACGAACCCGGCGGCCAGCGCGTCGATGTGCTCCCGCTCCCAGGTGACCTCCGGGTGCAGCGCGCCCCGCTCGGCCACCAGCTCGTCCCAGAACGGCATGGTGTGGACGACGCCGTTGGACTTGGTGGCCGAGGTCAGCCGCCCGCCGCGCCGGGCCGCCAGCGCGAACGCGTGGTCCAGCACGCGCGTCACCCCGGCACGGGTGAACACCGACTCCTGGACGGCGATCTCGTCGGGGAAGCCCCGGTTGAGACGGCCGCCGATCTCGCTGTACTCGCCCTCGACGTTCTCCCGCACCACCACGAGGTCGACCGCGTCCGGCGCGGCGGTGCGCAGCGGGCTGCCGAGGCCCTCGAACACGCGGATCGGGCGCAGGTTGACGTACTGGCGGAAGCCCCGGCGGATCGGGATGAGCAGGCCCCACAGCGACACGTGGTCGGGCACCTCCGGCGAGCCGACCGCGCCGAGCAGGATCGCGTCGAACCCGCGTAGCCGGTCCAGGCCGTCGGCGGGCATCATCGCGCCCTCGCGGGCGTAGCGCTCGCACGACCAGTCGAAGGAGGTGCAGGCGAAGGCGATGCCGTGGCGGCGGCCCACGGCGTCCAGGATCCGGCGGGCCGGGGGGATCACCTCGGTGCCGACGCCGTCGCCGGGGATCAACGCGATGCGGTGGTTCGTCATGCGTCGATTGGAGCAACGCGCGTTCCGGACCGTCCAAGTCGCGTTGTGGATGCGCCTTATAAGGCGGGCTTATCGGTGGCGTGCTCGACGAAGCGCCGGGCGGCCGGGGACAGCTCGCCCCGGCGGCTCACCAGCGCGACGGCCAGGGCGCTGCGGGGCTCGATGTCCAGCACGCGCGCCCCGGCGCGTTCGGCGACACCGCGCCAGGACTCGGTCACCACGGCCATTCCCACCCCGGCCAGGACCAGCGGCAGGATCGACACCCGGTGCTCGGTCTCGGCGGCGACGGCGAACGCGACACCGTGCTCGCGCAGCCCGTCCACGTAGGCGCGCATCCCGGTGCCCCGCTGCCCGACGATCAGCCGCTGCCCGGACAGCTCGGCGCGGTCCACCGCGTCCCGGTCCGCGAACGGCCCGTCGGGCGCGGTGACCAGCACGAACCTCTGCTCCCCGAGCCGGTGGCAGACCACCTCCCGGTCCGGCGGCGGCCCCGCCGTCGCCAGCAGCCCGAGCTCGGCGGCCCCGGTGCGGACGGCCTCCACGACGTCCCGCGCGGTGAACGCGGCCCTGATCGCCACCGACACCCCCGGGTACCGGCCGGTGAAGGCCCGGACCATCGTCGTCAGCGGCTCCACCGCCTGCGACGGCATCGCGGCCACGTCCAGCCGCCCCGTGCGCAGCTCCGCCACGGCGGCGACCCGGGCCCGCGCGGTCTCCAGCCCGCGCACGGTGGCCCGCGCGGGCTCGATCAGCGCCCTCCCGGCCTCGGTGAGCACCGCCCGCCGCCCGACCCGGTGGAACAGCGCGCTCCCGAGGTCCCGCTCCAACGCCTGAACGGACTGGGACAGCGCGGGCTGCGAGACGTACGACGCGGCCGCCGCCCGGCCGAACCCGCCGTGGTCGACGATCGCGAGGAAGTACTCCAGCTGCCGGACGTCCATCTCACCCCCGAACCCGCCCGCACGACGCTAGACCGTCGGGACGGGAGAGAAAAGGACACGCCGCGTGCCGAGGTCCACCTCCTGGAGGACGACGGCGACCCGGTCGCCGGCCCGCTCGTCCGCCGAGGGGAGCAGTCCCTCGACCCCGTCGGCGACGCGCACGAACACCCCGAACGGCGCGACCTTGGTGACCACGCCGCGTAGCACCCGCCCCACCTCGTGCTCACGGGCGAACGCCTCCAGGGGATCGGGCAGCAACGCCCGCAGCGACAGCCGCGCCTCCCCGTTCCAGGTGTCGAACTGGAGGAACGCGCCCGTCACGCGTTCACCGACCGCCACCACGTCGGCGGGGTCGTCGAAGTGACGCCAGGCCAGCTCGGGGATCGTGACGAAGCCGACGCCCGGATACACCGGGTGGCCGGGCCCCTCGTCCAGGTCCACGAACACCCCGAACCGCTCGATCGCCGCGACCCGCCCCGACAGGCGTCGTCCCAGCCGCAGCGAGCCGAGGAACGCCCACAGCCCGGGATCCTCGGCGGCGGCGAGCGACAGCCGGACCCCGGGCTCCACGGCGATCACCCCGACGGTGACCCGCCGCCCCACCGCCAGCTCCTCGACCACCTCGCCCCACGGGCGCCGCCAGGAGCCCTCCAGCCGGGAGACGGTCCCCGGCGTCCCGTCGACGGCCACCGACACGTGGGAACGCGTGATCTCCGTGACGGTGCCGGTGCGCACCTCGCCCACCCTCGGTTCGCCCATCGCGCCCAGCCTGTCACGGGTGGGCAGGTTGATCGAGGGCTCAGCGGGAAGGCCCAGCGTATGGCTGAGGGGTTGGCCCAGGGACTCTCCGGGGCGCTGCTGGAGCTGCGGCGGCTGCTGGACGGGGAGCTGTTCCCGCTGGCGGTCGGGGAGGTCGAGACCGACCGGCGGGCGCGGCGGGAGCTGGTCGGGCAGCTCGACGACTACCTGCTGCCCCGGCTGGCCGCGATCGACGCGCCGCTGCTGGCGGTGGTGGGCGGCTCGACCGGCGCGGGCAAGTCCACGCTGGTCAACTCGCTGGTCGGGGAGCGCGTCAGCCGCGCGGGCGTGCTGCGCCCCACGACCCTGGCGCCCACGCTCGTCACGCACCCCGGCGACGCGGCCTGGTTCGTCGCCGGGCACGTGCTGCCGGGCCTGCCCCGCGTGACCGGCGGGGGACAGGGCGAGCCCGGCGCGCTGCGGGTGGTGGAGGACGCGCGCGTCCCGGCCGGGCTGGCGCTGCTGGACGCCCCCGACATCGACTCGGTGGTCACCGCCAACCGCGAGCTGGCCGCGCAACTGCTGGCCGCCGCCGACCTGTGGCTGTTCGTCACGACCGCCGCGCGCTACGCCGACGAGGTGCCGTGGGGCTTCCTGCGCACGGCCCGGGAGCGCAGCACCGCCCTGGCCGTCATCCTGCAACGCGTCCCCGGGGACGCCGCCGGGCCCGTGGGCCGCGACCTGACGCGGCTGCTGGAGGAGAACGGCCTCGGCGGGACGCCGCTGTTCGTGGTGCCCGAGCTGGCGCTGCCCGAGGAGGACGCCGCGCTGCCCGCCGAGGTCGTGCGGCCCGTCCGGGAATGGCTGGAGGGCCTGTCCGCCGACGCGCAGGCGCGGGCCCGGGTCGTGCGGCAGACCCTGGCGGGCGCCCTGGACAGCCTGGCCACCCGCGTCCCCGCGCTGGCCGGCGCCGTCGAACGCCAGCGCGCCGCCGCCGGGGAGCTGCGGCGGCTGGCCGAGCGGAGCTACACCTCCGGCATGGCGGCGTTCGACGAGGGCATGCGCGACGGGACGCTGCTGCGCGGCGAGGTGCTGGCGCGCTGGCAGGACTTCATCGGCACCGGGGACCTCATGCGGTCGCTGGAGTCGCGGATCGGGCGGATGCGGGACCGTGTCGTGGCGGTGTTCACCGGCCGCCCGGCGGCGGCGCGGGAGCTGCGGACCGCGCTGGAGAGCGGCGTCGAGGCGCTGGTCCGGTCCGTCGCCGACGGGGCCGCCGAACGCGCCGTCGACGCCTGGCTCGCCGTCCCCGCCGGCCGCGACCTGCTGGAACGCGCCGGGGTCGCGCGGGCCGGGCGGCTGGGGCGCGCCTCACCCGACCTGGCCGGGCGCGCCGAGCGCGCCGTCCGCGACTGGCAGGGCTACGTGCTGGACCTGGTGCGCACCGAGGGGGCCGAGCGGCGGGGCGCGGCGCGGGCGGCGTCGTTCGGCGTCAACGGCCTCGGGCTGCTGCTGATGCTGGCGGTGTTCGCCTCCACCGGCGGCCTGACCGGCCTGGAGATCGGCATCGCGGGCGGTACGAGCGTGCTCAGCCAGAAGGTGCTGGAGGCGGTCTTCGGCGACCAGGCCGTCCGCAAGCTCACCGAGAACGCCCGCGACGACCTGCGGCGGCGCGTCCGCGAGCTGATGGACGGCGAACAGGGGCGCTTCACCGCCCTGCTGGACGACCTGACCGGCCCCGATCCGGACGAGCTGCGCGCGGCGGCCGCCGCCGTCCGCGAACGCCGCCGCGAACTGCCCGAGGGGAAGCCACGGTGAAGACCCTGCTGCGCAAGCCCGCCCCGACGCTCGACGAACGCCTCGCCGCCCTCGGCGAGGCCGCCGACCTGGCCGAGGGGCGCCTCGACGGCGACGTCGTGGAACGGGCGCGGGCCGTGGTCGGACGGGCCGGGACCCGGGCCGCGCTGTCGGTCGACCACACCGTCGCCGCGCTGGCCGGAGCGACCGGCAGCGGCAAGTCGTCGCTGCTCAACGCGCTCGCCGGCACCGACCTGGCCGCCGTCGGCGTGACCCGCCCGACGACCTCGGCGGCCCAGGCCGCGCGCTGGGACCCCGAAGGCTCGGGCCCGCTGCTGGACTGGCTGGAGGTGCCGCGCCGCCACACCGTCGAGGGCGGCGACCCGGCGCTGTCCGGGCTGGTGCTGCTGGACCTGCCCGACCACGACTCGATCGAGGTCGCCCACCGGCTGGAGGTGGACCGCCTGGTCGGGGTCGTCGACCTGCTGGTGTGGGTGCTCGACCCGCAGAAGTACGCCGACGCCGCCGTCCACGAACGCTACCTGCGCCCCCTCGCCCGGCACCGCGACGTGACGGTCGTGGTCCTCAACCAGGTCGACCGGCTGCCGGACCGCGCCGTGCGCCGGTGCCTGGACGACCTGCGCGGGCTGCTCGCCGACGACGGGCTGGCGGGCGTCCCGGTGCTGGCGGTGTCGGCGCGCACCGGGCGGGGCCTGCCGGAACTGCGGGGCCTGCTGGCCGAACGCGTCTCCCGGCGGCAGGCGTGGGCCGCGCGGCTGGCCGCCGACGTCGCCACCGCCGCCGACGGCCTGGCCGGCGCCCTCGGCCCGCACCCCGGCGACGGCCCGGCGCGGGGCGGCACCGCCCTCACCGCGCCGCTCACCAGGGCGCTGGCCGAGGCCGCCGGGGTGCCCACCGTCGTCGCGGCCGTGGCCCGCGCGCACCGGCACCGTTCCGTGGCCGCCACCGGCTGGCCCGTGACCCGGTGGGCGCGCAGGATGCGGCCCGACCCGCTGCGCCGGCTGCGGCTGGACGACGGCGGCCGCACCTCGCTGCCGGCCGTCTCGTCCGTCCATCGCTCCCGCGTCGAGATCGCGTTGCGCGAGGCGGGCGCCGGGGCGGCGGCCGGGGTGCCCGAGCCGTGGGCCCGCTCGGTCCGGGAGGCCGCGCGCGTCCACGAGGACGAGCTCACCGACGCCCTGGACCGGGCGGTCTCCACGACCTCCCTGGACGCCTCCCGCCCGCCCCGCTGGTGGACGCTGGCCGGCCTCCTCCAGAAGATCTTCCTGGTCGCCCTGGTGGCGGGCGGTCTGTGGCTGCTGGCGCTGGCGGTGGTGGGCTACCTGCGGCTGCCCGACGTCCCCACGCCCGAGGTCGGCGCGGTGCCCTGGCCGACGCTGCTGCTGCTCGGCGGGGCGCTCGCGGGGGTGCTGCTGGCGCTGCTGTCGCGGGGGTTCGCCCGGCTGGGCGGCCGCCGCCGCGCCAAACGGGCCGACCGGGCCCTGCAAGCGGCCGTCGCCGAGGTCGGCGAACGCCTCGTCCTGCGGCCCGCCGCCACCGAACGCGACCGCTACACCGAGTTCGCCGACCGCGTCACCACGGCCCGCGCCCGCTGACGGGCCGCCGGACGGAAGGCCCGGCAGGCGGAGGGCAGTCCCGGTGCCGGGTCCCCCCATGCCCTCCGCCCGTCGGAGGGCTCCTGGCGACGGGGGCGCGCCAGGAGACCGCCCCTCAGTCAAGACCCGCGCCGGAACGGCGGCAAGCGGGGCTTCGTCCAGCGGATGATTCCTGCGCTCGGTGGATAGTCCGTGCATCCCGAGCGGGTACGTCACCTTGGGAGCCGACCCGCGGACCCCCGAATCCGAGGTGCCCATGGCCGACCGGTCCGACAGCGCGGTGGAACGGGTGGAGTTCGCCACCGGCGACCTCGCCGAGGCCCACGAGTACCTGTGCTCGATGTACTCCGACCACACGCCGGTGCTGTCGGGCGACCGGGAACGGTTCCGCTTCCGGGCCCGCGCCGCCGGGGAGGGGCGGTACGGCGTCGAGTTCGTCTCCCACTCGATGGAGATGCGCACCTCGGCCGAGCCCGAGCCGGCGGCCAGCCCGCTGCTGCGCGCCGAGGCCTTCCGCCTGCTCACCACGGCGCTGGTCGAGACCTTCCCGATCATCGAGCCGTCCGGCGCGCCGGACGGCCGGGCCGGGGCCGCCGCCGTGCGCCGCGCGGCCGCGTTCATCGAGGACAACGCCCACCGCGGCATCGGCCTCACCGAGATCGCCGCGGCCGCCGGGACCAGCCCCCGCAGCCTCCAGGCCGCCTTCCGGCGGCACCTGGACACCACGCCCGTCGCCCTTCTCCACGAGGTCCGCCTGCGGCGCGCCCACGCCGACCTCCTGGCCGCCGGTCCCACGACGGGCGCGACCGTCGCCGCGATCGCCGCCCGGTGGGGCTTCACCCACCACGGGCGCTTCGCCGCCGAGTACCGCCGCCGCTTCGGCCGCCCCCCCCCCCCGCGCCAGGCCCTCTGGAGCTGACGCCCGGAACGCTCAGTCCAGCAGGGCGGCCAGGTCGGCGAGGCCCTCCTCGCCGAACACGCGGATGCCCTCGCGTTCCAGCAGCGCGGCCGTCACCCCGTCCCCGGCGACCCAGGTCCCGGTGAACGTGCCGTCGTAGATCATCCGGCTTCCGCAGGAGGGGCTCGACTCCTTCAGGAGCGCCACCCGCGCCCCCGCGCGCCGCGCGGTCTCCAGCGCCAGCCGCGCCCCCGCCACGAACGCCTCGGTCACGTCCTCGCCGGTGTCGGCCACCACCCGCGCCGCGCCGTCCAGGACGTCCGCGCCGTCACCGCCCACGATCTCGGCGGGCGGCCGCGGCACCGGCAGCCCGCCCGCCACCTCCGGGCAGAACGGCACCAGCCGCCCCTCGGCGCGCCACCGCTCGAACAGATCGTCGCGCACCGGCCTGCCCCGCCCGTCGTAACGCACGGGACGGCCGAGAAGGCAGGAGCTCACCAGGATCCGTTCCACGCATGTCAGCCTACGTTCCCCGCCGCCCGCCGGGCCGGGCGGCCACGTCCGGCAGGCGGTCTTGCGCCCCGTGGGACGGGGGCGAATAGTTGAGGGAGAGCCCGTCCACGGGGAGACCCTGTTCCCAGGGAGCACGGCATGGTCCTGCTCGGCCGGAAACCGCAGGAGGCGCCGCCGGTACGGCGGTCGCGCGGCGCGATCCTGGTGTCCTGGATCACCACCACCGACCACAAGGTGATCGGCTACCTGTACCTGACGACCTCGTTCGTCTTCTTCCTGCTGGCCGGGCTGATGGCCATGGTCATCCGCGCCGAGCTGGCGGAACCGGGGCTGCAGTTCACCAGCAACGAGCAGTACAACCAGATGTTCACCATCCACGGGACGGTGATGCTGCTGCTGTTCGCGACCCCGCTGTTCGTCGGCTTCGCCAACGTGATCATGCCGTTGCAGATCGGGTCGCCGGACGTGGCCTTCCCCCGGCTCAACATGTTCAGCTACTGGCTGTTCCTGTTCGGCGGGCTGATCGTGTTCTTCTCGTTCGTGTCGCCGGGCGGCGCGGCCAGCTTCGGCTGGACCGCCTACGCGCCGCTCAACAACGAGATCCGCACGCCCGGCGTCGGCGCCGACCTGTGGATCATGGGGCTGGCGCTGTCGGGCTTCGGCACCATCCTCGGCGCGGTCAACTTCATCACCACCATCGTGGGGATGCGCGCGCCCGGCATGACCATGTTCCGGCTGCCGATCTTCACCTGGAACGTGTTCCTGACCAGCGTGCTGGTGCTGATGGCGTTCCCGATCCTGGCGGCGGCGCTGCTGGTGCTGATGTCGGACCGCAAGTTCGGCTCGCACGTGTTCGACCCGTCGGTGGGCGGCGCGATGACCTGGCAGCACCTGTTCTGGTTCTTCGGGCATCCCGAGGTCTACATCATCGCGCTGCCGTTCTTCGGGATCATCACCGAGGTCATCCCGGTGTTCAGCCGCAAACCGCTGTTCGGCTACCTGAGCATGGTCGCCGCGACCGTCGCCATCACGGGGCTGTCGATGGCGGTGTGGGCGCACCACATGTTCACCACCGGGCGGGTCCTGCTGCCGTTCTTCTCGTTCATGACGTTCCTGATCGCGGTGCCGACGGGGGTGAAGTTCTTCAACTGGGTCGGCACGATGTGGCGCGGCCAGGTCAGCATGGAGACGCCCATGCTGTGGTCGGTGGGGTTCCTGGTGACGTTCCTGTTCGGCGGGCTGACCGGGATCATCCTGGCGTCGCCACCGATGGACTTCCAGTTGCACGACTCCTACTTCGTCGTCGGCCACTTCCACTACGTGGTTTTCGGAACGGTCGTATTCGCGATGTTCGCCGGGCTGTATTTCTGGTGGCCGAAGATGACCGGAAGGATGCTCGACGAACGCTGGGGAAAGGTCCACTTCTGGACGCTGTTCGTCGGCTTCCACACCACGTTCCTGATCCAGCACTGGCTGGGCGCCCAGGGCATGCCGCGCCGGTACGCCGACTACCCCGACGAGTTCGTCACCCTCAACCGGATCTCCAGCGCCGGGGCGTTCCTGCTGGGCGTCTCGACGCTGTTCTTCCTCTACAACGTCCACAAGACCACGCGGAGCGCGCCGCGCATCGAGGCCGACGACCCCTGGGGTTACGGAAACTCCCTTGAGTGGGCGACGTCCTGTCCGCCCCCCCGGCACAACTTCAAGTCCATCCCCCGGATCCGATCCGAAAGGCCCGCTTTCGACCTGCACTATCCTCGGCAGACCTCGCAGGAGGCCCTGTCGGGCAGGGGAGAACACGCCTCCGGTGAACACGGGAAGTGAAGGCCAGGAACGGTCAGGTTTTCACATGCCGCGAAAATTCGTTCACTGAGCGTTCTATCTTCGTCGCATGGAGCGACAGCAGACCCAGCGTGACTGGGCCGCCTGGCACAAGGAGTACGACGACCCCCACTCGCCCCTGTCACGGCGTCTCGCCCTCGTCCGCCGGCGCATCGCCGAGATCCTCGACGCCGCGCCCGCCGGACCGGTCCGGACCGTGTCGTTATGCGCGGGCCAGGGCCGCGACCTGATCGGCGCGGCGGCCGGGCACCCCCGCGCCGCCGACGTCCGGGCCCGGCTCGTGGAGCTCGACCCCGAGAACGTGTGGGCGGCGCGGGAGGCCGCCCTGAGCCTCGGCCTCCCCGGCATC
This sequence comes from Actinomadura kijaniata, assembly GCF_014138665.1. Classification (NCBI taxonomy): domain Bacteria; kingdom Bacillati; phylum Actinomycetota; class Actinomycetes; order Streptosporangiales; family Thermomonosporaceae; genus Actinomadura; species Actinomadura kijaniata. The sequence goes on from NZ_JACJIA010000004.1 coordinate 20,843, forward strand.
ACGGCGGTCGCCGCCGACGCCTCCGTCACCGACGCCTACCTCGGGGCCGTCCCGGCGGACCTGGTGCTGGTGTGCGGGGTGTTCGGCAACATCACCGACGCCGACATCCGGCGGACCGTGTCGCTGCTGCCGCGCCTGTGCGCCCCCGGCGCGCACGTGGTGTGGACCCGCAACCGGGTCCCGCCCGACCCCACCCCCGACATCTGCCGCTGGTTCGGCGAGCACGGCTTCCAGGCGCGCTGGCTGTCCCCGCCCGAGGCGGGCGTCTACGGGGTCGGCGTCCACCGCTTCACCGGGACGCCCCTCCCGCTGGAGCCGGGCGTGCGGATGTTCACCTTCGTCGGGTACGACGAGCTGCGCGACGGCGCCCCCTGGCCGTCCTGAGAACGGGCTTCGTGAAAAACAGCCGAGAGGGAACACCCCTCGTGAGATGACCGGAATCCGGGGCGGGCCCCGCCTCCCGCGGCCCGTCCGGACCGGTTTCCCGCAACCCCGCTTCGGCGGGTGCGCGCCCGACTACAATCGGCCACCGTCGTTCAAGTCGGGCCCACAGCGATATGAGGGCGGCGATCGTCATGATCCGATCGCACCACGGTCCATCGCGGACCTGCGGGAACCTGCCGGCGGTGCTGGCCGCGGCGGGCTGCGCGCTCGCCGCCGTCACGGCCGTGGACCTCGCGCTGCCCGCGTCCCGCACCGTCCTCGCCCTGCTGGTCGCCGTGCCCGCGCTCGGCGCGCTGTGGCCCGTCCGCGACCGCCACGTCCTGCTGGTCGGGGCCGTGGACCTGGTCTTCGTGCTGCCGCTGCTCCCGCGCCACTGGGACGACCTGCCGCACCTCGTGGTGACCGTTCCGCTGGGCGTCGTGTGCACGACCGGCGTGGTCGCCCTGGCCGCCCACCGCCGGGCGCGCGCCGCCGACGCCGCGGCCGACCTGCGCGTGATCGCCGAGACCATGCAGCGCGCCGTGCTGCGGCCCGTCCCGCCGCGCGTGGGGCGCGTCCGGGCGCAGGTGCGCTACCTGGCCGCGGCCGGGCCGGTCCAGGTCGGCGGTGACCTGTACGACGTGCTGGACACACCGTTCGGCACCCGCGTGATCATCGGGGACGTGATGGGCAAGGGCCTGACCGCGGTGGAGAAGGCCATCGACGTGCTGGGCGCCTTCCGCGAGCTGGCCCGCCGCGAACCGGGCCTGCCGGGCCTGGCCGGACGGCTGGACGACTTCCTCGCCGTCCGCGACCCCGACCAGGGGTTCGTCACCGCCCTGATCGCCGAGATCCCCGCCGACTCCGCCACGGTCCGGCTGGTGTGCTGCGGGCACCCGCCGCCGCTGGTGCTGTCGGGCGGGCGGATCGCGTTCGTCGACGACCTGCCCTCGTCCCCGCCGCTGGGCCTGCTGCGGCTGTCCGTGGCCGAGGAGCGCGACGCCCGCGACCCGTGCCCGGCGGGCGCGGTCACCCTGGGCGCGGGCGACCGGCTGCTGCTCTACACCGACGGGGTCACCGAGGCGCGCGACGCCGACGGCGCCTTCTACCCGCTGGCCGAACGCGCCGCCCGGATCGCCCGCCAGGGCCGCGACCGGTTCCTGGACCGGCTGAAGAACGACCTGGTCGCGCACGGCAAGGGGCGCCGCCAGGACGACGCGGCGCTGCTGTTGCTGGAGTTCGACCACGCGGCGGCCCCGGCCGGGGCGGCGGCCCGCTGACCGCCGCCCTCCCGGCCCGTCCGGCCGCGCGGCCCCGGCTCACCCGCCCGAACGCAGGCGCGCCACCGCCAGCGAGGCCACCTTCACCGCGGCGCCCGGGTTGAGGCGCATGCCCCGCCAGGCCGCGCGGCCGTGCGCGGGGGCGACGATGAGCGCCTGGTTGCGCGCCACGCCCCGCATGATGTCGCGGGCCAGCTTCTCGGCCGTGTACAGGCGCGGCGCGGCCTTCTGGATGTCGTCCTTGGCGTCGCCGCTCATCGAGGTCGGCGGCAGGTCCGGGTTGACGTTGGTGAGCAGCGGGGTGTCCACGAAGCTCGGGCACACCACGCTGACCTTCACGCCGCGCCCGGCGGCCTCGGCGCGCAGGCCCAGCGACAGGCCCACCACCGCGTGCTTGGTGGCGGTGTAGGGGATGCCGAGCGGCATCGGCACCAGGCCGGCCAGCGAGGCGGTGTTGACGATGTGCCCGGACCGCTGCTCCAGCATGATCGGGTAGGCGGCGTGCACGCCGTGCACCACGCCCTTGAGGTTGATGTCGATGGCGCGGTCCCAGTGGTCGAGGGTGAGCTCCTCGGCCGCGCCGCCGATCGAGATCCCGGCGTTGTTGAACACCAGGTCGAGCGCGCCGTGCTCGGCCCGGACGCCCCGGTACAGCTCCTCGACCGCGGCGGCGTCGGTGACGTCCAGCCGGGCGGCGGCGGCCTTGCCCCGGCCCAGGGAGTTGAGCCGGTCGGCGACCTTCCCGGCGCCCTCCTCGTTGATGTCGGTGACGACCACCGTGTCGCCGCGCGCCACCAGGCAGGTGGCGACGGCGCGGCCGATACCGGACGCGCCTCCGGTCACGATCGCAATGCTCATCGGGGCTCCGCTCGCTGTGCTGGGTGGGTGGTGGCCGTGACGGCCGGGGGCGCCCCGCGGGGACGCCGGCCCGCGGGCCGGGGCCGAGGGGGGAGTGGTCCCGGGCCCGCCGGGCGGTATTGGATGTACTGTTGAATTGCGGCGAGTCTACCGGATCACCGTCCGGCGGTCGCGACCCGGCCGATCTCGAAGTCGGACGGGTCGATCCGGCGCGTGCGCAGCCAGTAGTTCACCGTGGAGGCCGGCCAGGCGGCGCGGTTGACGCCGTCGGCGTCCAGATACCAGCTCCTGCACCCGCCGGCCACCCATACGGCACCTTCGGACTTCCTCTGCACCCACCGGTTGAACCGGTCCTCGACGTCGTCGCGCACCGCGATCCGGCTCCCGCCGCGGGCGTCCAGCAGTTTCAGGCACTGCAGGACGTAGCGGATCTGCGCCTCGATCATGAAGATCATCGAGTTGTGGCCCAGCCCGGAGTTCGGGCCGATCAGCAGGAACAGGTTCGGGAAGCCCGCCACCGTGACGCCCATGTGCGCCCGCATGCCGTCCTTCCAGGCGTCCTGGATGCGCAGCCCGTGGCGGCCCACGATGTGCGCGTCCTCGAACGCGTCGGTCACGTGGAACCCGGTCCCGAAGATGATCGCGTCGACCTCGTGCTCGGTGCCGTCCCCCGCGACGATCGAGTGCTCGCGGACCTCGGCGATCCCGGCGGTGGTCAGCTCGACGTTCGGCCGCGTCAGCGCCGGGTAGTAGTCGCTGGACACCAGCGTCCGCTTGCAGCCCATCGTGTAGTCCGGGGTGAGCCTGCGGCGCAGTTCGGGGTCCGGCACCTGCCGCGCCAGGTGCAGCCTGGCCAGCGAGCCGGCGGCCTTGAGCAGCCTCGGGTTCTTGAAGCCGAGGACGAAGCTCTCCTGGACCAGGTAGACGCCGTTGCGGTAGGCGCGCTGCACGCCCGGAACGCGCCGGAACAGCGCCCGCTCGACCCCGCTGATCCGCCGGTCCGGCTTGGGCAGGATCCACGGCGGCGTCCGCTGGAACACCGTCAGCCGCCCGACCTTCCCGGCGATCTTCGGGACGAACTGGATCGCCGACGCGCCCGTCCCGACGACGGCGACGCGCTTGCCGGTCAGGTCGTAGTCGTGGTCCCACCGCGCGGAGTGGAACGTCGTCCCTCCGAAGTTCTCCAGCCCCGGCAGGTCCGGGACGCTGGGGTGGTGCAGCGGGCCCATGCCCGCGACCAGCGTCCGGCCCCGCACCACCTCGCCGTCGGCCGCGCCCGCCCCGTCCACGGTGACCCGCCAGGTGTCGGTGGCGTCCTCGTACTCGGCCCCCGTCACCTCGGTCCGGAACCGGATGTGCTGCTCCAGGTCGTACTTGGCGACGATGTCCTTGATGTAGGCCAGCAGCTCGCGCTGCTCGGGGAACATCCTCGACCAGTCGCTCTTGGGCTCGAACGAGTAGGAGTACAGCAGCGACATGATGTCGCAGGCGCAGCCCGGGTAGGTGTTCTCCCGCCAGGTGCCGCCGACCTCGCCGGCCTTCTCCAGGACGACGAAGTCGTGGATCCCGTTCCGCTTCAGCGCGATCGCCATGCCCAGCCCGGAGAAGCCGGTCCCGACGATCACGACCTTGTAGGGGCCGCCCGGCCCGGCCGCGGGCGTCACCACGGCGGGCCGGGGCCGCCGCCCCGTGCCGTCGTGCCCCGTGCCGTCCTGTTCGGTGCCGGTCACGCCGCTCACGCGGCCTTCACGGCGCGGCGGGACCTCTTCGGGTCCTCCCAGATGCCGAACGCCTTCCAGATCCGCTTGTTGACCGGCGTGATGACCCCCAGCTCGTCCATCAGCTCGCGGATCTTGCCGACCGAGTTGCAGATCTCCTGCTTGGCCTCGGGGTTGTCCTTGTAGGCCGCGCGCACGACCTCGTCGGGGATGCCGAAGTGCCGCACCATCGGGCCGGGCGGGGCCAGCATGATCCGCGCCATCACGCCCAGCACGACCGGGGTCAGCGCGCCCAGCAGCCGCCGCCGGGTCCGGTTCATCCCCGGCACCCGGTGCTTGAGGTAGTGCCGGGCGAACGAGATGTGCCGGGCCTCCTCCGCGATGTGGATCCGCATGATGGTCTCCTCCAGGGGGTGCTTGATGTGCCCGCCCTTGAGGGACTTGCGCTGCACGTAGTCGATCGGGTCCTCGCCGCCCAGCACGAACACGAAGAACATCTCGGTGCTGATCAGCGGGATCCACGGCGCGAGCTGCGCCACCAGCGTCAGCGACCGCGGCATGCCCCGGATCGGCAGCTTCGTGCGGTTCACGAACTCCTGGAACATCATCCCGTGGTGACATTCCTCGGTCGTCTCGTGGTAGACGTACCGGAACTCCGGCCGCCCGTTGGGCAGCCAGTAGGCGTAGTTGAGCAGCCCGCGCTTGAGCAGGTTCTCGAACTGCAGGCCGATCTTCATCGCGGTCGCGACCCGCCACAGCCCGATCTGCGCCTGGATCTCCGGCGGCTGCGACCGGTACCACTCGGTCTGGCCGAGCCGGTCGAACGGCGGCAGCACCCAGCGCGGGTCGTTCTTGTCGACCTGGAACTCCGGGTCGTCCCAGGGGACGTCGGCGTAGGCCTCCCAGTGCTTCTCGACCGACGCCTTGTTCAGGCGGTCGATGACGCCCAGGTAGGACTTCTTGTCCTTGACCTGCGCGCGCACTTCCTCGGCGAGTTCGGTCGGTGCTTGGGCCATGGTTGCGCTCCCTCGGGGGTGAAGGGTTCGGCGGAGGTGGGTCACCCCGTCGCCGCGGGGCCGGCGTCGCCCCGGTCGCCGGGGACGATCAGCCGGGCGATGCTCTTGACCTGTGCCAGCACGGCGGCCTGGTGGCCCGCGTCGTCATCGTCGAGCGCGTTCTGCACCGACAGCCCGACGAACATCGCGAACAGCCCGCGCAGCGTCGTCGGGACGGCGTCCTCGGGCAGGTTCGAGGCGGGGAACAGCTTCTCGAACGTCTCCAGGATGACCTGGAGGATGTGCTCGTTCAGATCGCGGCAGAGCGGGCGCAGCTCGTCGTCGGTGCGCGCCGCGACCGCCAGCTCCAGCAGCGCCTTGGCGGGGCGGCCGCGGAAGATCTCCCACAGCAGGTCCAGCGCGCCCTCGACGTTGCGCCGTCCGGGCGGCAGCGCCGCGAACGCCGACTCGAACGCCAGCCTCTGCGCCTCCAGCAGGTGCTCCAGCGCGGCGGCGACCAGCTCCATCTTGGTGGGGTAGTGGTGCTGCTGCGCGCCCCGCGACACGCCCGCGCGCCGGGCGACCTCGGTGGTGGAGGTCCCGGACCAGCCGAGGTCCACCAGGCACTCCATGGTGGCCTCCAGCAGCCGGGCCTGCGTGCGCGACCGGCGTTCCTCCTGGGTGCGGCGCGTGCCGCCGCGTCCGCTCGGGCGCCGTCGGCGAGTGCTTACTGACACACCTCGACGGTAAGAGCGGCAGTTACAAGCAAGCAAGCCTGCATGTATGTTGCGCGCATCACAATTGGACGCGAAGTCCAATCGCGGGCGGCCCCTCGACACGCGGCGCCGAGATCCCGCCGGTAATTTTCTGACAGGGCTCGTGACTCAGTGAATCTTTGCAGTAATTTGACGATCATGTCGCCGCGTTTCCCGCCCGCCGGGACAAGCATTGATCACGCGGCGGCCGCGCGCGGTACGCGCCGGTCGCGCCGCGTCAGGGGTCAACGCTTCTCGGACCCCCTCGTCCCCCGCGAAAGGAGAGCACATGGAACTGGGTGTATTGCTGCCCACCACCGGCCCGGCCGCCTCCCCCGAGGTCATCGCCGCCACCGCCGAGCAGGCCGAACGCGTCGGCCTCGGGTCGGTCTGGGTCCAGGAACGCCTGCTCCGCCCGCCCGCCGACATCTCCTACGGCGGGCTCACGCCGCCCGCGCCCGCGCCCGCCGAGTGGGCGGTCGCGTACGACCCGCTGGAGACCCTCGCCTACGTGGCGGCCCGCACCGCCCGGATCGTCCTCGGCACGTCCGTGGTCGCCGCGCTGTTCCACCCCCCGGTCGTGCTGGCCCGCCGGATCGCCACCGTCGACCGGCTGTCCGGCGGGCGGCTGCTGGTCGGCCTCGGGCAGGGCTGGATGCCGCAGGAGTTCGAGGCGGCGGGCGTGCCGATGAGCCGCCGGGGCGCGGGCTTCGAGGAGCACGTCGCCGCGATGCGCGCCGTGTGGGGTCCCGACCCGGTGTCGTTCCGGGGGCGCCTCCACACCATCGGCGAGTCGCAGATCGGCCCGAAACCGGTCCTGCCCGGCGGCCCCCCGCTCGTGGTGGGAGCGACCACCGAGAGGGCGATCGGGCGCGCGGCGCGGCTCGGCGCCGGTCTCACCCTGGCCGTGTCCCGGTGGGACGACCTGGAGGACGCGGTCGGCGGGCTGCGGTACGCCGCGGCCGAGGCGGGGCGCGACCCGTCGGCGCTGCCGGTCGTCGCGCAGGCCAACGGCCCCGTCACCGACCGGGACCTCGGCCCGGACCGGCTGCCGCTGACCGGTTCGGTGCGCCAGGTCGTCGCCGACCTGGAACGGCTGGCGAAGCTGAACGTCGACCACGTCTACTGGCCCCTCGGTGAGGGCCATCGCGCCGACCGGCTGAGGCCGCTCGCCGAACTCCGGTCGGCCTGTCCCTGACCCCCGGCCGGGACGAACCCGAAGAAGCCGGACGGGGCCGGGCGGGCACTGGTCCGTACCACCCGAGCGCACCTGCCACATGCGTGAATAGGGTTGGTTCATGCAGGTGAACCAGTCGGGGAAGCTCAGCAACGTCTGTTACGACATCCGCGGGCCGGTGCTCAAGCGGGCCAAGCAGCTGGAGGCCGAAGGCCACCGCATCCTCAAGCTGCACATCGGCAACCCGGCCCCGTTCGGCTTCGAGGCGCCGCCCGAGCTGATCCAGGACATGATCCGCGGCCTGCCGGAGGCGCACGGCTACAGCGACTCCAAGGGCATCCTGCCCGCCCGCCGCGCCGTCGTGCAGCGCTGCGAGCAGCTCGGGATCGCCGGGGTGGACGTCGAGGACGTCTACCTGGGCAACGGCGTCTCCGAACTGATCGTCATGACGCTCCAGGCGCTGCTCAACGACGGCGACCAGGTGCTCATCCCCGCGCCCGACTACCCGCTGTGGACCGCGGCGGTGTCGCTGAGCGGCGGCACCCCGGTCCACTACCGCTGCGACGAGGCCGCCGACTGGCAGCCCGACCTCGACGACATCGAGGCGAAGATCACCGACCGCACCCGGGCGATCGTGATCATCAATCCGAACAACCCGACCGGCGCGGTCTACTCCCGGGAGGTCCTGGCGCGGATCGCCGAGCTCGCGCGCCGCCGCAACCTGCTGATCTTCTCCGACGAGATCTACGACAAGATCCTGTACGACGGCGCCGCGCACGTCCCGATCGCCTCGCTCGCGCCGGACGTGCTGTGCCTGACGTTCGGCGGCCTGTCCAAGAACTACCGGGTCGCGGGCTTCCGCTCCGGCTGGGTCGTGCTGTCGGGGCCCAAGGAGCACGCCGAGTCCTACATCGAGGGCCTGGACATCCTGGCGAACATGCGGCTGTGCCCGAACGTGCCCGCCCAGTACGCCATCCAGGCCGCGCTCGGCGGCCACCAGAGCATCGAGGACCTGGTGCTGCCCACCGGCCGCCTCGGCGAGCAGCGCGACCGGGCCGCCAAGCTGCTGAACGACCTGCCGGGCGTGAGCTGCGTGCGGCCCAGGGGCGCGCTGTACGTGTTCCCGCGCCTCGACCCGGAGATGTACCCGATCGCCGACGACGTGCGGTTCGCGTTCGACCTGCTGGAGCAGCAGAGGATCCTGGTGGTGCAGGGGACCGGTTTCAACTGGCCGAGCACCGACCACTTCCGCGTCGTCACCCTCCAGCACGCCGACGAGCTGGAGGAGGCCATCGGCCGGATCGGCGACTTCCTGGAGACGATCCGGCGCTGAGCGTTCCGCCGGCGCGGGTGGGGCGGGATCTCGGCCGGCCCCACCCGCACCGTCCCCCCACGATCCCGGGCGGTCAGGTGCCCGGGACGTGCTCCAACCGGAAGTACTGGTTGCTGGTGTACGTGCAGGACGCGGTCCGGAGAACGGCCCCGTATCCCTCCAGGCACTCGCCGGTATAGAAGTTCTTCCAGTAGACGGGCTTGCCCGCCCACATCGCGTCGTAGTCGGAGACGACCCACAGGGCGCCGGAGAACCCGCAGTTGTCCTGCTCCACGACCTTGCTGGTGGTGGAGGTGGCCCGCATGCAGTACTTGGAGTGCCGGTTCTCCATCTTCCGCTCGGTGCCGGACCCGAGGATCTTCCAGTGCTGGGCCCCGTAGTTCCCCTTGATCGACTGGACGATCGGCGCCCTCCGCTCCTTGGAGTGCTCGTAGGGCATGGCCGCCTTGCCGGACTTGAGGTTGATCATCCAGTAGAACGGCCCCGGCCCCGCCTTCGCGGCCGCGGTGGTGGCGGTGGTGCCGGCCTCGGCCGCGGCGCACGGCCCGGCCGCGGCGACGCCCAGCGTCGCGGTGGCGGCCGCCGCCAGCGCGAGCTGGCGGAGTTTCACGCGGTTGCTCATGATGTCCCCTCTCATGTGCCCGGTACATGGACCAGGCGGAATCTCCGGCGGCGGGTCTGCCGGACGATCGGGTTCCGGACGGCCGGGCCGCGCGGGATCTCCATTGCGATCGTCCGGGCGGCCCTGCGGTTCGTGTCGGGTTCGCATGTGCTCCTCCTCGGCTGTCGGGCCGACTCCAGGAGCGTCGCGCGGCGGGCCGGGGGCGCGGATCGGTGAGCGTCACCGAGTTAGGGCGGGACTGGGTAGGCAACCCGGTAGGTCAGTGGAACTCCGGATGTCGCGGGGCGGGGACCTGCGGATACTCGGAGCCATGACGTTGGGGGAGAGCCCCGCCATGGTGGGGCGCGAGGCCGAGTCGGCACTGGTGGGCGACCTGGTCGCGGGAGCGGCCGGGGGACGCGGCGGGATGCTGATGGTGCTGGGCGAGGCCGGGATCGGCAAGAGCCTGCTGCTGGCCGGGACCGCCGCCCGCGCGCGGGCGGCCGGGATGCTCGTGCTGACGGGGCGCGCGGTGCAGGGCGGCGGCGCGTACCGGCCGCTGGCGGAGGCGCTGATCGGCCTGCTGCGCGACGAACCCCCGGACGCCGTGGCGGAGCTGCGCCCCTACCGCGCGGCGCTGGGACGGCTGCTGCCGTGCTGGGCGGGGGAGGGGGAGCCGCCCCCGCCGCTGGTGGACCCGGTGGTGGTGCTCGGCGAGGGGCTGGCGCGGCTGCTGTCGCTGCTGAACGGCGGACGCGGCTGCCTGCTGGTGCTGGAGGACCTGCACTGGGCCGACGCCGACACCCTGGCGGTCCTGGAGTACCTGGCCGGGGCGGTGCGCGAGCTGCCCGTCCTGGTCGCCGGGTCGGCGCGCGACGAGGAGCACCAGCCGTGCCGGGGCGGCCGCGTCCTCGACCGCCCCGAGACGACCGCGGTGCGGCTGCGGCGGCTGGACCCGGCCGGGGTCGTCGAGCTGGCGCGGCGCCGCGCCGGGACCGCCGACCTGCCTGAGCCGGTGCGGCGGCTGGTGCTGGACAAGTCCGACGGCCTGCCGTTCCTGGTCGAGGAACTGGTGGCGGGCGCGTTGGAGGGGAGCGCGCCCGCTCCGGTCCCGCCGACGCTGGCGGGCCTGGTGGACGCGCGGCTGGCGGCGCTGGACCCCGGGCACCGGCGGGTCGTGGAGGCCGCGGCGGTCGTCGGGGGCGAACCCGACCCGGCGGTGCTCGGTCCGGTCACCGGGCTGGACGAGACGACGGTGCTGGCGGCGCTGCGCGCCGGGCGGCCCCGGCTGCTGGTGCCGGCCGGGGACGCGCTGCGCTGGCGGCACGCCCTGACGAGGGAGGCGGTGCTGGCCGCCGTCCCGCCGCCCGAACGGTCCGCGCTCGCCCGCCGCGCCGCCGCCGCGCTGCTGGACCGGGGCGCGCCCGACGACGAGGCCCGCGCCGCCGACCTGCTGGCGGCGGGCGGCGACCGCGACGGCGCGGGGGCGATCTACCTGCGGCTGGCCCGCCGCGACCTGGCGCGCGGCGCGCTCCGCGACGCCCACACGATGCTGGCCCGCGCCGGGTCGCTGTCGGGCGGCCCGCGCGCCGCCGTGGTCGTCGAGCGCGTCCGCCTCCTCACCCTCACCGGCCGCGCCGGGGAGGCCCTGGAGACCGGCGCGGCGGCGCTGCCCGCCGCGACCGGCGACGACCACGCCCGGCTCTGCCTGCGCCTGGCCGACGCCGCGCTCGCGCTGCGCCGCTGGCCGGAGGCCGAACGCCTGCTCGCCCGCGCCGGACGCCCGGCCGACCCGCACGCCCTGGTGCTGGCCGCCGGCGCCGCGTTCGGCCCCGGCGACCTGACCCGCGCGGCGGCGCTGGCCACCGACGCGATCGCGCGCGCCCGGCGGGCGGGCGACGGCGAGGCCCTGTGCCGCGCCCTGATCGCCCTCGGCCGCTGCGCGACGTCGCACGACCCGCCGGCCGCCCGCGCCACCTACGGCCACGCCGCGCAGGTCGCCGCCGAACACGGCCTCACCCCCTGGCGGATCGCCGCGCTGACCGGCCTGGCCGCCGTGGAGGGCGGCGCCCACCCGGCGCTGGCCGAGGCGCGCGAGCTGGCCCTGGAGGCCGGGTTGCTGGCCGAGGTCGTCGCCTGCGACCTGCTGCGCGCCAAGACGATCTGCACGGCCGAGGGGCCGCGCGCCGCCGCGCCCCTGGCCCGCCGGACCGCCGGCCGCGCCGCCCGCCTCCGCCTCTCGGGCGCCCGCGCGGTCGCGGAGCTGCTGGTGGCGTTCGCCCACGCCGCCGACGCCGACGACGAGGGCATGGACCGGGCGCTGACGACCGCCGCCGACCTCCCCGACGCGCCGATCGAGGTGGCGGCCCTGACCCCGGCGGTGTCCGCCCTGCGCCGTCTGCTGGACCGCGACCTGGCGGAGGCCGACCGGCTGCTGGACTCCGGAATGCGCCGCCTGGTCGGGCGGCCGCAGGCCGCGCCGGTCCCGCTGTGGGGACTGTGGGCGCTGCTGCGGACCGTCCACGGCTCCGACGACGCCCGCACGACGCTGCGGCGCTCCTCCGCGGTGCTGCGCGGCGTGAACCAGGGCGTTCTGCACTACGCCGACGCGGTCGCGGCCGGACGCGCGGGACGTTCCGGCCGCGCCGCCGAACTGCTGGCCATGGGCGACCTCGTGCTGGCGGAGCATCCCTGGTGGCGGCGGCTGTGCCGGCTGCTCGCGCTGGAGGCGGCGGTCGCCGACGGGTGGGGCGATCCCGTGCCCGTGCTGCGCGCCGACCTCGACGTGTTCGACCGCGCCGGGGAACCTCGTCTGGCCCGCACCTGCCGCGACCTGCTGCGGCGGGCCGGCGCGCCCACGCGCCGGGGCCGCGGCCGCACCCCCGTCCCCGCGCCGCTGCGCGCGGCGGGCGTCACCAGCCGCGAGATGGACGTGCTGGAACTGGTCGCGGCGGGCCTGACCAACCGCCAGATCGCCGAACGCCTGTTCCTGTCGCACCGCACCGTCGACACCCACGTGGCCAGCCTGCTGGCCAAGACCGGCACGACCTGCCGCAACGAGCTGAGCGCCCGGACGAACGCCCAGCTCACCTGATCACCCATGGGGACCTTCACCGACGCGCACACCACCCCCATGGGGCGGCTCCTCCCGGTCACTGTGTTCATTTGCTTCACGGCCCAGCCCCTCCGCCCTGGGGGCTCCGGGGCTGACCGCTGCGCGGGCGAGCGCTGCATCGCTTCGCGATCTTCCGCCGGGATCTCGCCTTCGGCTTTGATCCCGGCCTCAGCCTCCGGACGCGCTCGCGTGCGTGGTCGGGGCCGGCGTGAGGGTATTCACGGCGATCTCAGCCGCATTAAACGCGCGGGCCACCTGGCACCCATGGGGGTCCTTACCTACGCGCACACCCACCCCCATGGGGCGGCTCCTCCCGGTCACCCCACCGGGAGGGGCCGCATGGCTTCACGGGCTCAGGAGGCGGCGGCGTCGAGGCGGCGGAGGGCGCCGCGTACCTTCTCCGCGTCGGTGGTGGCCCAGAACGGCGGCAGCGAGTTCTTCAGGAACCCGCCGTACCGGGCGGTGACCATGCGCGGGTCGAGGACCGCGATGACGCCCCGGTCGTCCATCGACCGCAGCAGGCGGCCCGCGCCCTGCGCCAGCAGCAGCGCCGCGTGCGTGGCGGCGACCGCCATGAAGCCGTTGCCGCCGCGCGCCGCGACCGCCCGCTGCCGCGCCGACTGCACGGGGTCGTCCGGGCGCGGGAACGGGATCCGGTCCATGATCACCAGTTGCAGCGACGGGCCGGGCACGTCCACGCCCTGCCACAGCGACAGCGTCCCGAACAGGCAGCTCCGCTCGTCCTCGGCGAACTGCTTGACCAGCAGCGACGTGGAGTCCTCGCCCTGGCACAGCAACGGGTGGGACAGATGGTCCCTCAGCTCGTCGGCGGCCTGCCGGGCCGCCCGCATCGAGGAGAACAGCCCGAGCGTGCGCCCGCCCGCCGCCTCGATCAGCTCGGTGATCTCGGTGAGGTAGGCGTCGGGCAGCCCGTCGCGTCCCGGCTGCGGCAGGTGCCGCGCGACGTACAGGATCCCCGACCGGGCGTGGTCGAACGGCGACCCCACGTCCAGCCCCGACCAGACGAGCTTCTTGGCCTCCCCGTCGCCCTTGCCGTCCTTGGTGGCGGTCTTCGCCAGTCCCTCGGCGGCGGTCCTGGCGTCGGGGGAGGAGCCCTCGCCGAGCGGCGGCAGCCCCCACTGCCCGGCCAGCGGCTCGAACGACCCGCCGAGCGTGAGCGTCGCCGACGTCAGGATCGCCGTCCGCTTCTCGAACAGCGTCGTGCGCAGCAGCCCGCCGACCCCGATCGGCGCGACGTGCAGCGCGGGGGGCCGCCGGGGGCGGCCGTCCGGCACGAACGGCTTGTTCAGCCACACCACGTCGAACCGTTCGGCGATCGGCGGCTGGAACGACTCCAGCAGCCGCACCGCCGTGTCGTGCATCTCCTCCAGCGTCGACCGCGCGGCCTTGCGCGCGCCCGCGTCCGCCGGGTCCAGCTCCTTCTTCTCCGGGCCGATCGCGGTCAGGCACGCGTGCGCGGCGTCCCGCACCACGGCCACGACCTGCCCCAACGACTCCGGAAGCACGTCCATCCGCCCGGCGGGCAGGTCCTCCAGCAGGTGACCCAGCGCCTCCCCGGCCTGCTTGAGCCGGTCGGCGACGCCCTCCTCGACCAGCCGTCCGCACCGGCGCGCGGCGATCTCCACGGCGGGCGCGCTGAGGTCCCCGGTGGCGACCGAGGTGACCCGGTCCACCAGCTCGTGCGCCTCGTCCACGATCACCACGTCGTGGTCGGGCAGGACCTGGAACTCCTCCAGCGCGTCGATCGCCAGCAGCGCGTGGTTGGTGACGACGATGTGCGCCTCGCCCGCCTCGGCGCGGGCCAGCTCGGCGAAGCACTCGGTGCCCTGCGGGCAGCGCTGGGCGCCCAGGCACTCGCGCGCCGTCACCGCCACCTGCCGCCACGCCTGCTCGCTGACTCCCGGCACCAGCTCGTCGCGGTCCCCGGTGGTGGTCTCCTCGGCCCACTCGTTGAGCCGCTTGACCTGGCGGCCCAGCGTCGACATCTGCTGCGGGTCGAACAGGCTCTCGCCGAACTCCTCCGGGTCGTCGGGGACGCCGGTCTGCACCCGGTGCAGGCACAGGTAGTTGCGGCGGCCCTTGAGGATCGCGAACTTCAGCTCGGTCCCCAGGTGCGGTTCCAGCGCCTCGGCCAGCCGGGGCAGGTCGCGGTCCACGAGCTGGCGTTGCAGGGCGATGGTCGCGGTGGACACCACGACGGTCGTCCTGTTCCTGACGGCGTGCCGGATCGCCGGGACGAGGTAGGCCAGGGACTTGCCGGTGCCGGTGCCCGCCTGGACGGCCAGATGCTCCCCGCTCTCGACGGCGTGCGCGACGGCCTCGGCCATCCTCACCTGGCCGGGGCGTTCGGCGCCGCCGATCGCCTCGACGGCGGCGGCGAGCAGGGTCGCCATGTCGGGAACGCGGGTCTCGCTGGCGGTCAGCACTTCAGGGGCGGGCACGTCGCCCAACGCTACCGTCCGCCGGGGACGCTCTGGCCGGAACCGCGAGGAGCGGTCGCCGCGACCACCGGCGGAACGCCGGACGATCTTCGTGAAAGAGATCACATGGCCGGTGGGTGACGGTCGGGACCGCCTGCCCCGGATAATGCAAGTGCTCACTTACGGCGGGCGGCCGGTTGTGGCCGGGCAGAGGGGGTAACGGCATGACCGATTCGGGGCTGTCGGCGCGTTCGCGGACCAGGTTCGCCCTGCTGGGCACGGTCGCGATCGCCGCGGCCGCCACGGCGGTCGCGTTCCCCGCGCTCCCCGCGAACGCGGGCACCACCACCTACGACGCCGTCTTCGGCCGGGCCGGTCAGGGACTGGACGCCAGGTCCGACATCAAGGTGCGCGGGGTCACCGTCGGCCGCGTCGAATCGGTCGGCCTCAACCCCGACGGCCGGGTCCGCGTCCGGATGCGCGTCGGCCGGGACGTCCGGGTGCCGCGCGACGCCGAGGCCCGCGTCGACCCCGTCTCGGTCTTCGGCCCCAAGGAGATCACCCTCGAACTCGGCCGCGGCTCGGGCCCCTACCTGGCCGAGGGCGGCACCGTCACCCGCACCCGCGACGCCGCCGACCCCGCCGACACCGCCCGCCCCGCCTACGAGTTCGGCAGGGTCGTCGACCCCCAGGACGTGGCGACGCTCGCGCACACGTTCGCGCGCGGCCTCGACGACCAGGGCCCCGCCCTGCGCCGCGCCGTCGACAACGGCGCGAAGGTCGTCGACGCCACCCACCGGCGCCGCGCGGAGCTGCGCCGCCTGACCGAGGACCTGGCCGGGCTGTCCGGCGCGCTCGGCGGCCGGGGCGACACGGTCGTCGGCGTGGCCCGCGACGCCGACGCGCTGGCCCCGCTGGCGACCGGCGCGCCGGACCGGGTCGCCCGCCTGCTCGACGAGGCCGGGCGGCTGTCCACCCGGGTCGGCGGCACCCTCCAGCGACAGGGCGGCAACCTCGGCGGCCTCGTCGACGGCACCGCGCCCTACGCCCGCCTCGCCGCCGGGCACGACCGCGAGCTGCTGGTCCTGCTCGACAGCCTCACCGGCTTCTTCGACGGGCTGGCCAGCGTCATGACCGCTCCGGGGCCGAACGGCACCCGGCCCGCCGTGCTGCGTGGAACGCTCCCGCTCGACGCCTGCAAGATCGCCGTGGACGTGTGCGGCTGACCGGTCCCCGCGTCCGGAGCACCCCGGGCGATCGGCGAAGATGGGGCTCGTGTCTGCGGAAAGAGAAGTCCTGACCTGGGAGTTGTTCGGCACCGCCAGCCGCGCGCTGGCGCAGGAGATCGCCGACAGCGGCTACCGGCCCGACCTGATCCTGTCGATCGCGCGCGGCGGCCTGTTCGTCGCCGGAGCCCTCGGCTACGCGCTGGACGTCAAGAACCTCCACGTGATGAACGTCGAGTTCTACACCGGTGTCGACCAGCGACTGGACATGCCGGTCATGCTGCCGCCGGTGCCGAACGCCGTGGACCTGTCGGGCGCGAAGGTGCTGGTCGCCGACGACGTCGCCGACACCGGCGCCACCCTGAAGCTGGTCCGGGACTTCTGCGCCGACCACGTCGCCGACGTGCGCTGCGCCGTCGTCTACGAGAAGCCCCGCTCGTTCGTGAAGTGCGAGTACGTCTGGAAGCACACCGACCAGTGGATCAACTTCCCCTGGTCCACCGAGCCGCCGGTCGTGCGGCGCGAGAACCAGGTCCTCGACGCCTAGGGGGAACACGCCCTCACGGAGAGTGACAGGACCGGGGGGTCGGGGGAAGAGTCGGGGGAGACCCGCTCGTCAGGAAGGCCCCCGGTGTTCCACCCCCGCCGCCCCTGGGCGTTCGCCCCGGTCCCCGCCCTGCTCGCCGCGTCCCTCGCGGCCGCGGGCGGGGACGCCCCGGCCGCCGCGCCGCGCCGCCCCGACATCGTGCTGATCGTGGCCGACGACCTCGCCGCCCACGACGACCTGCGCCGCTTCCCGAACCTCGCGCGCCTGCGCCGCCAGAGCGCCGCGCTGACGAACTTCACCGTCGCCGACTCCTGGTGCTGCCCGTCGCGCGCGACGATCCTGCGCTCGCAGTACGTGCACAGCCACGGGGTGCGGACCAACAACCCGCCCGGCGGCGGTTTCGAACGCTTCCACGCCCGCGGCCTGGACCGCTCCACCGTCGGGACGTGGCTGCGCGCGGCGGGCTACCGGACGGCGCTGGTCGGCAAGTTCCTCAACGGCTACCCGGCCACGGCCGGTCCGGCGTACGTGCCGCCCGGCTGGGACGACTGGCGCGTGCCCACGGCCCGGAACCTCTACCGCCAGCGCGACTACGTCCTCGTCGAGCGGGGGGAGCGCCGCCCCCACGCGCGGCACCTGGACGACGTCCTCACCGAGAGGGCCACGTCGTTCATCGCCTCCACCCCCGCCGACCGGCCGCTGTTCCTCCACCTGGCGCCCGTGGCCCCGCACCTGCCCGCCGCCCACGCGCCCCGGCACGCGCGGGCGTTCGGGAGGGCGCGGGCGCCGCGCACCCCGTCGTTCGGGCGCGCGGCCTCCCGGTCCGAGCCCCGCTGGCTGCGGCGCCTGCCGCCGCTGAAGCCCGGGGAGGTCAGGCGCATCGACCGCGTCCACCGGGCCCGGATGCGTTCGCTGCTGGCGGTGGACGACATGGTCGGCGCGGTGCTGCGGACCCTCCAGAGCACCGGCCGGGCCCGTGACGCCTACCTGTTCTTCACCTCCGACAACGGCTTCCACCTGGGGCAGCACCGGCTGCGGCCGGGCAAGACGACGCCCTTCGAGGAGGACGTGCGCGTTCCGCTGCTGGTCCACGGCCCCGGCGTCCGCCCCGGTCGGATCACGGCCCCGAGCGGCACGGTGGACCTGGCGCCGACGTTCGCCGAGCTGGCCGGGGCGCGGGCGCCGTCGTTCGTGGAGGGGCGCTCCCTGGTCCCCGTCCTGACCCGCCGCCGGGTGGCGTGGCGGCGCGGCATGCTGATCGAGTTCTTCGCGGACCGGCCCAGGCACAGGCCCGAGGGCCCCGACTGCGACACGAGGACCCGCAAGGGCTGCCCGCTCCCGCCCACCTACGCGGCCCTGCGCACAGCGCGCCACACCTACGTGGAGTACGCGACGGGCGAGCGCCAGCTCTACGACCGCGCGAAAGACCCGCACCAACTGCACAACCTGGCCCCCAAGACGAACAAGGCCACCCTCCGCCGCCTGCACGCCTGGCTGACGAGCCTGCGCACGTGCAGGGCGGCGGCCTGCCGCCGGGCGGACCGGGGCTGAAAGAAGTTATCCACAGGTCCTCCTCCGGCCTGTCGGCCGCCGCGTCCCGCCTGCCACGCTCGACCCATGAGCAACCGACCCCCTCAGATGAGGATCCGCACCCCGGAGGACGTGATCGCGGCCGTCCCCTACCTGCTCGGCTTCCACCCCTCCGACAGCATCGTGCTGGTCGCCTACGGCGGCCCCCACGGCACATGCGCCCTCCGCCAGGACTTACCTCCCCGGGGCGGCGATCCCGAGGGGGAGCGCCTGGCCGCCGTCCTGACGGGCAACGGCTTCGAACGGGCGGTGCTCCTCGGCTACGGCCCGCCCGGCCGCGTCGCGGCGGCCGTGGGCCGGATCCGCTCGGCCCTGGAGCACGCGGGCGTCGAGGTGGCCGAGACGATGCGGGTGGGCGACGGCCGCTGGTGGTCGCTGAGCTGCGCGAGCCCGTGCTGTCCCCCCGAGGGCCGCCGCTACGACATCGCCGCCACCCAGATCGCCGCCGAGGCGACCCTCGCGGGCCAGGTGGTGCTGCCCGACCGTTCCGACCTGGTCCGCTCGATCGCCTCCCTGGGCCTGCCCATGCGGGAGGCGACGACCCGGGCCGAGCAGCGCTGGTTCGACTGGGTCCGCGAGGGCCTGTCCCCGGCCCGGATCCGCTCCCGCGCGGCCCGGGAGGGCACGGCCCTGCTGGACGACCTGCCGGCCCGGGTCCGCGGCGACGGCCCGCCGCCCACCGGTGAGGAGGTCGCCTGGCTGGGCGTCCTCCTCACCGAGACCCGGGTCCGCGACGAGGCGTGGATCCGCATCGACCCCGACGATCCCGGCCCCCACCTGGAGTTCTGGCGCTACGTCGTCCGCCGGGTGGAGGAGCCCTACATCACGGCCCCGGCGGTGCTGCTGGCCTACGCGGCCTACAGCACGGGCGACGGAGCCCTGGCGAACATCGCCCTGGACCGCGCCGCCCCCGACTACCCCCTGGCCTGGCTGCTCCGGGAGATCATGGCCGCCGGCATCCCCCCGTCGGCGATCCACCCGGCCCTGATCGCGAGAGAGCTCTCCTCCCACGACGAGGACCTACAAGAAGAGGAGCCCCAAGCAAGCTGACCGGTTCCGGGCCCGCTTTCCCACACCCCTTGCAGCGGGCCCGGAACCCCCGAACCCCTCCACGGCGGAGGCCCCCGGCCCGCCCTTGCGCCCGCCATGTGCCCCAGCTCACTTCCGCGCCGTGTATACGCGGCCGTATAAACGGGCTAGCCTCGGTTTATACGTAGGCGTATGGAAATGAGCGGCGGGCGGCGTCCCGGCGCGGGAGAGGCGGTGGCGGTCATGAAGCTTCCTCGGACGGCCCATACCGATCGGCCATGGCGGATCCACGAGATCGCCGCCGACTTCGAGGTCGAGGACGTGTGGTCCTTCCGCACCCCCGGTGCCGGGCCGGACGACTTCCCCGTGATGCTCGCCGCGATGCGGGCGGGCGGCGGGTTCGCCAACCAGCCCCCCGCGGTCCGGTTCCTGTTCGCGGTGCGCTGGAAGCTCGGCGCCCTGCTCGGCTGGGACGGGTCCGGGGCGGGCCTCGGGGCGCGCGTCCGGCCGCTGCGCGACCGCCTGCCGGACGACCTCCGCGAGACCGCGGACGACTCCGCCGCCGACGCCACCCCGTTCAGCCCGGTGTACGACCTTCCCGACGAGTCCGTCCGCGAACTGGCCAACAAGACCGTCCACACCCTCATGCACCTGGGGTGGGCGCCGACCGGCGACGGCGACCACGAGCTGCGGATGGCCGTGCTGGTCAAGCCCAACGGCCGGTTCGGGCGGCTGTACATGGCCCTCATCGCGCCGTTCCGCTACCTGATCGTCTATCCCGCGCTGACCCGCCAGTGGGAACGCGCCTGGCGGGACCGCGCGCTCCTGCTCCCCGAGGGCGCCGCCACCACCTCCCGCCAGGAGTGACGGGACGCCTCCTTGCCGGCGTCGCGTGTGACCTCGGCGGCCGCTGCGCCCGCTTCAGAGGCGGTGGTCACCGATCCGCGCTCCGCGTCCGGCGTCCTCACCCCTTGCGGCGAACGTGACGGCCGCCCTCCGGCGGCCGGTCCGCCGGTGACCGGTGCGACGTATGACCCCGCACGTAATCGATCTTCGATGGCGTGGTCCGGGAGGCTGGCGGCGTCCTTCCCGCGCTCGGCCTCACCCCGCAAGGAGCACCCGTGGACACACGTTCGGTCAAGGCGTTCGTGGTCGCCGTCGCGATCGCCGTCCCGATGGTCCCCGCCGTCACGGCACGGGCGGACGGCCCGGCGGTGGTCGAGGGAACCCCCACCCCCGCCGCCCGGACGTTCATCGACCGTCAGACGCGGTTCGGGGCGATGCCGACCTACACCACCCCCGGCGCGCCCGACGAGGCGGACCTGAACCGGCGGGTCGCCGCCTACGGGGAGATGTGGCACGAGGACGCGACCCTCTGGGAGGCCGCCCGGGAGCCGGTCCGGGGGCGCGCGAACATCGAGAACTCGATCCGCGGGTCGTTGCGCCTCGTGCCCTCGTTCGGGTTCCGGCCGACCCGCGTCGCCGTCGGCCCGAACGTGGTCATGTACGGCGCGCACAACGAGGCCGTCATCAACGGCAACGAGGTCTCCTACCCCGCGATCTACCGGGTGGTGCTGGACCGGAACGGTGACGTCGTCCAGGGGAGGCGCTACTACGACCGGTTCCGGTGGTTCAGGCCGCTCGACGGCTCCCTGAGGGACCTGTTCGGCGACGTGCGGGACCGCGGCCCCGGCACCGCCCCGGCCGCCGGGCGCCCGGCGGCCCCCGACGACGTCGCGGGCCGGGCCGCGGCCTGGAACCGGCGGGACGCCGCCGCCCTGGTGAACTCCATGCGGAACGTCCCGCTGTCGGGCACCGGCCTCGACGGTCGACGGCTGCACACCCGCGGCGGCAAGCTCGCCTACCTGCGGCGGCTGTTCAGCACGTTCGGCGCCGACCCCGCCGCGAGGCTGGAGCCCGGCGCGAGGGTGAGCACCCCCGTGGCCACCTACCAGGAGTGGTACGGAACGGTGAACAGCCAGGGCCGCACCACCTCGTTCGGCATCATCGAGCGCTTCGGGCACCGCGACGGCGGACCGGCCGACTGGACGCTGACCTTCGACACGCTCCCGCTGATCGCCGACGACCGGGAGATCGCCAGGCTCTACGGCCTGATCCGGCCCTGACGCCGGACGGCGCCCGTGCCGTCCACCGGCGGGACGGCACGGGCGCCGCGGCTCTCAGGAGGCCCGGCCGGGACCCGGGCGGAGCAGGGACAGCGTGAGGAGGCAGCCGAGGGCCGCCAGGGCCGCGGCGGCGGCGAAGCCCGCGTGGATGCCGTCGATGTAGGCCTCCGGCGTGGAGCCCCCCACCTCGGCGGCCAGCAGCAGGAGGGCGGTGACGCCCAGGCCGGAGCCGACGCGCTGCACCGTGTTGACGATCCCGGCCGCGATGCCGGTGTCGTCCTTGTCCACGGCCGTCACGGCGGGCACCGTCACCCCCACGAACGCGGCGGGCAGCCCCACCCCGAACACCAGCGCCGCGGGCAGCACGTCCACCACGTACGAGCCGTCGAGGGGCAGCCGCGCGAACCACGCCATCGCGGCGGCCTGCAACGCCATCCCCGCCGCCAGCACGCCCGTCGCGCCCAGCCGCTTGAGGGCGTAGGGGATGAGGGTGCGCGAGACCACGATGTTGACCGCCGCGACCGGGAGCACCGCCAGGCCCGACCGGGTCGGGCCGTAGCCCTGGCTGTTCTGCAGGTACAGCGCCAGCAGCGCGAACGCGGGCACGTGCGCCGCGCCGACCAGCGCGTTCACCGCCGCGGAGCCGCTGACCGCCCGCACCGCGAACAGCCGCAGCGGCATCAGCGGATGCGGGCTGCGCGCCTCGATCACCAGGAACGCGGCCAGCAGCCCCGCCCCGGCGGCCAGGCACGGCCAGGCCACCGCGCGGGCGCCCGGGTCGCCCAGCGCGCCGATCGCGTACCCGAGCAGGAGGAGCGCCGCCGTCCCGGTGACCGCGCCCGGCACGTCCAGCCGCCCGGGCCCCCGCGCCGGACGTCCGACGGCGGGGTCGCGCGGGGGCGCCGCGGCGGTGGCGGCCCGTCCCGGAGCGGACGGCGGCGGTCCCGGCGTCGGCGGGACTTCCGCGCCGCCCGCCGGGCGCGCCGCCGTGCCGGCCGCGCGGGCCGCTCCGGCGGCGTCCGGGCGCGGGTCGGCGGGGAGCAGGCGGGGCAGGAACGCCAGGGCCACCACCCCCACCGGCACGTTGATCAGGAAGATCGACGGCCAGCCGAACCCGTCGGTCAGCGGACCCCCGGCCGCCGTGCCGACCGCCGCGCCCGCCGCGCCCATCGCGCTCCACACCCCGAACGCCCGGCGGCGCGCCTCGGGGGAGGTGAACGTCGCCGTCAGCAACGCGAGCTGCGCGGGCACCACCACCGCCGCGCCGATCCCCTGCAACGCCCGCGCCGCCACCAGCAGCCACGCCGTCCCCGCCAGCCCGGCCAGCGCCGACGCGACCGTGAAGACCGCCAGGCCCCACGCGAACACCCGGCGCGGCCCCAGCAGGTCGGCGGCGCGTCCGCCCAGCAGCATGAAGCCACCGAACGCCAGCAGGTAGGCGTTGGTGACCCAGCCGAGGCCCGCCTCGTCCAGACGCAGGTCGCGGCCGATCGCGGGCAGGGCCACGTTCAGCACCGTGGTGTCCAGGAACACCACCAGCTCCACCGCCGTGAGCAGCAGCAACGCCCGGCCCCGGCCGTCCAGCGACCCGCCGGGCGCACGTCTCCCCTTCATGAACACTCCTTCACTAGAGCAATGCTCCAGTGAAAATTCCACTAGAGTGATACTCCAGTCAAGTGGGGGCGGGTGTGGGGATGGGCACGAGGAGACCCGGGGTGCGGGCGGCCAGGACCGCGGCCAACCGGGCGCGGATGCTGGAGGCGGCGCGGGAGCTGTTCACCGCGCACGGCTACACGGCCACCACGATGAAGGCCATCGCCGAACGCGCGGGCATGGCCGTGCAGACCCTCTACTTCACGTTCGCCACCAAGCGGGCGATCCTGTCGGAGCTGCTGGACGTCGAGATCGCGGGCGACGCCGAGCCCGTCGCCACCCTCGACCGGCCCTGGGTCGCCGCGGCCGTCGCCGCGCCGCCGGCCGAGCAGCTCCGGCTCCAGGTCGCCGCCGCGGGCGAGATCCTGGAGCGGGTCACGCCGCTGCTGGAGGCCGTGCGGTCGGCCGCCGCGAACGATCCCGAGATCGCCGAGCTGTGGCGGACCAACATCGAGCAGCGGCGCACGGTGCAGCTCCGCCTCGCCGAGGCGCTGGCGGCCAAGACGGCGCTGCGCGGCGGCATGGACGCGTCGCGCGCGGCCGACATCGCGCTCGCGGTGCTGGCCCCGGAGACCTACCACCTGCTCGTCGGCGAACGCGGCTGGAGCGCCGGACAGTGGCGGGAGTGGGCGGTCGACGCCCTGACCCGGCAGCTCCTCGACTGATCAGCGGGAGCGGCCGGGGAAGGCGGTCAGGAGGAGACGGCCTCGCCGGGGGTGCCGGGGTCGATGCGGCGGGCGCGGTCGCGGTTGCGCTCGTTCCAGGCGCGCATGCGCGGGGGGTAGCCGACGATCTGCACGTCGTAGACCGGCAGGCCCAGGTCGCGGGCGACCTTCCCGATCACCTTGGGGGAGCCGACCCGGCGGCGGGTCCACTCGCCGTCGTCGGCGACCGCCACGGCCGTGGTGTCGGTCGCGAACGTCTCGGGCTCGACGAAGAACTCCACGCCCTTGCGGGAGCGGGCGAAAGCGATCAGTGCCTCGATGTCGGCGTCGGTGGCCTCGCGGTCGAACTTGGCGACCGAGTCACCACGGTTCTTGCGGAGCCCGAACCGGTCCCGGAACCTCATCGGCCTGTCCCGTCCGTGTCATGCCGCTCCGGAACGGTTCCGGAGACAGTGGTGCGGTATGACAATAACGATCTACCGGTCAGACGGGGTTCCCGACACGGGCAGGTTTCCGCCATGTCGGCGGATGCGCACGCCCTACACTGGCGGATCCGGTGAACCCGCGGGGGCGGGCGAGGCGAGAGGGCGCACATGGCACGGACGGGGGCGTTTCATCGGTGGTGCGCCGCGGCGGCGGCGCTGACGGCCTGCGGCTGGCTCAGCACCCTGCAGGCGGCGACCGCCGACGACGCCCGGGCGCCCGCCGGGCTGGCCGCCAACGGCCGGGACGCGACGCGCGCCGCGCCGCAGGGCAGGCCCCACGACGGGGCGCAGGGCACGGCGGCTCCCCAGGCGGCCCCGACCACTCCGCCCCGGCCCCGGAAGACCGACTGCAAGAAGGCCAAATGCGTGGCGCTGACCTTCGACGACGGTCCGATGGCGCCGACGGCCAAGCTGCTGGACATCCTGGCCCGGCATCAGGCGCGCGCCACGTTCTTCATGGTCGGCCGGAACGTCGAGTCCCGCCCCGACCTGCTGCGCCGCGAGCTGGCCGCCGGCCACGAACTGGCCAACCACAGCTACACCCACGTCGACCTGGGGCGTTCGTCGGCCGCCAAGGTCCATGCCGAGCTGTCGCGCACGCAGGCCGCC
This sequence comes from Actinomadura kijaniata, assembly GCF_014138665.1. Classification (NCBI taxonomy): domain Bacteria; kingdom Bacillati; phylum Actinomycetota; class Actinomycetes; order Streptosporangiales; family Thermomonosporaceae; genus Actinomadura; species Actinomadura kijaniata. Next base: position 45,469 of record NZ_JACJIA010000004.1, read on the forward strand.
ATCAAGCACGCCACGGGCGTCACACCCACGCTGATGCGCCCGCCCTACGGCTCCACCGACGGCACGGTCGCCTCGGTCAGCAGACGGCTCGGGCTCGCCCAGATCCTGTGGACCGTCGATCCGCTGGACTGGAAGGACCGCGACAGCCGCCAGGTCGAGCAGCGCGTTCTCCGGGCCACCAGACCGGGCCACATCGTGCTGCTGCACGACATCCACCCCTCGACCGTGGCCGCCGTGCCCGCCATCCTCCAGAGGCTCTCCGCCAAGGGCTACGTCTTCGTGACGGTCTCGGAGCTGTACGGCCGCCCGCTGACGCCGGGCAAGAAGTACGTCGAGCGCTGACGGCCGGACGCGGCCGGCCGCCGTCCCCCGCGCGGGTACCCCCTCCTCCGCCGTGCGGGGTGGTGCTCTCAGGGGTGGATCAGGGTCTTCCCCCATGGTGGGGAGAGCGGGCGCCGCCGAGGATGGAACGTATGAAGACCACGAATGCCATGGGGGAGCTCCGCGTCGGGCACACCGAGCGGGAGGCGGCCGTCGAACGGCTCCAGGAGGCCTACGCCGAGGGGCGGCTGGAGCACGAGGAGTTCGACACGCGGATGCATCTGGCGATGACCGCCAAGACGCACGCCGACATCGAGGTGCTGTTCCGCGACCTGGCGGGGACGGGCGGACGGCCCGCGCTCGCCGCCGGAATGGCCGGAACCGGTCCCGAGCCGACCGGTGAGGACCGGGCGCTGGCGGCCCTGACCCACGGGCTGGGCTACGTGACGTCGTTCGTGGGCCCGCTGGTGATGATGGCGCTCAGCGGCAAGCGGTCGGAGTACGTGCGGCGGCACGCGGTCGCGGCGCTCAACTTCCAGCTCACCCTGCTGCTTCTCACGATCGTGACGTTCGGGATCGGCGGGATCCTGTACGCGGTCACCTGGATCGTCGCCGGGATCGCGGCGTGCTACGCGCTGGCCGGACGCGACTTCCGCTATCCCTGGACGCCCCGGCTCGTCAAGTAACGGACGACCGAAAGCCCCGCCACCGGAGGACTCGCGGGGTTTTATTCCCCTGCCGACCTGTGACGATCTTCTCGCGTATTTATGTGGACCATACATGGGATGATCGGTTTACTGGCCATGGGAGGGGACATGACGGAGCTTCTGATCAACGACGATCACCGGCGGGCGGTCGAGGCACTCCGGAGGTCGTACGCGGCGATCCCCGAGGGGACCCCCGTGCGGCTGGCGAAGAAGACCTCCAACCTGTTCCGGTGGCGGGATCCCTCGCAGGCGCCCGGCCTGGACGTCTCCGGGTTCGACAGGGTGCTGGGCGTCGATCCCGCGACCCGGACCGCGCAGGTGCAGGGGATGACCACCTACGAGGACCTGGTCGACGCGACCCTGCCGCACGGGCTGATGCCGACCGTCGTGCCGCAGCTCAAGACGATCACGCTGGGCGGCGCGGTCACCGGCCTCGGCATCGAGTCCTCCTCCTTCCATCTGGGACTGCCGCACGAGGCCGTCCAGGAGATGGAGGTGCTCACCGGCGACGGCCGGACCGTCGTCGCCACCCGCGACAACGAGCACTCCGACCTGTTCTACGGCTTCCCCAACTCCTACGGCACCCTCGGCTACTCGCTCCGCCTGAAGATCGATCTGGTGCCGGTCAAGCCGTACGTGAAGGTCCGCCACCTGCGCTTCGACGACGCCGCGGCCGCCGCGCGGGCGATGGCCGACATCAGCGAGAGCCGCACCCACGACGGCGAGTCCGTCGACTTCATGGACGGCACGGTCTTCGGCCCGGACGAGCAGTACGTCACCATCGGCACGTTCGTCGACACCGCGCCCTACACCTCCGACTACACCGGCCAGAAGATCTACTACCGCTCGATCCAGCAGCGGTCGGTGGACTTCCTGACCGTCCGCGACTACATCTGGCGCTGGGACACCGACTGGTTCTGGTGCTCGGGCGCGTTCGGCGTCCAGCACCCGGTGGTGCGGCGGCTGTGGCCGGACAAGGCCAAGCGCTCGGACGTCTACCGCAGGATGGTCGCCTACGACCGCCGCTTCCAGGTCGTCGCGCGCGTCGACCGCTGGCGCGGCCAGCGGCCCCGCGAGGACGTCATCCAGGACATCGAGGTGCCGGTCGAGAACCTCCCGGCGTTCCTGGAGTTCTTCCACGAGAAGATCGGGATGAGCCCGGTCTGGCTGTGCCCGCTGCGCGCCCGCGAACGCTGGCCGCTGTACCCGCTGGAGCCCGGCCGCACCTACGTGAACGTGGGCTTCTGGGGAACGGTCCGGCTCCCCCCGGGCCAGATCCCCGAGTACCACAACCGTCTGATCGAACGCCGGGTCGCGGACCTTGACGGACACAAGTCTCTCTATTCGACTGCTTTTTACAGCCGGGACGAGTTCTGGCGGTACTACGACGGGGAGACCTACCGGCGGTTGAAATCCGCCTACGACCCCGCCGAGCGACTGCTGGACCTCTACGACAAGTGCGTGCGCGGACGCTGACGTCCGCGCGGTTATCGGGGGGAGGCCCCGCGGCCGGGGCCGGCGACACCACGTCAGGACCCCGCTTTCCCCGGGGCGGAACGACAGGAGGAACCAAGATGACGCTGGCCAGGGTCTTCGAGCGGCTCGCCGGGGCTGGGGCGCCAGTGGAGTTCACGGCCTACGACGGGTCGCGGGCGGGGGTGAACGGCGCCGACCTGCGCTTCCACGTGCGCTCGCCCCACGCGGTGTCGTACCTGGTCCACTCGCCGGGGGCGCTGGGGCTGGCCCGGGCGTACGTCAGCGGCATGATCGACGTGTCCGGAGACATGTACACCGTGCTGTCGACGATGCAGCAGGTGCTGGGTGAGGTCAGCGCCCGCGAGAAGGCCCGGGTCCTCTCGGAGGTGCTGCGCGACCCGCTGCTGCGCGGCGCGGTGTCCCGGCGGCTGGACCCCCCGCCGCAGGAGGCCCCGTTCAGCCGCGTCCCGTCCTGGCTGCGTCACTCCAAGCGGCGCGACGCCAAGGCCATCTCCCACCACTACGACGTCTCCAACACCTTCTACGAGTGGGTGCTGGGCCCGTCGATGGCCTACACCTGCGCCTGTTTCCCCGAGGAGCACTCCACCCTGGAGGAGGCGCAGTTCCACAAGCACGACCTGGTCGCGAAGAAGCTCGGGCTGGAGCCGGGCATGCGGCTGCTGGACGTGGGCTGCGGCTGGGGCGGCATGGTGATGCACGCCGCCAAGGAGTACGGCGTGAAGGCGCTCGGCGTGACGCTGTCCAAGCAGCAGGCCGAGTGGGCGCAGAAGGCGATCGCCGACCGGGGCCTGTCGGACCTGGCCGAGGTCCGGCACATGGACTACCGCGACGTGGCCGAGACCGGCTTCGACGCGGTCAGCTCCATCGGCCTGACCGAGCACATCGGCAAGGCGAACCTGCCGTCGTACTTCTCGTTCCTGTACGACAAGCTCAAGCCGTACGGGCGCATGCTCAACCACACCATCACCCGCCCGGACAACCTGGCCCCGCCCATCAAGCAGGACGGGTTCATCAACCGGTACGTCTTCCCCGACGGCGAGCTGGAGGGCCCCGGCTACATCCAGTCGCAGATGAACGACGCCGGTTTCGAGATCCGCCACCAGGAGAACCTGCGCGAGCACTACGCCCGCACCCTGCGCGGCTGGTGCGACAACCTGGAGGACCACTGGGACGAGGCCGTCGCCGAGGTCGGCGAGGGCACCGCCCGCGTGTGGCGCGTGTACATGGCGGGCTGCGTCCTCGGCTTCGAGCAGAACTGGATCCAGCTCCACCAGACGCTCGGCGTCAAGCTCGACGACAAGGGTGACGCGCGGATGCCCCTGCGCCCCGACTGGGGCGTCTGAGCCGCGCGACCGTGACGGCCCGCCGGACCCCGGCGGGCCGTCACCGTTCCCGATCGCCGGCACGCATTGTCATGGCTCCGTCACGGGGTCTATGTTCGGTCGGACGCGCCGTGGCTTCTCACCCCCCTTCGGAGCCCCCATGCAATTCGACTACATCGTCGTCGGCGCCGGTTCGGCCGGCTGCGCGCTGGCCGCCCGGCTGAGCGAGGACCCGGGCACGAGCGTGGCGCTCGTGGAGGCGGGCGGGTCCGACCGCGCGCGGGAGGTCGGCGTCCCGGCGGCGTTCGCGAAGCTGTTCCGGACGGCCCGCGACTGGGACTTCCACACCGTCGCGCAGCCGGAGATGGAGCACCGCGAGATGTACTGGCCGCGCGGGCGGATGCTCGGCGGCTCGTCGTCGATGAACGCGATGATGTGGGTGCGCGGCCACCGTGCCGACTACGACGGCTGGGGCGTTCCGGGCTGGTCCCACGACGAGGTCATGCCCTACTACCGGAGGCTGGAGCGCCGTGTCGGCGGCAACGCGGACGGGGTGTACGGCACCGACGGGCCCGTGCTGGTCTCCGACCAGCGCGACATGAACGAGACCACGCGGGCGTTCCTGGCGGCCTGCGAGGCGAGGGGCCTGAAGCGCCTGCCCGAGCTCAACGTCCCCGACGGGGAGGGCCACGCCCCGACCCCCGTCACCCAGAAGCGCGGACGCCGCTGGAGCGCCGCCGACGCCTACCTGCGTCCCGCGCGCCGCCGCCGCAACCTCACGGTCGTCACCGACACCCAGGTCACCCGCGTCGTCATCGAGGACGGCCGGGCCACCGGCGTGGAGCGCGGCGACGGCAGGCGCCTGTTCGCACGGCGCGAGGTGATCCTGTCGGCCGGGGCGGTCGGCTCGCCGCACCTGCTGCTGCTGTCGGGCGTCGGCGACCCCGACCACCTGCGCGAGCACGGCATCGAGCCGGTGGCCGAACGCCCCGCCGTCGGCCGCCACCTCCAGGACCACCTGGCCGTGGCGGTGCTGCGGCACGCCACCGTCGCCGTGACCCTCACCGGCGCCGACACGCCCCGCAACGTCGCCCGCTACCTGCTGCTGCGGCGCGGCCCGTTCACCTCCAACGTCGGCGAGGCCGTGCTGTTCACCCGCAGCGACGACGCCCTGACCGCCCCCGACCTGGAACTGGTGTTCGCGCCGGTGCCGTTCAGCGACCACGGCCTGGAGGCGCCCACCGAGCACGGTGTCACCGTCGGGGTGATCCTGCTGCGCCCCGAGTCGTCCGGCCGGGTCGCGCTGGCCTCCGCCGACCCCCTGGCCGCGCCCCTGATCGACCCCGGCTACCTGACGGCCGACGCCGACCTGCGGCGCGTGATCCACGGGGTGCGCCTCGCCGAGGAGCTGCTCGACACCGCGCCGCTGAACGAGTACGTGGGCGGCTCGATGGCCCCCTACCCGGGCGCGCACGACGAGAAGGAGCTCGTGGACTACGTCCGCGCGCACGCCCAGACGATCTACCACCCGACCGGCACCTGCCGGATGGGCGCCGACGACGACGCGGTGGTCGACCCCGAACTCCGCGTCCGGGGCGTGGCGGGCCTGCGCGTCGCCGACGCCTCGGTCCTCCCGGAGATCATCCGGGGCCACACCAACGCGCCCGCCATCATGATCGGCGAGAGGGCCGCCGACCTGGTCCGCCGGAACGCCTGAACGGGCGGCGCCGCCCGGGCCGGAGGGACCCGGGCGGCGCCGCCCGTCCGGTCGGGGCGCGCCGGACTACAGGCGCGACGACGCCTCCGTCAGCACCGAGCGCAGGATCTGCTCGATCTCGTCGAACTGCGACTGGTCGCAGATCAGCGGCGGCGCGAGCTGCACCACCGGGTCGCCGCGGTCGTCGGCGCGGCAGTACAGGCCGGCCTCGTACAGCGCCTTGTCCAGGAAGCCGCGCAGCAGCCGCTCGGACTCCTCGTCGGTGAACGTCTCGCGGGTCTGCTTGTCCTTGACCAGCTCGATCCCGTAGAAGAAGCCCGCGCCGCGCACGTCGCCGACGATCGGCAGGTCCAGCAGCTTCTCCAGGGTGCCGCGGAACGCGTCCTCGTTGCGCCGGACGTGGCCGAGCAGGTCCTCGCGCTCCAGCAGGTCCAGGTTGGCCAGGGCGACCGCCGCCGACACCGGGTGCCCGCCGAAGGTGTAGCCGTGCGCGAACATGTTCGCGTCCCGGCTGAACGGCTCGAACAGCCGGTCGTTCACCAGCATCCCGCCGAGCGGCGAGTAGCCGGAGGTGACGCCCTTGGCGAAGGTGATGATGTCGGGCTCGTAGTCGTAGCGGTCGGCCCCGAACATCGTGCCGAGCCGCCCGAACGCGCAGATGACCTCGTCGGACACCAGCAGCACGTCGTGCCGGTCGCAGATCTCGCGGACCCGCTGGAAGTAGCCGGGCGGCGGCGGGAAGCAGCCGCCGGCGTTCTGCACCGGCTCCAGGAACACCGCGGCCACGGTGTCGGCGCCCTCGAAGAGGATGGCCTCCTCGATCCGGTCGGCGGCCCAGCGCCCGAACGCCTCGGGGTCGTCGCGGTGCTCGGTGGCCCGGTAGATGTTGGTGTTCGGCACGCGGAACCCCGACGGCACCAGCGGCTCGTAGGGGGCCTTGATGCCGGGCAGGCCGGTCAGTGACAGCGCGCCGTGCGGGGTGCCGTGGTAGGCGACCGCGCGGCTGATCACCTTGTGCTTGGTGGGCTTGCCGACCAGCTTGAAGTAGTGCTTGGCGAGCTTCCAGGCGCTCTCGACGGCCTCGCCGCCGCCGGAGGTGAAGAACACCCGGTTCAGGTCGCCCGGGGCGAGGTCGGCCAGCCGGGCCGCCAGCTCGACGGCCTTGGGGTGGGCGTAGGACCACAGCGGGAAGAACGCCAGCTCGGCCGCCTGCTTGGCGGCGGCCTGCGCCAGCTCCTCGCGGCCGTGCCCGGCCTGGACGGTGAACAGACCGGCCAGGCCGTCCAGGTAACGCTTGCCACGGTCGTCGTAGACATAGGGGCCCTCGCCGCGCACGATCATCGGCACCTCGGCGCCGTCGCGGATGGCCGAGTGGCGGGCGAAGTGCAGCCACAGATGGTCGCGGGCCGCGTCCTGAAGGGAGTCGGTCATCACTCTTCCTCGGTCCGAGCGGGGACACCCGCTGTTTGCGAGCGATCCAGTTGCCTAGATGCTAGGTCTCAACTGATTCCGATGTAAATACCTCTCCATACAGCGATTTCCGTAGCAATCGTGAACCTTCTCACTCCAGAGCGCCCGATCGCGGGAGGGTAACGTCGCCGCCGAGCGCACGGGAGGCGACATGAGCGACGCGATCACCACTGGTTCGGTCGAGGCCGGCGGCCTGGAGTTCGGGTACCTGGCGGCGGGTCCCGGGGACGGCCCGCTGGCGTTGTGCCTGCACGGGTTCCCCGACTCGGCGCACACCTGGCGGCACCTGCTGCCGGAACTGGCCGGCGCCGGGTACCGCGCCGTCGCGCCGTTCATGCGGGGGTACGCGCCCACGCGGGTCCCCGAGGACGGCGCGTTCCAGACCGGGGCCCTGGCCGCCGACGCGGTCGCGCTGCACGAGGCGCTCGGCGGGGACGGGAACGCGGTGATCATCGGGCACGACTGGGGCGCGTTCGCGACCTACGGGGCCGCCGCCCACTCTCCCGGGCGCTGGCGGAAGGCCGTCACCCTGGCGGTCCCGCCGCTGGGGGCGATGATGAACGCGTTCTCCTCCTACGAGCAGCTCAAGCGGTCCTTCTACATCTTCCTGTTCCAGACGCCGCTGGCCGAGGCGGTGCTGGACCGCGCGTTCGTGGAGGGGCTGTGGCGCGACTGGTCCCCGCCCGGGGCCGAGGTCGCCGGGGACGTCGACCGCGTCATGGAGTGCCTGGCCACGCCCGCCAACGTCGCCGCCGCGGTCGGCTACTACCGGGCCATGCTCGACCCGTCGCGCCTGCTCGACCGGTACGCGGCCGAGCAGCGGTCGGCGTCGCGGACGGGGGAGCGGCCGGTCCTCTACCTGCACGGCGCGGCCGACGGCTGCCTCGGCGCGGACGTGGTGATGTCCGACCCGGCGGCGGTGCTGGCCCAGCTTCCGCCCGGCTCCCGCGCGGAGGTGGTCGAGGGCGGCGGTCACTTCCTGCAACTGGACCGTCCCGCCGAGGTGAACCGCCTGATCCTGGACTGGCTCGCGGCCTGAGAGTGTGACGTGAGTCACCTCCATGTCCATCCCCGGACGCGCTTTACTCTGACACAGTTGGTGTAAACCGAATCTCGTTCTGGTCGATAGGCGGTGGGCACCGTGCTCAAGGTCGAGGACATCAACCTGACGGACATCGAGTTCTGGAACGGGCCGCGCGAGCGCCGTCACGAGGCGTTCAAGGCCCTCCGCCGGGAGCCGGGTCTCATCCGGTTCGAGGAGCCGGAGGTCCCGCTCGTGCCGCGCGGCCCCGGCTACTACGCCCTCACCCGGCACGCCGACGTGGTCGAGGCGTCCCGGCGACCGCAGGACTTCTGCTCCGGTCAGGGCGCGATCAGCATCCCCGACATGCCGGGCGACCTGCACGAGTTCTTCGGCTCGATGATCAACATGGACGACCCGCGGCACGCCAAGATCCGCCGGATCGTGTCGCGGGCGTTCTCCCCGCGCATGATCCAGCGGTTCGAGGACCAGGTGGAGGCGGTCGCGGCGCAGATCGTCGAGCGCGTCGCCGCCGGGGAGGGCACCGGCGACTTCGTCCACGACGTCGCGGTGCGCCTCCCACTGAAGATCATCTGCGATCTGATGGGGATCGGCGAGGAGCACTACGACACCGTGGTCAACGCCACTAACGTCATCCTGGCGGGCCACGACGAGGAGTTCCTGCCGACCGGGAACCCCGAGGAGGTCCCGCTGGCCCTGTTCGCAGCGGGCCAGACCCTCAAGGAGCTGGTGGAGGACCTGGGGCGGCGGCGCCGCGAGGACCCCACCGACGATCTGACCTCCGCCCTGGTGACCGCGAACATCGACGGTGAGTCCCTCACCGACCAGGAGCTCGGGTCGTTCTTCATCCTGCTGGTCGTCGCCGGGAACGAGACCACGCGCAACGCCATCGCCCACGGCCTGGACCTGTTCACCCGCCATCCCGAGCAGCGCGCCGCGCTGCTGGAGGACTTCGAGGGGCGCGTCGCCGGGGCCGTGGAGGAGATCGTCCGCTACGTCTCCCCGGTGATCTGGATGCGCCGCACCGCCACCCGCGACACCGAGCTCAACGGCATCCCGGTCCGCGAGGGCGACAAGCTCGTCCTCTACTACGCCTCCGCCAACCGCGACGAGACGGTCTTCCAGAACCCCGACGCGTTCGACATCCTGCGCGAGGACGTCAAGGAGCACATCGGCTTCGGCGGTCCCGGCCCGCACTTCTGCCTGGGCGCGCACCTGGCCCGCCGCGAGATCACGGTGATGTTCCGCGAGCTGTTCCGCCGCTTCCCCGACATCCGCGCCACCGGTGAGCCCGAACGGCTGCGCTCCAGCTTCATCAACGGCATCAAGCGACTGCCCTACACCGTCTGACCCGCCGGTCCCCCCGGCCCCGGGCCGCGTTGACACGGCCGCTCCGAACGTCAAGATGAGGTTCTGGGCGGCCGTTCACGAAGGGGACGCTATGACCGCGACCGGTCCGGCACGGCTCGACGACATCAACCCCGCCGACCCGGCGTTCTGGATGCGCCCGGCACGGGAACGCGAGGAGGCGTTCGCGGTGCTCCATGCCGCGGGGCGGCCCCGGCACTTCCCCGAACCCGACCTGGAGGCGTTCGGCCTCGGCGCGGGTCCCGGCTACTACGCGCTGGTCCGGCACGCCGACATCGCCGAGGCCAGCCGCACCCCCCGGGTGTTCAGCTCCGAGCGCGGCATCGCCGGGCTGGTGGACCCGCCGGAGGAGTTCGCCGAGTTCTTCGGCTCGATGATCGTGATGGACGACCCCCGGCACGCCCGGCTGCGCCGCATCGTGTCGCGCGCGTTCACCCCCCGGATGATCGCCGGGCTGAACGCCGGGATCCAGCGCGCCGCCGTCGAGATCGTGGAGGCGTTCCGGCCCAAGGGGGGCGGCGACTTCGTCGACGAGGTCGCGGCCCCGCTGCCCATGCGCGTGATCTGCGACATGATGGGCATCCCGCCCGAGAAGCGCGCACGCGTGCTGGAGCTGTCCAACATCGTCATCGGCGCGGGCGACCCCGAGTACACCCCCGGCGCCGACACCATGGAGCAGGCGTTCCTGGCCACCTACGAGGCCAGCAAGGAACTGGCGGCCCTGGTCACCGACCTGGCGGCCGAACGCGCCGAACGCCCCACCGACGACCTCACCTCGGTGCTGGTGCACGCCAACGTCGAGGGGGAGAAGCTCACCCACCGGGAGGTGGCGGCGTTCTTCATCCTGCTGGTCGTCGCCGGGAACGAGACCACGCGCAACGCCACCGCCCACGGCCTGAAGCTGTTCACCCGCCATCCCGAGCAGCGCGCTGCGCTGCTGGAGGACTTCGAGGGCCGTATCGCCGGGGCCGTCGAGGAGATCCTCCGTTACGCGTCCCCCGTCACCTACATGCGCCGCACCCTGACCCGCGACCACACGCTGAGCGGCACGCCCATGAAGGAGGGCGACAAGGTCCTGATGTTCTACGGGGCGGCCAACCGCGACGAGACGGTCTTCAAGGACCCCCACGTCTTCGACATCGCCCGGGACCCGAACCCGCACCTGGCGTTCGGCGCGGCGGGCCCGCACTTCTGCCTGGGCGCGCACCTGGCCCGGCGGGAGATGACGGTGATGTTCCGCGAGCTGTTCACCCGCCTGCCCGGCATCCGCTCCACCGCCCCGCCGGAGCGGCTGTTCTCCAGCTTCGTCAACGGGATCAAGCATCTGGAGTGCGCGTTCTGACCCGGGGGGATTGACCGGCCGGGGGCGGGCCGGTAGAAAGAGAACCACCCAGTTATATAGCTAGGTGGTTATCTAGATGACGGACACGGCCCCGCTCGACGCGACCTTCGCGGCGCTGGCCGACCCGACCCGGCGGGCCATCCTGGCCCGGCTGGCCCGCGGCGAGGCGACGGTCGGCGAACTGGTCGAACCCTTCGGGATGAGCCAGCCCGCCATCTCCAAGCACCTCAAGGTGCTGGAGCGGGCCGGGCTGGTGTCGCGCCGCCGGGACGCCCAGCGCCGCCCGGTCCGGCTGGAGTCCGCCCCCCTGCGGGAGGCGGCCGGCTGGCTGGAGGACTACCGGGCGCTCTGGGAGGAGCGCTACGGGAACCTCGACGCGCTGCTCAGGGAGATGAGGGGGGACGGCGCGTGAGGACCGTCCACGTGGAGACCCCGGGCGAGACCGACATCGTCATGACCCGGGCCTTCGACGCGCCGCCCGCGATGGTCTTCGACGCCTGGACCCGGCCCGAGCTGCTGCGCCGCTGGCTCGGCGCGCGCGGCTGGCACCTGACGCGCTGCGAGGTCGACCTGCGGGAGGGCGGCCGGTGGCGGTTCGAGTGGGCCGGCCCCGGCGGCGCGTTCATGGCGAACGGCGGCGTCTACCGGGAGGTCGACCGGCCCCGGCGGCTGGTGTGCACCGAGCGGTTCGACGACCAGTCGTATCCGGGGGAGACCCTGGTCGCCCACGACTTCGCCGACCTCGGCGGCACGACCCTGCTGACCAGCACCTTCCGCTACGCGACGCCGGAGGCCCGCGCCACCGTGCTCGCCTACCCGATGGCCCGCGGCGTCGCCGAGGGCTACGCCCGGCTCGACCGAGTGCTCAAGGAGACACCCATGAACTGGACCCTGGAAGTCGTCGTCGTCCCCGTGTCCGACGTCGACCGGGCCAAGGAGTTCTACGCCGACCGGCTCGGCTTCGCCGTGGACCACGACACGAAGGTCGGCGAGGGCACCCGCGTCGTGCAGCTGACGCCGCCGGGCTCGGGCTGCTCGATCGTGATCGGCGAGGGCCTCACGACGATGGCGCCGGGCTCGCTGGAGGGCGTGCAGCTGGTCGTCAACGACGTCCGCAAGGCCCGCGAGCAGCTGGCCGAACGGGGCGTGGACGTCAGCGAGGTGATCGCCTTCGGGCCCGAGGGGCAGCGCCCCGCGCGGGACGACGACGACCTGAACAACGTCGGCTTCGCCTACTTCACCGACCTCGACGGCAACAGGTGGGCCGTCCAGCAGATCACCGCGCGGCCCTGACCGGGGGCGCGGAGGGACGGGGGCCCCGGGCGGTCGCCCGGGGCCCCCGGGGGCGGGCCGGCGTCAGCGCAGCTCGCGCTTGAGGATCTTGCCGGTGGCGGTCATCGGGAGCTCGTCGCGGAACTCCACGATGCGCGGGTACTTGTAGTTGGCGAACTGCTGCTTGCCCCACTCGACCAGCTCGTCCTCGGTGACCTTGGCGTCCGGCGTGCGGATGACGTACGCCTTGATCTCCTCGCCGTGCGTCTCGTGCGGGACGCCGACCACGGCCGCCAGCGAGACGTCCGGGTGGGTCATCAGGACCTCCTCCAGCTCCCGCGGGTAGACGTTGAAGCCGCCGCGGATGATCATGTCCTTGGAGCGGTCGATGATGTAGTAGTAGCCCTCGTCGTCGCGGCGGGCCACGTCACCGGTGCGGAACCAGCCGTCGCGGATCGCGTCGGCGGTCGCCTCGGGGCGCTTGTAGTACCCCTTCATGATGTTGTGGCCGCGGATGGCGATCTCGCCGGGGCCCTCGCCCTCGATCTCCTTCCAGTCCTCGTCGATGAGCTTCATCTCGACGCCCCAGATCGGCAGGCCGATCGAGCCGGGCTTGGTCGGGCGGTCGGGGCGGTTGAACGAGGCGACCGGCGAGGTCTCCGACAGGCCGTAGCCCTCCAGCACGTCGACGCCGAACTTCTCCTTGATCCCCTTGAGGACCTCCATCGGCAGCGACGCGCCGCCGGCGACCGCGACGTTGATGTTCTCGCGGATCGCCGCGACGTCCTCGGGGGAGGTGTCGTCGGTGAGCAGCCCCCAGTACATGGTGGGCACGCCGGCGAACATGTTCACCTTCTCCTTGACCATCAGCCCGATCGCCTGCTTGGCGTCGAACCGCGGCAGCATCACCAGCGTGGCGCGGCGGTACATGCCGACGTTCATCACGCAGGTCTGCCCGAAGATGTGGAACAGCGGCAGCGTCACCAGGAACGTGTCGTGCAGCGTCTTGGCGAACAGCGTGTCCGACACCATGACGTTGCTGAGCAGGTTGAAGTGCGTGAGCTCGGCGCCCTTGGGCTGGCCGGTGGTGCCGGAGGTGTAGAGGACGACGGCGGTGTCGGTCGGCTCGGTGAGCACCGACTCGAAGGTGCTCGGCTGGCCTCCCAGCGCCGCCCAGAACAGCTCGGCGCCCTCGATCGGCGACTCGGTGGTGGCCAGCGAGGCCGGCATCAGGAAGAAGTGCTCACAGCCCTCGACCTGCTGGAACCCGGCGTGCCCCATCTCGCCGAGCGGCAGTTCGGGGGTGCCCTCGAAGCAGAAGAACGCCTTGGCGTCCGAGTCGCCGAGGTGGTAGGCGATCTCGCGCGGCTTGAGGAGCACGTTCAGCGGCACGACGACCGCCCCGGCCTTGAGCGCCCCGAAGTAGACCATCGGGAAGTAGGGCAGGTTCGGCGAGGAGATGGCGACCTTGTCACCGGGCTGGATCCCGCGCGAGCGGAGCAGGTTGGCCACCTGGTTGGCCACCTGGTCCAGGAACGAGTAGGAGAGCCGGATGTCGCCGAAGACCACGGCGTCGCGGTCGGGGGTCTCGCGGGCGGCATCCTCCAGCAGCACGGAAAGGTTCAGCATGGCACTCCTCGCGCGGGGCTCGTCACCAGCCGGTTATTACCGACGAGTGTAGTTCTGGTCGGCCCCATCCTGGAGTATCAGGCTCCGCCCGCGCCATCCCCTACGGCCCATTTGACGTGCGGATCTTCGTTAAGTGACCGATGAGTCACCACTTGGAGCGGTGAAGGGCCGGTCGGGGCGGGCGCGGACGGGGCCGCGCGCGGCCGGACGTCAGCCGAAGTTGACGTCGGCGCAGGAGTAGAAGGCGTTCGCGGTGTCGGCGATGTCCCAGACCGCCAGGACCAGGTGGCGCCCGCGCTTGGCGGGCAGCGTGCCGGGGTGGGACACCGTGGACGGGGGCCGCTGGCCGCCGTAGTCGCGGCGCAGGAACGGCTGCGACTCCAGCGCCGCCCTGGTCAGCCGCTGGGACGGGTTCCACCCGTCGCGGGTGACGAAGTAGCGGAACGAGGTGGTCGCGTGCGGGGCGGTGAGCCGCCAGGTGAACGTGAACGAGCCGCCCGACGGCAGCGAGGCCGCGGGCCAGGCGCCGCCGCGCGGGTCGTCCAGCGGGGCCCACCGGGGGTCCCCGGCGGCGCAGATCCTTCCGTCGGCGGGGCCGGCCTGCGGGAAGCCCTTGGGGCCCTCCACGCTCTGCGGCTCCCACTGGATGGGGCCGCAGCCGGTCACCCGGCCGCTCGCGCACAGCGAGGACCGGCTCGGTGGCGAGGTGGTGTAGCCGTGCGAGAACGCCGGGACCGCCGGGATCAGCGGGAGCGTGACGGCGGCCGCGGCCGCCAGGGCGAGGGAGCGTTTGCTGGGCATACGTGATCCTCCTTGGCGGGGGGTCGTGCGGGGGGAAGACCGGGGATCGAGGTCCGTAGCCTGGTGCGGGGAGCGGACGCCTCCTTTCTGATAGGAAACCTTCCTGTCTTTTTTGGAGACTCGACGATCCCGCCACGGCCGTCAAGGCCCAAAATCGCCGCCCCCGGAAACCGGCGGGCCGCGCCGCTCGTTCTCGCTACGATGGCCCGTTCCGAAGCGACGAGAGGGACATCTTGCTCATCTTTGGCCTCCAGGTCGTGTACTTCACCCTCAGCAAGGGGGTCTTCCACTGCCCGAACTGCGGCGGCGACCGCGAGTACCGCCGCCGTCAGGGGCGCAACTTCTTCTCCCTGTTCTTCATCCCGGTCATCCCGCTGAACAAGACCGGCGACGAGTTCGTGCAGTGCGGCACCTGCAAGGGACGCTGGCACGTCGGCATCCTGGAGGTCCCGACCACCGCGCAGCTGGCCGCCGTGCCCGCCCTGCTCATGCGGCTGGCCGCCGCCCAGGCCCTGCGCGCCGGGGACGTCACCCACCCCGCCGCCCGCGACCGTGCCGTCGCCGTCGTCCGCCAGGCGGGCGACGCCGGCTACGGCCCGCACGTGCTGGACGGCGACCTGGGCCGCCCGTTCGACCAGGTCCGCGCCGAGATGGCGCACAACTCCGGGTCGCTGGCCCCCGAGGCGCGCGAGAACATCCTGCGCGCCGCCGCCGAGATCGCCCTCACCGACGGCCCGCTGAGCGTCTCGGAGGAGGAGACCCTGCACGCCGTGGGCACCGACCTCGGCCTCACCCGCATCCAGATCGGGGGCGTGATCTCCCTGGCCCGCCAGTCCACCGGGTTCTGAACCCGGCCCGCGCCGCGCGGCCCGCCGGGAGGGCTTCCCGGCGGGCCGCGCGGCGTTCACAGGGCGTTCACCGCCCCCTCGAAGATCATCGGCGGCCCCGCCCCCTCCGAGCAAAGACCCCGATGAAGACCCTGCGCGCCCTGCCCGCCGACCCCGAGGAGGCCGGCCGCGGCGAACGGCGCGGCGGCCCCGCCGAACCGGGCGAGCCGGCCGGACGCGTCGACGGCCGCGGCGCCGACGACCTGGCGCGGCTGCTGCGCGCCGCCCGGCCGGACCCGCTGGTGCTGCGGTACGCCGGGCTGGACCCCGACCGGCGCCTCGCCAGGGTGCGGGAGGCCATGGCCGAAGGCGGCTGACGGGAATGCGGAGGCTTCCGGCGTTGCGGCTGCGATAGTCTTGGGGTATGCGACCCAGGCTGCTCCTTAGCCAGCCGCGTTGACGCACCGCGTCGACGCGGCAACCCCTCCTGCGCGAGGGGTTTTCTCATGTCAGGAGCCCGCAGGCGCGAACCCGCGTGGACCTGGGCGAGCAGCCGGACGAATCCCGTAGACAAGGACCGGAGTAGCGACCGTGAGCGACGAGCAGTACGACCCCCGGGCGGTTCAGGACAAGTGGCAGGCCCGCTGGGCGGAGCTCGACCCGTTCCGCGCCGACGACAACGACGGTGAGCGCGAGCGGCGCTACGCGCTGGACATGTTCCCCTACCCGTCGGGCGACCTGCACATGGGGCACGCCGAGGCGTTCGCGATCGGCGACGTGACCGCCCGCTACTGGTTCCAGCGCGGCCACAACGTGCTGCACCCGATCGGCTGGGACTCCTTCGGCCTGCCCGCCGAGAACGCCGCCATCAAGCGCGACGCGCACCCGGCCGAGTGGACCTACGCCAACATCGACACGCAGGCGGGCTCGTTCCAGCGGTACGCCCCCTCGTTCGACTGGTCGCGGCGGCTGCACACCTCCGACCCCGAGTACTACAAGTGGACGCAGTGGCTGTTCCTGCGCTTCTACGAGCGCGGGCTGGCCTACCGCAAGGGCGGCCAGGTCAACTGGTGCCCCAAGGACCAGACCGTGCTGGCCAACGAGCAGGTCGTCGGCGGCCACTGCGAGCGCTGCGGCACCCTGGTCGAGAAGCGCGTGCTGACCCAGTGGTACTTCCGGATCACCGAGTACGCCGACCGGCTGCTGGACGACATGGAGCAGCTGGAGGGCGCCTGGCCCGAGCGCGTGCTGCTGATGCAGCGCAACTGGATCGGCCGTTCCACCGGCGCGGACGTGAACTTCGTGATCGAGGGCCGGGACGAGCCGGTCACCGTCTACACCACCCGGCCCGACACGCTGTACGGCGCGACGTTCATGGTGGTCGCCGCCGACGCGCCGCTGGCCGAGGAGATCGTCGCGCCCGAGCAGCGCGCCGCGTTCGAGGCCTACCGCGACGAGGTGTCGCGTGAGAGCGAGATCGAGCGGCTGTCCACCGAGCGCGAGAAGACCGGCGTGTTCCTGGGTCGGCACGCGATCAACCCGGTGACCGGCGAGCGCGTCCCGGTCTGGGCGTCGGACTACGTGCTGGCCGAGTACGGGCACGGCGCGATCATGGCCGTTCCGGCGCACGACCAGCGCGACCTGGACTTCGCCCTGAAGTTCGGGCTGCCGGTCCGCGTCGTGGTCGACACCGGCGAGGGCGACCCCGCCGAGACCGGCGTCGCCACCGCCGGGGACGGCCGTATCGTCAACTCCGGCCCGATCGACGGCCTGCCCAAGGCCGAGGCCATCCGGCGGATCACCGAGATCCTGGAGGAGCGCGGCACCGGCCGGGCCGCGGTGAACTTCCGGCTGCGCGACTGGCTGGTGTCCCGGCAGCGGTTCTGGGGCTGCCCGATCCCGATCATCCACTGCGACGCCTGCGGCGAGGTCCCCGTCCCCGACGACCAGTTGCCGGTGAGGCTGCCCGACGACCTGCGCGGCGCGGACCTGGCCCCCAAGGGCACCTCCCCGCTGGCGGCGGCCGAGGACTGGGTCAACGTCGAGTGCCCCAAGTGCGGCGGCGCGGCCCGGCGTGACTCCGACACCATGGACACCTTCGTGGACTCGTCCTGGTACTACTTCCGGTACTGCTCGCCGGACTACGAGAACGGGCCGTTCGACGTCGAGCAGGTCCGCCGGTGGATGCCGGTCGACCAGTACACCGGCGGCGTCGAGCACGCCATCCTGCACCTGCTGTACAGCCGGTTCTTCACCAAGGTCCTGTACGACATGGGCATGGTGGACTTCACCGAGCCGTTCAAGCGCCTGCTGAACCAGGGCCAGGTGATCCTGAACGGCAAGGCGATGTCCAAGTCGCTGGGCAACATGGTCGACCTGGGCGAGCAGATCGACGAGTTCGGCGTGGACGTCGTCCGGCTGGCGATGCTGTTCTCCGGCCCGCCCGAGGACGACATCGACTGGGCCGACGTGTCCCCGCAGGGCATGGGCAAGTTCCTGGGCCGCGTGCACCGCATCGCGGCGGAGGTGGCGTCCGAGCCCGGCGCGGACCTCGCGGCCGGCGACACGGCGCTGCGCCGCGTCACCCACCGCACCGTCGACGAGGTCACCACGCTGGTCGAGGCGCACCGCTTCAACGTCGCCATCGCGCGCCTGATGGAGCTGGTCACCGCGACCCGCCGGGTGATCGACTCGGGGGCGGGCGCGGCCGACCCGGCGGTCCGCGAGGCCGCCGAGACGCTGGCGGTGATCCTGTCGCTGTTCGCCCCCTACACCGCCGAGGAGACGTGGGCGCTGCTGGGCCACCAGGCTCCGGTGAACAGGGCGGGCTGGCCGGCGGCCGACCCGTCGCTGCTGGTGGAGGAGTCGGTGACCTGCGTCGTCCAGGTGGCGGGCAAGGTCCGCGACCGGCTGGAGGTGCCGCCGGCGATCGACCCGGGCGAGCTGGAGCGGCTGGCGCTGGCCTCCGGCAAGGTCCGGGACGCGCTGGGCGGCGCGGAGGTCGCCAAGGTGATCGTGCGCGCCCCCAAGATCGTCAACATCGTGCCCCGGCGCTGACGCCGTGAACGCCGCCGCGCCGCGCCCCGGAGGGGACGCGGCGCGGCGGCGCGGGCGCTCAGGAGTGGGACCGGGCGCGGAGGTCCCGGCGGCTCACATCTTGCGCAGGACGGCGACGACCCGGCCGAGGATGGAGGCGTCGTCGCCGGGGATCGGCTCGTAGGCCGAGTTCGCCGGCATCAGCCAGATGTGACCGTCCTTGCGCTTGAGGGTCTTCACCGTCGCCTCGCCGTCGATCATGGCGGCGACGATGTCGCCCTGCTCGGCGACCGGCTGCTGGCGCACCACGACCCAGTCGCCGTCGGCGATGGCGGCCTCGATCATCGAGTCGCCGGAGACCTTCAGCAGGAAGTGGGTGCCCTCGCCGACCAGCTGCTTGGGCAGCGTGAAGACGTCCTCGACGGCCTCCTCGGCCAGGATCGGGCCACCGGCGGCGATCCGGCCGACCAGCGGAACGTAGGCGGGCGCGGCGGAGGCCGGGGAGTCCTGGCCCGCGCCGGGCTCGTACGGCTCGTCGGAGCGGCGCACCGGCGTGGCGCCGGGCACGCGGATCTCGACGGCGCGCGGGCGGTTGGGGTCGCGGTGCAGGAAGCCCTTGCGCTGGAGCGCGCGTAGCTGGTGCGACACGCTGGAGGTGCTGGTGAGACCGACCGCCTCGCCGATCTCGCGCATCGACGGAGGGTAACCGCGGCGCGCCACCGAATCGCGGATCACCTCCAGCACCATGCGCTGACGCTGCGTCAGACCGCTCTCGTCCATGGGCCCGTCGGGCAGTTCCCGGACCTTGCTCATCGTCGCCTCCGGCGCCTGGGTTCGTCACTCCTTGTCATGGCACGGTATCGCGGCCGAAGCCAATGATCAAACAATTGTTCGAAGAATGTCCTGGAAATCTGGCTCCGCTCGCGCTACAACATCGTACAGGTGTTCGATCGAAAATTCATTCGAACGCTAATGATTCCCAGCCCGTCGCAAGGAGGGTGAAATGCCGGATCCGCGACCTCGGCGACACGGGGGCGGCCCCGCCCGGCGGGGCGGCCGGGCGCGCGCCGGTGTGGCCTGCGGGGCGACCCTCCGCGCCGCCCACGGTCCCACCCGGACCCCGCACGAGAACCCTCCGGAGGCCCCCGGCGAGGCCCGGCCGGAGCGCGGGCCCGACTCCCGACGTCCGGCGGGGCGCGCGGCGGGACCGGGCCGCGGGCGGCCCCGGCGGGCGGCGAGCCCCGCCGTCGGGCGCGTGGTGCGGCATTCCGGTGGACGTCCGGTGCGGCGTCCCGGCGGGCATGCCGGGACAGTCGGGCATGCGCGGAGCGTGAGCGGCGCGGGGGGCGGTGTCCGGCTCACCCGGCGGGGGCGGGTGGTGTTGATCTCTTTCGCGGCGGCGCTCCTGCTGCTGCTCCTCTGGCTCACCGCGGGCCCGTGGGCGCGGGCCGGTTCCGGAGGTCCGGAAAGGCATGGTCAGGACGCCGGGGCGGGGACGGGCGCGGGGCCGCGCGGGCATAGGGTGGAGCACGTCGTGGTCGAGCCCGGGGACACCCTCTGGGGCATCGCCGTGCGGACGTCCGGGAACGCCGACCCCCGGATCACCGTGCAGCGCATCATCGACGCCAACGGTCTGTCCGGCCCCATCGTCCAGCCAGGTCAGCGCCTGCGCCTGCCCGCGCGCTGAGCGCGCCCGGACGTGTGCCCGGACGCGTGTCCGGGCACATGTTGGTACACGTCCGGAGCCATGCTCCGGACGCCGCCGGGGACCGCGCGGACGCGACACGCCCGGCCGGGAAACCCGGAGGTCCGATGTGACCAGGGTCTACGCGTGTGACTCGCGTTCCAGGTTGCGCAGGCGTCGGTCGAGCCTTACGGTTGACCACAACATCTAGTAGTCACATCGATGTGATTTTCCACAGGTTGTGCTTGTGGGCTCATTCGTCGGTGTGGCTCGCGGTTGAGTCAGGGAAGGTTGGATCGCGTGCACTGCCCGTTCTGCCGCAACCCTGACAGCAGGGTGATCGACAGCCGCTCCATCGACGACGGGGCCGCCATCCGGCGCCGCCGGTCGTGCCCGGAGTGCGGCAAGCGGTTCACCACGCAGGAGAACGTGCTCCTCATGGTCGCCAAGCGCAGCGGCGTTACGGAGCCGTTCTCCCGGGAAAAGATCATCGCCGGGGTGCGCAGGGCCTGCCAGGGGCGCCCGGTCGACGAGGACGCGCTCGCCAAGCTCGGCCAGCGGGTCGAGGAGGCGCTGCGCGCGTCCGGGTCGGCCGAGATCCCCTCCCACGAGGTGGGCCTGGCCATCCTCGGACCGCTCAGTGAGCTCGACGAGGTCGCCTACCTGCGATTCGCCTCGGTGTACCGGGGCTTCGAGTCGCTCGACGACTTCGCGCGGGAGATCGAGATTTTGCGTCAGGGGGGTTCCTCGGGGGAGCCCGCCGGATCCCGTTAGGGATTGACAGCAGCAGCACCTAAGTCAAGCGCCCCCGGCCGGGATGGGACGGCCGGCGGGCGGAGTTGTCCTGGACAGGGCCCGGCGGGAGGGCCCCAAGGAGGGGGAAAGGCCATGACGGAGACGGTGAGCGGCTCGGCCCGACGCGGCAAGGGGGGCCGCAAGGGGCTGAAGATCAGCCGCATCTTCACCACTCCCGGCGTACACCCGTACGACGAGATCAACTGGGAGCGCCGGGACGTCGTCATGACGAACTGGCGCGACGGCTCGGTCAACTTCGAGCAGCGCGGCGTCGAGTTCCCCGACTTCTGGTCGATCAACGCCGTCAACATCGTCACCTCCAAGTACTTCCGCGGCGCCGTGGGCACCCCGCAGCGCGAGTGGAGCCTCAAGCAGCTCATCGACCGCGTGGTGCGGATGTACGTCACCACCGGCGTGGAGCAGGGCTACTTCGCCTCCGAGGCCGACGCCGAGGTCTTCGAGCACGAGCTGACGTACGCGCTGGCGCACCAGATGTTCAGCTTCAACTCGCCGGTGTGGTTCAACGTCGGCACGAAGTCGCCGCAGCAGGTGTCGGCCTGCTTCATCCTGTCGGTGGACGACACCATGGAGTCGATCCTCGACTGGTACAAGGAGGAGGGCGTCATCTTCAAGGGCGGCTCCGGCGCCGGCCTGAACCTGTCGCGCATCCGTTCCTCCAAGGAGCTGCTGTCGTCCGGCGGCACCGCCTCCGGCCCGGTGTCGTTCATGCGCGGCGCCGACGCCTCCGCGGGCACCATCAAGTCGGGCGGCGCGACCCGCCGGGCCGCCAAGATGGTCGTGCTCGACGTCGACCACCCCGACATCGCCGAGTTCATCGAGACCAAGGCCCGCGAAGAGGACAAGATCCGCGCCCTCCGCGACGCCGGGTTCGACATGGACCTGGGCGGCCGGGACATCGTCAGCGTCCAGTACCAGAACGCCAACAACTCCGTCCGCGTCTCCGACGAGTTCATGCGCGCGGTGGAGGGTGACGGCGAGTTCGGCCTGCGCGCCCGCCTGACCGGCGAGATCATCGAGACCGTCAAGGCCAAGGAGCTGTTCCGGCTGATGGCCAAGGCGGCGTGGGAGTGCGCCGACCCGGGCATCCAGTACGACGACACCATCAACGACTGGCACACCAACCCCGAGACCGGCCGCATCACCGCGTCCAACCCGTGCTCGGAGTACATGTCGCTGGACAACTCCTCCTGCAACCTCGCCAGCATCAACCTGCTGAAGTTCCTGCGCCCGGACGACACCTTCGACGTCGAGAGGTTCGTCAGCCTCACCGAGCTGATCATCACGGCGATGGACATCTCCATCACCTTCGCCGACTTCCCGACCGAGAAGATCGCCCAGACCACCCGCGACTACCGCCAGCTCGGCATCGGCTACGCCAACCTCGGCGCGCTGCTGATGGCGACCGGCCACGCCTACGACTCCGAGGGCGGCCGCGGCATCGCCGCCGCGATCACCTCGCTGATGACCGGCGTCGCCTACCGGCGTTCCGCCGAGCTCGCCGGGGTCGTCGGCCCGTACGCCGGGTACGCCCGCAACGCCGAGGCGCACAAGCGCGTCATGCGCAAGCACGCCGCCGCCAACGACGAGGTCCGCACCCTCGACGAGATGGACAGGTCCATCCACGCCGCCGCCACCCGGCAGTGGCAGGAGTGCCTGAAGACCGGCGAGAAGCACGGCTACCGCAACGCCCAGGCGTCGCTGCTGGCCCCGACCGGCACCATCGGCCTGATGATGGACTGCGACACCACCGGCATCGAGCCCGACCTCGCGCTGGTGAAGTTCAAGAAGCTGGTCGGCGGCGGCTCCATGCAGATCGTCAACCACACCGTCCCGCGCGCCCTGAAGAACCTCGGCTACCAGCAGGAGCAGATCGAGGCGATCGTCGAGTACATCTCCGAGCACGGCCACGTCGTGGACGCGCCGGGCCTGCGCCCCGAGCACTACGAGGTGTTCGACTGCGCGATGGGCGAGCGCTCCATCTCCCCGATGGGCCACGTGCGGATGATGGCGGCGGTGCAGCCGTTCCTGTCCGGCGCGATCTCCAAGACCGTCAACATGCCCGAGCAGGCCACCGTCGAGGACATCGAGAGGGTGTACTACGAGGGCTGGAAGCTCGGCCTGAAGGCCCTGGCGATCTACCGCGACAACTGCAAGGTCGGCCAGCCGCTGTCGGCCGCCAAGCGGTCCGACGCCAAGGCCGACGCCGCGGCCGAGGCCACGGCCGTCGAGCCCGCCGCCGTCGCGGTGGCCGAGCCCGCCCGCCCGGTCCGCAAGCGCCTGCCCAAGCAGCGCCCGGCCACCGTCACCCGCTTCTCCGTCGCGGGTGCCGAGGGCTACATGACCGCCTCGTCCTACCCCGACGACGGCCTCGGCGAGGTCTTCCTCAAGCTGGGCAAGCAGGGCTCGACCCTGGCGGGCGTCATGGACGCGTTCTCCATGGCGATCTCCATCAGCCTCCAGTACGGCGTGCCGCTGGAGACCTGGGTGGAGAAGTTCACCAACATGCGGTTCGAGCCGGCGGGCATGACCGACGACCCGGACATCCGCATGGCGACGTCGGTGATGGACTACATCTTCCGCCGTCTGGCGCTGGACCACCTGCCCTACGAGACCCGCGCGGGCCTCGGCATCCTCACCGCCGAGGAGCGCGCGATGCAGGCCAACGGCGAGGACCCGGCGAGCCTGCACGAGGCCGAGGAGGTCCGCGAGACGCTGGCCCAGTCGGCCGAGATCGAGCAGCCGGCCCGGCCCGCCGCCGCCCCGGCCCCGGCCGTCGAGGCCCACTCCTCGATGGAGGTCATCGAGTCCCGCCAGGGCCGCACCGCGGACGCCCCGCTGTGCCTGACCTGCGGCACGAAGATGCGCCCCGCGGGCAGCTGCTACGTCTGCGAGGGCTGCGGCTCCACCAGCGGCTGCAGCTGACCTCGGTCGGCCCGCCTCGCCCGACCAGGGGCCCGGTACCGGACGCTCGTCCGGTACCGGGCCCCTGGCCTTTCCCCCGTGCGGGGGAGCGGGATCCCTCCGGCGGGTGGTCCGGATGTTCGCCGGTTCCGCGAGGCTCGTCGGTGTGAACGCACAGGGAACGGCGGTGGGGCCGCGCTGGAACGCGGCGCGCAGGTGGGCGGGGTACGTGGCGGCGTCCAGCATGGGGGCCTATCTGGCGGTGAAGGTCGTCTGGGTCGTCGCGGGCCTGCTGGGGGAGCGCCCGGACGGTTTCGGCGGCACCGGCTGGGTGCTGCTGAACGCCGTCACCGTGGCGATGGCCGCGGCCGGGGTCGCGCTGGGGCTGGCGTTGGCGCGGCCCTGGGGGAGCGGGCTGCCCGCCGTTCCGGTGATCTTCGTCGCCTGGACGGGGGCGGGGCTGCTGGTGCCGATGATCCCGCCCATGGCGGTCCGGGGCGTCCTGGGCGGCGGGGACGAGGAGGCCGGCGCGACGCCGTCGTGGGAGGCGCTCCCGCTCACCGTCGGCTTCGCCGGGATGGGCCTGGGCCTGGCCGTGGCCCTGCCGATCTACCTGTGGGAACGATGGCCGCGGGCGTTCCGGGGACGGGTGGGGGACCTTCGCCTCCCCGCGCCGCCCGCGATGGCGGCGGTGTCCGGCGCGGTCGCGCTGGGGGCGCTCTGGTGCCACTGGGCGGTGGGCGGCGCCCTCGGCCTCGTCCGCGACCTGGACGTCGACGGGCGGCTGCTGGCCGCCAACTCGGGCCTGTGGGCGCTGCTGGGAGCCGGGAGCATCGCGATGCTGGCCCGCGCGTCCCGGGCGCCCCGGTGGATCCCGGTGGCGACGGCCTTCGTGGCGTCGGGCTCGCTGTTCGCGTGGAGCGCCTGGAAACTGCCGATGGTGATCCTGCGACCGGGAGGCTTCACCACCGCCGAGCACCTGTGGGTCGCGGTCGCCGAACACACCCTGGGCATCGCGACGGGCCTGACGCTGCTGGCCGTCGTACTACGAGCCCTCCGCCACCCCTCAGGGCGCCCGGGCGAGGGAGTCGGCGCCTCCCTCGCCCGGTGAACCGCGGTCGCGGGTGTTCGCCGTCGCGTTCCAGCTCGCCGGGCCCTGGTGAGGTGCGAGCGGCCAGGCGAGTGCCGTGGGCCAGGGCTTTGGAACGCGGCTCAGGCGCGGCTGGGCGGCGGGGGGTTCTGCGCCTCCGCGAACCGGGCGCGGGCGCGTTCTATCTCGTTGATGTGGGTCTCGGTCCAGCGGCGCAGCGCGGTGATCGGTTCGGCGAGGCCACGGCCCAGGTCGGTCAGCGCGTACTCGACGCGGGGCGGGATCGTGGGGTGCACGGTGCGGGTGACGAACCCGTCGGCCTCCAGGGCGCGCAGCGTCTGGGTGAGCATCTTCTGCGAGACGCCCTCGATGCGGCGGCTGAGGTCGGTGTACCGCATGGTGCCCTCCAGCAGGGAGTCCACGACCAGGATCGTCCACTTGCCGGAGATGTGGTCGAGGACCTGACGCGTCGGGCACTTGGCGGAGTAGACGTCGGCGGGCAGGCCCGAGGATTCCACGGTCGTCATGAAGGGAGAGTAACGCACTAATTTGTGCCCACTTCCCAATGGAGAGTGACTCTCCGATAGTGGGTGCATGAGCATCCAGAGCATGTCCGTCGCGGAGGCGATCCACGTCCGCCGCAGCGTCCGCCACTACCGTGCCGACCCGGTCCCGCCGTCCGTTCTCGACACCCTCCTCGAACTCGCGGCGGAGGCCCCCACGAGCTGGAACCTCCAGGACCGGTCCGTCGTCGCGGTGTCCGGGGAGGAGGGGCGCCGGGGACTGGAGTGGGCCACCGGCGGGCAGCCCCAGCCGCAGGAGGCGCCGGTCGTGCTGGTCTTCGTGGCCGAGCCGCGGTCCTGGCGCGAGGACCAGGGGGACGTCCACGCGCTCGCCCGCCGCAACGGGGCGTGGAGCGCGGAGTTCGCGGCCGCGTTCGCCGAGGCGTCGCGGGAGTTCCAGGAGGACCTGGAACGCCGCGGGCTGCTGCGGGAGTACGCGGTCAAGGACGCCGTGATCGCGGCCTCGTTCGTCATGCTGGCCGCCACCGAACTGGGGCTGGCGACGTGCCCGATGAACGGCTGGGACGAGGAGCGGGTGAAGAAGGTGATCGGGATCGACGGGCGGGACGACCTGGCCGTCGCCCTGCTGCTGTCGGTCGGCTATCCGGCGGAGGAGCGGCGGCACCCCGGGCGGCGGCCGCTGGAGCGCAACGTCTTCCGCGAGCGCTACGGGCGGGAGGCGGCCGTCCGTTAATTCGGTTGTCGGTGGGGAGGGACGGTCCGTAGCGTGCCGGGGTCGTCATGGAGAGGGGTTCCTTGTTCGCTGCCGAGGTGCACGCCTTCCTGCGTGCCAACGCCGGTCCGGACGCTCCGCGCGTCGGTCCGTTCACGCTCCGGTTCGACGACCACTCCGACGAGCGGTTCTTCAACTACGCGATCCCCGACGACGGCGCCGCTCCCGCGGCCGGGGAGGTGGAGGCGCTGGTCGCGGCGTTCCGGGAGCGCGAGCGGACGCCCCGGCTGGAGTACGTCCCCCGGGCCGCGCCGAAGGTCGAGGGCGCGCTGCTGTCGGCGGGCTTCACACCCGAGGGCCGCTTCCCGCTGCTGGTCTGCTCGCCCGGTGACGTGGTGGACGCTCCGGCGGACCCCTCCGTCCGGGTCTCCCTGGCCGGCGCCGGCGACGACCTGTGGGGAGCCGCGCGGGTGATGGACGAGGCGTTCGGCTCGTCCGGGACCACCGAGCACGACGTCGCCCGGCTGCGGCGGATCGTCGAGGGCGGCGGCCTGGTCGCGGTGGCCGTGGACACCGCGACCGGGGCCGTGGTCGGGGCCGGGCAGAACGAGCGCCCGCACCGGGGCGTCGCGGAGGTCGCCTCCATCGGCGTGCTGCCCTCGCACCGGCGGCGCGGCATCGCGGGCGCGATCACGGCGCTGCTGACCCGCGCGGGCGGCGACGCGGGGATCGCGACGTCGTTCCTCACGCCCGCCGACGACGGCGCGGCCCGCGTCTACGTCCGGGTCGGCTACCGCAAGGTCGGTGAGGCGCTGTACATCTCGTCGCGCTGAGCCCGGCCGCGAACGCCGCCCCAGGAGATGGTGGGGAGACCCCACGGACCGTGCTTCATCGCGAACTCCGTGAACTTCCCCGTGCGGCGCGAGCCCGCGTTCGTCGCGGCGGGTTGACCGTCCGGCCCCATCAGTTCCGTCGTCTGCCCGAAGGCTGCGGCCAGATGTCTCATGCCCGCAACGCTACGAAGGATCTGGCTCACATGTATGGTCCAGATCCATGGCGGATGACTGGTCCAGTTGGGGGCTCGACCTCCATCTGCGGCTCGACCGGAGCCGGGGGCTGCGGATCGGGCTGGAGAACGCCCTGCGCGACGCCGTCCGGTCCGGGCGGCTGGCCGCCGGGACGAAGCTGCCCT
Source organism: Actinomadura kijaniata (assembly GCF_014138665.1). NCBI lineage: Bacteria > Bacillati > Actinomycetota > Actinomycetes > Streptosporangiales > Thermomonosporaceae > Actinomadura > Actinomadura kijaniata. Next base: position 72,739 of record NZ_JACJIA010000004.1, read on the forward strand.
CCTCGCGAACGCTCGCCCACGACCTCGGCATGGCGCGCGGCACCGTCACCCAGGCGCTGGACCAGCTCGTCGCCGAGGGCTACCTGACCTCGGCGCCCCGTTCGGGGATCAGGGTCGCCGCGCAGCCCGCCCCGCCCCCGAGGGCCATGCCCGTCACCCGCTCCTGGCTGCCGCCGGTCGAGGGGACCGACCTGCGGCCGGGGCTGCCGGACCTGTCGACGTTCCCGCGCCGGGCGTGGCTGGCCGCCACCCGCCGCGTCCTGCAGACCGCGCCCAACAGCGCGTTCGGCTACGCCGACCTCGCCGGGACCGCCGGCCTCCGCGAGGCGCTGGCCGAGTACCTGGGCCGGGCGCGCGGCGTGGTCACCACGCCGGAGCAGATCGTCGTCTGTGCGGGTTACACCCACGCGCTGCGGGTCGTGTGCGAGGCGCTCGGGACGGCGTCGATCGCGTTCGAGGACCCCTGCTCGCCCGACCACCCGGCGCTGGCCGCCCGCCTGGGCCTGGCGGCGGGGCGGCTGCCCACCGACGCCAGCGGCCTGCTCATCGACGCCCTCACCGACCAGGACGCCGTCGTGGTCACCCCCGCCCACCAGTACCCGCTCGGCGGGACGCTGAGCCCGGACCGGCGCACGGCGCTGCTGGCGTGGGCGCGGCGGACGGGGGCGTTCGTGCTGGAGGACGACTACGACGGGGAGTTCCGCTACGACCGGCAGCCGGTCGGCGCGCTCCAGGGCATGGCCCCCGACCAGGTGATCTACGCCGGGACGGCCAGCAAGACCATCGCCCCCGGGCTGCGCCTGGCGTGGCTCGCCGTCCCGCCCGCGCTGCTCCCGGCGCTGCGGCGGGCCAACGCCTGGGACGACTCGCCCGTCAGCAGCCTCGACCAGCTCGTCCTGGCCGACCTGGTCCGCTCCGGCGAGCTGGACCGTCACCTGCGGCGCTGCCGGTCCCGCTACCGGCGCCGCCGCGACCGCCTGGGCGAGGCCGTCGCCCGCCGTCTCCCCGGGGCGCACCTGTCGGGCATCGCGGCGGGACTGCACGCCGTCCTGCACGTGCCCGGCGCCGACGAACGCGCCCTGGTCGCGCGCCTGCGGTCCCGCGGCGTCCACGTCGACGGCCTGACCTCCTACTACGAGGTCCCCGAGCGTTCCCCCGGCGGTCTGGTCATCGGCTACGCGACGCCGCCGGAGCACGCCTTCGCCTCGGCGCTGTCCGCGCTCGTCACCGCCCTGGGCGGGAGGTGACCGGCGGGATGACGGGACGGCCGCCCCGTGGTTTAATCTTCAACTAGATGTCGCGGTCGCGGGACCGGACGCCGGGGGAGGACCCGATGAGCAACCTGGACGTGCGGCCGAAGCCGGTGGTGTGCGGCGGGCGGGACGAGGTGTCCGCCGCGCCGGTGCGCGAGCTGCTGAAGGCGAGGGAGACGAACCTGGGCGGCGGCACCGTGGTGCGCCGCCTGCTGCCCAGTCTCGGGCGGCGCATGGTGGGCGCCTGGTGCTTCGTCGACCACTACGGGCCCGACGACATCGCCGACGAGCCCGGCATGCAGGTCGCCCCGCACCCCCACATGGGGTTGCAGACCGTGAGCTGGCTGCACGCCGGGGAGATCACCCACCGCGACAGCCTGGGCAGCGAGCTGACGTTCGGGCCGCGCGAGCTGGCGCTGATGACGTCGGGCCGGGCCATCGCGCACGCCGAGCAGACGCCGCGCGAGCACGCGCCCCTCCTGCACGGCGCGCAGCTGTGGGTGGCGCTGCCCGACTCCCACCGCCACACCGACCCCGCGTTCGAGCACCACCCCGACCTTCCGGTGGTGACCGGGGGCGGGGTGAGCGCGAGGGTCATCCTCGGGCAGGTCGACGGCGCGGTCTCGCCCGGGACGGCCTACACGCCCATCGTCGGCGCCGACCTCGTGGTGAACGGGGCCGCGCGCCTCCCCGTCGAGCCCGACTTCGAGTACGCCGTGCTCACCATGTCCGGGATCGTGGAGGTCGACGGCGTCCGGCTGGAGCCCGGCTCGATGCTCTACCTCGGGTGCGGGCGGCGCGAGCTGCCGCTGCGCGCCGACGGCGAGGCCGGGCTGATGCTGCTGGGCGGCGAGCCGTTCGAGGAGAAGCTCGTCATGTGGTGGAACTTCGTCGGCCGCACCGGCGAGGAGATCGGTCGGGCCCGCGCCGACTGGATGGAGGGGGACCGGTTCGGCGAGGTGCGCGGTTACGACGGCGACCCGATCCCCGCGCCCGCCCTGCCCGACGTCCCGCTGAAGGCGCGCGGCCGGGTGCGCTAGAGCCGCTGCCGGGTCCCGGTCTCCGCCGAGCGGCGGACCGCGTCGAGCAGGCCGTGCAGGCGCGCCGCGTGGTCGAAGTCCGCGACCGTGGTCTCGCCGCCGCGGATGTCGGCGGCCAGTGCGGCGTACTGCTCGGCCACGTTGCGGACCGTCGCCTCCGGGACGCCCCGGACCGTCCGGAACCGGTCCGGGACCGGCAGCTCCCGCCGGCCCCGCTCGCCCGCGCGCGCCTCCAGCACCCGGGCCGCGCCGATCTGGAGCTGGGCGTCGCGCGGGTCGGGGAAGTCGGTGACGACCACCAGGTCGCCGTCGGTCCCGGCGATCTCCAGCCGGGTGCGGGGGTTGGCGGCCTTGCGGTCGGACAGGTGGACCGAGGCGACCGCGCCGCCCGCCAGCGTCGCGGTGACGAGGACCTGGTCGGGGGTGGTGCGCTCGAACGTCTCGCCCGTCTCGGCGACGGTGTAGTGGGAGACCTGGCGGGACAGGTGCGCCGACAGCTCGGCGATGTCCCCCGCCACGAACTGCAGGGCGTCCAGGACGTGGCCCCCGGCGACCTCCAGCAGGCCCGCCCCGTTGGCGCTGTCGGCGGTGTAGACGGACGCGGCGGGGTAGCGGCCGTCCGCGCCGTGCGGCCGCGCGGAGTAGGCCGTCACCGCCAGCACGCGCCCGATGCGGCCCTCGGCGACCAGCTCCCGGGCGTAACGCACGCCGGGGGAGTGCCGCGCCTGGAGGCCGATCGCGTGCCGGACGCCCGCCGCCTCCGCCTCCGCCGCCAGCGACCGCGCCTCCCCGGTGGTGAGCGCCAGCGGCCACTCCGACAGCACGTGCTTGCCCGCCTTCAGCGCCGCCCGGACCAGCTCGGCGTGGTGCGGCACCTTCACGGCCACCGTCACCAGATCGACCTCGGGGTGCGCGGCCAGCGCGCCCGCGTCGGCGAACGCGTGCGGCACGCCGAACGCCCGCGCCGCCTCGCGGGCGCTGTCCTCCCGCGAGGTGCCGACGGCGGTGAGGGCGAGACCGGGGGCGGCCGCCAGGGCCGGGACGTGCGCGGCGGCCGCCCAGCTGCGGCCGGGGTCGGCGTTGGCGCCGATGATGCCCACGCGGACGGGGGAGACGGTCATGACGGGACTCCTTGCTTCCTGCTCCGGCATAAACGGACGTGATCCGTCCGTTTTCGGACCCTAGAACAAGCGGACGCGATCTGTCCACTTAATCTGGACGGCCCCCGTCCGCTTGTTGTTAGGCTGGCCGCATGTCCACGCCCCGCCCCGCCCCCGTGCCCGCCGTGGGCCGGCTGCTGGACGACGGCACCGGCCGCCGCCCCCGCGCCGACGCCCGCCGCAACGTCGAACGCCTGGTCGCCGCCGCCCGCGCGGTCGCCGCCGAACGCGGAGCCGAGGTCACCGCGCACGAGATCGCCCGCCGCGCGGGCGTCGGCGTCGGCACGTTCTACCGGCGCGTCGGCACCCTGGAACGCCTCCTCCAGGCCGTGATGGAGGAGATCCTCGGGGAGATCCTGGCCCGCGCCGACCGCGGCCTGGCCGACCCCGACCCCTGGACCGGCCTGCGCGACTTCGCCCTGGCCTACCTGCGGCTCCGCAACGAGCTGTGCGACATCAACGAGGCCGTCGGCGGCCTGCTCGACCACTCCCGCGCCGAACTGCGCGACCGCGTCCGCCTGCTGGTCCAGCGCGCCCAGGACGCCGGGGCGATGCGCGCCGACGTCTCCTGGACCGACGTGGCGTTCCTGCTGGTCGGCGCCGCCACCGGGGACCACACCCTCGGCGTGTTCGCCGGGCCCGACCAGTGGGAGCGCAACCTGCGGATCATCCTGGACGGCCTGCGCGCCCCCGATCCCGGGCCGCTGCCCGGCTCCCCGCCGAAGGCGCCCTGACCGGCCGGAATCCCGACGGCGCCCGCGCGGTTGGGAACGGTGTGACGCATGGCGAGTACAAGGTTCCCGGCGGCAAGCTCGTGGTCGCCGACGTCGAGGTCGTCGACGGGCTGCTGCGCGGGCCCCGGATCAGCGGCGACTTCTTCCTCGAACCCGACGAGGCCCTCGAATCGATCAACGCGGCCCTGGACGGGCTGTCCGCCGGGCTGGAGGCCCGCGACATCGCCGCCCGCGTGCAGGCGGGCCTGCCGCCCGGCACGGTGATGCTCGGCATCACCGCCGAGGCCGTCGGGATCGCCGTCCGGCGCGCCGTGGCCCGCGCCTCCGACTGGCGCGACCACGACTGGCGGCTGGTCCACGAGGGGCCGCAGCCGCCCGCCCTGCACATGGCGATCGACCAGGTGCTCGCCGAGGAGGTCGGCGCGGGCCGCCGCCCGCCGACCCTGCGGATCTGGGAGTGGGGCGGCCCCTCGGTGATCATCGGCAGCTTCCAGTCGCTGCGCAACGAGGTCGACGCCGAGGCCGCCGAGCGGTTCGGCGTCGAGGTGGTGCGCCGGATCAGCGGCGGCGGCGCGATGTTCGTCGAACCCGGCAACACGATCACCTACTCGCTGTACGCGCCCGGGTCGCTGGTCGCCGGGATGTCGTTCGCCGACAGCTACGCGTTCCTGGACGACTGGGTGCTCGGCGCGCTCGCCGAGCTGGGCGTCCGCGCCTGGTACCAGCCGCTCAACGACATCACCTCCGACCAGGGCAAGATCGGCGGGGCGGCGCAGAAGCGGCTGGCGAACGGGGCCGTGCTGCACCACGTGACCATGTCCTACGACATCGACGCCGACAAGATGCTCCAGGTGCTGCGGATCGGCCGGGAGAAGCTGTCGGACAAGGGCATCGCCAGCGCGCGCAAGCGGGTGGACCCGCTGCGCCGCCAGACCGGCCTGCCCCGCGAGGAGATCATCCAGCGGATGGTCGGGCACTTCCGCGGCCGCCACGGCCTCACCCCCGACACCCTCACCGCCGAGGAGCTGCGGCGCGCCGACAAGCTGGCCGCCGACAAGTTCACCACCCCGGAGTGGACCGCCCGCGTCCCCTGATCACGGCCGGTCGCGGCCGCGCGCCCCCACGGCCCCGCCGTCCCCGCCATGCTGGAGGAACAAGATCCGCCGCGACCGGGCGGCCCCGACGGTCGCCTCCGAAGGCCCCCGGGCCGTAGGTTGGTGGGGGTCGGATGACGATGAGGGGAACGGTATGTCGATGCTGAAAGGCGCCAACACCCCGGTGTCGGCCGCCGCGGTCCGCGTCGAGCTGGGCTGGCAGAGCGGGCCCGGTGTGCCCGACGCCGACGCCTCCGCGCTGCTGCTGGCCGGAACGGGCCGGGTGCGCTCCGACGAGGACTTCGTGTTCTACAACCAGCCCGCCCACCGCAGCGGGGCCGTCCGGCACGAGGGCAAGCAGCAGGGCCCGACGGTCCGCGACACCCTCGTCGTGGACCTCGGCCGGGTCGAGCCCGACATCGAGAAGATCGTGGTCTCGGCGTCCTCCGACAGCGGCACGTTCGGCCGCTTCCAGGGCCTGTACGTGCGGGTGCTGGACGCCCAGAACGGCGCCGAGCTCGCCCGCTTCGACAACCCCGGCGCGACGACCGAGACCGCGTTCGTGCTCGGCGAGCTGTACCGGCGGCAGGGGCAGTGGAAGTTCCGCGCGGTCGGGCAGGGCTACGACTCGGGGTTGGCGGGACTGGCCACCGACTTCGGCATCACCATCGACGACGCCCCGCCGCCTCCGCCGCAGACCCAGCAGGCCCCGCCCCCGCCGCCCCAACCGACGCCGCCCCCGCAGCCGCAGTACGCCCCGCCGCCTCCTCCGCAGCAGCCGCAGTACGCCCCGCCCCCGCCGCCGAACCAGTACGCGCCGCCGCCCCAGCCCCAGTACGCGCCGCCTCCGCAGCCGCAGTACGCGCCTCCGCCTCCGCCGCCCGCCCCGCAGCAGGCCGAGCCGCAGATGCAGGGCGGCAAGATCTCGCTGACCAAGAACGCCCCGTCGGTGTCGCTGACCAAGCACGGCGCGACCTCGGGCCACATGCGGGTCAACCTCAACTGGAGCGCCCGCCCCGGCGCGGCCAAGGGCTTCCTCGGCAAGCGCCGCCGCGGCATCGACCTGGACCTCGACCTGTGCTGCCTGTGGGAGCTGCAGGACGGCAGCAAGGGCATCATCCACGCGCTCGGCGACATGGGCGACCTGAACCGGCCGCCGTTCATCAAGCTGGACAAGGACGACCGCACCGGCGGCACCGAGTCCGGCGAGAACATGACGATCAACCTGGACCACACCCGCGAGTTCCGGCGGATCCTGGTGTTCGCCGAGATCTACGACGGGGCCGAGGACTTCCGCGGCCTGGACGCGATCGCCACCCTCTACCCGATCGGCTCCCCGCCGATCGAGATGCGGATGGACGACTGCGCCGACGCCTCCCGCGACGCGGTCCTGGCGCTGATCGAGAACGTCAACGGCGAGCTGGTCGTCCGCCGCGAGGGACGCTTCGTCCTGCCGCCGCCGGGCCGCCCCCGCTGGGGCAAGCTGTCGGTCGACCAGGCCTACGGCTGGAACCTGGAGTGGGTGGCCTCCCGGGGCAAGGACTGAGCCGTTCCCGGTCCGCCCCCGATCGGCTCTTGATCGGTCCGGGGGCGGCGGGATAGGACGGGGCCATGAGCACCCCTCACCCCTATCCGGCCGTCCCCGCGCCGCGCTTCCACGTCCCCTCGCGGCAGGCCGTGGAACGGGCGCGCGCGTTCGCCGACACCATGGCGCTGCGCCGCACCGTCCGGGACTTCGCCCGCACCCCCGTCCCCCCGGAGGTCGTCGAGGAGGCGATCCGCGCCGCCGCGACCGCGCCGTCCGGCGCGAACCTGCAACCCTGGCGGTTCGTGGTCATCACCGACCCCGAGCGCAAACGGCGGCTGCGGGAGGCCGCCGAGGCCGAGGAACGCGAGTTCTACGAGCGCCGCGCCTCGGCGGAGTGGCTGGAGGCGCTCGCGCCGCTGGGCACCGACTGGCGCAAGCCGTTCCTGGAGGACGCGCCCGCCGTCATCGTCGTGTTCGAGGTGCACAAGGGCCCGCACACGCCCCGCCCGTACTACGTGAAGGAGTCGGTGGGGATCGCGGTCGGGTTCCTGCTGGCGGCGCTGCACCAGGCGGGCCTGGCGACGCTCACGCACACGCCCAGCCCGATGCGGTTCCTCAACGAGGTGTGCGACCGGCCGCAGGAGGAACGCGCCTACGTCGTCATCCCCGTCGGCCACCCGGCCGAGGACGCGACGGTCCCCGACATCACCCGCAAATCGATCGAGGAGGTCGTCGTCCACCTGTGACGGCGACCTCCCCGGCGGCCGGCCCGGTCAGCCCTTCAGCACGGTCTCGGCGAGCCTCTTGTCGCGGGCGACGCGGACCAGCGCGGCGGCGAAGCGGGCGAGGTCCTTCTCGGCGACCTCGTCCGCCAGCTTCTTGGGGTCGGCGGGCAGGCCGAGCCGTTCGGCGCCCCGGAGCGTCTGCGCGTCGAAGTAGGGGCGCAGCCACGGCCACATCGCCTGCGCCTCCCGGCAGAAGATGTCCACCCCCGTCGGCCCGATGCCGGGGAACTCCCGCAGCAGCTCGGCGGCGCGGTCGCGGTCGCGTTCGGCCTTGATGGGCAGGCGGCGCAGGTCGCCCGCGTAGTGTTCCTGCACGAGCTCGGCCATGTCGCCGAGGCGGGACGCGGTGCTCTCGTCGTAGCGGACGTAGTGGGCGCGGCCGAGCGCGTCCACCCGTTGCTGCCAGGTGAGCCTGGCCAGGCCCCGCGCGGTGCCGCCGCCCGCCCCGAACAGCTGGCGGGCGGCCTCCATCGCGATCTCCGAGGAGATGCGGGCGCTCAGCAGGTTGGCCAGCACCAGCAGTTTGAACACCGCGCCGGGCTGGTCCTTCAGCGGGATCCCCGCCTCCTCGGCGAAGGTCTGACCCGCCTCGCGCAGCAGCCTTTTGACGACAGAGCCCATGCCACTTACCTCCCGTTAGCCGCGATTTACCCGCGTGGGTGTAATCGACTCTCGCGCACGGGCGACGGAGGCGTCGTCAGAGGAGACTCAGCTGGCCTTCCCCGGCCAACGGATCGCGGTGACGCCGGAGGTGCCGCCACCGGGGCAGGTCGTCCAGGTACGACCACGACAGGCGGTGGTGCGGCGTGGGGCCGCTCTCCGCCAGCGCCTTCTGGTGGGCGGGCGACGGGTATCCGGCGCTGTCGGCGAACCCATAGCCGGGGAAGTCCGCGTCCAGGTCGGCCATCAGCCGGTCGCGGTGCACCTTGGCCAGCACCGACGCCGCCGCCACGCTCACCGAGCGCTGGTCGGCCCTGACCTCGCAGCGGACCCGCCACGGGTGCCGCAGGAAGTCGCGGTCGCCGTCGAGGATCACCACGTCGGGCGGCTCGGGCAGCGCCTCCAGCGCGCGGATCGCCGCGCGCCGCAGCGCCTCCGTCATGCCCAGCTCGTCGATCTCCTCGGGGGAGGCGGATCCGAGGGCGTGCCCGGTCAGCCAGCCGGGCAGGATCTCGGCGAACGCCTCCCGGTGCCGCCGCGTGAGCAGCTTGGAGTCGGTCAGCGCGACCGTCCGGCCGCCGCGTCCCGGCAGCCCGGGCGGCGCGCCGAGGTCGGTGACGGCCGCGCCCACCACGACCGGCCCGGCCCACGCGCCGCGCCCCACCTCGTCGAGCCCGGCGATGCGCGGCGGGCGGCCGTCCGGCGCGGGCAGCGCGGCGCGCAGCTCCTCCTCGATGGCGTACCCCGCCGCGCGCGGGTCGGCGTCGGGCTCGGCGGGACGGGACGCGGCGGTCAGTCCGGGCAGGGCGTCGGTCAAGGGGTCTCCTGGACGAAGCGGGCGATCTCGCGGCCGAGCCGCTCCCCGTCGTCCTCCTGGAGGAAGTGCCCGGCCCCCTCGATCGTAGGGTGCCGCACGCCCGCCGCACCCGGAACCAGGTCCCGGAACAGCGGCGCCATCGGGCCCGTGATCGGGTCGGAGTCACCGAACGCCACCAGGAACGGCTTGTCCCAGGCCCGCAGCAGGTCCCAGGCGTCGCGGTTGGGCTGGGCCTGCGGGTCGCCCGGGTCGGCGGGCACCAGTCCCGGCATGGCGCGCGGTCCGGCCTTGAACGACTCGTCGGGGAACGGCGCGTCGTAGGCGGCCCGCACCGCCGGGTCCAGCGTCGTGCGGCACCCCGACTGGACGCCGCGCGCGACGTCGAAGGCGGGCGAGGTCCGCACCGCCTCCCGGAACCTCAGCCACGTCTCGGGCATGGGGAAGTCGCCGGTCGGCAGCCCGGTGTTGGCGGCGACGAACCGCGCGAACCGTTCGGGGTGGGCGACCGCGAGCCGCAGCCCGATCAGCCCGCCCCAGTCCTGCCCGACGAACGTGACCCCGCGCAGGTCCAGCGCGTCGAACAGCAGCGCCCGCGTCCACTCGATGTGCCGCGCGTAGCTGTGGTCGCCGATCGCGGCGGGCTTGTCCGACCGCCCGAACCCCACCAGGTCCGGCGCGACGACCCGCAGCCCGGCGTCCGCGAGGACCCCGATGACGTGCCGGTACAGGAACGACCAGCTCGGCTCGCCGTGCAGGCAGACCACGACGGGCCCGTCCGGGGGTCCGGCCTCCACGTAGGCCATCCGCAGCGTCCCGCCCTCCTGGTCGGGAACGTCGGCGTAGCGCGGTGCGTGGGGGAAGTCGGGCAGGTCGGCGAAGCGCTCGTCGGGCGTACGCAGGATCCGCATGCCGCCCATCATGTCAGTGAGCGCTTTCGGATCCCGGGTCGGTGCGGACGTGGGTCGTCTCCAGCTCGGTGTCCTGGTAGGAGCGCGGGTCGTCGATCGGCTCCACGTGGGTGAGGACGATCGCGTGCGGGAGGCGGCCGTGGACGGCGGTCTCCACCTCCTCGGCCAGGTCGTGGCCGCGCCGCACCGTCCAGTCGCCGGGGACCAGGATGTGCATGGTCACGAACGCCAGCCGCCCCGACCGGCGGGTGCGGACCGCGTGGAAGGCGATCCGGTCGCCCGCGAAGCCCGCCAGCACGTCGTTGATGATCTTCTGTTCGTCCTCCTCCAGCGCCCGGTCCATCAGGCCCGCGCCGGAGCGGCGGACCAGGCCCGCGCCGGTCCACAGGATATTGGCGGCCACCACCAGCGCGATGATCGGGTCGAGGACGCTCCAGCCGGTCAGCGCGACCGCGACCACGCCGGCGACCACCCCGGCCGACGTCCACACGTCGGTGATCAGGTGCCTGCCGTCGGCCTCCAGGGTGATCGACCGGTACCGGCGGCCGCCGCGCAGCAGCAGCCACCCGACCGCCAGGTTGATCAGCGAGGCGACGATCGAGACCGCGACGCCGGCGTCGACGCGTTCCAGCGGCTGGGGGTTCAGCAGGCGCTCGACGGCGCTGTAGCCGATCACCGCCGCCGCCACGAAGATCATCATGCCCTCGGCGCCCGCCGAGAAGTACTCGGCCTTGGTGTGCCCGAACGAGTGCTCCTCGTCGGCGGGCTTGGTCGCCCAGCGCAGCGCCCCCAGCGCGATCACGGCCGCGACCAGGTTCACCACCGACTCGGCGGCGTCCGACAGCAGACCGACCGAGCCGGTCAACAGCCAGGCGACGGTCTTCAGCGCGATCGTCGCGACGGAGGCCGCGACCGCCAGCCACAGCAGCCGGAACATGCGCCGTTCGGTGAGCGTGCCGGTGGTGTCCACCTTTCCAGCATGACCGATTGGTGGGTTTCGGTCGCGGAGAGGGGGCGGGGAGCGCGGCGCCGCCGACGAACCGGGACCGGGGAGTGCCGTTCCGGCGGGTCCTGCGATTTACTCGGCTTGATGGCTGAGTTCGGCGGCTCCCCCTCTCGCCCGGCCGTGACGACCGCGGCGCGGGATCTGTTCGAGCGCCTGCGCTGCCGGTACTTCCAGATCCCGCCGGGACTGCGGTTCCTGGGCGGGGTCGTGCTGGCCGCGGCCGTGCTGGCGGTGACGGTCGCGCTGGGCGGGCCCGTCCCGGCGGTCGCGGCGGTCACGCCGGTCCTGCTGGTGGTGGCGCACCTGACGCTGCGGTCCCCGGCGGGGATGGCGGTCGTGGCGATGGTGCCGGTGTGGCTGGCGGCGTCGGTGCTGCTGGGGCGGCTGTATCCGTCCGGCGGCGCGTTCTACGGCGACGAGTCGGCATGGCTGGCGGTGCTGGTGTTCCCGGTGGCGTTCCTGGCCTTGCGGATGCGCGGATACGCGCCGTGGCGGACGGTGCTGCTGGCGTTGCTGGCGGCCGGGGCGGCGGCCGCGGCGACCGCGCCGGTCTGGCCGGACCCGCACGTCGCGCCCGCCTGGCTGGCCGCGGCGGCGGTGCTGGCCTACCGCTGGGCGCGGGCGCGCGACACGGTGCCCGCCGAGGCGTACGAGACCGGCTGGGTGCAGGAGCAGGCGAACCCCGGAGGGAACGGCATGGCGGTGCCCGGCAGACCCCCGGCCGAACGGGGCCGGCGCGCGGCCGACGACGCCCCCGAGCCGCAGCCCGCCCCGCCCGCCGTCCCCGAGCCCGCGACCGCCGAGCCCGAGCCGCGCCTCTCGGTGAGCGACGCGCTCGCCGAGCTGGAGGAGATGATCGGGCTGGAGCCGGTCAAGCGGCAGGTCCGCTCGATCGCGGCGTCCATCGAGGCGGCGCACCTGCGGGCCGCCGCCGGGGTGCCGACCGAGAAGCCGATGCGGCACTTCGTGTTCGTCGGGCCGCCCGGCACCGGCAAGACCACCGTGGCCCGCGTGCTGGCGAAGATCTTCTACGCGTTCGGGCTGCTGCCGACGCCGAACGTGGTGGAGGCGCACCGCGCGGACCTGGTCGGGGAGTTCCTCGGCGCCACCGCGCTCAAGACGAACCGGCTGATCGACTCGGCGCTCGGCGGGGTGCTGTTCGTGGACGAGGCGTACGCGCTGGTCAACGCCGCCGAGGGGCAGCCGGACCGGTTCGGCGACGAGGCGGTGCAGACGCTGCTCAAACGCGCCGAGGACGACCGCGACAACCTGGTGGTCATCCTGGCCGGGTACGAGCCGCAGATGACCGGGCTGCTGGACTCCAACCCGGGGCTGGCCTCGCGGTTCGGCACCCGCGTCCACTTCCCGTCCTACCGGCCCGACGAGCTGCTCCGGATCGCCGAGTACCACGTCGCGCAGCGCGAGGACCGTCTCGACGAGGACGCGCGCCGCCGCCTGGCCGACCGGTTCGCCGAGGTGACCCGCCGGGGCGTCGTGGACGAGCTGGGCAACGGCCGGTTCGTGCGCTCGCTCACCGAGGCCGCCGCCCGCGCCCGCGACGTCCGGGTCGTCGGGGGCGCGGCGGGGGAGACGCCGTCGGCCGAGGACCTGGTGACGCTGCGGGCCGAGGACGTCGACACCGCGTTCGCCGAGGTCACCGAGCGGTACCGGGGGTACGCCGAGACCCCGACGCTGGACGAGGCGCTCGGCGCGCTCGACGCGATGGTCGGGCTGGCGCCGGTCAAGCGTCAGGTCCGCGAGATCGCCGCCCAGCTCCAGGTCGCCCGGCTGCGCCAGGAGCAGGGCCTGGTGACCCGCCCGCCGACCCGCCACCTCGTGTTCGCCGGGCCGCCCGGCACCGGCAAGACGACCGTGGCGCGCGTGCTGGGCAGCGTGTTCGCCGCGCTGGGCCTGCTGGCGCGGCCCTCGGTGGTGGAGGCCCAGCGCGCCGACCTGGTGGGCGAGCACCTCGGCGCCACCGCGCTCAAGACGAACCGGCTGGTCGACTCGGCGCTCGGCGGGGTGCTGTTCGTGGACGAGGCGTACGCGCTCGACAACCCCGGCTACGGCGGCGGCGACGCGTTCGGCATGGAGGCGGTGCAGACGCTGCTGAAACGCGCCGAGGACGACCGCGACCGCCTGGTGGTGGTGCTGGCGGGCTACCCCGACGACATGGACCGCTTCCTGTCGAGCAACCCCGGCCTGGCGTCCCGGTTCGACGTCCGCGTGGACTTCCCGTCCTACGGCCCCGACGAGCTCCTCCAGATCGCCCAGCTCATCGCCGAGGAGAGCGGCGACCGCTGGGAGGAACGCGCGCTGGACGACCTCGCCCTGGTCTTCCAGCACGTCGTCGGCCAGGGCCGCGTCGACGAGCTCGGCAACGGCCGGTTCGCGCGCTCCCTGTACGAGAAGGCGTGCGCCTGCCGGGCCCTGCGCGCCGCCGCCCTAGGTCCGGCGGCGACCGCCGAGGACCTGACGACGCTGACGGTGCGGGACGTGCGCGAGGCGGTGCGGGGCATGGCGCACCGCCTCGGCTGAACCCCCGGACTGTCGGAACCCTGCGGTTGAATGCCGCCATGGACTCGGTGACCTGGCCCCAGGTGCTCGCATGGCGCTCGCGGCGGCAGTACCTCGAACGACCCGCCGACGCCTCCGCGCTCGACGTCACCCGCCGCCTCGCGGGCGTCCAGGCGCAGGTCGCCTCGGCGGCCGGGCTGTCGATCGCGATCCGCCGGTCCGCCCCCGACCCGGACGAGGTCCCCCGCGCGCTCTGGCGCGACCGGACGCTGGTCCGGACGTGGGCGATGCGCGGCACCCTCCACCTGCTCCCCGCCGACGAGGCGGGCGCGTACCTGCGGCTGTCGAGCCTGGTCCGCCACTGGGAGAAGCCCAGCTGGCAGCGGCTGGCCAACGCGACCCCCGCCGACCTGGAGGCCATCGCCGCCGCCGCGACCGCCGCCCTCTCCGGCGGCGCCGCGCTCACCCGCGAGGAGCTGGCCGCCGCCATCATCGAGGAGACCGGCTCGGCGCACCTGGCCGAGGCGCTGGGCTCGGGCTGGGGGACGCTGCTCAAGCCGCTGGCGTGGTGGGGCGTGCTGTGCCACGGGCCGTCGCGGGGCACGCGGGTGACGTTCACCGCCCCGGCCTACACGCTGCCCGACGTGGAGGACGCCGCCCGGACGGTGCTGCGCGCGTTCCTCGGCGCGCACGGCCCCGCGACCCCCGACACGTTCGACAACTGGCTCATGCGGAAGATGAACCGCAGGAAGGACGTGCGGGGATGGTTCGAGGCCCTCGCCGACGAGCTGACCACCATCGACGTCGAGGGCGTCCCGATGCGGGTCCTGACCGAGCACCTGGACGAGCTCCTCCACACCGGGCCGACGTCCTCGGTCCGCCTGCTGGGCCCGTTCGACCACTACATCCTGGGCGCGGGCACGGGCGACCCGAACGTGGTGCCCCCGGACCGCCGCAAGGAGGTCAGCCGCACCGCGGGCTGGATCTCCCCGGTCGTCCTGCACGAGGGCAGGGTCGCCGGGGTCTGGGAGCCCGTCGACGGCGAACCGAAGATCACCCTCTTCACGGACGTCCCCCCGGACGCCCTGACCGCCGAGGCGGACCGGATACGCCCGCTGCTGTGACCCTCAGCCCCGCCGCGAGGGCCAGTCCCCCGCCCGCCAGTCCCGACCGTCCCGCGAGTCGACCACCCACAGCCCGGTGAGCCCGCACACCGCCAGAACAACGAGAAGAGCCAGCAAAACCAACGTGCCCATGCTCTGAGCCTGAACCCTTGTTGGTATCGCCACCAGTGCCAATTCCCCTCGCTGATGATGGACCAACGTGCTCGGTTTTGTGGCTATGTGACAGCTCGGCGCTGGTTTTGGAGATTTCCTGCAGCTCCTTCTGACTTTGATCTAGGTTTTCTGTCAAGCCAGAGAGTTTCCAGGAGGTTGTGTGAACGCCATCCGACTGACGCTGTCGATTGCCCCGGCTCCGGGCGAGGACGAGTTCGCGTTGGACGACGCGGTCCGTCGACTTCGCCGGGAGTTGCTCGACACCGACGTGGACGGGGTCGAACGGCTGCGCGGCGACGGCGCCGCACCGGGTTCCAAGGGAGCGGTGGAGATCCTTCAGGGCGTGCTCGCCGTCGCCCTCACCGCCGACGCCGGGCTGGTCCAGTCGATGGTCGAACTGGTCACCGCCTTCGCGCAGCGGGGCCCCGGACGGCGGGTCGAGGTCCGGTGCGGGGACCGGGAACTCGTCATCGACGGGGCGTCCCGGCAGGACGTCAGGCGCGTCCGGGAGGCGTTCCTCGAACTGGTGAGCGCGGACGACGAGCGTCCGGACGAGCGCTGAGGCGGCGGGCATGGGACGGTACGCCCTCCTCGTCGGCAACAGCGACTACCCCGGCCGCTCCGGACTGCCGCCGCTGGCCACCCCGCCCGCCGACGTCGAGGCGGTCAACCGGGCGCTGAGCCTGCGCGGCGGCTTCGACGTCACCACGGTGCTCGACGGAGACCGAGAGAAGATCTTCGTGGCGCTCAACAGTCTCTTCTCCGGCCGTTCGGCCGAGGACACCGTGCTGGTCTACTTCTCCTGCCACGGGGTCCTGCACGAGGACGACGACCGGCTGTACTTCGCCTCGCACGACACCGAGGAGGGACAGCTGGACGCCACGGCGGTCGACGCCGAGCGGGTCCACCAACTGATGCGTAACTGCCGGGCGGGCCGGAAGATCGCGCTGCTGGACTGCTGCTATTCGGGATCGTTCGGAGAGGGCACGGCGGTCCGACGCAGCGGACTCCGCCAACGGATCGAACGGCGGGTGCGGACCCGCGGGACCTTCGTGCTCACCGCCTGCACCAAGCTGGAGTCGGCCTACGAGCCGAAACCGGGGGAGGGCAGCCTCTCCTACTTCACGCAGGCACTCGTGGAGGGGATGGAGGGCGGCGTATCCGACCGGGACGGCGACGGCTGGATCACCGTGCAGGACCTGGCCGACTTCGTTCAGAACCGGATGGCCGACCGGAAACGCGAACAGTCCCCGTCCTGCTTCAGCGAAGGAGTGACCGGCCAGATCCCGATCGCCCGGGTGGCGTCTTCAGCCGAGCCGGATGTCGGTGGGGCATCGGGAGCGTCCACCGCCCGGTCGGCCACGGAGGACGTGTTCGACTGGCGGCGGCTGCTGTCCTACTACCGGGACTGCCTGGCCACCGAGGTCGCTCTGGAAACCCTGATCCCGCTGAACGCGACGGACCGGTACCAGGTGTGGCCCGGCGGTCCGGAACCGGTTTTCTCGGGCGGTGGAGGCCCCTTGCCCGTTCCCGGCGGCGCGCGGCGCCTGGTGCCGCATGGATCCGACGACCAGAAGACGCTGGTCTATGGCTACCCGGCAGTGGTCGTGGACCAGCCCCGCAAGGCCAAGATCGCCCCGTTGTTCGAGGTCGAGGTGGACGTCGACGCCCAGGGGCGGCTGAGGGCCTTCGCGGAACCGCACCTGAACCGCTCGCTGCTCAAACACCTTGGGCTGTCCGACGACCAGACAGAGGAGCTCGCAGAGCACGTCGCCGACAACCTCGTCCTAGGGAGAGCGGAGCAGCTGACCATGCTCGCCGAGCAGGTCGCGAAAATCGTCGATGTTCCGGTGCGTGGTCGTCTGGACGCTGCTCGACTTGCGGACGAGCTGCGGCTCACACCGTTCCAGAAAGGCGTCCAGAACGTCGCGTTGCTTTATCAGGCCGACGCCAGGGAGGACCGGACGGTCCGCGGCCTGCTGGAAGACTACGACAAACTGCTGCTGCCCGAGGTGCCGCACGTGGGGGAGACCGCGTTGGGAGCGTTGCGCGGCGAGCGGCGTACCGAGCAGTCCCGCCCATGGCAGTTGGTCGCCCCGATGCCGCTGAATGAGGCGCAGGAACGGATCGTCGCGGCGGCGATGAACGAACGTCTCACCGTCGCGACCGGCCCGCCCGGCACCGGCAAGAGCCAGCTCGTGACGGCGCTGGTCGCCACCGCGGTCGCCGCGGGCCGGACGGTGCTGGTGGCCTCCACCAACAACAAGGCGGTGGACGAGGTCAAGCGCCGCTGCGACGAACTGGCCCCTGGCCTGCTCGTCCGGACGGGGGCGCAGCGGTACCGCGCCGAGGAGCCGGACGTGCTGGCCACGCTCCTGGACACCTACCGCACCCCCGGCGACGACGAGACCGCACGTGCCCAGTCCCGCATCGCCCGCGACGATCTGAACCGGCGGCGGTTGGGCCTGGACCAGCGGCACGCGTTGGAACGCGAGCTGGCCGACCTCGTCACGAGCAGACGGGAGGCGCGGGAGCCGTTCGCCGGTCGCAGCGAGGTGCTCGCCCTGGCCGAGGACCACTCTGCGCCGGAGTCCTGGCTGCCCCGCGTACGCCGTGCGCGCCGCCCCTGGCTGGGATGGGTCGCCCGCTTCAGGATCGAACGTGCCCTCGGCGTCCGCGCCGACCGCCTGATGGATCTCGAACGGTTCCTGACGACGGAGCGTGAGTGGCACCAGGCCCGCGTCGAGGAAACGCGACTGCCCGACGAGGCCCAGCTGTGGCACGCGGCGGCCACGCTGGCGGTCTCGGCCATTCCCCGCCAGGACGCGGACTCGGTCAGAGAGCATCTGGCGGTTCGCCTGACCCGGCCCGGCAACCGCCGGCTGGTGGAGAACCGCATCCAACTGCTCCGCCGGGATCCCAACAAGTCATGGACGGGATTCAGGGACCTTCTGGCCGCGGCGCCGGGATGGGCCACGACGGCGCATTCGGCGCGTGGACTGCTGCCCCGGAGAGGGCTGTTCGACCTGGTGATCATCGACGAGGCCGCGCAATGCCCGGCGGCGGTCGTGCTGCCGTTGCTGTACCGGGCCCGCAGCGCGCTGCTCATCGGGGACCCCCACCAGATCCCCCCGGTGGTCAACCTGACCGCCGGGGACGAGAAACCGATCGCCGCACGGCACGGCTTCAGCACACGTTGGCTGCACGAGTCGCGACTCTCGCACACCACCAGCACGGCCTACGACGCGTTCGCCGCCGCTGCGAGCGAGACCTTCCTGCTGGACGAGCACTACCGCTGCCATCCCGACATCATCGAGGTTCCGAACCGAGAGATCTACGGCGGCCGCCTCGCGGTGCTGACGGATCCCCGCAGGCTCGCGGGCAGGATGGAACCCGCGGTGCGCTGGCAGGACGTCAAGGGCGCGGTCGAAGTCCCGGCCCGGGGATCGGCGCGCAACCGGGCCGAGGCGCAGGCGGTGCGGGAGGCGGTCGAAAGCCTGCGCACGGAGTACCCGAACGCGGAGATCGGGGTGGTCACCCCGTTCGCGCCGCAGGTCGAGTTGCTGAAGAGTCTGCTGGCCGACCTGGGCGTCAGCGAGGAGCAGATCGGCACGGTGCACCGGTACCAGGGAGGCGAACGCGACTTCATGGTGCTGTCGCCGGTCGGTTCGGTGGGCATCAGCAGATACCAACGGAACTGGCTGGTCACGCAGAATGACCTGTGGAACGTGGCCATCACCCGAGCCAGGGCCGGGCTTGTCATCGTGGGCGACCGTGAATGGTGGAGCGGTCAGCGCGGTCTTCTCACGACGCTGGCGACGGCCGGTGAGCGGAGCGACGCGGCCTCCGATCCTGCGCGCACCGAGGCCGCCGACCGGCTGCACGCCGAACTCAGCGGCAGGGGCGCAACGGTCCGGCGTTCCGCCACCGTGGGCGGGCAACGCTGCGACCTGCTGGTGGAAGCGGGGGAGCGGATCGCGGTCTTCCTCGACATGGCTGACGAGTACACCAGCGGACGCACCCTTCGGCAGGCCCTGGCGCGAATCGACCTCGTCGAAGGGCAGGGAGTCCGAGCCGTGCGGATCCCGGGCTGGCGATGCCTCGCCGAACCGTCGTCCGCAGCCGATCTGGTCCTGCGGCGGGCTGCTCGGGCATGACCGCTCCGCGAGTCGACCACCCAGAACCCGGTGAATCGGCACGCTGCCAGAGCGACGACCAACGCCACCACCACCGTAGGGTGCGGGTGTGGGCGGGCGGGACGAGGTGGTCGAGTACCGGCAGGAGCGCTACCGGCCTCCCGCCGGTGCGGTGACGGTGCTGCCGGTGCGGCACGGGGCGTCGCGGGCGGCGCGGGCCGACGCGCCGTTCCCGCTGGTCGACGGGCACGCCGACCCCGAGCTGGCGGCGGAGGGGCACCGGCAGGCCGAGCGCGTCTGCGCCCGGCTCGCCGGGGAACGCCTCGACGCCGTCTACGTGACCACGCTGCGGCGCACCGCGCAGACCGCCGCGCCGCTGGTCCGGCGGCTCGGGATCGAGCCGCGCGTGGAGGCCGACCTGCGCGAGGTGCACCTCGGGGCCTGGGAGGGCGGCCTGTTCCGGAGGATGGTCGCCGAGGACGCCCCCGAGGCGCGGCGGCTGTGGGCCGAGGAACGCTGGGACGTCATCCCGGGCGCGGAGCCGAACGAGGCGCTGGCCGCGCGGGTGTGGCGCGGGATCGACCGGATCGCCGCCGCGCATCCGGGCGGGCGCGTCGCGGTCTTCACCCACGGCGGCGTGATCGCCCAGGCGCTGTCGCTGGCCGCCGGGGCGCGCCCGCCGGCGTTCCTCGGGACCGACAACTGCTCGATCTCGGAACTGGTCGTGATCGGCGAACGCTGGTCCGTGCGCCGCTTCAACGACACCGCCCACCTGGACGGCCCCGGGGACGGCGCGCTCACCTGAGGCGGGACGGCCGGTGCGCGCTCAGGCGAACGGCCGCGGGGTCACCCCCGCCGCCTCCAGGGCGGAGCGGACGGCGCGGGCCAGCTCCACCGCGCCGGGGGTGTCGCCGTGCACGCAGACCGACCGGGCGTCGAGCCTCACCACCGAGCCGTCGACGGCGACCACCGTCCCGTCCGTCGCCATCCGCACCGCGCGCTCCACGACCGCGTCGGTGTCGTGGACCACCGCGCCCGGCTCGCGCCGCGACACCAGCCGCCCCTCGGGGGTGTAGGCGCGGTCGGCGAAGCACTCGGCCACCACCGTCAGGTCCTCGGCCGCCTCGTACACCGCCGAGCCCGGCAGCGTCAGCAGCGGCAGCGCCGGGTCGTAGGCGCGCACCGCGTCGGCCACCGCCCGCGCCTGCCCGGCGTCGCCGACGACCCGGTTGTAGAGCGCGCCGTGCGGCTTGACGTAGGCGACCCGGCCGCCCTCGGTCCGCGCGACGCCGTCCAGCGCGGCGATCTGGTACAGCACCTCGGCGGTCAGCTCGGCGGGCGCCACGTCCATCGCGCGGCGACCGAAACCGGCCAGGTCCCGGTAGGACACCTGCGCGCCGATCGTCACGCCGCGCGCGACGGCGTCCGCGCACACCCGCCGCATCGTCAACGGGTCCCCGGCGTGGAACCCGCACGCGACGTTCGCGCTGGTCACCACCTCCAGCAACGCCTCGTCGTCGCCCAGCCGCCAGATGCCGAACCCCTCGCCGAGGTCGGCGTTGATGTCGATGACCGCCATGGGACAGGTCTACCACCCGCTCACAGCGGCGCGTCGGGCACGGGTGGGGCGTCGGACACGTCGGTGACGAACATCCGCCCCGGCGAGTGCGTGATGGCGAACTCCGGCTTCGCCGCCAGCACCGCCGCCTGCGCCGTCACCCCGCACGCCCAGAACACCGGCACGTCGCCCGGCGCGAACTCCACCGGGTCCCCGAAGTCGGGCCGCGCCAGGTCGGCGATGCCGAGCGCCGCCGGGTCGCCCACGTGCACCGGCGGCCCGTGCGTCCCCAGACGCCGCGCGCTGACCTCGACGGCGGCGTCCACCATCGCGGGCGGGACCGGCCGCATCGACACCACCAGCGGGCCCGACAGCCGCCCCGCCGGGACGCACGGCCGGTCCGTCACGTACATCGCCACGTTCCGGTCCTGGCCGATGTGCCGCACCGGGACGCCCGCCGCCGACAGCGCCGCCTCGAACCCGAAGCTGCACCCGATGAGGAACGCCACCAGGTCGTCGCGCCAGTACCCCGTCGCGTCGGCGACCTCGGCGACCGGCGCGCCGTTCTCGTACACGCGGTAGGCGGGCAGGTCGGTGCGCAGGTCGGCGGAGGCCGCGACCTCGCGCGGATGCGGGTCGCCGGGGTCGGTGACCTCCAGCAGCGGGCACGCGTCGGGGTTGCGCTGGATGAACAGCAGCGTGTCGAGCGCCAGGTCCCGCGGCACGGCGAGCAGGTTCGCCTGCGCGTAGCCCCGGCACCATCCGCTGGTCGTCGCGGCCTGCGCGCCGGTCCGGAACAGCGCGCGGGCCTGGGTGGGGGTGAGGACGGACGGCTGTGACATGCCGCCCGTTATGCCCTCGAAACGAGGTCTTAGACGGTCTCCTCGTGCAGGTCCTCGACCTCGTCCGCCGGGGCCCACGCCTGGTACACGCCCCGGTCGAACGGCTCCAGCCCCATCCGCTCGGCGACGGGGAACCTCCCGCCGGTGTACTCCACGCGCAGCCACCCGTCGTGCTCGCCCAGCACCACGAACGGCTCGTCGCGCCACCGGCAGTAGGTGCTCACGTACGACAGGCGCTCCACCTCGGCCGCCGGGACGACCCGCACGTGCCGCTCCGGCCCCACCTCGGCGAACCCCTCGGCGGGCCCGGACCGGTACAGCCGCACCCGCGCGCCGTCCGGGCTGGCCTCGTACTCGGCGCCGTTCCAGCGTGCGTAGAACCCGTGCCGGATGCTCATCGTCCCTCCCCGACGCCCGCCGCCGGACCCGCGGGCGGCGCGCCGGCCGGGGCCTGGGGCAGCCGGATCCGCCACTGCCGCAGGTCGGCGTCGAACATCGCCACCAGCGTCACCCGTCCCGACGCGTGGATCCGGTACATCCGCGCGCCGTGCGGCAGCCGCTGACTGTTGATCTTGAATTCGGGGATCGCGGTCCCGTCGCCGGGCGCGTATCCCGACCCCGGGAACGGGGCCTTCTCGATGACCCACCCGCCCGGGATGATCCCCATGCTCCACTCGTCGATCCCGCCCAGCGGCGTCCGGAACAGCTCCGGCTTGGCCGCGGGCCACCGGATCACGTGGACCGCCTCGTCGGCGGACGAGAACGGCGTCCCCTCGTACACCAGCCCCAGCCCGCGCACGAGCTTGGCCGGGGTGTCCAGCTCCAGCACGTCGCCCAGCCGGTGCACGTACCCGGCGACGCGGTCGTAGCCGCCGTCCAGGTAGTGCGCCACGTGGTCGGGCCGGATCACCTTCTGCATGACGACCGCGCCGCCGTCGTCGACGGTCGCGGTGTCCTCCGGCTCCGGCGCGGGGGAGGGGGGCGGCTGCGGAGCGGACGGCCGCGCGGACGGAGCGTGACCGTTTCCGGCCACCGGCCGCTCGGCGGCCGAGGGCCCGGCGGCGACCGGCGGCTCGGCGGGCGGCGGTTCGGGGAGCGCCGGTTCGGGGAGCGCCGGTTCGGGGAGCGCCGGTTCGGCGGCGGGCGGCGTCGGCTGGAGGATCAGCAGCGCGGACGCGTCCAGGTAGGCCGCGCTCGGCAGTCCCGGGTTCACCGCGAGCCGCCAGTCCGGATGCGGCCAGTCCCGGGCCAGCCGCTCCAGCGTCGCGGGCCGGTGGTGGACCGCCTGGCCGCGCAGCGACCGGTCCATCGCCTCCGGCGAGGTGAACGCCAGCACGAACGTCCCGTCGCCGAACCGGGCCGTCGCGTACCGGTCCCCGGCCGCCGACGGGTCGCCCGGGGCGGGCAGGCACAGCGTGACGCCCGCCAGGAGCTCCAGGTAACGCCGCTGGTCACCGCGCTCCCGGGCGGCGGCCAGCGCCGCCTCCAGATCGGCCTCGGCGGCGCTGCCCGGCGTCCGCTCCGCCTCGGGGATCGCCACCGGGATGCCGAGGCCCGGCAGCGCCAGCGCCCCGCCCCCGGTCCGGCCGGCCTGGTACACCAGCTCCAGCGGCGTGCGCACCCCGTACACGTCGCGGAACGCCGCCGCCATCCGCGCCGCCAGCCGCCCGCACGCCTCGGTGAACGCGTCGTCGGCGGGGACGTTGTCCCACCAGTTGCGCCGCGCGTCGTCGTCGGGCGGTCGCCACCCCAGCCCGGCCAGCCGCCGTTCCTGCCGTCCCGACAGCGGCCGGGGCAGGAACGCGCTGCCGACCGCCTCGGCGTCCAGCACGTCGTCCGCCCGCATCGCCTGCGTGTAGGGCAGGCCGCCGGGCCCCTGCACGATCAGGAACGACCGGGCCGGGAGCCGCATCAGCTCGACGGCCAGCCGTTCGGCGAAGTCGTTCCAGTCCAATGGGTCCCAACCCTCGCGTGCTCGACCTGACGTACCAGAAGTTAGCCGCCCGGCCGGGCCCGCGGGACCCGACCCCGGCTCATTCGGTGCCGAGCGTGGAGGCCAGGTCGGTGCGGACCGGGGTCCAGACCCCGCCGATCGCGTCGTAGACCGCGACGAGCAGCTCGCCGTCGTCGGTGGCCTGCCACATCCGGGTGCCCTGCGACGGCCGGATGACCGGCGGCCCCGGAGTCGCGGGCGGCACCGGGGGCACCGGGGGCGCTGCGGCGGGCTCGGGCTCGGTGGGCGCGCCGTAGGGCAGCGCGGGGACGGGCTCCTCGGCCACCGGAGGCTCCGCGAGGGCCTCCAGGGGGAGCGGCGCCGGGGGCTCCACGGGAGGCGCCACAGGGGGCTCCGTAGACGCCACAGGGGGCTCCACCGGAGGCGTCACCGAAGGTACCGGCGGCACCGCCGGAGGCTCCACCTGAGGCGGCGTCGCCTGCGCCGCCGGCGGGGTCACCGGAGGCGTCGCCGGCGGTTCCGGCGCGGGGGCGGTGCGCTGCTGCTTGTCCAGGCGGGTCACCGTGGCGACGTCCAGGTGCACCTCGCTGGGCAGGCCCGGGTTGACCGCCAGCTGCCAGGCCGGATCCGGCCACACCGCCAGCAGCGCCCCGAACGAGGTGTTCTGCCAGCTCAGCGGCGTTCCGGGCAGCAGCAGATGGGCGGCGGCCAGCGCCTGCGGCGAGGTGAACACCGTGACGTAGACGCCCGACCCGATCGTGGTGGTCGGCAGGCCCGCGCCGGGCACGGCCGGGGCGGGGATCACCAGCGCGGCCGTCAGCAGCAGCTCGAAGTAGGTGGCGTGGTCGGCGCGCTGCTTGGCGTCGGCCAGCAGCGGCTCCAGCTCGTCGGGCAGGTCCGGCGCGGGCGCGGTGAACGTCTCCCCGAACGCCGGGGCCGCCCCGTTCGCGTGGGGGACGGCGCCGGTCCCGGCGGGCGGCGGGGCCTCCACCAGGGGCGGCAGCTCGCCGGTCGCGGGCCGGACGTGCTCGATCCGGCCGGGGTCGGCGACGTCGATCCCGAAGTCCGGCAGCTCGATCAGCCCGGTGCCGTGCCGGTGGAACGACTCGTACACCAGGTCCGAGGGCCGCCGCACGCCCTGCACGTCGCGCAGCGCGGTGACCATGACGTCGGCGAGGCGGCCGTGGTCCTCGGGGCCGGCGAACGCGGGCAGCTCGGTCCACCAGTTGCGCGGCGCGGGATCGCCGGGCGGGCGCCACCCGGCGTCGCTCATGACCTCCTCGTCGGCGAGGGTGAGCAGCAGCGGCCCGTCCAGGAAGTTGTTGCTGACGGCCTCGGCGTACAGCCGGTCCGGTTCGCGCATGGCCTGGACGTAGTGCCGGCTCTCCTCGCGCTCGCGCACGATGAGGATGGTGTCGGTGTCGAGCGCCGCCAGCTCACGTCCCAGCCGCCGGGCGAACTCGGACCACTCCAACAAGATCACTCCCTCAGCCCCGGGGACGTCCCCCGGTCCCCCGTACGCCCCATGCCAGAGATCCCGATGATTGTCGCCCCGGACGCTTTCTGGCAAACCGGACGTCACTCAGGTGGCGGTTCGTGACGCAGCACACGTAGCGCGTCGCGCAGCCCCTGCGGATCGTGACCGTGCCGCTCCAGCACGTCGATCAGCTTGTGGAGGACCTCGTGGCGCTCGTAGCCGACGTCCAGCAGCGCCTGGGCGGTCTCCCACAGCTGCGGCGGGTCGCCGTCCCACAACCGCCCGGCGAGCCGCTCGTGGGCGTCCAGGTGGGCCTCGTCGGCGCCGGGGTGCTCGAACTCCAGCAGGATGCGGCGGTCGCCGGGGTCGGCGGGGTCGAGCTTGGTCAGGTCGACCCTGCCGTGCTTGCCGTGCCGTCCCGGCAGCCGGTGCGTCCCCGACAGGAACGGCAGCGTGAACGCCCGCCGGGGCAGCGCCTCCAGGTCCCCGTCCGGCAGCAGCCGGTCCACGATCTCCCGGTCCAGCCCGAACGCCGACGGGTCGCGGTAGGACTCGGCGAACTTGGCGGTGGCGTCCCAGACGGCGTCGAGCGTCGCGCGCACGCCCTCCTCCGGCAGCCCGGTGCGCTTGCCCGCCCACCGCACCCACGCCGCCAGCACGTGCGGCACGGCCTCCTGCTCGGCCCTGGACAGCAGCACCTTGCGCGGCAGCCAGTCCAGCAGGAACATCTCGGCCTTCAGCGGCGACACCCGCAGCGGCCGCCCGAAGTCGTGGGCGCACCCGTAGTCGATGATCCGGTCCACGCAGCGGCTGGCCGCCGACCGGTCCGACAGCTCCTCGGCCTCGTCGGAGGCCAGGAACCGCGCGGCGAGCGTGGCGCGCCGGTCGTGGCCGTGCACGGCGGGCGCCGGGACCCCGCCGCCGGGCGGCAGCGCCCGCACCCGCGACCGCACGAACGCGTGGTAGGAGCCGAAGCTCTCGTTGACCGGCGGGTCGTCGACGGCGTCGGTGCGCTCCAGCGCCCGTTGCAGCAGCGCCCGCGTGTCGCGCGGATCGACCTCCTCGAACCGCATCAGCGGGTTCTCGCGGCTCTCCCGGCGGCAGTGCTCCAGCAGCTCGTCCACCCGCGACGACACCCACGCGTCGCGCACCATCCCCGGCGCGGGCGGGCGGCCCGAACGCGCCGGGGCGCTCGGCACCGGCTCGGCCTTGTTGCGGTCCACCAGGACCACCAGCGCGTGCCGGTCGGCCCCGCCGTAGGTGAACGTGCACACGACCGACTCCTGGTCGCCGTACACGTCGCGGGAGACGTAACACTGCCCGGGGGTGACCATGCCGACGTGCTCGGCCCAGCCGGGGCGGGCGACGCCGCGTTCCATCAGCTCCAGCGCGGCCTGCTCGGCGAGGGCCTCCTGCCGCCGGGTGCCGAGGTTGGCGATCCCGGTGAGCAGCGCCAGGGCGGCGGGCGTCCCGGCCCGCGCGGCGTGCCCGATCAGCGCCTCGCCGATGACCTCCTCGACGTCCCCGCCCGGCATCCGGTGCCCCCACCACGACCCGAGGATCTCGCTGACGATCAGCTCGGCGTCCAGCGGGGAGCGCACGGCCAGCAGCTCGCGGGCGTGCCGCAGCATCCCGTCGAAGATCGCCGAGACCTCGCCGGGGGGCTCGCGACGATCCCGCGCGGGGTCGCCGGAGGAACGGCGGGGGCTGCGCGAACTCACGTCTATAGCTTCGCAGATCCGTCGACGGGCGTTGCCCAGGACGCCGCCGTGCGGCCGAATTGGGACGGATCGCGACAGTCGTCAGCCGTCGACGCCGCCCTTCCCGGTGCCGCCGACGCCGCCGTCCGCGCGGTGCGGGACGTGCCCGGGCAGCGCACCGCCCCAGGGCCCGGCCGCCCGCCCCGACGGGGGCTCGGACTTGACCATGCCGATCAGGTGCTCACGCGCCATACGCTCCACCAGTGCCGGGGTGGGGTTGACGCCCAGATGGGTCATGACGGCCTGAACGTCGGCGACGCATCGCTCGACGGCGTCCACGGTGAAGGTCATGAACTCGGCCGCCAGCCGCCGGGCGAGCACCTGGCGGGTCTCGCTCCGGTGGTCGGCCAATGCAGGCATCAGCGCACTACCTCCGCGCCGCAGGGACCGGCGGACGGAATGACCGCCGGGTCGAGGCGCCGACCCCGATCGGAGGCCGCCGGGTCCGCGCCTCGTGCTCATTCCAACCCTTTCCCCGGCAGAGTCAAGACCTCCCCAGGTCGGGACCAGAAGATTCCACATAGTGTTCGCCGGTCACTCTCCCGGCGGTCCCTCCAGCCACCCCCGGTGGTGACGTGCCGCCCAGTCGCGGCCGACCCTCCCGGACCACATGCCGGCCAGCGCCCCGCGGTCCCGCGACGCCTCCCACAGGTGCCCGGCGGTCACGACCAGCACGGCCAGGAACAGCCAGTCGTGCACGAACGTCGCGCCCGTCCGCCACCGGTCGGGGAACGGCCCCGGAAACGCCATGATCGCCCCGGTGCCCAGCAGCACCAGCACCGCGCCCGCGGTGAACGCCGCGTTCAGCTTCTGCCCGGCGTTGAACTTGCCGACCGGCAGCACGCCCCGTCCGCCGACCGTCGCGCGCCGGTCGCGCCGCCGCAGCCACGCCCAGTCGTGCGGCGCGAACCGGTCCAGCCGCCGCAGGTCCGCCCGGAACGCCCGCGACGCCAGCCCCAGCAGCACCGGCGCCGGCAGCGCGAACCCGCACCACAGGTGCACCGTCTTGACTAATCCGCGCCGCCCCACCGCCGCCGACAGGGGCGGGAAGTACAGCAGCGCCGCCGTCACCAGGCACCCGAGCATCAGCAGCGCCAGCGCGTGGTGGACCCACCGCTCGGCCCGCGTGAACCGCTCGATCAGCTCAGGTGGGCCGGTCGTCGCGTCCGTTGGACCGCCCGACCCACGCGTCGACGTCATATCCGCGTTCCTCCCAGTATCCGGGCACCACGCGGTCCACGACCTCGATCCCGCCCAGCCACTTGAGCGACTTGTAGCCGTACATCGGCGCCACCAGCAACCGCGCCGGCCCGCCGTGGTCGTGGCTGACCGGCCCGTCCCGCATCCCCGTCGCCACCAGCACGTCGCGCCGCCGCGCCTGCTCCAGCGTCAGCGACTCGGTGTAGACCCCGTCGAACGACCGGAACAGCACCGCCCGCGCCCGCGCCGACGCCCCGACCGCGTCCAGCAGGTCCGGCAGCGCCACCCCCGACCACGCCACGTCCGGCACCCGCCACCCGGTCACGCACTGGAAGTCCCGCGTGATCCGCGTCTGCGGCAGCCGCGCCAGGTCCGCCATCGCGAACGCGCGCGGCCGCTCCACCAGCCCGCCCACCGTGATCCGGTGCTCGGCGGCCGACCGCCGCCGCACCGACGGCACCACCGAGTAGAACCGGAACCCGCCCGCCGCCGGCAGCAGGTCGCCCAGCGGCGCGACCGGCGCGACCGCCCGGTTCACGCCGTCCTGCACCGACGCGCCCACCACGACCCCGACCGCGCCGAGCCCGAGCATCCCCAGCACCACGCGCCGCCCGACGGGCCGCCCAGCTTCGTCCACACCCCCATCACAACACCACCGGCCCCCGCCCGCCACGCTCGGAGCCCGCCGGTAAGACTTCCGTCAGATCTAAGCTGTCGCGCATGCACGCGACGGTCCACCTCACACAACACCCCGAAGCCGACGCCCTCCTCGGCCGCAGCCCCCTGGCCGCCCTGACCGGCATGCTCCTCGACCAGCAGGTTCCGATGGAGTGGGCGTTCGCCGGGCCGTACACGATCGCCCGGCGGATGGGGGTCGATGATCTGGACGCCCATGACATCGCCGCCGCCGATCCCGAGAAGTTCGCGGCGCTGCTGTCGGAGAAGCCCGCCGTGCACCGGTACCCCGGTTCGATGGCCGAGCGCGTGCAGCAGCTGTGCCGGTACCTGGTGGAGCACTACGACGGTGACGCCGAGGCCGTCTGGCGGGACGTGCCCACCGGCAGGGAGCTGTTCGGGCGCCTGAACGCGCTGCCCGGCTTCGGCAGGCAGAAGGCGCAGATCTTCCTGGCGCTGCTGGGCAAGCGGTACGGCGTGCGGCCCGAGGGGTGGCGCGAGGCGGCGGGCGACTACGGGCAGGAGGGGGCCCACCGGTCGGTCGCCGACATCACCGGGCCCGAGTCGCTGGCGAAGGTGCGGGCGTTCAAGCAGGAGGCCAAGGCCGCCGCGAAGGCCGCGAAGGCCGCGAAAGCCGCGAAGGCCGCCGCCGGGTGATCCGGAGGTTCTTTACCCCTTCTTTGCCGATCGGGGACGGACCGGCGCACGACACTGGGACGCGACGCGACACAGATGTCCGTCAGCCCTTCCGTCCACGGCCAACCATCGGGATGATGAGAACCTGACTCCGACCGGTGTTGTGATGGAGGCGGGAGCGCTAGCCTGCTCCCATTCACGCATAGTGATGAAAACTTGCCGCGCGGTGCGGAACCCCCTGGGGCGGAGGTGTTGTCCATGAGCACCGAGACGTCCGTTCCGCATCCCCGGACCTCTGCGGTGGAGGGCCCAGACATGGACGCGTTCGACGACGCCCTGTACTCCGCCCTCATGAAGCAGGCCCCCGCGGGGATCGCGTACTTCGACACGGAGCTGCGCTGCCGCCGCGCCGGCGAGGCGCTGGCCGGGCTGCTCGGCGTGTCCGGCGCCGGCCTGGAGCGCCACACCCCCGCCCAGGCGCTGCCCGAGGCCCTGGCCGCCGAGGTCGAGGCCGCGCTGCGCGAGGTCCTGGCGGGCGAGGGCGCGCCGCTGGAGACCGACCTGATCGTGTCCGCGCGGGCCGACAAGCCCGCCGACACCGAGAACGCCGAGCACGCCGAGAACGCCGGTGGTGGCGGCCTTGCCGCGCCGCTGCCCCTCGGCACCGCCGGCGGCCTCGGCCCCGGCGACCGCGTCCTGTCGTGCCTGTGGCTGCCGGTCCGCGCCACCGACGGCGCCGTGCGCGGCGTCGCGCTGACCGCCCACGACGTCACCGAGCGCCGCCGCGCCGAGGAGATCATCCGCCGCAAGGAGCAGCGGTACCGCTCTCTGGTCGAGGCCTCCTCCCAGGTCGTGTGGGTGACCGGCCCGGACGGGCGGCCGCTGGACGACGCCCCCGAGTGGCGCGCGATCACCGGCCAGACCCCCGAGGACTACGCCGCCGGCGGCTGGCTCGCGGTCGTCCACGGCGACGACCGCGCCCGCGTCGAGGCGATCTGGAACGAGTGCGTCGCCGACGAGCGCGTCTTCGAGACCGGCTACCGCATCCGCACCCGGTCCGGCGGCCACCGCCACTTCGACGTGCGCGCCGTCCCGATCCGCCAGGGCGACGAGGTCATCGAGTGGGTCGGCGCCAACACCGACGTGACCGGGCAGAAGGAGGCCGAGGAGATGCGCGGCCGCCTCACCGAGCAGCTCTCGGCCGCCGCGCTGCGCACCGCCCGCCTCCAGCAGGCCACCTCCATGCTCGCCGAGGCGCTCACCGTCTCCCAGGTCGTCCAGGTGATCACCGAGGTCGGCCGGTCGGCGATCGGCGCCGACTACTCGGCGGTGGCGCTGCTGGACGACGACAAGCTGCGGCTGTCGATCGTCACCCCGTCGCCGCCCGGCGGCGAGACGGCCCCGCGCCCGGCCACCCGCGACGACATCCGGGTCAGCGACCAGACGGTCATGTCGGTCGCGGTCCGCGAGTCCCGCCCGTTCCTGGCCCAGCACCCCGACGAGCTGCGCCTCCAGCTGGGCCGCGACGAGGCCGAGCTGTTCACCCAGCACAACGAGGAGCGCGCCTGGGTCGGCCTGCCCCTGCTGGCCGCCGGGGCCCCGATCGGCGCGCTGCGGTTCTCCTTCACCCGCCCCCGCGAGATCACCGAGGAGGAGCGCGTCTTCCTGGAGGCCCTCGCCGGCCAGTGCGCCCTGGCCGTCGAACGCGCCCTGCTGTTCGAACGCGAGCACAAGACCGCCGAGGAGCTCCAGCGCAGCCTGCTGCCCACCGCCCTGCCGCAGCTGCCCGGCATGGTGCTGGCCGCCCGCTACAACCCCGCCACCCGCCACGTGCAGGTCGGCGGCGACTGGTACGACGTGTTCCGCCTCCCCGACGACCGCCTGGCCGTCGCGGCGGGCGACGTCATGGGCAAGGGCGTGCTCGCCGCCGCCGGGATGGGCCGCGTCCGCAACGCCCTGCGCGCCCTGGCCCTCAACGACCCCCGTCCCGCCGCCGTCCTGGCCGGGCTGGACCGCCTGTTCAGCGCCACCGAGGACGAGGAGCAGTTCACGACCGTCGCCTACGCGGTCATCGACCCCGAGACCGGCCAGGGCGCCTTCAGCAACGCCGGTCACCCGCCACCCCTGCTGATCTCCCCGGACTCCCCGGCCCGCGTGTCCTCCAACGAGCCGGGAACCCCGCTCGGCTGGCCCTCGCAGCGCCAGCAGACAAGTTTTTCCATCGAAACCGGCAACACTGTGGTCTTCTATTCCGATGGACTTGTGGAGAACCGTAGGCGTGGGGTGGACGCCGGGCTGGAGGAACTGGTCTCCGTCGCGGCCGACGCCCCACCTGAAGTGGTAGGAGATCCGGAAAGACTCGTCGACTTCCTGGTCGATCGGATGCTTGCAGGTTACGAGCAAGTTGACGATGTGACCGTACTCGCCCTGCACGTCCCGCCGAAGACCGTTTGAGGCCCGTTCGAACCCCGCCGTGGAGCGCGAGGAGACGGTGTAGTACGTACGAAGGACCGCCCAGCGCCCTCTAAGGTGGAGTGTTACCGGGTTGGACTACGAAGCGGAATGCGCAGCCGTGCCAGAATGCTTGACCCCAGTAGGAGCGGGTACGCTGCGGTCCCGCACAGGGTGGCCCCGCTCGGTGTGTGGTCCCACCCCGTGTGAGGCCGGGCCCGTCAGGGCACTTGGGTCAACCAAGCCACACGTTCGTTCGAGAGGTATTTGTGTCGCCTGCTAGCTCGACCTCGAAAGCTTCGGATCTGCACGAGCACGTCATCGCGCAGCTGATCGAGCGTGGACGGTCCCAGGGTTACCTCGATGCCGAGGACGTACGCCGTACGTTCGAGGAAGCCGACATCCCTGTCGAGAAGGCTCCCGGCATTCTGCGGAGCCTCAGCAAGGAGGGCGTGACCGTTGTGGTGAGCGCTGCCAACTCCGCTGCGCCCAAGCGTCGCAAGCCGACGCAGCCGCGCAGGCCCAAGACCGCCGCTGCCGCCAAGGAGCAGCAGCCCGAGACGGTGACCGCCGTCGTCGACGACGACGAGGCGGCCGCTCCCAAGCCGCGTGCCCCCAAGAAGGCCGCCGCGCCCAAGAAGCCCGCCGCCGCCAAGCCCAAGGCCCCCGCGGCCAAGAAGGACGCCCCGGCCAAGACCGCCGCCAAGGCCACCACCAAGAAGGCCAAGTCCGCCGACGACCCCGAGCTCGAAGAGGACGAGGTCGACCTGGACCTGACCGACCTGGAGCTCGAGGACGAGCCGGAGGTCGAGGTGGAGGTCGAGGTGGAGGAGGCCGAGGAGGCCCCCGCGCCCGTCGCCGTCAAGGCCGCCAAGCCCGACGAGCCGCCCGCCAAGACCGACGAGGAGGCCTTCGTCCTCGGCGACGACGACGAGGACGCCCCGGCGCAGCAGATCGCCGCCGCCGGCGCCACCGCCGACCCGGTCAAGGACTACCTCAAGCAGATCGGCAAGGTCCCGCTGCTCAACGCCGAGCAGGAGGTCGAGCTCGCCAAGCGCATCGAGGCCGGCCTGTTCGCCGAGGAGCGCCTGGCCGTCGAGGGCCACCTGATGTCCCAGGAGGACCTCGAGGACTACGAGTGGATCGCCGAGGACGGCCGCCGCGCCAAGAACCACCTGCTGGAGGCCAACCTCCGGCTGGTGGTGTCGCTGGCCAAGCGCTACACCGGCCGCGGCATGCTGTTCCTGGACCTGATCCAGGAGGGCAACCTCGGTCTGATCCGCGCGGTCGAGAAGTTCGACTACACCAAGGGCTACAAGTTCTCCACCTACGCCACCTGGTGGATCCGGCAGGCGATCACCCGCGCGATGGCCGACCAGGCCCGCACCATCCGCATCCCGGTGCACATGGTCGAGGTGATCAACAAGCTGGCC
Source organism: Actinomadura kijaniata (assembly GCF_014138665.1). NCBI lineage: Bacteria > Bacillati > Actinomycetota > Actinomycetes > Streptosporangiales > Thermomonosporaceae > Actinomadura > Actinomadura kijaniata. Next base: position 105,640 of record NZ_JACJIA010000004.1, read on the forward strand.
CGCGTGCAGCGCCAGATGCTCCAGGACCTGGGCCGCGAGCCCACCCCGGAGGAGCTGGCCAAGGAGCTCGACATGACCCCGGAGAAGGTCGTCGAGGTCCAGAAGTACGGCCGCGAGCCGATCTCGCTGCACACCCCGCTGGGCGAGGACGGCGACAGCGAGTTCGGTGACCTGATCGAGGACTCCGAGGCGATCGTCCCGGCCGACGCGGTCAGCTTCACCCTGCTCCAGGAGCAGCTGCACTCGGTGCTGGACACCCTGTCCGAGCGCGAGGCGGGCGTGGTGTCGATGCGGTTCGGCCTCACCGACGGCCAGCCCAAGACGCTGGACGAGATCGGCAAGGTGTACGGGGTGACCCGCGAGCGCATCCGCCAGATCGAGTCCAAGACCATGTCGAAGCTGCGCCACCCGTCGCGCTCCCAGGTCCTGCGCGACTACCTGGACTGACCGGGAGTCGCGCACGAACGTGTGACGGCAGGGGCCCCGTTCCGGACGACCGGAACGGGGCCCCTGCCGTTCGGGGTCAGCCGGGGAGGATCACGTCGAGGTGGGCGCCGTCCAGCTCGGCGGCGTACCCGAGGTCCGTCACGGCCTTGAGCAGTTCCTCGGGGGTCTCCGGGGACGCCCCGGCCTTGATCAGGTCGTGGGCGACCCTGCCCCGCGTCGCCTTGGCCATGTGGCTGACCACGGTGCGCTGGGGAGCGCCGTCCAGGATCCGTTCCCGGAACACCCGCACCGCCACCGCGGGCCGGGGCGCCTTCCACGCGGCCATGTACGGGCCCGACCGCATGTCCACGACCAGGCCGTCCGGGCGCAGCGCCTCCTTCAGGGCGGGGCGCCACACGGCCGAGACCCGGCCCTGGCCGGGCAGCGTCACGCCCATCGCCAGGCGGTAGGGCGGGATCCGGTCGGTGAGCCGCAGCGCGCCCCACAGCCCGGAGAAGATCACGATCTGCCCGGCGGCGCGTTCGAGGTCCAGCTCGCCGATCGCGAGGTTGTCGTAGAGGACGCCGGTGTAGAGCTCGGCCGCCGGCAGCGCCGGGGCCTCGCGCAGCGCCCGGTTCCGCGCCAGGGCCTCGGCCGCCTGGCCCGCGGGAAGCCCCAGCACCTCCGGGGCGTCCCCGCGCCGGCTCGCCTTCCCCAGCGCGTCCATCATCCGTTCCCGCGTGGGGCGCAGTTCCGGGAAACTGAGCGCCGCCGGGTCCAGCGGCGGCCCGTCCTGCGCGACGGACTTCTTCTCCGATGGCGGCAACAGAATGTGCACGGTCCCCCCGAATCCGGTGAATACGGCCACGCTTCAGCCGGGCCGCACTCCAGGATAGGAAAGGCGAACGGCGGCCATCGTCGCCGATGACCGCCGTTCCGGGATTCTTCTATGTCAAGGGCTACCGCTCCTCGACGGCCGCGGCCGCCGGGGTTTCGCGAAGCCGGTCGCTCTCGTCCTGAATGTCGGCCCCGTTCGCACGGAGCGCCTCTGCGTACTTGCGTCCGTGGTGGGCGCAGAACAGAAGGTCGCCGCCGCCTACAAGGACTGCTCGGACGTAGGCCTGGGCGCCGCAACGGTCGCAACGGTCGGCGACGGTCAACGGCTTGGTCGGGGCAAGGGCTCCAGTCACGGCACCTTCCTCATGCTCGGGGTCGGTACTTAGGAGAACATCTAACCCGACCAGGACGTTCCCAACCTGGATCCGCGTACGCCCAGAGCAGAATGCGGCCAATAGTGACCGAGGTCACACTCATTCGGGGTCAGGAGGCGTCCCAGCGGAACATTCGCACCGCCACGACCGCTCCCACCGCCGCGATCCCGAGCAGGGTCACCAGCTGCGGCACGGCGCTCCCGGCGCCCAGGCCGCGACCCATCACGTTCAGCATTCCCTCGTTCAGGTAACGCAGAGGGAAGACATGGGAAAGAGTTCGCATCCATCCCGGGGCCCCGTCCAGCGGGAAGAACGACCCGCCCAGGAACGCCATCGGCAGCACCACCAGCTGGGTCACCGTCTGCGCGGACTCCTGCGTCCGGGCCCATGCCCCGATGACCATGCCGATCGCCAGGAACGCCAGCACGCCCGCCACGACCAGCGGGACCGCCATCCACCACGCCCCCTGGAGCCGCAGCCCGAAGAACGGCAGCGACGCCACCCCCAGGAACACCGCCAGTTGCAGCAGCGCCACGGCCACGCTCACGACCACCCGCGCCCCGAACAGCGCCCAGATCGGCGCCGGGGACAGCCGCAGCCGCCGCAGCAGACCCCGCGTCCGCCACGTCACCAGCGTCTGCGACGCCCCGAACACCCCCGCCGACGCCAGCGCCCACCCCAGCAGGCTCGGCGTGAAGAACTGCACGGCGCCCAGCGACTCGTCCTCCACCCGCTGGACCCGCAGCGAGAACCGGGGCTCCCTCCCCGACGCGGCGACGTCGGCGCTCTGCACGATCGAGCCCAGAAGGCCCCGCACCGTCCCGGCCTTCACCGGGTCGGCCACCGAGTAGTGCGCCACCAGCACGTTCCCGTGCTGCTCCACCACCGCGTCCGCGTCGCCCTCGGCGACCTTCCTCAGCGCCGCCGCCCGGTCACCGCCGCGCTCGACCGCCAGGGTGTCGGTCAACGCCCGTCCGGCCCGCCCGACCGCCTGCTCCAGCACCGGCGCCGCCCCCACCTGGACGACCCTGACCCTCGGCGTCGACTGGTGCCCGAACACCCCCGCGAACACCACCAGGAACAACAGCGGGAACAGCACCGTGAGGAACAACGCCCCCCGATCCCGCACGAACCCCGCGAACAACGCCCACGAAAGACTCCTCAGACCGCCCACCCCGCTCACGCCCGGTACTCCCGTCCGGTCAGCTCCAGGAACACGTCCTCCAGCGTCGCGCCGCGGATCCCCACGCCCGCCAGCGCGCCCCTCGCCGCCAGGGCCGCCACCACCGCCGACGGATCCCGCGTCCGGACGGTCAGCGAGACGCCGTCCTCCTCCGCCTCGTCCACGCCCGGCAGCGACAACGCCTCCGCCGCCGTGAGCACCCCCGCCGCCACGCTGACCCGCGTCGGCGCGTCCAGCCCCCGCACCAGCGTCGCCGGAGGACCCAGCTCCAGCACCCGGCCCGCGTCCACGATCGCGACCCGGTCGCACAGGACCTCGGCCTCGTCCATGGAATGCGTGGTCAGCACGATCGTCCGACCCCCGGTGTTGATCGCCCGCAGCACGTCCCACAGATTCCGCCGCGCCTGCGGGTCCAGCGCCGCCGTCGGCTCGTCCAGGAACACCACCTCCGGGTCGTGCACCAGCGCACACGCGATCGACAACCGCTGCGCCTGCCCGCCCGACAGCTCCTCCACGCGCGTGTCGGCCTTCCCCGCCAGCCCCACCGACTCCAGCATCGCGTCCGCCCGCCGCCCCGGCACCCCGTACAGCGACCCGAACGTCCGCAACTGCTCACGCGCCGTCAACCGCTCGAAGAACGACGACGCCTGCAACTGCACCCCGATCCGGGGCAGCAGCCGGGGGTCGCGCGGCCACGGCGCCATCCCCAGGACCGACACCTCGCCCCCGTCGGCCCGCCGCAACCCCTCGATGATCTCCAGGGCCGTGGTCTTGCCCGCCCCGTTCGGCCCCAGGATCCCGAAGAACTCACCCGCGGCCACGTCGAACGAGATACCGTCCACCGCGTCCACACCGCCGTACCTCTTGCGCAGACCGCGCACACTGATGGTGTATGCCATGATCTGGACACTAGGAACGCGGACCGCGCCGAACACCCGTCCACGGGTGGAGACCGCGGGATCCACCCACCGAACGACCCGCCGCCCTCCCAGGGGCGGCGAGCCTTGTGAAGGACTGTCAGTGCCCGGGGGTAACCTCTTGGCCGACGTCCGACCCCCGAGGAGCACACGCAGTTGACCGCCACCGCAGCTGAACCGACGACCGACGACCAGCAGGGCTACAGCGCCCGGCACCTCTCGGTGCTCGAGGGCCTGGAGGCCGTGCGCAAGCGTCCCGGCATGTACATCGGCTCGACCGACAGCCGCGGACTCGCCCACTGCCTGTGGGAGATCGTCGACAACTGCGTCGACGAAGCCCTGGCCGGACACTGCACCCACATCAGCGTCATCATGCGCGCCGACGGCTCCTTCGAGGTCGGCGACAACGGCCGCGGCATCCCCGTCGACATCGAACCCAAGACCGGCCTCCCCGGCGTCGAACTCGTCATGACCCGCCTGCACGCCGGCGGCAAGTTCGGCGGCGTCTCCTACACCGCCTCCGGCGGCCTCCACGGCGTCGGCGCCTCCGTCGTCAACGCCCTCTCCGCCCGCCTGGACGTCGAGGTCGACCGCGACGGCTCCACCCACGCCATCAGCTTCAAGCGCGGCCTCCCCGGCGAGTTCGCCGACGACGGCCGCCCCAACGCCCGCTTCAAGAAGAAGTCCGGCCTGCGCGCCATCCGCAAGGTCGCCCGCCGCACCACCGGCACCCGCGTGCGCTTCTGGCCCGACATGCAGATCTTCCTCCAGGGCGCCACCATCGAACGCGACCTGGTCATGGACCGCATGCGCCAGACCGCGTTCCTCATCCCCGGCCTCACCATCGACGTCCGCGACGAGCGCGACGACGAGGTCGTCGAGGAGACCTTCCACTTCGAGGGCGGCATCAGCGAGTTCTGCTCCTACCTCGCCAAGGACGCCCCCATCATCGACGTCCTCCGCCTCCAGGGCCGCGGCCACTTCACCGAGACCGTCCCCGTCCTCGACGAGCAAGGCCACCTCATCCCCACCGACGTCGAACGCGACCTCGAGGTCGACGTCGCCCTGCGCTGGGGCACCGGCTACGACACCATCACCAAGTCGTTCGTCAACGTCATCGCCACGCCCAAGGGCGGCACCCACGTCCGCGGCCTCGACCGCGCCCTCATCCGCGTCATCAACGAGCAGCTCCGCGCCACCAAGCTCCTCAAGAACGGCGACGAGGACGTCATCAAGGACGACATCCTCGAAGGCCTCACCGCCGTCGTCACCGTCCGCCTCCCCGAACCGCAGTTCGAAGGCCAGACCAAGGAGATCCTCGGCACCTCGGCCGCCACCCGCATCGTCTCCCGCGTCGTCGGCGACGAGCTGAAGGCCATCTTCGAGAACCCCTCCCGCGGCCAGAAGCAGCAGCTCCGCACCGTCCTCGAAAAGATCGTCAGCGCGGCCAAGACCCGCATCGCGGCCCGCACCCAGCGCGACAACCAGCGCCGCAAGAACGCCCTGGAGAACTCGGCGCTCCCGGCGAAGCTCGTGGACTGCCGCACCACCGACGACCGCAGCGAGCTGTTCATCGTCGAGGGCGACTCGGCCCTCGGCACCGCGAAGCTCGCCCGCAACTCCGAGTTCCAGGCGCTGCTGCCCATCCGCGGCAAGATCCTGAACGTCCAGAAGGCGTCGGTCGCGGACATGCTGAAGAACACCGAGTGCGCCGCGATCATCCAGGTGGTCGGCGCGGGCTCGGGCCGCACGTTCGACATCGACGCCGCAAGGTATGGACGCCTCATTCTCATGTCGGACGCCGACGTCGATGGAAGTCACATCAGATGTCTTCTGTTGACTCTGATCAACCGCTACATGCGTCCGCTCCTGGAGGCCGGTCGCGTGTTCGCCGCCGTCCCGCCGCTGCACCGGATCGAGCTGATCAAGCCGAAGCGGGGCCAGGACAAGTACATCTACACCTACAGCGACGCCGAGCTGCGCAAGAAGCTCGTCGAGCTGGAGCGCAAGGGCCAGCGCTGGAAGGAGCCCATCCAGCGCTACAAGGGTCTGGGTGAGATGGACGCCGACCAGCTCGCCGAGACGACGATGGACCCGCGCTACCGCATGCTGCGCCGCATCCGCGTCGAGGACGCCGAGGAGGCCGCCAAGGTGTTCGCCCTGCTGATGGGCAGCGAGGTCGCCCCGCGCCGCCAGTTCATCATCGCCGGAGCGAGCGAGCTGGACGTGGAGCGCATCGACACCTGACGTCCACCGGCGGACGGTCTTCGGGGTGTTCTGGGGGAGTGGGAGCTCGCTCGGAACACCCCGTTCGGGTTTGGGGCCCCGCCCGGACCGGCCGGAACAGCGGCCTTGCCGAACCTCCTGTCCAAGGGGCCCGAACGTCGCAGGAACGGAGCGGCCATGAGCGGCCTGACGGTCACTGAACGGCTACTGGAGAAGGCGCTTCTCGAACTCCGGGAAGCCTCCGGTGCAGAGGACCTCGAATGGCGGCGAGGCGACCTCCATGTGGAGCATGAGGACATCGAAGCGGAAGTCGCCGCCCTGTCCGAGGCGGCCGGCACCGTCCTCGACCCGAGGTTCAGGGAGGGGCTCTGCCGTTTCGATGAGATTTCGGCCTGCTGGTCCCTGGACTCTCCGAGAGAGCTCGGCGGTGAGTTCAGCGTGGTGAACCTCCACCAGGCCCTCGCCGAGAAGGCGCACGACCATCCCCTTGAGGAGACGCTGACGCCGGACGAGCGGCAGCGGTGGTCGGAGCTGCGCCCGTTCGACGGCCACCCCGTGACGGGGACGGGGGAGTGGGTGGCCTTGCGCGTCCGCCCGGACGAGCCCATGCCCGAGCTCTGGTACTACCACCCCGAAATCGCGCCCTACAAGGGGCTCAGGATGGACATCGACTACTGCGGGTACCTCCGGAACCTGGCGATCACCAAAGGGGTCTACGGCTGGCAGAAACTGTTCTGCGACATCACTCCGCTCGACGAGGACGACAGGGAGTACTTCCGCGCCGACATGGCGGAAATGCTCGAACTCTTCCCCGTGCTGTTCCCCGACCACGACTACGAGCCTCTGCGGCGACGCCTGGCCGAGCGAAGCTGAGACCCAGGCCCGGTCACCAGTCGCGGACCTGCTCCACGCCCGCGATGAGGCTCTCCCTCGCCCAGGTCAGGTCCTGGGCGAGGGTGGTCTCGGCCTGGTCCACCAGGTGGTCCAGGGCGGTGAAGAGTTCCTCGCGTTCGACGGTCTCGATGAAGCCGGTGCGGCGGTCGAGGGCGTTGAACGCCTCGCCGTACTCGCGGCCGATCTCGACCAGGCGTCGCGGGTCGTCGGCGGTGAGGGCCTCCAGGACCGCTCGCCGGGTCCTCCTGTACTGGGCGACGGCCTTGGTGTAGCGGGTGCGACCGATGCGTTCGCGGCCGTCCCAGTCGCGGAGGGGGTTGTCGCGGTTCTCGGCGACCCATTCGGGTTTGCGGGCGCGGCGGATGTCGACGTGGACGCCGTGGGGGATCTGGGGTTTCCAGGCCCTGCGCATCGCGGTGGCGTATCCGGTGGGGATGCCGCTCAGGAGCAGTGATTCCAGGGCGGGGACGCGTTCGGGGAGCAGGCGGTCGTGCCCGGTCATCCCGAACAGGTTCACGATGCGGAGCCGCTGGAGGGACGCGAGCTCGTTGAGGCGTTCGGCGGCGGTCAGGAGGCCGAGGTCGCCGTGCAGGGACAGGTCGGTGAGGTGGGGGTGGCGCTCGACCAGGAGACCGCAGTCGAGCGTGGTGATCCGCCGGACGGTCAGGTCCGTGATCTCGGGGGCGTGGTCGAGTTCGGCGGCGGTGCGGGTGGCCTTCCAGGGCTGCGGCAGGTCCCCGTGGTCGCCGGTGTCCCAGTGCCGCTGGCGGGCGAGCTGGTCGTCGACGCGCCAGCCGTGGGAGTAGGCGTTGGGGGGCTGGTCGCGGAGGAGGGGCAGGGCGCCGATGACCTTGAAGCCGCGGGGGAGGACCCACTCGTGGTGGCAGTGTTCGACGCGGCCGTTCCAGGCGTGGTGGGTCAGGACGAGCGGCGCGACGTCGCCGAGGTCGGCGACGGTGGCGGGTTCGGGGCCGGACCAGTCCAGCGTGAGGACGGCGGCGGTCTCGGCCTCGGGGTCGAGGTGGGTGATCTGCGCGGCGACCCAGGCGTTGAGGATGGGCGAGTGCCTGGTCACGATGTCGCCGGGGGCGATCGGCCGCGGGGGGACGCGCTGGCGGGGCATGGCGACGATCATAGGCGCGGGCCCTGACGGGGCTTCGGGAACGGTTGTTACGGTGCTGGGCGTGCGGTTTCTTGATGCTCTGGCAGGGGTCCTGCCGTCGGATGTGATCGTCCGGGATGCCGATGTCGTGGCCGCCCATGCCCGCGACCAGGCGGCGTGGGCGCCGGAGGGGACGGCGTTGGCGCTGGTCAGGGCGCGCAGCGCCGAGCAGGTGCGGGACGTGGTCGCGCTGTGCGCCGAGCACGGGGTGCCGGTGGTGCCGCGCGGGGCCGGGACGGGGCTGTCCGGTGGGGCCAACGCCGTGGACGGCTGCGTGCTGCTGGCCCTGGGCGGGATGGACCGCGTCCTGGAGATCGACGCGGCCGAGCAGATCGCGGTGGTGCAGCCGGGCGTCGTCAACGACCGGCTGCGGGAGGCCGTCGCCGAGCACGGGTTGTGGTATCCGCCGGACCCCGCCAGCTCCCCGTGGTCGACGATCGGTGGGAACGCGGCGACCAACGCGGGCGGGGTCTGCTGCGTCAAGTACGGCGTGACCAGGGATTACGTGCTGGGTCTCCAGGTCGTCACCGGCACCGGCAGGCTGGTGCGGGTGGGGCGGCGGACCCGCAAGGGCGTGGCCGGGTACGACCTGGCGGGGCTGTTCGTGGGGTCGGAGGGCACCCTCGGAGTGATCACCGAGGTCACCGTGCGGCTGCTGCCGCTGCCGCGGGGGACGCCCCGGACGGTGGTGGGGGCGTTCGGTTCGCTGGTCGCGGCGGGGGAGGCCGTCGCGGCGGTGGCCGCGTCGGGGATCGCGCCGTCGGCGCTGGAGCTGGTCGACCGGTACTGCCTGCGCGCGGTCGACGACTGGAAGAACATGGGCCTGGCCGATCTGGGCGACGTGCTGCTGCTGGGGCGGGTCGACTCCGGTGACGAGGACGAGGCGGCGCTGCTGCAACGCTGCTTCGACGAGGCCGGGGCCGGGTGGAGCACCCGGTCGACCGACGCGGAGGAGGCCGAGGCGCTGTTCGCGGCGCGGCGGCTGGCGTATCCGGCGCTGGAACGGCTCGGGCCCGTGCTGACCGAGGACGTGTGCGTGCCGCGGGGCCTGGTGCCCCGGATGCTGGGGCGGATCGAGGAGCACGCCCGGATCCACGGGGTGCACGTCGCCAACATCGCGCACGCCGGGGACGGGAACCTGCACCCGCTGATCGTGGTGCCCGCCGGGGACGAGGCGGCGCGGGCGCGGGCGCAGGCGGCGTTCGAGGCGATCCTGGACGACGCGATCGCGCTGGGCGGGACCGTGACCGGTGAGCACGGGGTCGGGCTGCTCAAACGGCGCGGCATGCACGCCGAGGTCGGCGAGGACGTGCTGGAGCTGCACCGCGCGGTGAAGGCCGCCCTGGACCCGGCCGGGATCCTCAACCCCGGGAAGGTCATCTGAGCGCCACGGTTCGGTAAAACCTTGCTTTTCCGGGTATCTGGGGCGGCACGCCGGGGTCGGAGAGCGGGGTGCCATGTCGGAGGGACCGGAGGAACGGGTCGATCCGCGCCAGCTGGAGGGCGGGCTGCGGCGCGTCGTCGGGCGCCGGACGCTGCTGCTGTTCGTGATCGGGGACATCCTCGGCGCGGGCATCTACGCGCTGGTCGGGAAGGTGTCGGGCGAGGTCGGCGGGGCGGTGTGGCTGCCGTTCCTGGTCGCGTTCGTGCTGGCGGCGCTGACGGCGACCGCGTACGCGGAGCTGGTCGGCAAGTATCCGCAGGCGGCGGGCGCGGCGCTGTACGTGAACCGGGCGTTCGGGGTGCCGTTCGTGACGTTCGTCGTGGCGTTCGCGGTGATGATGAGCGGGGTCACCTCGGCGAGCGCGGCGGCGCGCGCGTTCGGCGGCGACTACCTGGCCGAGTTCGTGTCGCTGCCGACGCTGGTGGGCGCCCTGGCGTTCCTGGCGGTCGTGACGCTGGTGAACCTGGCCGGGATCTCCGAGTCGATCAAGGTGAACGTGGCGCTGACGCTGGTGGAGGCGTCGGGACTGCTGGTCATCATCGTGATCGGGGTGTTCGCGCTGGTCGGCGGGGACGGGGAGCCGAGCCGGGCGCTGGAGTTCCATCCGGGGGGCGGGGCGTTCCTCGGGGTGGTCGGCGGGACGGCGCTGGCGTTCTACGCGCTGCTGGGGTTCGAGGACTCGGTGAACCTGGCGGAGGAGGCCAAGGATCCCGAGCGCGACTTCCCGGTCGCGCTGTTCGGCGGCCTGGCGGTCGCGGTGGTGATCTACGGGGCGGTGGCGTTCACCGCGACGATGCTGGTGGACGCCCGGACGTTGCAGAGCTCGACGGGGCCGCTGCTGGAGGTCGTGAAGGTGGCGGGGCTGGACTTCCCGCCGAAGCTGTTCGCGCTGATCGCGCTGCTGGCGGTCGGGAACACCGCCCTGATCAACATGATCATGGCGTCGCGGCTGGTGTACGGCATGGCGCGGGAGCGGATCGTGCCGCCGCCGCTGGGCGCGGTCCATCCGACGCGGCGCACGCCGTGGGTGGCGATCGCGTTCACCGTGGCGCTGGCGGTGGCGCTGGTCGCCACCGGGGACGTCGGCGGGCTGGCCGACACGACGGTGCTGCTGCTGCTGTGCGTGTTCGCGCTCGTCAACGTCTGCGTGCTGGTGCTGCGGCGCGAGCGCGTGGAGCACCGGCACTTCCGGGCGCCGACGTGGATGCCGGTGCTGGGCGCGGCGAGCTGCCTGTTCCTGACGCTGCCGATCACCGGCCGGGACGGCGAGGTGTACCTGCGGGCGCTGGTGCTGCTCGCGATCGGGCTGGTGTTGTGGCTGGTCAACCGGATGGTGCTGCGGCGGACGGCCCGCTCCGGCGCCACCCGTCCCGGCCGGGGCTGATCGCGGGGGTGGAGCTAGTACCACCCCGGGTCGGAAAGCCGCGTTACCGACAGCGCGCCCCCTCCACCGGCACCTTGGTGATCACAGTGGTCGGGCGGTGCGGGGGAGCGGGCGTGGCGGGGTCGGTGCGGGAGTGGTGGGCGGCGGTCGAACGGGCGCTGGAGCCCTGGCTGACGCTGCCGCCGGTCGCCGTCGCGTCGACCGGATGGCGGATCGTGGCGACCGCGCTGACCGGCGGGGACGCGGTGACGGCGTGGGGGCGGCACGACGCCGCCGCGCTGATGGTCGCGGTGCTGTGGCTGCTGCCGTGGGGCGACCTGACGCGGCGGGCCGTGCCGATGCTGGTCGACTGGCATGCTGCGGGGCGCATGGTGAGCGCCCCGCGCCGCCGCCGTCAGGGTCGCCCTCAGGGCGGCCCTCAGGGCTGGACCGGCAGCGCGACCCAGGAGGGGTTCTTCGGGTCGTGCCAGATCTTCAGGCCGGGACCGACGGAGTCGCCGAGCTGGGGCAGCGGCGGGAACAGGTGGGGGAAGTCGGCGGTCTGCACCGAGATCCGCAGCCGGTGGCCGGGCTTGATCTCGGCGGCGATCGGGAAGACCTCGACGTCGATGGGGACCGGCCGGTTCTTCGGCATCGCCTTCGCCGAGCGCCTGGTGAACGGATGCCACGGCCGCACGATCATCCCGTCGGCGCGGTCGCTCCTGTCCTTGTCGAGGGCCCGCAGCGACAGCACCTGCCAGCCCGCGGTGAGCTGGGTGGCGCGGCCGTCGGGGGCGACGTCCTCGACCCGCACCGTGACCTGGCCGTCCTTGGCGGCGCTGGAGACGGTGAGATGCGCGTTGATCGGCCCGGACAGGCGCAGGGGCCTGGTGACCGGCATGTCGTAGACGACGCCGAGCCGGTCGTTGGCGCTGTTGTCGTACTCGCAGGCCAGGCCGAAGAATTTCAGGAAGCCCGCGCCCGCCCACTGGATGGTGGAGCGGGTGCACAGCCCGGCGAACGGGTTGTAGGGCACCGCGTCGGGGCCGCCGCCGCCCTTGCCGGGGGTGAGCGTCCGGCCCTTGCTGAGCTGGAACGCCCGGTAGCGGACCCCGGCGGGCGGCCACTGGGTGGTGCTCCTCCACTTGCCGGAGCCGTTCTCGAAGTAGGTGACCGGCGGGACGTCGCGGTCCAGCCCGGGATCGGGAACGTCCCGGACGTACCGGTCGAACCACCGCAGCATCAGGTCCGCCAGCGGCGGTCCGGGCGGGGTCGGCGTGCCGGGCAGCGTGAGGCCGAGCGCCGGGGCGGCGCCGTCGATGTGGTACCAGGGCCCGTACACGAACCGCGCCGGGACCCGGCGCGCGAGCCGCTGGTAGAGCATCGGCTCGCTGCGCTGGAAGATGTCGAACTCGCCGCCCACGACGAACGTGGGCACGTTCACCCGGTCCACGACCTCCAGCGGGGAGCGCGTCCGGTAGAACGGCCCGTCGAACGCCTTCTCGCCCCCGGCCAGCGCGTCGAGGAGCATCCGGATCTGGAAGTCGCCGATGTTGCCGAAGTGCTCGCGCAGCACCTGCTGCGCCTTCCGCGGGTCGCGGCCGGCGTAGGTGGGCGGGATCAGGCTGGTGCCGCCGACCGCCGCCAGCCAGAACGGGACGAAGCCCAGTCCGAGCTGGCCGCCCGTCCCGATGACGTCGCGGTAGGCGTCGCCCATCGGCACCACCGGGAACAGCGCCTTCAGGCCCCTGGGGCGCTGCGCGGCGGTGAACAGCTGGTTGATGCCGCCGTAGGACGCGCCGACCATCCCGACGCGCCCGTCGGACCAGGGCCGCTTGCGGGAGGCCGCCCACTCGACGATCTCCTTGCCGTCGCGCTGCTCGCGGGCGCTGAACGCCTCCCACTTCCCGCGCGAGCCGCCGGTTCCCCGCACGTCCACGATGATCTGGACGTAACCGCGCTTGACCAGGTGGTCGCTGGCCATGTTCGCGCCCGGCAGGGTCTTGTTGTAGGGGGTCATGGTGACGATGACGGGGAACCGCCCGGCGACGGGCCTGCCGCCGCGCGCGGGGCGGCGGACGTCGGCGACCAGCTCGGTGCCGTCGCTCATCGTCAGGACGATGTCCTTCTCGGTGGCCACGTCGTAGGCGGCGGGTCGCGGCCGCCACGCGCCCGGGGCGGGCGCGGCGGCCGGCGCGGTGGCGAGGGCGGTGGCGGGTGCGGCGTGAACGGCCGGAACGGCGGTGAGGGCGAGGGCTGCGGTGGCTAGGGGCGCGGTCCAACGAGTGACGCGGCGCATCGGCGGTACCTCCAGGCGCGGGTTTCCCGCCGGTAACGTAATGGCTCACTTACCGAACGGCAAGTATTGACCCAGTGTCCAGTAACGGCCGTCCCGTGGCGCCGCTCCCGCGCGGCCGCGTTCCGCCAGGTTGGAGGCGTGCCAACGAACCGGGGAACCGCCGTCCCCTACCTGACGGCGTTGACGCTGCTCATCGCCGTGCCGACCGCCCTGCTGCTCGCGGGCTGCGGCGCCCTGGGCGACGGCTGGTGGGCCAACCAGGCCGCGCGGCCGGTCCACGACCCGCACGCCGCCGGCACCGCCGTCGAGAACACCCGCTCCGGGACCCCCGACTGGCGGATCCGCCACAAGGGCGCCGAGCACGAGATCGAGGGCTACGCCGACCGGGTGAGCGTGCTGCCGGGCCAGAGCTTCCGGCTGTTCGTGTCGACCACGGCGGCGGGCTTCCGGGTGGAGGCGTTCCGGGTCGGCTGGTACGGCGGAGCGCAGGCCCGCCGGATCTGGACGTCGTCCCGCCGGCCCGGCACGAGGCAGGCCGCGCCCGTCGTCAGCGCCGGGACCCGGACGGTGACCGCGCCGTGGCGGCCGTCGCTGACCGTTCCCACCGCCCACTGGCCCGAGGGCGTCTACCTGCTGCGCCTCACCGCCGACACCGGCGCGCAGCGCTACGTCCCCCTCACCCTGCGGTCGGCGAGCACCCGGGGCCGCGTGGTGGTCCTCAACGCCACCACCACCTGGCAGGCCTACAACCTGTGGGGAGGCCGCAACCTCTACCGGGGGCCCGGCGGCCACGACGACCGGTCCCGCGCCGTCAGCTTCGACCGGCCCTACGACAAGAACGGCACCGGCAAGTTCATGGGCTACGAGCACCCGGCGATCGTGCTGGCGGAGAAGACCGGCGTGCCCCTGGCCTACGCGACCGACAACGACCTGCACGCCGACCCCGGCCTCCTCGACGGCGCGCGCGGCCTGGTGTCGCTCGGCCACGACGAGTACTGGTCCACCCGCATGCGCGCCCACGTCACCCGCGCCCGCGACCGGGGCGCGAACCTGGCGTTCCTCGGCGCCAACGCGGTCAACCGGCACATCCGCCTGGACCCCACCCCGCTCGGCCCGGACCGCCTGGTCACCTGCTACAAGGACGCCGCCGAGGACCCGGTCTCCCGCACCGACCCGGCCGAGTCCACCCAGGACTGGCGGCTGCCGCCGCACCCGCGCCCCGAGAGCGACGTCATGGGGATCATGTACAACTGCTTCCCGGCCACGGGGGCGTTCACGGTCCGCCGCCCCGGCCACTGGCTGCTGCGCGGCACCGGGGCGCGGCGCGGCACCGCGTTCCCCGGCCTGATCGGGCCCGAGACCGACGCGCTCAACCCCGGCGGCCCCACCCCGCGCCCCATCGAGATCTGGGCGCACTCGCCGATCGACTGCGGCGGCACGCCCATGACCGCCGACGCCGCCTACTACACGACGGCGAGCGGATCCGGCGTCGTGGCGACCGGCACCATGCGCTGGGTGTGCGCCCTGCGCGGCCCCGCCTGCGGGCACGGTGTCACCCGGCGGACCCAGCGCTTCGTCGCGACGGTCACCGGCACGCTGCTGCGGGAGATGGCGCGCGGCCCGCTCGGCGCCTCCCACCCCGCCCGCGACGACCGGCCCTGAGGCCTCCACCCCGGGGTGGAGAACGGCGTCCCCACCCGCGCTCCGATCCGCGGCGGGGCGGGCCCTCCTAGGGTTGCGGGCATGAACGCGCCGCTCGACGTCATGACCGCGACCGCCGTCGCGCGGCCGGCCGTCCCCGGCGGGGCGGCGGGAGCGGGCCGCCCGCCCGGCACCGCACGGGTTAGCGTCGTCACGTGAGGTCCAGGTGCTTGGGAGTCCACGGCGGGCACGTGCGGGCCCTCCTGGTCGCGGCCGTGGTGGTGTGGGCGTTCGGCGCCTATGTGCGCGACGCCATGCAGGGCTCGCCCCGGCCGGGCCTGACCGGCGCGGGGCTGGCCGTGACGGCGCTGAACGCGGCGTCGTTCGCGCTGCTGGCCGCCGGGATCGGGGCGGGCGGGGAGCGTCCCGGACGGCTCCGGCGAAGGGTGCGCGACGCCGCCCCGTGGGCGGGGGACGCGCTGCTGCTGGCGGGCATGGCGACGTCCCTGGCCCTGTACGGGACCACCGGCGCCGACAGCGGCGGGTTCTTCCTGACCATGGTCGCCCTGTGGGTGCTGGTCAGCCGGTGGCCGCTGCGCCGGGCGGTCCCGCTCGGCATGGCGACGATGGCGACGGTGTCGGCCGTCGGCATGGCCGCCGGCGACGGCCACCTCGACACGGGGACCTACGTCGGGTTCATCGGGGTCATGCTCGGGGCGACCGCGCTGCGCGAGCGCCGCGCCGCCGAGTCCGGGGCCCGCCGCGCCGAGGCCGCGGCGCTGCTGCTGGACGAGCGCACCCGCCTGGCCCGCGAGATCCACGACATCCTCGCCCACTCCCTGTCGGCGCAGCTCGTCCATCTGGAGGGCGCGCGGCTGCTGCTGTCGCGCGACGGCGACCGGACCCAGGCCCTGGAGCGGGTCGAACGCGCCCAGAACCTGGCCCGCTCCGGCCTGGAGGAGACCCGCCGCGCCCTGGCCGCGCTGCGCGGCGACGCGCCCCCGCCCGACCGGGCGCTGGCCGGGCTCGCCGACGAGTACCGCGCCGCGACCGGCCGCGACGCCGCCGTCGAGGTCGTCGGCGACCCCCGCGAGCTCAGCCCGCCGGCGGCCCTGTCGGTGGTCCGCACCGCGCAGGAGGCGCTGACCAACGTCCGCAAGCACGCCCCCGGGGCCCGCGTCCGCCTCACCCTGCGCTACCTGCCCGGGCACGCCGAGCTGGAGGTCGTCGACACCGGCGGCACCGAGCCCGGCCTCGACATCGCCGCGACCGGCTCCGGCTACGGCCTGGTCGGCATGCGGGAGCGCGCCGAGCTGATCGGTGGCACCCTGGAGTCCGGGCCGGAGGGGAAGGGGTACCGGGTGAAGCTGCGGTTGCCGGTGTGAGCGGGGAGCCGGTGCGGGTGCTGGTCGCCGACGACCAGACCGTCGTGCGGGAGGGCCTGGTCCTGCTGCTGGACCTGCTGCCGGAACTGGAGGTGGTCGGCGCGGCCGCCGACGGGGAGCAGGCCGTCGCGATGGTCGCCGAGCACCGCCCGCACGTGGTGCTGATGGACCTGCGGATGCCGCGCGTGGACGGCGTGGAGGCGACCCGGCGGATCAGGGACGCCCACCCCGAGGTGGAGGTCGTCGTGCTGACCACCTACGCCGACGACGACTCGGTCTTCGCGGCGCTGCGCGCCGGGGCGCGCGGCTACCTCACCAAGGACGCCCGCGCCGAGGAGATCTCGGCGGCCGTGCGGGCGGTGCGCGCGGGCCGCTCCCTGCTGGACCCGGCCGTGCAGCGCCGCCTGGTGGAGGCCGTGGCGGGCGAGCGGGCCCCGGCCCGGTCCCGCCGCGCCGACCTGCCCGACGGGCTGACCCCGCGCGAGGCCGAGGTCCTCACGCTGATCGCGCGGGGACGGTCCAACGGCGAGATCGCCACCGACCTGTTCATCTCCGAGGCGACGGTGAAGACCCACATCAACAACCTGTTCGCCAAGGCGGGCCTGCGCGACCGCGCCCAGGCCGTCACCTACGCGTTCCGCCACGGCCTGGCCGACTGAACGGGCCCGCCTCAGCGGGCGGCGAGGCCCTCGCGCAGCGCCGCCACGACCGCCCGCTGGGCCTCCGCCGCCACCGGCAGGACATGGTCCAGCGAGACGAACCCGTGGAACGCGCCCGCCATCCGCCGCGACCCGACCCTCACGCCCGCCCGCGCCAGCCGCGCCGCGTACGCCTCGCCCTCGTCGCGCAGCGGGTCCACCTCGGCGGTCAGCACGAACGCCGGGGGCAGCCCCGACAGGTCGGCGGCGCGCAGCGGGGAGGCGTGCGGATGGTCGCCGTCGGCCGGGTCGGCCAGGTACTGCTCCCAGTACCACCGCATGTGCGCCGAGGTCAGGAAACCACCGGTCGCGTACTCGGTGTAGGTGGGGGTGTCCCGCGCCGCGTCGGTCACCGGGTAGACCAGTAGCTGGAACGCCAGGTCCGGCCCGCCCTCGTCGCGGGCGCGCAGCGCGGTCACGGCCGCCAGGCAGCCGCCCGCGCTGTCCCCGGCCACCGCCAGCCGCGCCGGGTCGCCGCCGAACGCGGCGGCGTGCGCGGCGGCCCACCGGACGGCCGCGAACGCGTCGTCCACGGCCGCCGGGAACCGGTGCTCGGGCGCCAGCCGGTAGTCCACCGACACCACGACCGCGTCCGCGCCGCGCGCCAGCACCCGGCACAGCCGGTCGTGGGTGTCCAGCCCGCACAGCACGAACCCGCCGCCGTGGAAGAACACCACCACCGGACGCGGCCCGCCCGCCCCCTCCGGCCGGTAGACCCGCACCGGGAGGCCGCCGTCGGTCATCCGGTCCTCGACCCGCCCCACGGGGACCGGGTCGGGCTCGGGGGCGCGCGCCGCCGCCAGGACGCGCCGGGCCTCCGCCGCGTCGGTCACGGCGCCGCCGAGGTCCGGGAACGCCGCGCTCATGGCGGCGGCGATCTCTGCTGCCAGGGGGTCGAGGGGCATCGGGGCCTCCGGCCGGATCAGTGCGGGATCTGCTGTGCCATCATGACCTGGCCCGCCGTCCAGCCGCCGTCCACGGCGACCTCCGAGCCGGTCATGTAGGAGGCGGCGTCGGAGATCAGGAACGCGACCACCGCGCCGACCTCCCCGGGGACGCCGACCCGGCCGAGCGCGGCCGACGGGAAGCCGCCCTCGCCGACCCGCGCGCCGTGCGCGGCGGTCATCGGCGTGTAGGTCATGCCGGGGTGGACCGAGTTGACCCGGATCCGGTCGCGGCCCAGCTCCACCGCCGCGACCTTGGTGAGGCCGCGCACGCCCCACTTGGACGCGCCGTAGCCCGAGGTCAGCGGCAGCGCGGTCAGCCCGGCCGCCGACGAGATGTTGACGATGGAGCCGCCGCCCGCCGCGCGCATCGCCGGGATCACCGCCCTGACGCCGAGCCACACCCCGGTCAGGTTGACCCTCAGGACCTTCTCGAAGTGCTCCAGCGGCTCGTGCTCGATGGCCTGGCTGGAGGCGATGCCGGCGTTGTTGACCAGGCCGTCCAGGCGGCCGCGGGTCTCCACGGCGGTGTCCACCACGCGCCGCCAGGCCGCCGGGTCGGTCACGTCGTGCTCGACGAAGACCCCGCCGACCTCGGCGGCGGTCGCGCGGCCCTCCTCGGCGAGCAGGTCGGTGACCACGACCCTCGCGCCCCCGCGCGCCAGGTGCGCGGCGGTCGCCGCGCCCAGCCCCCGGGCCCCGCCGGTGACGATCACTACCTTGTCCCGAAGCCCGGACATCGCCGTCCCCTACCTCTCGTCTCCCCTGAAGTGCGGGATGACCTTGTCACCCCACCGCCTGATCGTCTCCAGGCAGGCGTCCTGCGGGACCGTCCCCATCTGGATCAGGCACATGACCTCGTCGACCCCGGCCTCGGCCAGGCGCCCGACGTAGGCGATCGCGTCGTCGGCGGTGCCGTAGGCGTGCTCGCCGCCGAACGTGGCGGTGGTGTGCGGGCCCACCGGGATCCTGGCCTCGTGCAGGTGGGCGACCTGCTGCTCGGCGGCCTGGCGGAGGGCGGCGACCTCGTCGGCGCCGGGGTGCACGGCCTCGTCCGGCGGCGGCGCGCTCCCGTACCAGTGCGCGATCGACTGCGCGAAGAACCGCTGCCCGCGCGCCCCGATCCGCACCGCCTCCCGCCGGTCGTCCAGCACGATCGTCGGGCACAGGGCGGCGAAGTGGTCGTTGACGACCGTGGACACCCGCCGCCCGCCGGTGCGGGCCGCGATCGCGGCCGAGTAGGCGCGGCGCAGCCCGGCGACCTGCTCGGGCCCGGAGAAGCCCAGCACCAGCGCGCCCACCCCGTACTCGGCGGCGAGCACGAGGGTGTCGCGCCGGGAGCACGCCAGGAACAGCGGCGGGTGCGGCTCCTGGACGGGCCGGGGCAGGATCGGGTGCGGCGGGATGTCCAGCAGCTCGCCGTGCCACTCCAGCTCGTCGGCACGCCAGGCCGCGGCGATGATCCGCAGCGACTCGTCCAGCTCGGCGCGGGTGCGGTCCGGGTCCACCCCGCACAGCGAGGTCTCCTGCCGCGTCGCGCCCCGCCCCGCGCCGAGGTCGAGCCGCCCGCCGCTCAGCACGTCCAGCATCGCCGCGCGTTCGGCGACCCGCACCGGGTGGTTGAACCCGAACGGCAGGCACACCACCCCGTGCCCGAGCCGGATGCGGCTGGTCCGGGCGGCGACGTAGGACAGGAAGACCTCGGGCGCGCTCATGTGCGCGTACCAGCGCAGGCTGTGGTGCTCCACCGCCCACACCCGGTCGAAGCCCGCCTCCTCGGCGAGCACGGCCTGCTCCACGCAGTCGTGCAGCACCCGCCGCTCGTGCTCGGGGGTGGGGTGGGCGAGCTGCGCCTCGAAGATCATCGAGAACTTCATCCGGGTTACCTCGGTCGGGTCGGCCTGCTGTGTATTCCAATTTGGAACATCTCGTCCGTCCGATCAAGCACTTGCTAGGTTTTTTGGGGCCGTCCCGCGCCGGGCCGATCGTTACGCTGGAGCCATGCCGACCCCGCCGCGTCCCGTTCCCGAGCCCGAACCCGACGCCGCCGACGCCGACGCGCGGGACGTCCGCCTCCCCGCGACCGCCTGGGCCGTGCTGGGGATCCTGTCGTTCGGCGAGGAGCTGACCGGCTACGAGGTGCGGCAGTGGTCCGACCACATCCTGCGGTTCTTCTACTGGAGCCCCGCGATGAGCCAGATCTACTCCGAGCTGAAGCGCCTGGAGAAGGTCGGGTACGCCGCCTCCCGCGAGCTGACCGCCGAGGACGGCCGCTCCCGCCGCGTCTACGGCATCACCGGCACCGGCCGGGCGGCGCTGGCCGCGTGGGTCGGGGAGTCGCCGGTCGAACCGCCCGTCCTCAAGCACGGCCCGATGCTGCGGGTGTGGCTCGGCCACCTCACCGACCCCGACCGCCTCCGCGCGGTCGTCGTCCGGCACCGCGACGACTGCGACCGGCTGCTGAAGGAGGCCGAGCACTCCCGCGGCACCGCCGCGCGGGTCCCCGGCTGGAGCTACCCCGAGCTGGTCGCCCGCTGGGCCGCCCGCCACTACGCCGCCGAACGCGACCTCGCCGACCGGCTCCTGGCCGACCTGGACGAGCTGGCCTCCCGCCGCTGACCGCCGCGAACGCCTTCACGCGCGGCCCGCCCCCGGCACACCGCGTGCGTCTCCCGGAGGACTCCGCCGTGCTCCCGCGGCGCCGTTTCAGCGGGGGAGCCGCGCGGCGATCCCGTCCAGCAGGAGTTCGAGGGCGGCGGGGTAGGCGCTGCGGGTCATCGTCTCGGCCAGCGCGTCCGCGCACGCCGTGATGTTCGGGTACCGGTCGGCGGGCAGCCTGGCGTAGGTGGCGTGCCAGGCCCGCTGGTCGGCCTCGGCGGACGGGTGCGGGAGCGCGAACGCGGCGGCGTCCAGCACCGCGTAACCCAGGCTCAGGTCGATGAAGCTGTGGTAGTGCCGCGCCGCCTCCCGCGGCGGGAACCCCGCCGACAGCAGGACGCCCAGCCCGGTCTCCACGGCGCGGACCTCGTTGGGACGCCGGGTCACCCGCGACGCCGACAGCGCCGCCGCCTGCGGGTGGGCCAGGTAGGTCGCGTGGATGCGGTGGCCGATGTCGCGCAGGCTGGCGCGCCAGTCCGCCGACGGCTCGAAGTCGGCCAGGCTGCGGCGGATCAGCTCGTCGGCGACGGCCAGCACCAGGTCGTCGGCGTTGCGGAAGTACCGGTACAGCGACGACGGATCGGCGCCCAGCGCGGCGCCGAGCCGCCGCACGCTGAGCGCCTCGGTCCCGTGCTGACCGAGCAGCCGGATCGCCGTCGCCACGATCAGCTCGTGGGACAGCACCGTTCCGGACTTGGTGGGGCGGCGCCGCCGCCGGGTGCCGATCACCCGTGCGGGCTCGCGCGGAGGCTGGGACATGAGGGGATCCTTCGGTCGCCGGGCACCGCGAGCTTATGACAACACCATTGACGTGTGAAGCGGGCCACTGTTCCATACCGCTCACCCCCTCGCCGTGTCCCGCCCCCTCGTTCACGGAGCCGCCGCCCCATGGAAGAGCCCACCACCGGACCCCCGCCCGCCGAGCTGCGCCGTTCGCTGGGCGTCGTCGACGGCGTCGTCATCGCCGCCTCCAACACCGCCGCGACCACCACCATCGGCGTCGGCCTCGGCCTGCTGGCCGCCTACGTCGGGCGGCAGACGCCCGTGCTGCTGGTGCTGGCGTTCCTGCCGATCCTCGGCATCGCCGGGGCCTACGCCCGCCTCAACCGCTCCGAACCCAACTGCGGCAACGGCTACGCGTGGGTCGGCCGCACCCTGGGCCCGTGGCCCGGCCTGCTGGCGGGCTGGATCCCGCTGGCCGGCTCGGTCATCTTCCTCGCCTACACCACCTCCCTCACCGGCTCGGTGCTGATGCAGACCGCCGGGAAGCTGGGCGTGACGTCCCTGTTCGGCTGGGACCTCGACCCCAACTCCACCGGGCAGAGCACGGCGATCGGCCTGGCGGTGCTGGCGGCGGTGACCTGGACGGCGGTCACCGGCATCACCAAGGCCGCCCGCTTCCAGGCCGGGCTGCTGGTCTTCGAGTACGTGGTGCTGCTGCTGTTCTGCGGCTGGGGCCTGGCGGTCGGGGACCAGCCGTTCTCGTGGGAGTGGCTGAACCCGTTCGCCGTGGGCTCGCTGTCGGGGCTGGCCCAGGGGCTGGTGCTGGCGGTGTTCTGCTACTGGGGATGGGACGCCGCCTTCAGCGTCACCGAGGAGACGCGCGGCCCCGGCGACGCGGCGCGCGGCGGCCTCATCGCGCTGTGGACCGTGCTCGGGCTGTTCCTGCTGGGGGCGTTCGCGTTCCAGCGGGTCATGCCCGCCGAGGAGATGGCCGCCAACGGGGCCCAGGGCCTGGCCCACTACTCCGCCCAACTGGCCGGCGAGCCCCTGGCCACCCTCCCGCTGGTCGCGCTGCTGTTCTCGGTGCTGGCCTCCCTCCAGGCCGGGGTGATCCCCACCGCCCGCATCGCCCTGGCCATGAGCCGCGACCGCACCCTCGGCCCGGTCTGGTCGAAGGTCAGCGTCCGCTACGGCACCCCGGCCGCCGGCACCGTCCTGGTCTCCCTGGTCGCCGCCGCCATCGCCCTGCTGACCCTGGCGATCCCCAAGCTCAACGAGGCCATCCTCGCCCTGGTCAACGCGATCGGCATGCTGGTCGCCCTCTACTACGGCCTGACCGCCCTCACCTGCGCCGTGCGGTTCCGCGACCAGGTGCGCGCCGGACCGGGCCCCGCCCTGCGCGCGGTGGTCGCGCCCGCCGCGTCCGGGCTGGCGCTGCTCACCCTGGGCGGCTACCTGGTCCACCACTACGCGACGATGAGCGACGGTTTCGCGGTCAGCGCCGCCAACGGCTGGTTCAACCTGGTCTGCCCCGGCGCGGTCCTGGTCCTGGGCCTGCTGGTCGGCGCGGTGGCCAGATGGCGCCGCCGCTCTCCCTACTTCGACCGCCCGCGCGGCAGAGTGTTCCCACGACGAAAGGAAGTCTCCGCATGACCGACGCCGACCTGCTGTTCACGGGCGGCCCGATCCTCACCATGGACGCGGCCCGGACCTGGGCCAGCGCCCTTGCGGTCCGCGACGGGAGGATCGTCGCGGTGGGCCACCGGGAGGTCCACGACCTGCGCGGCCCGCGCACCGAGGTGGTGGACCTGCGCGGACGCCTGCTGCTGCCCGGCTTCCAGGACGCCCACATCCACGCCGTCATGGGCGGGGTGGAGCTCGGCCAGTGCGACCTGACCGGCACCACCGACCCCCGCGAGTACCTGCGCCGCGTCGCCGCCCACGCCGCCGCCCACCCCGACCGGGAGTGGATCGTCGGGGGCGGCTGGTCCATGGAGAGCTTCGACGGCGGCGTCCCCACCCGCGCCCTGCTCGACGAGATCGTCCCGGACCGCCCGGTCTACCTGGTCAACCGCGACCACCACGGCGCGTGGGCCAACACCCGCGCCCTGGAGATCGCCGGGATCACCGCCGCGACCCCCGACCCCGACGACGGCCGCATCGAACGCGACGCCGACGGCGTTCCCGGCGGCGCCCTCCAGGAGGGGGCGATGGCGCTGGTCGCCGCGCACCTTCCCCCCACCACCGCCGAGGAGAGGCTGGCGGGCCTGCTGCGCGCCCAGGACCTGCTGCACAGCCTGGGCATCACGGCCTGGCAGGACGCGATGCTCGCCGGGACCGACGGCTACCCCGACCCCTCCGGCGCCTACCTGACCGCCGCCCGCGACGGCCTGCTCACCGCCACCGTCATCGGCGCGCTCTGGTGGGCCCGCGGCCGGGGCGCCGAACAGATCGACGACCTCCTGGACCGCCGCGAACGCCTCACCACCGGCCGCCTCCGCTGCTCCACCGTCAAGATCATGCAGGACGGCGTGGCGGAGAACTTCACCGCCGCCATGACCAGCCCCTACCTGGACGCCTGCGGCTGCGCCACCGCCAACAGCGGCATCAGCTTCGTCGACCCCGAGGCGCTCAAGGGCTACGTCACGGCCCTGGACGCGCTCGACTTCCAGGTCCACTTCCACGCGCTGGGCGACCGCGCCGTCCGCGAGGCGCTGAACGCCGTGCAGGCCGCCCGCGCCGCCAACGGCCGGCGCGACACCCGCCCCCACCTGGCCCACCTCCAGGTGGTGCACCCCGACGACGTCCCCCGCTTCCGCGCGCTGGGGGCGACCGCCAACATCCAGCCGCTGTGGGCCGCCCACGAGCCGCAGATGGACGAGCTGACGATCCCGTTCCTGGGCCCCGAACGCGCCGCGTGGCAGTACCCGTTCGGCGACCTGCTGCGTTCCGGCGCGGTCCTGGCCGCCGGAAGCGACTGGCCGGTGAGCAGCCCCGATCCCCTGGAGGGAATCCACGTGGCGGTGAACCGCGTGGCCCCGGGAGCGGACGAGAAGCCGTTCCTCCCCGACCAGGCCCTGGACCTGACGACGGCCCTGGCGGCCTACACGGCGGGAAGCGCCTACGTGAATCACCTGGACGACACCGGGACCCTGGCCCCCGGCAACAAGGCCGACCTGGTCGTCCTGGACCGCGACCCCTACGAGAACCCGCCCGAGGCGATATCCGAAACCCGGGTGGCCATGACCTACACCTCCGGAACCCGGGTCTACGCCTCTCCCGACGCCTGACCGGCTTTGGGTTGCAGCAGGGCCATCAGGCGGGCTTTGTGGTCTGACGGGGAACCCCAGGCCGTGTACAGGGCCCTGGCTTTCCGGATCCACAGGCTGGGGTCGTATTCGGCCGTGTAGGCGATCGCGCCGTGGACCTGGAGGGCGACTCTCGCCGCCGTGTAGGACGCTTCGGAGGCCGCCGCCTTCGCGGCCGACACGTCGCGGGGGAAGTCGTCGGTGCCGTAGGAAAGGGCGGCGGCGTGGACCAGGGGGCGGGCGAACTCCAGTTCCACCAGAGCGTTGGCCAGGTGGTGCTTGACCGCCTGGAACTCGCCGATCGGGCGGCCGAACTGGTGGCGGGTCTTCGCGTAGTCCACCGACACCTCCAGGAGGCGGCGGCCCACGCCCATCTGCTGGGCGGCGCAGGCCAGGGCGCCCAGGTCGAGGGCGCTTTCGGTGGCCCTTCCCAGGGGACGCGTGGCGGTCACCCGGAACAGGCGGCGGGCCGGGTCCAGGGAGGGGCGGGCCTCTCCGGCGGGCTCGGCCCGGTGGAGTCCGCCGTTCTCCACGGTCAGGACCAGGTCGGCCGCGTCGGCGTCCAGCGCGTACGGGCGCGCGACCGTGGCCATGGCCTCGCCCGCGGCCATGCGGGGGAGCCAGGTGGCCGCCGCGTCCCCGCCCACCGACGCCAGCAGGGCCGCCGCCGCGACGGTCTCCGCCACCGGGCCCGGCACCGCGTGGCGGCCCAGCTCGTGCGCGGCCGTCACCAGCTCGACGGGGAGGACGCCCGCGCCGTCGTGCTCCTCGGGGACGGCGAGGGCGAACACCCCCGCTTCCGCCAGGGAACGCCAGACGCGGCGGCCCGGCCCGTGGTCCCCCGCCGACCAGGCGCGGATCGCGGTGGGCGTGTCGGACCGGTCCAGCAGCTTGTGCAGGCTCTCGGCGAACAGCAGGTGCTCGCCGTCCAGGACGAACTTCACCGCGACCCCCTCGGCAGGCCGAGCACGCGCTCGGCGATCACGTTGCGCTGGATCTCGTTGGTGCCCGCGTAGATCGGCCCGGCCAGGGAGAACACATAGCCCTCCAGCCACTCGGACTCCAGCTCGCCGTCCGCGCCGAGCAGGTCCAGGGCCGTCTCGTGCAGGGCGATGTCGAACTCCGACCAGAACACCTTGTTCACGCTCGACTCCGCGCCGACGTCGTCGGTACGGGAGACCGTCTCGAAGCCCTTGAGCCGGTAGGCGCGGGCCCTGATCCACGCGTCGGCCACGCGGTCGCGCAGCGCGGTGTCGGACGGGTCGGCCCGCTCGCGCCACAGGTCGAGGAGGCGGCCCGCGGCCGCGGTGTACCGGCCGGGGGAGCGCAGCGTCAGCCCGCGTTCGTTCCCGGCGGTGCTCATCGCCACCCGCCAGCCGTCGTCCGGCGCGCCGATCACGTCGGCGTCGGGCACGAACACGTCGTCCAGGAACAGCTCCGCGAACGCCGGCCTGCCGTCCAGCCGCCCGATCGGGCGGACCGTCACGCCGTCGGCGTCCAGCGGGAACATCAGGTACGTCAGCCCCCGGTGCCGCCGGGACCCGGGGTCGGAGCGGAACAGCCCGAAGCCCCGGTCGGCGAACGCCGCCCGCGAGCTCCACGTCTTCTGCCCGTTCAGCCGCCAGCCGCCGTCCACGCGGGTCGCCGTCGCCCGCAGCGCCGCCAGGTCGCTGCCGGCGCCCGGCTCCGACCACGCCTGCGCCCAGATGACCTCCCCGGACGCCATCGGCGGCAGGATCCGGGCGAGCTGTTCGGGGGTGCCGTGCTCGAAGAGGGTGGGGGCGAGCAGGTTGATGCCGTTCTGGCTGACCCGGCCGGGGGCGCCCGCCGCGTAGTACTCCTCCTCGAAGATCAGCCATTCGAGGGGGGAGGCGTCCCGGCCGCCGTACCCGGCGGGCCAGGACACGACCGACAGACGGGCCGCGCCGAGGGCGCGCTCCCACTCGCGGTGCGCGGCGAAGCCCTCCTCGGTCTCCAGCGACGGCAGCGGCTCGGGCGGAACGTGCGCCCGCAGCCAGTCGCGCACCTCGGCGCGGAACGCGTCGTGCCCGGGGGAGAAATCAAGATCCATCGGCGGCCGCCTTCATCGGTCGGGGGTCGCGTCGGGCCAGGGGGCCGGCGGCCCGGCGGACCGCCGCGCGCGGCGCGCACCCCACTTTGTTCTAACAACTGTTTGGTAGATTAAAGCACGCGCTCCGGCCCGGAAACGGGGCGCCGGGCTGGACGCGACGTTCCCTCGCCGGGTCCTGGAAGGGGATGAAGGCACCTGGCCGTCACCGTCCGCGACCTGATCCTGATCGGTGACAGGGGCGCGACCGGCTGGGGGAGCCGGGCGGGCCGTTCCCGCCGAGGATGTTATTTCTCCTGGTGAACGGGGAAAAGCGAAGGTATGTCCGCCGCTGCGGGAAGCGGTCCGGCAACGGTAAGGAGTGGGTCAAGCCGCTCGCGCGCCCGCCGCCGGATGCTCACGATGGGTGACGGACTCCCCGGTGGGTTTCTGAGAGGACGCGGCGTGCCCAAGACCTGGATGATCGCGGAATACCTACGTCCCGTCGCGCAGTGGCGGATCGACCGTGCCGAGCCGCGCGACGAGGGCCGCAACGCCCGCGCCGCGATCGGCCTGCTCGACGCGGCCGCCTACCTGGCCGCCCTCGACGACGGGGACCCGGCCGTCGCGCGGCTCGCCGTGGCCGGATGCTTCACCGTCGACGGGTTCGACCCCGGACCCGAGGGCGAGGCCATCGTCCGCGACTGGCACTACGAGAGCGTCGCGGGCGGCCCCGCCGACCTCCTGGCCGCCCTCGCCGACGCCGCCGAGCGCGCCCGCGCGTCCGGCGCCGCGCCCGCCGGGGGACGGCTCGCCGCGCGCTCGGGAGCCGGACGCGGCCCGAGCCTGCCGCGCCCCCGCGTCGGATGACCCTCAGCCCGGCTCGTTGCCCGGCTTCCACTTGATGCCGCACCCGAGGCTCGGGGTGTGCGGCTCGGGCACCTTCTCGCCCGCCAGCACCAGGTCCAGCGCCGCGCGCAGCGACGAGCCGTCGGAGGGTGCCTCGTTGCCCGGCCGCGCCCGGTCGAACTCGCCCCGGTAGGCCAGCCGCCGCTCGGCGTCGTAGAGGAACAGGTCCGGGGTGCAGGCCGCCTTGTAGGCGTGCGCGACCTCCTGCGAGGCGTCCACCAGGTAGGGGAACTCGAACCCGGAGCGTTCGGCCTGCTCCCTCAGGTGGGGGACGTCGTCGTCGGGATAGCGCTCCACGTCGTTGCTGCAGATCGCGACGGTGGACAGGCCGCGCTGGCGGTACTCGGCGGTCACGACGCCGAGCGCGCGTTCGACGCGGCGCACGTAGGGACAGTGGTTGGACAGGAACGCCACCAGCAGCGCGGGCGTTCCGGCCAGGTCGTCCATCGAGACCAGCGTTCCGTCCAGCGACGGCAGCGTGAAACCCGGAGCGGAGGACCCCAGCGGGACCATGAACGAGGAGATCGCCATGCCCCCATTCTCACCCTCGTGCAGCCGACCATGCGCTTGGTAGGGTGACGCGACCGGTCGCGTGGAAGGGCAGGTGGAACGTGCCGTCCCAGGAGCACATGAAACGGGTGCTGCAGAGCTACGTCGACGGCTTCAACGCGGGCGACGCCGCCGCGGTGGCCACCCTGTTCGCCGACGACGCCGTCATCGAGGACCCGGTCGGCACCCCCGCGATCAAGGGGCGGGAGGCCATTGACGAGTTCTACGCCAACGCCGTCTCCGCCGGGAGCAGGCTCACCCTCGACGCCCCGATCCGCGGCTCGCACGGCGACCGCGCGGCGATGGCGTTCACCGTCGAGGTCACCGGCCTGCGGATCCGCGTGATCGACGCGATGACCTTCGACGGGCAGGGGAGGATCGCCCGGATGGAGGCGTTCTGGGGGCCCGACGACATCGAGCGGTGATGGCCGGTAACGGACGGCTCACCGCTTCCCCGGCCCCGCCCGCGCCCCGGCCCTAGGATGCCGGAAACGCCGCTCGAAGGATTCCCCCGGGGAAGTCGCCATCAACAGGCCGTACCAGTCCATCCTGCGTGATCCCGGCCCCGGCCAGGGGGAACGGCTGCGCCGCGCGTTCACCGCCGCACTGGCCGCGCGCGGCCTGCCGCCGCTCCCCGGCGGCCCCGACGTCGAGGAGACCCACGACGGCGGCGCCGTCACGGTGCGGGTCCGCCCCGGCTGCGGCCGCCTCCAGTTCGACGACGGCGCGCTGCGCACCCGCGTCACCTACGGCGAGACCGGCGCGGGCCCGGGCGGCTGGGCCGTGGTGACCGTCGAGCGGCACAACGGCGCGGCCGAGGCGTTCGCGCCCGCGTTCCTGCCCGACTACCTGCGCACCAGCCGGATCACCGACGGCGGCGTCCACCTGCCGCACACCGCCACCGAACTCGACGAGGACACCGTCGGCTACTTCCTGCCCGACCTCACCGAACGCCGCCGCAGCGTCCCGCTGGTCGCCGTCGCGGCCACCCCGCAGGAACCGGGCGCGGCCCGCGCCCGCGCCGAGGGACTCGCCCGCGCGGTCGCCGGGGCCGCCGCCGTCGTGTGGTTCGCCGACCTGGCCGCCCAGGACCGCTTCAACGCCGAGGTGGGCGACGACCTGGCCGTCTACGGCGGCGGCGTGCGCACCTACCTGCCCGGCCTGAGCCTGGAGCACGAGAGCTACCCCAGCCGCCACCGCGTGATGGGCGGCGCGACCCTCCGCCGGCGCGGCGCCCGCGCGCTCGACATCGTCGCGGGCCACGTCCTCGGCCAGACCGCGCCGCGCCGCCTGCCCGACGACGTCCGCGCGGCCCACCGCATGGTCGGCCGCATCCTCGCCGGACTCGAACCCCCCGAGGCCCTCGCCGGCGTCACCGCCGCCCCCGTCCCCACCGAACAGGACCGCGAACGGCTGCGCCGGGCCCTGCTGGCGATGGTCCCGGCCCCGCGCCCCACCCCGGCCCGCCCCGCGGAGAACGGCCGCCCCGCCGCCGAGCCGCCGGAGCGGCCGCCCGCCCCGGCGCTCGACCCCGACGCACTCGCCGACGCCGTCGCGTCCACCGTCGCCGACCGCCTCCGCGACGAGATCATGGCCGCGCTGGAGCTGGCCGCCGCCCGCGACCGCCCCGCCGCCCGCGACGAGCTGCTCCGCCAGATGCGCACGATGAACACCCACATCGGCAGCCTGAGCAAGGCCCTGGACGAGGCCCACAGCATCAACCGCCAGGCCGAGACCGAGTCCGACCGCCTGGAGGACCAGCTCGAACGCCTCCGCGAGGCCAACGGCGTCCTCGAACTCGAACTGGAGGAGGCCGCCCGCGAGGCCCGCCACCTCACCGAACGCGTCCGCCGCCTGGAGGCCCGCCTCGCCGAGACCCGCCAGGACTTCCCCAACCCCGCCGGGCTCTTCGAACCCACCCACCTGGTCGACGCCCTCTACCACGCGCGGGAGACGCTGCCGTTCATCGAGATCGGCGACACGTTCGACACCGCCTCCGCCCTCGACCTCGGCTACCCCGGCCAGTGCGCGCGGTGGGCGGCCAAGGCGTGGGACGCGTTCCAGGCGCTGAACGACTTCGCCGCCGCCCGCTCCTCCGGCGCGTTCCACGGCGGCTTCTACGACTGGTGCCGCGACGACACCGGAGGCCGCCGCGTCATCCCGACCACGGTGGTGTCGCTGCGCGAGTCCACCACCGTCACGACCCGCGACAAACTGGCCCGCCCCCGCGTCTTCCCGGTCCCCACCTCGGTGAACCCGAAGGGCCGCCAGTACATGCCCGCCCACATCAAACTCCGCCGCGTGGGAAGCCCGGCTCCCCGCATCCACTTCCACGACGACTCGGCCGGAACCACAGGCAAGGTCTGGATCGGCTACGTAGGCGACCACCTCCCCAACACCCGGACGAACTAGACCGTCCCAAAAGCCCTGGCCTACGGCGCTCGCCCTGAGGGCTCGCGCCTCACCAGGGCTTGGCGAGCGCGACATCGCTTCGCGATCTGACCCGCGGGCCCTCGCCTGCGGCTTCGGACCCGCGAGTCAGGGAGCGCGCTCGCGTGCGTGGCCGAGGCCAACTGTGAAACAGACCCTGCACCCTATGGCCGCCGAGCCCCTGCGGGCCTGTCGCGCATCCCAGTCGTTGGACGGTCGCGGTCACCGGGACCCGCTGGTCACCGGCCCGGCGGACCGCGCCCGCACCAACGGCGATCACGGCCTGGCCGAAGCCACGTGCCGGATCTTGCGCCATGGCGTCCCGGCCAACGTTCCTGGGCAAGTACGCCTCCGGTCCGTACCGGTACCTCGCGGACCCATCGGACAAGGCATGGATCGAGCGGTCTCGATGTCGTTGCGGTGTGTCACGTCTTATTGACGCTGAGTTGACGGCGTGGGTTATCTGTGGCGGGTGAGTGCGCCGTTCCCCGCTGGATTCAGCGGTATCGACCCGGCCCTGATGGGCGAGATGATCGAGGAGATGCGGCGCGGCCGGGCCGACATCACCGGAACGGTCGCGCCTTACCGCGCCAGGCTGGCCGCTCTCGGCGTGGACACCGCCCCCCTCACCGAGATCGACCGGGTCTGCGGCTGGCTCGACGCGCAGCTGCCCATGCTGACCCGCCGCCGCGACCTGGCCATCGCCCTGGACGACAACTCCGAACCCGGCCTCGCGCCCATCGACGAATCGCTGGTCCTCACCCCCGCCGAGGCCCGCCGCCAAGGGAACGCGCTGGCCGCGCGTCTCCAGGGACTTCACCCGGAGGACGGCGTCCACCACGAGATCCTCAACGAACTGGGACTGCATCGCTTCGATCCCGACTACACCGCCGCGTTCTTCGCGAGGCTCGGCGGAGAGGGGACGCGGCGGCTGCCGGGACTCGTCGAGGAGCACGCCCGGCTCGCCCACGTCGACCGCCAGCTACGGGAGGTGGGGGAGGCGTTCGCCGGCGCGGTGTCGGGAGGGAGGGGCGTTCCGGGGTTCGGCGCGGTGGCGGACGCGATGTTCGCCCGCGACCTGCCCACCGCCGAACGGCAGGGCGTGGCGGCGTTGGCCTCCCACGGCACATACCCGCCGAGGTGGCTTGCCGCCCTCACCCGGCAGCACGCACTGGACCCGCTGTACCGGCAGTACACCGCGAACCCGGACATGCGCGCCGCCGACCTGAACACGACGGACTGGCAGACGGTGCGCGGGATGCTCCAGGCGTTGGGCAACAACCCGGTGGCGTCGCGGCTGGCGTTCCAGGGGGTGGCCGACGCCCACCCGAGCCTTCCGGTGAACCCGACGGCCCTCGTCGACCGGCTCCCCGCCCCCGAGAAACGCACCCCTGACCTCGCCGGCGTCCTGACGGCTTACACGCGCCTGGCCGCGTTCGACTCACAGACGGCCGAACAACTGGGCAGGGCGTTGGCGGCGGGCAGCGGGGCCGACGACGAGAAGGACGGGCGGCACAGCCAGGCGGCGGCGCGGTTCGCGTTCACGGTGATGACGACGATCCCCGAGGCCGCCGACGCGATCCCCGAACCGATGCGCCTGCCGATGTCCCGCATAGCGGCGTCCTACGTCACCGAAATCACCGAAGGCGCCAACATCGACGACCGCCACCAGGACACCGCCTTCGGCAAGGTGAAGTCCTACACGCCCGGCCTGAAGCCCCTGTTCAGCCTCAGCCCGGAGGACACCTACGAGTTCCTGAAGACGTTCGCCGACTCGCCCGAGCACATGCGGCCGTTCGAACAGGGCATGGGGGCACTCACCCGACGCCTGGGAGCCGAGGGCATCCGCATCGAAACGGCCAAGAAGAACGGCGCGATCCACCACGACACCCCGGGCCTGGAACGGGTGATGCAAGCGCTCGGCTACGTCGCGGGCCTCCAGTCCCAAGCCCAGAAAACAGTGCAGGGCGAGCTGGACGAGCAGGACGCCCTACGCCGCGAGCAGTTGCGTCAGCTGGCCGATGTGGGCTTCGACCTCGGCACCATCTTCGTTCCGATGGCGCCGATGGCCGACGAGATGGTCTGGGGCATGCTCACCAAGGTCTCCGGCTCCGAACTCGACCGCCTCAAGGACAACGCCGACGAGAACACCCGCCTCAAACGCCTGGAGGACAGGGAACTCCAGACGTCCCTGGGCCTCCAACACGCGATGGTGCAACGCCTGATCAGGCGCGGCTACCCGATGGAGGTCACCCCCTGGGAAGCCGAACACCCGCACCCGGGCCACCTGTTCTACAACAACGCCACAGGCCACCTGCTCCCGTACAAGGAGATCACCGGCGACCCCAAACTACTGGACAACTACATCTCCTGGCTCAACGCCAACGGCCGCGGCGGTGACGACGAGGCAGCCTTTGGGCAGATCGCAGTTAATGCCACTGGAAATTTCAGGGGGATGTGGGCTCAGGCAGCAGATTATGCATCGCTCTTGGAGCGAGAGCAGGAAAAAGGTAAGGGGGGTAGAAAAAACTGATCATGCTGGACGCAGGCAGTCAGTATAGCCCTGAATAGTCACCTTCCTCTCGGTGGTGACTATAATGGTTATATTGGTGCGCGTTTCGGGATTGTGCATTGTCTTCTCCGGCTTACCCCCTTCAAAGTGGGTAAGTTTGTACTTGGCAACTTGGGTAATAAGGCGGCCATATAGTGAATTCGTCAGATCAACCGCAGTCAGGCTTGGATCGTCCTTCTTTGGATCGTTCTTGTCTCCAGTAATGCCATAGGTTCGCTTTACGCGACCCTTAGTGCATTTGATATCTCTGTTGCCTGGATCGGTCACTTTGAGGTGGCGGATATTCCCAACTCCCATGCCGGCCAGATTGTCAATGTGATATTTCAGCTTCTGTTCCGCCTCGGTGACCGTTGGTTCACGAGAAGCTGCTTGTTGGCAAGAGGAGGCGGTCAAGGCAAAAAGAAAGGCAAATGCACTTTTTGCTCGCCTTTCGCTATTTCTGGACATTCTGCTCCTCCGGAAAAGAGTATTTACTCGTTGGAGTGCCGAGTGGGTGGTCGACCTTAGAATGCCTCTGATCGCTTCGTCTCGCTACTGCTCTTGAGGATGTGGTTATGGCTCCCGGAAAGGTGCCCAATCCGAAGTATCGGGAGCTTGAGGAGCTTCTGCGCAGGTTGCGGCGGGATGCCGACGTGATCGAGCGGGCGCTTGACAGGCCGGTTCGTCGGATGGCCAGTCGGCATGTCTGGGTCAGTGGCAGTGGGGGTGCGGCCGTCGCCTTCGAGCGTGAACTCATCGATCAGCGGCGGCGTCTCCGGTCCGCCGTGCGCGCGTTGATCGTCTCTGTCGAGGAGGCGCTGCGCCGCACCCCCAGGGAAGTCAGTGAGCTTGAGGCGGCATTGGGCGGCTGATCGGAGTTGACCTTGGTGGGAGAGGGCCCTGAAGGGGGGCTCTCTTGGGTGAGGTCAATGTTAGGTTGTGATCTTTTTTAGGAAATTGGCCAGGTTTGTTTGGGCGCGGGCTACTTTTTCACCTGGGGTCAGGGTTTCTTCTAGGCGGCCTCCTGGTTCTGGGGCCTTTTTGTCGCGGGTGTAGAGCGAGCACGCCAGGTCTGTGCACAGGTAGGCGCCCACCGAGTTTCCCTGGCGGCCTGCCTGGCCTGTGCGGCGGGCCGTCATCAGGGCGACGCCGTTGCCGGAGTGCGTCGTCAGGCACAGTGAGCACATGGTGCGCTGGGTGAGGCCGCGCGCCTGGTTCGACAGGCGCAGGGTGACGCCGGTCAGGCGGCCTTCGTGGTCGGCCACGATGTAGCAGCGGTCGGGGGCGCCGGGGTCGCGCCAGCCCAGGAAGTCCAGGTCGTCCCAGGGGCGTTCCGCGAGGTCGCGGGGGAGGGGCAGGCGCTTGGCCTCGCCCTTGGAGCAGTTCACGAACGAGGCGCGGATCTCGGGTTCGGTCAGCGTCTTCATGGTCGCCGACGCTAGCTTTCCTAGATAGTCTAGGCAAATTCTTAGTCTGTCGAGGTTCGGAGGTGGCGTCCATGGCGCGGGCGGGGCTGACGGTCGAGCGCGTGGTGCGGGCGGCGGCGGAGATGGCCGATGAGATCGGGATCGACAACGTCACCATGACGGCGCTCGCGCGCGGTTTCGGGGTGAAGGACGCCAGCCTGTATTCGCACGTCAAGAACGTGACGGAGCTGCGCGGCCGGGTTGCGTTGCTGGCCGCGGCCGAGCAGTCCGAACGTCTCAACGATGCGGTCGCGGGCCGTGCCGGGAAGGACGCGCTGGTCGCGTTCGCCAACGCCTACCGCGACTACGCGCGCGAGCACCCCGGGCGTTACGCGGCGACGCAGGTCCAGGTCGATCCGGAGCTGCTGGCCGAGTCGCCCGCGAGCGCGCGGGGCGGCGAGCTCGTCTACGCGATGCTGCGCGGCTACGGCCTGGACGAGCCGGACGTGACCGACGCGGTGCGGCTGCTGCGCAGCACGTTCCACGGCTTCATCCTGCTCGAGGCGAACGCCGGGTTCGGGCATCCGCGCGACGTGCGGTCCTCGTGGGGACGCGCCGTCGAGGCCCTGCACGTCCTGCTGGAGAACTGGCCCTCGGAGGAGGAACGATGACGACCCAGGTGCGGGAGACCTCCCCGAACCCCTCGATCGGGCCACGGTCCGCGTCGGGATGATCCTGGCAGCGGGGGCCTTCGTGGCGCTGCTGGACGGCACGGTCGTCTCGGTCGCCGTGCACACCCTCGCCGGGCGTTCTCGGTGGGCGTGGCGGACGCCCAGTGGGTGACCACCGCCTATCTGCTCGCGCTGGCGGCGGTCATCCCGGTGACCGGGTGGGCGGCGCGGCGCTTCGGGGCGTCGCGGGCGTGGACGGTGTCGCTCGGCGTGATGCTGGTCGGCTCGGTGCTGTGCGGGCTGGCCTGGTCGTTCGGCAGCCTGGTGGCGTTCCGCGTGGTGCAGGGGCTCGGCGCGGGCGGCCTGTTCCCGCTGTCGCGGATCATCGTCATGGAGGTGGCCGGGCGCGAGCGCCTCGGCCGGGTGATGGCGGTGATGGCGCTCCCGGTGCTCACCGCGCCGCTGCTCGGCCCGGCCGTCGGTGGCGTGGTGGTCGAGGCCCTGTCGTGGCGCTGGGTGTTCCTGCTGAACGCCCCGCTGCTGCTCGCCGCGATCGTCCTGACCCTGGTGTTCGTCCCGGTCTCGCCGCGTGCGGCCGCCGAACGCCTGGACGTTCCCGGCCTGCTCTGCGTGAGCGGCGGCCTCACCCTGCTGGTCTACGGGCTGAGCGGCACGGGGCAGCGGGCGGCCGCGCTGGTAGCGGGCCTGGTCCTGTTGGCGGCCTACGGTCTGCGCGAGGCACGGTCGCCGCGGCCGGGCATCGTGGGCCTCGGCCTGTTCCGCGACCGCGCCTTCGCCGCCTCCGCCGCCGTCGGGCTGCTGGTCAACCTCACCCTCTTCGCGGGGGCGTTCCTGGTGCCGCTGTTCTTCCAGCAGGGGGCCGGGCGCGGAGCGCTGGACGCGGGCCTGATCCTGGTCCCGCAGGGGCTGGGCATGCTGGTGGCGACGCTGTTCGCGGGGCGTCTCATCGACGCCGGTCCCCGCGCCCGCACGATGGTGCTGGCGGGCCTGGCGCTGACCGCGGTGGGAACGGTGCCGTTCGCGCTGGTCGAGCCGGGTTCGCACGTGCCGCTCGGCGTGGCCGCGCTGTTCGTCCGCGGTGTCGGCCTGGCGCTGGCGGGCTCGCCGATCATGAAGACGCTCTACCACTCCCTGCCCGCGGCGAAGGTCCCGGTGGCGACCACGGCCAACGCCGTCGCCCAGCAGCTCGGCGGCGCGCTCGGCACCGCGGCGGTCACCGCCGCCGGTGCCCTCCTGCTCCCGGAACGGCGGCCCGGCGCGGTCAGCGCACCGGGCCGGTGAGGGCGTCGGCGCCCCACGCGTCGAGGCGGTCCGGGAGCGGGCCCCCGCCGTCCAGGACGTGGCGGGCGAACGCGTCCCGCTCGTGGGTGAGGATCGCCGCCTCCCAGACGCAGGGGGCGAGCCCGGCGCGGCCCGGCCGCATCTCGCCGGGCTTGCCCTGCGGTCCCACGAACACCGCCAGGTCGGACATGTAGCCCTCGATCCAGGTGTGGACCAGCACGTAGTCGCCGTCGCCGCCCGCGTGCAGGATCAGCACGGACAGCCCCAGCGAGCCCCGGGCGCGCCCGAGCGACAGGTGGTCCTCGGCCAGCTCGACGGCGGTCTCGACGTCCCCGTCGGTGAGGGCGCGGCCGGGGGCCTCCAGGACGTAGACCTTCAGCAGGTGGCCGGCGACGGTGCGGACGCCGAGGGAACGCGTGGCGCGCTCGTGATGTCCCTCGGCCAGCGCGAGCAGCGCTCCGCCGTCCACCGCGGAGGGAAGTTCGTGGCGGTTCATCCCTCCATCATGTCGCGCCAGGCGCGCTGCCGCCGGACGATCTCCCGGAAGGCGTCCTTGAACGCGGCATAGTTCCCGGCTCCGACGGCCCGGGCGTGACGTTCCTCGATGGCGGCCAGGACGGCGTCGGACCGGGTCATCATGTCCAGGCCGCGTTCGGTGGGGACGACGAGCTTGGCGCGGCGGTCGGCCGGGTCGGGGCGGCGTTCGACGTACCCGAGGGCCTCCAGCTCGTCGAGCAGCTTGCCGACGACCTGCTTGTGCTGCCCGGAACGGCGGGCCAGGTCGGTGGCGCGGCTGCCCTCGGCGTCCAGGTAGGCCATGACCGCGCCGTGCTGGGGCCGCAGGTCGGGATGCCCCTGGTCGGCCATGGTCGCGAACAGCTCCTCCTGCACGGCGAACATCAGCCGTGCCGTGAGGACGCCCAGGTCGGGATCGCTCTGCTTGCGCTCGCTGCGGCGCATCGCCCCTCCATTGGTCACCGATGTTGACAGTAATAATAGGTGACTATATCGTCCCGGACACCACCTGATCATTAAGGAGGCGGTCATGGCGGTGACCGTGGAACTGACCCGTTTCCGCACGGTCCCGGGGCGTACCGGGGACATGCTGGCGGCCCGTCCGGCGATGGTGGCGGACTTCCGCGCCGACCGCGCGGGCTTCCTGGGGGCGCGGCTGGTGCGGCTGGCGGACGACGAGTGGCTGGACATCGTGGAGTGGCGTTCGGCGGAGGACTTCGCCGCCTCCCGCGCCAAGGGCGCCAACCGCCCGGGCATCGCCGCGTTCTTCGCGACGATCGCCGAACTGGCCGGCGACGAGCAGGGCGTCCGCGTCGACGGCGGGGAGGAGGGGCGATGACGGCGCCGGTCCAGGGCACCGTGGCCGACGGGTTCGAACGGGTCCGGGAGGAGTTCGCCGCCGTCGTGGCCGCCGAACCGGATCTCGGCGCGCAGCTCGCCGTGCGGCTCGGCGGGCGGACGGTCGTCGACCTGTGGTCCGGGGTGGCGGAGGACTCGCTGCTGGCCCTCCACTCCTCGGGCAAGGGCGCGGCGTACCTGGTCGTAGCGCTGCTGGTGCAGGACGGGGTGCTCGACCTGGACCGGCCGGTCGCGGACCACTGGCCCGGGTTCGCGGCCGGAGGGAAGGGCGGCGTCACCCTGCGGGACCTGCTGGCGCACCGCGCCGGGCTCGTCGGCGTGGAGGGCGGTTTCACCACCGCCGAACTCGCCGACGACCGCCTCCTCGCCGAACGCCTCGCCCCCCAGCGCCCCCACTGGGAGCCGGGCACCGGCTACGGCTACCACGCGTTCGTCATCGGCGCGCTCGTCGGTGAGGTGGTCCGCCGCGCGACGGGCCGCTCCCTCCAGGAGATCTACGACGAGCGCGTCCGCGTCCCCTACGGCCTGGACTTCTACCTGGGGCTCCCGGAGAGCGAGGAGCCGCGTTACCTCCCGGTCCGGCCGATGCGCGGCACGGCCCCGGCGCCCGCGCCGGACAGCCTCACCGGCATCGCCTTCAACCTGAACGCGACCCCGCCGACCGACCTGGTGGAGTTCGCCAACACCCGCTCCGTGCGGGCCCTGGGACCGGCGTCCTCGGGGAGCGTGGGCAGCGCGCGCGGCCTGGCGAAGATGTACGCGGCGACGATCGGCGAGGTGGACGGCCGGCCCCCGCTGCTGACGCCCGCGACGCTGGCGGAGTTCACCAAGCCGCACGCCACCGGCATCGACCTGGTGACCGGCGAACGCGACCACTTCCTGCTGGGGTTCGAGGCGCAGGGGGTGCGGTACCCGTTCCTGGGCGCGGACGCGTTCGGGCACAGCGGCGCGGTGGGCGCGCAGTCGTTCGCCGACCCCGCGAGCGGGGTGGCCTACAGCTACACGCGCCGGAGCTTCGCCCCGGGCGGGGGAGGCGGTGCGCGGGAGAACGAACGCCTCGCCGCCGCCGTCCTCGACGCGGCCCGCCTCACGTGAGCGGCGGGGGCTCGCCCTGGATGTCCTCCCAGATGTAGCTCTCGGGGAGCAGCTCGCCGATGGGGAGGGCGCGCGGCTCCTCGGCCGTTCCGACGATGGCGCGGATGGCGGGGAAGTAGTCGATCAGCACCTGGCGGCAGCGCCCGCACGGCGGCAGGATCGAACGGCCGTCGTCGCCCACGGCCACGATGGCGTCCAGCTCGTACGCGCCGTGCGCGGCGGCGGTCCCCATGACGACCAGCTCCGCGCAGGGGCCGCCGGTGAAGTGGTAGACGTTCATCGCGGTGAAGACCCGCCCGTCGCGGGCCCGCGCCGCCGAGGCCACGGTGTGGACGTCGCGGTGGGCGTACGCGGCGACGACGCGCGCCGCGGCCTGGACGAGCTCCCGGTCGGCGGCACTGATCGTCATACCGCCATCATGCCCCGCGCGGAGCGCCAGGCCGTATATCGCCATCAGATCCCGGGCGGAACGTCGTCCGGCGCGTTGTTCCCGCTCTTCCTCGCGAGGTAGAGCGCCAGGCTGTTCATCGCCGTCATGTCCCGCGCGGAGCGCCGACCGTCGTGTCGCCCCCGTTTCCTCCCGCGAGGCGGAGCGCCAGGCCGTCCAGGAGGCAGTCCAGGGCGAACGTGAAACGGCGGTCGCACTCGGCGTCCACGTCGACGCCGGTGGCCGCGGCCATGCGGCGGGCCAGGCGCGGATGGTCGCGGTGGAGCCCCGCCAGGAGGTCGCCCGCCTCCCCGGGCCAGCGGGCGGCGGCGCGGGCGGTCACCGTCCGCCAGGTGATCTCGGCGGCGACCGCGCCGGTCACCTGGTCGTTGACGGCGGCCAGCGCGGCGTCCAGGTCCCGCTCGGCGAAGCCCGCCCGCGACAGGACCGCCAGGCCCGCCTCGGCGAGGGCCAGGGCGTTCGGGCCCAGGTTGGGCTGGGCCGTCAGGTCCGAGACCACCCAGGGGTGGCGCAGCATCATCGCGCGGGTGGAGCGGGCGAGACGGGCGAGACCCTCGCGCCAGCCGGGCGCGGGGGCCGCGCGCAGGTCGGCGAGCACCTCGCCCAGCACCGCGTCCAACGCCAGTTCGAGGAGCTCGTCCTTGGTCGTGACGTACCAGTAGAGCGAGCCCGCCGTGACGCCCAGGTCGGTGGCGACGCGGCGCATGGACAGTCCCCGGTGGCCCTCGGCGTCGAGGATCTCGACGGTGCGGCCGACGATGCGGTCGCGGGTCAGGCGGCGGTCGCGCGGCGG
This sequence comes from Actinomadura kijaniata, assembly GCF_014138665.1. Lineage (NCBI taxonomy): Bacteria > Bacillati > Actinomycetota > Actinomycetes > Streptosporangiales > Thermomonosporaceae > Actinomadura > Actinomadura kijaniata. The sequence continues at coordinate 145,697 of NZ_JACJIA010000004.1, forward strand.
TTTCTCGGGGCGCAGCCAGACCGAGAGCGGGGCGTCGTCGGAAGCGGGCACGGGACGACCCTATCCGGGACGGAGGCGTGGGTGCGTACGTTGTTCCCTACACCTATACAGCGTTTAGTTTTTCTCATACGGTGTTTGGGAAAGGAGGCGGTGATGAGCGTTCACGTGACGGTGTGGGACGAGACCGGCGGGGGCGGGGAGCCCGTGGTCCTCGTGCACGGGTCCACGAGCTGGGGTGACGATGCGGTGTTCGGGTTCGCGGCGCAGCGGCCGCTGGCGCGGCGGTTCCGGCTGGTGGCGATGGACCGGCGGGGGTACGGGGGCAGCCCGGACGGCTCGACCGGGTTCGCCGGCGACTACGAGGCCGACACCGAGGACGTCCTCGCGCTGATGGGGGAGGGCGCGCATCTCGTGGCGCACTCCTACGGGGCCGTCGGGGTGATGCGGGCGGCGGCGCGGCGGCCGGAGGCGGTGCTGTCGATGACGCTGGTCGAGCCGGGGTGCTACCAGGCCGCCGCCGACGATCCCGTGGTCGCGAAGGCGCTGGCGGCCAACCGCGCCGCGTACGCCGCGCTGCCCGGGGACGTCCCCGCCGAGACCTCCCTGCGCGCGGCGACCGAGTCGGTGGGGCTCCCGCCGCTGGAGCCGACGCCGCGACGCCTGCGCGCCGCGCGCTCGGCGTTCCGCGAACGGGTGTGCTGGGAGGCGGCGATCCCGGTCGCCGCACTGGCGGCGGCCCCCTGGCCCAAGCTCGTCATCTCCGGCACCTGGGAGAACGCCCCCGCCCTCTACCGCGAACGCGGCGGAGAGCCGCTGATGGCGTGCGCGCGGGTGACCGCCGAACGCATCGGCGCGCGCTGGCTCCAGATCCCCGGCACCGCCCACTGGCCGCACGTGGAGGAGCCCGGAGCCGTCAACGCGGCCCTCGAAGAACTATGGACGAACGCCGTCACCCGCAACACCTGACATCCGTGCAGATGCGCGGCCCTCCGAGCCCTCGGCGGTGAACGAACGCCCCGGGTACCCGAGCCCGTCGGCGGCCCGAAGACGCGAAGCGAACGTGTGTCCGCCGCCCGTCACGCCGCAGGATCCAGGGGCGACGGCAGAGTGCCCGGCTCGTTGCGGGGACGGGTGTTCCCGCGCCCCCCGGCTTTGTCGGGCGGCAGGATGTCGGTGGCCTGAGGGCGTGGAGCGAACGTGTGCCCGTCACCCTTGTGCCGCGGGAACCGGCGGTGTTCGGTGGAAGGGGTGCCCGGCTTCTCCTGTGAAGCCGGTGCCGTCCCGGGTTCGGGGCGGCACCGGCGTCGGGCGTCAGTTGACGGAGCCGCCCTGCTCGGCGGCCACCTCGGCGGCCTCGGCCGCCTCCTCGGCCTCGTCGGGGCGGCGGCCCAGGGGGCCTCCCACCTCGGCGATCGGCTGCTCCAGCGGGGTGCCCGAGCCGTCGCGGCGGCCCAGCTCGGCCGGGAGCTCCAGGGGCTTGCCGTTGGCGGCCGCCGCCTTCGCCGGGGTCGCGGCGACCCAGGCCGCCAGCAGCGTGTCCTCGCCCTTCAGGAAGCGGTGCGAACGCACACCGCCCGTCGCGCGGCCCTTGGCCGGGAAGTCCGCGAAGTCCGACACCTTGATCGCGCCGGTCTGGGTGCCGGGCAGGGCCGTCGAGCTGCCCGCGACCGTCACCACCCGGGCCTCGCGCGCCGGGTCGATCGCGCCGAACCAGATCACGCGGGCGTCCGCCGCCAGCTTGATCCCGGCCATGCCGCCCGCCGGGCGTCCCTGCGGGCGGACGTTCGAGGCCGCGTAGTGCAGCACCTGGGCGTCGCTGGTGGCGAACACCAGGTGGTGGTCCTCGGACTCCAGGTGGACGGCGCCGACGACGCGGTCGCCCTCCTTGAGGGTGATGACCTCGAAGTCGTCGCGGTTGTTCGGGAAGTCGGGCACCACCCGCTTGACCACGCCCTGCTCGGTGCCGAGCGCCAGGCCCGCGCCCGCCTCGCTGATCGTGCCCAGGCCGACGACCGTCTCGCCCTCGTCCAGCGTCACGTACTCGGTGACCGGCGCGCCGCCCGCCAGGGACGGCGGCGAGGCCGACGGGGGCAGCGCGGGCAGGTCCACGACCTCCACGCGGACCATGCGTCCGGTGGAGGTGACCACGCCCACCTGGCCCCGCGCCGTCGTCGGGACGACCGCGCGCAGCACGTCGTGGGACGAGCGCCCGCCCTCGTCGGACAGCGGGTCGGCCGTGGCGGTGCGGGCCATCAGGCCGGTGACCGACATCAGCACCAGCACCGGGTCGTCGGGCACCTGGAGGGGAACGGCCGCCGCCGCCGTCTGGCCCGACGCCTCGATCAGCACCGTGCGGCGCGGGGTGTCGAACTTCTTGACGACGTCGCGCAGCTCGCGGGAGACCACGCCGCGCAGCTTGCGCTCGGACTCCAGGATCGCCGTCAGCTCGGCGATCTCCTTGTTGAGCTGGTCCTTCTCCTTCTCCAGCTCCAGCCGGTCGTACTTGGTCAGCCGGCGCAGGGGAGTGTCGAGGATGTACTGCGACTGGATGTCGGACAGGTCGAAGATGTCGATCAGGCGGGCCCTGGCCTGCGCCGAGTCGTCGCTGGAGCGGATGACCTGGATGACCTCGTCGATGTTCAGCAGCGCGACCAGCAGGCCGTCCACCAGGTGCAGGCGGTCCTCGCGCTTCTTGCGGCGGAACATCGACCGCCGCCGCACCACCTCGATGCGGTGGTCCACGTAGACCTGGAGCAGGTCGCGCAGGCCGAGGGTGCGGGGCTGGCCGTCGACCAGCGCCACGTTGTTGATGCCGAAGCTCTCCTCCATCGGGGTGAGGCGGTACAGCTCGGCGAGCACGGCCTCGGGGTTGAAGCCGTTCTTGACCTCGATGACCAGGCGCAGGCCGACGTTGCGGTCGGTGAGGTCCTTCAGGTCGGCGATGCCGTTGAGCTTCTTGGCGTTGACCAGTTCCTTGATCTTGGCCTTGACGCGCTCGGGGCCCACCGCGTACGGCAGCTCGGTCACCACGATGCCCTTGCGGCGGGGGGTGACGTTCTCGATGTGGGTGGTGGCGCGCATGCGGAACGTGCCGCGCCCCTTGGCGTAGGCGTCGCGGACGCCGTCCAGGCCGACGATCTTGCCGCCGGTGGGCAGGTCGGGACCCGGCACGAAGCGCATCAGGTCCTCAAGGGTGGCGTCGGGGTGGTCCAGCAGGTGCCGGGCCGCGGCGACGACCTCGCCGAGGTTGTGCGGGGCCATGTTGGTGGCCATGCCGACCGCGATGCCGGAGGCGCCGTTGACCAGCAGGTTCGGGAACGCGGCCGGAAGCACGTCCGGCTCCTGCTCCTGCCCGTCGTAGTTGGGGCGGAAGTCGACGGTGTCCTCGTCGATGGAGTCCACCATCAGCATCGCCTCGGGCGTCAGGCGCGCCTCGGTGTACCGCATGGCGGCGGGCATGTCGTCGCCGCCGAGGGAGCCGAAGTTGCCGTGGCCGTCGACCAGCGGCATCCGCATCGCCCACGGCTGCGCCAGGCGCACCATCGCGTCGTAGATGGCGCTGTCGCCGTGCGGGTGCAGCTTGCCCATCACCTCGCCGACGACGCGGGCGCACTTGACGTGGCCCCGGTCGGGACGCAGTCCCATGTCGTTCATCGAGTACAGGATCCGGCGCTGGACGGGCTTGAGCCCGTCGCGCGCGTCGGGCAGCGCCCGGCTGTAGATCACCGAGTAGGCGTACTCCAGGAAGCTGCCGCGCATCTCCTCGGAGACATCGACATCGATGATGTTCTCCTCGAAGTCCGCCGGCGGGGGAGGAGGAGGGGCTTGGGATCCGCGTCGTGCCATGCCACACATTGTGGCCGGTCCCAGTGACATCTTTTGCCCGGGCGGGGACCGGCGCGCCGCCGGACGGGCGGCGTAGGGTCCGTTTCACACCGCCTGTCCCGATCCGCGAGGAGGCTCCATGAGCGCGCCGGCCGACTTCCAGAACGAGATCTACCTCAACGGACTGGGCGACGCCCTCCCCGGTCTCCCCACGGATCTGACGAGGCTGGAGGCCCTGGCGGAGGGGCGGCTGTCGGCGCAGGCGTTCGGGTACGTGGCGGGCGCGGCGGGCAGCGAGGCGACCGCGCGGGCGAACCGGGAGGCGTTCGACCGGTGGCGGATCGTCCCCCGGATGCTGCGGGACGTGGCCGAACGCGACCTGTCGGTCGAGGTCCTGGGAACGCCGATGCCCGCGCCGGTCCTGCTGGCCCCGATCGGCGTGCAGTCGATCCTGCATCCGGACGGCGAGCTCGCCACGGCCCGCGCGGCGGCCGGAACGGGCCTGCCCGTGATCCTGAGCACCGCCTCGTCGTACGCGATGGAGGAGGTCGCCGCGGCCGGCGGCGACGGCCCGCGCTGGTACCAGCTCTACTGGCCCAAGGACCGCGACCTGGCCGTCAGCCTCCTCGACCGGGCCCGGGCCGCCGGGTACACGGCGCTGGTGGTGACGCTCGACACGTTCACCCTGGCGTGGCGGCCCCGCGACCTGGACCAGGCGTACCTGCCGTTCCTGCGCGGCGTCGGCGTCGCCAACTACTTCTCGGACCCGGTGTTCCAGAAGGCCGTCGGCGGGCCGGTCACCGACGAGAACCGGTCGGCGGCGCTGCTGCACTGGGTCGCCAACTTCGGGAACCCGTCGCTGACCTGGGCGGACCTGGCGTTCCTGCGCGAGCACTGGGACGGCCCGATCGCGCTCAAGGGCATCCAGCACCCCGACGACGCCCGCCGCGCCGTGGACGCCGGCATGGACGGGGTGATCGTGTCCAACCACGGCGGGCGGCAGGTGGACGGCGCGGTCGCGTCGCTGGACGCGCTGCCCGCCGTCGCCGACGCGGTCGGGAACCGGATCGCGGTGCTGTTCGACAGCGGCGTCCGCACCGGCGCGGACGCGGCCAAGGCCCTGGCGCTGGGCGCGCGGGCGGTGCTGGTCGGCCGCCCGTACGCGTACGGGCTGGCGCTGGGCGGCGAGGCGGGCGTGCGGCACGTGCTGCGCTGCCTCCAGGCCGAGCTGGAGCTGACGATGGCGCTGGCGGGCCTGACGCGCCCGGCGGAACTGGATCTGGACTGCCTGGTCCGGGGCTGACCGCGCGGGATCTTACGGACCGCGAAACAGAAGGCCGTTCACCCCCGTGCGACCGGTCCGCGCCGGTTAGCCTCGACTTCGAGTGATCTTGTTCGAGGGGGAACGATGCACGAGGGGCATGACGGATGTCATGGTCGGACCCGGCGGATCTCACGACCGGTCGCTGACGCCCGTGACTGCCCGCCGGCGCGGCCGGCGGCCAGCATGGGGGACATGAGCGGCGACGTGATCGAAGTGACCGGACTGATCGTCCGTCCCGGGGGGCGCGGGGCGCCGCGGACGGTCTCGTTCGCCGTGGCCCGCGGCGAGGTCTACGCGGTGCTCGGCCACGCAGGCTCGGGCAAGACCACGGTCCTGGAGGCCGTCGCGGGCCTGCGGCGACCCGAGGCGGGGACGGTCCGGGTGCGCGGCGCCGACCCGTTCGCCGAATCCGGACGGGCTCCGGCGGGCGCCGTGTGGTCCGACGGCGGGCTGTTCCCGGGGCTGACCCCCCGCGAGGTCGTCGGGACGTGGCGGCGCTGGACGCTGGACCCGCTGGAGGCGGACCGGGCGCTGGAGCTGGCGGACCTCACCGGGGCGGCCGACGTCCCGTTCGAGGACCTGGCCGCGGGCGCGCGGCGGCGCCTCGACCTGGCGCTGGCCCTGATCGGCCGCTCGGACGTGCTGCTGCTGGACGCGCCCACCGCCGGTCTCGGCCCGGCCGACCGGCGGGAGGTGTGGACGGTGCTGCGCCGGATCGCGGCCGAGGGCGTGACGGTGCTGCTGGCCACCCGGGACGCCGACGAGGCGTGCCTGGCCGACCGGGTCGGCGTGCTGGACGGGGCCCGCCTGCCGGGCCGCCGGACGCGGTCCTTCCTGGCCGCCTGACCCCGGGGGCGGCGCGTAGGCTGTGAGCCGCATGTCCCCGGGGACGGAGGGGCGGGTGCGGCCCAGGATTCCGCGGCTCACCGCCATCGCCGCGATCATCGTGGCGATGGCGCTGGTCACGCTGGCCGGCCTGGTGCTGTCCCCGATGTGGGACGAGCTGGTGACACGGCGCGACGCCGGGCGGATCGCGGTTGCGGTGCCGCTGGTCGCGGCGGTGTTCGCGCTCTACGGGCGGCTGCTGTGGCTGAACCTCGTCCGGCGCGCCGCGCCCGTCCACCGGTCCGTCCAACGGCTCGGCCTGGCGGCGGTGCTGGCGTGCTGCTGGACGCTGCCCGCGCTGCTCGGCGTGGGCCAGGGCTGGGCGAACGCGCTGGTCGTGCCCGCCGGGCTGATCGCGGTGGTGCTGCCGGCGCGGCAGGCCGCCGCGGTCACCGGGGCCGTCGCCGCGCTGACGTTCGGCTACGGGCTGGTGCTCGACCTGCCCGTGCTGACGCTGCTGTACAACCTGGCCGGCATCCCGCTGACGGCGTTCTCCGGGTACGTGACGATCTGGCTGGTCCACGTGGTCCAGGAGCTGCACGAGGCCCGCGCCGAGCTGGCCGGGGCGGCGGTCGGCGAGGAGCGGCTGCGGTTCGCCCGCGACCTGCACGACGTGCTCGGCCACAGCCTCCAGGCGGTCGCGCTGCGCGCCGAGGTCGCCGAACGGTTCCTGGACCGCGACCCCGGCCGCGTCCGCGGCGAGCTCGTCGAGATCCAGGCCATGGCCCGCGACTCGGTCCGCGACGTCCGCGAGGTCGTGCGCGGCTACCGCGCCACCTCGCTGCGCGGCGAGCTGGACGGCGTGTCGGCGGTGCTGCGGGCCGCCGGGATCGTCTGCGACCGCCCCGACCTGCCGCCGGACCTGCCCGCCCGCGTCCACGAACCGCTCGGCTGGGTGGCCCGCGAGGCCGCCACCAACGTCCTGCGGCACGCCGGGGCGTCCTGGTGCCGCATCACGGTCGACGCCGACGGCCCGCACGTCCGGCTGGAGATCGTCAACGACGGCGCGGGCCGCCGCGCCGGGACCGGCGGCAGCGGGCTGACCGGCCTGGCCGAGCGCCTCCGGGCGGCGGGCGGCGCGCTGGCGGCCGGTCCGGCGGGCGACGGGACGTTCCGCGTGACGGCCACCGTTCCGAAGGGGGACACGTGATCCGGGTGCTGCTGGCCGACGACCACCACCTCATCCGCGAGGCCCTGGTCCTGCTGCTGGAGACCGAGGACGGCATCGAGGTCGCCGCCGACGTGGGCCGCGGCGACGAGGCCGTCGACCGCGCCCTGGCCCTCCGGCCCGACGTCGCTGTCCTCGACATCGACATGCCCGGACTGGACGGGCTGGCCGCCGCCGAACGCCTGGCCCGCGACCTGCCCGGCTGCCGCCTGGTGATCGTGACCGCGCACGGCCGCCCCGGCAACCTGCGCCGCGCGATGGCCGCGGGCGTGCGCGGCTTCCTCGGCAAGGACGCGCCCGGCTCCCGGCTGGCCGAGGTCATCCGCCAGGTCGCCGCCGGCGCCCGCTACATCGATCCCCAGCTGGCCGCCGACGCCCTGGCCGCCGAGGAGTGCCCGCTGACCCCGCGCGAACTGGACGCCCTGCGCGCCGCCGCCGACGGGGCGCCCGTGGCCCGCATCGCCCGCGCCCTGGGCCTTTCGGAGGGGACGGTCCGCAACTACCTGTCCTCCGCGGTGACGAAGCTGGGCGCCGACAACCGCCACGCCGCCGCCCGCGCCGCCGCCGACCTGGGCTGGCTGTGACGGCGGCGGTCAGCGGCGGGCCGTCGCCAGCGCGCCGCGCTTGGTGACGCGCAGCGGCGTGCCGACCCGCGCGGCCAGGTCCGCCGCCTCGGCGCGCGGCACCCGGCGGGCGACCAGGTAGTCGCGGACGGCCGCCCGGTCCGGGAGGGTGATCAGCGGAGCGTCCCAGCGTTCCGCCTCGACCGCGCCGAACACCGCGCCCACCAGGCCCGGCGCGTCCTCGGCGTCGAACGGCGTCGGCGCGCGCCGCCACACGTGGGCCAGCTCGGGGCTGTCGTCGCGGGCGATGGCCGACACGACCAGCAGCCCGCCCGGCGCCAGCACCCGGCGCGCCTCCCGCAGCGCCGCCGACGGGTCGTCCAGGTGGTGGAGCATGTTGACCGCCACGGCGGCGTCGAACGCCCCGTCCCGGAACGGCGGCCGCACCGCGTCCCCCGCACGGCGGGCCCCGGATGCGCCGCCAGCATCGTCGCCGACGCGTCCAGCCCCACCACGCGCATGTCGCCCGGCGAGGCGGGCTGCGGCATTGCGAACGGCGGACCCGCGCGCCACCACATTCCCGGCGACGCGGGCTCGTCCAGGGAGGCGGGAAAGGAGCGCGTCCAGGCTCGGGTGGCCGCGCGCCGCCCCGCCCGCTCCCGGTCCCCGGCCGGGCTCGGTGGCGCTCCGGGCGAGGGCGTCCAGCTCCTCGCGCGCCTCCCGCAGCTCGCGGTTCGGTGCGGCGGCGCATCACCGCCACGACGGCCGTCACCGCGACCATCGTCCCGAACGGGTCGCCGGAGAGCGGGATCCGCTCCAATCGTGGTGACCGCTGGTCAGGCGGACGCGCCGCCGTCGATGACGTGGTCCTCCCCGACGACGAAGCCGGACTCCTCCGAGGCCAGCCACAGCACCGCCCGGGCGATCTCCTCGGGGGCGGCGACCCGGCCCAGCGGCAGCCTCCCGCCCATCCGGGCGTCGCGCTCCTCGCGGGTCTCGCCGGGGCGGTGGCTCATCGGGCCGTCGATCGGGCCGGGGCTGATCGCGTTGATCCGGACGCCGTCGGCGATGGCCTCGCGGGCGGCGGCCCTGGTCAGCGCGCTCACCCCGGCCTTGGCGGCGGCGTAGGCGCCCAGCCCGGGAAGCCGCTGGTGCGCGCCGATGACGGAGGCGGTGTTGACGATCGTGCCGCCGCCGTGCGCCCGCATGTGCGCGATCTCGTGCTTCATCGACAGGAAGACGCCGGTCAGGTTGGTGTCGACCACCCGGGTCCAGTCGTCCTCGGGCAGGTCGGCGACCGGGCCGAACGGGGCGGCGACGCCCGCGTTGTTGAACGCCACGTGCAGGCCGCCGTGCCGTTCCACGGTGGTGGCGACCATGCGGGCCACGTCGGCGGACACGGTGACGTCGGCGGTGATCGCGCTGGCCGTGCCGCCCTCGGCCGCGATGAGCTCCACCGTCCGCCCCGTGCCCTCCGGGTCGCGGCCCGCGACGGCCACCGTCGCGCCGGCCCGGGCGAACGCCAGCGCGGTGGCGCGGCCGAGCACGCCCGACGCCCCGGTGACGAGGACGACCCTGCCGTCGAACCGAACGGTCATGAGGAACTCCGTTTCGCTGTAAACCAACAGAACGATTGGTATCGAATAAGGTCCGAAGAAAGCCCCGCACCTTCCCGGTGCGGGGTCCGTCCCCGGCGAGGATCAGGCCAGGAGGGTGAGGGCCTGCTCGGCGGCGTCGCGCAGCCGCGCCCGGTCGGCCGGGGCGCGGCCCAGGACGCGCATGCCCTGGAACAGCACCACCAGCAGCCGCGCCAGGGCGCGCGGGTCCCGGTCGCCGGCCAGCTCGCCCTGGGCGCGGGCCCGGGTGAGCGCCGAGGTCAGCGCCGTCTCCAGATGGTTCCAGCTCGCCTCGACCAGCCGCGCCGCCGCCGGGTCGCGGCCCGCCCGCTCGACCGCGGTGTTGACCACCATGCAGCCACGCCGGGCCGGGTCGTCCGCCGAGTCGGCGGCGTACCGCTCCACCAGCTCCCGCACGGCGGGCAGCACCGGGCCCGGCCGGGACAGCGCCGCCATGATCTGCGGGTCCTTCAGCTGCGAGTAGCGCTCCAGCGCCCGCAGGAACAGCTCGTGCTTCCCGCCGAACGTGGCGTAGACGCTGGCCCGCGCGACGCCCAGGTGCTCCACGAGATCGGCCATGGACGTCGCCTCGTAGCCGCGCTCCCAGAACAGCTCCAGGGCGCGCAGCAGCACGGCGTCCGGGTCGAACTCCTTGGTCCTCGCCATGCCCCGACCGTAGACCTATCGAGACCGATCGGTCAAATATTCAGCATCGTCTTGGAGCGATCCAGATCGAGGACCTCCAGGACCGCGCCGTCGGCGGACAGCGCCTCGGCGCGCGGCGCGCGGCGCGCGCCCCACACCACCACGGCGTGCCCGTGCTCGGGCACCTCCAGGGTCCGGTTCCCGAACCGGATCCGCGCGACCTCGTCGGAGGCCTGGAGCCGCGCCTCGTGGACGTACTTGGCGCCCCAGGGCAGGAGCCGGTTGGCGTTGCGGACGGTGTTGCCCCAGCCGTGCAGCAGCAGGTGGCCGCCCAGCTCGGCCGCGCCCCGCCGGGTCAGCGGTTTCTCCGGCGCGGTGCCGCCCGCGCCGCCCAGCTCCTGCCAGTCGCCGTCGCGCTTCTGGAACGTCCACGTCTCCATGTACGTCAGGTCCCGCGCGCCGGGCATCGCCTGCCCGCGCCGCAGGACCAGGATGACGGCGATGTCCCCGTCCACGTCCCGGTCCAGCGGGACGACCGGCCGCTGCTCGAACTCGGCCGGGGCGGGGATGGGAAGGTCGTCGCGCAGGAGTCGCAGGATCTCCTCGCGCACCTCGTTGTCGTTCATGGAGGGACCTCATGGGGGTGCGTACAGCGGAAAGGGCCCTCCTGCCGAGAGCCCGCGTCGCACTCTAAGGGTCCGAGTACTCAGGTTTCACCAGAATGCGAGGGTTGGGGGGTAAAGAACTCAGACGGGCGACTTCTCCATCGACAACGCGCGCGCCGCGAGTATTCCGCACAGCGCCGCCAGCGGCAGCTCGACGCCCGCGGCCAGCGCCGCCGCCACCGCGCGCTCCGACCCGGGGGCCGAGGTCAGGACGTCGAACCAGGCGTCCATCACCAGCAGCGCCCCCGTCGCGGCGGCCGTCAGCCCGTAACGCGCGTCGCGCCGCAGCACCAGCGCGCCCGTGCCCAGCAGGCCCGCCGCGAGCACCACGTCCAGCCCGACCCAGGCGGCCGACCAGTTGGACACCTGCGCGGTGGACGGCAGGCGCGCCGCGAGCGCGAACGTCCACGGCACGAGCGCCAGCCCGCCGCCCGCCAGGCCCCAGCCGAGCCAGCGGCGGCGGGCGTGGGCGTGCGCGGTGGCCGGGCGGCGGGCCGCGGCGGCGCGACGGGAGGAGGAGGGGGACACGAGTGTCGCCATCGGAGTGACCTTCCGGTGGGGGCCGGTGGGGAACGTGCCTCCAGCCTGCCGATCCGCGCGGTCGCCGTCGGTAACCCGCGTATCCGACCCGGGGTGGCACCAGGTACACCCCCACCCTGGAACCCGCTGGATGGCGCAAGATCGGGCCTGGCAATACGGTTCTGCCATGACATCGGGGACACTCCTGCGACGGGCGGGCGCGCACGCTCCGTGGTCGCCGACCGCGTGGCGCGACACCGCGTTCGCCGTCTCGGGGGTGCCGCTGCACCTGGCGTTCCCCGCGCTGCTGGTGCTGCCGTGGTCGGTGTGGCTGCCGTTCGACCCGGTCCTGATCGCCCTCTACCTCGTGGTGCCGGCGGTGGCGGCGCTGTGGCTGATGCCCGCCCTCACCCGCGCGCACCGCGAACGCTGCTGGGCCATGCTCGGGCTGGACGTCCCCGCGCCGCCCGAACGGCCCGGCGGGTTCCGGGGGCTGCCCCGGACGCTGCGGTCGGACGACCTGTGGCGGGAGGCCCGCTACCACCTGCTCACCGGGCCGCTGCTGGCGTGCGGCGCGCTGGCGGTGCTCGGCTGCTGGGCGGTCGGCGCGGCCCTGGCGACCCTCGGCCTGTACGCGTGGGCGCTGCCCGACACCAGCGCGCTCAGCCTGAACACGCACGCGGTGCGGGTCGGGCTGCTGAACGCGCTCGGGGTGCTGCTGTTCCTGGCCGCGCCCTGGGCGGCGGCGGCCGTGCGGGACCTCGACGGCCGGGCCGTCGAGCGGCTGCTCGGCCCCGACCGCGCCAAGGAGCTGGAACGCCGCGTCGAGGACCTGGCCGAGAAGCGCGCCGAGGTCGTCGACGCCGCCGACCTGGAACGCCGCCGCATCGAACGCGACCTGCACGACGGCACCCAGCAGCGCCTGGTCTCCCTCGCCCTCAACCTCGGCCTGGCCCGCGAGACCCTCACCGACGTGCCCGACCCCGCCATGAAGGTGATCGTCGAGGCGCACGAGGAGGTCAAGGAGGCGCTGACGGAGCTGCGGAACCTGATCCGCGGCCTGCACCCGCCCGTGCTGGAGGACCGGGGCCTGGACGCCGCGCTGTCGGGGATCGCCGCCCGCGTCCCGCTCCCGGTCCGGCTGCGGGTGGAGGTGCCCGAACGCGCCTCCTCCACCGTCGAGGCCGTCGCCTACTTCGTCGTCTCCGAGGCCCTCACCAACGTCGTCAAGCACGCCCGGGCCACCGGCGTGGACGTCGCCGTCGTCCGCGACGGCCACACCCTGCGCGTCACCGTCACCGACGACGGCGTGGGCGGCGCCGACCCGGCCGGCGGCAGCGGCCTGGCCGGGCTGGCGCGGCGGGTGCGGTCGGTGGACGGCGTGTTCCGCATCACCAGCCCCGCCGGGGGCCCGACCACCCTCACCGTGGAGTTGCCGTGCGCATTGTGATCGCCGAGGACTCGGTCCTGCTGCGAGCCGGACTGATCAAGCTGCTGGAGAGCACGGGCTTCGAGGTCGCCGCCGCCGTGGGGGAGGCCGACGGGCTGCTGGCCGCCGTCGCCGAGCACCGGCCGGACGCGGCGATCGTGGACGTGCGGATGCCGCCCGGCTTCACCGACGAGGGGGTGCGCGCCGCCCTGGTGATCCGCCGGGAGCACCCGGAGGTGTCGGTGCTGCTGCTGTCGCAGTACGTCGAGGAACGCTACGCCGCCGACCTGCTGTCCGCCCACACCAGCGGCATCGGCTACCTGCTGAAGGACCGGGTCGCGGACGTGTCGTCGTTCCTGGACGCGCTGCGCCGCGTCGCCGCCGGGGGCACCGCCCTGGACCCCGAGGTGGTGTCGCAGCTGCTGCTGCGCCGCAACAGCGACCCGCTGGACCGCCTCACTCCGCGCGAACGCGAGGTGCTCGGGCTGATGGCCGAGGGCCGCTCCAACGCCGGGATCGCCGCCGCCCTGGTGGTCAGCGAGAGCGCCGTCGCCAAGCACATCAACAGCATCTTCACCAAGCTCGACCTGCCGCACGCCGAGGGCGACCACCGGCGGGTGCTGGCCGTGCTGCGCTTCCTGGACGGGGACTCGTGACCGCCACCGTCGAGCGTCCCGCCGTCCCGGCCGGTCCCGCCGACCGGCCCCGCCGCCGCGGCGTGTGGATCGCGCTGGCGGCGCTCACCGCGTTCACGGTCCTCGTTCCCGCCGGCCTCCAGGTGGTCGGCGGGGTGCTGCGGCAGAGCGTGGTCGCCCCGCCGGCCGAGTACCGGAGCCTGGTGCAGGAGGTGCGGGTGGACGCCGGGGGCGCGCACCTGACGTTCGGGCCGAGCGGCTCGGGCCTGACGCGGGTGACGCAGGAGCTGACCTGGGTCCTCCACCGGCCGCGGGTGAAACACCACCTGGACGCCCAGGGGGTGCTGCGGATCAAGGTGACGTGCGACGACCCGGCCGCCCTGAACGGGGGCCGGGACTGCGGCGCCGAACTGGGCGTGCGGCTGCCGTCCGCGGCCAGGGTGACGGTGACCTCGGAGTCCGGGTCGGTCACGGCGCGGGACCTGGCGGGCGACGTGGAGGTGCGCACGCGCAGCGGCGAGCTGAACCTGCACGACGTCCGGGGGAACGTCGTGTTCGAGGCCGGCTCGGGCGCCGTCCGCGGCGAGGGGCTGCGGTCGTCGCGGCTGCGCGCGCGGGCGGGCTCGGGCAGCGTCGACCTCGACTTCGCCGCGCCGCCCTCCGACGTCACCGTGCGCACCGGGTCCGGGGCGGTCGACATGCGGCTCCCGGCGGGAAGCCACTACCGCGTCGTCGGCGACGCCGGGTCCGGCGGCTGGCAGGTCGACCGGATGCTCCACGACCCCGGCGCCCCCGCCCGGATCGACGTCAACACCGGTGCGGGATCTGTCACAGTGGGGTATCCGCGCAGGTAGCGGCGGTATTCGGCGATTTGACGTCATTGATGTCGAGCGGGTTTACTGATGACCATGACCGCCGTACGCCCGTGCCAGATGCGCCGCCCGCAGCTCATGCGGGTCATGGGCTGTGCGTGCCGTTGTCGAATGTGTGACCGCTGAGGGCCCCCGCCAGAGCAGCCTCGCGCCCCGAAGCGAGCCGGATCCGACCCCCGAGCCACACATGATCTTCCAACGCCACCTGCTGAGCCACGCCCCGTACCCGCCCGGCCTGGCCTGAGACCGCCCCGCCCGGCGCCCCGGTCCGCCCCGGACCGCGCCCGGCCGCGCCCTCGTCCCGATCCCGCCACGCCGCCGTCGCACGGGCGGCGGCTACCGCACGGAATGAATCCCTGTGATCCAGATCGAAGAACTCCGAAAGGTCTACCGCGCCCGCGGGCGTGAGGTGACCGCCGTCGACGGCGTCGACCTGACCGTCCGCGAGGGCGAGGTCTTCGGCGTCCTCGGCCGCAGCGGTGCCGGCAAGTCCACCCTGCTGCGCTGCGTCAACCTGCTGGAACGCCCCGACTCGGGGCGCGTCGTCGTGGCGGGGCAGGACCTGATGGCGCTGCGGGGCGGTGAGCTGCGCCGGGCCCGGCAGGGCATCGGGATGATCCACCAGCACTTCGGGCTGCTGTCCAGCCGCACCGTCGCCGGGAACGTCGCGTTCCCGCTGGAGGTCATGGGCGTGCCCCGCGCCGAACGCGCCGAGCGCGTCGCCGAGCTCCTCGACCTGGTCGGCCTGTCCGACCACGCCGACGCCTACCCGGCGCAGATCTCCGGCGGCCAGAAGCAGCGCGTCGGCATCGCCCGCGCCCTGGCCGGCCGCCCCAAGGTGCTGCTGTCGGACGAGGCGACCTCCGCGCTCGACCCCGAGACCACCGCCTCGATCCTGGAGCTGCTGCGCGACCTCAACCGGCGCCTCGGCCTCACCATCCTGCTGATCACCCACGAGATGGACGTGGTCAAGCGGATCTGCGACTCGGCCGCGATCATGCGCGAGGGACGGTTCGTGGAGTCCGGTCCGGTGCGGGAGCTGCTGCTGCGGCCCGGCTCGGAGCTGGCGCGCGGCCTGTTCCCGCTGCCCGAGCCAGCGGTGCGGCCCGGCACCACCGTGGTGGACCTGACCTTCGAGGGCGACAGCGCCGACCGGCCGTTCGTGTCGTCGCTGGCCCGCACCTACTCCATCGACGTCAACATCCTCGGCGGGGCCGTGGAGGAGATCGGCGACACCCGCGTCGGGCGGCTGCGCGTCGAGCTGCCCGGCGACCCCGAGCTCAACGCCGCCCAGCTCGCCCACCTGCGCGACGCCGGGCTGACCGTCGAGGTGCACGGCGCGGCCCCGGCCGGCCCCGCGACCGACAGCGGCCTGGAGGTGGCCCGATGACCTGGAGCGAGATCTGGCCGCTGCTACAGGAGGCGTCCGTCGCCACCGCGATCATGGTCGGCGTGTCCGGCCTGTTCGCCACGGTGTTCGGCCTGCTGTTCGGCGTGCTGCTGGTACTGACCGACCGGGACGGGCTGTTCCCCCTCCCGATCCTCAACAAGCTGCTGGGCGGCGTCGTCAACGTGGGCCGCTCGCTGCCGTTCATCATCCTGATGATCGCGATCGTGCCGTTCACCAAGCTGGTCACCGGCGGCTCCTCGATCGGCACCGAGGCGATGATCGTCCCGCTGGCGGTGGGCGCCGTCCCGTTCTACGCCCGCCTGGTGGAGACCGCGCTGCGCGAGGTCGACCCCGGCGTGGTCGCCGCGGCCCGCGCGATGGGCGCCTCCGGCCGCGAGATCGTCTGGAAGGTGCTGCTGCGCGAGGCCCGGCCCGGCCTGCTCGCCGGCCTCACCGTCACCGTGATCGCGCTGGTCGGCTACTCGGCGATGGCCGGGACGATCGGCGGCGGCGGCCTCGGCGACGTCGCGGTCCAGTACGGCTACGAGCGCTTCGAGACCAAGGTCATGATCTCGACCGTCGTGCTGCTGGTGGTCGTGGTCCAGCTGGTCCAGATGCTCGGCGACTGGGCGGCCCGCCGCCTGTCCCACAAGTAGACCCCACCCCGTTCCACCGAGATCCGTGCCGGAAGACCCCGGCGCGGCCCACAGAAAGGCACTCTTCGTGCTTCGTAAGATCACCCTCGCGCTGGCCTCGGTCGGGCTCCTGGCGGGCCTGACGGCCTGCGGCTCGTCCGACGCCCAGACCAACGACAAGGCGGACGGCCCGCTGAAGGTCGCGGTCAACCCCGTGCCCCACGGCGAGATCCTCGAGTACGTCAAGAAGAACCTGGCCGACAAGGCCGGTCTCAAGCTCGAGATCGTCTCCTTCTCCGACTACGTGCAGCCGAACACCGCCCTCAAGGAGGGCCAGGTCACGGCCAACTACTTCCAGCACGTGCCGTACATGGAGGAGTTCTCGAAGTCCAAGGGCTTCGCGATGACCTTCGTCGCGCCGGTCCACCTGGAGCCGCTGGGCGTCTACTCCAGGAAGGTCAAGGACCTCAGGTCCGCGCCGCAGGGCGGGAAGGTCGCCGTCCCCAACGACCCGGCCAACTTCGGCCGCTCGCTGAAGCTGCTCGCCGACAACGGCCTGATCACCCTCAAGCCGAACGCCCCGGTCACCGCGACCGAGCGCGACATCGCGAGCAACCCCAAGGGCCTGAAGTTCACGCCGGTCAAGGCCGCCCAGCTGCCGCGCACGCTGGACGAGGTCGACCTGTCGGTGATCAACGGCAACTACGCGCTGGCCACCAAGCTGAACCCGGCCAAGGACGCGCTGGCGCTGGAGAAGGCCGAGGGCAACCCCTACGCCAACGGCATCGTCACCCTGCCCGGGAAGAAGGACGACCCGCGCGTCAAGAAGCTGGTCGACCTGCTGCGGGGTCCCGAGGTGAAGAAGTTCATCCAGGACAAGTACCAGGGCTCGGTCCTGCCCGCCGCCTGACCCGAGGCTCCCCGAACGGCCCCCGGACGCCCCGCGTCCGGGGGCCGTTCCCGTCGGCGCACGGCCGCGCCCCCGCGCCCCGACGGGATGATCCGCCGATTCCCTCCGGATCTGTCGGCCGGTGCTGATAGGACTTGTGCCGACGTTGATCCGGAAAGGGGCCCGTATGGGCGTGTACCAGCATCTCACCGAGTTCGCCGGGCTGCCGGTGGCCGAGTTCGACTTCGAGACCGAGGAGGACGCCGAGCTCCCGCCCGCCGCCGGGCACGCCTGGGCCGTGCGCACCTCGTTCGACGAGGAGTCCTTCGAGCAGGTGTGGTCCCGGTTCCGGGCGGCCGTGGACACCACGGCGGTCACCGCGCTGGTCATCGGGTACTGGGGCGCGTCCTACGACGAGCACGACGCCGACCCCGTGGCGCTGCTCACCGAGGCCGCCGCCGACTTCCCGGCGCTGCGGGCCCTGTTCCTCGGCGACATCACGGGGGAGGAGTCGGAGATCTCCTGGATCGAGCACTCCGACATCACCCCGCTGTTCACCGCCTTCCCGGAGCTGGAACGCTTCGAGATCCGCGGCGCGGACGGCAACGAGGGCGAGATCCGGCTGGAGCCGATCAAGAGCGCCGCGCTGAAGCGGCTGCGGTTCGAGTCCGGCGGGCTGCCCGCCCGCATCGTGCGGGCCATCGCCGCCAGCGACCTGCCGAACCTGGAGCACCTCGACCTGTGGCTCGGCACCGACACCTACGGCGGCGACGCCACGATGGCGGACCTGGAGCCGATCCTGACCGGGGAGCGGCTGCCGTCCCTGCGCCACCTGGGCCTGGAGGACTCCGAGACCCAGGACCGGGTCGCCGAGGCCGTGGCCGGCGCTCCGGTCGTGGCGCGGCTGGAGTCGCTGAGCCTGGCCATGGGGATCCTCACCGACGCGGGCGCCGAGGCGCTGCTGTCCGGCCAGCCCCTCACCCACCTGCGCAGGCTCGACCTGCACCACCACTACCTGAGCGACACCATGATGGACCGCCTCCGCGCCGCGCTGCCCGGCGTCGAGGTGAACCTCGACGACCGGCAGGAGACCCACAGCGACGGCTGGCGTTTCATCGCCGTCTCGGAGTGACGCCGTGACCATCAACGAGCACCTCACCGAGTACGCCGGGCTGCCCGCGTTCACCTTCGACGAGTCGACCCCGACCGAGGGGCTGCCCGACGCCGCCGCCGTCGCCTGGCGCGTCCGCACCGAGGAGTGGGACGCCAGCGGCGAGTGGGAGCAGATGTTCGAACGCTTCCTGTCCACGGTCGACACCGCCCGCGTCACCCACCTGATCATCGGTCACTGGGGCCACCTCCAGCGGGACAACCCCGGCTACCCGCCCGACAGCCTCGCCAAGGCGGCCGACCGCTTCCCGGCGCTGCGGCACGTGTTCGTCGGGGACATCGTGCTGGAGGAGAAGGAGGTCTCCTGGATCGAGCACGGCGACCTGGGCCCGCTGCCGGCGGCGTTCCCGGCGCTGGAGCGGCTCGACGTGCGCGGCAGCGAGAGGCTGCGGCTGGAGCCGTTCACCGGGGCGAACCTGCGGACGCTGCGCTTCGAGACCGGCGGCCTTCCCCGGGAGGTCGTGCACACCGTCGTGGCCAGCGACCTGCCGAACCTGGAGCGCCTGGACCTGTGGCTGGGCACCGACACCTACGGCGGCGACGTCGGCGTGGGAGACCTGGAGCCGATCCTGACCGGGGAGCGGCTGCCGTCCCTGCGGCACCTGGGGTTGGAGAACGCCGAGATCCAGGACGAGGTCGCGGCGGCCGTGGCGGGTGCTCCGGTGGTGGCGCGGCTGGAGTCGCTGAGCCTGGCGCTCGGGACGCTGACCGACCGGGGCGCCGAGGCGCTGCTGTCCGGCCAGCCCCTCACCCACCTGCGGAAACTCGACCTGCACCACCACTACCTGAGCGACACCATGATGGACCGCCTCCGCGCCGCGCTGCCCGGCGTCGAGGTGGACCTCGCCGAAGGACGCGGGCCGAGGGACGACGGCGGCCACTACATCGCCGTGTCGGAGTGACACCGTGGCCATCAACGAGCACCTCACCGAATACGCCGGGCTGCCGGTGTTCACCTTCGACGAGTCGACCGACCTCGACGCCCTGCCCGACGCCGCCGCCGTGGCCTGGCGCGTCCGCACCGAGGAGCCCGGCCACGAGGACGAGTGGCGGCGGGTGTGGGCGGACTTCCTGGCGTGCGCCGACACCGCGGCGGTCACCGCGCTGATCATCGGCTACTGGGGCTCCTCCAGCGTCTACCCGCCCGACGCGCTGGTCGAGGCGGCCGACCGCTTCCCGGCCCTGCGGTCGCTGTTCGTCGGGGAGATCCTGCCGGAGGAACAGGACATCTCCTGGATCGAGCACGGCGACCTGAGCCCGGTGCCGGGGACGTTCCCGGCGCTGGAACGGCTCGACGTGCGCGGCAGCCAGGACCTGATACTGGAGCCGTTCACGGGCGCGAACCTGCGGACGCTGCGCTTCGAGACCGGCGGCCTGCCCGGCGAGGTCGTCCGCGCGGTCGCCGCCAGCCACCTGCCGCACCTGGAGCGCCTGGACCTGTGGCTCGGCACCGAGGAGTACGGCGGCGACGCCACCGTGGCCGACCTCGAACCGTTCCTGGCGGGGGAGCGGTTCCCCGCGCTGCGGCACCTGGGGCTGGAGAACGCCGAGATCCAGGACGAGGTCGCGGCGGCCGTGGCGGGTGCTCCGGTGGTGGCGCGGCTGGAGTCGCTCAGCCTGGCGCTCGGGGCGCTGACCGACCGTGGCGCCGAGGCGCTGCTGTCCGGCCAGCCCCTCACCCACCTGCGGAAACTCGACCTGCACCACCACTTCCTGACCGAGGAGATGGCGAACCGGATCCGCGCGACCCTGCCCGATGTCGAGCTGGACCTCGGCGAGAAGCAGGAACGCGACGACGACTGGCTCTTCATCGCCGTGTCGGAGTGACGCCGTGACCATCAACGAGCACCTCATCGGGTACGCCGGGCTGCCGGTGTTCACCTTCGACGAGTCGACCGACCTCGACGACCTGCCCGGCGCCGCCGAGGTCGCCTGGCGCGTCCGCACCGAGGACTTCGACGAGGAGGACGAGTGGCGCGCGGTGTTCGAACGCTTCCTGGCGTCCGTCGACACCACGGAGATCACCACGCTGGTCGTCGGGTTCTGGGGCCACGACTGCGGCGAGGGCTACACCTATCCGCCCGCGCTGCTCGCCGAGCGGGCCGACCGGTTCCCGGCGCTGCGGTCGCTGTTCGTCGGGGACATCGTGATGGAGGAGCACGAGGTCTCCTGGATCCCGCACGATGACCTGGGCCCACTGCCGGCGGCGTTCCCGGCGCTGGAGCGGCTCGACGTGCGCGGCGCCGACGGTCTGGTGCTGGAGCCGTTCCGCAGCGCGAGCCTGCGCACCCTGCGGTTCGAGTCCGGCGGGCTGCCCGGCCATGTGGTGCGGGCCGTCGCGGCCGGCGACCTGCCGCACCTCGAACGCCTCGACCTGTGGCTCGGCGTCGGCCGTTACGGCGGCGACGCGACCGTGGCCGACCTCGACCCCATCCTCGGCGGCGAACGCCTCCCCGCGCTGCGGCACCTGGGGTTGGAGAACGCCGAGATCCAGGACGAGGTCGCGGCGGCCGTCGCGGGGGCCCCGGTCGTGGCGCGGCTGGAGTCGCTCAGCCTGGCGCTGGGAACGCTGACCGACCGGGGCGCCGAGGCGCTGCTGTCCGGCCAGCCCCTCACCCACCTGCGCGAACTCGACCTGCACCACCACTTCCTGACCGACCCGATGACCGAACGCGTCCGCGCCGCGCTGCCCGGCGTCGCCGTGGACCTCCGCGAACAGGAAAGGGCCGGCGGGGACTGGCTGTTCGTCGCCGTCTCGGAGTGACCCGGAGAAGAGACATGCCGACCCCCACCCGACCCGCCCATGACCCCGGACGGGTCCACGCCACGATCCCGGAGTGATCCCACCATGTCCCTCTACGGCCACCTCACCGAGTTCGCGGGACTCCCCGTCCAGGAGTTCACCGAGGACCACGTCGACGCGGACCTGCCCGAACCCGACACCGTGGCGTGGCGGATCCGGGCCACCTACCGGGGGGCGAGCTGGGGCGAGGTCCTGGACGACTTCCTGGAGGAGGTCGACACGGCCCGCGTCACCACCCTGATCACCGGCTACTGGGACTACCTGAGCGAGGACGCGGAGCACCCGGCCGATCTGCTGGCGGAGGCCGCCCACCGGTTCCCGGCGCTGCGCAACGTCTTCGTCAGCGAGCTGGCCCAGGAGGAGGCCGAGATCTCCTGGATCAGGGGCGCCGACCTGACCGGCCTGTTCGACGCGTTCCCCGGGCTGGAACGGGTGACCGTGCGCGGCAACCGCATGACCCTGACCCCGATCGGCTCGCCCCACCTCAGGGAGCTGCGGTTCGAGTCCGGCGGCCTGCCCGGTGCGGTCGTCCGCGCGGTCGCGGCCGGCGACCTGCCGAACCTGGAGCATCTGGAGCTGTGGCTCGGCGTCGCGGAGTACGGCGGCGACGCGACCGTGGCCGACCTGGAGCCGATCCTGTCCGGCGAGCGCCTGCCCGCCCTGCGCCACCTCGGCCTGATGAACAGCGAGATCCAGGACGAGATCGCCCAGGTCATCGCCGCCGCCCCCGTCGTGGCGCGCCTGGAGTCGCTCGACCTGTCGATGGGGCTGCTCAGCGACCGCGGAGTTGAAGCGCTGCTGTCCGGCCAGCCCCTCACCCACCTGCGCACACTCGACCTCGGCAACAGCCGCATGTCCGGTGACATGGGCGCCCGCCTGCGCGCCGCGCTGCCCGAGACCACCCTCGTCGGCCTGCCCCGCCCCGGCGAAGCGGACCGCGTGGAGAACGGGTGCCTCGGATGCCACGAGGCCGTCGCCGACTGCGAGTGCTACTGCCGCTCCTGCGGTGAGACCCGCGAGGGCTGCCCGTGCGCCTTCTTCCTCTCCGAGGACGACGAGTGGTACGTCAGGGTCACGGAGTGATGTTCGCCGTGGTCGGGACGCCCGGGGACCGGCGGGTGACGATGTTCGCCGACGCCTGCCGGGCCGAGGGCGCGGGCGAGCCGCGCGTGGTCGGATGGCCGGACGTGCTGCGCGGCGCGGACCCGGCGTTCGGGCCGGGAACGCTGGTGCGGATCGACTCGCCGGGGGAGGACCCCGAGGCCGACGCGCTGCTGCGCGGGCCCGGCGACCCGACGCGGGTCGGGGGCGGGGCCGCCTGGTACGCGGCGTTCCGCACCGGGCTGGAACGCGTCCGCGACGCCGCGCACCGGGCCGGGGCGCGGCTGCTGGGCGACCCCGACGAGATCGCCGTCATGTTCGACAAGCGGCTCTGCCACGCCCGCCTCCAGGCCGCCGGAGTGCCCGTCCCGCCCGCGCTGCCCGAGGTCACCGGCTATGCGGAGCTGCGGGCGCGGATGGCCGAGGCGGGGGAGCGGCGGGTGTTCGTCAAGCCCGCGCACGGCTCGTCGGCGTCGGGCGTGGTGGCGTTCCAGACCAATGGGACCCGCGTGAAGGCCGTCACCTCGGCGGCGCGCGGCCCCGGCGGCTTCCACAACTCGCTGCGCGTGCGCACCTACGAGGACGAGGCCGACGTCGCCGCGCTGGTCGACGCGCTCGGCGGCGACGGCCTGCACGTCGAACGCTGGCTGCCCAAGGCGTCCCTGGACGGCCGCGTCCTCGACCTGCGCGTGGTCGTCGTGGCGGGCGAGCCGACCCACGCGGTGGTCCGCACCAGCCGGGCCCCGATGACGAACCTGCACCTGGGCGGGCGGCGCGGCGACCTCGACGCCGTCCGCCGCGCCCTCGGCGAGGACGGCTGGCGGCGCGCCCTGGACGTGTGCGCGCGGGCCGCCGCCTGCTTCCCCGGCAGCCTCATGGTCGGCGTCGACCTGCTGGTCGGCATCGGCTGGCGGCGGGTCGCGGTCGGGGAGGTCAACGCGTTCGGTGACCTGCTGCCCGGCCTGACCGGGCTGCCCGAGGGCCCGGCTGTCGGTGCCGACACCTACACTGCGCAGGTCAGAGCCGTCCGGTCAGGAAAAGCCACCCCATGCGCGACATGAACGACATCGTCGGCAGCCACGACCTGCTGCTGGTGACGCTCGACACCCTGCGGTACGACGTGGCCGCCGAACTCGCCGCCTCCGGCGGGACGCCCGTGCTGGCCGGGCTGCTGCCCGGCGGCCGGTGGGAGCGGCGCCACACCCCCGGCAGCTTCACCTACGCCGCGCACGCCGCCATGCTCGCGGGCTTCCTGCCGACGCCCGCCGCGCCGGGCCCGCACCCCCGGCTGTTCGCGGCGGCGTTCCCCGGCAGCGAGACCACCGCCGAGGGCACCTGGCGGTTCGCCGCCGCCGACCTGCCCACCGGCCTCGCGGACGCGGGCTACCACACGGTGTGCGTCGGCGGCGTCGGCTTCTTCAACAAGCTCACCCCGCTGGGGTCGGCGCTGCCGTCGCTGTTCGCCGAGAGCCACTGGGAGCCGGGGTTCGGCGTCACCGACCCGAGGTCCCTGGAGCACCAGATCGACCGGATCGAGCAGGTCGTCGCCCGCCAGCCCGCCGACCGGCGGCTGTTCCTGCTGCTCAACGTGTCGGCGCTGCACCAGCCCAACTGGTTCCACCTGGACGGCGCGACCCGCGACCACGGTGACTCCCGCGCCAGCCACGCCGCCGCCCTGCGGTACGTGGACCGGCACCTGGAACGCCTGTTCGCCGCGGTGCGCCGCCCCACCTTCGTGATCAT
This sequence comes from Actinomadura kijaniata, assembly GCF_014138665.1. NCBI lineage: Bacteria > Bacillati > Actinomycetota > Actinomycetes > Streptosporangiales > Thermomonosporaceae > Actinomadura > Actinomadura kijaniata. Next base: position 169,574 of record NZ_JACJIA010000004.1, read on the forward strand.
CTGCTCCGACCACGGCACCGCCTACGGCGAGGACGGCCACGTCGGGCACCGCATCGGCCACGAGGTCGTGTGGACCGTTCCCTACGGAGAGTTCGTACTGGCATGACCACCGGCCCCTACCAGGCGTACGTCTACTCGTACCCCCACAAGACCGCCTACCGGCCGCTCGATCCGCGGCCGTCGCTGCGGGAGGTGTGGGCGGGGGAGGACACCCGCGCGCTCTTCCTGTACCTGCACGTGCCGTTCTGCGAGATGCGCTGCGGCTTCTGCAACCTGTTCACCCGCACCGGCGCGCCCGAGGAGCTGACCGGCGCCTACCTGGACGCCCTGGAACGCCAGGCCGCCGCCGTCTGCGACGCGGTCGGGGACGCGACGTTCGCGACGGCCGCGTTCGGCGGCGGCACCCCCACCTACTTCACCGCCGCCGAGCTGGAGCGCCTCTGCGACATCGCCGGACGCTTCGCCGACCTGCGTTCGGTGCCGCTCGGCGTGGAGACCTCGCCGGCCACCGCCACCCCCGACCGCCTCGCCGTCCTGGCCGAACGCGGCACCACCCGGATCTCCATCGGCGTGCAGAGCTTCGTCGACGCCGAGGCGCGCGCCGCCGTCCGCCCGCAGAAACGCGCCGAGGTGGAGACCGCCCTCGGCAACATCCGCGCCGCCGCCATCCCCGTCCTCAACATCGACCTGATCTACGGCATCGCCGGCCAGACCCCCGCGTCCTGGCGGTACTCCCTGGACGCCGCCCTCGCCTGGCGGCCCGAGGAGATCTACCTGTACCCGCTGTACGTGCGCCCGCTGACCGGCCTCGGCAAGATCGGCCGCGAGTGGGACGACCAGCGCCTGGAGCTGTACCGCGCCGGCCGCGACCACCTGCTGGAGGCGGGCTACGAGCAGGTGTCCATGCGGATGTTCCGGCTGCCGGGCTCGGCGGGCGGCACCGAGTACTGCTGCCAGACCGACGGGATGGTCGGCCTGGGGTGCGGGGCGCGCTCGTACACGTCGGACCTGCACTACTCGTTCGAGTACGCGGTGGGGGCGGGCCAGGTCCGCGCGATCATCGACGACTACGTGCGGGCCGAGGACTTCACCACGGCCCGCGTGGGCTTCCGGCTGGACGCCGCCGAACGCCGCCGCCGCCACCTCCTCCAGTCGCTGCTCCAGGCGGACGGCCTGGACCGGGGGCTCTACCGCGCCCGGTTCGGCACCGACCCGCTGGACGACTTCCCCGAGGGCCTCAAGCCGTTCGCCGACCGGGGCTGGCTGGCGGAGACCCCGGACCTGCTGCGCCTGACCCCCGAGGGCCTGGCGCACTCGGACGCGATCGGCCCGGCGCTGTTCTCGGCCGAGGTCCGCGCCCTGATGGACGCCTACGAGGCCCGCTGATGGACGCCGGGCACCTGACGATCCTCTACCGGGGTCCGCTGGCGAGCTGCGACTACGACTGCCCGTACTGCCCGTTCGCCAAGCGGCGCGACACCCCCGGGCAGCTCCGCGCCGACCGGGCCGCGCTGGAACGTTTCACCGCCTGGGTCGCCGACCGGGACCATCCGGTCTCGGTGCTGTTCACGCCGTGGGGTGAGGGCCTGGTGCGCTCCTGGTACCGCAGGGCGCTGGTCGAGCTGAGCCGCCTCCCGCACGTGCGGCGCGTCGCCATCCAGACCAACCTGAGCCACCGCACCGCCTGGACCGCCGACGCCGACCCCGCGCGCCTCGCCCTGTGGGCGACCTACCATCCCGGCCAGACGCCCTATGAGCGGTTCCTGACCAAGACCCATGAGCTGGCCGGACGCGGCATCCGGTTCAGTGTCGGGATCGTGGGACAGCCCGAGCACCTGGCCGACGCCTGCCGCCTGCGCGCCGACCTGCCCGGCCACGTCTACCTGTGGGTGAACGCCGCCGAGGGCCGCTCCTACACCGACGCCGAGGCCGCCGAGTGGACGGCGATCGACCCGCTGTTCTCCTACAGCCGTCACCCGCACGCGAGCCTCGGCCGCGCCTGCCACACGGGCGAGACCGTGGTCTCCGTGGACGGCGAGGGGACGGTCCGCCGCTGCCACTTCGTGCCCACCGTCCTCGGGAACCTCTACGACGGTTCGTTCCGCGCGGCCCTGGGGCCCCGCCCCTGCCCCCTGGACACCTGCGACTGCCACATCGGCTACGTCCACCTGAAGCCGCTCGGCCTCTACGACGTCTTCGCCGGAGGGATCCTCGAACGCATCCCCCACCTGGCCTGATCCGCGACGGAGGAGGCGGGCGGAACGGGTGTGAACCCGAAGGGGTGCTTGTGGTGATACATCTCCGACAAGTCCCCCAGAAGGGTCGTTTCCCCATGGACGTTCTCCGTTTGCTCCGCTGCCTGGGCCACCGGTTGGACCACCGCACTCCACCGACGATGGAGTTCCAGCGGGACCGGCTGCTCCGGGTGATCGCGGGGGAACGGTGAAGCGAGTCCTCGTCTGGGCGTCGGTCGCGACGGCGGCCGTCACCGTGACCGGCAGCCTGTCCGCCTACGGCTACTACTGGCGGCTGCAGAGCAGCATCCGGCAGGAGGACACCGACCGGCTGATCGGCGGCAACCGCCCGCCCAAGCTCAACGACGCCCTCAACGTCCTGGTCCTGGGCTCCGACACCCGCAAGGGCGCCAACGCCCGGTACGGCCGCGGGCACCAGCACGAGGCGCCCAAGTCGGACACCATGATCCTCATGCACCTGTCGCCGGGCGGCGGCCAGGTGCTCGGGGTCAGCTTCCCGCGCGACCTGCTGGTGCCGATCCCGCCCTGCGCCCGCCCGGACGGGACGGTCGTGCCCGGCGCGCCGCAGGCCATGCTCAACGAGGCGATCGGGCGCGCCGGGCCGTCCTGCACGATCAAGACGATCGAGAAGCTCGCCGGCATCCACATCGACCACTTCGTGCAGGTGGACTTCACCGGCTTCAAGGAGATCACCACGGCGATCGGCGGTGTGCCGATCTGCCTGCCGAAGGACGTCAGGGACAAGGACTCGGGGTTCCGCAAGCCCAAGGGCACGCACCGGGTGCAGGGCGAGGAGGCCCTGGCCTACTTCCGGCTGCGCAAGAACATCGGCGACAACTCCGACACCCAGCGGATCAAGCGCCAGCAGATGTTCCTCGGGGCCATGGCCAAGCAGGCGACCAGCACCGGCGTGCTCGCCGACCCGGGGCGGCTGAACGGGCTGCTGACCTCCGTGGCCAGATCGCTGACCACCGACAAGGGGCTCCGCCTGACGAACATGCTGAGGATCGCCCAGAGCCTGCAGGGCATCGACCCCGGCAGGATCCGGTTCATGACCGTGCCGAGCGGCCCGTGGGCGCGGGACCCGGACCGGATCGTGCTCAGCGACGGCGCGCAGCCGTTCTTCACCGCGCTGCGCAACGACACGACCGTGCCCGAGCCGGTCAAGGCCGCCGCCATCCCCGCCAGGGTCCGGGTGCTCAACGGCTCGGGCGTCCAGGGCCGGGCCCGCGTGGTCGGCGACCAGCTCGCCGAGCGGAAGTACACCGTCACCAAGGTCGGCAACCTGGCCGCCCCCACCGCCAGGACGGTGATCCGCCACGCCCCCGCCGACGCGGCCGCCGCCAGGGCCCTGGCCGCACTGATCCCCGGAGCCGCGACCAGGCCCGGTGCCAGGTCCGTCCCCGGCGTCCTCGACCTGGTCATCGGCGCGAACTTCACCCGCGTCAAGGGCGGCGGCATCCCCCGGCAGCAGGGCGAACACCGCGCCACCGACGACATCTGCGGCCCCACCAAGACCTGACCTCGCCGCCCCCGCTCCGGTCACGCCCCACCCGACCGTGACCCGGCCCGATCACAGCCCCGCCCGGTCGTGACCGTGGCTGGTCGTGGCCTCGGTCGGCGGCGGCTTCGTTCAGTCGCGGTTCCTGCTGGTCGTGGGTTCTGGTCGGGCGCGGGCCTTGGGCCGGGGCGGATGTCCCTTGGTGGCGTGGGGAAGTTGTCACCAAGGGACATCCCTCGCGGTCCCGGAAGGGCAGCTCTGGGGGAGGACGGTCAGCGCCGCTGCCGGGGGAGGCGGTCCCCCGGGCCCCCGCGGTGCCGGCTGACCGGCCCTCCTCGGGCCGCCGCGGTCCCGGCGGGACGCGCGGCCCGTCAGGTCTCCTTCTCGGGGCGGTAGTCGGCCTCGGATATCCCGAACGTCCAGGCGACGCCCTCGCGGGCCGTCCGCGTCGTCGGGGGGACCCGCAGGTGGTAGGTGCGGTACGAGCCGTCCGGCTCGGGGGTGGAGTTGACCACCTCGACCATCACCACCGGCTCGTCGCCCGGCAGGTCGATCCGCCACAGCACGCCGGTCTCGTCGCGGTGCAGCGGGCGGGCGCCGGTCTCGGCCAGGTACCGGTCGTAGCCGAAGATCTCCAGCATGACGCGGCGGAGCTCGGCGTTCTCCTCGGCGGCGATCCGCTCCACGGTGAGGTCGCCGAGGGTGCCGACGAAGTCGGCGGGGACCGGCATGCCGCGCCAGGCGTGCAGGGCGAAGCCGTCGGCGTAGGCGAGGGCGGGGCCGTCGCCGCGGTGCAGGCGGCCCGGCTCGTCGCGGTGCAGCTCCGTCGGGCGCTCCGAGACGATCACCAGGCGTTCGTAGGGCCACCACCAGCCCGCGTTCCGCGCGGCCTCGGCCAGCCCCGGCGGCAGCCGGTCCAGCTCGTCGAACTGGGCCAGCCAGGGCGCGTCGTGCTGGCCCAGCACCGCGTCCAGCGTCGCCGCGCGCAGCAGCGACTCGGCCCGCGAGCCCTCCTCGGCCAGCGCGCCGATCGCCTGCCGGACGCGGACGACGAGGTCCTGCGTCCCGGACCACAGCGGCGCGCCCGTGCGGGCCCAGGACCGGGCCCACCGCTGCGGGCCGAGCGCCTCGCAGGCGGCGGCGCGGGCGGCCTCCCAGGGGCGGGTGCGCACGGCGTCGCGGACCGACGCGCCCGCGTCGGCGGGCACCCGCGGCACCGCCAGCCCGGCCTCGCGCAGCACCTTCTCGTGCCCGGCGATGGCGGCGGCGGCCAGGGCGCCCCGCGCGGGGGAGGAGACCCACAGGAAGCGCTCGGGTGCGGGCAGCCCGGCGGCGGTGTAGGCGGCGGTGATCCCGGCCTCGGCGCGGGCCCGGTCGCCGGGGCCGGTGGCGAACGCGGCGGTCTGCCAGGCCAGCATCAGGCCCGCGTGGTCGAGGGGTTCGATGTCCAGGGTGTTCATGACCGGTGCTCTCAATCTGCGACGACGCGGACGCTGCCGGGCACGTACTCGCGCTGCCGGATCACCCGGTACCAGCCCTTCGGCAGCGAGATCGGGGCGTGCTCCTCGTGCGACAGCCGGCCCCCGGCGGGGAGATGGAGGTGGTCGGGCACCAGCGGGTCGGGGTCGCGCAGCAGCACGCCCTCGGCGGTCAGCGCGTGCGCGTGCCCGGTGGCCTCGCCCAGCGCCAGCACGATCCGGCCCCGCCCGTCGCGCGGCGTGGGCGGCAGGTTCCGAACGGTCTCCGGCACCGCCTCTTCGGCGACCGGCACGATGAGGATGTCTCCCTGTCGGTACATGTCGCGCAAGGTAGACGGCGCCACTGACACTTTGGCCCGGCCGCAGGTCACACGGCTGATCGCCGCGTCCGCCGCCGGGTCAGTAGCCGCGGGTGCGGCGGGCCGCCGGGCGGGCCCACCGGCCGCCCGCGCTGAGGCCGACCCGCTGGAACGCCCGCACCAGCTCGGTGCCCAGGTTCACGCCCGCGCCCAGGGCCAGCGCCGTGGACAGCGCCGCGACCAGGCTCAGCGCGCCCGCCGCGGCCTCCCCGGTGTTGAGCTCCACCATGCCCCGGTACAGCAGCGTCCCGGGCAGCAGCGGGGAGATCGCCGGAACGATGAACGGCAGCGACGGGGCGTTGCGCCGCCGGGCCAGCAGGCTGCCCAGCGCCCCGATCAGCACCGCCGACACCGCCGCCGCCAGCACCGGCTTGACGTGCGCGTTCAGCAGCAGCACGTAGACGATCCAGATCAGCGCGCCGCCGACCGCCGCCGGAAGCAGCACGTCGCGCGGCACCGCCAGGCAGATCGCGAACGTCAGCGACACCGTCGCCGCCGCCAGCACCGGGACCGGCGTCAGCAGCGCCGGGAAGTCGGGCAGGTGGGAGACGCTGACGTCGACGTCCAGCGACACCGCCGCGTACACGGCCACGCCGAGCCCCGCCACGATCGCGGTGATGATGAAGAAGACCTCCAGCAGCCGCGCGCCCGCGCTGACCAGGTCGCCGGTGATGCCGTCCTGGACGCTGGCGACCAGCGGGCGGCCCGGCAGCAGCGCCAGCACCGCGCCGGTCACGATCGTGGAGGCGCGGCCGGGGCTGTCGGCGGCCACCACCACGATCGCCGCCGCCGTCGCGCCGATCGCCGCCGCCACCGCGAGCTGGAAGAACTCGGCGATGCCGCGCCGCGCCAGCCAGGCGGCGGTGCGGTCGCCGCACAGCGTCGCCACGAACGCCGTGGCCGCCACGATCGTCCCGCCGCCCACCAGCACGCCCGCCGACGCCGCGATCAGCCCCAGCGACACCACCATCAGCCACGGCGGGTACGGGCCCCGGCCGCGCTTGATCTCGGCGAGCCGCCGGTGCGCCTCGTCCAGCTCCAGCATGCCGATGGACGCCTGCTGGACGAGCGCGTGCAGCTCGGTGAGCCGCCAGAACGCCGGGGTGCGGCGGCGGATCGCGCGGGCGGCGGTGACCGGCGGGGCCCCGTTGCCCGGATGCGCCGACACCATCAGGCTGGTGAACATCACCTGGACCTCGCAGCGCGGCAGCTCGTAGGCGACCGCGAGGCTGAGCATGGCCTCGTTGACGCGCTCGGTGGACTCGCCGCTGGCCAGCAGCAGCTCCCCGACGCGCAGCACCAGGTCCAGGGCGCGCGGATCGACGACCTCGCCGGGCTCGTCCTCGGGGGGCTCCGGCGGCGTCCCGTCCATCAGCACCTGCCAGCTGCGCCGCAGTCGTTCCGACGTCCCCATGGGTGAGCGCGTCCTCCGGCCCCTCGACTCCCGTTCCCGCCCGCGAGGCTACCCGCGATGATCTGTTCCTTATCCCCGGAAAAGGGGTGTCCTTTTCCACAGCGTCGAGGCGTGAACGCGCTCGGTGACCTTGGCGCGATCCGGCCACGCCCCTCAAGATCCGAACTTCTGCAGGTCAGAGGCCTTCTAACAGGGATCCACCCTCTACGGCAAGGAGCCGCAGTGAACATCCGACGCATCGCGGTGGCCGGTCTGGCCGCCGCCGGAGTCGCCCTCGGGGCGGCCGCGGTGGCGACGCCGGCGTCCGCCGACACCTCCCCCTACGCGGAGGGCACCACCCTCGGGCCCTGGCCCGTCCTCAAACGTCCCGTCAAGAACGAGAACGTCCGCGCCCTCCAGTGGTTCCTGAACTGCCTGGGCCACAAGGTCGACAAGCCCTCCAACTTCGGACCCGCCACCCAGGACAGGGTGAGGCGGTTCCAGCACACCTACCGGATCCCCGGCGGCGCCGACGGCAACGTGGGCGCCTACACCTGGACGGCCATCCTCGGCAAGGCCCGGCCCATGGGCTACAAGCAGCGCAACGACTGCGTCAGCGCGCTCCAGGTCCTGCTGAACAAGTGGGACTACGGCCACGACCTGGCCATCGACGGTGCGCACGGCGACAACACCCGGACGAAGCTCAGGCGGTTCCAGCACGGGCACGGGCTGCCCGTCACCGGCCACCCCGACACGAACACCCTCTACAAGCTGATCGCCACGCGGCCTCACGTCGCCAAGTGACAGGCCACCCTCCCCGGGCCACGCGACGGCTCCCCGCGACGGCGCGGCGGAGCCGTCCCTGACCCTCCCGATCCCTGACCGGGGATATCCACAGAACGCGGTTCTGTCACCCTGGTGTCGGCGGGGGCTGGTACCAAGGAGCGATGAGCACTCCAGCCGTTCCGGACGACGCCCTCCGCCACGAGGCCGAACGCGTTCTGCGCGCGCTCGCCGGGGACCACGCCCGGCTGCGCGACGACCAGTGGACCGCGATACGCGCGCTCGTCGTCGAACGACGGCGGGCGCTGGTCGTGCAGCGCACCGGCTGGGGCAAGTCGGCGGTGTACTTCGTGGCGACGCGGCTGCTGCGCGAACGCGGCGCGGGCCCCACGGTGATCGTCTCGCCGCTGCTGGCGCTCATGCGCAACCAGATCTCCGCCGCCGAACGCGCCGGGATCCACGCCCGCACGGTCAACTCCGCCAACGTCGACGACTGGGACGCCGTGTTCGCCGAGGTCGAGGCGGGCGCGGTGGACGTGCTGCTGGTCAGCCCCGAACGCCTCAACAACCCCGACTTCCGCGACCAGGTCCTGCCCAAGCTCGCCGTCGGCGCGGGACTGGTCGTGGTGGACGAGGCGCACTGCATCTCCGACTGGGGCCACGACTTCCGGCCCGACTACCGGCGGCTGCGGACCCTGCTGGCCGACCTGCCGCCGGGCGTCCCGGTGCTGGCCACCACCGCCACCGCCAACGCCCGCGTCACCGCCGACGTCGCCGAGCAGCTGTCCACCGACGACACCCTCGTGCTGCGCGGCCCCCTCGAACGCGACTCGCTGCACCTGTCGGTCGTCCGGCTGCCGTCGGCCGAACAGCGCGTCGCCTGGCTCGCCGAGCAGTTGGACGCGCTGCCCGGCTCCGGGATCGTCTACACCCTCACCGTCGCCGCCGCCCACGAGATCACCGCCCACCTGCGCGACCGCGGCCACGAGGTCGCCGCCTACTCCGGCCAGACCGACCCCGCCGAACGCCTCCAGGCCGAGCAGGACCTCCAGGACAACAAGCTCAAGGCCCTGATCGCCACCAGCGCCCTCGGCATGGGCTTCGACAAGCCCGACCTCGGCTTCATCGTGCACGTCGGGGCCCCGCAGTCGCCGGTCGCCTACTACCAGCAGATCGGCCGCGCCGGACGCGGCGTGGACCGCGCCGAGGTGATCCTGCTGCCGGGCCCGGAGGACCGCGAGATCTGGGCCTACTTCGCGAGCCTGGCGTTCCCGTCCGAGCAGGTCGTCCGCGCGACCCTGGACACCCTCGCCGACGCCGGGCGGCCGCTCTCCCTGCCCGCCCTGGAGACCCGCGTCGACCTGAACCGCGCCCGCCTGGAGATGATGCTCAAGGTCCTGGACGTGGACGGGGCGGTCCGCCGGGTCAAGGGAGGCTGGGAGGCCACCGGCCGGCCCTGGGCCTACGACCGGGACCGCTACGCCCGCGTCGCCGCCGAACGCGAACGCGAGCAGCGCGCCATGCTCGACTACATCGCCACCACCGGCTGCCGCGAGGAGTTCCTGCGCCGCCAGCTCGACGACCCGGAGGCGAGGCCCTGCGGCCGCTGCGACAACTGCACCGGCCGCCACCGCTCCGCCGAGGTCAGCGAGCAGAGCGCGAACCAGGCCCGCGAACGCCTCCACCGCCCCGGCGTGGACCTCGCCCCGCGCCGCATGTGGCCGAGCGGCGTCAAGGACGACCTCGGCGTCTCCGGCCGGATCCCCGCCGACGAGCAGGCCGAGCCGGGCCGCGCCCTCGGCCGCCTCACCGACATCGGCTGGGGCAACCGCCTCCGCCAGATCTTCGCCGAGGGCGCCCCCGACGCCGAGATCACCCCGGAGATGTTCGACGCGGTGGTGAAGGTCCTCTCCTCCTGGGGCTGGACCGACCGCCCCGCCGGCGTCGTGGCGGTCGGCTCCCGCACCCGCCCGCTGCTCGTGGGGAGCCTGGCCCACCGCATCGCCCAGATCGGCCGCCTGCCCTACCTGGGCGAGTTCGCCCCCCTCGGGGAGCCGGCCCCGCGCCGCCACAACAGCGCCCAGCGCCTCCGCTCGGTCTGGCACGCCCTGGCCCTGCCCGACGACGTGGCGGCGGCCGTGTCCGAGGCCGGCGGCCCGATCCTGCTGGTGGACGACCGCACCGACACCGGCTGGACCCTGACGGTGGCGACCCGCCTGCTCCGCAAGGCCGGAGCCCCGGCGGTCCTCCCCCTGGTCCTCGCCGTCCCGAACTGACCGCCCCCCTCCGGCCAAGCCCAGGAAAGGCGCCCGTCCACACCACAGCCACCCCTGACAGGCGGCTTCGGCCTGGGCCGTGTCCGGTGGATCTCGGTGTTCGGCTGAGGTGGATCCGTGTTCTGGGTCGTGATCGCGGGCATGGTGCGTCGTCATGAGCTGACGGCCACGGCGTGGGCACGGATCGAGCCGGTGGATTCCACGATCGTGCGGGCCCACCAGCACGCCGCCGGCGCCCGCAAAAGGAGGATGCGACCCAGACGAACCGGCAAGCGCTCGGCCGGTCCCGCGACGGGCTGACCAGCGAACCGCATCTGACGGTCGACGGCCGCGACCTGCCGTTGGCGCTGGTGGTCACCGCGGGCAACGTCAACGACCGCACCGCCTTTGAGTAGGTCACGAACAGCATCAACGTGCCCTGACCAAGGCGGGGACACCCCGCGCCCGCCCTGACCGCCCCGCCTTCCGCGGGGCCTGCTCCAGACCCGTCCGGAGTCCCACACCGAAGTCCAGCTCCAGATGCAGGTCCGTCCAGCATTGGGCCACCTGCCCACCGTGGAATTGGATCTTACTGACGGCCCAATCGTGCCTTTAGCGTCGTCCGGGTGACCATGGTTCGATATCCCGGGGCGGTCTCCCGTACGACTGTCCGGCCGTTCGGCGGAGCCTGCTCCTTCGCCGCCTGCGGCGTGTTCTGGTCGCACACCTACGGCCCTGCCCAGATCGCTGGCCCTGGCCGGCGCCGCCGGAGCACTCGCCGTCCTGTGGTCCGGCGGCCATCACCTCGCATGAACATGACCGTCTCCACATTCGGCGGCGTCGCCGGTGCGGCCGCGGGATCGGCTGCTCACGCCAGCGGCGGCTAGACCGCGACCTGTCTGTTCGGCGCGACCTTTCTCGCGACCGCCCTCGCCCCGACCCCCCGAACGGAGAACCCGTGAAACCCCGGCTGATCATCTTCGACAACGACGGCGTCCTGGTCGACAGCGAGCCCACCGCACACCGTGTCCTGTCCGACTACCTGACGGAACTGGGCTTCCCCTTCACCCTGGAGGAGTCCTACCGGTACTTCCTCGGCAACGCCGCCCGCACCGTCCACACCGTCGTCGCCGACCGATACGGCGGCACACTCCCCGCGGACTTCACCGCACGCTGCCACGAACGGGTCTTCACCGCCTTCCGCGAGGGCCTGGACGCCGTCCAGGGCGCCTCGACCGTCCTCACCGAGCTACGGCGCCGCGGCATCCCCTACTGCCTGGCGTCCTCCTCCGACCACGCCTGGATCGACCTCACCCTCGACCGATCCGGGCTGCGCCCCCTGCTGCCACCGGACGTGGTCTTCAGCGCCCAGGACGTCGGCGGCATCGGAAAGCCCGCCCCCGACCTGTTCCTCCACGCCGCCACCACGCTCGGCGTCCACCCGCGTGACTGCCTCGTCATCGAGGACAGCCCCAACGGCGTCCGCGCGGCGAACGCCGCCGGCATGCCCGTCCTCGGCTACACCGCCCTCACCCCGGCCGGCCGCCTCATCGAAGCCACATCACTCATCCCGCACCTGACCACTCTCCTCGACCACCTGGACCCACCGAGCCGCTGACACCCGGACCGGAACCGAGAGGATCAGCCACTCCTGCGAGGGAGTACGGCCAACCACAACCGTGATCAAGGCTGATGCCCGTGCCGGGCACCCCGTGCCCACGCCGCGTCCGTGAGCTCATGACGAAACACCATGCCCACCCTCACAGCCCAGGACAGAGATCGATCTCAGCCGGACACCGAGATCCACCGGACACGGCCCAGGGGTGAGGCGCCGGGTTGGCTTTCGGGGTGGGCTTGGTGTCGGGGGCGGTCGTGACGTTGGGTTTCGGGGTGGTCAGGGGGTCTTCGTCCACGGGGCCGCCGGTGGCGGGGGTGCTCGCCGGGGCGTTCGCCGTGGGGTGGCCGACCGGGGGTCGCGTGGCGCTGTCGGGCATGAGGACCGGTACGGCGGCGGCCGTGAGCAGGGCGGCGGCCAGGGCCGTCGCGGCGCGTCTCGTCGCGGGGCGGGCCAGGGTGTGCGCGGGCATGGGCTCTCCTGACGGATGGCGGCCGGGAACCCGATCCTTCGTCACGTGGCGTGACGAGGCAAGCGCCGTGCGGGGCGTGTCGCGGCGCGCGGCCGGGGGCCGCGCGCCACGGGGTCAGCTCTTGATCTGGTTGTCCACGGCTTCCAGGCTCGGGCGGGCCCCCAGGTGCTGCATGGCCTGGGACGCCAGGCGGGCGCCCGACGCCAGGGCCTCCTGCGGGGGCTTGCCGTCCAGCCAGGCCGGCAGGAAGCCCGCCACGAACGCGTCGCCCGCGCCCGTCCCGTCAACGATCTTGTCGACGGGCTCGGCCGCGACCGTGATCGGCTCGGGGCGGCCGTTGGTGAACCACAGCGCGCCGTCCGCGCCGCACATGATGACCACCTGCGGATACCAGGCGGTGAGGACCTTGGCGGCCTGGTCGGGGACGTCGCGGCCGGTCAGGACCTCGGCCTCGTCGGCGTTGACGACCAGCAGCCGGGCGCCCTGCGTCCACTCCAGGAACGGCTCGGCGCCCATCCGCTTGAGCGGGGAGGACGAGCCGCCGTCCACCGAGATCGACATCTGGGCCTTGCGGGCGAGCTCCAGGGCGTGGGTCGCGGCGGCGCGGGAGCCCTCGTTGATCAGGGAGTAGCCGGACATGTGCAGGTGGGTGCCCTGGTTGAACAGGTCCCGGCAGCGCTCGATGTCCTCGGGCAGCAGCGCCGCGTTCGCGCCCGGGTCCGACAGCATGGTGCGGTCGCCCTTGTGGGTGACCAGCACGACGCAGGTGCCGGTGGGGCGCTCCCCGTCCATGACCAGGCGGGCGTCGACGCCGTAGCCCATCAGTTCCATGTCCCGGTTGCGGCCCGCGATGTCGGAGCCGCGGCGGCCGACGAAGGCCACCTCGACGCCCTCCAGGGCGAGCCAGGACGCCACGTTGGCGCCGGAGCCGCCGCCGTGGGTGGTGACCGCGGCCGGCGTGTCGCTGCCCTTGGCGAGGGGGAACGCGGCACGTGCCACGGTGTCGGTCATCAAGTCGCCAACCACGACCACGCGCGTCATGGGAGTCATCACCTCGATCAACACGGCCCGCGTGAGCGGCAGACATGGGCGTGTGCTCGACCGTAACAGCTCTTGACCCCCGATTAGGTCTCGAACGCGCAGCGAAACACGGGAAGCCGCCGGTTTTTCCCGGCCGAGGCCGACGCGGAGCGGCCCGCGACGTGCCTTACCCTCGGGTACGTGACCGAGGAGTATCCGGATCATTGGGAGGCCGACGTCGTCCTCACCGACGGGGGGACGGCGCATCTGCGCCCCATCCGGAGCGACGACGCCGAGCTGCTGCGCGCCTTCTACGCCCGCCTGTCGCCCGAGTCGATCTACTACCGGTTCTTCTCGCCGCGGCCGACGCTGAGCGATCGTGAGATCGCTCACTTCACCACGGTGGACCACGACCGGCGGGTGGCGCTGATCGCGACGATCGGCGGCGCCATGGTGGCGGTGGTCCGCTACGACCGGCTCGCGGACCGGCCGGGGACGGCCGAGGTCGCGTTCCTGGTGGAGGACGCCCACCAGGGCCGGGGGCTGGGCGCGGTGCTGCTGGAGCACATCGCGGCGGCGGCCCGGGAACGCGGCCTGCACCGCTTCGTGGCCAGCGTGCTGCCCGACAACCGGCGGATGACCCGGGTGTTCCGGGAGGCCGGGTACCGGGCCGAACAGCGGTTCGAGGACGGTGTGATCGAACTGGTGCTCGACCTGGAGCCGACCGAGACCTCGGTGGAGGTGACGGCGGCGCGCGAGCACCGGGCCGAGTCGCGGTCGATCCAGCGGCTGCTGTTCCCCTCGTCGGTCGCGGTGATCGGCGCGAGCCGGTCCGAGCACACGGTCGGGCAGACCGTGCTGCGCAACCTGCTCGGCGGGGACTTCACCGGCCCCGTCTACCCGGTGCACCCGACGGCGACGGCGGTGGCCGGGGTGCGCGCCTACGCCTCGGTGCTGGACATCCCCGACGACGTCGATCTGGCCGTGGTCGCGGTGCGGGCCGACTCGGTGCACGAGGTCGTCGAGCAGTGCGCCGGGAAGGGCGTGCGCGGGCTGGTGGTGGTGTCGTCGGGGTTCGGCGAGACCGGACCGGAGGGCCGCGCCCGCCAGGAGGAGCTGGTGCGGCTGGCGCGCGCCTACGGCATGCGCGTGGTCGGCCCCAACTGCCTGGGCGTCGCCAACACCGACCCCGAGGTGCGGCTGAACGCCACCCTCGCGCCGACCATGCCGGGCCGCGGCCCCGTCGGGTTCTTCTCCCAGTCGGGCGCCCTCGGCATCGCGATCCTCCAGCGGACCGCCGAGCGGGGCATCGGCCTGTCCACGTTCGTCTCGGCGGGCAACCGCGCCGACGTGTCCGGCAACGACCTCATGCAGTACTGGGAGGAGGACCCGGCCACCAAGGCGGTCCTGCTCTACCTGGAGTCGCTGGGCAACCCGCGCAAGTTCGCCCGGCTGGCCCGGCGGCTCAGCCGCCGCAAGCCGATCGTGGCGGTCAAGAGCGGCCGCAGCACCCAGGGCGTCCCGCTGGGGCACGCCGCCGCGGCGCTCAGCCTGCCCGACCACGCGGTCAGCGCGCTGTTCGCGCAGGCCGGGGTGATCCGGGTCGAGGACCTGTCGGAGCTGTTCGACGTGGCGCAGCTGCTGGCCTACCAGCCGCTGCCCGCCGGGGACCGCATCGCGATCATCGACAACTCCGACTCGCTGGGGCTGCTGGCCCAGGACGCCGCCGTCGCGCTGGGGCTCCAGGTCCGGCCGCCGGTCAACCTGGGCCCGACCGCCCAGGGCCCCGAGTACGAGGCGGCGCTGCGGGCGGCGCTGGAGGACGACACCGTGGACGCGGTGGTCGCGCTGTTCACGCCGCCGACGATCGGCGGCTACGACGTGACCGTCCCCGAACGGATCCTCCAGCTGGCGGCCGGGAGCGGCAAGCCGATCGTGGCGACCTACCTGGGCTCCAAGGGCATGCCCCCGGACCTGCGGGTCGCCGGGCCCGACGGGAACGCCGCCGAGGGCTCGGTCCCGTCCTACCCGGCCCCCGAGGACGCGGTCCGCGCGCTGGCGTACGTGATCCGCTACGCGCAGTGGCGGCAGCGGCCGCCCGGCCGCCTCCCCGACCTGCCGGGCGCGGACCGCCGCCGCGCGCGGGCCATGGTGGAGGAGTGGCTCGGGGACGGCGGGCCCGTGGAGGCGACCCCGGACCAGGCCGTCGAGCTGCTGGGCTGCTACGGCATCGCCGTCGGCGGCGAGGGGACCGAGAACGGTGTCCCGGCGCGGATCGTGACGATGGAGGACCCGTCGTTCGGCGCGGTGATCTCGTTCGGACTCGCCGACGAGACCGCCGCGCTGCTGGACGACCGGGCCTACCGGCTGGCGCCGCTCACCGACGTGGAGGCCGCCGAGACGGTCCGCGCGGTCCGGACCGCGCCGCTGCTGCTGGGGCACCGGGGCGCCGAGCCGGTGGACGTGGCCGCGCTGGAGGAGCTGCTGCTGCGGGTCTCCCGGCTCGGCGACGACCTGCCGGAGGTGGCCCGGCTGGAGCTGGACCCGGTCACGGTGGACCCGTCCGGGGCCCTCGTCCGCCGGGTCGCGCTGCGGCTGGAACGCCCCCGCGGGCCCCGGCCCGAGCTCGGCCCCCGCAGGCTGGGCTGACCTTTCGGGGCCGGGCCCCGGAGGCCGGCCGTCAGGACGGCGGGGCCGGTTCCGGCTCGGGCGTCGGCGGGATCGGGTCGGGCGTCGGGGTCGGCGGCACCGGGTCGGGCGCGGGGCCCGGCGGCACCGGGTGCGGCGGTGACGGCTCCGGTCCCGGCGCGGGTCCGGGCGGCGGCTCGGGCGGCGGCACCGGAGGCTGCGGCGGGGGAGCCGGGTCCGGCGTGGGAGGCGGCACCGGCGGTGGCGACGGGAGCGGATCCCTGCCGGTCGGGGTCCGACCGGCCGTCTGTCGGAAGGTCATGCCCTCCCCCTACCCCGCCGCGCAACGAATGACCATGTTCGCGTGGGCCGCATGTGCGGCGCACACCACAGACAGGGCAGGATGGGCACCATGAGGGAAACCCGAGCGACGGCTCACGGGTTGCGCACGGCCATCGAGCGCAGCGGCTACTACCCGGCACTCGTCGCGGACGCGGTCGAGTCGGCCATCGGCGACGAGCGGGTGATCGCCTACGTGGTGCACCACGAGGCGACCTTCGACCCCGCCATGGAGGTGCGGCGGCACGTCACGGTGCTGGTGCTGTCGGCCGGGCGGCTGCTGGTCTGCCACACCGACGAGCACCCGCCGGGCGACGGCATGGCGCAGCCGCACGCCTCCACCACGACCGAGGCCGTCCGGCTGGACCGCGTCCAGTCGGTCGCGGTGACCCGGGTGGTGCCCGACCCGGCCTCCTACGCGCCGGGCACCCCGCCCACCGAGGTGGTGCTGACGATCGGCTGGGGCGCGATCGCCCACATCGACCTGGAGCCCGCCACCTGCGGCGACGAGAACTGCGAGGCCGACCACGGCTACACCGGCAGCGTCACCGCCGACGACCTGTCGCTGCGGGTCAGCGAGGCCGCCGACGGCGCGGACGCGGTCACGCAGGTGCTGGCGTTCGCCGAGGCGCTGTCGGCCGCCACCGCCAAGTGACCGCCGGGTGATCACCGGGTGACCGAACGAGCGGAGCGTTCATGAGCGAGGCCGTCTCCACGCGGGCCGTTCCCGGGCCGCCCGTCCCGCGCTACGGCGCGGGCGCGCTCGCCGACCTTCCGGGCTCGGTGCTGGCCGCGCTCGGCGTTCCGGGCGCGGCGAACGTGCTCGGCCTGCCGGAGCTGCCCCGCGCGTGCGTGCTGCTGGTGGACGGGCTCGGCTGGGAGCTGCTGCGCGCCCATCCGGAGGAGGCGCCGTTCCTCGCCTCGCTGGAGGGGCGCCCGCTGACCGCCGGGTTCCCGGCGACCACGGCCACCAGCCTGGGGTCCCTCGGGACGGGGCTGCCGCCGGGCGGGCACGGCCTGCTGGGCGTGCAGGTCGCCGTCCCGGGCACCGGGCGGCTGCTGAACTGCCTGAAGTGGCAGGGCCCGGAGGTCTCGCCGCAGGAGTTCCAGGCCGCCCCGACCGTCTACGAACGGGCCGCCGCCGACGGCGTCGCGGTCGCCTACGTGGGGCTCGGGCTGTACCGGAACACCGGGCTCAGCCTGGCCACCGCGCGGGGCGCGCGCTACCGGGCGGCCGACAGCCTCGGCCAGCTCGTGGGGCGCGCCGAACGGGCCCTCGCCGAGGGCGACCGGGCGTTCGTGACCGTCTACCACGCCGACCTGGACTCCACCGGGCACCGGTTCGGCGTGGCCTCGGCGGACTGGCGCCACCAGTTGCGGTTCGCGGACCTGCTGGCCGAGCGGCTGGCGGCGGTGCTGCCGCCCGGCGCCGCCCTGTACGTCACCGCCGACCACGGCATGACCGACCCGGCCGAACGCGTGGACGTCGACACCGACCCCGGGCTGAACGCGGGCGTGGCGCTGCTGGGCGGCGACGCGCGCGCCCGGTACGTCTACACCGAGCCCGGCGCGCGCGCCGACGTGCTGGCGGCCTGGCGCGAACGCCTCGGCGACCGCGCCTGGGTGTACTCCCGCGAGGAGGCGGTCGCGGCGGGCTGGTTCGGGCCGGTCGAGCCGGACCTGCTGGGCCGGATCGGCGACGTGGTGGCCGTCCCGCACGGCGACCTGGCGATCACCGCGTCCGAGCGCGAGCCGTGGCTGGACCGGATGGTCGGCATGCACGGCTCCCTGGTCCCCGCCGAACTGCTGATCCCGCTGCTGACGACCGCCCGCCCCTGAACCGCGCCGCCGGTGTCCGGTGGCTCTGTACGCTGCGGAAGCGTGACGAACCACGCTTCACCCCTCCCACATCCGGACACCGGGGTACAGACTGGCGATGTGCACCCTCTCATCGACGTGCCCACCCTGGAGCGGCTGCTGGGCGGCCAGTCCCCGCCGGTCCTGCTGGACGTCCGGTGGCATCTGGCCGGACCGCCCGGGATCGAGTCCTACCGGAAGGGGCACCTGCCCGGCGCGGTGTTCGTGGACCTGGACCGCGACGTGGCCGGGCCGCCCGGTCCCGAGGGGCGGCATCCGCTGCCCGCCGCCGCCGACTTCGAGCGCGCCATGCGCCGCGCCGGGGTCCGCGCCGACCGTCCGGTCGTGGTCTACGACGACGCCGACTCCACCGCCGCCGCCCGGCTGTGGTGGACGCTGCGGTACTTCGGCCACCCGCGGGTCCGCGTCCTGGACGGCGGCCACCGCGCCTGGACCGAGGCGGGGCTGCCCGAGACCACCGAGGAGCCGCCGGTCGAACCCGGCGACTTCACGGCGCGGCCCGGCCGGTTGCCGGTGCTGGACGCCGAGGGCGCGGCGGCGCTGGCCGGGGCCGGGGTCCTGCTGGACGCCCGCGCCGCCGAGCGCTACCGGGGCGAGACCGAGCCGATCGACCCGGTGGCGGGTCACATCCCCGGCGCGGTGAACGCCCCCACGCTCGGCAACGTCGGCGTGGACGGCCGCTTCCTGCCCGCCGACCTGCTGCGCGAGCGGTTCGCGAAGCTGGGCGCGACGGACGCGGCTGACGTGGGCGCCTACTGCGGGTCGGGCGTGACGGCGGCCCACGAGATCCTCGCGCTCACCCTCGCGGGCGTTCCGGCGGCGCTGTACGTGGGCTCCTGGTCGAACTGGGTGGCCGACCCGGCCAACCCGATCGCCACCGGCGAACACTGAGCCGCCGGACGGGGTGATCGAGCGTTCACCTGATGTCCGAACGAACAGAGGCTGATCGTTCAATTGCGATCAGCCTCTTGTGTTCGGAAATGTGCGTCTCTAGGGTCTCCTCAACGTCGGCGGAGATCCTCCGTTCCCGACGGTCCCGGCGCCGCAGCGAACGCGAGGTCACCGATGCCCCTGTCCCGACGCGGCTTCCTCACCGCCGCCGCCGGAACCGGCGCCACGCTGCTCGGCGGCGCGGCGTCCGCCGCCCCGGCGCGCGCCGCCGACGAGTTCGACGTCCTCCGGCAGCGCTGGCGCTCGCTGGTGCTGGGCGCGGGGTTCGACGCGGCGGCCGAGCCGTTCCGCGGCAGGCTCGCCGGGCTGGGCGCCGACGCGGCGGACCTGCGCCGGAGCATGGAGCCCGCCGCCGGATCACTCTGGCCCGACCTGGTCTACGCCGACCCCGAGCCCGACACCGACGCCGAGTCCGTCACCCGCTCCGCCGCCGTCACCGGCTCCCTCCAGCGCCTGGT
Organism: Actinomadura kijaniata; assembly: GCF_014138665.1. Taxonomy (NCBI): domain Bacteria; kingdom Bacillati; phylum Actinomycetota; class Actinomycetes; order Streptosporangiales; family Thermomonosporaceae; genus Actinomadura; species Actinomadura kijaniata. The sequence goes on from NZ_JACJIA010000004.1 coordinate 188,959, forward strand.
GACCATGGCGCACGCATGGGCGCAGCCCGGCACCGGGCTGACCGGCGACGCCGCCCTGCTCACCGCCGCCACGACCGGCCTCGACCACCTGCACACCCAGGTCTACCGCGCCGGGCAGGCCCGTTATGGCAACTGGTGGCACTGGCAGATCGGCGCGCCGCGCGCCCTGTTCGACCTGTGCGCGATCCTCGGCGACCGGCTGCCCGCCGGCCTGGTCACCGGGCTGGTGGCGGCGGTGGGCCACTTCGTCCCCGACTCGGCGGTCGCGACCTACGGCGGCACCAGCACCGGCGCCAACCGCGTGGACCTGTGCCGCTCGATCGCGTTCACCGGCGTGGTGGGACGCGACGCCGCCCGGCTCGCGCTCGCCCGCGACGCGCTGTCGCCGGTGTTCCCCCACGTCACCACCGGCGACGGCTTCTACCGGGACGGCTCGTTCATCCAGCACGGCTGGGTGCCCTACACGGGCACCTACGGCAACGAGCTGCTCGGCGGCCTGGCGGTCCTGTTCGCGTTGCTGGCCGGGTCGGACTGGGCCGTCACCGACCCGAACCGGCGGCTGTTCCTGGACTCGGTGGAGCGCTCCTACGCTCCGGTGCTGTTCAACGGCCTGATGATGGACGGCGTCTCGGGCCGGGGGATCAGCCGGGGCGCCGCGCCCGGCGACCCCGCGCGGGCCCGCGACGACGACCACGTGCGCGGCCACGCCGTCATCGCCAACATCGCCCTGCTCGCCCAGGGCGCGCCGGCCGCCGAGGCCGCCCGCTGGAAGGGCATGGTCAAGGGCTGGGCGGCCCGCGACGCCTACGCGCCGCTGCTGTCGGACCCGCGCCTGGGCGTCGCCGCGCTGGCCCGCTGCCGGGAGATCCTCGACGACCCCGCGGTCGTGGCCGCCGCCGAGCCGACCGGGCACCGGCTGTTCGCCGCGATGGACCGGGCGGTGCACCGCCGGCCGGGCTGGGCGGCCATGGTGAGCATGTCGTCGGCCCGGATCGCCTTCTACGAGCACGGCAACGGCGAGAACCTGCGCGGCTGGCACACCGGCGCGGGGATGCTCTACTGGTGGGGCGCGGACTCCGGCAACGGCCAGTACTCCGACGCGTTCTGGCCCACCGTCGACCCCTACCGGCTGCCCGGCGTGACGGTCTCGCGCAAGGCCCTGGCCGACGCGGCGGGCGGCGCGTGGGGGGCCGACAAGCCGAACGCGGTGTGGGTCGGCGGGACGACCGACGGCGAGTTCGCGGCCGTCGGGCAGGACACGCGGGGCCTGCACAGCACCCTGACGGCCAGGAAGTCGTGGTTCCTGCTGGACGACGCGGTGATCTGCCTCGGCGGGGGCGTCGCCTGCTCCGACGGGACGGCGGTGGAGTCGGTCTACGACAACCGCAACCTCGGCGCGTCCGGCACGCACGCGCTGACCGTCGACGGAACGGCCCAGCCGGTCGCCCACCCGTGGTCGGCGACGTTCCCGGCGCCCCGCTGGGCGCATCTGGCGGGGTTCGGCGGCTACGTGTTCCTCGACGGCCGGGCCGTGGTGTTCCGCCGGGAGGAGCGGACCGGACGCTGGCGCGACATCAACACCGGCGGGAGCACCACCGCGATCACCCGGCGCTACCTGACGCTCTACCGGCACCACGGCACCGACCCGGTGTCGGGCGGCTACGCCTACCTGGTCATGCCGGGGGCGACGGCGGCCGCCACGGCGGCCCGGGCGGGCGCCCCGTGGGCGACCGTGCTGGCCAACGGGCCCGACCGGCAGGGGATCGCGGTGCCGTCCCTGGGCGTCACGGCGGTGAACTTCTTCGCCGCCGGGTCGGCGGGCGGCGTGACGGTGAGCGCCCCGGCCTCCGTGCTGGTGCGCGAGCGCGGCGACGGCACGGCGGTGGTGTGCGTGGCGGACCCGAGACGTTCGGCCACGACGATCGACGTGACGTGGGCGCGCGCCGTCGCGTCGGTGGTGTCCAGGGATCCGACGGTGACCGTGACCGGCACCGGGGCGTCGCTGGCGCTGCGCGTGAACGCCGCCGGGTCGGCCGGGGCCACGCATCGGCTCGTGGTGCGCCTCTGACCGCTCCGAGGCCGGGTCAGGGCGGGAACGCGGCGCGGTCGGGCTCCGGGAGCCACTGGCGTTCGGGGTCGAACGGCCGGTAGCCGTCCCGGAGGTGGGCGACCAGCAGCGGCAGCGCCGGGTGCCGGTTCTGCCGGTGCCACATCAGCAGCCAGGGGTAGGCCGGGGTCGGGTCGACGATCGGGACGTGCACGACGTCCGGGTGCCAGGGCAGGAGGATCTTCGACCCGACGAAGCTGTACAGGTCGTCGGACCCGCCGATGCGCTCCACGAAGTACTCCATCCCGAAGTCGGGGCCGGAGGTGTCGATGCCGACGCCGAACTCCGCGTTGAGGTACCGGTAGTACTCCGCCCACTCGGTGTCGTGGGCGTTGCCGGGCATCCACGCGGTGGTGCCCGCCAGCTCCGCCATCGGGACCCGCTCGCGCCCGGCGAGCGGGTGGCGGCGGCCGACCAGCAGCTCCAGCGGCTCCACGTAGGCGGGGGCGCGGGCGATCTCGGAGTCGAGGTCGGCGGTGGCGCGGCCGAGGAACGCGTCGATCGTCCCGGCCAGCAGCGCGGGGGCGGCGTCGGTCAGCCCGTCGGAGGTCACGACGTCGATCCCCACGTCCGGATGGGCCTCGTGGAACCTCCGCACCATCTCGATCGACACCAGCCGGGTGCGCAGCACGTCCACCCGCAGCGAGCGCAGGCGGCTGCGCACCAGCTCCACCGCCTGGTCGGCGAGGCCGAGCAGGGCGCGGGCGGGCACCAGGAACGCGCTGCCGTCCGCCGTCGGCTCGGCCCCGGCGCGGGTCCGGAACAGCAGCGTCGCGCCGAGGTCGGCCTCCAGCCGCGCGACCCGCTTGGAGACCGCCTGCTGGCTGAGGCCGAGCAGGTCGGCGGCGTGGCTGAACGACCGTTCGTCGGCCACGGTCACGAAGGCGCGCACCGCGCCCAGATCCAGGTCCACTCAGCTCCTCTTACAACGAACGGTTGTCGGTTCCCGGAGTGTCGAATGTTGGACTCCCCGGTCACCCTGCGGATGGGATGCGTTTCCGAGCAGAAACCTACAACCATGGGGAGTGGGCCGGGTGGACTCCTTCGCGCACCTGCACGTTCATACCGAGTACTCGATGCTCGACGGCGCGGCCAAGGTCGGCGCGCTCGTGGCCGAGGCCGCGCGGCAGGGCATGCCCGCCGTCGCGATGACCGACCACGGCAACATGCACGGGGCCTACGAGTTCCACCAGGAGGCGCGCGGGGCGGGCGTCAAACCGGTCCTGGGCATCGAGGCGTACGTGGCCCCGGCGTCGCGGCGGCACCGCGAGGCGGTGTTCTGGAGCGAGGACCCGGCACTGCGGAGGACCGACGAGAGCACCGGCGCGGGCGGCGACGTCTCCGGACGCGGCCTCTACACGCACCTGACGATGTGGGCGGCCGACGCCGAGGGCCTGCGGAACCTGTTCCGCCTCCAGTCCCGGGCCTGGCTGGAGGGGCGCGCCCAGAAGTACCCGCGCATGGACGACGAGCTGCTGGCCGAGCACGCGCGCGGGGTCATCGCCACGACCGGCTGCCCGTCCGGGGAGGTCCAGACGCGGCTGCGGCTGGGGCAGTACCCGGCGGCCGTCGCGGCGGCCGCCCGCCACCGCGACCTGTTCGGCGCGGAGAACTACTTCGTCGAGCTGATGGACCACGGCCTGCCGATCGAACGCCGCGTCCGCGAGGACCTGCTGCGCATCGCCAAGGAGCTGGGCCTGCGGCCGCTGGTCACCAACGACTCCCACTACGTGACCGAGGACCAGGCGCGGGCGCACGACGCGCTGCTGTGCATCGGGACGGGCAAGCGGCTGGCCGACACCGACCGGTTCCGGTTCTCCGGCAGCGGCTACCACCTCAAGCCCGCCGCGGAGATGCGGGCGGCGTGGGACGCGGAGGTACCCGGCGCCTGCGACAGCACGCTGCTGGTCGCCGAGCGGGTCGGCGACTACGCCGAGGTGTTCGCCCACCGGGACCTGATGCCGCGCTTCCCCGTCCCGGAGGGGGAGACCGAGGCGTCGTGGCTGCGCGCCGAGACGCTGCGGGGCGCGCGCCGCCGCTACGGCGACGACCCGCCGCGCGAGGTGCTGGACCGCATCGACCACGAGCTGTCGGTGATCGAGGACATGGGGTTCCCCGGCTACTTCCTGGTCGTCGCCGACATCTGCCGCCACGCCCGCGCCCAGGGGATCGGGCTCGGGCCGGGCCGCGGGTCGGCGACCGGCTCGATGGTCGCCTACTGCACCGGGATCACCGAGCTGGACCCGCTCGAACACAAGCTGATCTTCGAGCGGTTCCTCAACCCCGAGCGCGTCACCATGCCCGACATCGACCTGGACTTCGACGACCGCCGCCGCGACGAGGTGATCGACTACGTGGCCCGCCGGTACGGCGACGACCGGGTCTGCCAGATCGTCACGTTCAACACCATCAAGGCGAAGGCCGCCGTGAAGGACGCCTGCCGGGTGCTGGGGCTGCCGTACGCGCTGGGCGACCGGATCACCAAGGCGTTCCCCGCCGCCGTGGGAGGCAGGGAGATCCCGCTGTCGGCCGTGCACGACCAGGCCCATCCGCGCCACGGCGAGGCCGCCGAGCTGCGGCGGATGTACGAGACCGACCCCGACGTGCGGCGCGTCCTCGACACCGCCCGCGGCGTGGAGGGGCTGACGCGGGGCACCGGCGTGCACGCGGCCGGGGTGATCCTGTCGTCGGAGCCGCTGCTCGACGTGCTGCCGCTGGTGCGGCCCAAGGCCGACGGCCCGGTGGTCACCGGGTTCCCGTTCACGCAGGCCGAGGACATGGGCCTGCTGAAGATGGACTTCCTCGGCCTGCGCAACCTCACCGTCATCAACGACGCCATCGCGAACGTCCGGGCCAACAAGGGCGTGGACATCGACATCCTGAACGTCCCGCTGGACGATCCGGCCACCTACGCGCTGCTGGCGCGCGGCGACACGCTCGGCGTCTTCCAGCTCGACGGCAACGGGATGCGGTCGCTGCTGAAGATGATGCGGCCGACGGAGTTCACCGACATCGCCGCCGTGTCCGCGCTGTACCGGCCCGGACCGATGGAGATGAACGCCCACGTCAACTACGCGCTGCGCAAGACCGGGCGGCAGAAGGTCGAGCCGATCCACCCCGAGCTGGCCGAGGCGCTGGAACCGATCCTCGGCGACACCTACCACCTGGTCGTCTTCCAGGAGCAGGTGATGGCGATCGCCCAGCGGCTCGCCGGGTACTCGCTGGGGGCGGCCGACATGCTGCGGCGGGCCATGGGCAAGAAGAAGAAGGACGTGCTCGACGCCGAGTGGGACCGCTTCTCCGCCGGGATGCGGGAACGCGGGTTCTCCGGGGAGGCGACGCGGGCCGTGTGGGACGTGCTGGTGCCGTTCAGCGGCTACGGCTTCAACAAGTCGCACACCGCCGGGTACGGGCTGGTGTCGTACTGGACCGCCTACCTGAAGGCCAACCACCCGGCCGAGTACCTGGCGGCGCTGCTGACCTCGGTGGGGGACGACAAGGACAGGATGGCCGTCTACCTGTCGGACTGCCGCCACCTCGGCGTCCGGGTGCTGCCGCCGGACGTCAACGAGAGCGTGGCGGGGTTCGCGGCGGTCGGCGAGGACATCCGGTTCGGGCTGGGGGCGGTCCGCAACGTGGGCGCGGGCGTCGTCGAGGCGATCGTCGCGACGCGGGAGCGGACGGGGCCGTTCACCGACCTCGCGGGCTTCCTGGCCGGGGTCCCGGCGGTCGTGTGCAACAAGCGGGTGATCGAGTCGCTGGCGAAGGCGGGCGCGTTCGACGGGCTGGGGCATCCCCGCCGCGCGATCGTGGAGGTCCACGAGCAGGCGGTGGACGCGGCCGTGGACGTCAAGCGGCACGAGGCGCACGGGCAGGACGCGCTGTTCGGGGCGTCGGCCGAACCCGGCGGGGGCCTGACGGTGACCGTGTCCGACGCCGAGTGGGACCGGGCCACGCTGCTCGCCCACGAACGCGACATGCTCGGCCTCTACGTCTCCAGCCATCCGCTGGACGGCGCCGAGGGGCTGCTGCGGGCCCACCGGGACCTGCCGATCGCCGCCCTGCCGGCCTCCGGGCGCGCCGACGGGCACGTGCGCGTGAGCGGGATCATCGCCGGGCTCCAGCGCAAGGTGACCAAGCGCGGCGAGCCGTGGGCGATCGTCACCCTGGAGGACCACGACGCGTCACTGGAATGCCTGGTCTTCCCCAAGAGCCACCTGCTGTACGGCGAACTGCTCGCCGAGGACCGGGTGGTCTCGCTCCGGGGGCGCCTGAACCTGCGCGACGAGACGCTCGGCCTGCACGTGGAGGAGGTCGGCGTCCTGGACGTCACCGTCCGGGAGAGCCCGGTGGTGCTGTCGGTGGCGGAGGCCCGGGTGACGGTGAACCTGGTCCGCGAACTGCGGAACGTGCTCACCGCGCACCCGGGCGGCACCCCCGTCCACCTGCGCATGCGGCGCCCGCCGGGCGGCCGGGACGTGCTGTTCGACCTGCCGGGCTTCCGGGTGGAGCCCGGCCCGGCGTTCTACGGCGACGTCAAGTCGCTGCTCGGGGCGAACTCGGTCGAGTCGCCCTGAGGGGCGTCGTCGGTCTGGGGTTCGGGCGCCGCCCTGCGGGCGGCGCGCCGGTCGCGGCCCTCGCGCAGCACCCGGGTCAGCGGTTCGGCGGCGCGGGCCAGCAGCGGACCGGCGATCGCGAGGATCAGCACGTACGCGGCGGCCAGCGGCCCCAGCTTCGGGTTGATCCCGGCGGAGACGGCCAGCCCGGCGATGACGATGTTGAACTCGCCGCGCGGGACCAGCGCCGTCCCGGCGCGGGCCCGGCCGGTGGCCGACACGCCCGCGCGCCGGGCCGCGTACCAGCCGGTGGCGAACTTGCTCGCGACGCCGACCACCGCCAGCAGCGCCGCGACGCCCAGCACCGGCGGCAGCGCCGAGGGATCGGTGTTCAGGCCGAAGAACACGAAGAACACGGCCGCGAACAGGTCCCGCAGCGGCGACAGCAGCTCGCGCGCGGTGTGCGCCAGCGGCCCCGACAGCGCGATGCCGACCAGGAACGCGCCGACCGCCGCCGACACCTGCAACTGCTGCGCCACCCCGGCCACCAGCAGCGTGAACCCGAGGACCTTCAGCAGCAGCACCTCGTCGGTGGGGCTGGCGATGAACCGTTCGACCCACTGCCCGTGCCGCAGCGCCACCAGCAGGATCACGGTGATCGTCGCGGCGGCGATGGCCAGCGTGGTCGCCCCGGCCGCCAGCCCGGCCCCGGCCAGCACCGCCGTGAGGATCGGCAGGTAGGCGGCCATCGTCAGGTCCTCGAACACCAGGATCGACAGCACCGCCGGGGCCTCCCGGTTGCCCAGCCAGCCCAGGTCGCCCATCACCTTGGCGGTGATGCCGGAGGAGGTCACGTAGGTGATGCCGCCGAGCGCGACCGCCGCGACCGGCCCCCAGCCGAGCAGCAGCGCCGCGACCACGCCGGGGGCGGCGTTCACCACCAGGTCCACCAGGCCCGGGACGGCGGAGGTGCGCAACGTTCCCACCAGTTCCCCGGCGGTGTACTCCAGGCCGAGGGTGAACAGCAGCAGGATCACCCCGACCTCGGCGCCGATCGCGACGAAGTTCTCGCTGGCGCCCAGCGGCAGCAGCCCGCCGTCCCCGAACGCCAGCCCCGCCACCAGGTACAGCGGGATCGCCGACACCGAGAAGCGCACCGCCACGGCGCCCAGCAGACCCAGCGCGAGGATGATCGCGCCCAGTTCGATCAGCTGGACCGCCGCCTCCTGCGAACCGCCCGCCAGCACCGGCCCGGACGCGTGCCATGAGGAGGTCAGTGACATGCGCTCACTCGCCGGCGGTGAGGATGCGGGCGACGGCGGCGGCCCCCTCGGCGGTCCCGACGGCCACCACCACGTCGTCCCCCTGGAACACGAAGTCCGGGCGCGGGCTGGCGATCACCTGCCCGTTGCGCACCACCGCCACGATCGACGCGCCGGTCCGCGTCCGCGCCCGCGTGTCGCCGAGCGACCGTCCCGCGTAGGGCGACGCGGCCGAGATCGGGATCTGCTCGGTGACCAGCCCCTCGACCTGCCGGTTCAGCTCCGCCAGACGCTCCACGACCCGGCCGGTGCCCAGCAGCTCGGCCAGGGCGTTGGCCTCCTCCCCGGTGAGCTGCACCGACACGACGCAGGTGTCGGGATCGTGCTTGTCGTACACGACGAGGTCCCGCCGTCCGGTGCGGTGCGACACGACCCCGAGTTGGCGTCCCCGCTCGGTGGTGACCACGTGCCGCAACCCGATCCCCGGCAACGACGTCCGCTCGACGTCCATGACAAGCCTCCGTTTCCCTATACAGGACAGCCCGAAATGCAGCCCTATGCTCTCAGAGGTTGTCTCCGATCCCGACATGCCCATGGGAGGGGCCCAGCGCGGTGGGCAGGTCAGGAGCCGGTGAGGTCGTCGGGGAAGGACGCCTCGGTGGAGTCGGTGTCGGGCACGAGGACGGCGAGTATGTCCGCCGCGGCCTTCGCCTGGTCGGCGGAGCGCGGCAGCATGACGCTCTCGTAGGCGTTGAGCGCCGCGTCGATGGTGGGGTGCGCGATGACGGCCTGGGCGAGTTCGGCTCCGTCGAGCATGGCCAGGTTGGCGCCGACACCGACGGGTGGCATGAGGTGCGCGGCGTCGCCTAGCAGGGTGATGCCGGGGACGCGCTCCCAGGTGTGGGGGACGGGGAGGACGTACAGCGGTCGGCTGACGAACGGTCCCTCGTTGAGGCGCAGGAGGGCGAGCAGGCTGTCATCGAAACCTTCGTAGACATCGAGCAGGCGGGCGCGAACGGCGTCGCTGTCACCGAGGTCGAGGTCGGCGTTCCAGCCGAGCGGGCTGCGGAAGGCCGCGTAGACGCGGATGCCACCATCGCCGTCGCGCTGGGCGATCAGGGATCTGCGGCCCGCGTTGGCGAACAGGGAACCGTTTCCGACGAGGTCGGCGATGGCGGGGTGGCGCTCGTCGGCGTCGGCGAAGTGGATTTCGACGAAATCGATGTCGCCGTAGGCGGGCCGGGCGCCGGAAACGGCGGGACGGATCCGGGACCATGCGCCGTCCGCGCCGACGACCAGATCGAAATCCTCGACCGTTCCGTCGGCGAGTTCGAGGCGGGCCCTTCCGTCCGGGAGAGGAGCGGCGGCCCGTGCCGCCCGGCCCCAGCGAACGGTGCCGGGGGTCAGGGAATCCAGCAGGAGGGCGCGCAGCCGACCTCGGTCGATCTCGGGGGCGGCGACGTCGTCGGGCCGGGGGAGGTGATGGTGGAGCAGCGTGGCGTGGCGGTCCATCAGGCGCATTTCCTGGCCTTCGGGGCGCGCGAGGGCGAGGAACTCCTCGAAGAGGCCGGCGGCTCGCAGAGCGACCTGGCCGGTGTCGGCACGGATGTCGAGGGAGCCGCCCTGGGATCGGGCGGCGAGATCGGCCTCGCGTTCGAAAACGGTGACGGGTACGCGGTGGTTCTGCAGGACGCGAGCGCAGACGAGACCACCGGGGCCTGCTCCGACGATGGCGATGCGGGGGGCGCTGGACATGGGGGAGTCCTTTCGAGAACGAAGATTCGGTTGCTGCCGGAAAGGGGACGACGCCCGAGCGGTCGCCCCCGTGGGTATCGGCAGTGCGCGGCCCCGTTCGTTGATTCCTCGTCCGAGACGGGAGAAGCGTCTTGGGGCCAGCGCGCCGATCATGTCTATCGCATGGTCCGTCAGCGCGTAATCGATTTTTTTCGGGCCGTGGAGCGGGGCGTTCGTCTGAACCTCGATGTCCGTGAGGCCGGGACCGGTTCCTGATCGGGACGCTCCGGCCTGTTCCCGCGCCTCGCCATCCAACGCCATGACCTGCAGGTTGTCCCGCCAGAGGAGCCCTTCGCGAACGCCTCCGGACGCGAGGCGGCACCGCCTCGGTCGGCGGCCTCCTGGGCGGTGGTTCGGCTGCCTAAAATATTTAGGTAAACTCTTAATAGTTGTAGGCCAAGGGGAGGCTGTTATGGTTCGAGCGGGGCTGCCCGCGGGTGACAAGGGCGTCGAGATCTGGCTTCCGCACACGGAGACCAGCGAGCTGATCGCCCTGCGCGCCGACGCTCCCATCGAGCGGGCGCCGGACGTCGGGCGCCGGGTGTGGCTGCACCACGGCAGTTCCCTCAGCCACGGCTCGAACGCCCCCACCCGACCGCCACCCGACCGCCACCTGGCCGGTCCTCGCCGCGGTCCGGGCCGGGGTGGAACTGATCAATCCGGGGTTCAGCGGCGGCGCGCTGCTGGATCCGTTCTCCGCCCGTGCGATGCGGGACACCCCTGCGGTCCACGGCTTCCTCGACACCATCCGTGAGGGGCGTCCGACCACGCCGCTGCTGGTGGTGTCCCCACCCCGTGTCCGGCCCAGGAGGACACCTCCGGCCCTCTCGTGCCCGACCTCGGCGGCTGTCGATCCTCTGGCGGAGGGGAGCCTGACCGGCGGGCGACGGTGTGGTTCGAAGTGAGGGCATCCGATGCCAGCGAGGGATCCGTGGGCGAACACGAAGGACCCCGCATGGGAACGGACGTCTCTGATCTGGCCATGCGGAGCGCGTTGCCTCTGGCGGCTGCGATCCTTCGGGCCGCCTATGAGGAGGCGATGCGGTGCGGAGCCTGAGTTGAGCTGCGGCGCGTTGTCGGCAACGCGCCGCAACTCAATCGGGCGGGGTCAGCCTGCGCCGAAGCAGAGGAAGCCCGCCACGCCTGGAGGGCGCGGTGCGGAGGCCAGGGCTTGGGCGGGGGAGCGGCCCTCGGCGAGTGCCCTGTGGAACGTCGCCATCAACGCCGGGGCCTCCTCGTCGCGGATCGGGGTGACGCTGGCGACGACCGTCGCGGTGCCCCGGGCCAGGAGCGCGCCGACCATTCCTATCGCGGCATCGCCCGCTTCGGAGCGGCCGATGTCGCAGGCCGACAGGACGACGGTGCGGGGAAGGCGTTCCACCTCCTCAAGGTCGTGGACGAACAGCGGGCCGTCGGACAGCCGCAGGTGGGAGAAGAGGGCGTTGCCGTCGCGGAACTCGCCGTGCGCGGCCACGTGCGCCAGGGACGCGCCGTTCAGCGCGTCGCGGACGGTTTCGGCGTCGGCGTTCCGGCCCTGGAGGACGCGGGCGTTCGGATAGTGGTGGCGGAGGGCGTCGACCTCTCGTCCGGCATGGGTCAGGTCCGGGCCCGAGGCCAGGAGCACATGGCCGGGTTCCCTCTGACGTCGTACCGCGTGGAACCACGCCGTCGCCGAGGGGGCGACGGTGAACGGGCGGCCCGTCAGCGACGGCAGCGCCGCCCACGGAACGGTGTGCAGGGGACCGGTCGGAACCAGGACCAGTTCGCGGTCGGTCACCTCGGCCTGGAGCGGCTGAAGGATTCGGTCGTTCAGGTCCGTGCAGGTGATGGAGAGTCCCGTTTCCGTTCGGAGGTCCTCTTGCTCTGCGGCTCGTCGGACCGCCGCCCTTGTGAGGCTCGCCGCGCGGGCGATGTCGTTGAACGGGCCCAGGCGATGACGGCGTGGGCGGCCGTCGCGGATCGTCACCGCGTGCAGGTCCGCGCCGACACGGATCAGTTCGACGAGTACGCGTTCACCAAGGGCCGCCGCCACCTCCGGAGTCCCCGCGCGGGTCGACGGCTCCGCACGCGGGGCCGGGCGGCGGTAACGTTCCGTGCGGATCTCTCCTTCCAGGGCGTTCAGGCGCCGGAACAGGTCCGGCGCGGGCTCGCCGTCAGCCGTCGTCGCTGTTCGGGAACGGCTGAGCGCGCGGAGCCGGGCCAGCGCGGCGGCACGGTCGCTGTCCCGTGGCGGGCCGGGTTCGTGGGGGCGGCGGAGCAGGGTGCGGCGGCGTTCCTCCAGCGACAGCAGCTCGCGGGCCGAACGCGCCAGGCTCAGCCCCAGGTCCGCCAGCTCCGTGGCCAGGTCGGCGGCGCGGGCGCGGAGTTCCAGCGCGGCGAAGACCTCCGCGTGGTCCTCCACCACCCGCAGCCCCGACCAGACCGCCGCCACCGCGCCGTTGAGGTCGTCGCGGGAACGGCGCTCCAGCGCCAGCGCGTGCCAGGCCGCCGCCCGCAGCGCCGCCGGGCCCCGGACGCGGAAACGGCTCACCTGCTCCAGCAGGTGGCCGGCCGGACGTCCCAGGTCCAGGGCCGTGCGGGCCGCCATGATGCGCGCCTCCGCCGCCGCCTCCGTCCAGCCGCCCCGTTCTAGGCGGTCGGCCGTCGCGGTCGCCGAGCTCAGGAAGACCGGCGAACGCTCTCCCGCCGTCCAGCGCGCGCGAAGCAGGACGTGCTCGGCCAGCAGCATCCAGCCCGCCCGTTCCTGGGCCGCGAACGTCGCGCGCGCCCGTTCCGCCGTCGCCGCCGCGCGCTCGGGATCGTTGTCGGACAGCTCGGCGTGGGCCAGCAGGAGCAGGCCGTCGGCGAGGTCGCAGTCGTGCCCCTGCTCCGCCGCCTCGTTCAGGGTGGCGGCGAGCAGGGCCCTCGCCTCGTCGACCAGGCCCGCCATCAGCAGCGTCTCGGCGCGTTCCAGGCGGCACTGGGTCAGACGCTCGCCGACCAGCCCCGGCTCGGCCAGCGCGAACAGCTCCAGCGCCTGCGGCAGGTCGCCCCGGCGGGCCACCACGAACGCCAACGCGCCCCGGGCGATCGCCGTCTGGTAGGTCAGGTCGGCCCGCGTCGCCACCTCGACGGCTTCGCGCAGCGCCGGTTCCGCGCCGCACAGCGCCCCCTGCATCGCGCGGGACACGCCCAACGTCGTCAGCAGGCCCGCCAACGACGCCGGGTCATCGCTCCGGCGGATCCGCGACAGCACCCGTTCCGCCGTCTCCCGCGCCTCGCCGAAGCGCCCCGCCCGCGCCAGCGCGCACGCCAGGTTCGCCGTCAGGCGGTCCGCGTCCGCCGACGGCAGCTCCTCCCCGACGCCGGACGCCTCCACCAGCGCCGCCGTCACCTCTCCCCGCGCCGCCAGCAGGCCCACCAGGTGAACGCGGACCCGCGCCACCTCGCGTGGCCCCCGCTCCGCCGCCACCGACAGCGCCGTCCGCAGCAGCCCCAGTCCCTCGGTCAACCGGCCCCGCTCGGCGGCGGCCACTCCTTCGCGTTGCAGCTCGGCGAGGTTCAAAGGCGCACCCAGCTCGTCACGATCGACGCCGTGTCCGGCAGGTCGAACACCAGGCTCACCAGCCCGTCCGGCACCGCCGGGAACGCGAACTGCCCCGCCGGGTCGACGTCGGCCGTCCACTCCGCCGCCCCCCGCCGCAGGTGCCGCAGCCGCGCCCGCGCGGGCGTCGACGGCGTGACCCGGCCGGTGATCTCGTGGCCGTGGTCCAGCCGCGTCACCTCGATCTCGATGACCGCGTCCGTCCCGGTGAACGTCAGCCGCCGCGCCGTGCCCCGCAGCGCCGCCGTGGAGTAGCGCGGCTCCATCGTCAGCTCCGCCAGGACCGCGCCCGGGACGCGGGACGCCAGCGCGGCGCGCGCCGCCGCCGTCACGTGCGGCGGCACCGGGTCCAGGGCGTCGAACGCGGCGCGGACACGGGCCGTCAGGTCGTCGTCGTTCACTGTTCGAGCCTCCGGTTCAGGGCGGCCAGGCAGCGGGCCCGGGTCGGGCCGATGCTGCCGACCGGCATGTCGAGGAGGTCGGCGAGGTCGGCGTAGCTCGGCGCGGTCGCCAGCAGCCGCAGCAGCACCTGGCAGCGGCGCGGCAGCCCCTGGAGCGCGAGCGCGACCCGGTCGAGGCGGTCCCGGGCCAGCACCACCCGCTCGGGCCGCTGGTGCTCGGGGACGGGCGGATCGCCCGGGTCGTCCGGCCGTTCCCGCACGCGGCGGCGGGCCGCGCGCACGCTCTCGCGGCGCGCCGTGGTCGACAGCCATCCGCCGACCGCCGCCGCGTCCTCGACCCGGTCGAGCCGCTCCACCAGCCGAAGCCACGCGGTCTGCACGACGTCACCGGCGTCGGCCTCGTTCAGCCCGTGCGCACGCGCGATCGACCACAGCATGGCGCTGTGCCGCTCCACCAGGCGGTCCCAGGCCGCGCCGTCGCCGTCGCGCGCCCGCGCCACCAGACGGGCGATGTCGTCCTGTCCCTCCAGGGCCACGAAGTCTCCTCCCGGGCCCCCCGCTGAGCAGGACCCTAGACGCTCCGGTCACGGGCCGTCGCGGACGGTTACCGCATCGCGTCCAGGTTGTTCTCAAGAACTGATGGTTAAAGAGGGATGAGACGGGGAAACAGTGGCGACCGGGTCGCGCCCGGTGCGTTACTGGGAGAGTGATCGCGCGTGCTCGGATCGTGGCGGCCGTGGCCGGTGCGCTGCCGCTGCTCGCCTTTCCCGCGCCCGGACTCGGCTGGCTGGCATGGGTGGCGCTGGTGCCGGGAATCCTCGTGATCCGCGCCGCCGCGAGCGTCCGCGAGGCCGCCGCGCGGGGCTGGTGGTTCGGAGCCGGGTACCTGCTCGCCGCCCTGTACTGGACGCTGCCGAACATCGGCCCCGGCCTGCTGCTGGTGGCGCTGGTGTTCGGCGCGCCGTGGGCGGCGTGGGGCGCGGCCGTGCGGTGGCTCGTCCCCGAACGGCCCCTGGCCGCGCTCGCCGTGCTCCCCAGCGTCTGGGTCGTCATCGAACTCCTCCGCTCCTGGCCGCAGCTCGGCGGGCCGTGGGCGCTGCTCGGCGCGAGCCAGTGGGCGTACCCGCCGGTGCTCGGGCTGGCGGCGCTCGGCGGGGTGTGGCTGGTGTCGTTCGCGCTGGTCGTCGTGAACGTCGCCGTGGTGCTGGTCCTGTCCAGCAGACGCCGCTACGCGCTGGCCGCCGCGGTCGTCGCCGCCGGGCCCCTCGTCTCCGCGACGCGGGACGCCGAACCCGAACGCACCCTCCGCGTCGCTCTCATTCAGCCCGGTGTCATCCGCGATCCGGCCGCCCGTCTCGCCGAAGGCGAACGAATCACCGGAAACCTTCCGCCCGCCGATCTCGTCGTCTGGGGTGAGAGCAGCGTCAGCCACGACCTCAGGAGCCGCACCGACGTGACCGCACGACTGACCGCCCTCGCCGCGCGCGGCGAGCTGCTCGTCAACGAGGACGCCCGTGACGCCTCCGGCCGCATCTCCAAGAGCGCCGTGCTGGTCGGACCGGACGGTCCCCGCGCCCGCTACGTCAAGACGCGCCTGGTGCCGTTCGGCGAGTACGTCCCGTTCCGGCCGGCGTTCGGCTGGCTGACCCGCGTCAGCCGGGCGGCGGGAGAGGACCGCGTGCCCGGCACCGGCGCGACCACCCTCACCGCCGCCGGGACCACGGTCGGCCCCCTGATCTGCTTCGAGTCGGCGTTCCCCGACCTCGGCCGCGCGGTGACGCGGCGCGGCGCGCGGCTGCTGGTCTACCAGTCGTCCACCGCGACCTTCCAGGAGAGCTGGGCGCCGCCGCAGCACGCGTCGCTCGCGGCGGTGCGCGCGGCCGAGACCGGGCGGCCCGCCGTGCAGGCCGCGCTCACGGGGGTGTCGGCGGCGTTCGACGCGCGCGGCCGGAGACTGGCGTGGCTGGACACCGGACAGCGCGGCGCCGCCGTGGTGACCGTGCCGCTGCCACCCGACGACCCGACCCCCTACGTGCGGTTCGGGGACTACGTCGCGTACCTGTCCCTGGCCGTCTCCACCGGCGCTGCGCTGGCGGCGGCCCGGAAGTATCCAGAAAGTTCCATGATCTCTGGCACAAAGTGCCAGCGACGAAGGCGGCGGAGTGAGCAAGGGTTCGGCAAACAGCAAACGCGTGGTGGTGCGTCCGGTGTCCATGATGCAGAATGAGGGGCGCGGACGCCGTCTTCGGGACGGACGAGGCCGTAGGGGAAGACGAGCCTCGGTACAGATCCAGGAGGTCCGGTGACCGCACGTGGCGTCTTCTACGTCCACTCCGCGCCACCTGCGCTGAGCCCGCACATCGAATGGGCCGCCGCAGGTGTTCTCGGCGTGCCCGTTTCTCTAGAGTGGGCCGACCAGCCCGCCGCCCCGGGCACGCTGCGCGCCGAACTGCACTGGGAGGGGAAGGCCGGCACCGCCGCGGGCATCACCTCCGCCCTGCGGAACTGGAAGCTGCTGCGCTTCGAGGTCACCGAGGACCCCACGCCGGGCTGTGACGGGATCCGCTACAGCTTCACCCCGACGCTCGGCGTCTTCATGGGCGTGATCGGCGCCAACGGCGACATCATGGTCCCCGAGGACCGGTTGCGCGCCGCGATGGCCAACGCCGCCGTCGGCAAGACCACCCTGGAGATCGAGCTGGACCGCCTGCTCGGCACGCCGTGGGACAACGAACTGGAGCCGTTCCGCCGCGCCGGCGACGGCGCCCCGGTCCGCTGGCTCCACGCTGCTGTTTGATGGCCTTTCGGCCCGAACCCCTCGCCCGGGGGCTCGGGAACCGACCGAAAAGCGGGCGAGCGCTGCATCGCTTCGCGATCTTCCGCGGGGGGCCTCGCCTTCGGCTTTGACCCCCGCCTCAGCCTCCGGACGCGCTCGCGTGCGGGCTGAGGTTCGTCTTAACCGTGGAACCCCCACCGCCTCCAGGCGGTGGGGGTTTCCTCGTACGGACGCTCGAAGGCCCGGCGACCTGTGGTGGTCACCGGGCCTTCGAGCGCGTTCTTATGGCGGGTGTCGCCGTGCTGTGCGTCAGACGGCGCGGCGGAAGGCGACCGAGACGTTGTGGCCGCCGAAGCCGAACGAGTTGTTGAGGGCCGCGAGGGGGCCGTCGGGCAGTCGGCGCGGCTCGCCGCGCACGATGTCCAGGTCGACCTCGTCGTCCAGGTCCTCCAGGTTGGCGGTGGGCGGCACCAAGCCCTCCCGCAGCGTCAGGATCGTGATCACCGACTCCAGCGCGCCCGCGCCGCCCAGCAGGTGGCCGGTCATGGACTTGGTGCCGGTGACGGTGATCTTCTTGGCCTGCTCCTCGCCGAGCGCGGCCTTGATGGAGTTCAGCTCGGCGATGTCCCCGGCCGGGGTGGAGGTGGCGTGCGCGTTGACGTGCACGATGTCCTCCGGCTTCAGGCCGGCGTCGGTGAGCGCGCGGCGCATCGCCTTGGCCTGGCCCGACCCGCTCGGCTCGGGCAGCACGATGTCGTAGGCGTCGCCGGAGTAGCCGCAGCCGGCCGCGATCGCGTGGATGCGCGCGCCGCGGGCGCGGGCGTGCTCCTCCGACTCCAGGATCATGACGGCGGCGCCCTCGCCGAGCACGAAGCCGTCGCGGTTCTTGTCGTAGGGCCGCGAGGCGCGCTCGGGCTCGTCGTTGCGCGTGGACATCGCGCGCATGGAGCCGAACGACGCCATCTGCAGCGGGTGGATGCACGACTCGGTGCCACCGCAGATCACCACGTCGGCCCGGCCGGCGCGGATCATGTCGATGGCGTAGCCGACGGCCTCGGCGCTGGAGGCGCACGCGCTCACCAGGGCGTGCGAACCGGCCATCGCGCCGAACTCGATGCCCACGTGCCCGGAGGCGCCGTTCGGCATCAGCATCGGGACGGTGAAGGGCGAGACGCGCTTCCAGCCCTTGTCGCGCCAGTCGTCGTAGCTGTTGAGGGCGGTGTGCAGACCGCCGATGCCGGAGGAGATGACCACGCCGAGGCGGTCGCCGTCCACGGTGTCGCCCTCGGGCGCGGGCGCCTCCTCCTCGGCGGCCTTCCGGCCCTTCTTGGCGGGCGGCGCGAAACCGGCGTGGGTCCACGCCTCCCGGGCGGCGATCAACGCGATGGCCTGGTTGCGGTCCAGGCGGCGCAGCTGCGCGCGCGGCATGCTCTCGGCGGGGTCCACCGCCAGCTGGGCGGCGAACTTCACCGGGATCTGATCAAGGATGTCCCAGTCCAGCTTGCGCACCCCGGACTTGCCGGCGAGCAGCGCGGACCAGGTCGACGGCACGTCGCCGCCGAGCGGTGTCGTGGCACCGAGGCCGGTCACGACGACGGTGGTCTTGTCGCTCATCTGAGTGCTCCTCGCAAACTGGGGGTGCGGTCGCGGCGCGCCGTCGCCGTGACGACGGCGCGCCGCCCCTGCGGCCGACCTACTTCTGCAGGTTCTGGACGAAGTTGATGACGTCCTTGACCGTCTTCAGGTTGCGCAGCTCGTCGTCGGGGATCTCGACACCGAACCTGTCCTGGGCGGCCACGGCGATCTCTACCATCGACAGCGAGTCGATGTCGAGGTCGTCGATGAAGTTCTTCTCCGGGGTGACCTCGGACTTGTCAATGCCGACGATCTCGTCGATGATCTCGGCCAGGCCGTCGAGGATCTCCTGCTCGGTGGCAACTGCCATGGTGTTTCCGTTCTCCTTCGGTGGGATGGTCCAGAGCTCAGGCACGGTGACGGCCTAGGGGATCTGGATGACTTGGGCAGCGTAGGCCAGTCCGGCTCCGAACCCGACCAGCAGGGCCGGGGCGCCGGACGGGACCTCGCCGCGCTCGATCATGCGGGCGAGCGCCATCGGGATGGACGCGCCCGAGGTGTTGCCCGCGGTGACGATGTCGCGCGCGACCACGGCGTCGGGCGCCTTGATCTTGCGGGCGATCGCGTCGATGATGCGCAGGTTGGCCTGGTGCGGAACGATCGCGGCCAGGTCCCGCGGCGCCACCCCGGCGCGCTCGCACGCCTCCAGGGCGACCGGCGCGATGGCGGTGGTGGCCCAGCGGAACACCGCCTGGCCGTCCTGCAGGATGAACGTCTCGCGACCCTTGATCATGATGCGGTCGCTCTGGTCGCCCGCGCTGCCCCACACCACGGGGCCGACGCCGGGCGCGTCGCTGGCCGCCACGACCGCCGCGCCCGCGCCGTCGGCGAAGATGATGCAGGTCGACCGGTCGCTCCAGTCGAGCCACTGCGACATCTTCTCCGCACCGATGACCAGCACGTTGCGGGCCGCGCCGGTGCGGACCGCCGAGTCGGCGGCCGACAGCGCGTAGCAGAAGCCGGAGCAGGCGGAGTTGAGGTCGTAGGCGCCGGGCGCGTTGAGGCCCAGCCGGTAGGCGACGCTGGCGGCGTGGTTGGGCATCGGCGTCTCCGCCGAGCACGTCGCGACGATCACCAGGTCGATGTCGTCGGGCGTGAGACCGCTTGTGGCCAGCGCCTTCCCGCCCGCCTGGACGGCCATGTCGACGATGGTCTCCTCGGGCGCGGCGATGCGGCGCTCGCGGATGCCGACGCGGGAGCGGATCCACTCGTCGTTGGTGTCCACCATCTCGGCCAGGTCGTCGTTGGTGACGACCCGCGCGGGCTGGTAGTCGCCGAACGCCAGCACCCGGGAGCCGGGCACGGTCGGCGGGACGCGGAACGTGACGGGCCCGGTCATGAGGTGTGCGCCTTGATCAGGTCGCGGGCCTTGTCGAGGTCCTCGGGGCCCTTGAGGGCCAGTGTCTCGACGCCCTTGAGCTCGCGGCGGGCCAGGCCCACCAGCGTGCCCGCCGGGGGCAGCTCGATGATCGCGGTGACGCCGTTCCCGCGCATGGTCTCCATGCACAGGTCCCAGCGCACCGGGGAGCTGACCTGGGACACCAGGCGGCCCACGTACTCGCGGCCGCTGCCGACGGCCGCGCCGTCCCGGTTGGACAGCAGCGTGATCGCCGGGTCGGCGACCGGGGCGCCCGCGACGAGGCGCTCCAGCGTGGCGACGGCGGGCGCCATGTGCTCGGTGTGGAACGCGCCCGCCACCGACAGCGGACGCAGCCGCGCCTTGGCGGGGGGCTCGTCGGCCAGCGCCGCCAGCTGCTCGGTCGTCCCGGCGGCCACGACCTGGCCCGCGCCGTTGACGTTGGCGGGGGTGAGGCCGTGCTTGCCGATCGCGGCGAGGACCTCCTCGGGGTCGCCGCCCAGCACGGCGGTCATGCCGGTCTCGGTGACGGCGGCGGCCTCGGCCATGGCGCGGCCACGCTCGCGGACCAGCACCAGGGCGGCCTCGGGGGAGAGCACCCCGGCGATCGCGGCCGCGGCGAGCTCGCCGACGCTGTGCCCGGCGACCGCGTCGGGGCGGCCCTCGGGGTACAGCGCCTCGAAGGCGGCCAGCGCGGCGGCGACCAGCAGCGGCTGCGCCACGGCGGTGTCGCGGATCTCCTCGGCGTCGGCCTCGGTGCCGTAGCGGACCAGGTCCAGGCCGGTGACGGCGGACCACCAGGCGAGGCGGTCGGCGACGCCGGGTACCTCAAGCCACGGGTTCAGGAATCCGGGGGTTTGGGCGCCCTGGCCGGGCGATGCGAGGAGAATCACGCGACCCAGCCTGCCCGCCCGGGCCCCCCGCTGCCGATGCCGATCGGCACGAACTTTCGCCAGAGGGCTTTGTACGACCCCTACAAGGCGGCCGAAGCCGACATTGTGCTGTGGGTGCACCGGCCGGGCGGGGCCGTCAGTCCCGCGCGCCCCTCGACTCGAACCGTCCGAGGACGAGGGCGATCCGGAGGGTGAACGCGTTGCGACCGTCGGTGGGCGACAGGCCCGTCAGCTCGGAGACGCGCCGCAGCCGGTACCGGACGGTGTTGGGGTGGACGAACAGCAGCCGCGCGGTGGCCTCCAGCGAGGAGCCCTGCTCCAGATAGGTGGCCAGGGTGTCCAGCAGCGGCGCCCCGGCGGCCAGCATCGGTTTGTAGACCTCCTCCACCAGGTAGCGGCGGGCGGCCTCGTCGCCGTCCAGGGCCCGTTCGGGCAGCAGCTCCGCGGCCAGCACCGGGCGCGGGGCGTCCGGCCAGCCCGCCGCGGCGCGCAGCCCGGCGAGGGCGGCGCGGGCCGAGACGGTGGAGTCGTACAGGTCGTCCACGGGCGGGCCGACCACGACGGGGCCGGGCCCGCACTTGGCGGCGATCCGCCGGGCCGCCTCCAGCGGATCCTCCGCCCCACCGACGATCACGACGACGCGGCGGCCCTGCACCCCGGCCAGCACGTCCACGCGGGCGCGGCGGGCGGCCAGCTGCATCTGGTCGATGCTGGCCTCGGGCTCCTCGTCCTCGGCGGCGTACCCGGCGATGACGACGACGGGCTTGGAGGTCCACCCCAGCGCCGCCGCCCAGGAGTGCATGCCGTCGTCGACCTCGCCGTGCAGCACGGCGTTGACGACCAGGGCCTCCAGCCGGGCGTCCCAGGCGGCGCGGGTCTCGGCGGCCTGCGCGTACACCTGCGCGGCCCCGAACGCCACGTCGCGGGTGTAGCGCAGGATCGCCTCGCGCAGCTGGGCGGCGCCGCCGGGGGCGGCCAGCTCGTCCAGCCGGGTCTCCACCACGTCGATGATCACGCGGACCATGTCGATGGTGTGCTTGAGCTTGATCGACCGCATCAGCTCGCGCGGGGCGGTGCCGAACACCTCCGCGGCGATGGCGGGCCTGCTCTGCTCGGCGTTCTTGAACCACTCCACGAACGCGGCGATGCCCGCCTGGGCGACCAGCCCGATCCAGGAGCGCTGCTCCGGCGGCATCCGCCGGAACCAGGGGAGCTGTTCCTCCATGCTGGCCAGGGCCGCCGTGCCGAAGGTGCCCATCGCCTTCTCCAGACGCGCGGTCGTCTGCGCGCGGAGGGTCGCCTCGTTCGCGTTGTCCACGCCACCAGGGTGCCACCCCGCGGACGGTGGACCGTCCCGCCTGCCTGGTGGGAGCCGGTGCGCGGGCCCGCCGGCGGAAGGCGTCAGCGGTCGCGCCGACCGGTACCGGCCACGTCGGCGGAGCGGCCGAGGGCGACGGCGGTGAGGTTGCGCAGGGACGGGGAGCCGGGGGCGAGATAGTCGCTGTGACCGGCGTTCCCGGCGTCGAAGACCCGCGCGCCGAACGGCCGCGACACCGGGTCGGGGCCCAGCCCCAGCCCGAAGATCCGCACGTGCGGGACGCCCTCCATCCAGTCGGCGGCGCCGCGCCCGGCCCACACGCGGGCGGTGCGTCCCAGCTCGGCCGCCGAGGTCGCCGTGGTGCCGGGGCTGCCGAACAGCGCGATGTCGGTGACGGCGCGCCAGGCCGGTCCGTCGGGACCCCGGCCCTTGAGGGCGGCCCGGCCGCACACCACCGAGCCGTAGCTGTGGCACAGCAGCCCGACGGTGGCCGAGGGGTTGACCTTGTGCAGGTCGACCACGAAGCGGCGCAGCGCGGCGGCGCCCCGGTCGGCGCGCTGCTCGGTGAGCACGTCGCTGCTGAAGGTGCGGGGCGAGGCGTACCCGAGCCACGCCACCACCGCCAGGTCCGGGTCGCCGCCGGTCCGGCGGGCCTGCCCGTACACCGCGCGGATGCCGCCGCCGGGCGCGGACCAGGGCTTGCCCGCGTGGCTGTCGTAGGCGTTCAGGGTGGTGTCGGCGCCGGGCACCAGCAGCGCGACCCGGCGGGCGCGCGTCAGGTCGCCGATCACCTCGACCGCCTGGCCCCGGCCGCGCGCGTCGAAGCCCAGGAACCGCCGCCCGGATGTGAGGAACGCGCCCAGCGCGCGGGCCCGCTCGCGGTCGCCGACCCGGTGCGCGATCTCCAGCGCCCGTTCGATCGAGCGCCGCTCGGCGTCGAACCGGACGTCCAGCGTGGACGCCGCCAGCGACGGCGCCGGCAGGGGCGCCGCGTACGGGTCGGCGTGGCCGGTCCCGGCGGTCGTCAGCAGAACGCCGGAGATCGTCGCGGCGCAGGCCAGGGCTCTGCGCAGCCGTCGTCGGGCGCCCTTGGCAGGCGTGCGATGTGGCGGCATGGTCCGTCTTTCTACCGGATGCCGGGCAGTGGTCCGGGCACCGGGAGGTCGGGGGCGTTCTCAGCGGGGGGCTCTCCGGTGAGATGTACGAACGCGGCCCGAAGTTTGGCTCAAGATCGTTCGAGTCAGGCGGGGGAGCAGGCACAGCCCCGCGAGGACAAGGGCGAACGCGGGCAGCCACACCAGCCGGAGAGGAACCCATTCCAGGCCGTCGGGTGAGGTGTGCAGGCCCGCCAGCGGGCCGGTGGCCAGGAACGCCGCCGCTGTGACGAGCATCATGCCGCTCTGGTGCCACAGGAAGATCGTCATGGCGGCGAGGTTGGCCGTCGCGACCGCCGCCCAGGCGCGGGGGCGGCGGGTCCAGCGGGTGAGCGGGCCGCGCAGCAGCAGCGCCGCGCCGGTCTGCGCCAGCCCGAACGCCACCGCCGCCAGCGTCGGCGGGTTCAGGTTGGACACCGGCGCGCCCGGCACACCGACCATCGCGGCCGGGTAGCCCGCCCCGAGGACGAGCGCGGCGGCGGCGACGGTCCCGCCCGCCAGCAGGCCCGCCGCGGCGCGGCGGCCGCGGAACGCCCCGTCCGCCCACGCGACGCCCAGGGAGAACGGCACCAGCCAGCCGGTCAGCACGGTCGGCCAGCCGATCCACTCCGGCCCGCCCAGCCCGAACCGGGCCAGGTCGAGCGCGGCGGTCGCCGCGACGGCCGCCACCGGCAGCCAGACGCCGACCCGGCGCCACGCCGCCGCGACCAGCGGGGTGGCCGCGACCAGCACGGCGTAGACGACCAGGAACCACAGCGGGCTCAGCACCAGCTTGACCATGCGCCGGAGCGTGTCGCCGTCCAGCCCCGCCCACGCCAGCGCGGCGGTGAGCGGGACCCAGGCCAGCAGCAGGAACGGCACCGGCCGCGCCAGCCGGGCCAGCCGGCGCCCGGCCCGGCGCCGCCAGGAGTCGCCCGGCCGCAGCCCCCTGGCCGCGCCGTACCCGCCGACCAGGAAGAAGACCGCGAGGGTCTGGAACAGCCACGACACCGGGGTCAGCTCCGGCATCGTCCGCAGCGGGCTGGCCACGCGCATCCCGTCCGGGCCGGTGGCGGTGAACGCGGTCACCAGCCAGTGCCCCAGCACGACGCCGAGGATCGCGAGGGCGCGCAGGGCGTCCACGGCCCGGTCCCGGTGGGCGGGGGTGGCGGCCTCGACCCGCGCCGCGAACCGGGTGAACGCGCCGGGGCGCGCGGGCCGGTCGAGGGCGCGCTGGTAGCGGGCGGCGTGCCAGGCGGGCAGCGTCCCGTACCCGGACGTCCCGTACCCGGGCGTCCCGTGCTCAGCCACGGCGCACCTCCGCGTCCCGCCCGAGGGCGATCAGGGTGAGGTTGCGCAGGGCGGTCGAGCCGGCCCGGAGGTAGCCGCTGTGCGGACCCGTCCCGGCGTCGAACCGGACCGCCCCGAACGCCGGGGACACCGGATCGCGCCCGAAGCCGATCCCGAGGGCGCGGACCTTGGGCACGTAGGTCATCCAGTCGCCCTCCGACCGTCCCGCCCACACCCGCGCCGCCGTCCGCAGGCCGGCGGCCGATCCGGCGGTGGTGCCGGGGCTGCCGAACAGCGCGATCTCGTCCACCGGCAGGTCCGGCGCGGCCCGGCCGCACACCACCGAGCCGTAGCTGTGGCACAGCAGGCCGACCTTCGCGCGGGCGTTGACGGCGTGGATCCCGGCGACCAGGCGGCGCAGCTCGCGGGCCCCGTCGTCGGCGCGGCCGGCGGTCAGCACGACCGGGCCGCGCGTCGAGGGCGACGCGTAGCCCAGCCAGGCGACCACCGCCAGGCGGACGCCGGGCGCGGCGCGGCGGGCCTGGTCGGCCAGGGCCCGCGCGCCGCCGCCCGCCCACTTGGGCGAGTCGAAGTTGACCAGGTTCCCGTCGGCGCCGGGCACCACGACCGCGACCCGGTCGGCGCGCTCCAGGTCGCCGAGGACCTCCACGACGCGGCCGTCGCCGCGCGCGTCGAACGACAGGAACCGCCGCCCCGGCCTCAGGAAGCCCGCCAGGGCGCGGGCGCGGCCGGCGTCGCGGACGCGTTCGGCGGTGGCGTGGGCGCGGCCGATCTCCCGGTGGGCCGCCGCGTACCGGGCCGGCAGCGTCGCCGGGGCCATCTCCGGCAGCGCGCCGGGGGCGGCGTAGGGCTCGCCCCCCGCGTGCGCCGAGGCGAACGGGGCCGTGATCGCCAGGGTCGCCGCGGCGGCCGCGTATCTGCGCATCGGGGGGAGTCCTTCCTGGTCAGTGGCTTTCGCCGACACCAGGACGCTAGGAATCCCGACCCGTAACGCGGATCAACCGACGGTGCTCACCCGCGGCGTGGCACCAGGGTGTGACGCGGACCAATCCGCGTTTCGAAATCCCGACCCGCGGGCGCGGCCGAGGCCACTTCGGAACAGGCTCTAGTCACCGGGGCGCACCAGCCCCACCTCGTAGGCGTACACGATCGCCTGGGGGCGGTCGCGCAGCCCCAGCTTCATGAGGATCCGCCCGAAGTGGGTCTTGACGGTCTGCTCGGCCACGACCAGCTCGGCGGCGATCTCGCCGTTGGACAGGCCGCGCGCGACCAGCGCCAGCACCTCGGTCTCGCGCTCGGTGAGCTCGGCGAGCCGGGCGCGCGACGGGGAGCGGGGCGCGCCCAGCCGGGAGAACTCCGAGATCAGCCGCTTGGTGATGGACGGCGACAGCAGCGCGTCGCCGGCCGCCACGACCCGCACCGCGTCGGCCAGCTCGCCCGCCGAGGCGTCCTTGAGCAGGAACCCGCTGGCCCCGGCGCGCAGCGCCTCGTACACGTAGTCGTCCAGGTCGAAGGTGGTCAGCATCAGCACCTTCGGCGGGTCGGTGGCGTCGGGGGAGCCGTCCAGCAGGCGGCGGGTGGCCTCCAGGCCGTCCATGACGGGCATCCGCACGTCCATCAGCACCACGTCGGGCCGCAGGTCGGCGACGACGCGCAGGCCCTCCGCGCCGTTGACGGCCTCCCCGACCACCTCGATGTCGGGCTGGGCGTTCAGCAGCACCCCGAACCCGGCCCGCACCATTCCCTGGTCATCGACGATCACCACCCGGATGCTCACGAGGCACGCTCCTTCACGGGCAGGACGGCGGTCACGGTGAATCCCCCTTCGGGTCCGGGTGCGGCGGTGAGGCTCCCGCCCAGCATCGCGGCCCGCTCGCGCATGCCGGTCAGGCCGTGGCCGCCGCCGGGCGGCGACGGGGTGGGGCGCTGGCCGTCGGCGGGCGGGCCGTTGACGACGTGCAGGCGGACGTCGTCGTCGCGGCGTTCGGCGGCGAGCGTGACGTGCGAGCCGGGGGCGTGGCGCATGGCGTTGCTCAGCGCCTCCTGGAGGATGCGGTAGGCGGTGAGGCCGACGCCCTGCGGCAGGTCCGCCAGGTCGCCGTCGAGGTGCTCGGTGACGTGCAGTCCCGCGCTGCGGGCGTTGGAGACCAGCTCGTCGAGGCGCTCCAGGCCGGGCTGCGGGGCGGTCTCCGCGCCGCTCTCCGAACGCAGCACCCCCAGGATGCGGCGCATCTCGGTGAGCGCGTCCAGCGCCGTCGAGCGGATCTCCGACAGGTCCCGGCGGGTCTCGTCGGGAAGCTCGGTGACCTTGTAGGGGGCCGCCTCGGCCTGAATGGCGATCATCGACATGTGGTGGGCGACCACGTCGTGCAGCTCCCGGGCGATGCGCTGGCGCTCGGTCAGCACCGCCTCGGCCTCACGGTGCCGCTCCTCCTGCTCGGCCAGCTCCCGGCGGGCCACCTGCCGCTGCCGGACCAGGTAGCCCGCCAGCAGTGGCAGCAGCAGCAGCGCGATCGCGCCGGCGGCCGTCGCCCGGTCGATCAGCAGCACCCCGGCCACCGAGACCATCCCGACGCCGACGGTGACGTCGCGGGGGCAGCGCGCGGCGACCTGGTACAGGCACAGCATCGCCACGATCGTGCCGCCGGGCGTGTAGGGGGTGAACAGCGGCGGCCGGGGGTCGAACAGCAGCGTCGCCAGCGCGACCATCCGCCACGCCCCCAGCGGATGCCGCTGCCGCACCGCCAGCGGCACCGCCACCGCGACGGCGATGAGCAGCAGCGTCTGGGGGCCGGGAACGTCGGTGGGCAGGCCGGGGCGCACCGCGTTGTCCAGCAGCGCCTGCCGGTAGTCGACGGCCGAGTTCCGCAGCACCGACCAGGTGCCGAACAGCACCGCCAGCGTGACGCCCAGGTCGAAGACCTGCACGACCGCCCCGAACGGCAGCCGCCCGACCCTGATCGCCCGCGTCCAGCGCAGCCAGAACGGCCACGGCCGGTCGAGGGGCGGCGCGGGGTCGGGCCGCCCGGACCACAGGGCGGCGACCAGCGGGCGCCACAGCAGCGCGAGGGTGTCGCGCACGCCGGGGGACCCGGAGGTGTCGGCGGTCATGTCGCGCGTTCCCGGACGGGCAGGGCGGCGGTCACGGCGAACCCTCCTTCCGGCGTGGGCCCGGCGGTGAGGCTCCCGCCCAGCATCGACGTCCGCTCGCGCATGCCGGTCAGGCCGTGGCCGGTGCCGGGCGGCGAGGGGGTGGGGCGGTGGCCGTCGGCGGGCGGGCCGTTGACGACCTTCAGGCACAGGACGCCGCCGGTGTGGGCGACGTCGAGTTCGACGCGGGAACCGGGGGCGTGGCGCATGGCGTTGCTCAGTGCCTCCTGGAGGATGCGGTAGGCGGTGAGGCCGACGCCCTGCGGCAGGTCCGCCAGGTCGCCGTCGGCGGTCGTGGTGAGGTGGAGCCCGGCGTTGCGGGCGTTGGAGACCAGCTCGTCGAGGCGTTCCAGGCCGGGTTGCGGGGCGGTCTCCGCGCCGTTCTGCGAGCGGAGGACGCCCAGGATGCGGCGCATCTCGGTGAGCGCGTCCAGCGCCGTCGAGCGGATCTCCGACAGGTCCCGGCGGGTCTCGCCGTGCATGCCGGGGACCTTGTAGGGCGCGGCCTCGGCCTGGATGGCGATCATCGACATGTGGTGGGCGACCACGTCGTGCAGCTCCCGGGCGATGCGCTGGCGTTCGGTGTGGAGCACCTCGGTCTCGCGGTGCCGCCGCTCCTGCTCGGCCAGCTCACGGCGGGCCACCCGCCGCTGCCGGACCAGATGGCCCCACAGCAGGGGGACCAGCAGCAGCGCCACCGCGACGGCGGCCTTGGGCGGCGCGAGGACCCACACCCCCACCACCGAGACCATGCCGACGCCGACGGTGACGTCGCGGGGGCCCCGCGCGGCGACCTGGTACAGGCACAGCAGCGCCACGACCACGGCGTGGGGCAGGTACGTGCCGGGCAGCCACGGCAGGAAGGCCACCACGACCGTCACGGCGGCGCTCATCCGCCAGGCCCCCAGCGGGTGCCGCTGCCGCAGGGCGAGCGGGAGCACCGCCGCGAGGGCGAGGAGGAACAGCGCGCCGGACGAGTGGTGGGACGTGTGCAGCCGCGCCTCGTGGATCAGCCGCGAGTAGCCGGTGGACAGCAGGGACACCGCGACGACCAGGTCGACGGCCTGCGCGACGGCCTGCGCGACCGTCCCGAACGGCAGCCGCCCGACCCCGGTCCGCCGGGTCCAGCGCAGCCCCACCGGCCAGGGCCGGTCGCGCGGCGCGGGATCGGCGCGGCCGGTGAGCGCGGCGGCGACCGGCCGGGTCAGCAGCGCCCGCGTCTCCCGCGCCCCCCGCCGTTCGCCCCTCTCGCCGGTCACCCTCCCAGCCTAGGGATCCGCGGAACGGCCCGGATGCCCCCGCGGTGCCACGCGGCCGTCATACCGGGGTAGGGGGTCACAGCAGGCCGTGCCAGAGCTGCTCCACGATCAGCGACCACCAGTGGTCCTCCTCGCGCAGCGCCTCCCGGTCGATCCCGGCCAGCTGCTCCTGGAGCCCGGCCACGACCTTCCCCACCAGGTACGGGTCGCGCGCCGCCGCCATCCGCTGCCGCCCGCGCGTCAGCAGCGCCAGCGACCGGGCGAACGCCGCGACGTCGCCGTTGACGAACCGCGCCGTCCCCTCGTACGGGTCGACCGCCCGCACCCGGCCGTCGTCCGCCCCGACGCCCAGCACGCACATCCCGTCGCCGCCGAACGCCCACAGGTCGGCGAAGCGTCCGGCGTGCGGCGCGCCGGTCCGCCCGAGCGCGTCCGCCATCGGCCGCAGCGGGCCCAGGTCGAACAGGTAGGGGATCCGCATCGGCAGGCCCGCGCCGGTCAGGTCCGCCGCCACGTGCGGGGCCAGGCCCGCGGCCGACACCTCGGCCGGGGTGTAGCGGTGCACCGCGCCGTGCCCGAACACGCGGGTCAGCAGCTCGTTGAGCCGGTCGGGGCCGAGCGGCGCGGCGGGCGGGACGTCGGCGGGCGGCGGGACGGGCGAGGGCCCGGGCGGCGGCGGCTGCCCGGCGGCCAGCGCGGTCCGCGCGGCGTACCGGGCGACGGTGGCGACGGCGGCGGCCCGTTCGGCGCGGGTGGCGCCGTAGTCCTCGCTGTGGCTGAACTCGGCGTCCGGCGGGGCGATCCGCGCCAGGACGGCCTCGCAGTAGCAGCCGGGCAGGCGGCAGAACGCCAGCTCCGAGTGGACCGCGAGCACCGCCTCCGAGGGGACGCCGAGGCGTTCGAACTCCTCCCAGACCTGCCAGAACGGCGGCGGCATCCCCGGTCCCGACAGCTTGGCGACGAACGCCTCGCCGCCGTCCGGCGTCCGGTACCGGACGGCCATGGAGTTGCCGGGGCCGACGACCGGCTCCTCCGCCGGAGCGTGGCCGCGCTGCTGCATCCGTTCCGCCTCTCACCTCGGGTGACGTTCTCCGGAGAAGTCTGGCAGGTACCCGCGTGCCGCGCGGACCGGAGCGGGGTGTTCGCTGGGACCGGACAACCCCTGCGCGGCGACCTCCGGGAGGACGACCGATGACCGACATCACGCACCGTTTCGTGGAGTCCGCGAGCGGGCTGCGCATGCACGTGGCCGAGGCGGGCGAGGGCCCGCTGGTGCTGCTGCTGCACGGCTTCCCCGAGTGCTGGTACTCCTGGCGGCACCAGCTCCGGGCGCTGGCCGAGGCCGGGTTCCACGCCGTCGCGCCCGACCAGCGCGGCTACGCCCGCACCGGCGGCCCGGCGGAGGTGGACCAGTACACGATCCTGCACCTGGCCGGGGACGCGGTCGGCCTGATCGACGCGCTCGGCGAGGAACGGGCGGTGGTCGTGGGGCACGACTGGGGCGCGCCGGTCGCGTGGGCGGTGGCGCAGCTGCGGCCGGACCGGGTGCGGGGCGTGGCGGCCCTGTCGGTGCCGCACCGGCCGCGGTCGTCGCGGCCGCCGGTCGCGACGATGCGCGAGCTGTTCGGCGACGGCTTCTACATGGTGCACTTCCAGCGGCCGGACGTGCCCGAGGCCGAGCTCGGCCGCGACCCGGAGGCGACGTTCCGGGGGATGCTGTACGCGGCCTCCGGCGACGCGCCCGGCTTCCTGCCGGTCGTCCCCGAGGGCGGCGGCTTCCTGGACGTCTGCCCGCTGCCGGAGGAGACGCCCGCCTGGCTGACCGAGGAGGACATCGCCACCTACGTCGCCGAGTACGCGGACTCGGGCTTCGCCGGGCCGGTCAACTGGTACCGCAACCTCGACCGCAACTGGGACCTCACCGCCGCCTGGCACCGCGCCCCGGTCACCCCGCCCGCCCTGTTCGTCGCCGGGGACCGCGACGTGGTGGCGACCGGGGCCCGCGACGTCATCGACCGGATGCGCGACTTCGTGCCCGACCTGCGCGACACGGTCTGGCTTCCCGGCTGCGGCCACTGGACCCAGCAGGAACGTCCCGCCGAGGTGAACGAGGCCCTGCTGGGCTTCCTGCGCTCGCTGTGATCAGATCCGCCAGGTGACCGTGATCGGGGTCCCGCGCCGGGCCCGCTCCCCGGCGGCGGGCCGCTGCGTGTCGACCCGGCCGCCCTCGCTGGCGGTGTCGGGCAGCACCAGCCCGGCCCGCAGGGCGACCCGGCGCGCCTCGAGCTCGGTGAGCCCGACCAGGCTGGGCACGGTGACCTGCCCGCCGGAGGAGGGGGAGCCGGAGGGGGGCGGGACGGCCTCGGGACCGGTGGAGATCACCAGCAGGACGGGCGTCCCCTCGGGCACCAGGGCCCCGGCGTCGGGGTTCGTCGCGATGACCGTGCCCGCGGGCCGGTCCGACGTCCGCCGCCGCGCGGAGTGGCCCAGGCCCTCGGACTTCAGGATCGCGACCGCGGCGCCCTCGGAGGTTCCGATGAGCTCGGGCACCCGCACCTTCGTTCGCTCCGCGGCGCTGGGGGTGGCGCCGCTGCCGGTGCCGGTCCCGGTCCTGGTGCTGGTGCCGTCGCGCAGGTTCAGGTAGCCGAGGTAGCCGCCTCCGCCGAGCAGGCCGACCAGGACGGCGGCCGCGAGCCCCTTGCGGGCCCGCCCGCCAGAACGCCGCGGCGGGGGCGCCTGCGTCCTGTCGGCCGACGACGCGTCGCCGGGACGGGACGCGGGAGCGCGCGGGGCCGTGGTCTGCGGGGCGGGCGCGGCGGCGTGGGCGCTGCCCTGTTCGAGGAGGCCCTCCTCCGGGCGGGAGGGGGCGGCGGCCCGCTCCGTGTCCGGCTCCGCCGCGGCGGGGGCGTCCTGGCCGAGCAGGTGGTGCAGCAGTCCCATGGCGGTGGGGCGCTCGGCGGGGTCCTTGGCCAGGGCCCGCGCCACCAGGTCGCGCAGCGGCCCCTCCAGCGCGCCCAGGTCCGGCTCGGCGTTCAGGATGCGGCCGATCACCGCCGGGATGCTGTCCTGGCCGAACGGCGGGGCGCCGTTGGCGGCGAAGCAGAGCGTCGCGCCCCAGGCGAAGACGTCGGCGGCGGGGCCGACCGGCGTCCCGCCGCCCATCTGCTCGGGGGCCATGTACGCCGGGGTGCCCACCACCCCGCTGGTCACCGTGGCCGCCGCGTCCAGGGCCTTGGCGATCCCGAAGTCGATCACGCGCGGGCCGTCGCCGCCCAGCAGCACGTTGTGCGGCTTGAAGTCGCGGTGGACCAGGCCCGCGCGGTGGATCGCGACCAGCGCGGTGGCGGTGCCGATCGCCAGCCGCTCCAGCGCCCCCTCGCTCAGCGGGCCGTTGTCGGCGACCGCCCGGTTCAGCGGCGTGCCCTCGACGTACTCGCTGACGATGTAGGGGCGGTCCCCGGCCAGATCGGCGTCCAGCACCTGGGCCGTGCAGAAGCGCGCGACCCGCTTGGCGGCGGCCAGCTCCTGGACGAACCGCCTGCGCCCCACCGAGTCCTGCTCGGGCTGGGTGTGCAGCAGCTTCACCGCCACCCGCCCGCCGCCGGCGTCCTCGCCCAGCAGCACCACGCCCTGGCCGCCCTGGCCGAGCCTGCCGAGCATCCGGTACGCGCCCAGCCGCTCGGGGTCTTCCGGGCGAAGGGGGGAGGGAGTCGTCAAGGATGGCTCCTGGGGGCGAGCGCGTTCCGTCCGGGGCCGGCGCCGGCCGGACGGTGCCGATCGACATCGGCGGTCCGAATTATGCCTTCCGCTGGGCCGGAACCGGAGCCGCCGGGCGGGCCAACGGAAATGTCGGGGGCGGGGCGTACGGTCGGCGGAGTGAACCGTACCGACCGGCTGTACGCACTGGTGGAGGAGTTGCGGGCCTGCGCGCCGCGCCGCCGCACCGCCGCACCGCCCGCGAGCTGGCCGCGCGCTTCGAGGTCAGCGTCCGCACCGTCGAACGCGACATCGGCGCGCTCCAGCAGGCGGGCGTTCCCGTCTACGCCGACGTGGGCCGGGGCGGCGGGTACACGCTGGACAGGAGCCGCACCCTGCCGCCGCTGAACTTCACCCCCGCCGAGGCCGTCGCGGTCGCGATCACGCTGGGCCGGGCGGAGGGGTCGCCGTTCGCGCGCAGCGCCCGCACCGCCCTGCACAAGATCGTCACCGCGATGTCGGCCGCTGACGGCGAGGCCGCCCGCGAGCTGGCGGGCCGCATCCACTTCCTCACCGCCCCGGACGCCGCGGCCCCGGCCTCGGTCCCGGCGGTCCTGGAGGAGGCGATGGCGGCCCGCCGGGTGGTGCGCATCGGCTACGTGGACGCGGCGGGCGCCGAGACCGAGCGCGACGTGGAGCCGGTGGCGTTCACCTCCGGGGCCGAGGGCTGGTACCTGATCGGCTGGTGCCGGCTGCGCGGCAGGGCCCGCGTCTTCCGCACCGACCGCGTCCGCCGCGCCGCCCTGCTGGAGGAGGCGGTCCCCGACCGGGACTTCGACGGGTTCGGTGGCCTGCCGGACTGGCTGGAGGCACGCGCCCTGGAATTCCTCTGAAAACACCGACACAGGGTTGTCGCACAGGTGTTCGAGTATTTCGGGGACGGCAGGAACCGACCCTAGGAGCGACACCCATGAGCACTCCCGCCTTCAACTCGGTCGCGTGGTTCGAGATCGGCACCGACCGGCCCGCCGAGGTCGAGCGTTTCTACGGCGAGCTGTTCGACTGGACCTTCCGGGTGGACGAGAGTGAGGAGCTGGCCTACCACGAGGTCACCACGCCCGGCGCGGACGCCCCGAGCGGCGGCGTCTTCCCGTCCGGGGGCCGCTTCCCCGACTACGCGGTGTTCTACGTGGTGGTGAAGGACGTGGCCGCGACCGTGGCCAGGGCGGAGGAGCTGGGCGGCAAGGTGATCGTCCCGCCGACGACCGCCGACAGCGGCCTGGTCTTCGCCCAGCTGCACGACAGCGCGGGCCACCACTTCGGCGTCTTCTCCCCGCCCCCGGTGGACTGACGCGCGGCGGCCCCTCCGGCGAACGGCCCGGAGGGGCCGCCGCGCGTCAGTCCTCGCCGTAGCGCTCGTAGGCGTCGAACTCGCCGAACCCGTCCTCGATCCAACCCTCGTTCCGCCACGTCCCGGTCCCGTCGAGCGGGCCCTGATGGACGAGCACGAGATAGCTGCCCCGGTGACCGGCCAGGCGCACCCGCTCCCCGTGGCTGAACAGGAACAGGGAGGCGCTGACGTCGGGCTCCCCCGCGAAGCGCTGCATCCCCAGCACCCCTTCCCAGGCCGTCCGGAAGGCCGTCCCCGAGGGCGCCCGGCTCCGGACCCGGCAGGAGAACCAGTCGTCGGCCACGTCGAGGTCGACCACGGTCACCTCCTGGCCGAGGTACCGGCCGAGGCTCGCCACCAGCGCCGGGACGTCCGCGCCCCCGCTCACCGGTCCGGCCCCGGCGGCTGGGTCAGGGCCCTCAGGGCGGGACGCAGCAGGTCCGCGACGCGGTCGGGGGACGCGTCGCGGAGGGCGGGGAGGCCGAGCAGCCGGTGGCCGATGGCCGCGCCGAGGACCGTGGTCAGGGCCAGGGCGGCGCGCAGCCCGGCGTCCTCGCCGGGGACGGCGGCGCCGACGCTGTCGATCCGCGCGCCGAGGGCCCGGCGCGCGTGCTCGGCGGCGTCCGGGTCGGTGAGCATCGAGCGCATCGTGGCCAGCGTCCCCTCGGGGAGGCCGCCGAGCTTCAGGCCCAGGCCGGTCAGCAGGTGCTCGACGAGCGCGTCCCCGTCGGGGCCGACCGGGCCCGGCGGGGACGCGGGAACGCGCGCGGCCCGGGTGAACAGCTCGCGTTTGGTCCCGAAGTACTGCATCACGAGCGCCGGGTCCACGCGCGCCGCGGAGGCCACCGCGCGGATCGTGGTCCGGTCGAAACCGCGTTCGGCGAACAGCGTGCGGGCGCTGTCGAGGATGCGCGCCTCGGTGGCCCGGCGGCGCTCGGCGCGGGAGGTGGGAGGGCCGGACACGGCTTCACTCTACAGACGTTGACCGAACGGGGAGGGCGCCCATGCCACGGACGCCCGCCGAGGGCGGGGTGCACGAGTTCCCGTTCGCCTTCCCCGTCCTCCTCCACTTGGAAGGCCGGGCGCTTGTCCTGGCAGGGCTTGGTGGTAGGCCGGGGCTCGTCGTGGCTGTGTTCCATGCGGCCGTTCGTGGGATTCGGAGCGGTCCCGGAACGTCGAAGGGCGCCCCTCCGGGGAGGGGCGCCCTTCGGGGGGATCACGGCCTACACCTCCGTGATCCCCGTGGGGAACGTCAGGCGTCGCCGCCGGTGTTGCTCTCGCGGGTCTGGACGCCGCCCGCGAAGACCGTGCTGACGTCGGCGTTGAGCTGGTAGCGCTCGATCGCCTCCTTCAGCGCCTCCGGCTTCATCTCGCCCGCGCGGACCAGGCGGGTCAGCACCGCCAGGACGATCGACGCCGCGTCCACGTGGAAGAAGCGCCGCGCCGCCGCGCGCGTGTCGGAGAAGCCGAAGCCGTCGGTGCCCAGCGACGAGTAGTCGCCGGGGACCCAGCGGGCGACCTGGTCGGGGACCGCGCGCATGAAGTCCGACACCGCGACGATCGGGCCGGGGACGTTCTCCAGCGTCCGGGTGACGTAGGGGACGCGCTGCTCGGCGTCCGGGTGGAGCAGGTTCCACTCGTCGCAGGCCACCGCGTCGCGGGCCAGCTCGTTCCACGAGGTCGCCGACCACACGTCGGCCGCCACGCCCCACTCCTCGGCCAGCAGGCGCTGGGCCTCCAGCGCCCAGCGCAGCGCCACGCCGGAGCCGAGGATCTGCGCCTTCGGGGCGTCGCCGTTGACCTCGGGGGCGCCCTGGTAGCGGTACAGGCCCTTCAGCAGGCCCTGGACGTCCAGGCCCTCCGGCTCGGCGGGCTGCTGGTACGGCTCGTTGTAGACGGTGAGGTAGTAGAAGACGTTCTCGCCGTTCGGGTGCTCCTCCGACGAGCCGTACATGCGCCGCAGGGCGTCCTGCGTGATGTGGGCCAGCTCGTAGGCCCAGGCCGGGTCGTAGTGGACGCAGGCCGGGTTCGTCGCCGCGATCAGCGGGGAGTGCCCGTCGGCGTGCTGGAGGCCCTCGCCGGTCAGGGTGGTGCGGCCCGCCGTCGCGCCCAGCAGGAAGCCCCGGCCCATCTGGTCGCCGAACGCCCACATCTGGTCGGCGGTCCGCTGGAACCCGAACATCGAGTAGAAGATGTAGACCGGGATCATGTGCTCGCCGTGCGTGGCGTAGGTGGTGCCCGCCGCGATCGTGGAGGCCATCGACCCGGCCTCGCTGATGCCCTCGTGGAGCATCTGGCCCTGCGGCGACTCCTTCCACGACAGCAGGAGCTTGCGGTCCACGCCCTCGTAGGTCTGCCCGTGCGGGGAGTAGATCTTGGCGGTCGGGAACAGCGAGTCCATGCCGAACGTGCGGTACTCGTCCGGCGCGATCGGCACGAACCGGGCCCCGATGCTCTCGTCCTTGATCAGGTCCTTGAGCAGCCGGACGAACGCCATCGTGGTGGCGATGTTCTGCTTGCCCGAGCCCTTCTTCAGCTCGCTGTAGACGGCGTCGCCGGGCAGCTTCAGCGGCTTGGCCCGCACCACGCGCCGGGGCAGGAAGCCGCCGAGGGCCGCGCGGCGCTCGCGCATGTACTGGATCTCGTCGGAGTCCTCGCCCGGATGGTAGTAGGGCGGCAGCTCGCCCTCCAGGGCCGAGTCGGGGATCTCCAGGTACAGCCGGTCCCGGAACTCCTTCAGCTCCGCCTTGGTGAGCTTCTTCATCTGGTGGGTGGCGTTGCGGGCCTCGAAGTCGGTGCCCAGCGTCCAGCCCTTGATCGTGTGCGCCAGGATCACCGTCGGCTGGCCGACGTGCTCGCGGGCGGCCTTGAACGCCGCGTACACCTTGCGGTAGTCGTGCCCGCCGCGCGACAGCTTGCGCAGGTCGTCGTCCGACAGGTGGGCGACCATCTTGCGCAGCCGGGGGTCGTCGCCGAAGAACTTCTCGCGGATGTAGGAGCCCGACTCGACGGTGAACGTCTGGAACTGCCCGTCCGGCGTGGTGTTCATCTTGTTGACCAGCACGCCGTCGGCGTCCTGCGCCAGCAGCGGGTCCCAGTCGCGGCCCCAGACGACCTTGATGACGTTCCAGCCCGCGCCCCGGAAGAACGCCTCCAGCTCCTGGATGATCTTGCCGTTGCCGCGCACCGGGCCGTCGAGCTGCTGGAGGTTGCAGTTGACGACGAACGTCAGGTTGTCGAGCTCCTCGCGGGCGGCCAGGCCGATCGCGCCCAGCGACTCGGGCTCGCCCATCTCGCCGTCGCCGAGGAACGCCCACACGTGCGACCGCGACGTGTCCTTGATCTTGCGGTTGTACAGGTAGCGGTTGAAGCGGGCCTGGTAGACCGCGTCGATCGCGGTGAGGCCCATGGACACCGTGGGGAACTCCCAGAAGTCCGGCATCAGCCGCGGGTGCGGGTAGGACGACAGGCCGCCGCCCGGATGCGAGATCTCCTGCCGGAACCCGTCGAGCTTGTCCTCGGGCAGGCGGCCCTCCAGGTAGGCGCGGGCGTAGATGCCCGGCGCGGCGTGCCCCTGGAGGAACACCTGGTCGCCGGACTCGCCGTGGTCCTTGCCGCGGAAGAAGTGGTTGAAGCCCACCTCGTAGAGCGAGGCCGCGGAGGCGTAGGTGGCGATGTGGCCGCCGACGCCGAGGCCCGGCCGGTTGCCGCGGGAGACCATGACCGCCGCGTTCCAGCGGATGTAGGCGCGGATCCGGCGCTCGACGTGCTCGTCGCCGGGGAACCAGGGCTCGTGCTCGGGCGGGATGGTGTTGATGAAGTCGGTGCTGCTCAGCGCGGGAACGCCGACGTGCTGCTCGCGGGCCCGCTCCAGCAGGCGCAGCATCACGTACCGGGCCCGGCCGGGCCCCTCGGTCTTGATGACCGTGTCCAGCGACTCCAGCCACTCCCGGGTCTCGTCCGGGTTGATGTCGGGCAGCTGGCTCGGCAGCCCGTCACTGATGATGGAAAAGCGTTGACGTCCGGAAGCCACGGGGTCCCCTCTGTGCTTACCGTCAGGTGGTCGGAACGACTGTTCGTCGCCGTGGTTCGTGATCCATCGTCGCCGTTCGCGACGGCGGGCGCATCTCTACCAACCGGTAATCATTCTCGCCGGTCAACGTCGCTCTACACAGGCGTGTGGCCCGATTTTTCCGGACTCGTCCCCAGACCTTGCAAACCCCTCTCGACGCGGCGCGCCGGACGTACGAAGGTAGGACGTGAACACGCCCGGACGACCTTGGCGAGAGGCCGTACGCCTGGGGGAGCTGATGAACGCATCCGTGGGAGACCGGCTGCACGTGCACGGCAACACCGTGGGGCAGCCGGACAGGGCAGGCGAGATCATCGAGGTGCGCGGGCCCGAGGGCGGGCCGCCGTTCGTCGTCCGCTTCGACGACGGGCACACCGGCCTGGTATTCCCCGGGCCGGACGCGGTCGTGGAGCCGCGGACCGGTGAGGGGGTCCCGACCGAGCGTTAACCCCGGCCGACCGGGTAGACCTGTGATCATGAAGAGCACCGTGATCCAGGTGACGACCGGAAGCCGGGAGGCCGTGCACGACCTGACGTCCGAGTGCGAGCGGTTCGCCTCGGAGGCCGCCTCGGAGACCGGCGGTGACGGGCTGCTGCACGTGTTCGTGCCGCACGCCACCGCCGGCGTCGCCATCCTGGAACTGGGCGCGGGCAGCGACGACGACCTGCTGAGCGCGCTGGGGGACCTGCTCCCCGCCGACGACCGCTGGCGGCACGCGCACGGCTCGCGCGGGCACGGCCGGTCGCACGTCATGCCCGCCCTGATCCCCCCGTACGCGACCGTCCCGGTGCTGTCGGGGAGGCTGGCGCTGGGGACCTGGCAGTCGATCGCCCTGGTCGACCTGAACGTCGACAACCGCGAACGCCAGGTACGGTTGTCCTTCCTTGCGGGATGAGCGTGGGTTGTTACGCTCTGTTGATGACGGGTCACCGGGATCCGGTCGATCGGAGCGACGAGCCGAGCAAAAGCCGAGAAGACACTTGCGCAAGGGGCCCTTACTTGTGTGGACTGTCCCGCAAAACACGCGACGGAGCGGGGACCCGGCCACCACGTTCGGGAATGGAACACGACGACCCCGCCACCGGGCGGACTATCGACCATGGGAGGACTTTCGTGAGCGCGACCGCGGGCCAGGCGCAGTCTGAGCGCAGCCTGGCCGAACGGCTCGGCTTCAAGCCGGACCAGGTGGTGCAGGAGATCGGCTGGGATGACGACGTCGACGAGGACCTGCGCGACGCCATCGAGGCCGTCACGGGCAAGGAGCTGGTCGATGAGGACTACGAGGACGTGGTCGACGTCGTGCTGCTGTGGTGGCGGGAAGAGGACGGCGACCTGTTCGACGAGCTCACGAACGCCATTGTCCCCCTGGCCGACGGCGGCCACATCTGGCTGCTGACGCCCAAGGCGGGCCGGGACGGGCACGTCGAGCCCAGCGACATCGGCGACGCCGCCACGTCCGCGGGTCTGACCCAGACCAAGAGCATCAGCGCCGCCAAGGAGTGGTCGGGCACGCGCCTGGTCTCACCGAAGGTCCACAAGTAGCCGAACGGCCCGCCGCCGCGGGCCGCCCGGACATCCGCCCGTCACCCGGGGGTGGCAGACTGACGGTCGCCCCCACGCTCGTGGGGGGAACGACCCCCGCCCCGGGCGGGGCCGATCCGCGGGAGAGGCATTGGCGGTCAACGTAGGCGACGTCGCACCGGACTTCGAGCTGAAGGACCAGCACGGGACCCCGGTGAAGCTGTCGGACTTCCGGGGGAGGAAGAACGTCGTCCTGGTGTTCTACCCCCTGGCGTTCAGCGGCGTGTGCACCGGCGAGCTCTGCGCGATCCGCGACGAGCTGCCGACGCTCGTCGGCGACGACGCCACGCAGGTGCTGGCCGTCTCGGTCGACTCGATGTTCGCGCTGCGCGCCTGGGCCGACCAGGAGGGGTACCGGTTCCCGCTGCTGTCGGACTTCTGGCCGCACGGCGGTGTGGCGCAGAGGTACGGCGTGTTCAACGAGGAGAAGGGCCTGGCGAAGCGGGGCACCTTCATCATCGACACCGAGGGCGTCGTCCGCTGGAAGGTCGAGAACGACCTTCCCGACGCCCGCGACCTCGACGAGTACCGCAAGGCGCTCGCGAACCTCTGAGTGATCCGGGCCGGGTCCGGCCACCGCCGGCCCCGGCCCCGCACCTTTTGGAGGTGTGATGCCCTGCTTCCGCTGCGGGGCGCGGCAGACCGACCCGGCAGGCGGCGCGAGCCCGTGGAAACGCGGCGTCCGGGCCGACCACCAGGTGCTGGTCTGCCCTCTCTGCCAGACCGCCCACGACTGGACCGCCGACCTGGACCGCTGCGAGGACTGCGGCTCCACGGCGCTGCTGTGCCGGCTGGGCGAGGTCGAGTGCCGCGACTGCGGTCACACCCGCGAGGCGGTCCGGGAGCCGGCCGACGGGGACCGCCCCCTGGTCCACTCGGGCGGGCCGTCCTCGGACACCGCCCTGGCCGAGGAGGTCGCGGCGGCCCTGAGCCGCGTGCTGCGGCGCGGCGTCGTGGGCTGACCGGCCCTTCCGTCATGACCGGAACCGGCCAGCGTTCCGGTCACTGACCCGGTCACTTCCGGTCACCGCTACGGCGCCCGCGATGTGGCCGTTGCCACAGATTTGTCGCCGAATGGCGGTGACGTGGTCTTTTGTGGGTTGACGGCCCCGGCGCGCACTGGAACGTTGTATCGCAACATCCGGCGGCGACGGACGGGGAGGGCGCCATGCCGTACCTGCTCCTGCGGTTGATCAACCGGGTCGCCGACCGTGCCTGGCGCGTCCCCGCGGCGGTGCTGCTGGTGGCCGCGGTGGGCGGCTGGGCGCTGATGACGGCGTTCGAACCGGCGGACTCCAAGCTCAGGGACCCGCTGCACTACCTGTGGTACTTCTTCGTCAGCGGGACGACCACCGGCTACGGCGACCTGTACCCCACCACGACGGGCGGCCGGATCGGCGGCGCGATGGTGATCGTCGCCGGCCTCACCGCCGGGCTGGTGCTGTTCGCGGAGCTGACGCTGTGGATGGCGAAGGGCAGGACCATGAAGGCCACCGGCCGGGCGCAGTTGCACCACCGTGACCACCTGGTGGTCGTCGGCTACCACCGGGAGGGGCTGCGGGCGATCATCAGCCAGCTGCGCGCCGACCCGGCCTACGCCCGCGTGCCGGTCGTCACGGTGTTCTGGCCCGACCAGATG
The DNA here is from genome assembly GCF_014138665.1 of Actinomadura kijaniata. Lineage (NCBI taxonomy): Bacteria > Bacillati > Actinomycetota > Actinomycetes > Streptosporangiales > Thermomonosporaceae > Actinomadura > Actinomadura kijaniata. Next base: position 229,873 of record NZ_JACJIA010000004.1, read on the forward strand.
AGCGGGGAGAACCCCGACCCGGAGCTGTACGACGTGGTGCTGCGCGACGAGAGCGCCTACGCGCGGGCCCGCCTGGAGACCGCCCGCACCGTGCTGGTGGTCGGCCGCGACGACGACGAGACCGTGCGGGTCATGCTCGGGGTGCACGCCCACCTGCGCCGCACCGGCGGGCCGGTGCCGCACCTGCTGGCGGGCGTGCACGAGGGGGTGCGCCGCGCCGAGTTCGCCGAGGCGCTGGAGCTGATCGACCCCGACATCGAGCCGGTGGACGTGGACGACCCGGCCGTGGTCGCGGTGGCGATCCGCAATCCCGGGGTCGCCTCGATCTACCACAACCTCGCCAGCACGCTGGACGGCGACTCCTCGCTGTTCCGCCTGGACGTGCCCGAGGACGCGGGCGAGTGGCCGCGCGTCGAGGTGGCGATCTTCCTGCTGCGGCGGGGCTGCACGCTGCTGGCGGTCGGCGACTCGCACCGTCCCAACGCCCGCTTCCGGCTGTCGTCCACGCCGGACGAGACGGTCCGCGGCGGACAGTCCCTGGCGGTGGTGGCGGCCGAGCGCCCCGAGATCCGCTGGAAGGAGCTGGCGGCCGCGGTGCCGCCGGTCTCGGCCGCCTCCTGAGGGCGTCCCCGCACGGGAGAGGCCGGGAGGCCCCCGGCGCCCAGGCGGGGGGTCCTCCCGGCCGTGACGGAGCCGCGCGGCCCGGTGTCCCGGGGCCTCCCCGCGCGCCTCGTGGCCGCTACGCCGCTACGACCGCTACGCCGCCTGCTGCCGGCGGTCGGCGTCGAGCAGGTGGTACAGCAGCAGGAGCTGGGTGATGGCCAGCGGGTCGCTGGCGCCCGAGTCGCCGTACCGGCCCAGCGCCGCCGGGTCGAGGTCGGCGCGGCCCGCCAGCCGTTCCCAGATCGCCTTCTTGACGGGCCCGGACTCCTCGGGGGAGACGTAGCCGTGGACGTGCAGGGCGTCGACGGGACGGCCGTCGGTGTCGCGGTGCAGGCGCAGGTGCATGGCCGTGTCGCCGCCGGGCGGGGCCGCCTCCGCCAGGACCGGGCCGAGCTCGGGGTGGTCGATGGTGGGGCGCAGCAGCAGCTCGGCCGACAGCGGCGTGTCCGGCGGGTCGGCGCGGCCCGCGACCGGCGCGAACCGGACGACGATGTCGGCCCAGCGGCGCTGCGGGCGGATGTAGGCGGCGCTCTCGGGTTCGCGGCGGGCCAGCTCGGCGCGGACCTGCCCGGGGGTGTAGCCGCGGTTGGCGCAGTCGCGGCGGACCTTCCAGGCGTGGCGCAGCGGCTCGGGCGGGTCCAGGTAGACGGTGATGTCGAAGCAGGCGCGCGCCAGCCGGGTGTGCAGCGGCAGCAGCCCCTCGACGATCACGAAGTCGCGGGGCCGGACCAGCTCGGGCCGGACGAGCCGGCCGGTGCCGTGGTCGTAGACCGGTTTGAGGATCGGCTCGCCCAGCGACAGCAGTTGCAGGTGCTGCTCCATGATGTCGACGTGGTTGCAGTCGGGGTGCAGCGCCGTGAACGGCCTGCCCGCCCGTTCCCGCCGGTCGAAGCGGTGGTAGTCGTCCACGCAGACGGCGGTCATCCGGTCCGCCCCCAGACACCGCACCAGCCCCCTGGTGAGCGTCGTCTTGCCCGCCGCGCTGTCCCCGGCGATGGCGAGCATGACGGGGCGGCGGCCCGATCCGCGCGCCCGGAGCATGTGCACGATCCGATGGGGCACCTTGCCTCCTAGCGTGCCGACGTCGTCCGGTGCCCGGACGGTAGAACGGGCGGCGGGCCGCGGCCTCACCCGAACGGGGGAGAGCACGGGTGAAACCCGGGAGAAGCCTGACGCCACGGGGGCTACTGGCGGGTAGCAAGGGTTGTTATCGTGCCGGGATGGGCGTGCCCGTACGCGTCGTCCTGGTGGACGACCACGAGATGATCCTGGCCGGGCTGAAGGCGATGCTGGCCGGGTTCGCCGGGCGGGTGCGGGTGGTGGGGCAGGCGGGGACGTCCGCCGACGCCGCCCGGCTCGTGGCGGCGCTGCGGCCCGACGTGGTGCTGCTGGACGTCCGGCTGGGGCCGGAGAGCGGCCTGGACGTGTGCCGGACGCTGACCGGCCTGGCCCCCGAGTCGCGGGTGGTGTTCCTGTCGGTCTACGACGACGAGCAGTACGTCTTCGAGGCGCTGCGTGCGGGCGCCGGCGGCTACCTGCTGAAACGCGTCGACGGACCGGAGCTGGTGCGGCGGCTGGAGGAGGTCGCCCGCGGCGAGACCGTCGTCGATCCCACCCTCGCCGGGCGGATGGCGGTGACGGCGGCGCGGCTGCGGCGCGGCGAGTTCTGGCCGGGCGCCGACCGGGGCCTCACCCAGCGCGAGAGCGAGGTGCTGTCGCTGCTGGTCGGCGGGTTGTCGAACAAGGCGATCGCGGCGCGGCTGGTGGTCAGCGAGGAGACCGTCAAGAGCCATCTGCGGACCCTGTACCGGAAGCTGGAGGTGGCCGACCGGTCCGCGGCGGTCGCGCTGGCGCTGCGGGAGGGGCTGTACCGGTGACGGCCGCGCTGGACCTGCTGGCGGGCCGGGGACGGGACCTGCTGGTCCGGGTCGTCGCGGTCGCGTGCTCGGGGCGGACGCTGCCGTCGATGGCCGAGGAGCTGGCCGGGCTGGTGGTGCGGTCGGGCGAGGCGCTCGTGTTCTGCGACGCGTACGTCCTGGACGAGTGCGGGCGGGTCATGGAGGGCGCGGGCCGGGCCGTCCCGCTGGGGGAGGGGGACGTCGGGTGGGCCGCGGCGCACGGGCGGGCCCGGCGGCACCGCGACGGGCGCGGCGTCGCGGTGCCCGTGCACAGCGGGCCCGCGGTCATCGGGGTCCTCGACGTCCGGTCGGCGGGCCCCTGCCGCGAGCCGGACGTGGCACTGGTCGGGGCGCTGGCCGAGCTGTTCGCGCCGGTGCTGTGCTCGTGCCGCCGCCTGCGCACCGCCCGGGAGCGCGAGTTCGCCGCCGAGCGCTTCGCCGAACGCGCCGTCCAGGTCCAGGAGGCCGAGCGGTCCCGGCTCAGCCGCGAGATCCACGACGGGATCGCCCAGCGCCTGGCCAGCCTGGGCTTCCACCTGTCGGCGGCGCAGGCGGCGCTGGAGGGCCCCGGGCTGGACGGGCCCGCGCCGTCCGGCGCCCGCGCCCAGATCGCCCGCGCGCGCGAGCTGTGCGAGCTGGCCGCCGCCGAGACGCGGGCGGCGATCGGCGGGCTGCGGCCCCCGGTCCTGGACGACCTGGGGCTGCCCGCCGCGCTGGCGACGCTGGCGCGGGAGGCGGGCGCGCCCACCTCGCGCGGGGCGGTGGACGTGACCGTCACCGTGACCGGGGAGCTGGAGGAGCCGCTGCCCGACCACGTGCAGACCGCGCTGTACCGGATCGCGCAGGAGGCGGTCGGCAACTGCCTGCGGCACGCCGCCGCCACCTGCGTCGACCTGCTGCTGGAGCACGACCGCGACCGCGTCCGGCTGACCGTCGCCGACGACGGGGTGGGGTTCGCGCCGCGGCAGGGCCGCCGGTCCGGGGCCTACGGGCTGCGCGGCATGGCCGAACGCGCCGAGCTGCTGGGCGGCCGGTTCACGGTCACCAGCCGCCCCGGCGCCGGCACCACCGTCGAGGCGGTCGTCCCGATCAGGAATGGATCACCCGGAAGGTGATCCCGGCCTTCTGGAGGCGGTCGATCAGCGCGTCGCCCATCGCGACCGCCGTGGTGACCTGGCCGGAGCTCGGCGGCAGGTCGTCGAAGGCCAGGCACAGCGCCGACTCGGCCAGCATCTTCGCGGTCTCGCCGTAGCCGGGGTCGCCGCCCGCGACCTCGGTGACCACGCGCCTGCCGCCGCCCTCGCCGACGAACTTCACGCTGAACCACGCCTTGGCGCGCTTCTCCGGCGGCGGGCCCTCGCCCGCCCCGCGCACCCGCAGCAGCAGCGCGCGGGTCGGCGGCAGCTGCGCCAGCGCCGTCACGGCCGTGGCGCCGACGGCCAGCCCGACCGCCGACGGCAGCCGCCTGGTCGCCACGTAGGGGGCGTAGGAGAAGTCCGGGCCGTACCGGTCCAGCGCCGCCGCCGACCGCAGCACGATCTGCGGGTCGATCGTCGGCATCGGCAGCGTCCAGCCGTTCACCCCCGAGCGGGGCACGGGCCGCCGCGAGATCCGCACCCGCCGTCCCTCCGGCTTCGGCGCGGCGCGGTGGTACTCGCGCTCGGAGCGGACCATGCCGGGGATGTCGGCGAAGATCCCGACGGCCGAGTGCAGGGTGCCGCCGGAGAAGTCGCCCGAGCCCCGCACGAACCCCTCCACGTGCAGCGGAACGCCCGCCGGGAGCCGCTTGACGGTGAAGTACGCGCCCAGGTCCTGCGGGATCGAGTCGAACCCGCAGGCGTGCACGATCCGCGCGCCCGTGCGCACGGCCTCCTCGTGGTGGCGCACGTACATCCGGTTCACGAACGTCGGCTCGCCGGTCAGGTCCACGTAGTCGGTCCCGTTGCGGGCGCACGCGGCGACCAGCGGCTCGCCGTGCCTCACGTACGGGCCGACGGTGGTGATGACGACGCGCGTCCGCGCGGCCAGCTCCTCGACCGACGCGGTGTCGGCGGTGTCGGCGTGCAGCAGCGGCAGGTCGGCGCAGGCCGGGTCGATCGCGGCCAGCCGGTCGCGGACCGCCGCCAGCCTCTCCTGGTTGCGCCCGGCCAGCGCCCACTTGGCGAAGGGCGGCGCGTGCCGCGCCAGGTACTCGGCGGTCAGCCCGCCGGTGAAGCCGGTGGCGCCGAAGAGGACGAGGTCGTACGGGCGTTCGGCGGTCATCGTGGACCCCTTTCGCGTGGTCGCGGATGCGGGCGCCCTGCCCCCAGGGTTTTCCGAATCCGATTCTGTCGTGTCGTGGCCGCTCCGGCGCGCTCCGGTGCGCGATGTGACCGACCCCACGCGCCCGGCGGGGCGTCAGCGGGGCCGGGACCAGCCCGGGGCCTCCAGGAGATGATCCACGAACAGCCGGGTCGTCGGGGTCGGATCGGGCCCGCCCACGGCGTGCCAGGGGCGGTGCAGCGGCGTTCCGGGCGCGTCGATCTCGACCAGGGAGCCGTCCGCCAGGTGGCCGCGGACCGCGTCACGGGACAGCAGGGCGACGCCCAGCCCCGCCGCCGCGCCCGCGACCACCGCGCCGTTGGAGCCGAGGACCAGGCGGGGCGGGGCGACGTCGCGTTCGGCCAGGTACGCCTCGGCCGTCGCGCGGGTGCCCGAGCCCGGCTCGCGCATCACCCACGGCGTCGTGGCCGGGTCGAACGCCGCCGCCGGCGCGGGCGCGCCCACCACGACCAGGTCGTTGGGCCGCCGCGCCAGCACGGTCGCCGCGATGCCGGCGGGCGGCCGTCCGGCCAGCACCAGATCGGCCCGGTGGGCGGCCAGGCTGCTCCACACCTGGCGGCGCGGCCCCACCTCCAGGGCCAGGTCCACCTCCGGCCAGCGGGCGCGGAACGAGGCCAGCAGCTCCGGCAGGACCTGGTCGGCGGCCGTGGTCACCGCCGCCAGGCGCAGCGGGCCGCGCGCCGGGTCGGCCGCGCCCCGCGCCGCCGCGCGCCCCTGCTCCAGCAGGCCGAGGACCCGGCGGGCGTAGGAGGCGTAGACCGTCCCGGCGGGGGTGAGCGCCAGGCCGCGCCCCTCGCGGCGGACCAGCGCGACGCCGAGGTCCCGGGCCAGCGCCGCCAGCGCCGCCGACACCGCCGACTCGGTCACGTACAGCCGCCGCGCCGCCTCCCGCACCGACCCGGCGTCGGCCACCGCCACGAACGTCCGCAGCCGCGCCTCGGTCACGGCGACCTCCTGGTTCAAGCCCTCGCTCAGGTGTGGGCCGGAAACACTTGATGGACGATGCGAGTATCGCCGGGCGACGCTCGGGACGTCCACGAACCCCGACCCGAGCGGAGGGCCATGAGCGCGGGCAGATGGTCGGCGGGTGTGATCCCGTACGCGGAGATGGGCTACTGGCGGCCCGACTACCGGCCGAAGGACGGCGACGTGCTGGCCGCGTTCCGGATCACGCCGCAGCCGGGCGTCCCGCCGGAGGAGGCGGGCGCGGCCGTCGCCGGGGAGTCGTCCACCGCCACCTGGACGGTGGTGTGGACCGACCGGCTCACCTCCCACGAGAACTACCAGGCCAAGTGCTACCGGGTGGAGGCGGTGCCGGGGCGCGAGGGGCAGTTCATCGCCTCCATCGCCTACGACCTGGACCTGTTCGAGGAGGGCTCGATCGCCAACCTCACCTCCTCGATCATCGGGAACGTCTTCGGGTTCAAGGCGCTGCGGGCGCTGCGGCTGGAGGACATGCGGATCCCGCCGCACTACGTCAAGACGTTCCAGGGCCCGGCGCACGGGATCGTGATGGAGCGCGAGTACCTCGGCAAGTTCGGGCGCCCGCTGCTGGGCGCGACGGTCAAGCCGAAACTCGGGCTGTCGGCGCGCAACTACGGGCGCGTCGTGTACGAGGCGCTGCGCGGCGGCCTGGACTTCACCAAGGACGACGAGAACATCAACTCCCAGCCGTTCATGCGCTGGCGCGACCGGTTCCTGTACTGCATGGAGGGCGTCAACCGGGCCGTCGCCGCGACCGGCGAGGTCAAGGGGCACTACCTCAACGTCACCGCCGCCACGATGGAGGACATGTACGAGCGCGCCGAGTTCGCGCGCGACCTCGGCAGCGTCATCGTGATGATCGACCTGACCGTCGGCTACACCGCGATCCAGTCGATGGCCCGGTGGGCGCGGGCCAACGGGATGCTGCTGCACCTGCACCGCGCCGGGCACTCCACCTACACGCGGCAGAAGACCCACGGCGTCAGCTTCCGCGTGATCGCCAAGTGGATGCGGCTGGCCGGCGTCGACCACATCCACGCCGGGACGGTCGTCGGCAAGCTGGAGGGCGACCCCCACAGCGTCGCGGGCTTCTACGACACCCTGCGCCTCGACAGGATCGCCGCGGATCCGGTGAAGGGCCTGTACTTCGACCAGGACTGGGCGTCGATGCCGGGCACGATGCCGGTGGCGTCCGGCGGCATCCACGCCGGGCAGATGCACCAGCTGCTGCACCACCTGGGCGAGGACGTGGTCCTCCAGTTCGGCGGCGGGACGATCGGGCACCCGATGGGGATCGCCGCCGGGGCCGCCGCCAACCGCGTCGCCCTCGAAGCGATGATCAAGGCGCGCAACGAGGGCCGTGACCTCCTCGCCGAGGGCCCCGACATCCTGCGGGCCGCCGCCCGGCACAGCCGCGAGCTGGAGGTCGCGCTGTCCACCTGGGGCGACGTGACGTTCAGCTACGAGTCCACCGACACCCCCGACGTCGTCGAGACCCCTGTGAGCCTGTGATGCGCGTGACCCAAGGGACGTTCTCCCACCTGCCCGACCTCACCGACGACGAGATCGCCGCGCAGGTCGCCTACGCCCTGGAGCGGGGCTGGCCGTGCTCGGTGGAGTTCACCGACGACCCGCACCCGCGCAACGCGTACTGGGAGATGTGGGGCCTGCCGATGTTCGACCTGGCCGACCCCGCCGGGGTGCTGTACGAGGTCAACGAGTGCCGCCGCGCCTACCCGGGCCACTACGTCCGGGTGAACGCCTACGACGCGGGCTACGGGCGGCAGACGACGGCGTTGCAGTTCATCGTGCAGCGCCCGGCCGTCGAACCGGGGTTCCGGCTGGACCGGGAGGAGACCTCCGACCGCCGCGTCCGCTACCGGATCCACCCCTACGCGCTTGACCGGCCGCAGGGCGAGCGGTACGCATGACCCCGCCCGTCACCGCACCTTCGATCGCGACGTTCTTCGGTCCGGACCGGGCGGCGCCATGACCGGGCGGCCCGCCTTCGGCATGCGTTCGGCGGACGGCCCGGCGGACGGCCCGGCGGACGAGGCCCCCGCCGGGCCGCTGCCCCCCGACGCCCGCGTGGACCTGGCCCGCGAACGCGCCGAGTCCCAGGCCGACGAGGTCCTGGACTCCCTGGACCGCGACCTGGTCGGCCTGGCCCCGGTGAAGGCCCGCGTCCGCGAGATCGCCGCGCTGCTGCTGGTGGACCGCGTCCGGGCGCGCTTCGGCATCGACTCGGGCCGCCCCAACCTGCACATGTGCTTCACCGGCGGCCCCGGCACGGGCAAGACGACCGTCGCGGTCCGCCTCGCCGAACTGCTGCACCGCCTCGGCTACGTCCGCAAGGGCCACCTGGTGCCGGTCACCCGCGACGACCTGGTCGGCCAGTACGTCGGGCACACCGCGCCCAAGACCAAGGAGGTCCTCAAGCGCGCCATGGGCGGCGTCCTGTTCATCGACGAGGCCTACCACCTGTACCGGGCCGAGAACGAACGCGACTACGGCCAGGAGGCCATCGAGATCCTCCTCCAGGTCATGGAGAACCAGCGCGACGACCTCGTCGTCGTCCTGGCGGGCTACAAGGACCGCATGGACGCGTTCTTCGCCTCCAACCCCGGCATGAGCTCCCGCATCGCCCACCACATCGACTTCCCCGACTACGAACCCGCCGAACTGGAGGAGATCGGCCGCCTGATGATGGCCCGCGAGGGCTACCGGCTCGCCCCCGAGACCGTTCCAGTCTTCCGCGACTACCTGCGGCGACGCCGCGTCCGGCCGCGGTTCGCCAACGCCCGTTCGGTCCGCAACGCGATCGAGCGCGCCCGCCTGCGCCACGCCGGCCGGCTGCTGGCCGCCCCCGGCGAGGTGGACCTGGCCGCCCTCACCACCCTGCTGCCCGAGGACTTCCTGGCCAGCCGCGTCTTCGAATGAGACCGCGATCACACACGGACAAGGGATGCCCCCGCCCATGTCCTAAGGTTGAAGGGCTCAAGACATGAATGTGGGGGAGACGGTGCTGAACCCTGAGGATCTGTACGAGCTGGACGCCGACCTGCCGGAGCTGACGGGCCCGGTCCTGCTGCACAGCATCGACGGGTTCGTGGACGCCGGATCGGTCGGGCAGCTCGTGCGCGAACACCTGCTGGACGCCCTCGACCACCGCGTCATCGCGCGGTTCGACGTGGACTCCCTGATCGACTACCGGGCCCGCCGCCCGACGATGATCTACGACCGCGACCACTGGGCCTCCTACGACGCCCCCGAGCTGGTCCTGCGCCTGCTGCACGACGAGGTCGGCACGCCGTTCCTGCTGCTGACCGGGCCCGAGCCCGACCGGATGTGGGAGGGCTTCGTCGCCGCCGTCCGCTCGCTGGTGGACCGCCTGAACGTCCGCCTCGTCGTCGGATTCCACGGCATCCCGATGGGCGTTCCGCACACCCGCCCGGTGGGGATGACCTCGCACGCGACCCGGCCGGAGCTGATCACGCGCTCCTCGTGGTTCGACAAGGTCCAGGTGCCCGGCAGCGCCGCGGCCCTGCTGGAGTACCGGCTGGGCGAGTCCGGCCACGACGCGCTCGGCTTCGCCGTCCACGTCCCGCACTACCTGGCCCAGACCACCTACCCGACCGCCGCCGTCGCCGCCCTCGACGCGGTGATCGCCGCCACCGGCCTGGTGCTGCCCTCCGCCGCCCTCCGCGAGGCCGCCCTCACGACCGACGCCGAGATCACCGAGCAGGTCAGCGGCAACGAGGAGGTCGAGAAGGTCGTGCGCGCCCTGGAGCAGCAGTACGACGCGTTCGCGGGCGCCGCCGACCGCGAGAGCCTGCTCGCCGAGGCCCGGGACATGCCGACGGCCGAGGAGCTGGCCGCCCAGTTCGAACGCTTCCTGGCCGAACAGGACGGCGGCGACCCCCAGCCATGATCCGTTTCGCGCACCCACCCCGGAACCGGGTACGCTTTCCCGGTCACCGAGGCACGAACGTGCCCACGGGCGCGTAGCTCAGGGGTAGAGCACTCGCCTTACAAGCGAGGGGTCGCAGGTTCGAAACCTGCCGCGCCCACCAGCCATAAAGACCCCGTTTCCGATCATGGAAACGGGGTCTTTTCGCAGCCAGGGCGATCCTCCAAGGCTCTTGTCATACCGCCATGGATCGGGGCGCGGGCGTGCCCTGGTCGCGACCGTCGCCGTAGGCGTGCCATGCGGTGGCCAGGCGGCGCGCCGCCTCGGTCAGCGTGTCGGGGGCGGCGAGGAAGTGGATCCGGATGAACTCCCTGCTGCCTCCCGAGGCGTCCAGCCCGCTGCCGGGCAGCACGGCGACGCCGTGGCGGAGGGCTGTCTGCGCGAAGGAGTCGCCGTCGCCGCGGGGGAGGCGCACCCACAGGGTCTGACCGCCGGTGACGGGTGGGGCCTGCCACTGCGGCAGCCGCCGTGCCAGTTCCGCGCGCAGGTGGTCATGGCGGGCCCGGCGGTCCGCCGCGATGTCCTGGCACAGGGTCTCCAGGTGGGGCAGCAGCTCGGCGGCGGCGAGCTGCGCGGTGACGTTCCCCCCGAGGTCGTGAACCGCTCGGAGCCTGGCGAGGCGGTCGATCACGGGCCGCGGGGCCCGTATCCAGCCGATGCGCAGCCCGCCCCAGACGCTCTTGCTGAGCGAGCCCACGGAGATGACCGTTTCGCCGAACGCAGCGAGTGGAGGTGGTGTCTCCTGCCCGGGAAGCGCCAGGTGGGCGAGGATTTCGTCGTCGATGAGCGGCACGCTCGCCGCGGCGGCGGCGGCGACGAGCCGTCGGCGCGCCAGCGACGGCAGTACCGCTCCGGTCGGGTTGTGGTGGGTGGACACGAGGTAGGCGAGTTCCAGGCGGCGGTCAGAGGTCCGGACCCTCGCTTCGAAGCCGTCCAGGCCGACGGGGAGCGCCTCCAGGGACGTGGTCTGTTCGCGGAAGGCCTCGAGCGCGCCGGGGTAGGTGGGCGCCTCGACGAGCACCGTGCCGCCGGGCTCGACGAAGGCGCGGGCGAGCAGGGAGAGGGCTTGCTGGCCGCCGTTGGTGACCAGCACCTGCCCGGGGCCGGTCGGCACCCCACGCCCCGTGTAGTGGTCGGCGACCGCACGGCGCAGCCGCCAGTGGCCCGACGGGTGGTAGCCGATGTCGCTCGTGACCGTGGCCAGCTGGGGCAAGGCCCGCTCGTAGGCCGTCAGCAGCATCGCCGGCGGCGCGGACGGGGCGGCGCATGCCAGGAGGATCACGTCGTCGTCCCGGGGTTCGAGCAGGTGCAGGAAGACCGGCGCGCCCGTGCTCTCCCGGGGTCCGGGGCGCGGTGGCCCGGCCACGCGGGTCCCGCTTCCCTGGCGTCGGCTGATCCGGCCTTCCAGGCGCAGCTGGTCGTACGCGGCCACGACGGTCCCGCGTCCTACCGCGAGCACGGACGCGAGGGCCCGGTCGGGTGGCAGCGTGGTGCCGGACGGCAGCTCGCCCTCGTCGACGAGGCGCCTCAGCCGCGCGGCGAGCAGGAGGTACAGCGGTCCGCGGCCGGCGGACCACCGGCCCAGACGGTCGGCCAGCTCGGCCGGGTCCATCGACATGATCGAGTTCTTCCGGACGCGATCGAGATGATTGGTTCGTTCGACGGACCAATCATGGCGCATTGGCTCTGCCAGCCGTCCACGATGACGGCGAGGATCGCGACATGACCACACAACACGAGGACCTGCGGCAGCTCGCCGCGGTATCGGTGCCCGAGGCCGTCGCCGTGCTCCCGGGGCCCTTCCAGCAGCGCGATCTGGCAATGGTCAACGACACCACCGTCGTCCGCCTCGCTCGTCTGGAAGACGAGTTCCCCTGGCACCATCACGACGAGGACGAGCTGTTCCTGTGCTGGGACGGCACCTTTGAGATCCAGTTGGAGGGGCGGGACCCGGTGGTGCTGAAGGCGGGCGAACTCTTCGTCGTCCCCAGGGGCGTACGGCACCGCCCCGTCGCTGAGAAGGCCGCCCACATCCTGCTGATCGAGCACCCGGACACCAAGCAGTACGGAAGCTGACCCCGAGGGGCTTCACCGCCCGTGTCCGGTCCGGGCACTCGTCACCGGACGTCGGCTTGCCGCATGGCCCGGGAACGCGGCAGGCCGACGCTCCGTCCTTGCCCTCCGTTCGACTTCCTGGGCCCGGAGCACTCCGGCATGTCGCCGCGTCTGCGCTGTCAGGGGAGAGTCGTCCCTCCCCCGGACGCCGAGAGGTCAGGACGGGAGGGTGGCGCGTAGGGCTGTTATGCACTTGAGGACTTCGGGGCGGTTGTCGGCCGCTTTGATCCAGGCGGGTAGGCGTTCCAGGAGGCTGCCTGAGCCTGTCCAGCCTCCTCGTTCGCGTAGGCGGGCGGCCACGTAGGCTTCCAGCAGGTCCAGGTGGCGTTGGTTGTAGGCCCACAGGACGTGGCCGCAGCATGGGCGTTGCAGCCACAGCGGCAGGTCGAAGTAGGGGTCGTTCGGGCCGGTGAGGTGGGGGACCAGCAGGGGGCCGCCGTGGGTGAAGTAGGGGTCTCCGTCGTCGCCGCGCTGCCAGCGGCGTGGCGTCCACTCGGCGGTGTGGCCGCACCCCGTGCAGCTCAGCCGGTGCGGCGCCGTCAGGAGGCCGATCACGTAGCGATGGCCTTCGCGGTGGTCGGGGTGAACGACCACGACGGCCCGTGCGTCGCAGCGGGGGCAGCGGACCAGGATCTCGTCGCCGAAGTTCCAGAGCCGCCACCCCGGGTCCTGGAAGCGCTCGTCGGTCATGCTTGATCTTTCCATGGCGGCCCCGGACGCAGGACAATGCCCGGGTGGGCAAGGATTCCTCTCGGATGGTCGGCGCGTCGCTCGGTGAGCTGCTGGCCTGGCTGGTCGATGGGGAGCCTCGGGTTCGGAGGTTGGCGGCCGCTTATCTTGGGGACCGGCTCGTCCAGGACTGCCGGGCGGGGCTTGAGGTCTCGTCGGTCGTGATGCCGCTGGTCGAGGCTCTGTCGCGGGAGACCGATCCCGTGGTGCAGGAGGAGATCGCTCACTCGCTCGGGTATCTGGTCGAGTACGGCACCGTTCCGCAGAGTATTGTCCGGCCGCTTCGGGAGTGTCTGCCGCGGCTTCACGCCGGGGCCGCCGAGCATGTCAACGACGTCCTTGGGGCGGTGCGGTGACGCTCAGTTCGGGGACGGGCTGGCGAGTTCCTGGAGCAGGTCCAGCGAGCGGACGGGTTCCGCGCGCCGGACCCTTCCGGCCTCGACCAGCACCGCGAACGGCGTGCCCGGCACCCGGTACTCGTTGAGCAGGGCCTGTTCGCCGGTGTGCACCGGGATGACGTTCCCGGCGCCCATCGGCAGCGGGTCGCCCGCGAAGACGGCCCGCATCGGGACGACGTCGCCGGTGGCGGCCAGGTCGAGGGCCTTCTCCAGTACCGCCGGGCAGCCTCCGCAGCCCGAGCTGAGGAACAGCAGCAGCGTCGGGCCGGACGGCGCGGGGGCGAGCCGGTCCAGGCCGGGGGCGCGGGACCCGGCCGGGAGGCCCAGTTCGGGAACGCGCGCCCGGAGCGACCGGACCTGCCGGTTCATCCTGAGCAGGAGCAGGGTGAGCACCAGGAGGACGGCCCAGACGAGGACGTCGGTCTCGACATGATCCATGGCGCCGCCCCCTAGTTCGCCGGGCGCGGCGCGGCGAGTGCGGGCAGCTCCCAGACCAGGGCGCCGAGGGTGGCTCCCGCCAGGACCGCGACCAGGAGGTCCGGCGCGTCCACGGACGCCGCGTGCGCCGCGCCGCCGGCGGCCACGGCGGCGACGGCCGCCAGCGCCACGGCCCTGAGCGGGACCCAGCCGGTCATGGGCGTTCCCGCCGCCGAGCACCCGCAGGGCACCGCGGCCTCGCTGGTGCGGGTGACGTGCCAGGTGTAGGCGCCGTAGCCCGCCATCAGCGCGGCCGCGCAGACCATCGCGGCCGTGAGGGCTCCGTCGTGCCCGCCCAGCAGGCCGAACGCGCCGAGCCCCGCCGGTACGGCTTCGATGACCGGCACCAGGACCGCCAGCGGGCGGACGAAGCGCTCCGGCACCGTCGCGTGCGCGCGCAGCGCGTCCCGCAGGACGAACGGTTTCAGCGCGTGCCCCGCCGCGCCCGAGATCAGCACGAGCGTCACCAGCGCGGCCGCGATCGCATAACCCATTCGTGTTCACCTCCATGAATCCCCTGGTCGGTGCCGACTATAACCCGCGGCCAAGTGACGGCGCGGAAACCCGTCGTGACGTATGCGCGATGACCAGGCCGTTTCGGCGACGGCCGAAGTGACTGGTTCGCGGGGCGTCCGGTGGCACACGATGGGGGTGCGCCGAAAGATTGGGGTAGTGGATGGATCTGCGGTACCACGCCTATGCGATGGCCGATCCCGTCTTTTATGACTCGCCGTCCAGCGACACCCGGGAGACCGACGGCTACTCCGACGACCTCCCCCTGCCGGACGGCTGGGAACGTCGGCGCGTGGGGGTCTGGGTGATGCAGGGCCACGACGGGTTGACCATGCCTGACCAGGGCTGGAAGATCCATGTGTCGGCCGGTCTGGACAACGCCTGGCCCGTCCTCGAACTGGTCGCCAAATACTGCGTCGAGCAGGAAATGCCTTTCAAGTTCCTGCGCAGCAGAAGGACGTTGCTGGCCCGCAGCAGCAAGTACGCCGAACGCGGCGGCAGCGGAAAGTTCATCACGATCTACCCCGCCGACGAAGGCGCTCTGGAAAAGACCCTCCATGAACTCGGTGGAATGCTGGAAGGGCAGCCCGGCCCCTATATCTTGAGCGATCTGCGCTGGCGTTCGGGGCCGCTGTTCGTGCGCTACGGCGCTTTCAAGGAGAAATTCTGCCGGGACGGGCGCGGCGAGATGGTGCCCGCGATCGCGCGCCCGGACGGCGTGCTGGTGCCCGACGCCAGGGACCCGGTGTTCCGGGTGCCCGCGTGGGTGGAGGTGCCCGGCTTCCTGCGGGAGGCCATCGACGCCCGGGAGAACGGGACCGTCGAGGACTTCCCCTACCGGATCGAGAAGGCGCTGCACTTCTCCAACGGCGGCGGCCTCTACCGCGCCGTGGACGAGCGCACCGGCCGCAGGGTCCTGGTGAAGGAGGCGCGGCCGATGGCGGGCCTGGACCGCGCCGAGGACGACGCCGTCGTCCGGCTCGAACGCGAGCACGGCCTGCTGCTCCGCCTCGCCGACCTGGACTGCATCCCCGACCTGGTCGAGTACCGGAGCTGGTGGGAGCACCGCTTCCTCGTGCGGGAGTACGTCGAGGGCGAGACCCTCACCCACCACATGGTGCGCCGCAACCCGATGCTGCACTACGGCGCGACGCCGCAGGAGGTCGCCGGCTACACCGAGTGGGCGCTCGGCGTCGTCGACCGGGTGGAGAGCGCGCTCGGCCGGCTGCACGAACGCGGCGTGGTCTTCGGCGACCTGCACCCCGGCAACATCATCGTCCGGGACGACGACTCCATCGTGTTCGTCGACTTCGAGCTGGTCGCCGAGGCGGAGGAGGCGACGCACCCGGCGCTCGGCGCGCCCGGCTACCAGGCCCCGCCCGACTACACCGGGTTCGCCATCGACCGCTACGCGCTCGGCTGCATCAGGCTCGCGGTCTTCACCTCCCTCACCGCGACGCTGCACTGGGACGACCGCAAGGTCGAGCAGTTCCTCGACGTGATCTGCGAGTCCTTCCCGCTGCCGCCGGACTACGCCGACCGGATCCGCCGCGACCTCGCCCGCCCGGCGCCGGCGGACGGCGCGCCGCCGATCTGGCGCGAGCCGACGCCCGCCACCTGGCCGGACACGCGGGCCGGGATCGCCGCCGCGATCCTCGACACGGCCACGCCCGAGCGCGCCGACCGGCTCTTCCCGGGCGACATCGAGCAGTTCGCGACCAGCGTCGGTGGGATCGGGTTCGGCCACGGCGCGGCGGGCGTGCTGTGGGCGCTGGCCGAGGCGGGCGCCGGCCGCTTCCCCGACCACGAGGACTGGGTGCGGGACGCCGTCGCCAGGGCGCAACGGCCGCCGCCCGGCTTCTACGACGGCGTCGCGGGCGTCGCCCACGTCCTGGACCGGCTCGGCCGCGCCGACGAGGCCCGCGAGCTCATGGAGCACGCGCCCGCCGCGACGGGGGCGACCGACAACAGCCTCTACCGGGGGCTGGCGGGCATCGGCCTCAACCAGCTCCACTTCGCCCGCGTCACGGGCGAGGCGTCGTTCGCCGCGGCGGCCGAGGAGACCGCCGGCCGGGTGGTCGCGAACCTGCGCCGCAAGACGGAGGGCGCCTACCGGGCGGGCCTGATGTACGGCTCCTCCGGCCCGGCCCTGTTCCTCGTCCGGATGTTCGAGGCGACGGGCGACGGCCACTGGCTGGACGAGGCCGAACGCGCCCTGCACCGCGAGCTGGACGCCTGCAAGTGGACGCAGAAGGACAGCACGCTCCAGGTCGACGAGGGCTGGCGGGTCCTTCCGTACGTCGCCACCGGCAGCGTGGGCATCGGCATCGCGCTGCACGAGTTCCTGCGGCACCGCCCGGCGCCGCGCTTCACCGAGGCGCAGGAGGGGATCCGGAGGGCGGCGGCTCCCGCGTACTTCGTGCAGAGCGGCCTGCTCAACGGACGGTCCGGCATCCTCGCCTACCTGCTGCACGTCGGGGCCGGCCGGGAGGACCCGGTCGTCCGGACGCACCTGCGCAACCTCGGCTGGCACGCCGTCCCGTACCCCGGCCGGGGCGAGGACGCCCCGGCGCCCGGCGCGCGGCGGACCGCGTTCATCGGGGACCAGCTGCTGCGCCTGTCCATGGACCTCGCCACGGGCTCCGCCGGGGTCCTGGCCACGGTCGAGGCGGCCCTGGGCGGCCACCCCCTGAGACTCCCCTTCCTCCATCCGGAGGAAGGGGCGAGCACGCGACCCCGGGGGAGGAGGTGAACATCCACCATGGCATCCATCCTTGAGCTCCAGGACCTGGAGGTCGAGCGCGCCAGCTCGGCCGCCGACAGCAACGCCAGCGTCTGGGAGTGCTGCAGCACGGGCAGCTGGGTTCCCTTCACCTGCTGCTGACGCCCGCACACCGTTCCACCGATGAGAGGTGACAGTCCCATGGCGTCGATCCTGGAACTCCAGAACCTGGACGTCGAGCACGCCCGCGGCGAGAACCGCTCCGACTGGAGCCTGTGGGAGTGCTGTAGCACGGGAAGCCTGTTCGCCTGCTGCTGAACAGCGCTGACCGAGGCCGCCGAAGCGGCACCCATGTGAAACGACCGCCCGGGGCGGTGGGGACTCCCACCGCCCCGGGCGGACCACCATCAGCGAGGAGCACGACAGGAATGCACGCCGACCGGCTGCTCGTCCAGGCGCTGCGCGCCGGCCCCGGGTGGACGGCCCTCCTGGTCGCCGCGACGCTGCTGAACGCGGTGTGCGCGCTCGCCCTGCCCGCCGCGATCGGCGCGGTCACCGACGCGGTGCTCGCCCGCGACGCGGGCCGCGGCGCCGGGGCCCCGCTGGGCTGGCTGGCGGCGGCGCTCGGCGGCGTGGCGCTGGGCACGGCGCTGTCCCGGCTCGCCGAGGTGTACTGCGGCACGGCCGCGACCAGGGAGCTGCGGACGCGCCTGGTCACGCACGTGCTGGCCCTCGGGGTGCCGGGGACGCGCGCGTTCACGCCCGGCGACCTGGCCAGCCGCGCCGTCACCGGCGCGCCGCAGGCCGGCGCGGTCGCGCGGTCGGTGGTCAGCGCGGTCGCGGGGCTGCTGATGTCGGTCGGCGGCGTGGTCGCGCTGTGGCTGATCGACTGGCGGCTGGTGGCGGCGGTGGGCGGCGCGGTCCCGATCGGGCTGCTGCTCATGCGCGTCTTCGTCCGGGACGCCTCCGACCTGGTCACCGAGTACCAGGAGGCGCAGGGCGAGATCGCCGCGCGGATGACCGACGCGCTCACCGGCATCCGCACCATCCGCGCCGCCGGGACCTGGCGGCGCGAGGCCGACCGGGTCCTGGCCCCGCTGCCGGGCCTGTCGGACTCCGGGCGGCGGCTCTGGCACGCCTACGGGCGGATGCAGGGGCAGGGCCGCCTGATCGTCCCGCTGGCCGAGATCGCGGCGCTGGCCGTCGCCGGGCGGGGCGTCCTGACCGGTCGGCTGTCGGCGGGGGAGATGCTCGCGGCGGCGGGCTACGCCCCGATGGCGCTGGGCCTGGTCGGCCAGATCCCCCTGCTGCTGGCCCTGGCGCGGCTGCGGGCGGGGGCGCGCCGCCTGGCCGAGGTGCTGTCGGTCCCCGCCCCCGGCGGCGGCGACCGCGCGCTGCCGCCCGGCCCCGGCGCGCTGGTCCTGCGCGGGGTGACCGTGCGGACGCCGGACGGGCCGCTGCTCGACGCGGTCGACCTGACCGTCCCGCCCGGCCGGACGGTGGCGGTGGTCGGCCGGTCCGGCGCGGGCAAGACGACGCTCGCCGCCGTGGCCGGGCGCCTCCTCGACCCCGACGAGGGGCGGGTGCTCCTGGACGGGGTCCCGCTGCGCGAGCTCGCGCCCGCCGCGCTGCGCGCGCAGGTCGCCTACGCCTTCGAACGCCCCGACCTCCAGGGGACCACGATCGCCGACGCCATCGCCTACGGCTGCCCGTCCGCGCCGCCCCGCGCGGTCGAACGGGCGGCCGCGCTCGCGCGGGCGGACGGCTTCGTCCGGCTGCTCCCGGCGGGCTTCGACACGCCCGTCGCGGACACGCCCCTGTCCGGCGGGGAACGGCAGCGGCTCGGGCTGGCCCGGGCCTTCGTCCGGAACGCCCGCCTGATCATCCTCGACGACGCGACCTCCAGCCTCGACTCGGTGACCGAGGCGCAGGTGGCGGCCGCGCTCGCGGAGGCCGCCGCGACCCGCACCCGGCTGGTGGTCGCGCACCGCGCCGGGACCGCCGCGCGCGCCGACCTGGTCCTGTGGCTGGACTCCGGCCGGGTGCGCGCGCTCCGCCCGCACCGCGAGCTGTGGGCCGATCCGGACTACCGGGCGATGTTCGAGCCGGCGCCGGCGGAGCGCGCGTGACGGGGGGCGCGGCGCGCTGGTTCGCCGCCCAGCTGCGGACCGAACGGCGCGGCCTGGCCGGGGTGCTGGCGTGGTCGGTCGCGGCGGCGCTCCCGGCGCTGGTGTCCGGACGGCTGATCGCGCTCGCCGTCGACCAGGGCTTCCTGCGCGGACGCGGCACGGTCGGCCTGGCGTGGCTGGGGGCGCTCGCGGCGGCGACGGCGGTCGGCGCGCTGGGCGCGCGGCAGATCCCGCGCGCGCTCGGCGGGGCCCTGGAGCCGGTGCGCGACCGGCTCGTCCGCCGGATCGTGGCCGGCGCGCTGCGCCGCGCGCTGGCCGGCCGGCCCGATCCGGGCGTGGTCGCGAAGCTGACCGAGCAGACCGAGACCGTCCGGGACACCGGCGCGGGGCTGCTGCTCGGGATGCAGCAGGTCGGCATGGCGGTGGTCGCGGCCGCGATCGGGCTGCTGCTGCTCGCGCCCGTCACGGCGCTGCTGGTCCTCCCGCCGGTGCTGGCGGCGCTGCTGCTGCTCTCCCGGCTGCTGCCGGAGCTGATGGCGCGGCACCGGGCCCTGCTGGCGGCCGAGGACCGCGTCGCGGCGACCGTCGGCGGCCTGACCGCGGCGGTGCGCGACGTGGTCGCGTGCGGGGCCGGGCCCCGGGCCGGGGCCGAGGCGGCGGCGGTCTTCGCCGAGCAGGCCGCGGCCGAACGCGCCGTCGCCCGCGCCGACGCGCTGCGCACCGCGCTCGGCATCGTCGGCGGCCAGCTGTCGCTGGTCGTCCTGCTGGCCGCCGCGCCCTGGCTGGTGGCCTCCGGGCGGCTCAGCCCCGGCGAGGTGCTCGGCGCGCTCACCTACGTGACGACCGGCCTGCAACCGGCGCTGCGCGCGGCCGTGCAGAGCACCGGGGGTTCCGGCGTGCGGCTGGCGGTGACCCTGCAACGCCTCCTGGACGGCTCCGCGGACGAACCCGACCCCGCGCCCGCCGGAGGGCGCGTCCCGGGCCGCCTCGACCTGTCGGTGGAGGGGCTCACGTTCGCCTACGGCGCCGGTGCCGAACCGGTCGTGCGCGACCTGGACCTGACCGTGCCGCACGGGACGCACCTGGCCGTCGTCGGCCCCAGCGGGATCGGCAAGTCGACCCTGGCCGACCTGCTCACCGGGGTCGCCGTCCCGCAGGCGGGCCGGGTCCGCGTCGGCGGCGTGCCGCTCGCCGAGACCGATCCCGCCTGGAGGCGCCGGTCGGTCGCGATCATCCCGCAGGAGGCGTACGTCTTCAGCGGCACGCTCGCCGAGAACCTCGCCTACCTGCGCCCGGACGCCGCCGAGGCCGAGCTCGACGCCGCCGTCGCCGCGCTGGGCCTGGCGCCGCTGCGCGCCCGGCTCGGCGGGTACGGGGCCGCGCTCGGGCCGCGTTCGGGCCTGACGCCGGGGGAGCGGCAGCTCGTCGCGCTCGCCCGCGTCTGGCTCAGCCCCGCGCGGATCGTGGTGCTGGACGAGGCGACCTGCCACCTCGACCCCGCCGCCGAGGCCCGCGTGGAGCACGCCTTCCGGGACCGGCCCGGCACCCTGGTCGTCATCGCGCACCGGCTCAGCTCGGCGCGCCGCGCCGACCGCGTCCTGGTGATGGACGGGACCCGCCCCCGGCTGGGCACCCACGGGGAACTCCTCCGGGACTCCCCGCTCTACGCCGACCTGGTCGGGGCCTGGACCGTTCACCCCGCGGCGCGGTAGCCGCTCAGCCGGGCGGTTCGAGCCCGTGCTGCCGCAGCCGCGCCCGCCGCAGGTCGTCGGCGCTGATCATCACCGTCAGCGTGCTCGCCACCAGCACCAGCAGCGCGACCGCCACGCGCGCCCACCCTTCGGCGGGCAGCGCCGCGAACGCCGCGCAGACCGGCGCCATCAGCCCCAGGTGCCGGAGCAGGATCCGCCCGCGCCATCCGGCGTCGGTGAGGTCGTGCCGCACCCACTCCCGGTTCTGCGGCGGCAACCGGAAGCCGAGCGCGTAACGCACCCTTCCCCCCACTCCCGGATCCCCGGGCAGCCGACCCATACCGCTCCCCTTCCCCGACCGGAGGCCCCCGCGCTTAGGACATGAAGCGTCCTAACGCCCGGTTACCTTCCCCGCATGACCCACACCAGCGACACCTTCCTCGTGACCGGCGCCACCGGGACCGTCGGCCGCCAGATCGTCCGTGAGCTCCTCGAACGCGGCCACGCCGTCCGCGCGCTGACCCGCGACCCCGCGAACGCCTCCCTTCCCGGGGGCGTCGAGGCCGTCCGGGGCGACCTGACCGACCCCGCGAGCCTGGCGCCCGCCCTCGACGGCGCCGCCGGGCTCCACCTGATCACCTTCGGCGGCGGCTACGAGCCGCTGGAGACCGGCCCGGAGATCGTCGAGCTGGCCCGCGGGGCGGGCGTGCGCCGGGTCACCGTCCTCAACGGCGGCGGCCCCACCCCGCTCCAGGACGCGGTCCGCGCGAGCGACCTGGAGTGGACCGTGGTGGCGCCGGTCGAGTTCATGGCCAACGCGCTGGACTGGGCCGAGTCCGTCCGCACCGAGGACACCGTGCGCGCGGCGTTCGTCGACCGCCACAGCGCCATGGTCCACGAGGCCGACATCGGCGCGGTCGCCGCGACGGCCCTCACCGCCCCCGGCCACGCGGGCGAGGAGTACGTGGTCACCGGCCCGCAGGCCCTGACCGTCCGCGACCAGGTCGTGGCCGTCGCCGCCGCCCGGGGCCGCGAGATCCGCCTCGTCGAGCTGAGCGAGGACGAGGCCGTGGCCCGGTGGCGCGCGGAGGGCCACGACGAGGAGACGATCGCCTGGTTCGTCGAGACCCTCAAGAACACCCCGCCGGTCGGCCGCACGGTCGTCGACACCGTCGAACGCGTCACCGGCCGCCCGGCCCGCACCTTCGCCCGGTGGGCCGCCGAGAACGCCTCGGCGTTCACCGCCTCCTGACCAGGCGGTCAGTCCCGCGCCGCGGCCTCGATCGCCCGCTTCATCTCCACCGCGCCGCGTTCGACGCGGATCCGGATCTCGGCGGCGAGCGCGTGGGGCAGCACGTCGGTGGTCCAGATCAGGCGCCCCGCCCGCGCGCCCTCGACCACCGCGTAGGCCAGGCGGTGCGCCTCGTCGTCGACGTCGAGGATCAGTTCGCGGATCACGCGCCCGTCGGGAAAGGCCAGGAACCGCTGGTCGCCCTCGATCCGGGTCCCGGCGACACGGCCGGGCAGCAGCCGCTCGTGCACGGCGCCGACGTCGCGCAGCACGTCCCAGACGTGCCCGGGGGACGCGTCGATCACGATCCCGTGGCGGATGGAGGCCAAGACGCCGGGGCTCCTCTCGGGCGGAACGGATCACCGGCGCCCAACCCAGCCGCAAGTGTCCGGCTCCGGACCGGAGGTGGAAGATCACCCGAAACCTGTGGAGACCGCCCTTGGACGGCGCCGGAGCACCTAAAGTGATCTTGTCTTGTGAACCAAGAGGAAGACGGTGCGCATGCGTTCATCTCTCGGGCTGGCCTGCGGGCTGGCGATGGCCGCGGTCCTGCTGCCCGCCCCCGCGTACGCCGCCGAGCCGTCGGCGCAGGTCATCGAGGCCGCGACGGGGGTCAAGGGGGTCGTGCGGCCCTCCGGCGGCGGCGCGGAGGAGGTCGGGGCGGTCACGACGCGTGACAAGGTGTGGGGCTCGACGACGACGGTGCGGATCCCCCGGGACGCCCGGCGCGGGGTGGCCGTCGCCGACAGCGGTTCGGGCTCGGTGGTGCTGGGGCTGCCGGGCGGCGGCCGTCCCACCGTCAGCGCGAAGGGGACGGTCGTCTACCCCGGGCCCGGGTTCCGGACGGCGGTGCAGACCACGACCGACGGGACCGTGCGAGGCCTGGTCGAGGCCAAGGGGCCGGGGACGTTCCGGTTCCCGCTGACGGTCCCGCGGGGCGCCCGGCTCACGCGGAACGCCGACGGCAGCCTCGACGTCATGCGGGCAGGGACGCCCGTCGGTCACATCGACGCGCCCTGGGCCAGGAGCGCCGGGGGCGGGAAGGTCCCCGCCTCGTTCGGGGTCGAGGGCGCCACCGTCGTGCTGAACCTCGGCCGGGGCGGCGCGTCCCCGGTCGTGGCGGGCCTGGCCTACCACGCGGCTCCCGGCAAGGGCGGCTACCGGGGCGCGGCGACCATCGACGCCACGAAGAGGACCAGGACCTGGACCGGGAAGGAGATGCGGCAGGCCCAGCCGCTCGACGCGCCCGAGGTCGCCCCCGGCCGGACCGACCGCTCCGGGACCGGGCGGACGGCGCCCGCGACCGCCGCCGCCACCGACCCCGCCGTGGGCGCGATGTTCTTCAGCTTCCTGGGCATCAAGAAGCGCTGCACGGCCACGATCGTCCACCGCAACCTGATCGCGACGGCGGCCCACTGCATCCAGCAGGGCGGCGTCATCTTCAACCAGTGGACCTTCGCCCCGCAGTACGACAACGGCGCCACCCCCTACGGCTCGTGGAAGATCAAGACGATCTACTACGACCAGCGGTGGGGCAAGCTGAACAACAACCCCGACTTCGACTACGCGTTCATCTCCCTGCAACCGCGGAACGGCAAGTACGTCGGGGACGTGGTGCCGTGGGGCCGCGCGGACATCACCGACCTGTCGTGGCGCGGCGCCTGCTCGGGCGACAACTGCCCGGAGATCCCCACCCACGTCACCGGATACCCCAAGAACCGCACCACCCCTCTGGAGTGCTTCACCCGGAGCCGCCTGGTCTACATCTCCGAGAACGGTGAGAAGGGGAGCTACTACTACACCTTCCCGTGCAAGGGCTACGCCGAGGGCGTCAGCGGCACGGCCCTGGTCGGGCAGTTCCCCGAGCAGGGCCACCCCGGCTACGAGGTCATCTTCGGCGTGCTGGGCGGGTACCAGGGAGGCGGCGACACCGACGACGTCTCGTACGCCTCGTACTGGGTCGACGGCAAGGTGCTGTTCGACGACGCAAAGAGCAAGGCCGTCTAGGTCCTGGGGGCCGGACGCCGAGGGTCCCGCGAGCCGACGGCTCGCGGGACCCTCGTCCGTCCACGGGCCATGGCACCATCGACCGACGGGACCGTGCCGAGGAGGTACCGCTGAACGACGCGCCCACCGGACACAGCGCCGGGCTCCACGAACTGGCGGCGATCCTCGCCGACGCCGCCCGCCATCTCGCCTCCGCCGACCGCGCCATCGACCGGGCCCTGCGCGAGCGCACCCGCGCCGTCGGCCTCATCCGCCCCCGGGTCCGCGCCGCCGCCCGCGCCCGCGCCCGCCTCCGCGCCGTCGACCGGGCACTCGACCGCGCCCCGGGCCTCGTCCCGGCCGGGTCCGGCGACCCGCCCTTCGACGCCGCCCTCCTCTCCTTCCGCGTCGACGCCCTCGCCCGCGCGCTCTGCTCCGTCCCCTCCTACGAGCTCCCCGCCGACCGTTCGGAGATCCGCGGCTGGATCCGCCTGCTCGGCCGGGCGCTGGGCCTGGACATCGGTCTCGTCCCCCGCGTCGGACCCGACGGCGTCCGCGGCCTCCAGGGCGATCTCGCCGAGGCGGTGCAGCACGCGCGGGCCCGCGTGGAGGCGCTGCTGAACGCCCGGGACGAGCCCGGCCGCGAGGACGGGGAGAACGACACCGCCGGGTAGGAGGCGCGAACGTGACCCGCCGTTCGCCATGCCGGTGGCCGAGGGGGCGGCGGCCGGTAGGCCCCCGCCGGTTCCCCGTCGGGGGCCTACCGCCTGTCCAGGCCCTGGCCGGGCGCGGCTCAGGCTAGGTCAGGGCCTTGGCCATGTTCGAGGCGAACTTCTCCCATGTGCTGTGGGCGCCGGTCCTGTTCGCCCAGTCCGGGACCGACGGGTTGGCCACGTAGGCGTAGACGTGCAGGCGCAGGACCTTCTTCTTGTCCTGGTACCAGCGGAAGTAGACCGTGGAGCCCTTGCCGTCGAAGTGCCCCTTCTGCGCGACGAAGTACCAGCCGTACTTTCCCCGGGGGTAGAACTTGACCGGGGCGTTGCACACCTTCTTGAACCAGCAGGCCTTGAGCGGCAGCTTCTGCCCCCTCTTGGGGTACTTCTTCGGCGCGCCCGAAACCGGGAAGGTGCAGTTGAAGCAGCTCTTCAGCTTCTTCATCGCCTTGGACGGGTGCTTTTTGGCGACCGTGTACGTGATGCACCTGAAGGTGGAAGGAAAGCAGTGGCCCGCCGTGAAGGTGTAGCTGTAGAGCTTGCGCAGCTTCTTCGCCTTGACTTCGGTCGCCACGGAAGCCGGTGTCGGGGCGGCGGCAGGCGCCGCCTGCGCGATCGCAGGGGTGACCGGCTTCCGTGCCTGGGCGGCGGCGCCCGTGCCGGGGGTGGCGAGCACCAGCGCGCCGGAGGCGACGGTCGCCACCAAGACCTTTCTCAAAAGGCTCATGCAACCTTCCTTACGAGGGGAGTCTTCTTTCCGGGAGGGAGAGCGTCGGGACCGGACCGTTCGACGTGACCCGAGCCTCCCCGCACCTGGTTGGGAACAGGTTGGAATCCGGTTGGAGAGCCGCCGGCCGGTGGGTCGGATACCTCGGGACATGGGGAAAACGGCACGGGCTGATCACGCCCATTCTCGATATTCCAGGGGGAATCGGTGCTGCCCGGATCCACGGCCGGCGCGGCCGCCGTGCTGTGCGCCGTCATGGTGGGACCCGTGCTCACGACGGGGAACGCCGCCGCCCACACCCGGCAGGCCGCCCGGACCGTCCAGACCGCCCAAGCCGTCCGGGCTCCGTACGACCGGGTGCTGTCGAACCCGTCGCTCGCCCGCGCCACCAGGGCGTTCGTCAGGGCGGCGGCGCGGCGGCGGCAGCGGGTGACGAGGGTCGTCACGGAGCGGTCCGGAACGATCCGGCTGGTCGTGCGCACCCGCCAGCGGGGCCGCAGACCTACGAGCCGGCCAAGCGCAAGGCCTACACCGCCGTGACGTTCGGTCGGCCCACCAGCCGGCTCGTCGGCAACGCCACCATCAGGCAGCTACCCGGCACCCTGGCGCTGCCCGGCGGCGTCCCGGTCAAGCGCCGCGGCTTCCGGGTCGCGTGCATCGGGGTGGGCGGCGCCCCCGACGGCCGGATCGACGAGGCGATCGCCCGCACGGTCCGGGCGGCCCTGCGCGGCTGACCCTGCGCGGCTGACCCTGCGCGGCTGACCCTCGCGGCACATCCCGGCCGGGCCGGTCAGCCGGTCCGGCCGTCCAGAGGCGACCACCCGCCGGTGCGGCGGAGGGGAGGGAAGCCCGTCACGGACGTCCAGCCGGTGCGGGGCGGCCACTGCCCCCGGGGCGGCTCCGGGTGGACGCCGACGACGGCCAGCGGCGGCAGGTCGTCCCGGTGCCACAGCTCGCGCCACTGGTCGCGGGTCACCACCAGGTGGCGGAGCCCGGACAGGTCGGCGATCGTGGCGAGATCGACGGTCGCGGACGAGACGTCCAGCGCCCACAGGCGGGGAACGGCGCGCAGCGGGGCCAGGTCGACGGGGGTCCCGGACGCGACCGTCAGCGAACGCAGCCCGGCGTGGTCGGCCAACGGCGCCAGATCGACCGACTCCAGTTCGAGTTCCAGGACCTCGACCGGCAGGGCGCGCAGCGGGGCCAGGTCAGGGCGGCCGGGACCGGACAGGACCGCCTTGCGTACGTTGGGCAGCGCCTTGAGGAAGCCGAGGTCCTCCACATCGGTCACCCGGAGGTCCTGGACGCGGGGACGGACCTGGAACGCGTCGATGCTCCGCGCGTCGGTGTACAGGGTGCGCGCGTCCTCCACCTTCCTCTGGGAGGGCAGGTCGGGCTCGCTCCTGAGGTCGTCGCCACGGCGCGTGTGGTCCCCCCGCTCCAGCGCCTCCACGAGCCGCCGCAGGAACGTGGTGACCGAGTCGGCGACGTACAGGGGCGCTTTCCGGAAGCCGACGCCGATCTTGATGACCTGTCCGGGACGCCCGCCGGCGGCGGGGTCCATGTCCACGGCGAGCCAGTTGCCGCCGGTGTCGTGCGCGAACCGGATCCACCCGGGCCGCAGGAGCGAGCGCCGCACGGTATGCGCGGGAACGGCGTCGAGCACGGGCGCGCGTTGCGGCTCGTGCTCCCATTCCCGGTCGGCCCACTCGTCGTCCTCCTCGCCCACCTCCCCGGCGCGGATCCAGGGCTTCCGGTCGAACAGCGGGGTGACGAGGGTGCCGTCGCCGTCGGCGACGCGGTAGAGGGCGCGCAGGTCGGCGGGCAGGGCGACACCGAGCCTGTCCTCCAGGTCGTCCAGCTCCGCGTCGTCGGCGGGCGGCGGCAGCCGTTCCTCGTGGCCGAGGATCTCCGCGCGCCGCCGCATGAGCTCGCGCAGGAGCCGCACCGCCTCCCGCGGATCGCCGGCCGGGGCGGCGGACGCCGGGGCGTCCTGCTCGTCGCCCCGGTCGGGCGGAACGAAGTCCTCGTCGCAGACGTAGAGGGTCGGCCGCTCGTGCTCGACGGGCTCGGCGGGCTCGCCGACGGTCGCCTCGAACCGGCCCGCCGCCTCCACGTCGAGCACCAGGTGCACCGGCCTGCGGCCCACGAGCCTGACGACGTCCAGGGCCCGGTCCGACAGGTCGAGCGCGACGCGGCGGCTCTCGCCGCCGGCGAGCGTGAAGGAGGGTTCGCCGTGAACGGCGCCGTCGTCGCGGACGTGCCAGCGCAGGCGCGCGCGTTCCCAGCCGGGGGGTGCGGCGGCGGCGATCCGCGCCGCGAGTTCGTCCAGGACGGGGGGAGCTGTCATGCTGCCGCAACCTAGCGGACGACTCCGACACCGCCCGCCCGGTGGGCACGGGCATGGTAAAGGAATTTTGAACCTCTTCGGCTGTCCTGGAGGACCAAGGAAAAGGGGGAACGGGAACCCGGCGTGTCCTGGTATCCCTTTCTGACTGGTCGGTCATTGTCCGCGGGAAAACGCGTGCCCCCGGCGAAGGCGGTCACGCTCAGCGATCAACTCGCGCCTTGACGGACGGCCAATCCGATATTTAGAAATGACTATGTAATGCGCTCTGTCGAGAGTGACGAGAACTGCTCTTGGTGAGCTTTCGTTCACCGGCGCGAACGCTGTCGGTCGGTGACGCTCCGCGCGGGGGATCATGTGCTCAGCATTCACTTCACGGCGGACGACCTTGCCCGGATCCGGGTGTCGGGCGCCCGCCCGGCATGGGAGACGGTCCTCAGCGCGCGGTCGCTGCGCGACCGTGCGCGCCACCCCGTGCTGGGGAGCTGGCGTGCGCGGACGCTGGAGGTGATGCCGGCCGCCAGCCGGATGCTGCTCGCGCTGTGCCCGCCCGCCGGAAGATTCGCGGAATTCCTCATATCCGAGAGGGGCGCGCGCGAATGGGAGGGGGATCTCGACGCGATCCTGGGGACCCCGCCGGACCGGATCAGGAATGATCTTGTCGGGCTCGCGTGGCGGGGCCGCCCGCCCGAATGGGCCGCCGCCCTCGCGGCCGGGGAGGGAAAGGCGCTGCACGCCCTCGGCCGGGCGCTGCGCGATTACCACCGGATCGGAATAGCGCCCTATTGGGAGGAAATTCAGGCGCGGGTGGAAGTCGACCGCGCTTTCCGGCTCCGCGTCCTCGCCGACGGCGGGGTGGAGCAGCTGCTGGCCACGCTCGACACGGCCGTCCGGTGGGACTCGGGGACCCTGGAGCTGCCGCAGGCCGGTGAGCGGCGCGTGCGGCTGGACGGGCGGGGCGTCGTGCTGGCCCCCTCGGTCTTCTGCGGCCGCCAGGCGGTGATCAGGGAACGGTCCGACCGGCCGCCGGTGCTGTTCTTCCCGGTCGTGATGGGGTTCGGCAGGCCGCTCGCGGTGACGGGCGGGGACGACCGCCGGCCGGACGCCCTGTCGGCGCTCCTGGGGCGGACGCGCGCCGCCGCCCTGCAGGAGGCGGCCGACGGCACGACCACCACGGAGCTGGCCCGCCGGCTGGAGGTGGGCCTGTCCACGGCCAGCGAGCACGTGAAGGTGCTGCGCGAGGCCGGGCTGATCGCGACGGGCCGGATGGGGCGCGAGGCGGTGCACACGGTGACGCCGCTGGGGGCGGCGCTGTCGCGCACCGGGTGCTGCGCGCGGCCGTCGGTCCCCGACCCCGGCCGGTGAGCCCCGCGGGCCGGGCGCCCGCGCGGACCTGCCGGGCGGGGCGCGCGCGGCGCGCGCGGCGCGCGTCAGACTGTCGGGCATGGCGGAACTGGACGGGGAACCGGTCGGGGTCGAGCAGCTCGCGGCGTTGGCGCTGGTCAACTACGGGCACTTCACCACGATGCGGGTCGAGGGCGGGGGCGTGCGCGGGCTCGCGCTCCATCTGGACCGGCTCACGCGCGACTGCCGGGCGCTGTTCGGCGTCGAGCCGGACGTCGAGCGGGTGCGGCGCCTCGCGCGGCGGGCCGCCGCCGGAGCCGCCGCGCCCGTCGTCGTCCGGGTCACCCTCTTCGACCCCGGCCTGGACATCGGGCGGCCCGTGAGCAACGGCGAGCCCCGCGTGCTCGTCACCGCGCGGGCCGCCGGGGAGCGGCCGGTGCCGGGGATGAGGGTCGGGACCGTCCGGTACGCGCGGGACCTGCCCGCGGTCAAGCACGTGGGGCTGTTCGGGGCCGTGCGGCGGCGGAGGGACGCGCAGGCCGAGGGGTTCGACGACGCGCTGTTCGTGGACGCCGGCGCGTCCGTCACCGAGGGGACCACCTGGAACGTCGGCTTCTTCGACGGGCGGCGGGTCGTGTGGCCCGACGCCGAGGTGCTGCCCGGGGTGACGATGCGGCTGCTGCGGGGGAGCGTCCGGCCGGTGGGGGTCGCCGACCTCGCCGGGATGGAGGCCGCGTTCGCCACCAACGCGGCCGTGGGGGTGCGGGCGATCACCGCCGTGGACGGGCGGGCGTTCCCCGCCGACCATCCCGTGCTCGACGCGCTGCGCCGGGAGTACGCGGCGGTCCCGCTCGACCCGCTCTGACCCCGCCGGAGGCCCGAAAAGTGGGAGTGTGACCGGCTTCTCATCGACGTTCGGCCTGGTCAGGGTTCGTTTAACGTGCCGTTCACAAATGGGCAACAGGTCCGAAATGCCGTATTGCCACTCTCATCACGGCCGAGACGACGGACCGGCCGCGGGAAGACTAAGGAGTCGACGATGAGCTACAAGGCCGAATACATCTGGGTCGACGGCACCGAGCCCACCGCGCGGCTCCGCTCCAAGACCAGGATCCTTGCCGACGGCGCCGAGCTGCCCGACTGGGGCTTCGACGGCTCCAGCACCAACCAGGCCCCCGGTGACAACTCCGACTGCGTGCTCAAGCCGGTCTTCGTCGTACCGGACCCGCTGCGCGGCGGCGAGAACAAGCTGGTGCTGTGCGAGGTGTACCTGGTGGACGGCAACCCGCACCCCACCAACAACCGCGCCAGGCTGCGCCCGGTGGCCGAGAAGTACGCCGCCCACGACGCCTGGTTCGGCATCGAGCAGGAGTACACCTTCTTCCAGGCCGGCCGGCCGCTCGGCTTCCCCGAGACCGGTTTCCCCGCCCCGCAGGGCCCGTACTACTGCGGCGTGGGCGCCGACGAGGTCTTCGGCCGCGAGATCGTCGAGCGCCACCTGGACGCCTGCCTGGAGGCCGGGATCAAGGTCTCCGGCATCAACGCCGAGGTCATGCCCGGCCAGTGGGAGTTCCAGATCGGCCCGGCCGGCCCGATCGAGGTCGCCGACCACCTGTGGGTCGCGCGCTGGCTGCTCTACCGCATCGCCGAGGAGTACGACGTCGCCGCCACCCTCGACCCCAAGCCCGCCAAGGGCGACTGGAACGGCGCCGGCGCGCACACCAACTTCTCCACCAAGGCCATGCGCGAGGGCTACGACGCCATCCTCACCGCCTGCGACGCGCTCGGCGCCGAGGGCAAGGTCGAGGAGCACATCGCGGGCTACGGCGCGGGCATCCAGGAGCGCCTGACCGGCCAGCACGAGACCGCCCCGTGGAACGTCTACAGCTACGGCGTCTCCGACCGCGGCGCGTCGGTGCGCATCCCGTGGCAGGTCCAGGTGGACAAGAAGGGCTACATCGAGGACCGCCGCCCGAACGCCAACATCGACCCCTACAACGTCACCCGCCTGCTGGTGAACACCTGCTGCGAGGCCCTGGAGAAGGCCGGCCAGGTCTGATCCGGCCCGCCGAGGGCATGCGCCGCGGCCCGGTCCCCCGCCCGGGGGCCGGGCCGCGGCGCGTTCCCGGGCGCCGGCGCCCTCAGGAGCCGGTGCCCGCGGTGATGTCGAAGGAGGCCGCCAGCAGGGCCAGGACGGGGAAGACGACGCGCGGCGGCATCCGGTAGGTGGCCCGCTCGGACTGCTCCACCAGGCCCGCGGCCGACAGGGCCTTCAGATGGTGGTAGAGCTGCCCGGTCGAGCCCAGGTTC
Organism: Actinomadura kijaniata; assembly: GCF_014138665.1. Lineage (NCBI taxonomy): Bacteria > Bacillati > Actinomycetota > Actinomycetes > Streptosporangiales > Thermomonosporaceae > Actinomadura > Actinomadura kijaniata. The sequence continues at coordinate 261,202 of NZ_JACJIA010000004.1, forward strand.
AGCTCGGCCTGCAGGTCCGCCACCGTGCGGGGGCCCACCAGCAGCAGGCGCAGCAGCTCCAGGCGGGCGGGCTGGCCCGCCGCCTGGAGGACCGCCGCCAGCGGGGCCGACGGGGTCTCCAGCAGGGCGGCGGGGGAGCGGGACACCTGCCAGGCCCACTCGTAGCCGCCCAGGCGGGCCTCGCCGCCGTAGGTGACGTGGCCCGACTCGTCCGGCTCGGCGGGCGCGGGCGGGGGAGAGCCCTGGAGGCGTCGTTCCAGCTCCGCGACGCGGGCCTCCAGGGCGGTCAGCCGTTCCTCGGTGCTCAGGATGGTGCCTTTCGTCGGGTCAGGGCCGTGCGGACCCGCTCCGGGTAGCCCGGAGTGTCCGACAGTTTGATGACGAACTGCTGGTGAGCGTAACTCCGCAACGCCTCGAACCAGAGCGCGGGTGGCATGCGCCGCATGCTGAGGACCGTGACGCGGACCGTCCCGTCCGCGGCGACCGTGTAGACCGCCTCGGCGAGGACGCCGGGGAGCGAGCCGCCCTTGGCCCCCATGCGGACGATCCGGTCGTTCAGCGGGCCCCGGCGCGTCGGCCACTCCAGATGGCGGCGGGCCACGGCCGACGCCTTGGCGGAGACCAGCCTCCCCGTCGCGACGCGGCCCATGAGACCGGCCAGGGTCGCCGGGGCGATCGGCTCGGTCGTCTCGGTCCAGGCCGCCTGCACGTCGATCCCGGGCAGCGTGGCCGGGGGCCGCCGGTGGACGGTGTAGTCGCGCATGCAGCGCTCGGCGCGGGCGCGGCGCTCCCGGGCGGGCAGGGCCGCCAGCCTCCGGATGCCGTCGAGGGAGTCGAACTCGCCGTTGCCGCAGGGGCCGAAGGCCAGCAGCATCTGCCCGCCCAGGGAGGGGATCGCGGCCGGCGGCCGGCCGCCGAGGGCCGCCGCCCTGAGCAGGGCCCGCTCGCCCAGGCGGTGGCGCAGGTAGTCGGTGGCCGCGTTGTCGCTGTACTCGATCATCGCGGTGACCAGCTGGTCGAGGGTGGCGGTGCGCCCGATGCCGAGCTCCTTCACCGCCCGCGGGTGGGCACCGCCGTCGGTGCCCGGGATGTGGTACGCCTCCCAGGCGCGGAGGCTGACGCGTTCGGCGGGGTCCAGGCGGCCGCGGGCGACCGCCGTCGCGTAGGCCGCCAGATGCACGATCTTGATCGCGGAGGCCACGGGCGCCGGGGCGCCGCCCCGGTGGGCGACCTCCGGCGGGCGGCCCGGACGGTAGGTGACCAGGGCCGCGTCCCCGGGGTGCGCCGTCAGGTGGCGGAGGACGTCCTCGGCGGTGCCGAAGTCCTCGGTCGCGCCGGCGGGGGCGGCGGGGGCGGTGGTGTCGGCGGCGTGCACGGTCTGCTGGTGGGCTGCGCAGCCGGTGGCCAGAACGGTGGCCAGGGCCGCGGCGAGGAAGCGCCTCATGGCGGCACTGTATCCGGAAATCCGTAATTACGGAATCTCCCAAATCCGGAGGGTCGCCAAATCACCGCAAAGTGTTGCGAGCGCGCGCGTCCGGGGGAACGTCGCCGGGTAGCAACCCTGCATCGCATCGGGGAGGGGACATGGCCGAGACTCCGTTCGAGCCGTTCTTCGACGGTGGGTCCGCCGAACCCCGGCGCGAGCGCAGCCTGGGACCCCGTTACGGGCGGTCGTTCCGGTGCCGCTCGGCCGCGCGGCGCGACCTGTGCGCCGAACGGTTCATCGCGCTGCACGAGGCCGCCGCCGACGACGAGCCGGCGGCGGACCTCCGCCGGGTGTGGGGCGGGGGACTGCTCACGGCGGCGGGGGCCGGAGGGCTGGCCGCCCTCGTGGCGGTGATCGCGCGGGGCTCCGTCGGGCTGCCCTTCCCCGCCTTCCTCACCGCGGAGGCCGGGCCCGGGGCGGCGGGGTTCGCCTACGGGGTGTGCGCGACCGCGGCCACCCTGCAGGCCACCGCGCTGCTGCACCTGCTGCTGACCACGGCGGCGCGCCCGGTGCGGGCGTTCTGCTGGATCGGCGGGATCGTCGTCGTGCTGCTGACGCTGCTGCCGCTCACGCTGCACGCGCCGCTCGACGCCGTGCTGCTCACCTCGGGGATCAACGCGGTCGGCGGATCCGGCGTCGTCGCGCTGCTGGCCGCCATGGCGCGCGCCGCGCGGGACGGGTTCCCCTAACGGCCCACGCTGATCGTCAGGGGCTCGGGCGCGCGGGCCGTGGTGACCCGGACCGGGACCAGGCGGCGGCGGACGTGCAGCTCCACCGGGTCGGCGGGGGCGAAGACCAGCAGGTCGCGGTGCATCCCGGCGAAACCCAGGACCAGGTGGGCCGCCCAGGTGCCGCGGGGCAGCGGGTCGTCGACGAACGCGCGGGTCAGCGGGACCGCCGCGGTGTAGCCCAGCCGGTCCGGGCCCGCCTCCAGCATCGCGATCACCTCGTAGGTCGCGCCCCCGCGCTCGTGCAGCACCAGCGTCGCCGAGACCGGCGTCTCGGCGGCGGGCACGGCGAGGTGGCCGCGCACGACCAGCTCCTCGTCGTCGGCGTTCCAGGCGAGCGCGTCGGCCGTGGTCGATCCGGCGGGATGGGGCGCGCCGCCGACGTCCAGCGCCAGCCCGCCGCCCCGCGGGGCGAAGTAGGCGATCACCATGGTCGAGTCCGGCAGGAACCGGCGCCGCGGCATGCTGTCCAGGCCGGGGTGGTAGGCGAGCGGCGCGGTGGCGGGGCCGGCGCGCAGGGACACGTCCCACAGGCCCCGGGGGAGGGCGCCGGCCGCGACGGACGCGGCGAAACCGGCGTCCCGGACCTCGGCGGGCAGCTCGTGGACGCGGTCGCCGTCGCGTTCGCGCAGGACCAGCGCGACGTCGGTGGCGGGTCCGGGCAGCGTGCCCCGCAGCCGCAGCGTGGCCCCGTCCCAGCGCACCTCGTCCAGAAGCGGATCGGACATCAGGCCCCCCTGCCCCGTCGTTTCCGCGGACCATCCTGCCGCACGGGATCAGGAACGCTTGAAGCGGGGCAGCAGGTCGGCCAGGTCGAGCGCGCCCGAGCCGACCGCGGCGTACAGCTGGTCGACGTCGGCGTAGCCCAGGGCGCGGGCCACCGCCAGGGAGTCGCCGTGCGCCTCGGCCGACAGCAGGTCGACCCGGCCCGCCAGGGCGCGGGCCAGGCGGCCGCGGCCGGTCTCGGCCGCCTCCTCGGCGCGGCGCCGGGCCAGCCACCGCTGGACGTGGACGCGCGCGGGGGCGGTCACCGCGAACGACAGCCACTCCTCGGAGGGGACGCCCTCGGGGTCGGTGAGGACCTCCACCACGTTCCCGCTGCGCAGCTCCGCCGACAGCGGGACCAGCCGCCCGTTGACCAGGGCGCCGATGCAGTGGCCGCCGGTGGCGGCGCCCAGCGCGTAGGCGAAGTCCAGCGCGGTCGCCCCGTCCGGCAGCGTGATCACCTCACCGGTCGGGGTGAACACCGCGACGCTGCCCTCCGCCAGGTCGGCGCGCAGGCCGTCCAGGAACTCCGCCGACGGGACGCCCGACTGCCAGGCCAGCAGGCGGCTCAGCCACACCAGGTCGCGCCGCCCGGCCACGGTGCTGGTCGCCTCGTCGGGCGCGGACCGGATGTGCGCGACGATCCCGTACTCGGCGACCGGGTGCATGTCCCGGCTGCGGATGATGACCTCGATCGGGTCGCCGTCCGGGGTGATCACGCGGGTGTGCAGCGACCGGTACATGTTGTACTTCGGCAGCGCGATGAAGTCGCGGACCTGGCCGGGGATCGGGTGCATCGCCGCGTGGACCGCGCCGAGCGCGACGTAGCACTCCTGCTCGGCGCCGTCCACCACCAGCAGCAGCCGCGCCGCCTCGCAGGGGCGCAGCCCGGTCACGTCCCCGTCCAGGGCCCGGTGCACCGCGTACAGGTGCGAGGGGCGGATCTCGACGCGTCCGGTGACGCCGTGCTCGGCCAGCGAGGCGCGGACGAGCCGCCGCGCGGGGGCGAACGCGGCCGGCGCCCCGCGCAGCGCCAGGGTCACGGCCCGCTCGGTGGCGGCGTGGGCGGCCGGGTCGGCGGCGGCGAACGCCAGGTCGTCCATCTCCCGCTTCAGCACGTGGATGCCCAGCCGCTCGGCGAACGGCACCAGCAGCTCGTGCGACGCCTTGGCGATGCGCGCACGCTTGTGCGGCGGCTGGAAGCCCAGGGTGCGCAGGTTGTGCAGCCGGTCCGCCAGCTTGATCACCAGGACGCGCAGATCGTCCGCCGCCGCCAGCAGGATCTTGCGGAACGTCTCGGCCTCGGCGCGCTCGCCCCACCGCTTCCCGTCCAGCTTGGTGACCCCGTCCACCAGCACCGCGACCCGCTCGCCGAAGTCGGAGCGGACCTCGCCGAGCGTGTAGGGGGTGTCCTCGACGGTGTCGTGCAGCAGCGCCGCCACCAGCGTGGTGGTGTCCATCCCCATCTCCGCCAGGATCATCGCGACCGCGAGCGGATGGGTGATGTAGGGCGCGCCCGACTTGCGGCGCTGGTCCCGGTGCAGGCGCTCGGCGACCTCGTAGCCGCGCAGCAGCGCGGCCTCGTCGGCGCCGGGGTAGGCGGCGCGGTGCGCGGCCAGCAGCGGCGCGACGGCGGGGCGGACCGGGTCGGGGGCGCGGCGGCGCAGCGGGAGCCGGCGGCGGGTGACCGGAACGGTCACCCCCCGGGGTGCGCCTGCCGGATTGAGGGTCGCCATCACGCCCACCTGCCCGCCTGACCGGTAGCGCCACTGCTACTGGCTGTAATCACCATTATGCGCGACGCCCCCGGCGGCGCGCGAGCCGGGTCCACGGCCCCGGTCGCCCGGACCTCTCGGGCGATGACCATTCCCGGCCATCCCGGCGTTCGGTACCGCTATTTAACGCGTACTTCACAGGGCTGTGATATTGGTCTCAACCCGCACGGTATGGGAAAGTCTTGTACGAGCCAGACCGGCTTTGGACAATACGGCACTCACCGGTTCCCTGAATGGAGATGGATAATAACGAAATGATTCTCTTCCCCCGCAACCTGCGCGACGCCGCGTCCAACGCCGCCCACCTGCTGGTGTACGGTCACATCGCCGACCTGCGCCCGATGCCGACCTCGCTCGTCGACGACGGGCCCAAGCGCTCGGTCTACCGCTACCGGTCCCCCGAGGGCGTCGTCCCGGCCGGGCCGCCGGTGCTGTTCGTGCCGCCGCTGGCGGCTCCGGCCCGCTGCTACGACCTGCGCCGGGGGTGCAGCCTGGCCGAGCACGTGGTGACCGCCGGGCGGCGCAGCTACCTGCTGGACTACGGGCCGATCGGGTTCGCCGACCGTGACCTGGGCTTCGCCGAGTGGGTGGGGGAGGTGCTGCCCGGCGCGATCCGCGCGGTCAGCCGGGACGCCGGGGGGCAGCCGGTCCAGCTGGTCGGCTGGTGCCTGGGCGGGATCTTCTCGCTGCTGGCGGCCGCGGCCGATCCGGGGCTGCCGATCGCCTCGGTCGCCGTGATCGCCACCCCGGTCGACACCCGGCGGATCGGCCTGGTCGCGCCGCTGCGGCCGATCGCCCGGCTCACCGGGGGCGTGGAGGCCGGCATGGTGAACGCGGTGTTCGGGGGACTGCCGCGGCCACTGGTCAAACGCGCCTACCAGCTCGTCGGGCTGGACAAATACCTGCTGCGCCCTTACAAGGTGCTGACCAACCTTGACAACGCCGAGTTCCTGGCGCAGATCGAGGCGGTTGATAATTTCACCAACTCGATGCTGGCGTACCCCGGCCGCACCGTCGCGCAGATTTATCACGACCTATTCCGGAACAACGCGCTGACCGGCGACGGCATGGACGTCGGCGGCGAGCGGATCCGGCTACGGGACGTGAAGGTGCCGGTTCTGGCCATCGCGGGGCGGGGCGACGGCGTGGCCCCGGTCGCGGCGGTGCGGCCGCTCACCCGGCTGCTGGAGAACGCCCCCGAGGTGCGCTTCAAGGTCGCGGCGGGCGGGCACCTGGGGGTGCTGACCGGCCGGTCGGCGATGCGCACGACCTGGCGGCACCTGGACGCGTGGCTGGACGAGGGCACCGTCCGGCACGGCATCCGCCCGCAGCGCCGCGAGGTCCTCGCCGAGATATAGGCACCGGCGCCTGGAGTGGATCAAGGCCCGCCGCCGTCCGGGTCAAGGAAGCCTCCAGGAAGCCTCTGGAGTCCCCCGCGATGAGCGTGCTCCCTGGTGTGTCGCCTCCGTGGTCGGAGAGTCGCCGACCGTAGTGTTGCGCAGCGTCGCGGGCCCCGGCCCGCGCTCCAGGGTTTCGCCCGCCGCCCGCCGGACCCGTCCCCCAAGGGGGTACGGCGGGCGCGGGCCAGGGTTTCGAGCCGCGCGGCGGAACGGGTCAACCGCCGCGCGGGACGTCGGGGGGCAGGGTCAATGACGGCAGGGTCGGGCCGTACGGCTGTCGCGAACGGCACAGTCCGTGCCAGCGGCGCGGACGCGGCGAACGGCGCACTCCGGGCGGGTTTCCGAGGCCGCCCGCGCGCCGAGATCATCGGGGTCGGGCCGTTCGGCCGGCCCGCCCCGCACCTGACGGTCGCGGTCGCCCGGGCCGGGGGCCTCGGCGTGCTGGACCTCGGCACCGACGCGGCGTCCGCCCGCGCCGCGCTCGCCGACGTCGGGCGCTGGTGGAACGGCCCGTTCGGGATCCGGGTGGCCGCCGGGTGCGCGCTGCGCCCGGAGGAGCTGCCCCCCGCCGTGGACACCGTCCTGGTCGACGCCGCCGCCCTCGACCCGTCCGGGGAGCCCTCCGGCGCGGCCGGCACGGCCGGGCCGGACGAGCGGTACCCGGACGTCGTCGCGTTCGCGCGGGGCCGCCGCCTGCTGGTGGAGGTCGTGGACCCCGCCGAGGCCGCCGCCGCGCTGCGGGCGGGCGAACGCGTCGCCGCCGCGCACGGCGGGCCGGGCCTGCACGGGCTGGTCGCGCGGGGCTGCGAGGCGGGCGGCCGGGTCGGGGAGCTGACGACGTTCGTGCTGCTCCAGCACCTGCTGTCGGACCCGCGCGTGGACGTGCCGGTGGTGGCGGCGGGCGGCATCGGCCCGCACACCGCCGCCGCGGCCGTCGCCGGGGGCGCGGCGGGCGTGCTGCTGGACACGCAGCTGGCGCTGGTCCGGGAGACGGACCTGCCCGCCGACGTGGCCGCCGCGCTGCGCGCCATGGACGGCGGCGAGACCCGCGTGGTCGAGGACGCCGACGGCCTGCGGTACCGCGTCTACACCCGTCCCGACCTGCCGGAGCCGGAGCTGGCCGGCCTGGACGCCGCCGCGGCCGCCGCCCGGCTGGGCGCCTCGGGGCTGCGGTCGCGGCTGCTGCCGGTCGGGCAGGACGGGGCGCTGGCCGCCGCGCTCGCCGACCGGTACAAGACCGCCGGGGGCGTCGTGCAGGCGGTCCGCGAGCAGATCGCCGCGAGCCTGCGCGCCGCCGTGCGCGCCGAGCCGCTGTCGCCGCGCGACAACCCGCCCGGCGCGGCCATCAGCCGGGACTACCCGGTCGTGCAGGGCCCGATGACGCGGGTCAGCGACCGGTCGGCGTTCGCCGCCGCCGTCGCGCAGGAGGGCGGGCTGCCGTTCCTGGCGCTGGCGCTGATGGGCGGCCGGGAGGTCCGCGAGCTGCTGACCGAGACCGCGGACCGGCTCGGCGACCGGCCGTGGGGCGTGGGCGTGCTGGGGTTCGCGCCGCCGGAGCTGCGCGAGGAGCAGCTCGCGGCGGTGCTGGCGGTGCGCCCGCCGTACGCGCTGATCGCGGGCGGGCGGCCGTCGCAGGCCGCGCCGCTGGAGGAGGCCGGGATCGCCACCTACCTGCACGTGCCGTCGCCGGGGCTGCTGGAGCGGTTCCTGGCCGAGGGCGCGCGCCGGTTCGTGTTCGAGGGCATGGAGTGCGGCGGCCACGTCGGGCCGCGCGCCAGCTTCCCGCTCTGGGAGGCGCAGGTCCAGCGGCTGCTGGACTTCGCCGACGCCCACCCCGGGGCGGCCGCCGGGATGTCGGTGCTGTTCGCGGGCGGCGTCCACGACGAGCGCTCCGGCGCGATGGTCGCGGCGCTGGCCGGGCCGCTGGCCGAGCGCGGCGCCGACGTCCGCGTGCTGATGGGCACCGCCTACCTGTTCACCTACGAGGCCGTCGCGGCGGGCGCGATCCTGCCGGGCTTCCAGCGCGCCGCCGTCGAGTGCGACGGGACCGCGCTGCTGGAGACCTCGCCGGGGCTCGCCACCCGGTGCGCGCGGACCCCGTACGTGGAGGCGTTCGAGCGGACCCGCCGCGAGCTGGAGGAGGCGGGCGCCCCGCGCCAGGAGATGTGGGCCCGGCTGGAGGAGCTGAACCTCGGGCGACTGCGCGTCGCCAGCAAGGGCCTGCGCCGCGCCGGGACCGACGGCGCCGACGGCTCCGACGGGGCCGGGGGCGCGCTGGAGACCGTCGGGCCCGAGGAGCAGCACCGCGAGGGCATGTACATGATCGGACAGGTCGCGGCGCTGCGGTCGGCCACCACCAGCATCACCGGCCTGCACGAGCAGGTCACCACCGGCGCGACCTGCTTCCTGGCCGCCCGCGCCGCCGCGCTCGGCGTGGCCGCCGGGGACGACGGGCCCGCCGCCCGGTACTCGGCGGAGGCCGCGCCGCTGGACATCGCGATCGTCGGGATGGACTGCGTGTTCCCCGGCGCCCGCGACGCCGACGAGTACTGGGCCGCGATCGTCGCGGGCCGCGACGCCGTCACCGAGGTCCCCGCCGACCGCTGGGACGCCGGGGTCTACTACGACCCGGCCGCCACGCGCGACGGCGCGGGGGAGCGGACGCCGTCCAAGTGGGGCGGGTTCCTGCCGGACGTCCCGTTCGACGCGCTCGCCTACGGGCTCCCGCCCAACTCCCTGTCCAGCGTCGAGCCGGTGCAGCTGCTCGCGCTGGAGGTCGCGGCGCGGGCGCTGCGGGACGCCGGGTACGAGGACCGGCCGTTCGACCGCTCGCGGACCTCGGTGTTCTTCGGTGTCGAGGGCGGAACGGACCTGGGCGCCGCCTACAGCGCCCGCGCGCTCCTGCCGGGCTACTACGGCCGGGTCCCCGAGGGGCTGGACGAGCAGCTCCCCCGGCTGACCGAGGACTCCTTCCCCGGCGTGCTCACCAACGTCATCGCCGGGCGCATCGCCAACCGCCTGGACCTCGGCGGCGCGAACTACACCGTGGACGCCGCCTGCGCCGCGTCGCTGGCCGCGCTCGACGCCGCCTGCAAGGAACTGGTCACCGGCACCAGCGACATGGTGCTGTGCGGCGGCGCGGACGTGCACAACGGCATCTACGACTACCTGCTGTTCTCCTCGGTGCAGGCGCTGTCGCCCCGGGGCCGCTGCGCCCCCTTCGACAGCGACGCCGACGGGATCGCGCTCGGCGAGGGCGTGGCGTGCGTGGTGCTCAAGCGGCTGGCCGACGCCGAACGCGACGGCGACCGCGTCTACGCCGTCATCAGGTCGGTCGCCGGGTCCAGCGACGGCCGCTCCCTCGGCCTGACCGCCCCGCGCGCCGAGGGCCAGCGGCTGGCGCTGGACCGCGCCTACTCCCGCGCCGGGATCTCCCCGGCCCGGGTCGGCCTGGTCGAGGCGCACGGCACCGGCACCGAGGTCGGCGACCGCACCGAGCTGGCCGTCCTCACCGAGACCTACACCGCCGCCGGGGCCGCGCCCGGCTCGGTCACGCTCGGGTCGGTCAAGTCGCAGATCGGGCACACCAAGTGCGCCGCCGGGCTCGCCGGGCTGATCAAGACGGCGTACGCGCTGCACACCGGGACGCTGCCGGGCACGCTGCACCTGACCCGGCCGAACCAGGCGTGGGACGCCGACTCCAGCCCGTTCGTGTTCGGCCGGGCCGCGCGGCCCTGGGCCGTCGAGCCGGGCCGCCGGTACGCCGGGCTGAGCGGGTTCGGGTTCGGTGGCGCGAACTTCCACGCCGTCCTCGGCGGCTACGACGGCGCGCCCGAGCCGGTGTCGGGGCTGGCCGAGTGGCCCGCCGAGCTGTTCCTGATCCGGGGCGCCGACCCGGCCGCCGCCCGCGCCGAGATCGACCGGCTGGACGCGCTGCGCGCCCGCGGCGCGGCACGGCTGCGCGACCTGGCCCGCACCTGCGCCGAGAGCACCGGCGAGGTGCGGTTCGCGCTGGTCGCCACCGACGTCGACGACCTGGCGGTCAAGTTCGCCGCCGCCCGCGAGGGACGGTCCGCGCCGGGCGTGTTCGTCCGCGACGAGGCGCGGGAGAGCGGGCAGGTCGCGTTCCTGTACCCGGGGCAGGGCAGCCAGCGGCCGGGGATGCTCGCCGACCTGTTCGTGGCGTTCCCCCGGTTGCAGCGGCTGCTGCGGCTGGCCGGGGGCCGGTACGCCGAGCCGATGTTCCCGCCCGCCGCGTTCACCCCCGCCGGGACCGAGCGCCGGCGCGCCGCGCTCACCGACACCCGCGTCGCGCAGCCCGCCCTCGGCATCGCCGGGCTCGCCGCGCACCGGCTGCTCACCGAGCTGGGCATCCGCCCCGACCTGGCCGCCGGGCACAGCTACGGCGAGCTGGTCGCGCTGTGCGCCGCCGGGGTGTTCGGCGAGCAGGACCTGATCGAGCTGTCGGCCGCCCGCGCCGAGGCGATCCTGGCGGCCGCCCGCAACGGCGCCGTCGCCGACCCCGGCGCGATGGCCGCCGTCACCGCCACGCTGGACGAGGTGCGCGCCGCGCTGTCGGGGATCTCCGAGGTCGTCATCGCCAACCACAACGCGCCCCGCCAGGTCGTCATCTCCGGTTCGGCGTCCGGGCTGGCCAACGCGCTGCGGTCGCTGGCGGAGCGGGGGCTGTCGGCCGAGCGGATCCCGGTCGCGTGCGCGTTCCACAGCCCGCTGGTCGCCGGGGCCGCCGCGCCGCTGCGCGCCGAGCTGGCCGCCCGCGACCTGCGGTCCCCGGCGTTCCCGGTGTGGTCCAACACCACCGCCGCGCCCTACGACACCGACCCCGCCGAGCTGGCCGCGACCCTCGCCGGGCAGGTCGCCGCGCCGGTCCGGTTCGTCGAGCAGGTCGAGGCGATGTACGCGGCCGGGGCCCGGGTGTTCGTGGAGGCCGGGCCGGGCCGGGTCCTCACCCGGCTCGTCGGCGAGATCCTCGGCGACCGGCCGCACACGGCCGTGGCCTGCGACGCCCCCGGCGAACGCGGCCTGGAGCGGCTGCTGACGGCGTTCGCCGAGCTCGCCGCCGCCGGGGTCGCGGTGGACGCGCTGTCGCTGTTCGCCGGGCGCGACGCGCGCGTCCTGACGGCCGCCGACGCCGAGCGGCGGCCCGGCTGGATCGTCAACGGGCACCTCGTCCGCACCGCCGACGGCGAGTACCCGGCCAACGCGCTGCGCCCCGCCCGGCGGGTCGCGCCGCCCGCCACGGGCACCGTCGTGCCCGAGACGCCGGACCCGCGCGGCGTCGCCGAGCAGGCGGTCCTGGACTACCTGCGCACCAGCCGCGAGCTGGTCGCCGCCCAGCGCGACGTCGTGCTGGGCCTGCTGGGCGCCGCCGGGACCGGGGAGGCGGAGCCGCCGCCGGTGCCCGAGGCCGAGCCGACGGCCCGGACTCCCAAGGTGCCCGCGCCGCGCCCGGTGGTGCCCGGCGAGGTCGTGCCGCCCGCCCCGCGCCCGGCGGTGCCGGCCCCGGCCCCCGAGCCCGCCGCCCCGCCCGGCCCGGACGAGATCCGCGCCGCCGTGCTGTCGGTGATCGGCTCCCGTACCGGCTACCCCGAGCCGATGCTCGGCGAGGACCTGGACCTGGAGGCCGACCTGTCGATCGACTCCATCAAGCGCACCGAGATCATCGGTGAGCTGGCCGAGCGGGTCGGCCTGGCCGCCCCGGGCGTGCGGCTGGAGGAGCCGGTCGTCGAGCGGCTCGCCCGGATCAAGACCATCGGCGAGATCGTCTCCTGGATCGGCGACCGCCTCGGCGCCGGGACCGCCCCGGCCGCCCCGGCCGCCGCGACCGCCGAGATCGCGCCGCTGACCCCGGCCGACTCCGGCGTCCCGGTCGTCGCCGCGCCGCTGCGGCAGGTGGTGCGCCTGGCGGACCTGCCGCCGCTGCCGGTGCCCGAGGCGCGGCCCGGCGCGTTCGCCGGCCGCCGCTTCGTGATCGTCGACGACGGCTGCGGCATCGCGCTGGAGCTGGCCGCCCTGCTGGAGCAGCAGGGCGCGCAGGTCCGCACCCCGCTGGAGCCCGACAGCCCCTGCGACGGACTGATCCACCTGGCCGCGCTGCGGCCCGGCGGCGGCCCGGTGCTGCCCGGCGCCTACGGCGGCGTCCGCGACGCCCTGCTGGGCGGCCTGCGCTGGCTGGTGCTGGCGACCGGCGCGGGCGGCGCGTTCGGGGAGCGGTTCGACGGCGGCGGCGTCGGCGACCCCACGCCCGGCGCGGGGCTGCGCGGCCTGGCCCGCACCCTGGCCCGGGAGTTCCCCGAGACGCTGGTGCGCGCGGTGGACGTCGACACCAAGGACAGCCCGCGCGCGGTCGCGCTGCGGATCCTCGCCGAGATGACGGCGGCGGGCCAGCCGGTCGTCGTCGGCTACGAGGGCGACCAGCGCCGCACGCTCCAGATCGTCCCGGCCCCGCTGCCGGAGGACGCGCCCGCCGTGCCGGACCTGACCGCCGACAGCGTGGTCCTGCTGACCGGCGGGGCGCGCGGCATCACCGCCCGCGTCGCGCTGGAGCTGGCCCGCGCCACCGGCTGCCACGTCGAGCTGGTCGGCCGCACGCCCGAGCCCGCCGGGGCCGAGGATCCGGCGCTGGCCGGGGCCGCCGACCAGGCGGCGCTGCGCCGCGCGCTGGTCGCGCAGGGCGGCCGCACCCCCGCCGAGATCGAGGCCACCGTCCGGCGGGTGCTGGCCGAACGCGAGGTCCGCGCCACCCTCACCGGGCTCGGCGCGCACGCCGCGTCGGTCCGCTACCACGCGGTGGACGTGCGCGACCCGCAGGCCGTCCGCACGGTCGTCGAGGACGTCCACGCCCGGCACGGCCGTCTCGACGGCGTGGTCCACGGGGCCGGGCTGCTGGAGGACCGCAGGGTGCGGGACAAGGACGCCGCGTCGTTCGACCGGGTCTACCGCACCAAGGTGGACGGGGCGTGCGCGCTGGCCGCCGCGCTCCGGCCGGACACGGCGTTCTTCGTGGTGTTCGGCAGCGTCTCCGGCGTGCACGGCAACCAGGGCCAGGCCGACTACGCGGCCGCCAACGACGCCTGCGACACCCTCGCCCGGGTGTGGCGCACCCGGATGCGCGGCCGCGTGCTGGTCGCCGACTGGGGCCCGTGGGCGGGCGGCGGCATGGTCACGCCGGAGCTCGCCCGCGAGTACGCCCGGCGCGGCGTCGCGCTGATCGACCCCGACGCGGGCGTGGCGGCGCTGCTCGCCGAGATCGCCGCCGGCGACGAGGTCCAGGTCGTCCTGTCCGGGGTCGCCGAGTGAACGCGCACACGCCACCCCGACCGGGAAACACCGGAAACGAAACGACCAGAGCAGCTTCGAACGGCAGCGCCCCACCGAACGAAACCGAAGCCGCGGCCCCGCGCGAGCGCGTGTCGTCTGGGCCGGCCTGCGTGCGGAGTGGACGCGGTGTCGTCGCGGTCGACAGGCGTGGCGGTGTGCCGGGGGATCGCGCGTTGTCGGGCGGAACCGGGGCCACGGGGGCGCGCGGGTGTGCGTCGTTCGGGGTGGTCCGTGGGCGGAGTGGGGGCTTGTGGGCGGAGCGGTGGGGCCGCGTGGGGGTGGGGGTATGAGTGCGCACGAGCCCATCGCGATCGTCGGGGTCGGGGCGGTGTTCCCCGGGGCCGGGTCGGCGGCGGCGTTGTGGCGCAACGTCCGTGCCGGGACCGACGCGATCACCGAGGTGCCCGCGCACCGCTGGGACCCCGACCTGTACTACGACCCCGACGCCCACCGGGCCGCGCCGCGCGGCGACCGGTTCTACTGCCGCCGGGGCGGGTTCGTGGACGACCTGGCGACGTTCGACCCGGCCCGGTTCGGGATCATGCCCGCGGCCGTCGCGGGCATGGAGCCCGACCAGCTGCTGGCGCTGCGCACCGCCGCCGAGGCGCTGGCCGACGCGGGCGGCGCCGAACGGCTGCCCGACCGCGCCCGCGTCGGCGTGGTGATCGGCCGGGGCGGCTACATCACGCCGGGCGTCGCGCGGTTCGACCAGCGGGTGCGGACCTCGCACCAGCTCGCGTCCGTGCTGGCCGAGCTGCTGCCGGAGGTGGACGCCGGCCGGATCGAGGAGATCCGGCGCGCGTTCTGCGACCGGCTCGGACCCGACGGCCCCGACGCCTCGGTCGGCCTCGTCCCGAACTTCGCGGCCTCCCGCATCGCCAACCGCTTCGACCTGCGCGGCCCCGCCTACACGCTGGACGCCGCGTGCGCGTCGTCGCTGCTGGCCGTCGAGCACGCCGTGCGGGCGCTGCGCGGCGGGCAGTGCGACGCGATGCTGGCCGGGGCCGTCCACCACGCGCACCACGCGACGGTGTGGAGCGTGTTCAGCCAGCTCCGGGCGCTGAGCCCGAGCGGGCGCATCCGGCCGTTCGACCGGTCCGCCGACGGCACGCTGCTGTCGGAGGGCACCGGCATGGTGCTGCTCAAGCGCCTGGCCGACGCCGAACGCGCCGGGGACCGCGTCTACGCGGTGGTCCGGGGCGTCGGCTCCGCCAGCGACGGCCGCGCCGCGTCCCTGATGAGCCCGCTGGTCGAGGGCCAGGTCCTGGCGGTGGAACGCGCCTGGGCCGACGCCGGGCTGGACCCGGCCGCCGCCGACGCGGTCGGGCTGGTCGAGGCGCACGGCACCGGCACCCCGGCGGGCGACGAGGCGGAGCTGGCGACGCTGCGCCGGGTGTTCGGCACCGCCGGGCCCCCGCTGCCGATCGGCACCGTCAAGTCGATGATCGGGCACGCGATGCCCGCCGGCGGCATCGCCGGGCTGATCAAGGCGGCGTTCGCGCTGCGTGACGGCGTGCTGCCGCCGACCCTGCACGTCGAGGAGCCGCACCCGGCGATGGCGGGCACCCGCCTGACCCCGGTCCACGTGGCGGCCGACTGGGAGCGCCCGCCCACCGCCCCGCGCCGCGCCGTGGTGAACGCCTTCGGCTTCGGCGGCGCGAACGCCCACGTCATCCTGGAGGAACCGCCGGGCGCCGGGCACCCGGCGCCGCGGATCCTCAGCGCGCCCCGGGACGGCGGCGAGGCGGTGCTGCGGCTGTCGGCCGCCTCCGCCGCCGAGCTGGCCGCCCTGCTCGACGGCGACGACGACGCGCTGCTGGCCCGCGCGGGGGAGGAGCCCGCCGACCTGCCCTGCCGCCTGGCGATCGTCGGCCCCACCGCGCGCGGGCTCGACCTGGCCCGCGCCGTCGCGCGCCGGGGAACGCCGTGGCGGGGCCGCAGCGACATCTGGTTCACGCCCCGGCCGCTGCTGGCGGACGGCGGCCGGGTCGCGTTCCTCTACCCCGGCTTCGAGCCCGCCTTCCAGCCGCGCGTCGACGACGTCGCCGACCGTCTCGGGCTTCCGCGCCCCCGGCTGACCGGACGCGACGACCTGGTCGGCCACGCCTCCGACGTCATGGCCGTGGGGCTGCTGCTCACCCGCGCGCTGGCCGGGCTCGGCGTCGAGCCCGACGTCGCCGCCGGGCACAGCCTCGGCGAGTGGACCGCGATGATCGCGGCGGGGATGTACGAGCCGGACGCGGTCGACGCGTTCCTGGCCGCGGTCGACCACGACGGCCTGGACGTCCCCGACGTCGCCTACGCCGCGCTCGGCTGCGGGGCCGACCGGGCCGCCGAGGCCGCCGCGCGCGCCGAGGGCGTCGTCGTGTCCCACGACAACTGCCCCCACCAGTCGGTGGTCTGCGGCCCGCCCGACCAGGTCCGCGAGGTCCTGGCCCGGCTGGCGGCCGACGGGGTGATGGGACAGGAGCTGCCGTTCCGGTCGGGGTTCCACACCCCGATGGCGGAGGCGTACCTGGAGTCGGCGCACCGCTCGTTCGACGCGCTGCCGATCCGCCCGGCGCGGGTGCCGCTGTGGTCGGCGACGACCGCCGCGCCGTTCCCCGCCGAGCCCGCCCGGATCCGCGAGCTGATCGTGCGGCACCTGCTGGAGCCGGTGCGGTTCGGCGCGCTGACCGAGGAGCTGCACGCGGCCGGGGTGCGGGCGTTCGTGCAGGTCGGTCCGGGCGGCCTCGCCGGGTTCGTGGGCGACCGGCTCGGCGACCGCGACCACCTGGCGATGGCCGCCAACGTGCCCCGGCGCGACGGCATGGCCCAGCTGCGCCGCGTCGTGGCCGCGCTGTGGGTCGAGGGCCACGGCTCGCGGGCCCGCGCCGCCGGGCACGACGGGCCGTCCGCCGTGCGGCTCGACCTCGGCACGCCCCTGGTCCGCCTGGACGGCGCGGTCCCGCCGCTGCGCATCGCCGAGCCCGCGCCCGCCGGGCCGCCCGTCGCGCCGCCCGCCACCGGTCCGGTCGTCGCCGAGCTGGACGCCCTGCTGCGCGACGCCGCCGCCAGCGCCCGGTCGGTCGTCGACGCGCTGCACACCACCGCGCCCCCGCGGGCCGCCGAACGCACCACGCGCCGCACGTTCTCGCTGGAGACGATGCCCTACGTCCGCGACCACTGCCTGGTCCCGCAGCGCGCGGACTGGCCGGACCTCTCCGACCGGTTCCCGGTGGTGCCGCTGACGACGCTGCTGGAGGTCATGGCCGACGCGGCGCGCGAGCTGTTCCCCGGCCTGGTCGTGGTCGGCGTGGAGAACGTGCGGGCCCTGCGCTGGCTCGTCGCCGTCCCCGCCACCACCACCGACGTCCACGCCCGCCGCGAGCCCGCGCCGCCCGCGCCGGGCGCGCCGCGCCGCGTCAAGGTCGTCGTCCGGGGCCACGCCGACGGGACCGTGCTGCTGGCCGAACGCCACCCGGCTCCGCCCGCCCCCGACCGCACGCCGCTGACCGGCGAGGCGCCCCCGCCGGTCACCGCCGAACGGCTCTACGCCGAGCGCTACATGTTCCACGGCCCGCTCTACCGGGGCGTCACCGGGATCGACGCGCTCGCCGCCGACGGCCTGCGCGGCACCCTGACCGCGCTGCCCACGCCGGGCGCGCTGATGGACAGCGCCGGGCAGCTGTGCGGCCACTGGATCCAGATCCACGGCGACCGGGACCAGACGGTCTTCCCGGTCGGCGTCGAACGCGTCACCTGGTACGGGCCGCCGCCGCCCGACGGGGAGCGCCTGACCGCGACCGTCCGGAACCGCTCGGTGTCCGACACCGCCATCCGCAGCGACTGCGAGCTGGTCGGCGCCGACGGCCGCGTGTGGTGCCGCGTCGAGGGGTGGAGCACGCGCCGCATCCACACCGACGGGCCGGTGTGGCGGCTGCGCTTCACCCCCGAGGTGTCGGCGGTCGGCGAGCCGCGGGAGGGCGGCTGGACGCTGGCGCGCCGCCGCTGGGACGGCGGCGCCGCCCGCGACCTGCTGATGCGGCAGTACCTCAACGCCGCCGAACGCGCCGAGTACCAGGCCCTCACGCCGCGCGCGCGGGGACCGTGGCTGCTCGGCCGGATCGCGGCCAAGGACGCGGTGCGGCACCGGCTGTGGGAGCGGGGCCACGGGCCGCTGTTCCCCGCCGAGCTGACCGTCCGCAACGACGCCGCCGGACGGCCCGAGGTGACCGGGCCGTTCGACGAGCCGCTGGCGGTGTCGATCGCGCACACCCCCGACCTGGGGGTCGCGCTGGTCCGCGCCGGCGGCGAGCCCGCCGGGATCGACGTCGAACGGGCCGGCGCGGGCGCCGCCGCCGTCGAGACGGTCGCGCTCACCGAGGGCGAACGCGACCTGCTGGCGTCCATGTCCGGCGACCGCGCCACCGCGGCGACGCGGCTGTGGACCGCCAAGGAGGCCGTCGCCAAGGCCGCCGGGACCGGGCTGCGGGGGCGGCCCCGCGACTTCGTCGTCACCGCCGCCGACCCCGACCGGCTGCTGGTCGGCAACGGCGGGACGGTCACGGTCGTGCGCTCGACGCTGGTCGACGGGCACGTCGTGACCTGGACCGACACCGCCGGGCACACCGCCGCGGCGGGGACCGGAGCACAGGACACGGGGGAGAACAGGACATGACACGGGTGCTGGACGAGGTCGTGGCGATGCTGGTCGAGGTGGTCGGGGAGGACTTCCTGCTGGACGTGGAGGTCGGCCCGGACACGACGTTCAACGACGACCTGGCGCTGGAGAGCATCGAGTTCGTCGCGCTGGCCGAGAAGCTCCAGCTGCGCTACGGCCCGGCGATCGACTTCGCGGCGTTCATCGCCGACATGGACCTGGACCAGATCCTCGCCATGTCGGTGGGGGACCTGGTCGCCCACATCGAGTCGCGGCTGTCGCCCGCGGCCGTGTGACCCGGCCCGACCATGGCCTACGTGTGCGTCCGGGGCGTGCGGCACCACGTCGTCGACCTGGGCCGGGAGCTTCCCGGCGCCCCCGCCGACCCCGTGGTGATGCTGCACGGCCTGCTCACCGGCAGCGCCGCGTCCTGGTTCTTCACGGTCGCGCCCGCGCTGGCGCGCACCCGCCGCGTCCGGCTGCCCGACTGGCGCGGGCACGGCCGCAGCGAGCGCACCCCGACCGGTTACGGCACCGCCGCGCTCGCCGCCGACCTGGCCGACCTGACCACCGACCTGCCGCCGTTCGCGCTGGTCGGGCACAGCTACGGGGCGGCCGTCGCGGTCCGCTTCGCGCTGACCCGGCCGGGCCGGGTGACGCGGCTGGCGCTGGTGGACCCGCCGTTCCAGCCGGTCGGCGCGGCCGACCTGGGCCGCGTGTTCACGGCGGCGACGCCGCTCGGCGAGCGCGCGGCGGCGCTGGTCGGCGAGACCAGCCTGCTGGCGGACCTGGCCGCCGAGCCGGCCGTCACCGCCGCCGACCTGGCCGCCCTGGACGGCCTGCCGACGCTGGCGGTGGCCGGGTCCGACTCGCCGTTCCGCCCGGCCCTGGACCTGGTCGGCCGGGCCCTGCCGGGCGCCCGCCGCCACGTGCTGACCGGCGGCCACGACCTGCACGTCACCGCGCGGGCGCGGCTGACACCCCTGCTGACGACCTTTCTGGAGGACACCGAATGCCCGAGGTGACCGCACGCGGCGTGCGGTTCCACGTCCAGACGATGGAACCGTGCGGACCGTGTCCGCCCGATCCGCCCGATCCGCCCACCGTGGTGTTCGTCCACGGGCTGGTCATGGACAACCTGTCCAGCTTCTACTACACCCTGGCCGGGCCGGTGGCCGCCGCCGGGGCCCGCGCGGTCCTGTACGACCTGCGCGGCCACGGCCGCAGCGAACGCACCCCGCGCGGGTACTCCGACGCCGAGGCCGTCGCCGACCTGTTCGCGGTGCTGGACGCCCTCGGCCACACCCGCCCGGTGTACCTGGTGGCCAACAGCTTCGGCGGCGTCGTCGCGCTGAACGCGGCGCTGGCCCGCCCCGAGCGCGTCGCCGGGATGGTCCTGGTCGAGGCGCACGGCCCGGCCGAACGGCCCGGCGGGTGGAACGAGAACATGCTCAACACGCTCGGCAAGTCCGCTCTGGCGCTGGAGTACGAGCGGCTCGCCGACCAGCTCCTGGCGATCGGCTGGCGGCAGCGCGGAAGGCAGGCCGCCGTCGCCGACGCGCTGGTCAACGGCACCAGCCTGCTGGACGAGGTGGCGGCGGTGGAGCCGGTGCGGCCCGCCGACCTGGCCGCCGTCGCCTGCCCGGTGCTGGCGGTCTACGGGGAGCGCTCCGACGTGGCCGGGGCCGGGCGGCTGCTGCTGCGCTCGGTCCCCGACTGCACGCTGCACGTCATACCGGGTCTCGCGCACACCGTGCTGCGCGAGGGCACCGCGGAACTGCTGGAGGTCATGCTGCCGTGGCTTTCCCACCACGCGGGCACGAGGGTCCCCGTCACGGCGGGGGCGGGAGGTGCGCTGTGAACGGACGTTCGTCGAAGGCCCGCCGGGTGCGGGTGCCGTCGCTGCTGGGGGACCTGCCGGCGCCCGACGGCCGGGTCGCGGGCCGCGAGGCCGACAGCGGCCGCCGCCGGTTCCTGTTCGTGGTCCCGCCCCTGACCGGGCACGTCAACCCGACGGTGGCGGTCGCCTCCGAGCTGACCCGGCGCGGCCACCGGGTCGCCTGGGCCGGGCACACCCCGACCCTGGAGGGGCTGCTGAAGCCCGGCTCGAAGATCTACCCGGCGGAGGACGAGGCGTTCGCCGCGCACGTGGAGCAGGCCCGCCGGCACTGGACGACGCTGCGCGGCCCGGCGGCGCTGAAGTTCCTGTGGGACGGGTTCATCATCCCGCTCGGGCACGCGATGATGCCGGGCGTCCAGACCGCGATCGAGCGGTTCCGGCCCGACGTGGTGGTGTGCGACCAGCAGACCCTGGCCGGGCCCGTCGCCGCCCGGCTGCACGACCTCCCGTGGGCGACGTCGGCGACGACCTCGGCGGAGTTCACCCGGCCGCTGGCGGGCATGCCGCTGGTCGAGGAGTGGGTGCGTGACCAGATCGGCGAGTTCCAGCTCGACCACGGCATCGAGGACCTGCTGGACCTGCGCTTCTCCGACCACCTGGTGCTGGTGTTCTCCACCGCCGCGCTGATCGGCGACACCTCGATCTTCCCCGACCACTTCGCGTTCGTCGGCCCCGTGCTGGGCCGCCCGCCCGGCAACGACTTCCCCTGGGAGTGGCTGGACGAGGACCGGCCCTCGGTGCTGGTGTCGCTGGGCACCCTCAACGGCCCCGCCGGAGAGCGGTTCTTCCAGGTCGCCGCCGAGGCCGTCAAGGACATGGACGTGCAGGCCGTGTTCGTCACCCCGCCCGGGACCCTCCCCGACCCGCCGCCGAACCTGCTGGTGCGCGGCCACGTCCCGCAGCTGGAGCTGCTGGAGCGGATGTCGGCCGTCATCACCCACGGGGGCCACAACACCGTCGTGGAGGCCCTCGCCAACGGCCTGCCGCTGGTCGTCGCCCCGATCCGCGACGACCAGCCGGTGATCGCCCGGCAGGTCGTGGCGTCCGGCGCCGGGCTGACCGTCCGGTTCGCGCGGGTCCGCGCCGAGGAGCTGCGCGAGGCCCTGCACCGGGTGCTGACCGAGGAGGCGTTCCGGTCGGCCGCCGACCGGGTCCGGCGGTCGTTCGCCGAGGCCGGGGGCGCCGCGCAGGCCGCCGACCGCCTGGAGAAGCTGACGTGAGCTGGCCGTCACCGTCGCTGACGGCGCTGCTGTCGATGCCGCTGACGACGGCGTTCCCCCTGCTGGTCACGGGCGGGGTGGTCGCGCGCGCCACGTGGCTGCGGGTGCGGCTGGCCCCGCTGCGGCGGGTGTCGTCGGGCTGGTCGCCGGAGCTGCCGCGCCCCGTCGCCGAGCTCGACATCACGTCCGGCGAGGAGTTCGCGCTGGTCGCCGTGGACGGCGCGGTCGTGTCGGGCCACGTGCGGCGCGCCGCCCGCGGCCACGCCCGGGGCAGCGGTCTGCAGGTGCTGGACCTGGTCCCGGCGAACCTGCCGGTGGAACGCGCCCTGGACCTGGCCCGCCACACCGACCTGCGGCGCCACCGGACCGACCCGCTGGTGGCGGGACGCGGCGCGGGCTTCGCGGTGCTGGCGACGCGGGAGCTGCTGACCCGCGCCAACGTCCGGCCCGGCACGCTGGACCCCGGCGCGCTCGGCGCGGTCACCGTCCGGCTGCGGCAGTACGCCGAGCGCGCCGGGCTGGCCGTCGTGCCGTGCCCCGCCACGCCCCGCCGCCCCGCGTGCCGGGGACGGCGGGCGTGGCTGCGCGGTCTCGGCGTGCCGGTCCCGAGGACGGTGGCCCGGTCGGCGGCGGGCTGGCTGGCCGTGCTGGCCGCGGTGTGGGCCGGGGCGTGGGGCGGGTCGCCGTGGGGATGGGCGGCGCTGGCCGCGTACTGCGCGGCCCCGTACCTGGTGTTCGCCGGGACGCCGCTGAAGCCGCGCGACCTGCACCGGGCGGCGCTGCTGCGGCCGCTGCTGGCGCCGTGGAACTGGTGGCAGACCCTCACCGACGAGCCGACCCCCTGGGAACGGCGGCGGGCCCGCCGCGAGCAGGCCGCCCGCGACCGGTACCGCGAGGAGTACCGCCGGGGCGTCGAACGGTTCCTCGAACCGCGCCGCCCCGACTGCCCGTGGTGCGGGTCGCGGTCCCTGACCGTCCAGGTGACCAGCGGCGACGTCCTCCAGGCCAAGCCGGGCCGGTTCACGCTGGAGCGGTGCGGCGACTGCCGGCACGTCTTCCAGAACCCCCGGCTGACCCCCGAGGGGATGGAGTTCTACTACCGCGACGTCTACGACGGGCTCGGCGCGGAGACCGCCGAACGCGCCCTGGCGGCGCAGCGCCCCTTCCACGCGGCCCGCGCCGCGCTGGTCGCCGCCCACGCCACGCCCCGCACCTGGCTGGACGTCGGCACCGGGCTCGGCCACTTCGGCCGCGTCGCCCGCACCGTGCTGCCCGACACCGCGTTCGACGGCCTGGACGTGGGCTCGGGCGTGCGCAAGGGCGCGCGGCGCGGCTGGCTGCGGCACGGGTACCGGGGGCGGTTCGCCGACCTGGCCGAGGACCTGGCCGGACGGTACGACGTGATCAGCATGCACCACTACCTGGAGCACACCCCCGACCCGCTCGCCGAGCTGGACGTGGCGGCCAAGACGCTGCGGCCGGGCGGCCACCTGCTGGTCGAGATGCCCGACCCCGACAGCCGCCTGGGCCGCCGGCTGGGCCGGTTCTGGCTGCCGTGGATGCAGCCCCAGCACCTGCACCTGGTCCCGATCGGGAACCTGGTGCAGGCGCTGGAACTGCGCGGCTTCCGGATCGTGGCGCGGCAGCGGCGCGCGGCGCACCAGCGGTACGACCTGACGCTCGCGGCGGTGGTCGCGCTCACCGCGTTCGCGCCGCCGCCGGACCGGCCCTGGGCGCCGGGCCCGCCCACGGCCCGCGACCGGCTGCGCCGGGCGGTCGCGCTCGCCGCGGCCGGGCCGCTGCTGGCGGCGGCCCGGCTGGCCGACCGCGTGCTGGTGCCGCTGGTCCCGGGCGCCTCCAACGCCTACCGGGTGCTGGCGCGGAAGGCCGAGGGGTGAGCCGCGCCGCGGTGGACGCCGGGCCGGGCCCGGCGCTCGCGCTCGCCGCCGACCCGGAGCTGCGGATCACCGCCCACGTCCACGAACGCGCCCACGGGTCGCCCCCGGCCGCGCTCCGCCGGGTCCGCGGCGGGCTGGTGCTGCTCGGCGGGGCCGGGTCCGCGCTGACCGTCGCCCTGCCGTGGGGGACGGTCGTCACGGCCGGGCCCGACCCGGACGGCGCGGTGTCGCTGTACTCGATGAACCGGTACACCGACGCGTTCACCGCCGGGCGGGGAGGGCTGCGGGCCGCGCTGGCGGCCGGGGCCGTCCCGCCGTGGACCGCGCCCGCCGTGACCGCGCTGCTCGCCCACGCCGACCCCGCGCCGGGCGCGCGCCTGGTGGTGAACCGGCAGCTGCCCGCCGAGACGGGGCTGATGACGGGCGCGGAGACGGCGTGCGCGGTGACGCTCGCGCTGGGCGACCTGTACGGGCCGCCCGCCCGTGACCCGGCCCCGGACCCGGCGTACGCGGCGTCGCTGCACGCCCGCGAGGGCCACGCGATGCTGGTGACCGGCGGCGCGGCCGTGCGGCACCTGCCGTGCGACCTGCGCGCGGCCGGGCTCCGCCTGCTGGTGGCGGTCGTGGGGGCCGGGGCGGCGGCGTCCACCGCCGGGCCGGACGCGGACGCCGCCCTGGTGGGACGCGCCGAGGCGGCGCTGCGCACCGGCGGCCCGGCCGGGCTCGGGCCGCTGCTGACCGAGGCCCACACGCCGGGCACGGCGCCGCTGGACGCGGCCCTGGACGCGGCCCGCGCGGCGGGCGCGCTCGGCGGCCGGGCGGTGGGGCGGTGCGTGGTGGCGCTGGTGCCGCTGGAGGCGGTGCCGCACGTCCGCACACGCGTGACGGCGGCCCTGGCGGGTCGGGCACGGCGCCCACCCCGCTTCCTGACCGCGACCCCGGCGGGCGTCTAGGGCGCTTCTGATGGATCATCCCGCAGGTCCCGCAGCAGTGTCGCGGATCGCCTCCAGCGGATCCGCTGTCACGCCGGTCACGGCAGTGCCGTCCGCCGGGACTTCTCAAGATCCATCAGAAACGCCCTGGGCCCGGTCCCGCCGCGACCCCGGCCGCGCGCGAGCTTGCGGGGCGGGTGGCCGGGGGCTGGTCGGGTGGGCGTCGTGGGCCGGGGTTTTCGGGGCGCCGTCTAGCCGAGCTTGCGGCGGGAGTGCGGGGCGGCGCGGACGTGCATCCGTTCGCCCTGGCGGCCGAACAGGCTCAGGATCTCCACCGGGCCGTCGCCCGTCGACCCGAACCAGTGCGGCAGCCGGGTGTCGAACTCCGCCGTCTCGCCCGGCTCCAGCACCAGGTCGTGGTCGCCCACGATCAGCCGGAGCCGCCCCGCCAGCACGTACAGCCACTCGTAGCCCTCGTGGGTGACCACCCGGGGCTCGTGGAGCGCCGCCGGGAAGAGCGTCTTCCACGCCTGGATGGAGCCGGGCTGCTGGGTGAGCGGGATGACGGTGGAGCCGTCCCCGCGGCGGCGGGGCCGCAGCCGGACGCGGGGGTCGCCGGTCTCGGGCGCGCCGACCAGCTCGTCCAGTGGGACCCGGTGGGCCCGGGCGATCGGGAGCAGCAGTTCCAGGCTGGGGCGGCGCTGGCCGCTCTCCAGCCGCGACAGCGTGCTCTTGGAGATGCCGGTGGCCTCGGCGAGCGCGGTGAGCGTCATGCCGCGCCGGGTGCGGATCCGCTTCAGGCGGGGGCCGACCTCGGTCAGGACCTCGTCGATCGCGGTGTCGTCGCTTTCCATGATCGTTATTTCACCGGGTCGTCCCGGAAACGGCAACAAACGTTGTCGGTTCCGGGACGGCGGCGGCATCGTGGCCGGCGGAGGTGATCGCTGATGGAGCAGGCGGCGTACGACGTGGTGATCGTTGGGGGCGGGGCGGCCGGGCTGAGCGCGGCGCTGGTGCTGGGCCGGGCCCGCCGCCGGGTGGCGGTGGTGGACTCCGGGGAGCCGCGCAACGCCCCCGCCGCGCACATGCAGGGGTTCCTGTCGCGGGACGGGATGTCCCCGGCGGCGCTGCTGGAGGTGGGCCGGGCCGAGGTCGCCGGGTACGGCGTCCACCTGGTCGAGGGACGGGTGGAGCAGGTGGAGCGGGACGGGAGCGGGTTCGCCGTCCGGCTGGTCGGCGGCCCGGCGCTGGAGGCCCGGCGCGTGCTGGTCGCCACCGGCCTGCGCGACGAGCTGCCCGACCTTCCCGGCCTGCGGGAACGCTGGGGCAAGGACCTGCTGCACTGCCCGTACTGCCACGGGCACGAGGTCGCCGACCGGCCGCTGGGCGTGCTGGGCACCGGGCCGGGGTCGGTGCACCACGCGCTGCTGCTGCGGCAGTGGAGCGACGACGTGGTGTTCTTCCCGCACACGCTGGAGGTGTCGGAGTCCGATCGCGCGCGCATCCTCGCGCGCGGCGTGCGGATCGTGGACGGCCCGGTCAAGCGGCTGGTGGTGGAGGACGACCGGCTGCGCGGCGTGGAGCTGGCCGACGGGCGGGTGGTGGAACGCGAGGCGGTGTTCGCGTTCCCCCGGATGGTGCCGCGCGACGGGATGCTGGAGGGTCTCGGCTGCGCCCGCAACGAGGACGGCTGGCCGGTCACCGACGCGACCGGGCGCACCAGCGTTCCGGGCCTGTGGGCGGTGGGCAACGCCGCCGACCCCCGCGCCCAGGTGATCACGGCGGCGGGCCAGGGCTCGGCCGCCGCCATCGCCCTCAACCACGACCTGCTGGAGGAGGAGGTGGAGCGGGCGGTCAGCGCCGTGGGGTGACCGGCCGGTCCGGTCGCGTGCCGCCGGGCTGGTCCTGGCCGCGCAGCGCGGTCTCGACCAGCTCGATGGCCTGCCGGAGGGCGACCAGCCGCGCGCCCTCCGTCCGGTAGGTCTCCAGCACCGCGTCGATCCCGTGCGGCGGCACGAGCCCGCCCAGCTCGACGCGGGCCGACCGGAAGCCCTCGCGGGCGGCGTCCACGGCGGCGTCCACGTGGTGCCCGGCCATCCGCGCGAGCGCGACCGGGTAGCGGCGCAGCACGCCGTACCGGCGGTACTCGGGCGGGACCAGCTCCAGCAGCCAGGCCAGCGCCGTCTCCTCGAAGCGCGCGCTGCCCGGCGGATGCACCTGCGCGGGCCAGCCGGGCGGGACGTAGCTGCTCACCGGACCTCCCGCGCACCTTCGCGGCGCCCCGGGGCGCCGCGCCGTTCGAGCGTGCTCACGCCTCCACGATAACTCGAAAATCGAACACGTGTTCGACCGGATCGGGCCGTCAGGAGGACTCGGCGGCGCCCGGGTCGCGGCGAATGCGGATCTTGCCGGAGGCCAGGTCGTCGCGGACCGCGCCCCGGTCCCCGGCCACCTCGTGGTCGTCGTGGCGCATGAGCCGCTGCCGCTCCTGCTCCTCCACCTTGACCTTCTTGGACCCCTCGAACGCCGACGCCAGATCCTCGAACATCCCGCCGCCGAACCCGGCGCCGGTCTCGCCGTCGCCGCGGATCGCCCCCATCAGGGACGACCGGCCGGTCCCCTCCTGGGGCCACTCCACGACGGCGTCCTTCTCGGCCCGCTCCTCCTTGGGGCGGACCGCGCTCTTGGTCTTCAGGCGCTTGCTGCGGCGAAACGGTGACTTCACGTGATCTCTTTCCAGGGAGCCCGGGACGGCGGCCCCGGAGGATGACGGTTCCCTTGCCCGTCCCACGGCGGGCTTAGGCACTTCTTACACGCTCATTCAACGCGGAGGGTACCCCCGTTGCTCCCGGCCCGAGGAAAGACCAGGTCAGGATCCCTCCGCCGGGGTCATACCCGCGTCCGGGCCGCGCCCCACCCCGCGTTCGGGCCCCTCGGCGGGGGCCCGCCCGTCCGGCAACTCGGCGGGAACGCTCCGGGGCGGTAGCCTGCGGGGCGTGCGTCTCTCCCAAGTCATCGCGGCCCTCGAAGAGCTCTACCCGTCCTCGTGGGCCGAGTCCTGGGACGCCGTCGGCCTGGTCTGCGGCGATCCCGACCAAGAGGTCCAGCGCGTGCTGTTCTCCGTGGACCCGGTCGCCGCCGTGATCGACGAGGCCCTGGAGTGGGGGGCCGACCTGCTGGTCACCCACCACCCGCTGCTGCTGCGCCCGGTCAACGGCGTGCCCGCCACCACCCCGAAGGGCCGCACGGTCCACCGGCTGATCCGGGGCGGGACCGCGCTCTACACCGCGCACACCAACGCCGACGTCGCCAGCCCCGGCGTCTCCGACGCGCTGGCCCGCGCCGTCGGGCTGACCGGCGCGCTGCGCCCGCTGTCGCCCTCGCCCGACGACCCCGGACGGGGCCTGGGCCGGGTCGGGACGCTGCCCGCGCCGCTCACGCTGCGGGAGTTCACCGCCAGGGCCGCCGCCGGGCTGCCCGCGACCGCCTGGGGCGTGCGGTCCGCCGGGGACCCCGACCGGACCGTGCGCGCCGTCGCGGTGTGCGGCGGGTCGGGCGACTCGCTGCTGGCGGCCGCCCGCGCGTCGGGAGCCGACGTCTACCTCACCGCCGACCTGCGGCACCACCCGGCCTCCGAGTTCCTGGAACAGGACGGACCGGCGCTGCTGGACGCCGCCCACTGGGCCACCGAGTGGCCCTGGCTGGCCGACGCCGAGCGCGCGCTGCGCGCCGCCGTCCCGGCCGACACGTTGCAGACCCGGGTGTCCACGCTCGTCACCGACGCGTGGCGCCTGCACCACGAAGGAGTGAAGTGAAAGCCGCACCCCAAGCCCAGCAGCGCCTGATCGACCTGCAGGAGCTCGACAGCTCGCTGGACCGGCTGGCGCACCGCCGCCGCACCCTGCCCGAACTGGCGGAGGTCGCCCGCCTGGAGGAGCGGCTCACCGAACTGCGCGACGCGATCGTGGCGGCCGAGACCGCCGTGGGCGACCTGGAGCGCGAGCAGAAGAAGGCCGAGCAGGACGTCGACCAGGTCCGCACCCGCGCCGAACGCGACCAGCGGCGCCTGGACTCGGGCATGGTCACCGCCGCCCGGGACCTGACCAACCTGCAGAGCGAGATCGCCTCGTTGCAGCGCCGCCAGTCCGACCTGGAGGAGGTCGTGCTGGAGATCATGGAACGCCGCGAGGAGGCCGACGCGCAGGTCGCCCGGCTGCGTTCCGAGCAGGCCACCGCCCAGCAGGAGCTGGAGGCGCTGGCCGCCCGGCGCGACACCGGGTTCCAGAAGATCGACGAGGAGGCCGGCACCACCTCGGCCGCCCGCACCGCCGTCGCCAAGGACGTCCCCGCGGACCTGCTGGCGCTGTACGAGAAGCTGCGCGGCCAGCACGGCGGCGTCGGCGCGGCCGTACTGCACCGGGGCTCCTGCCAGGGCTGCCGCCTGACGCTCAACACCGCCGACCTGAACCGCATCCGCGCCGCGGCCGACGACGAGGTCGTGCGCTGCGAGGAGTGCCGCCGCATCCTGGTCCGCACGGCGGAATCGGGCCTGTGACCCCGCACCTGGTCGTCGAGGCCGACGGCGGGTCGCGGGGCAACCCCGGGCCCGCCGGGTACGGCGCGCTGGTGCGCGACCCGGAGACCGGCGAGGCGCTGGCCGAGGTCGCCGAGGCGATCGGCCACGCCACCAACAACGTCGCCGAGTACCGGGGCCTGATCGCGGGGCTGCGCGCCGCGGCGGCGCTCGCCCCGGGCGCGCGGCTCACGGTGCGGATGGACTCCAAGCTCGTGGTCGAGCAGATGTCGGGCCGCTGGAAGATCAAGCACCCGGACATGGTGCCGCTGGCGGCGGCGGCCCGCGAGGCGGCCGCCGACTTCCCGGCGGTGACCTACGAGTGGATCCCGCGCGCCCGCAACGCCGACGCCGACCGCCTGGCCAACGAGGCGATGGACGCGGCGGCGCGGGGCGAGGAGTGGAGCCGTTCGGACACCGGGGTCCCGACGCGGGAGGTCCCGGCGGGCGACACCGCGGCGTGGTCGACGGCCACGACGGCGCCGCTGACGACGGTCCTGCTCCGGCACGGCGAGACGCCGCTGTCGGTCGAGAAACGCTTCGCGGGCGTGGGCGACCATCCGCTGACCGACAACGGCGTGGCGCAGGCCAGGGCCGCCGCGCTGGCGCTGAAGGACGCCGGCGTCGAGGTGATCGTCTCGTCCCCGCTGACCCGCTGCCGGGCCACGGCCGCCGAGGTCGCCGCGGTGACGGGCCTGGGCGTGGAGACCGACGAGGGCCTCCGCGAGACGGACTTCGGGGCGTGGGAGGGGCTGACGTTCGCCGAGGTCGGCGAGCGCTGGCCGGACGAGCTGAAGCGGTGGCTGGCGGACCCGAAGGTCGCGCCGCCCGGCGGGGAGAGCTTCACGACGGTGGCGCGCCGGGTGCGTTCGTCCCTGGACCGCCTCCGCGAGCGCCACGGCGGCCGCACCGTCCTGGTGGTCTCCCACGTGACCCCGATCAAGCTGCTGGTCCGGGAGGCCCTCGGCGCGCCGCTGGCGTCGCTGTACCGCATGCACCTGGACACCGCGGCGCTGTCGTCGATCGCCTGGTACGCCGACGGGCCGGCGTCGCTGCGCTCGTTCAACGACACCCACCACCTGGGCTGACCGGTACCGGCCGCCCCCGGCCCCTCCTCCTCGGATTACGGTGCGTGAAGAATCCGACACCGAGGAGGAGGGCCCGTGGAGACCACGACCTCGACGCCCACGCACTGGTACAACATCGTCCCCGACCTCCCCGCCCCGCCCCCGCCGCCCCTGCGTCCCGGCACCCGCGAGCCCGTGGGCCCCGACGACCTGGCCCCGCTCTTCCCCGCCGAGCTGATCGCCCAGGAGGTCAGCGCCGAGAGCTTCCTCCCGATCCCCGAGGAGGTCCGCGAGGTCTACCGCCTGTGGCGGCCCACGCCCCTGATCCGCGCCCGCCGCCTGGAGAGGGCGCTGGACACCCCGGCCCGGATCTACGTGAAGTACGAGGGCGTCTCCCCGGTCGGCTCGCACAAGCCGAACACGGCCGTCCCCCAGGCGTTCTACAACGCCCGCCAGGGGATCCGCCGCCTCACCACCGAGACCGGGGCGGGCCAGTGGGGGAGCGCCCTGGCCTTCGCCTGCTCCCAGTTCGGCCTGGACTGCGAGATCTGGATGGTCCGGGCGTCCTACGACCAGAAGCCGTACCGCCGCTCGATGATGGAGCTGTACGGTGCCCGGGTCCACGCGAGCCCGTCCCCGCGCACCACGTTCGGCGCGAAGGCCCTGGCCGAGACCCCCGGCTCCCCGGGCTCCCTGGGGATGGCGATCAGCGAGGCCGTGGAGGCGGCCGCCCCCGAGGACACGCACTACGCGCTCGGCAGCGTCCTGAACCACGTCCTCCTCCACCAGACGATCATCGGCGAGGAGGCCCTGGAACAGCTGACCGCGCTGGGCGAGACCCCCGACCTGGTCGTCGGCTGCACGGGCGGCGGCTCGAACTTCGCGGGGCTGACGTTCCCGTTCCTCCGCGAGAGGCTCCAGGACCGGATGCGCCCGCGCATCCTCGCCGTCGAGCCCGCGGCCTGCCCCTCCTTCACCCGGGGCCGCTACGCCTACGACTTCGGCGACACGGCGGGCCTCACCCCGCTCCTCAAGATGCACACGCTGGGCCACGACTTCGTCCCGGACCCGATCCACGCGGGCGGCCTGCGCTACCACGGGATGGCCCCGCTGCTCTCGCACCTGTACGAGCAGGGCCTCTTCCAGGCGATCGCCAAGCCCCAGCGCGAGTGCTTCGAGGCGGGCGTCCTGTTCGCCCGCACCGAGGGCATCGTCCCGGCCCCCGAACCGACCCACGCCCTGGCCGCCACCATCGAGGAGGCCCGCCGCGCCACCGAGCCCAAGGTCATCCTCACGGCCCTGTGCGGCCACGGCCACCTGGACATGGCGGCGTACGACCGTTACCTGTCGGGCGAGATGACGGACCACGCCCTCCCCGAGGACCGCCTGGCGGCGGCGCTCTCCCACCTCCCGTGACCCGATAGGCTTGGGACACGGCGGACGAGCCGGCCGGACGGCCGCGTCGGGGAGCGATCCCCGCCGAGGAAAGTCCGGGCTCCACAGGGCAGGGTGGTCGGCAACACCGACCCGGGGCGACCCGCGGGACAGTGCCACAGAGAACAGACCGCCACCTTCACCGGTGGTAAGGGTGAAACGGTGAGGTAAGAGCTCACCAGCGCCCACGGTGACGTGGGCGGCTCGGTAAACCCCACCCGGAGCAAGGTCAAGAAGGGAAGCGACGCTTCCCGCGCAGGCGCCTGAGGGCGGCCCGCCCGAGCCTGCGGGTAGACCGCTGGAGACCGACGGCAACGCCGGTCCGAGATGGATGGCCGTCACCTGCCGAGCGCAGGCACAGAACCCGGCTTACAGGCCGACTCGTCCGCCCCACACCCCGCTGACCAGCAGTGCGACCCCACCCAAGATCGCTCAGGGCACATTCAGGGCACATTGTTCCCAGATCCGAACGCCGCATCGAGCGCGTCCCGTGCCCGCCCGCTGGCTTCGGGCACCAGGTGCCCGTACAGGTCCACCGTGGTAGTGATCGACTTGTGGCCCAGCCAGCGGGACACCTCGGAGATGGGTACGCCGTTGGCCAGCGCGACGCTGGCGAAGGTGTGCCGCAGGTCGTGGAAGGTGGTGTCCGGTGGCAGGTCGACCGCGATGATCGCGGGTTTCCAGATCTTTTTGTTGAAGTAGTCGCGGCGCAGCAGGGTGCCGCGCGGGGTTCGGCACAGCACCGCGTCGGGGGCGAGTCGAAGCCGTTCGGTCTGCTCGTGGATGGCGTCCCGCACGAAGCCAGGCATGGGCACGTCCCGGATCGACGCCGGGGTTTTGGGCGTGGCGAGCACCGGCTTACGTTCCACGACGACCACCTGTTGATCCACGGTGATCATCTGGGCGTTCGAGTCGATTCGATCCAACGCCAGCCCGAACGCCTCCCCCTGCCGCAGTCCCGCGCCACCACCCAGCAGCGCCAACAGCCCGTACCGGTCGCACATGGCCTTGGCCAGCGCGAGGATCTGGGCCGGTTCCATCAGCCGCACCAGGGTGGGCATGATGTCGGGCAATCGAATATCAGCACATGGAGACTTGCGCAGATAGTCGTCGCGGACCGCGCCGCGCATGATGCTGGCGAAGATCCCGAAGATGGTGGCGATGGTGCGTGGGGCCAGGCCCTTGACCGCCTGGAGGTCGGTGACCCACTGCTGTACCAGGGTGTGGCGGATCGCGGCCAGGCCGAGTCCGCCGAAGACCGGGTAGATGTGGTTGCGCAGATGCTGTTCGTAGGTCTCGACGGTGCCCGGCTTGTGCATGCGCGACTTCATCCAGACCGGCGCGTAGTCCCGGAACGGGGTCCGGCCCAGACGCGGGTCGATCCACTCGCCGCGATCGGTGTCGGCCTTGCGCTGGGCGTCGAACGCCTCGGCGGAGGTCTCGGGATCGGTGCCCGCCTTCTTGGGGAAGTTGCGTTTTTGCTGCTGTCCGGTCCCGTCGCGCCAACGGACCTGCCAGCGGTCACCCTTGAGGTGGTCGGCGGTGGGGTACAGCTTGGTCTTGCCCCGACTGTGCTCGTGGCAGGGGCGATCACCTTTCTTGGGGTGGGACTTGTGCCAGCGGTCGTAGATGCTCATGCCGCCTTCTGCTGCTCCCGGAACCAGGCGAGCACGTCCTCAGGCAGGTAGCGCAGGTGGCGGCCGACACGGGCGGCCTTGGGGCCGGTCCCGAGATAGCGCCACTGGTACAGGGTGGCCTTGGGAACACGCAGGAAGCGCGCCACCTCGTCAGGGGTCCAGGTGCAGTCGGGGGTGAGGTCCATCCGGGTCTCCTTTCGATCAGGCGGCTTGCAAGTCGGACGGTGTGGCGGCTTGGTGAGCGAGATCTTCCAGACCGGCTTGGCGTCGTTGACGGGCCTGGTCGGCGGCGGTGTTGGCCAGCAGCGCATCACCGAGGGTGTGCCAGCCGGTTCCGGCGTAGGACAGACGGCCCAGAACGACCACGGCCATGTCGTCAAGGTCGCTTTGACGGCCAAGGCGGTCGGCGGCGTATTCGGGACCAGGCGTCTGGGCGCGGCGGTAGTGGACGCGTGCGGCGCGCAGAGCAGCGAAGGTCAGCGAGTAGCGCCGGGCCTTGGTCAGGAAGTGGCCGCCGAAGCCGAGCATGTGCGCCCAGCGCCGCAGGGACTCAAAAGCCGGGTGCGATCCCAGCCGCCAGGCGGCGGCGATCAACCGTTGCGCGTGAGTGCCGGTGGGGTCGGCATGGTGGGCGACGGTGGCGGCGGTGAGACGGCGGGACAGATGTCCGGTGACTTCGGTGCTCTTGGTGGCGTATTTGGCCAGGTAGGCGGCCACCATGACGTCACTGGCGGACGCGCCGCTCATCGTGATGGTACGCACATCCACCTGAGCGCCCCAGGCGATGCGCCACCCGGACGGCTGGGCCGGATGCGGAGCCGTGTGGAAGGCGGTGACGGCGGCGGCGTACTCGACCGCGTCGGCCAGATCGGTGACGGTCAGGCCCGGCGGGGGCGGCCGCAACGCCTCCGGGTCGGCCCGCAGATGACCGTCCAGACGCAGCAGCGCGTGAAAGTGGACCGCGCCGCGCGCTTGGAACTCGGCGACCTTGCCGTGAGCGACGCGGACCGGCGGCAGGCCGCGTTGCCGGGCGAGTTGGTTCAAGCGGCGTTCGATGGCTTGTTTGGTGCGTCGCCACAGCTCCCCGGCGTGGTTGTTCCACACCACGTGCGCGGCGTGGTCATAGCAGTCGGCGCACAACGGCTGTCCCAGCCGGGCGTCACCGCGTTCATGGCGGGCGAAGCAGACTACGGCGCGGCCATGCGGGCACACGGCCCTGTCGCGGCGGGCGTGGCAGGGGGCCGGGCGGCAGGCGCAGCGGCGACGGTCGGCGCAGGTGTGGCGGGGCACGTGCCGGGTGTGCACCAGGCCGAAGCCGGGTGCGGTGAAGGTAGCGAAGACCGCCGGATGACTGGTGACCGCCGCCGGGACACCCTTGCCGCCGACCAGCCCGGCACGGATCAGGTGGAAGGCATCACGGCGATAGGTCTGCGAACACGACGGACAAGCAGCAGCACGGCGGTTACCGCAGGCTTTGTAGATCACGCCGTCGGGCATGGCGGCGGTGGGGATGCCGCCGATGATCTCGCCGGTGCGGCGGTCCACGGTGACCACCTCGCCGATCAGACGGATCGGGCGCACGCATCCGGCGGCGGACCACACGTGATCGAGCCAGGCGTCATAGTCGCCCGCCCCGGCACGGGCCAGCGCGGTATCGGTGGCCAGCACCGGGCGGCGGGTGATCTTTGAGGGTGGGAGTCGGCGGGGTTCGGTGTTCGCCCCCACGTCCGACCACAGGGTGACTTGGCCGGGCGTGAGAGCCAGCGTCGAACCCGACGCGGGAAGGTGAGTCATGGGCGGCCTCCGTCGATGAGGCCACCAGGACGGTTCTGCGCTGCTTCAGCACAGGTCTTGTGGCAGGGACGTCCACGCTTGTCGCGCAGGAAGGCCGGTTTGCCGCAGCAGATGCACGGCAGGCGTCGGCCGCCGCCCCAGTGCTGGCGGTGATGCCAGTTCAGGACACTTGGAGCGGTCATGTCCCGTCACCGCCCCAGCGTTGTTGGGCGGCTTGGCGGGTGATGCCCAGCGGGCGGGCGATCTCGGCCCAGGAGTAGCCGTAGGCGCGCAGGCCCTTCACGGCGTGGGCGATGGCGGTGTGCAGGTTGGTGTCGAGCTGGACCAACAAGGCGAGACACTCGACGTCGCCGGAGGCGATGCGACGGCTGTAGGCGCGCAGGACGCGGCGAACGAACGCGGCGTACTCGTCGTTCTCGACCACGCGCCGGGGGCGATTGGGCGTCAAGCCGGTGTTGACGGTGTTCTTGCTCATGACCAGCCCCCGGAGGCTTCGGCGCAGTCGAGGCACTCGCCCAGCGAGCGGGGGATGTAGTAGCCCTTTTCGATGCCGCAGGTGGAGCAGGTGCGGCGGGCTTTCAGCGCCTTGGCGATGGCGGCGAGCTGGGCCGGGGTGGCGGTGCGCTTGGGCTTGGCTAGCGCCACCTGGTACAGGTAGGCCACGCGCTTGCCGCGCCGCCAAAGGATCTGGGCGGCGACCGGTTGGCCACCGGGGCGCAGGCCGTGCGCGCGGAGCTGACGGCGGGTCAGCAGCCCCTTGGGAGCCCAGCGGTAGGGGTAGGTCGGCAGGCCGTAGCGACTGCCGGTGGGGTCGTAGAACTCCAGGTAGGTGCCACGCGCGGCGTAGGCGTCCAGGGCCGGGACCCGTGGTCCGCTGGTGGAGACACAGGCGTAGTGGGTAGCGTGCATGACGTCCACGTCCTTCGGTTGGGGGATGTGGGTTGCAGGCACGGGGCCGGACTGTCTTGGCGGGCGGACCGGCCCTGTGCGCGTGCGAAAGACGGGATTTGACGCTTAAGCGTCAAAGCGGCTCACTTGGGTTCGAAATCTCCTCCGCAGGCACCGCAGGTGACCGGGGCCTGGTCCAGAGAGGAGGCGGCAATGCGGATGGTGCGTTCGCACGGGCAGATCGCGGCGATGAGGTTGCTGCTTTTACGGCTGGTCGCCGCGTTGGTGATCTCATCGCGTCGCCACAGCACCATGGCCTTCTCCAGGGCCTTCAACGGCCGGGCGTAGACGGTCGCGGTGGCGTCGGGCACGGTGGTGGTCGACCAGCCGAACTTGTCGGTCTTGGTGGTCTGGATGCCCATCTCGGTGCCCAGGTCGCGGAACCTGGTGTTGTGGTAGCGGCCTTGGCGGCTGGTGTCTTGGACGCCGCGCGCGGCGGCAAGGGCGTGGGTGGCCTCGTGCAACAACGTGCCGAGCACCTCACGAGGAGGACGGCGAAGTCCTTCACCGCTGATCATGATTTCGGTGCGGTCGGTGTCGTGGACACGCCAGCGGGCGGGGGCGTGGTGGCCCCAACGGGCGTGCTTGCCGTCGGTGCCCGAGGCCAGGATCAGTACCACTTCGGGGATCTCGGGGTGACGGTCGCGGATGGTGTGCCAGAGGTCTTCCAGGGCGCGAAGTACGGTGCTGGCCGCATCGGGCGGACGTCTGGCGGTCATCTCAGGACCTCGGCGGAGACGAGGCCATCAGGTCAAGGGCGTTGATCAGGTCGTCGGGGAGTCGGGCCGCGCGGTTGGCGAACAGGTCGGCGATCAGCTCGACGTCGCGAGCGGTGTACGCGCCGCGCACCCCGGAGATCGACATGCCGGTGGCGGTGGCCAGGTCGGCCAGCCGGTAGGGCCGGGGGCGGGTGAAGTGCCGGGCGTAGGCCAGCAGAGCGCGGATCTCGCGATCGGCTTGGGCACGACGACGAGCGGCGTCGCGGAGCCGGTCCAGGACCGGGTCGGCGTTGGTGGGTTCGGTCATGGAGTGTCCTTCCGTCCGGTCGGTGGGTCGGTGATCAGGACGATCGCGCCGCAGCGGGCGCAGTCGACGAAGTTGGGGTGCCGCTCGTCGAGCGGGTCGGTGTCGTTGGAGATCCAGATGCGCAGGCGGGTGTAGTCGCATTCGGGGCAGCGCAGGACGCTGGCGATCAGGTGGTCGGCCCAGCAGCCCAGGCAGTCGGGGCAGTAGACGGCCATGCCTTGGCGTTTGGTGACCAGCCAGGCGTCGGCGTTGGGGCCGAACATCAGGGCTTGGCGGTGGCAGCAGTCGCATTCCATGCGCCAGTGCGACCAGTCGGGTTTGCCGTGGTGGTAGCGCTTGAAGATGCTCATGGGGCCCACACCCCGCTGCAGGCGTCGCATTGCAGGGCCATGTCACTGGTGCGCTCATCGACGGTGACGCGCACCTCGGTGATGTCGGTGGACCCGCAGTACAGGCAGCGGGCGATGCGGTCGCCGATCAGCGTGCGGGCGGCGGCCACGCGGTCGGGGTGGCAGTGGTGTTCGCGCGCCCAGTCGGTGAGCTTGGTCCAGGCGTCCAGGGGCGCGGTCTCGGTCTCAAAGCACACCAGGCAGACGCCGGTGTAGCCGTTGACCTCGGGGTTGATGGTGGTGATCAGGAAGCGGCTCACATCGGGCATGGCGCGCTCCTTTCAGGCCGCGACGACGGTCGGGCCGGTGTGGGGGTGGGTGCGGTCGCCGGCGCGGGCCCAGGCGGCGAACTCGGCCAGGGTGGCGATGTCGGCGTCGGTGAGGTAGGCGACCTTGATCAGGCGGGGGACGCCGCCTTCGGCGATCAGGTAGCACACGCCCGGCAGGGTGGGGCGGATGGTGGTGGCGCAGAATCCGGCGTGCGACCAGCCGTCGCCCAGGATGATGTCGCTGGAGCCGGAGGAGGTGCAGCGGAAGGCGGCGCGGTAGCCGAACAGGTCCCGCAGGGACTTGGGGATGATGTCGATGCTGGGGCGTTGGGTGGCGGCGATCACCGGCATGGCGGCGGCGCGGCCCCGGGCGACCAGGTCGCGAAACAGCGTGATGAACTCGGTCTGCTGCTCGCGGGTGCCCAGCACGGTGGCGTACAGCGCGATCTCGTCGAAGATCGAGCAGATGGCCTTGACGCGGTCGGCGCGGGTGAACTTGCGGCGGCCGTGGGCCAGCAACCAGGCGTAGCGGTTGTTCATCACCGTTTGCAGACGGCGCAGGGTGACCAAGGCGTGGTCCATGTCCGCGCCGACGAACTCATCGGCGCTGTCCTCCCAGGGGCCCAGTTCGACGAGTTTGCCGTCGAACAGCACGGTGCGGGCGTCGGCGGCCAGGGAGGCGTGCGCGGCGGCCAGGTTGACCAGGCTGGACTTGCCCGCGTCCGGTTCGCCCGCGATCAGCAGGCGGCGGTAGGCCAGCGGGATGTAGACGGGGGTGCCGTACTCGTCGATCCCGGCGAAGGCCGGGTCGAACATCGACAGGTTGGGGCCGACCGGCACCGGGGCCGGTTGGGGCGTGGTCGGTAGGGCCATGGGGGATTCCTTCGTTGACGGGGTGTGCAGGACCCCGAGGGAAGGCGGAGTCCTGCACGACCGGTCGGGGGTCAGGGCATGACGGCGTCGTAGTAGCTGTCACGCGCGTCGTGGTCGGCTTGGGCGTCGGGATGGATGGCGAACGCCTCGTAGCTGGCCGGGCCGAAATGCTTGACCGCGCGGTAGTGGCCGGTGCGCTCACCGGTGGGCTCCACGCCCAGGGTGTGGGCGATGCGGTCGATGGCGGCGGCGTTGCCGTCGGCGGTGCCGGTGCGGGGGATGAAGTGCAGCCGGGCGCGGCTGAACTCGCCGACCGGGATGTCGGGGTGGGAGTCCAGGAAGTCGGCCAGCGCCCGCAGGGCGCTGATCATTCGGGTGCGGGTCTCGGAGGTGGCCTCTAGGTCGTACGCGTGGGGGGTGTCAAGCATGGGTTGACTCCGTTTCTCCTCGCGGGAGCGGGGTTAGATCCAGTCACTGACGTCGTCGCCGCCGCTGCTGGCGGCCGTCTGAGGGGCTTGGCCGCCTGCGTTGGCCTTGCCGGTCTTGGTCTTGGCCGAAGCGGTGCCGTTGGGCGTGGGGGCCACCTTCGGTGCGGCCTTGCCGGTTGCCGTGGTGTCGGGATTGGGGACGTCGGGCAGGTCCAACGCGGTGGGAGCCTGCCGAGGGGAAGCGTCCGTGCCGGGAGCGACGTCGGTAGGAGCAGCGCCGCCGGGTAGGGCGGCCAGTGGGGGTCGGACGGTGCCGGTCAGCACGGTGCGGCGTTTGATGTCGATACGCACCAGGGCGGCGTTGGAGTCCGAGGCCGCCTCGACGGTGACGGTGTCGGCCCAGCAGGCGACCGCGATGTGGTCGACGCGGGTTTGCAGGTCGTGCAGCGACAGGCCGGGGCGCAGCCAAGCCCAGACGCGTTCGCCGGTGGGGGTGGGCTTGGCCCACAGGATCAACGGCAGGGTGCCCGAGCGGTTGGTGATGATGAACTCGTGGAAGCACACCCGCAGCCGGTGCCGCACGATCAGGCACCAGGCGCATGCGATCAGGAAGCGGCGCGAGGCGGGAATGGCCGCCGGGACACCGACCAGCAGGGCCAGGGCAACCAGACGCACCAACAGGTTGGTGTGGCCGGTCAGCAGCGACCAGCCGAAGATACCGAGGAGGGTGAGGCAGATTTCCGGGGCCCACCACCACAGGACCCGCAGCACGGGCCAGCAGGTGATGACGGCGGCCACGATGACACCGACGATCCAGCCCAGCACGCCGCCGATCAGCAGGGCGGCCAGCGCGGGCACATACGAGGCGGCGATGGCGGCGGCCAACAGGCCCACCACCACGGCGGTGACGTAGAAGGCGACCCTGGCGGTGCGCGCGTGGGACCGGCTGACGCGGTCCTCGATGATGGTGACCGGGCCACCTCGGTGACCCAACCCTGACCGGTAGGCCGAGCGGCCGAACCGGCGAGCCGAACTAACCTTGGACATGTTCAGTCCTTCCAGGGGATGGATGGGGTGAACAGGCGGGGCCGGAGGAGTGCAGTCCTTACGGCCCCGCGCTGCGTTCAGCGGAGATCAGGCCACGGCGTGGGTGACGCCGGGCAGCTCGTTGGGTTCGAGCGCGAAGAAGACGGTGTTGAGTCGGGTTTCCGGCGGGAGGTTGTGCCGCGACCGCAGCAGGATCAGCAGGTTGCTGTAGGCGGTCTGTCGGGTTGCGCCGGGCGTGAGAGTGGTGGTGCCCTCGATGGTGATGTAGGACGTGCCCTCGGGAACGGGGAGCAGTACGGTGAGGATGAAGTGGAACCGCATGATGGCCTCCAGACAGTCGGGTGATCGCTTTCGGGGATCACCAAAGAGCCGCACACCGGGAAATGGCGTGGGCGGGAACAGGGAAAGAGCGAGGTTCCCTCGGACGAAT
Organism: Actinomadura kijaniata; assembly: GCF_014138665.1. Lineage (NCBI taxonomy): Bacteria > Bacillati > Actinomycetota > Actinomycetes > Streptosporangiales > Thermomonosporaceae > Actinomadura > Actinomadura kijaniata. The sequence continues at coordinate 301,204 of NZ_JACJIA010000004.1, forward strand.
GTCGACGAGGGGAAGCTGAGCGAGGGGTGACCGTGCGGCCCGACGGGCGGGCCACACGCGTGCGTCACGGGGAGCGCGGAACGCTGCTCCCACAGGAGATGGGAAAAGAGGTCGCCGTCCGGCGGAGTCTCACGCCGGACCAGACACCATCAGGCCGCGAGGGGCAGGGGAGTTCCGGTCACTTGGAGGTCGGGGCCGGAGCCGGGATCGTCTTGATCGCTGCCGCGCGGAACGCCACGCCGTTACGCCCGTTGGTCGCCCAGGGCAGGGCCTCCAGCTCGGACACGGAGACGAACGCACCAACCCTCACGTTGGGCCTCTCACCGGCCGTGGTGATGGTGATGACCTCGCCGCCGTCGTCGTCCTGGACGAACACCTGCGTCGACCACATCGGCCGACCGGTGTCCCGCTCGGTACGCTGCCGCCCGTTCTGGTCCTTCTTCTCGACCGGGTCCTTCGACACCTGGACCTGCTTCGTGCTGGTGTCCACGATGAGCCGCATCAGGCTCTCCTTTCGATCACCGGGCCGCACCGCCTCTCGGTGCGCCTCCCGTTGCGTGACACCAGGTTGGAACAGCGGTATCCATAATGGAGGGGGATACATTAGGAGAAGCGATCCTGTGGCGGGCTTAGGTGATCATTGCGATGGCTGATCAAGGACTCCCGTTCTGGGCGATCAGGTTGCGAGACGAGCGGACTAAGCGCCTGTGGAGCCAGAAGAAGATGGCTCGGAACCTCATCAATGCCGCTGACGCCAAGACCCGTGCCGGATTGCCGTCCATCGAGAGTGTGCAGCGCTACGTCCGTGGTTATGAAGCTGGCAACCATATGCCCGGAGATCTCTACGCAGAGTTGTACTGCCGTGCCTTTGGCCTCTCTCACGATGCTCTCTTCGGTGCTCCTGTTAGGGACCGAGAGACAGCCTCTCCTCGCGTCCCCACATTGAGCGATGCAACAGCACTCACATCATGGCTAGCCGCCAGCAACACAACTCAGGAGGCGATCGACCACCTAGCACTTACAGCAGCCCGCCTCGCTGAGAACCACACGCGCCTACCTGCCGCCCAAGTTCTCGGCGAAGTCGTCCAGATGCACGACCAGATCCAATCGCTATTGAGGTCCGGGAAGCAGCGGCTAGCCCAAACCCGAGAACTCTTCAAAATCGATTCAGAAATACTTGCGCACGCTGGCTTTCTGCTGGGCGACCTCAACCGAGACCAGACCGCTATGGTCTATGGACAAGCGGCGCTGACCTGTGCTCAAGAGGCAGAGTCCAACGAGGCCATAGCTTGGGCTGTCCAGTCGAAGACTGCGCGTTGGCAGGGGAACTATGAAGACTCGGCAACCTTTGCCCGCAAAGGCTTCGAAGTCAGCGCGCCAACGCCGCTACGCGCCATGCTTGCGAGCTATGAAGCCCGCGCCGCTGGTTTGATCGGAGACGCTCGCCGAGCGAGGGAAGCTCTCCGCAGGGCCGACACAGCGGCCGAGCACCTGGACTCCTCCGACCCAGGTACGTCAGTGTGGTCTTTTCCTCCGCCGCGTCAAGCTCTGCTGGCCCTCTCCGTCTCGACCCGTACGGGCGATCCCGATGCGGCTCTACGAGCAGTCGCCGTTGCCGACGCGGCTTGGACCAGTGGAACGCCCCGCACTCCGAGCACATGGGCACAAATCAGGGTTGGTTCAGGCATCGCCCACCTGATGAAGGGCGATCTAGACGCTGCCCTCACCGAGGTCTCACCCATGCTGGCCTTGGAACCAGAGTTCAGAGTCGCTACTGTCACCAGATACCTGGACGACTTCGCCAAACGCTTGAAGCAAAAGAAGTACTACAAGAGCCCAACAGTGGCCGCCATGCTCGAAAGCATCTACGATTTCAATCGCGGCGCACTGCTAGCAAAGGAAAAGGAAAAACTCGGTGAGTCAACTGCCTAATCGAATGGCAGATCGCTGGAAAGAGCGCTACAACCCCGGCCCTGATGAGGGCACCGTATACTGGCACGTTCTTTTTCAAAATCAGCCGCAGGTTGCAGAGCTGGCCAGGGTTGCGCATGAGAAACTTGCGCCCTTTCATGGACTGCATATGACGCCCGCGAAGTGGTTGCACATGACCACTTTCCGCGTCGGCTCAACCTACGAGATCACCTCTGAGAACATTGAGCAGCTAATAGACGAAGGTTCTCGCCGTCTAGCTGGGGTTTCGCCAGCGAAAGTAGTGATCGGCAAGGTTCTCTATCACCCCGAAGCGATAATGCTTCACGTTCAGCCAAAATCCGCACTGCTTCCCATCCACCTCGCGGTCAAGCAGGCAACACACAAGGTACTTCCATGGACGAACGAGCAGCAGGACAGCGTATGGACGCCTCACATCACGCTCTGCTACAGCGAAGCTGATCAGTTGGCTCAGCCGCTCATCAGCGCTTTGGGGAGGGAACTTCCTTCCCGAACCGTGACGATCACTTCCGTGGACCTCATCATCCAACGCGGAGCAGAAAGGCTCTGGGACTGGAGCTCAGTGGCATCGGTTCCTCTTGTCGGTAGCTCGGCGAGCTGACCCTACGGCCCCTGTGCAAACTTTCTGTACGTCTTCAAGGCGGCCCGCGAACCGGGCCGCCCACGCCGCCGACGCGGCGGCCCGCCTGCCGTCTCTGCTGGGCGACGACGACAGGCGGGCCAAGACCAGCCGGTCGACTGGCGTGTAACTGAATCGCGGGCCGCTTGATCGCAGAAAGCCTGCCCGGTGCCGCTGGCCGGTTCCCGCCTTGCGCGGGGACCCCGTGCGGAGCCTCGCGACGGGCCAGCGCGGGCAGGCAGGTGCCGCCCGTCAGCCGATCAGGCTACGAGGCTCCGCCCCCGTGCAAGTCCGGAACCGTCCAGCTAATCTATAGCTAACGTTCAATCGGCCTTCCTTTTTCATCGCGTTTGCGTGGTATTGCGTCCTGCTGCAAGCCAGCAATCCCAAAGAGTAGGAAGAAAGAGGCAGGAAGTAGAGAGATCCACCACCAGCCGCCACTATTAAAGGCGGTAAGAATCATGCCAGCAGATATCAGCAAGAAGATTGTCGCCAAAATAATTCCTACAGGTTCTCGTTTCAATTCCCCTTCTTCGGCTATTTGGCGCGCGATGGCCGCTTCTGCGCGCTCGAGCAGAGCCTTCTTTGCTTTGCTGTCGTCGGGCAATAGGGCGTATACCTCTAGCTCATCCTTGATGGTTTTCCAGGTGCCGCCATGGGTGCGTCGAACTTGCCAAATGACACCAATGAGTCCGACAATTGCGATGAATGCTCTTGATGCGATATCCCAGTTCATCTGCAAAGATTATCGCAGTCACCCCTTCAGCGCTCCGCTTTCGCTTTGTTAATGTACGAGCAAGATCGATGTCGCTGATCTTGTGTGGGCACATCCAGGGCACATGGCCTTGCGATCATGCGTGAAGCGGTGAGAACCGTCGAGGGCTTCCGGTGCAGGTAGAAGGCTTGAATCGAACGTCTGTGCTGGTCGTGTGGGACGGCTGAGAGGAACCCGGCTTACAGGCCGACTCGTCCGCCCCGCACCCCGCTGGCCATCGGTCGGTTCCCGCCTTTCGTGGGCGGCTCGCGATCACCCTTTTCAGGGGAGGAGTCGGAGGCGGATCTCCTGGAGGAGGTGTTGGCGTTGGAGTTCCTCCTGGGGGTCGCGGGGGTGGAAGCGGATGAGGCCCTCTTCGAGGACCTGCCAGAAGCCTCGGTTGGGGGTCAGGAGGCCCTGGTGGAGGAGGCGGCGTATCTCGGGGAGTTCCAGGCGTCCCACTTCGGCGGAGACCAGCTGGTCCGCCTCCCTGTCGGCCTGCTCCTGCCTGATCGCGATCAGGAATCCGGCGATCGCGGCGAGGCTGATCAACGCGAGGATGACGATCGTGTGGGGCGCCAGTCCGAGGTCCATGGCGTCGAGAATGCTCATTCCGGGTGAACGGCGCAAGCGCCCCCGGCCTCCGTGGGGACGGATCCGTGGTGCCGCTGACGGGAACCTCCGGCCCTCCCGGGTTCGTTACGCTTCGTAGCCGGGTAGGTGTGAGTTCGCACATAGTTCAGTGGCCGGTCATGACCGCGGCCCTGACCGGTGCCTATGCTCGATGCAAGATCAAGTGGGCTGGAGGGGGTGGGCGGTGGCGCGGCGCGGCCGGATGCGAGGCGTCGTGGCGCTGCTCGTCCTGGTGTTCGGGGCCTGCCTGGTGATGGTGCCGGGCGGGGCCGAGCGGGATCCCGCCGTCCTGGAGACGGTGCTCGCCTCCGACTCCGAACGCGTCCAGCCCCACGAGGACCGCGACCCTCACGAGGCGGTCGCCCGGTCCCACGTCCGGCCGCAGGCCGCCGCCTCCCCGTGCCTCCACGCGAGGACGGACGCCGACCCGCCGCGGCTCCGGTGCCCCGAGGAGCCCGAACGGCCTCCTGAACGCCGCGCGGCCCTCGCCTCGGGACAGGCGCCCGCGACGTCGCGGGCCTGATCCCCTCCCTCTGACGAGAACGTAGCTCCCACGCTCCATCGACGCGCGCTCGCGCACCTTGGAGGAATCCGTCATGCGTTCATTCATCGATCATGCCCGCACGTTCCGTGAGCGGGCGGAGTCGGAAGGTATCGAGCTGGGGCGGTTCGCCGCCGGGCAGGACCCGAGCGTCCTGTTCGTCACCTGCTCGGACTCGCGGGTCGTGCCCGCGCTGATCACCGGGGCCGGGCCGGGGGAGCTGTTCGAGCTCCGCACGGCCGGGGCCGTGGTGCCCCCGTACTCGGACCGGCCCGCCGGGGAGGCCGGGACCATCGAGTTCGCCGTGCGGGTGCTCGGCGTCCCCGACGTCGTCGTCTGCGGGCACTCGCGCTGCGCCGCGGTGGGGGCGCTGGTCAGCGGGGACGGGCTTCCCTCCGCGCCCGCGCTCCGGGCCTGGCTCGACCTCGCCGCCGAGGCGCCCGCCGGGGACGACCCGGACCTCGCCGGGCAGCGGCACGTCCTCGCCCAGCTGGAGCGGCTGCGGGGGTACCCCGCCGTCGCCGACCGTCTGGCCGCCGGCGACCTGCGGCTGCACGGATGGTTCTACGAGGTCGACACCGGTGTCGTGCGGGCCCACCGGCCCGGCGACGGAGTGTTCCCGCCCCTGTGACGCGCGTGAGAGAGGACATCATGAAACTGACCTGGCGGCGTGACCTCGCCGCTTCGCTGGTCGTCTTCCTGGTCGCCCTGCCCCTGTGCGTGGGCGTCGCGGTCGCGTCCGGTGTCCCCGCCGAGCTGGGGCTGATCACCGGGATCGTCGGCGGCATCGTCACGGGGCTGATGCCCGGCAGCTCGTTGCAGGTCAGCGGGCCCGCCGCCGGGCTGACCGTCCTGGTGTTCGAGGCCGTGCGCGCCTACGGGCTGCCCGCGCTCGGCGTGCTGGTGCTCGCCGCCGGGCTGCTCCAGGTGCTGCTCGGGCTGCTGCGCCTGGGACGGTGGTTCCGGGCGATCTCCATCGCCGTCGTCGAGGGCATGCTCGCGGGCATCGGACTGACCATCATCGCCGGGCAGCTGTACGCCATGGCCGACGTCGACGCGCCCGCCTCGGGGGTCGGCAAGCTGCTCGGGCTGCCCGGGATCGGCGGCGCCCTCGCGACGCCCGGGACGCTGGCCGGGATCGGGATCGGCGCGTTCACGATCGCCGTCCTGGTGCTGTGGCCCCGGCTGCCCGAACGCGTGCGGATCGTGCCGGGCGCGCTGGTCGCGGTGGCGCTGGCCGCCGCCGGCGTCGCGGCCTTCGGCCTGCCCGCCGAGACGCTGAGGGTGCAGGGGCTGCTGGAGGCGATCCAGCCGCCCGGCGCCGACCAGTTCGCCCGGCTCGCCGAGATCGGCATGATCGGGACCGTGGTCGCGTTCGCGCTGATCTCGTCGGCGGAGAGCCTGTTCAGCGCCGCCGCCGTGGACCGCATGCACGACGGCCCGCGCACCGACTACGACCGGGAGCTGGTCGCCCAGGGGACGGGCAACGCCGTCTGCGGCGCGCTGGGCGCGCTGCCGATGACCGCCGTCATCGTCCGCAGCTCCGCCAACGTCCAGGCCGGGGCGCGCACCAAGGCGTCCCGCGTGCTGCACGGGGTGTGGCTGCTGGTGTTCGCCGCGCTGGTGCCGACAACCCTGGAGTACATCCCCCTGGCCGCGCTCGCCGGGGTGCTGGTCCACGCCGGATGGAAGCTCATCCCGTGGCGGGGCCTGCGTCCGCTGTGGCGGGACCACCGGGGCGAGGCCGTCGTCCTGGTCACCACGGCGGTCGCCGTGGTGACCCTCAACCTGTTCGAGGGCGTGCTGCTGGGCCTGCTGCTGGCCATCGCCAAGACGGCCTGGGAGACCTCCCACATCCACCTCGACGTCCACGACGGCGGCGACGGGCCCATCCGGGTCGCCGTGAGCGGCCACGCCACCTTCCTCCGCCTGCCCAAGCTGCTGGACACCCTGGAGGCGCTCCCGCACGACCGGCCCATCGAACTGGACCTGTCCCGGCTGCGCCACCTGGACCACGCCTGCCGGACGGCGCTCGTCGGCTGGGTCGAACGCCACAACCAGTCCGACACCGCCGGGGTCACCGTGGACCGGGAACTGCAACCCGTCTGACCGGGGCGTGCGCGGGATCTCCCCGGGTTCGGGTCATACGACACAAATCGCGGTGAAAGTTGCACCTACCTTCGAGGTATCGGCCGGTTCGCTCGGTGGACCGGCGGTGCTGGGCGGGACGTCCGGGTGCGCGTCCCGCGGAGGAAGGAGCGCCGATGGCCGGACTGGTGTCGGTGATCGCGGTTGGAGTGCTGGCCCTGACCTTCGTCTCCCTGATCCTGCTGGTCGCCTTCGCCTCCGCCAGCCGGCACGACCGGCTGGGCGGGCAGGCGAACTCGGCCAACGAGCGGTGGGCCCGCCGGGTGAGCGGCGCCTACATCCGCGGTGACCACGAGGAGCTGGTCGGCCGCTGAACGACAGGCGCGGGGCGTCCCCTCGGGGGCGCCCCGCGTCCGTTGTCAGGTCAGCGCGCTCGCCTCGCCCGTGTCCCTGGAGGTCTCGTCCGCCACCGGTACGAAGATCTCCGTCGCCCGGTCCAGCACGTGCACCTTGGCCGTCTCCAGGTCCAGGTACAGGCCCACCAGCTCCACCTTCCCGGCCTCGACGCGCTCGCGCAGCCAGGGGTAGGTGAGCAGGTTGTCGAGCTGCTGCATCACGTTGATCTGGCAGAGCCGGGTGAGCGGCGACCGCTCGTCGGCCTCGGCGGAGATGAACCGGGCCAGGCTGTGGTTGCCGTGCTTGAGCCAGCGCGACAGCGCGGTCAGGTGCTCGACCTCGGTGCCGCCGGCCAGCAGCGCGGCCATCGCGCCGCAGTTGGAGTGGCCGCAGACGGTGATGGTGCGGATGCCCAGCACGTTGATCGCGTACTCGACGGTCGCGGCGACCGAGTCGTCGGGAACGCGCGAGCCGTGCCGGGGGACCATGTTGCCGACGTTGCGGTTGATGAACAGGTCACCGGGGCCGCTGGCGGTGATGATGTTGGGCACCACCCGCGAGTCCACGCAGGTGATGAACAGGTGTTCGGGTTTCTGCTCGAACGCCAGCTCCGCCATGATCGGCCGGACCAGGCGGGCGGTGCTGCCGTGGTACTCGCGCACCCCGGCCAGCAGCAGGGCGCTCGGCGACACCTCGGGTGTGTCGAGGACGGGTCCCTGGTCGGGCCGCTGCCGATTCGCCCACGGGGCCCACCAGGGGGCAGAAGTGGACGACTTTCGCTCTGGAGGCATTTCACCGGTCACAGCTCTTTCATACCAAGCCTCGTGAACCTCATCGATGTCGACCCTGCCCCCCTGGCGTTCGTGGGCCAGCCGCCACTGGTGGATGGCGTCGAACGCGGCGTGGTCCATGAAGTCCACATCCAGGTCCAGGTCGACGACCGTTCCGGCCGGGATCGCCTGGAGGGCCTTGGTCACCTTCGGCACGCCGAGGAACGTCAGCGTGCCCGCCACGACCACGTGCCAGTCGGCCAGGCCGGGCCGGTCCTGTGGGGTCGGGATCGCCTCCTCGATGTGCACCGACAGGCGGGTGAGCCGCCGCAGCGCCAGCACGGCCATCACGCCGATGCCCAGCAGCACGCCCTCGCCGAGCCCCAGCACCACCACGCCCAGCAGGGTCGCGAAGTAGGCGGGGGCCTCGCGGTGCGGTTGCAGGTCGCGGATCCGCGCGGTGTCGATCATCTTGACGCCCAGCGCGATCAGCAGCGCCGCCAGCGCCGCCAGCGGCACCTGCTCGATCACCGGGCCGCACATCAACGCCAGCACCAGCACCCACACACCGTGCATGATCGTTGACAGCCGGGTGCGGGCCCCGGCCTCCACGTTGGCGGTGCTGCGGACGATCACCCCGGCGACCGGCAGGCCGCCCAGCAGGCCCGACACCGCGTTGGCCGAGCCCTGCCCGAACAGATCGCGGTCCAGGTCGGCCTGCGGGACCCCGGTGGGCCGCCGCCGGTCGATCGCGACGCTGCACAGCAGCGACTCCACCGACGCGACCACGCCGATCGACACGACCGCGCCGACGATGGCCGGCAGCGGGCCGTCCGGGAGCGTCGGCGGGTGCCAGTCGCCGAGCAGCGTGTCGGGCAGGTCGACGCGTGGCGCGTTCCAGTCCAGCGCCCAGCAGGCGAGCGTCGCCAGCGCGATCGCCGGGAGCGGGCCGGGCAGCCAGCGGCCCAGCGCCGCCAGGGGACCGCCGCCCTCGTGCCTGGGCAGGCGCGACCACAGCAGCAGCACGCCGATCGTCAGGGCGCCCAGCAGCGCCGGATGGGACTGCGGGTGCATGAGCTGGTGGGGAAGGTCGCCGAGGTTCTTCAGGGCTGAATGCTCGGGGCTCCCGCCCAGCACGATGTGGACCTGGGCGAGCACCAGCACGACGCCGACCCCGGCGAGCATGCCGTGCACGACGGCGGGGGAGACCGCCAGCGCGGTACGGGCGACCCGGCACGCGCCGAGCGCGATCTGGAGCAGCCCACCGAGGAAGGTGATGGCGCAGGTCGCCCGCCAGCCGTAGGTCTGCACCATGTCGGCGACGATCACCGTGAGCCCGGCGGCGGGCCCGCTGACCTGGAGCGGCGAGCCGCCGACCAGCCCGGCGACGATGCCGCCGACGATGGCGGCGATGAGGCCCGCGGCGATGGGGGCGCCGGAGGCCACGGCGATGCCGAGCGACAACGGGATCGCGACGAGGAAGACCACGAACGAGGACAGGAGATCTCGTCGCAGCGTGGACACGTTGAGTGGCTTTACAGTCACCTCTCGTATATAAGCATCGTTTCCGTCCCTTCGCCGGGTGCGACACCAACGACAAGGGGCCGTCACATGTCGTGACGGCCCCTTGTCGGCGGGCGGTGACGGTCCGGCGGCGGTGGCTCAGCGCCGGTAGTCGCGGTGGTTCTCCCAATCGTCCGGCTGCTGACGCTGCTGGTCGTTGGGGGCGGGATAGGACGATCCGTAGGGGTTGGCCCCGGGATCACCCGTGTTCGACCCGGGCGTTCCCGGATAGCCCTGCGGTGACGGGTGGTAACCGGAACCTCCCCCGTACGCCTGGGTGGCGTTGGGGTCGCCGTAACCCCCCGTGGAGCCGGAGTCGTGTGGCGCGGCCAGCGGGTCGGAACCGCCGTTGTAGCTGCTTCCGCTGAAGTCGGTGTAGCGGCCCGGCTCGTTCCCGCCGGTCTGCTCGCCGCCGAACGACCCGTAGGAGTCGCGGCCCGAGGGGTTCAGCGGGTCGTCGTAGCGCGACGAGTCCCCGTAGGAGGAGTCGCCGTACGAGGACGACGGGGACGACGGGGGCGGGAAGCCGTCGCCGCCCTGCGTGCTCTGCCCGCCGGTCCCGGTGTCGAACCCGGAGAACCCGGGCGTCGCGGGCGGCGGGGTCGAGGGGCCGCCGCCGGAGGACCAGGAGGGGCCGGGGGTGCCGAACGACGGCGTGCCGCTGCCGAGCGGGTCGCCCAGCGGATCGCTGCTCAGCGAGTTGCCGAACGACGGCTTCGACCCGGGCGGCTCGGAGCCGCCCGCCGCGCGCTGCCGGTCGGTCTGGATGCGCTGCAGCAGCTCGTCCACCGTCGGGAGCTTGTGGTCGCTGCTGTCGGACGGCGACGACGCGGCCGGAGCCGGGGCGGGCGGGGCCGGGACGGGCGGCGGCGCCGACGGCGCGGGCTGGCCGCCGGTGGAGCCCCAGGACGGCTGCTCGTAGGACGGCTGCGCGGGCGGCGGCTCCTCGGAACGGCCCAGCGGCAGCCCCAGGGGGTCCGAGCCGCGCGGATCGAGCCCGCGGGGGTCGGTGCCGCGCGGGTCGGCCGGGGGCGGCTTCGGCAGGTCGAACGAGGGGTCCGGCTGCGCCGGCCGGGTCCCCAGCGGGTCCGCGCCGTACGAGGGCTGCTCATACGACGGCTGCTCGTACGAGGGCTGCTCATACGACGGCTGCTCATACGAGGGCTGCTCATACGAGGGCTGCTCGTAGGACGGCTGGTCGCCGTACGAGGGCTGGTCGTAGGAGGGCTGGTCGTACGACGGCTGGTCCCCGTAGGACGGCTGCGCGGGCGGCTCGTCGTAGGAGTGCTCGGGCCCGCCGAACGCCGGCTGGTCGCCCATCGTGATGTGCGGGATGCCGTCGTTGGCGGTGGCGCGCGGGTCGCCCCCCAGGGGCCCGGGCTCGTTGTAGGCGGGCTCGTTGTAGGACGGGTCGTTGTAGGACGGCTCGCCGTACGAGGGCTCGTTGAACGCGGCGGGCGCGAACGACCCGGGCGGTGACATCGGCTGCTGCGGGGCCTGGTGCTGCGGCTGCGGAGCCTGCTGTGGACCGGTCCCGCCGCGTCCGGCGGCCAGGCCGCCGACGGGCAGGTCCGAGTTCATCGACACCGGCTGGGTCAGGCCGGGCGGCTCGACGTGCGGGGGTGGCTCGGGACGCTCGTCGAGCGGGTCGCCGCCGCGCGGGTCCTCGCCCCGCTCCCCGGCGTTGCCGTGCTGCCAGGGGAACTTCGGCTTGTCGAACGTGATCGTCGCCCAGTAGTCGTCGTCCTCCATCTCGTCGCCCGCCTCGGCGGCGGGCGGCGGCGGGGACGGCTGCGGGGGCGGCGGCGCGGCGGGGGCCGGGCCCGGGCCCGGGGCCGGAGCGGCGAGCGGACCGCCGGCGACGCGGCGGTCGTAGGCCTGCTGATCCTCGCGACCGGGGCCGTAGGACTCGTCGTAGCCGCCGTAGTCCTCCTCGGCGCCCGGCTCCACCTGGGGTGGTGGTGGCGCGCCGCGGCGACCGCGCGGCGGCTGCTGCTGCTGCGGCTCGTCCATCCACTCGTCATCGTCGTCGCGCGCGGCCCGGCTGGCCCGCAGGCCCAGGACCACGAGGACGACCACCAGGGCCACGACCACAATGAGGCCGATGACCACGATGTAAGAAGTCATGCCACCACCCAATGCCTTGGTCCGGCGGGAGTCGCCAGCGCGGACCGCGGGCTCGTCCTGGTTGACGCTAGCGGCCGGTTCCCGGCGGACCTACAACGATTCTTGCCGACCGCTATGACCGTTGTCACACCCTTCGCGCACATTCACCCTCACCCGGTGCGTGTCGAACGGCCGATCCGGTCGGCCGGCACCTCTGATGTCAGCTCGTGCCCCGCAGGTGACCGCAGTCCCACGCGGGGTGCGCGCCGACTCCGTTCTCGGTGGCCCCGGTCGTGCGAGCCCACGGTCCCGGTCAACGCGCCTACCGTTCGCCGAAGTTCCCGGTGATCCGGCCCCGGCCCACCGTGTGCTTGGCGATGGCGCCGAGCGACTCCTGGAGCGTGGCGCCGCTCTTGAACGGCGCCGGGGAGTCGAGCGCGTAGACGGTGAACCGGTACCGGTGCCGCTCGCCCCTGGGCGGACACGGCGGCAGGTAGCTCACCTTCTTGCCGGTGTTGAGACCTTCGACCATCTTGTCCTGCCGCCCGCCCTCGACGAGCTCCGTCCGGTTGGCCTCGATCCCCGCGACCACCCAGTGCACGTGGGCGCCGTCGGAGGCGTCCAGATCGTCCACCACGATCGCGAACGACTTGGTGGTGTTGGCCGGGGCTCCCGACCAACGCAGCGGCGGGGTCTTGCCCTGTGCTCCGTTGCCAGAGTACGTCGTGCAGCCGAATCGCGTGGGCAAGTCGCCGCCATCGCGGAACGCGGGGCTGGTCACGGTGAACCACTCCGACAGCTCGGCGCTGCTGTTCTTCGGCTGGCCGATCAGCCCGCAGCCGCTCAGGACGCCGCCGAGCACCAGGGCGCCCACAGCGGCCGGGATCGGACGCCGGTCTCTGCTCATCATCGATACGCTCCCCGGCCGAGATCGTACGCCGCGCGCCACCCGATTCCCTCTCATCCGAGCGTGCGCGCACCCGCCGGCGGCGCCCCCTTCCTCAGTCCGCCCCAACGATAGGGGTTGGCGGGGACCAGAACGAGCCGAGCGCGGGTCCGGATCGGTACCGGATCGGGTCCGGTCCGTGTCCGGTCGGGATCGGGGCCGGGTCCGGCCGTCCGTTCCGCCGGGTTGATCGTCGGAAATGACGATGTGACGTTGGTCATGAGAAGTTTGTCCGTTGATGCCGGGTTTCGCGGGAAGGAGTGATGAAGTTCACGAGCTGGGAGCGGTCTAAATTTCCGGAATGGAAAGATCTTGCGTTCTTTCCCTGCGATAGGGGCGCAAGCGGTCCAGACCATCGGATAGTTTGTGAATACCTTCACAAGCCGACCGTGAACATTGGAGGCCGCAATGGCCAGGACCGCCGAGGACACCCCTGGCGCTCCCCACATCCTGATCGTGGGTGGCGGCTATGTGGGTATGTACACGGCTCTGCGCCTTCAGAAGAAGCTGAAGCGCGAGCTGCGCAAGGGCGAGGTCAAGGTGACCGTCGTCGACCCGAACGCGTACATGACCTACCAGCCGTTCCTCCCCGAGGTCGCCGCCGGGAACATCTCCCCGCGGCACGTCGTGGTGCCGCTGCGCCGGGTGCTCAGCAGGTGCACCGTGCGCAACGCCCGCGTCACCGAGATCAACCACGACGACGGATGGGCCATCCTCCAGCCGCTCGCCGGCCCTCCGGAGCGGGTCTCCTACGACTACCTCGTGATGGCCGCCGGCGCGGTGCCGCGGATCCTGCCGATCCCCGGCCTGGCCGAGGAGGGCTTCTCGCTCAAGAACGTCGGCGAGGCCATCCACCTGCGCAACCACGTGCTGGAGCAGCTGGAGATCGCCGAGTCGACCGACGACGCCGAGATCCGCCGCAAGGCGCTGACCTTCGTGTTCGTCGGCGGCGGCTTCGCGGGCGTCGAGGCGATCGCCGAGGTCGAGGACATGTCGCGGGACGCCACCCGGTACATGCGCAAGGTCACCCCGCAGGACCTGCGCTTCGTGCTGGTCGAGGCCGCCGACCGCATCCTGCCCGAGGTCGGCCCCGAGATGGGCAAGTGGACCGCCGAGCAGCTGCGCGGCCGCGGCATCGACGTGAAGATGAAGACGTTCCTGCAGTCGTGCGTGGACGGCAACATCGAGCTGTCGGACGGCAGCCGCTTCCCGGCCGGGACCCTGGTCTGGAACGCCGGCGTCAAGCCCGCCCCGGTCGTCAAGCACACCGACCTGCCGCTGGACGAGCGCGGCCGGATCAAGGGCACCGAGTTCCTGACCATCGAGGGCATGGTCCGCGCGTTCACCGCCGGTGACAACGCCGCGATCCCGGACCTCACCGAGGAGGGCGCGTTCTGCCCGCCGAACGCCCAGCACGCCGTCCGCCAGGCCAAGGTGCTGGCCGAGAACATCGTGCGGGCGCTGCGCGGCAAGGCCCTCAAGCCCTACGTCCACAACAACCTGGGCGCGGTGGCCGGACTCGGCCTCCACAAGGGTGTGGCCAACCCGCTGGGCCTCAAGCTCAAGGGCTGGCCGGCGTGGTTCTTCCACCGGACCTACCACGGCATGATGGTCCCGACCTTCAACCGTAAGGCCCGCGTCCTGGCCGACTGGACCCTGGCGCTGTTCTTCAAGCGCGAGACCGTCTCGCTGGCCACGGTCGAGGCCCCGCGCGCCGACTTCGAGCTGGCCGCGCTGGACGACGCCAAGCCCCGGCAGAAGACCGTCTCCTGACGGACCCCGCCTCCCGCGGGGCCGTCCCGCACGCCGCGCGCCCGCGCCCCCTCCGGGGCGCGGGCGCGCGGCGTTCCCGCGTCCGGGCGGATCCGCTCCCATAGGCGGGATTTCCGGGGATGGGGGAGAATCGGCGGGTGCGGATCGGGATCCTGGGGCCGGTGGAGGTGACCGTCTCCGGCCGCGCCGTCGAGGTCGGCGGGGCGCGGCTGCGGGCGTTGCTGACCCTGCTCGCCCTGGAGGGGGGCCGTCCCGTCCCGGCCGAACGGCTCATCGACGCGCTGTGGGAGGACGCCGTCCCGGCCGCCGCCCCGAACGCGTTGCAGTCGCTGGTGTCGCGGCTGCGCGCGGCGGTGGGACGCGAGCACGTGGAGTCGCGGCCCGGCGGCTACCGGCTGGCGGTCCCGTCCGGGGCCGTCGACGCCCACGACTTCGAGGACCGGCTGCGCGCGGCCCGCGCGCTGGCCGACCCGGCGGCGCGGGCGGAGGCGCTGCGGGCGGCGCTGGCGCTGTGGCGGGGACCGGCGCTGGCGGACGCGGCCGGGCTGGCGTTCGCCGAGGGGCCCGCCGCGCGGCTGGAGGGGCTGCGGCAGGCGGCGCTGGAGGAACGCGTCGACGCCGACCTGGAGCTGGGCCGTCACGCCGAGCTCATCCCGGAACTGGAGGCGCTGGCCGCCGCCGACCCGCTGCGGGAGCCGCTGCGCGGCCGGTTGATCCGCGCGCTGTACGCGGCGGGGCGGCAGGCCGACGCGCTGGCCGAGTACGCGGCGGTCAAGCGGGAGCTGGCCGACGCGCTGGGCGTCGACCCCTCGCCCGACCTGGAGGCGCTGCACCTGTCGGTGCTGCGGCAGGACCCGGCGCTGCGGGCGGCGCCTCCGCCGTCCCCGCGCGCCGGGGGGAACCTCCCGGCGCGGCTGACCAGCTTCGTCGGGCGGGAGGAGGACCTGACACGGGTCCGCAAGCTGCTCGCCGAGGAACGCCTGGTCACGCTGGTCGGGCCGGGCGGCGCGGGCAAGACGCGGCTGGCGTGGGAGGCGGGGGAGCGGGCGCGGGACGACGCCGCCGACGGGGTGTGGTTCGTCGGGCTCGCCCCGGTCGACGACCCGGCGGAGGTACCGGCGGCGGTGCTGGCGGCGATGCGGCCGCGGGAGGTCCCGCTGCTGTCGGCCGGGCACGGCGCGCTCGTGGCGGGCGAGGCCGCCGACCCGCTGGACCTGCTCGCCGGGGCGCTGGCGGACCGCGCGGTCCTGCTGATCCTGGACAACTGCGAGCACCTGCTGGACGCCGCCGCCCGGCTGGCCGACCGGCTGCTGGCCGACTGCCCGGACGCGCGGATCCTGGCGACCAGCCGCGAACCCCTCGGGATCACCGGGGAGACCCTGTGGCCCGTCGGCCCCCTGGCCCTGCCCCCGGCGGCGGCCGGGCCGCGGGAGGCGATGGCCTCGCCCGCCGTGCGGCTGCTGGCCGACCGCGCCGCGGCCGTCGCGCCGGGCTTCGCGGTCACCGACGCGAACGTCGGGCACGTCGTGTGCGTCTGCCGTTCCCTGGACGGCATGCCCCTGGCCATCGAGCTGGCCGCCGCGCGGCTGCGGTCCATGACGCCCGCGCAGGTCGCGGCGCGGCTGGACGACCGGTTCCGGCTGCTGCGCTCCGGCAGCCGCACCGCGCTGCCCCGCCACCAGACGCTGCGGGCCGTGGTGGAGTGGAGCTGGGACCTGCTGGCCGCGCCCGAACGCGCCCTGTGGCGACGGCTGGCGATCTTCCCCGGCGGCGCGACGCTGGAGGCCGCCGAGCGCGTCTGCGCGGGCGGCGACCTCGACCGGGACGAGGTCATGGACGTGCTGGCCGCGCTCGTCGACAAGTCCCTGGTCGTCCTCGCCGACGCCGACGCGCCGCACGGCCCGCGCTACCGGATGCTGGAGACGATCCGCGCCTACGGCCTGGAACGGCTCGCCGAGGCGGGGGAGGAGGAGCGGTTCCGGCTGGCGCACGCCGGGTACTTCGCCGCGCTGGCCGAGGAGGCCGAACCGCACCTGTACCGGCACGAGCAGCTCGACTGGCTGGCCCGGCTGGCGGGCGACCAGGACAACCTGCACGCCGCGCTGCGCTGGGCCACCGCGCGGCGCAACGCGCCGCTGGCCGTGCGGTTCTGCGCCGCGCTCGGCTGGTACTGGTTCCTGACCGGGCGGTTCCGGGAGAGCGGCGAGTCCGTCGAGGCGGCCCTGGCGCTGCCCGACCCGCCCGCCGACCACACCACCGCGCTGGCCCTGGCCATCGCCGCGATCACCGCGATGGACAACGAGCGGCGGGAACGGCAGGTCGCCGACTGGCTGGTGCGCGCCGACCGGATCTGCGCGGACCTGGGGGGCGTCCCGCCGCACCCGGTGCTGCGGTTGATGACCGCGACGCTCGGCATGTACCTGCGGGGCTGGGACGAGGAGTCGATGTCCCTGGCCGACCGGCTGATCACCGACCCCGACCCGTGGCTGAGCGGTCTGGGGCACTTCGTCCGCGGCCAGATGGACCACAACTTCGGCCGGACCGAGGGCCTGGAGCGGCGCTTCGCCGCCGCCCGCCACCGGTTCCGCGAGGCGGGGGACCGCTGGGGGCTGTCGTTCGCGCTCACCGCGCTGGCCGAGGAACGCGGCCGGCACGGCGACCACCACGCCGCGATCGCCCTGTACGAGGAGGCGCTGCGGCTCAACGACCTGCTCGGCGGCGGCGCGGTCGCCGTCCTCCAGAACTACATGAAGCTCGCCAACGAACTGGACCTGGTCGGCGAGCGCGACCGCGCGCTGCGGCTGCTGGAGACCGCGCTGCGCGACACCGAACGCGTGGGGAGCAGGGAGGGGACGGCCACGGTGCACTTCTCCCTCGGCCTGCTGGCGCTGCGTTCGGGGGACCTGGCCGAGGCCGGCGAGCGGCTGGCCCGCGCCGAGGGGCTCGTCTCCGCCGCACCGGGCCCGCCCCAGTTCCGCGCGATGGTCCGGCTGGAGCGGGGACGGCTCGCGCTGGCCGCGGGGGACGCCGGGACCGCCCGGTCCCGCCTGGCGGGGGCGCTGCGCGACGCGGTGCGCGCGCTGGACTACCCGATCGTCGCCGAGGCCCTGACCGGGCACGCCGCGCTCGCCCTGCACGAGGGCGACCCGGTCCGCGCCGCCGAGCTGCTCGGCAACGCCGACGGCCTGCGCGGCGGCCGCGACCTGTCCCAGCCGGAGTCGGCGAGGCTGGAGGAGCGGCTGCGCGCCACACTGTCCGAGGCTGGCTTCGCCGCCGC
Organism: Actinomadura kijaniata; assembly: GCF_014138665.1. NCBI lineage: Bacteria > Bacillati > Actinomycetota > Actinomycetes > Streptosporangiales > Thermomonosporaceae > Actinomadura > Actinomadura kijaniata. The sequence continues at coordinate 318,620 of NZ_JACJIA010000004.1, forward strand.
CCACGCGCGCGGTCACGGCCGTTCGTTCGACGAGACGGCGGCCCTGTTCGGCCTGGAACGCCCGGCGCCGCCCACCGCCCCGGTCTCCCGCGGCCGCGCGCCCGCCGACTAGGTGTTGTAACCCGCAGGGCTGTTGACGCGGGTGATGGGTGGTTGGCCGTCCAGGGGGCACCGGTCGGCGGCCGCCACCGTCGCCGTCATGCTCGGCTGGACCGTGCTGCCGGTTGGAGCCTGGCGCTCCGGCGTACTGGGCCCGGCGCGCCGCCCCGCGCCGGCGCTCATGACACTCGTGCCGCTCGCGTTCCGGGTGCTGGACGTGGCGGGGTCGCCGCCGCCCGCGTACGCGAACGGCCACAAGGACACCGTGGGCGTGCCGTCGAAGTCGACCGTCCGGCTGGCGGTCCAGTTCGGCCACCACACCGACCCGGCCTCCCCGTACATGTACCACTGCCACATCCCGCGGCACGAGGACTCGGGGATGATGGGCCCGTTCGTGATCGTCCGGCCCGGCACCGAGAACCAGGTGCCCCGCACCCTCCCCGGCGCGGGTCACGGCCGCTGACCGCCGGGGGAGGGCGCGCTACCTGCCGCGCAGGGAGGCCCGCACCCCGAACGTGACCGCGCCGACGACGAACAGCGCGCCCAGGAGCTGGAGGCCGGGCGCGTCGTCGGCCTCCCCGAACACGATGGCGGCGACGCCGAGCACGGTGGCGAGGACGGCGAGCAGCGGTTTCATGGGATTTCCTTCCAGGGGTCGGGCCCGCCGCCGCCAGGAGGCGTCGGCGGCCAGGCCGCGGGCCATCCGCGACAGGACGTTCCGGGCGATGCGCCGGTCGGCGGTCCCGTGGGCGCGTTCGTGCGCGATGTGGTCGTGGAGGTCGGCGTCGATCTCCTCGATCCGGCGCCGGGCGACCGCGGCGGGAAGGCCCCGCGTGTAGAACCGCACCCACCGGGACACCAGCCGGGCCGCGCGTTCCGGTGTCATGCGGGCCCCGGGGCGGTGCGCGGGGAACGCCGCACGGCCCCGCCCCCACCGGCGAGGGCCTGCTCGGCCGCATGGACGCCGCGTGCCGTGAGCTCGTACAGGCGCCGCCGAGGCCGCCCCTCGGCGGACGCCGCGTCCTCCCAGCGGGAGGCGAGCAGCCCGAAGTCCTCAAGGCGGCCGAGGGCCTTGTACAGCGTTCCGTGGGCGGTCAGGGACCGGGACGCGCTCTGCTCCCGCATGGCCTGGGCGAGACCGAACCCGTGGAAGGTGGCCTGCCCGGACCGCGCCATCGCCAGCGCCGCCCCGAGGATCTCGTTTTCGAGGGGCACCAGGGCCCCAGCTCTGCGCCGTGGCATGACGACAACAATAGGAAGATATCTTCCTATAGGCAAGGGCCCCCGGCCCGCCGCATCGGGAACGGCTGCCCGCCGCGTTCCCGCACCCCACCGACGCGACGCGCCGCCGCCCGGTGGTGTCAGGCGGCGGCGCTGTGGGGGGCTTGAGGTGGGTGGTGGGTCCGGCAGGTGGTCCTCTGGGGGGCGTTCTTCTCAGGCCCGGGAACGGAAGGCGCGCAGGGACAGGGGGGCGAAGATCGCGGTGATGACCGCGCCCCAGGCCAGGGCCCACAGGGCGTGGTTCAGGACCGGGCCGCCCACCAGCAGGCCCCGCATCGCCTCCACCAGGTGCGTCACCGGGCTGTTGTCCATCACCCACGCCAGCGGGCCGGGGATGCCCTCGGTGGAACGGATGAACGCCGTGCTCATGAAGCTCAGCGGGAAGATCGTCGTGAAGCCGAAGATCTGGACCTTCTCCGGCTCGCTGACCTTCATCGCGATGTAGACCGACGTCCACGAGAACATCACCGCGAACGCCAGCAGCAGCGCGAACGCCGTCAGCAGCGCCAGCACGTCCGTGCCCAGCCGGAAGCCGATGATGAACCCGACCGTCAGCAGGATCGCCATCGACCACGCCTGCTTGGTGGTGTCGGCGATGATCCGGCCCACCAGGGGCGCGGTGCGGGAGATCGGCAGGCTGCGGAACCGGTCGAACACGCCCTTGGTGATGTCGGTGTTGAGACCGAACCCGGTGGTCATCCCGGCGAACAGCGCGTTCTGCGCGATGATGCCGGGGATGACGATCGGCAGGTAGCGCTCGACGCTGCCCTCCATCGCCGGGCCGAACACGTAGGCGAACAGCAGCACGAACATGATGGGCTGGATGGACAGGTCCAGCAGCTCCATCGGGTTGTGCTTGATCTGGACGAGGTTGCGCCAGGCGAGCGTGGCGATGTTGCGCGCGGCGACGCCGGGCGAGACCCGTTTGGTGAGCGTCTGCGGCGCGAGCGCGGCGGTGGTCATGCCGACACTCCTTCCTTGGCGGGGGCCGGGGCGGGGGACTCGTCCTCGACGTCCTCGGTGTGGTGGCCGGTGAGGGCGAAGAAGACCTCGTCCAGGCTGGACTTGCGGAGGGACATCTCGCCGACGGTGACGCCCGCGTCGTCGAGGCGGCGCACGGCCGCGGGCATCAGCGCCGGGTCGGTGATCGGGACGCTGACCGTGCCCTCGCGGACCTCGGGCGCCGCCTCGGCCAGGTCGCCGACGATGCGCGCGACGGTGACGTTGTCGGCCTCGTGCAGCGGACGCACCTCCAGCACCTGGCCGCCGACCTGCGCCTTGAGGGCGTCGGGGGTGCCGTGCGCGATGACCTCGCCGCGGTCGATGACGACGATGTCGTCGGCGAGCTGGTCGGCCTCCTCCAGGTACTGCGTGGTCAGCAGCACCGTCACGCCGTCGGCGGTGAGGCCGCGCACGATGTCCCACAGGCCGTTGCGGCTGCGCGGGTCCAGGCCGGTGGTCGGCTCGTCCAGGAACAGGATCTGCGGGCGCCCGACCAGGCTGGCGGCCAGGTCGAGGCGGCGGCGCATGCCGCCGGAGTAGGTCTTGGCGGCGCGGTCGGCCGCCTCGGTGAGCTGGAAGCGCTCCAGCAGCTCGGCGGCGCGGGACCGCGAGTGGCGCCGCGACAGCCCGAGCAGCCGACCGATCATGATGAGGTTCTCGGTGCCGGTGAGCATCTCGTCCACGCCCGCGTACTGGCCGGTCAGCCCGATCAGCTGCCGCACCATGTGGGCCTGGGTGACCACGTCGTAGCCGCCGACCTCGGCGCGTCCCTCGGTCGGCTGGATCAACGTGGCCAGGATCCGGGTGGTGGTGGTCTTGCCCGCGCCGTTCGGCCCGAGCACGCCCAGCACCGTGCCGGGCTGGGCGGTGAGCGAGACCCCGGCGAGCGCCTGTGTCTCGCCGAAGCGCTTGACCAGGCCTTCGGCCTGGATCGCGTAACTCATGTGGTCTCCTTGGGAGGGTCCTGCCGGACATCGCACGACCTTGACGCGACGGCAGGTCAAGCACGGCTGGCCAACCTAGGCGCCGTCCGGCGGAATCGCATCCAGTTTTCTCGGGGGCGCTGGCAAGGTCCTGGCATCACGCTGACGTCTCGGTGTCACCATGGCACGGGGGTCCGACAAAACCGCGCCGAATCCGAATCGCGGAAGATCGCCTCGTCGCGGAACGGGCCGTGCACAGCCGGTTAGACTCTGATCGTGACGTCGGTGCGGCGGACGCGGGAGACCGGCGGCGGGCCGCCGCTCCCTTCCCGCCTGCGACCACCCGCGCACCGCGTCTCGCCACGCGCGGTCGCGCACTGGGCGATCGAGTACCTGCTGCTGTGGGGCCTGGCGTTCGGCCTGGCGTGGGGCGTGTCCGCCTGGCTCGGCGGGGCGGGCTGGGCGGGCCTGCCCGGCTGGCTCGACTCCCGGCTCGACTGGGTCCCGGTGCTGGTCGGCGTGGCGGGCGTGCTGATGACGCTGGTCGCGCCGGTGTGGCGGTACCGCGTGCACCGCTGGGAGGTCAGCTCCGACGTCGTCTACACCCGCACCGGCTGGTTCTCCCGCGAGTGGCTGCTGGTCCCGGTCAGCCGCATCCAGACCGTCGACAGCCGCCAGGGCCTGATCGAACGCGCCCTCGGCCTGGCCACCATCGAGGTCAACACCGCCTCGCACGCCGGGTCCTCGGAGGTCTCCGGGCTGCCGGTGGCCGTGGCGACCCGGCTGGCCGAGGACCTCGCGCGCCGCGCCCACGCCCTGCGCGACGACGCGACATGAGCGTGCCCGGATCGGTGGAACGGCCGGAAGCGGACACCCCGCCCGCCGTGACCGGAACCGGCCGGCGGGCGGGCCCGCAGCGCCTGCACCCGCTGACGTTCGTGGTCGGCGCGGTGCGGGAGCTGGCCGCGCTGCTGGCGGCGGGCGCGACCACCCTGCTGGTCGGCGGCGTGTCCACCGCGTTCTACTTCACCCTGATCGGCCTGGCGATCGGGCTGGTCTTCCACGTCGCCAAGTGGCGCATGTTCACCTACACCGTCCACGAGGACCGCATCGAGCTGCGCCGCGCGCTGATCGGCCGTTCGGTGAAGACGGTCCCGCGCGACCGCGTCCGGGGCGTGGACGTCAGCGCGACGCTCCCGCACCGGCTGCTGCGGCTGGCGATCGTGCGGATCGACGCGGGCTCCGACGGCGGCGAGGGCGAGCTCAACGCGGTGTCGCGGCAGGAGGCCGAACGGCTCCGCCGCCTGCTGCTGGCCCGCCCCGCCGCCCCGCGGCCGGCGCGGGCCGAGCCGGCCAGGGCCGACGCCCCGCGCCGCGTGCTGGCCCGGGTGCGGCCCGCCTGGTACCTGTACGCCCCGTTCAGCGGCGCCTACCTGCTCACCCCGTTCGCGCTGGCCGGCAGCCTGCTCGGCACCCTCTACAACCTCGGCGACGACCTCGGCCTCATCACCCGGGAGCGGGTGGCCGAACTCGGCCACGAGGTCGTCGGGCTGCCCACCGTCGTGGTGGTGGCGGTGGCGCTGGGGTTCCTGGCCGCCGTGCCGGTCATGTCGGTGATCGTGTTCGCGCTGTTCAACTGGGACTTCACGGTGGTGGCCCGGGACGGCTCGATCGTCGCCGAACGCGGCCTGGTCACCCGCCGCAGCGTCTCCCTGGAACGCCGCCGCATCCGGGGCGTGGAGCTGGCCGACAACCCCTTCGAGCGGATCGCCCGCGTCACCCGCCTCGGCGCGCTGATCACGGGGCTGGGCGACGCGGCGCACCGGGGGCGGCTGCTGCCCGCCGCGCCGCGCCGCCACGCCGCGGCCCTGGCCGCCCGGGTCCTCGGCCCGGTGCCCGCGCCGCTGGTCCCGCACCCGAGGGCGGCGCGGAGCCGCCGGGTCGTGCGGGCCGTCGCGCCGCCGCTGGCGTTCGCCGCGCTCGCGGCGGCGGCCGGTCAGCCGTGGGTCGCCTACGGGGGCCTGGCGCTGGCGGCCCTCGCCGTCCCGCTGGGGCTGGACCGGTACCGGCAGCTCGGGCACGCCACCGACGGCGTCCGGCTGTCGGTGCGGTCGGGGTCGCTGCGCCGCCGCCAGGTCGTCGTCGAGCACCGCGCGGTGATCGGCTGGCGGATGCGCCGCACCCTGTTCCAGCGGCGGCTGGGCCTGGCGACCCTCACCGTCGCGGTCGGTGCGGGCGAGGGCGGCTACGCGGCGGTCGACATGGCCGAGCGGGACGCGGTGGCGTTCGCCGCCGAGATCACTCCGGACTGGGTCGTGCCGTTCCTGGCGCCTCCCGAACCCTGAGCGTCCGCCGTTTCCCGGCGGCTCCGGGAAAGCGGCCGTCCGGGGGGCCACCGCTTGCCGCGCGGCGGGGGCGTCGGCGAGATCGCCTGCGATCAGCACGGGGCGACCGGTGGAGCGGCCCACCCCAACGCGCGGGAAGCCGTTCGCCCCGGCGAACGCCACGGCCCGCCGCCCGGTGGGCGGCGGGCCGTGGCGTCCGGCAGGACGGCCGGGATCAGTCCGGGCGGCGGGCGCCGAACATGATCTCGTCCCAGGACGGCACCGAGGCGCGCTTGCCCTTGCTCTTGCGGCGGCCCCGGGCGGGGCGCTGCGCGGCCGGGGCGGCGGCGTCGGCGGCGGCCGCCGCCGCGGGCTTGTCCACCCCCGCGGCCGGCATCGCCGGGCGTCCGGCGGGCTTCTTCTTGGCCGGGGGCCGGGCGGCCTCGCGGTGCGCGGGACGCGGCGGGGGAGCGGGCGTCGGCGCCTCCGCGGCGGGCCGCGCCTCCGGGGACGCGGGCCGCTCCTCGGGCGCGGGCTCCTCGGCGGTGGGCTCGGCGGCCGTCTCGGCGGTGGGCTCGGCGGTGGGCTCGGTGGTGGGCTCGGTGGCGGACTCGGCCTTCTCCTCCGGCGCGGCGGCCTCCGGGGCCTCCTCCGGCGCGGGCTCGGCGGCCTTCTCCTCCGGCGCGGCCTCCGCCTCGGACACGGCCTCCGCGCCCTCCTCGGCCGGGGCCCCCTCCTCGGCCTCGGCGGCCGGGGCCTCCTCCGGCTCCGTGACCTCGGCGGTCTCAGCGGGCTCGGCGGCCGTCTCGGCGGCGTTCCCGGTCGGTTCCGCGACGGCGGGGGCGGGCTCCTCGGCGGGCTCGGGCGCGGGCTCGGGTCGTTCGGCGGCCGCGGGCTCGGGAACGGGCTCAGGAGCGGGCTCGGGCTTGGGCTTGGGCACCGGGGCGGGGCGCGGGGCCTCGACGGCCTCAGCGGCCTCGGCGGCGGGCTCGGGACGCTCCTCCCGCTCCGGCTCGTACCCGCCGAAGCGCGGGGTGGCCATCGGCGGCTCGCCGGACAGGTCGCGGGCGGGGAACGGGCGCGGGTCCACCATCCGGCCCCGCTCCACGATGTACTCCCGCGAGTCGAAGTCGTGCACCGACGCCTCGCGCTGGACCTCCCGCTGGACCTCGCGCGGCTCGCCCGGGTGCTCGGCCTCGGCCGGGATGCCGCGCGCGGCCGCGGGCCGCTGCTCGGGACGCTGTTCCGGACGCTGCTCGGGCCGGTTGTCGGAGACGACCTTCATCGCCGGGCGGCGCGGCACGAGCGGCGTCACGGTGTCGGAGAGCGTGTCGTCCTCCCACTCGACGGCGGTCAGCCGCGCGGCGACCTCGTCCAGCGGCGACACCAGGCGGCGGCGCGGGTCGAAGACCCACTCGGCGGCGTGCGGGCGGCCGCCCTCGAAGAACGACAGCCGCACCCGCCAGGTCGAGTTCTCGCACTTCCACGAGTCCCACTCGACCTCCTCCAGGTCGATGCCGCCCCGGCCCAGGCGCTCCTCGACGGTCTCACCGAGCGGCGGTCCGGGGGTGGACTCGCCGGGCCGCCGGACGGCGACGCGCTGCGCCTGCTGGGCCATGTACTCGCGCTCCTGGAGAACCGGGCCCTCGAACCAGCGGACGCGCTCGACCGGGATGCCGGCGGACTCGGCGATCTCCTCCGCCGTCTCCCCGGACCGGATGCGGGCCTGGATCTCCTTGGGGCGCAAGGGACTCTCCACTTCGATCTCGAACTGGCCGAGGCGGGAGAAGTGCCCACGGACCGCTGCGCGCAGCCGGTCGTCTACGGGCAGGGTGAACCGGGTGCCTCGGCCCGCGGTGGCCAGGACGAGGTACGTACCGTCCTCACTGACCGCGACGAGGCGCAGCTCCTGCATGCGTGTCCTTCCTGCCCTGTCCTGACGGCACGGAGGTCACCGGGGCCGTCGGCCCGGTCGCGGGCCCGCCCGCGCCGTTCCGTCCGCCTCGGTGCCCACCGAGGGCGCATGCGTGCCCTTCCCCCGGGTTACCGAGTCTGTCTTTCGGACACACCTGCTGCCAGCACCGTACCCGGCATGTCCGAACATCGCCGCTCTCGAAGCCCTCTTCACGTGCTCGAAGAGGGTGCCCGACCAAGCTTGCCCGTGCCGCGGACCGCGTGGGGACGGTCTGGCCGACTCTTGTGGATCCTTTTCCACACTGTGCCTGACGGGACGGCACGGCTCCAGTGTTTTCGGGTTGTCATCGTCACGTTGGCGGGACGGAACAAGGCTCGTCGTCCCGTTAGTTCCGGTTGCGGGGGAAGTGACGGCCGATCGAACAGGGGGATCGCTTCATGCAGCGCAAGCTGCCCGAGTTGAGCACGACACAACTGATCGCCAGTGGAGCGGCCACGGCCGCGGCCGCCGTGGGGGCGTCCTATCTGGGGGTGTACGGGACGATCATCGGCGCGGCGTTCATGAGCGTCGTCTCGACGGCGGGCACGGCCGTCGCCAAGCACTATCTGGACCAGGGCAGGGAGCAGATCAGGGAGCGCGCGCACCTGGGCGAGGCCGCCGAGCGGGAGGAGGCGGCGCGGGCCGCGGGGGAGCGGGCGACCGACCCGGACCCGACGCGGACCCTGGTCTGGCCCGCGGACCTGGCCGGCGACCCGAACGCCACCCGCCTGGACCCGCCCGCCGGGGGCGATCCGAACGCCACCCGGCTGGACGGCGTCCCGCCCGAGACGGCCGTGGCGGGACAGGTGGCGTCCGGCGTCGCCGAGGGGGCGGTCCGCAGGGCGTCCTGGAGCGCGGCGGCCGGGGCCACCCTGGACTGGGCCAGGGAGCGCTGGAAGGTGCTGGTGCTGTCGTCGGCGGCGGTGTTCGCCCTGGTGATCGGCGGGATCACGGTCTACGAGTCGTTCACCGGCGCGCCGATCGGCAACGACAGGGACCAGGGCAACACGCTGTCCCACGTGTTCGGCGGCGGTTCCGGGGAGCGGCGGACGCCCGACCCGGTGCCGACCCACGAGCGGACCGGGCGGTCCGGGCAGCCGTCCACCGCGCCGACCGACGCCCCCACCACGCGTCCGGGCACCGGCGGGAACGACGGGACGCAGTCGCCGTCCACCGGGCGGCCGACGACCCGGCCCACCGAGCAGCCGACCGGGAGGCCGACCACCTCGCCGTCGCCGACCCCGTCCCCGAGCGGGTCGCAGGGCGGCCAGACCCCCGAGGGCGGCCAGGACGGCACCGACCGGGACCGGCCCGCGCGCGGCGACCGGCCCGCCGGTGACGGCGGCTGATCCGCGATCTCAGTCGCCGAACACCTGGCGGGTGTAGGGGTTGGCGAAGCGGCGCTCGGGGTCCAGCTCGTTGCGCAGCGCCTGGAACTCGCCGAACCTCGGGTACACCGTCTCCAGGTAGGAGGCGTCGCGGGTGTGCAGCTTGCCCCAGTGCGGGCGTCCGCCGAGGGCGGTCATCAGCTCCTCCACGCCCCCGAAGTAGTCCTCGTGGGCGTCGCGGTGGTAGACGTGCACCGCGATGAACGCCGTCCGCCGCCCGTGGGCCATCGACAGCCAGGCGTCCTCCTCGGGCAGCATCCGCACCTCGATCGGGAAGCTGATCCTCCAGTCGCGCCGCTCGAACAGGGCGCGCAGCTCCCGCAGCGCCGGCACCAGCTCCTCGCGCGCGATCGCGTACTCCTGCTCCTTGAACCGCACGGTGCGGGGGCTGGTGAAGACCTTGTAGGAGGTGTCGCTGAAGGTGCGCGCGCCCAGGGCCCTGGCGGAGACGCCGTTGACGAACGGCGTGACGCCCGGCGCGCGGTGGGTGATCCGGTTCAGGCCCTCGAACAGCGTGTTGGACAGGAACCGGTCGTCCAGCCACGCCTTGACGCCCGGCAGCGGCCTGGCCGGGCCCTGCGTGCGGTTGTTGCGCTTGGTCAGGCAGCCGTCGGTGTGCGGGAACCAGTAGAACTCGAAGTGCTCGTTGGCGTCGTCGAACTCGTCGACCCGGCCGAGCACCTCGCCCCACCGCATCGGCTGCTCCTGGGCGCGCAGCAGGAACGCCGGGACGGTCCGCCACGTGATCGCGGTGATGACGCCGAGCGCGCCGACGCCCGCCCGCGCCGCGTCGAACAGCTCGGGGTTCTCCTCCCGGGAGCAGGTGACGGTGCTCCCGTCGGCCAGCACCATCTCCAGGGCGTGGACCTGGGAGGCCAGGCCCGCGGCGTCGCGGCCGGTGCCGTGGGTGGCGGTCTGGAGCGCCCCGGCGACGGTCTGCTCCTGGATGTCGCCCATGTTGGCCAGCGCGAGGCCGTGCTCGTCGAGCAGCCGGTTGAGCGCGCGCAGCGTCAGCCCCGCCTCGACGGTCACCAGGCCGGTGGCGGTGTCCACGGACCGCACGGCGGCCATCCCGGTGGGCCGCAGCAGCACGCCCTCGGCGACGGCCGCGCCGGTGAACGAGTGGCCGGTCCCGGTCATCCGGACCGTGCGGCCGTCGGTGGCGGCCCGGCGCACCGCCTCGGCGACCTGTTCGGTGCTGCGGGGAGTCTCGACGCGCTGCGGCGTGACCTGCTGGTTTCCGGCCCAGTTCTGCCACTTCTCGGTGCTCACGGGGGACATGGGCCGACTCTACCGATCCGGCGATCGTGAGGAAAGTTCACATTTACTGCTGAGTCACTTTCGTGATGGACGGGCCGCTGCCGCGCACCCCCGCGACGCCCACCACGGCCGCCAGCACCGCCGCGCCCAGCGGCACCAGGAACGACGCCGACGAGCCGTAGGCGTCCACCAGCCGCCCCGACGCCGACGCGCCCGCCGCCACCCCGAGCCCCACCATCGTGGACACCAGCGCCAGGCCCTCGGTGAGCTGGTGCGGCGGGACGCGCTGCTCGATCAGCCCGTACCCGGGGATCACCGAGGGGGAGATCGCCAGGCCGGAGAAGAACACCACGATCATCATCGTCCACAGGTCCGTCACCAGCACCGGCGGGATCATCATCACCGCCAGCACCAGCAGCCCGGTCCTGAAGCGCCGGTCCAGGGGGCTGGCCCAGGCCCGCGCCCCGTACCAGAGCGCCGCCGCCGCGCTGCCCAGCGCGTAGCAGCCCAGCACCAGCCCGGCCATCGCCTTGTGGCCCTGCTCCTCGGCGAACGCGACCCCCGAGATGTCGATCGCGCCGAACACCACGCCCAGCATCAGGAACACCGGGACCAGCACCCGCACCGCCGGGTTGGCCAGCACGCCGCCGTGGTGGCCCTCCTGCCGGGGCCGGGGCGGCGGCTCGGTGCCGCGCTGCGCGGCCAGCGCCAGCGAGCCGGTCAGGGTCAGCGCCGACGCCACGGCCAGGCCCGCCGCCGGGTGCACGCCGGTGGACAGCGCCGTCACGATCATGGGACCGGCGACGAAGATGCTCTCGTCCACGACCGACTCGAACGAGAACGCCGTCTGGAGCCGCTCGGGCCGGTCCCGCAGCGCGTGCGACCAGCGCGCCCGCACCCACGCGCCCAGCGACACCTGCGTGGCCCCGGCCAGCGCGGCGAGCGGGAACAGCGTCCACACCGCCAGCCCGACCAGGTCCGAGGCGATCAGCAGGGCGAACGCCGCCGAGTTGACCAGCACCAGCGGCACCAGCACGCGCCGCTGCCCGTACCGGTCCGCCAGCCGCGCGCTCAGCGGCGCGCCGACCGCGTACGCGACCGACAGGGTCGCGGCGACCGCCCCGGCGATGCCGTACGATCCGGTCACCGCCGACACGAGCAGGACGATCCCGATGCCCGTCATGGACATCGACATGCGCCCGACGAACCCGGCCGCCACGAACGACCGGGCCCCGCGGACCGACAGCAGATCCCGGTACGGACTGGACACGTTCGGTTCCCCCCGACCCCGGGAGGCCACCGGCTCCCGGCCTACCATTCGACCTGTTGACGACAGAGCTTGATCACGTTACCTGGGTGAAACGGGTGCAAAGCGCAGATAACCCGCCCAAGACGACTCTCGTTGGGAATGGTTGTGGCCCCCTCCTCTCCACCGCGCGCGGCGGCCTCGGAACCGGCTCCGGCACCGGCTGAGGCCCCCTCCCTCCCGCCGGCCCGCGGCCGCGCCCTGCCGGTCCTCGCGGCCGCCATCGGCGCGCTGGCCGTCGCGACCCTGGGCGGGGGAGTGCACCAGGCCGTCACCCACCGGAGCGACCGCCCGGACGCGGCTGGCCGGTCCGGCCCGCCCACCGCCGGGCCCACCGGCCCGGTGACCGACGTCACCGCCGACGCGGGCGTCGCGCCGCTGCGCCGGGTCGTGCCGCCCGACGTGCTGGCGGTCTCCTCCGGCCGGTCCGTCACCGCGGCCCAGATCGCGCGGATCCGGAAGATCAAGAAGGTCCGGGACGTGATCGCGGTCGACGGCGGCGCGGTCCAGCTCCAGGGGCGCTCGATCAACACGTTCGCGGTGGACCCCTCGACGTTCCGGTCCTGGACCCCGCCCGGCACCGCCAAGCGCACCGAGCTGTGGACGGCGCTGGCCGGCGGGCGGTTCGTGGTGTCGGCCGACGCCGCCGAGCAGCTCCGGCTCGCCCGAGGGCAGCGGTATCCGGTCGTCGGGCGCACCATGCCGAACCTCACCATGGGCGGCTCCGGCGCGCTCGGCATCCCCGGCATCGACATGCTGGTCGGCCGGAGGGCGGGCCGGGACATCGGCCTGATCCCCCACGTGGCGGTGCTGGTCAACGCCCCCGGGACCGACCCGGTCAAGCTCGCCGCGGCCGTGCGCAAGGCCCTCGGCCAGACCGGCAACGTCGTCAACCTGCACGAGAACCGGTACCGCGCGCCGTCCGACGGCGGCCGCCCCGGCAGCTACCTGGACCTGTACAAGCAGGCCGCCACCACCTGCCCCGGCCTGTCCTGGACGGTGCTGGCCGCCATCGGCCAGGTCGAGAGCGACCACAACCGCAACCCCGGCCGCTCCAGCGCCGGGGCGCTCGGCCCCATGCAGTTCATGCCCGCCACCTGGAAGGCGTACGGCGTGGACGGCGACGGCGACGGCAGGGCCGACATCATGAACCCCTACGACGCCGTCCCCTCCGCCGCCAGGTACCTGTGCGCCAACGGGGCCGGCCGCGGCGGCCGGCAACTGTACCGGGCGGTCTGGCACTACAACCACGCCGACTGGTACGTGCAGAAGGTCCTGGCGCTGGCCCGGGCCTACGCCGCGCGGTACTCCTGACGTGCCCTTCCTCACAGCCGGGCGGCCCGGCGCGGGCAGCGCCGACCGCCTGGTTGGATGGAGGGCATGACGTCCTACGACGCGTTGCTCCTGGTGTCATTCGGGGGGCCCGAGGGACCCGAGGACGTGATCCCGTTCCTGGAGAACGTGACGCGCGGCCGCAACATCCCACGGGAACGCCTCGCCGCCGTCGGGGAGCACTACCACCTGTTCGACGGGGTCAGCCCCATCAACCAGCACTGCCGCGACCTGAAGGCGGCCATCGAGGCCGACCTCGCCGCGCACGGCGTCGACCTGCCGGTCTACTGGGGCAACCGCAACTGGGACCCCTACCTGGCCGACACCGTCCGCCGGATGAGGGACGACGGGGTGCGGCGCGCCGCCGCGTTCGTGACCTCCGCCTACAGCGGCTACTCGTGCTGCCGCCAGTACCTGGAGGACATCGACCGCGCCCGCGCCGAGGTCCCCGGCGCCCCCGGGATCGACAAGCTGCGGGTCTACTACAACCACCCCGGCTTCGTGGAGCCGTTCGTCGAGGCGGCCCGCGCCGCGCTGGCGGAGCTCCCCGCCGACCTGCGGGAGGGCGCGCACCTGGCGTTCAGCGCGCACAGCGTCCCGCTGGCCCAGCCGGGCCGGGAGCGCTACACCGCCGAGCTCGCCGACATCTCCCGCCTGGTCGCCGGACGCGCCGCGCCCGGCCACCCGTGGGAGCTGGTCTACCAGTCGCGCAGCGGCCCGCCCGCCCAGCCGTGGCTGGAGCCCGACATCGTCGACCACCTGGAGAAGCTGCACGCCGCGGGCGTCCGCGCGGTGGTGAACGTGCCGGTCGGCTTCGTGTCCGACCACATGGAGGTCAAGTACGACCTGGACGTGGAGGCCGCGAACCGGGCGGCCGAACTGGGCCTGGAGTTCCGCCGCGCCGCCACCCCCGGCACCCACCCGCGTTTCGTCGCGATGGTCCGGGAACTGCTGGTGGAGCGCGCCACGGACGCCGCCGACCGTCCCGCGCTCGGCGTCCTCGGCCCGCGCCCGGACGTCTGCCCGGCCGACTGCTGCATGAGGGGGATCACCGTATGAGCCTGGCCGAGGAGCTCCTCGAACTGGCCCTGGCCACCGCCCGGGAGACCGGCCGGATGCTGGTCGACAAGCGGCCCGCCACCGGGCCCGACGTGGTGCAGACCAAGTCCAGCCCCACCGACGTGGTCACCCAGATGGACCGCGCCGCCGAGGAGCTGGTCCTCCAGCGGATCGGCGCGGCGCGGCCCGGCGACGCCTTCCTCGGCGAGGAGGGCGGCACCCAGGACGGCGACGGCCCGGTCCGCTGGATCGTGGACCCGATCGACGGCACCGTGAACTACCTGTACGACCTGCCCGACTGGGCGGTCAGCATCGCCGCGCAGGTGGACGGCGTCACCGTCGCCGGGGTGGTCGACATGCCGCGGCGCGGCGAGACCTACACCGCCGTGCGCGGCGGCGGCGCGCTGCTGCACACCGCGTCCGGCACCCGCGAGCTGCGCGTCAACGCCGACGTCCCGCTGGAGCGCGCCCTGGTCGCCACCGGCTTCGGCTACGACGCCCGCCGCCGCGCCCACCAGGCCGAGGTGCTGACCGGGGTGCTGCCCAACGTCCGCGACATCCGCCGGGGCGGCTCCTGCTGCGCCGACCTGTGCGCGCTGGCCGCCGGACGCGTGGACGCCTACTACGAGCGCGGCGTGCAGGCGTGGGACGTCGCGGCGGGCGCGCTGATCGTCGAGGAGGCGGGCGGCCGGGTGGCGGGCCTGGACGGCGCCCCGGTGAGCCCGGACTTCGCCCTGGCGGCGGGGCCGGGGACGTTCGAGGCGCTGCACGACCTGCTGCTGCCCCTGGACCCGGCCCGCGACTGACCAGTACACGGGCCTGTGCACGGGCCCGTACACGAACCGAGGACCGGGCGGTGGCCCGGTCCTCGTCGTGTTCTACGCGGGGCGACGTGGAGTGGTAGCTCCGAAGGGTTCACCCTCAGTCGCAGCGGGGTGGTTCGACACCGACTTCCACACCGATGTCGTTGTTCGCTGCGATCCGGCGCAGTTCCTTGATCTCCTCCTGGCGGATGTCCGCCAGGTAGGTGTCGCCTTCTGCGTGGGCGGCACGGAGCGATGCGTAAGCGTCATCGAGCCGCTGTTGGATGGTGCGTGACAACTCGCCCAAGGGGCCTCCTCCCGGATCAGGCACCCCTTACCCAGCGCGCCGGGCGCGGTAAACCCGATCTTCCGAGAGTTTTCCGGGTGTTCCCGGCCTTCCCGCGGGAGGCATCCTGGTAGGGGGCTTACGGACGTCTTACGGCCGCCATGGCATACCTGGTCAGGGGACGATACGAGGGGATGGACGACAGGTGCGTGTTCTGGTCGTCGAGGACGAGCGGGTGATGGCCGACGCCATCGCCACGGGGCTGCGCCGCCAGGCGCTGGCGGTGGACGTGGCCTACGACGGCGCGGGCGCGCTGGAACGGACGGGGGTCAACGAGTACGACGTGATCGTGCTGGACCGGGACCTGCCCAGGGTGCACGGCGACGACGTGTGCAAGCAGCTCGTCGCCCAGCGGTACCCGGCGCGCATCCTGATGCTGACGGCCGCCGGGGAGCTGGACGACAAGGTCGAGGGGCTGTCCATCGGCGCCGACGACTACCTGCCCAAGCCGTTCGCGTTCGCCGAGCTGGTCGCGCGGGTGCGGGCGCTCGGCCGCCGCGCCGCCGCGCCGCTGCCGCCGGTGCTGGAGCGCAGCGGCGTCCGCCTGGACCCCGGCCGCCGCGAGGTGACCCGCGACGGCCGCCCGGTGGACCTGACCCGCAAGGAGTTCGCGGTGCTGGAGGTGCTGCTGAGCGCCGACGGCGCGGTGGTCAGCTCCGAGCAGCTTCTGGAGAAGGCGTGGGACGAGCACATCGACCCGTTCACCAACGTGGTGCGGGTCACGATGATGACGCTGCGCAAGAAGCTCGGCGACCCGCCGGTCATCGAGACCGTGCCGGGCGTGGGGTACCGGCTGTGAGCCCCCGGTCCACCTCCCAGCCCGAGGCCCGGCCCACCACGCCGGGCGCGCAGTTCGGCCAGCTCGGCGTGGCCATGAACACCGGTCCGCAGCCGATCCCCGCGCACCTGAACCCCGGCTCCAAGGGCCGTCCGGGGCCGCTGCTGGAGGACCTGAAGGCGCTGCCCAGCCGCGTCAGCGTCCGGCTGCGGCTCACCGTGCTGTACGGGCTGCTGTTCTTCATGGCCGGGGCGCTGCTGCTGTTCGTCACGTACCTGCTGGTCAACACGATCCTGGACGAGGTGTTCCCCAGCGGCTACATCATCATCCGCAAGCCCGACGGCGCGATCACCGACCCCGACCTGGTCAAGGACCTGGCGATGCGGCAGCTGGTCGGCCGGTCGCTGCTGGCGCTGGCCGGGGTCGGGATCATCGCGCTGGTGCTGGGCTACTTCGTCGCCGACCGGGCGCTCAGCCCGTTGCAGCGGATGACCGCGACCGCCCGGCGGCTGTCGGAGAGCAACCTGCACGAGCGGATCGCCCTGCAGGGCCCCGAGGACGAGCTGAAGGAGCTGGCCGACACCTTCGACGCGATGCTGGAGCGGCTGGGGCAGGCGTTCGACTCCCAGCGCCGCTTCGTCGGCAACGCCTCGCATGAGCTGCGCACCCCCCTGGCGATCAACCGGACGCTGCTGGAGGTCGCGCTCGGCGACCCCGACGTCTCCGACGACCTGCGGACCGTCGGCAAGACGCTGCTGGCCAACAACGCCCGCCACGAGCGCCTCATCGAGGGCCTGCTGCTGCTGGCCCGCAGCGAGCGCGAGCTGACCACCCGCACCCCGGTGGACGTCGCCGACGTCGCCACGACCGTGCTGGAGAACGTCCGCCGCCGCGAGGACGAGCTGCCCAACGAGGTCGCCGTCCACCGCGAGCTGACCCCCGGCACCACCTCGGGCGACCCGGTCCTGCTGGAGCACCTGGTCTCCAACCTCGTCGACAACGCGATCAAGCACAACGACGACGGCGGCGAGGTGTGGATCCGCACCGGCGTGCTGGACGGCGTCACCACCGTGCAGGTGGAGAACACCGGCCCGGTGGTGCCCGGCTACGAGGTGGAGCGGCTGTTCGAGCCGTTCCGCCGCCTCAACGCCGACCGCCTGGAGTCCGCCAAGGGCGCGGGCCTCGGCCTGTCGATCGTCCGGTCGGTGGTCCTGGCGCACCGCGGCACCGTCTACGCCGCTCCGCGCCCCGGCGGCGGCCTGATCGTCACCGTCCGCCTGCCGGTGGGCTGACGGGCCGGGCGCGCGGAACGCGGCATTGAGCCAAGATCAACCCCTTTGTTAGGTTTGTCGTCAACCTGACTCTCCCGCACCGGGAGGACAAAGGAGCTCCCCCATGAACGCAAGGCGACTGACGGCCGTCGCGCTCGGCGTCGCGCTCGGCGCCGTGCTCTCCGCCGCCCCGCTGACCGTGGCCGTCGCCCCCGCCAGCGCCGAGGCGGCCCGGACGTCGGCGGGGTGCCCGGGGCGCCAGACCTGGAGCGACGAGAACACCTTCGGGGTGATGTGCCCTACCCGGAGCATCGGCGCGGCCGCGTACTGCAGGAACAAGGTGCTCGTGTACGGCAGGAAGGCGCCCGCCAGCCGGTGGTCCTACGCCTACTGCGCCGCGCACGGCGGCCTGGCCCGCCCCGCGCTCTGACGCCCTACCTCCGGCCCGCGTCCGCCAGGGTCGGGTGGCCGTCGACGTCGGGGTTCAGCCCGGTGAAGCGGTCGGAGCGGAGCGCGACGCCGCCGCCGCTCACCACCGGGATGATCGCCATGTCGTCCAGCGCGACCTTCTCGGCCTCCTGGGTCAGCCTGGCGCGTTCGGCGGCGTCGGGCGTGCGCCGGATCCGGTCCAGCAGCCCGTCGAAGCGGCCGCTGCGCCAGCCGGAGTAGTTGTTCAGCGCGTTGCCGCCGGTCGCGATCTGGTCGCCGCCCAGCAGGGAGCCCAGCAGGGCGGAGCCGGCCGGGTAGTCGGGGCGCCAGGCGAAGATCATCAGCCCGGAGGCGTTCTTGGCGGTGACCTGGTCGCGCAGCTTGTCGTAGGCGAAATCCTTGATCGTCTTGAGTTCGACGCGCCAGCCCAGCACGCGTTCCAGTTGGGTCTCGACCTGCCCGGCCATCGGCAGTTGGGTGCCGGTGGTCATGGTGTGCAGGTGGACGACCGTGCCCTGGCCGAGTCCGGCCCGCGCGGCGAGCATCTTGGCCCGCTCCGGGTCGGGGGCGTCGCAGGAGGGGCAGGCGCCGGGCTGCCCGGAGCCGGCGACCGGCGGGGGCACCAGGCCGCGGGCGGGCCGTCCGGGGACCAGGGAGGCGAGGGTCGTGCGGTCCAGCGCGTAGGACACCGCCAGCCGCGCGTCCCTGGACTTCATCGGCCCGCGCGCGGTGAGCGGGACGAGCATCCGGGTGGTGGCGACCGGGTATTCGACCCGCCCGGCCATGCCGCCGGTGGTGCGCCCGGCCGCCGTGTCCGCCGGTGACGCCCAGTCGGTCTCGCCGGAACGGAAGGCCGCCGTCATCGCGTTGGAGTCGTCGGTCAGC
The DNA here is from genome assembly GCF_014138665.1 of Actinomadura kijaniata. Lineage (NCBI taxonomy): Bacteria > Bacillati > Actinomycetota > Actinomycetes > Streptosporangiales > Thermomonosporaceae > Actinomadura > Actinomadura kijaniata. Next base: position 337,060 of record NZ_JACJIA010000004.1, read on the forward strand.
CGGACGTTGACGCGGTCCAGCCGGGTCCTCCCGAACGCCCAGGAGTCGTTGCGGACCAGCTCGACGCTCCTGCCGGGCGTGTAGGAGGCGAGCCGGAACGGGCCGTTGCCGATCGGGCGCAGGTGGTGGGACTCGTTGTCGGGGGCTCCGGCGGCCCTGGGCGCGGGGAAGAAGAGCGGATCGGCCAGCCGCCAGGGGAACTCGCAGGACGGGCCGGTCAGCGCGACGTCGAGGGTCTGCCCGGAGGCGCGCACCCCCGGGAGCCGGTCGGTCTTCTTCGCCGACGCCTCGGTGTATCCCCTGATGTCCTCCATCAGGAAGGAGGCCATGCCGGACGGGTTGCGCGCGGCGCGGCCCCAGCCGCGGGCGAACGCCTCGGCGTCCACCGGCTCGCCGTTGGCGAACCGCGTGCCGTCCCGGATGGTGATCTTCCAGTTGGCGCAGGTGGCGTCGGGGGTGAGGGCGGTGGCCAGCCGGTTGCGCAGCGCGCCCTGGGGGGTCACCTCGACCAGCCCGGTGAAAAGCTGCTTGGCCAGCATGGTCCCGGTGCCGCCGGAGGCGTGCTCGGGTGCGAGGTACCCCTTGTCGTAGGGCGTGTTCGCCATCATGCTCAGCGTGCCGCCGGCCCGGTCGAAGGGCGGGGGCGGCTCCTTGCCGTCGCCGTTGAGGTTGGCCAGGGCGACGCCGGCCGCCAGGACCAGCGCGACGGCGGCGGCGCCGCCCGCGCCGACCAGGACCCCCACGCCCCTGCGGCGGGGCCCCCTGCCGCCGGGCACGGTCTGCTGCGCGTTCGGCGGGGGCGGGTACTGCGGCTGGGGGAACGCGGGCGGTGCGGGCGCCGTGGGGGGCGGGGGCGGCCATGCCTGCGGGGCCGTCGGGGGAGCGGCGAACGCGCCCGTCGCGGCGGCCCGCACGCCCCGGTCCAGCATCCCGTCCCTGTCCAGGGAGACCGCGGGCCGGGCCGGGGTCTGGGGCGAGGCCGGGGGCAGGCTGCCCGCCAGGCCCAGCAGCCGCAGCAGCACCTGCTGGGAGGCCGGGCGCCGCGCCGGGTCCTTGTCCAGGCACCCGGCCACCACCGACCGCAGCGGCTCGGGGAGCGCGCCCAGGTCCGGCGGCAGGTGCAGGATGCGGTGCATCACCGCCGGGATGCTGTCCTGCCCGAACGCCGGGCGTCCCGTCGCCGCCGTCACCATCGTGGTGCCCCAGGCGAACACGTCGGCGGCCGGGCCGACCCGCGCCCCGGTGATCTGCTCGGGCGCCATGTAGGCGGGGGTGCCGACGGCGGTGCTGGACAGCGTCCCGGTGGCGTCCAGCGCCCGCGCGATCCCGAAGTCGATCACGCGGGGGCCGTCGGCGGCCAGCAGCACGTTGCCGGGCTTGAGGTCGCGGTGCGCCACCCCGGCCTCGTGGATGGCGGTCAGCGCCGTCATCGTGCCGATCGCCAGCCGGTCCAGCTCCGCGCCCGACCGGGGCCCGTGCTCGGCCAGCACCCGCGCCAGCGGGGGCCCGTCGATGTACTCGCTGACGATGTAGGGCCGGTCCCCGTCGACGTCGGCGTCCAGGACCCGGGCGGTGCAGAACGGCGCGACCCGCCGCGTCACCGCCAGCTCGGCGGCGAACCGCTGCCGCGCCCTGGCGTCGCCGCTGAACCGCGCGTGCAGCAGCTTCACCGCGACCGGGTGCCCGGGCTCGTCCTCGGCGAGGTAGACCGCTCCCTGGCCGCCCTCGCCGAGCAGCCCGGTCAGCGTGTATCCGCCGATGCGTCGCGGGTCTCCGTCGCGCAGCGGGGCGACCTCGGGCATGGCCCTCCTGTGGGGGAACGCGGACGCCCGGCGGCCGGATCCGGCCGCCGGGCGGGTGGTGCGGTTACTTGGAGACCGAGCCGGAGGCGCTGCCGCCGCTGGTGCCGCGCCAGGTCCAGCTCATGTTCTTCGCGCCGAACTTGGTGAACGTCAGCGTGCCCGCCGCGCAGTGGTTCCCGGTGGTCAGCGGCGTCTCGCTGAACTCCGCGCGGGTGCTGCCGACGGCGGTGCTGCCCGACGTCAGCGTGGTCTTGGTGATGCAGGTCGGCGTGCCGTCGGTGTAGGTGTAGCGCGCGGTGCCGCCGGTGCTCAGCACCGCGAACTGCACGTTGAACGTCTTGCCCTCCTGCCGCCCGGTGCCGTTCCAGACGCCGATCATCCCGGTGTCGATGTCACCGCCGCCGTAGGTCCGCGACGGGGACGGCGAGTAGGTCGGCAGGGTGTAGGGGTCGGGGTCGTCGTCCTTGTTGGCGATCACGATCAGCGCGACCACCACGACCAGCGCGACCAGCGCGACCACGCCGCAGCCGATGGCGATCGCGGGTCCCGAGGAGGAGCGCCGCGGGGGCGGCCCGTAGGGCGGTCGCGGCCCCTGCGGCATCCCGCCCTGCATCGGCGGCATCTGCTGCGGAGGCGGAGGCTGCTGCATCCCCGCGTTCTGGTACATCGGCATCGGCGGCGGGGTGATGTGCTGCTGCGGGGGCGGCGGGGTCGCCCCGCCGTGCATCGGCATCGGCGGGGGAGTGATCGACTGCTGCGGGTGGGGCCGCTGCGGGGCCGGCGGCATCGGCAGCTGCGCCGCGATCCGGGTGCCCTGGTCCAGCAGGTCCTCCGCGTCGGCCTGCCGGGACGGGGCCGCGCCGACGGCCTCCAGCAGGTTGATCAGCAACTGCGCCGCCGGGGGGCGCAGGCCCGCGTCCTTGGACAGGCAGCGGCCGATCAGGTCGCGCACCGGGCCGGCCGGGATGCGCGACAGGTCCGGCTCGTCGTTGAGGATCTTGTTGATGATCACCGGGAGGGTGTCGGCCTCGAACGGCGACTGCCCGGTGGCGGCGAACACCATGGTCGCGCCCCAGGCGAAGATGTCCACCGCCGGGGTCAGCGGCGCGCCGGTGAGCTGCTCGGGCGCCAGGTAGCCGGGGGTGCCGACGACCATGCCGGTCGCGGTGACCGCGCTCTCCTGGGAGTTGACGGTGCGGGCGATGCCGAAGTCGACCACGCGGGGGCCGTCGGAGGCCAGCATGACGTTGTTCGGCTTGAAGTCGCGGTGGACGATCCCGGCCTCGTGGATGGCGGCCAGGGCGGTCGCGGTGCCGATCGCCAGCCGTTCCAGGCCGGCGGCGTCGAAGGGGCCGTTGTGCGCCACCACGTCGTGCAGCGACGGCCCGTCGATGAACTCGCTGATGACGTAGGGCTGGTCGCCGTGCACGTCGGCGTCCAGCACCTTGGCCGTGCAGAACGCCTCGACCTTCTGCGCCGCCGTCACCTCGCGGATGAAGCGGGCGCGGGCGGCGGGATCGGAGGCCATCTGGGCGTGCAGCAGCTTGACGGCGACGTGCTGTCCGCCCGGGGCCCGGCCGAGGAAGACCGCGCCCTGCCCGCCCGCGCCGAGTCGCCCGACGATCTCGTACTGTCCCAGTGCCCGGGGATCGCCTGGCTCCAGAGGAGCGGCATCCGGCATATGAGCCTCCAGTGACCCGCAGTGTGTTGTACCCGCGTGTTGATCGGGGCCCCTCGGCGGGTCGTTTCGCGTCTGTTTCCGGCGGAACCCCCGACTGGGGCCCGCCCCAACCTCAGGCGGGCACGATATCGCGTTAGTTCAGACGTTTCACCGAAGCGTCTGGTTCAGCCGGAAGAGCGATCGGTCCGGACGGGGCCGGTCCCGGCCGCCCTCCCGCGTCCGGACCGCCGCGCGGGGAGGCGGGAAAGCCCGTTGGCGCGCACAACGCCGCCGGTACCGATATGATCCCGCCGCCGTGGGAAGGACGGCGGGTGTCGTGGCACTGCTTCATACCGTGACAATCCGCCGGATATGTGACGTAAACCACATTTTGTGGGCCTGCAAGGGTGTGCGGTGTCACGCGTGGGGCCGGTCGCGCCTTGTGTGTCGCAGCTCACCGCCCGTGACAGAATTTCCCGCCCGGATCGGGCACAAGTTCGGCCCCCCGTGCGTTAGATCCGCGCGACGGGGCGCATAAAGCATCGAGGGGGATGGAGAAGAAGATGGCGACGGATTACGACAGCCCGCGGAAGACGGACGACGACCTGAGCGAGGACAGCCTCCAGGAGCTCCAGGCTCGCCGTGCCGACAAGGCCGCGAGCATCATCGACGAGGATCTGGACGCCGGCGAGGTCGCCGAGCTGCCGGGCGCCGACCTGTCGAACGAGGAGCTGACCTTCCGGGTCGTTCCGCGGCAGGCCGACGAGTTCACCTGCACCCGCTGCTTCCTGGTGCACCACCGCAGCCAGCTGGCCAGCGAGAAGAACGGCCAGCCGGTCTGCCGCGAGTGCGCCGCCTGACGGGGGGCCGCCGGTGACGGAAGGTCCCGAACACCAGCCCGACCACGCGCCGTCCGCGGAACCCGGCCGGGACGCGGCGCCCCACCGCGACGCGGCGCCCCACCAGGCGTCCGGCGGGGACGAGGTGCCCGACCGGGAGGACGCGGAGATCGGCGAGCTGATCGGACGGCTCGCCGCCGACGACTCCATGGACCGGGAGACCCGCGGCCGGCTGCTCGGCCGCCTGGCCCGGCTGCTGGGCGGCAGCGCCCGCCGGGCGGGCGCCACGGGAGTGGCGCGCGGCCGGTGGCTGGGCGACCTGCTCATCGCCGCCGCGCCGCACATCCCCGTCCGGGACGTGGAGACGCTGCGCGCCCACCATCACGGGCTGTCCGGCGAGGACCTCGCCGACAACCTGGTCCGGGTCGCCGTCAACGGGACCACCGCCGTCGGGGCGGCGGGCGGCGCGCTGGCGGCCGTCCAGTTCACCGCCCCGCCCCTGCTGCTGTCGGCGCCCGCCCAGCTCGCCGCCGAGACGCTGGTGATCGCCGCGATCGAGGTCAAGCTCATCGCGGAGCTCCACGAGGTGTACGGGGTGCGGGTGCACGGCTCCGGCGCGACGCGCGCCGCCGCGTTCCTGACCTCCTGGGCCAGGCAGCGCGGCATCAACCCGCTGGAGACCGGGACGTTCACCAACGCGCTGGGGTCGGCCGCCAAGGTGGCCCTGCGCAAGCGCCTGCTGCGCACGCTCGGGCGCAGCATGACGACCATGGGCCCGTTCCTGACGGGGGCGGCGGCCGGGGCGGCGCTCAACCGCACCGCCACCAAGAAGCTCGCCACCAGCGTCCGCGACGACCTCCGCAGGACCGCCGGGGCCCCCGCCCCGCTGCCGGGCGAACCCCCCGCGCTCGGCTCCCCCTGACACGCCTCCCACCGACACGTCCCATCGACACGTCCCATCGACACGGCCGCGCGGCCGCGCCGGGGCCTTCCGTCCCCCGGCGCGGCCGCGCGCCGTTCACCTCAGGCGAACTCCAGCTCGCCGCGCACCGAGTCGCGGCCGCACAGCCACATGCCGAGGGCCTCGCGCGTGCCGCGCACCTCCGGGCCGCGCCCGACCGGCCGGTGCCCGTCGGTGGGAACGAGCCGGTACCGCAGCACCCGCCGGTTCATCCACAGGCTGAGCTGGAGCCCCTCGCGGAAGATGGCGCCCGCCACGTCGTCGGGGACCTGCCGCGTCAGGCCGAGGCCGCGCACGATGTCCTGGTGGTGGACGCCGAGGTCGCCGAGCAGGACCCCGGCGCCGAACCGGCTGGTGGTGCTGGGGCGGTCGGCCCAGTGCCGCGCCCACTCCATGAGCCGCTCGCGGGACACCGCGCGCGCCCGGTCGGCCTGCGCCTGGTTGGCGTCGTTGACGCGGAGCCCGTGGGGCAGGTACGAGGACAGGAGGTAGTCCAGCCCGATCACATGGCCGAGCACATCGCGCGGCGCCCACTCGGCGCACAGCGTCGTCCCGGCGTCGAAGTCGTCGTCCGACAGGCCCTCAAGGGTCTCGACCAGGCGGTGGCGCTCGGCCCGCAACGCGTTCTCGTAGGGAAGCCTGAGCTTGTCGAGGGGGCGCATCGTGGTCGATCCCTTCGTGACGACTCCGGGAACGACCACGATACGCAGGGCCGGGCCGGGGGCTCACCGGACCCCCGGTCCCATGGGGTCGCCCCCGTCTACACCTCGGCCTTGAGGTGCGAGGGCAGCGTGCCGGTGCTCTTGGCCCACTGCCGGGCCGCCGCGCGGGTGGCCAGCAGCCGCGCGACCTCCATGCCGATGCCCATCACCACGATCCAGCCGATGGCCTCGCTCAGCGCGACCTCGGGGGATTCGGGGTTGGTCGGCGGCTCCTTGCCGGTGGTCTTCTTCCACGCCAGCGCGATCGCCTTCTTGGCGACGAACCCGCCGGCGAACGCGGAACCGCCGGCCAGCACCCGCCAGCCGATATCGCCCTTGTCCGCCATCACAGTCCTCCCGTCATGCCGTTGTCCCAGACGCTACCGGAACGTCGCGATCTCAAACGCGGACGGCGTCGGCCGCCGCGCGGGATATTCGGATGCGGCGTCACGCAGGCCCAATACCATTGGCCCATGACAGGACAGCCGCGTACACCGAACGTTCCCTCCAAGCCCTCGCTGGACGGCCTGGAGGAGAAGTGGGTACGCCGCTGGGACGCGGACGGGACCTACCGGTTCGACCGGGACCGGCCCCGCGACGAGGTCTTCTCCATCGACACCCCGCCCCCGACCGTCTCGGGGTCGCTGCACGTCGGGCATGTCTTCTCCTACACGCACACCGACACCGTCGCCCGCTACCAGCGGATGCGGGGGCGCGCCGTCTTCTACCCGATGGGCTGGGACGACAACGGCCTGCCCACCGAACGGCGCGTCCAGAACCACTTCGGCGTCCGCACCGACCCGGCGCTGCCGTACGACCCGTCGTTCGAGCCGCCGGACAAGCCCGACCCCAAACGCCAGATCCCGATCTCGCGGCGGAACTTCATCGAGCTGTGCGAGCGGCTCACCGCGATCGACGAGAAGGCGTTCGAGGAGATGTGGCGCAGGGTCGGCCTGTCGGTCGACTGGAGCCTGCTCTACACGACGATCGGGGACGAGTCGCGGGCGGCGTCGCAGCGGGCCTTCCTGCGCAACCTGGCGCGCGGCGAGGCGTACCTGGCCGAGGCCCCGACGCTGTGGGACGTCACGTTCCGGACCGCCGTCGCGCAGGCGGAGCTGGAGGACCGCGACCATCCGGGGGCGTTCCACCGGCTGCGGTTCCACGGGCCGCAGGGGCCGGTCCTCATCGACACCACGCGGCCGGAGCTGCTGCCCGCGTGCGTCGCGCTGGTCGCGCACCCCGACGACGAGCGGTACCGCCCGCTGTTCGGCACGACGGTCCGGACGCCGCTGTTCGGCGTCCAGGTCCCGGTCCTGGCGCACCGGCTGGCCGAGCCGGACAAGGGCTCGGGCATCGCGATGGTCTGCACGTTCGGCGACGTCAACGACGTCACCTGGTGGCGGGAGCTGGACCTGCCCACCCGCGCGGTCGTCGGCTGGGACGGCCGGCTGGCAGGGGAGCCCCCGCAGGGCGTCCCGGCGCACCCCTACGACGAGCTGGCCGGGAAGACCGTCTTCTCCGCCAAGGAGCGCGTCGTGGAGCTGCTGCGCGAGTCCGGCGACCTGGACGGAGAGCCCCGCGGGGTCACCCGGCCGGTGAAGTTCTACGAGAAGGGCTCCAAGCCCCTGGAGATCGTCACCACCCGGCAGTGGTACATCCGCAACGGCGGCCGCGACGCCGACCTGCGGGAGAAGCTGCTGGCGCGCGGCGACGAGCTGAGGTGGCACCCGGCGTACATGAAGGGCCGCTACGACAACTGGGTCGAGGGCCTGGCCGGGGACTGGCTGATCTCGCGGCAGCGGTTCTTCGGCGTCCCGATCCCGGTCTGGTACCCGCTGGACGGGAACGGCGAGCCCGACCACGACCGGCCGATCGTCCCGGACGAGTCGGCGCTGCCGGTCGACCCGTACACCGACGTCCCGCCCGGCTACACCGAGGAGCAGCGCGGCGAGCCGGACGGCTTCGTCGGCGACCCCGACATCATGGACACCTGGGCGACGTCGTCGCTGACCCCGCAGATCGCGGGCGGGTGGGAGCGCGACCCGGACCTGTTCGGCCGGGTGTTCCCGTTCGACCTGCGGCCCCAGGCGCACGACATCATCCGGACCTGGCTGTTCTCCACGGTCGTCCGCGCGCACCTGGAACACGGGTCGCCGCCGTGGAGCGACGTGGCGCTGTCGGGGTGGATCCTGGACCCCGACCGCAAGAAGATGTCCAAGTCCAAGGGCAACGTCGTCACGCCGATCTCGCTGCTGGAGGAGTACGGCTCCGACGCGGTCCGGTACTGGGCGGCCAACGGGCGGCCGGGCACCGACACCGCGTTCGACACCGGCCAGATCAAGGTCGGGCGCCGTCTCGCCATCAAGATCCTGAACGCGTCGAAGTTCGTCCTGGGCTTCGGCGAGGTGCGGCCGGACGACGAGATCCGGTGCCCGCTGGACCTGGCGATGCTGGCCGGGCTGCGCGGGGTCGTCGCCGAGGCCACCGGGGCGTTCGACGGCCATGACTACACGCGGGCGCTGGAGCGTACCGAGCGGTTCTTCTGGGAGTTCTGCGACGACTACCTGGAGCTGGTCAAGCAGCGCGCCTACGGGGAGGGCGCGGAGGCGGCCTCGGCGCGGGCGGCGCTGAACACGGCGCTGTCGGTGATGCTGCGGCTGTTCGCGCCGTTCCTGCCGTTCGTCACCGAGGAGGTCTGGTCGTGGTGGCGGGAGGGCTCGGTCCACCGGGCGTCCTGGCCCGCGGCCGGGGAGCTTCCGGACGGCGGCGACGCGACGCTGCTGGCGGTCGCGGCCGAGGCGCTGCGGCAGGTCCGCAAGGCCAAGTCCGACGCCCGGCTGTCGATGCGCGCCGAGGTCGCGGCGGCGACGGTCGCCGGGGTGCGGGCGGGCGAGCTGGCCGGCGTGGCGGGGGACCTGCGGGCCGCCGGGCGCATCGCGGACCTGGACCTGCGCGAGGGCGGAGGCGACCTGACCGTCGCGGTCGAGTTCGCCGAACAGCCGCCGGGCTGACGTTCGCGGGGCTGACGTTCGCGGGGAACGCCGGTCGCTCCCGGGCGGGGGCGGCCGGCGTCGCCGCGCGGCTTGACTTCCGTCCGGCGGCGTCGCCATATTGGACATCTAGTCCAATATGGCGAAGGGTCGTGCGATGGGTGAGATCGACGAGAGGCATCCCGTCATCGCCCCCCGGCGGGTGCGGTTCGACTGGGAGGGCACCCCGCTGCACTGGATCCCGGGCGAGCCGGTCGCCACGCACTTCATCAACGTGCTGCACCTGCTGCTGCCCGCCGGGGAGCGCTGGTTCGTCCACGTCTACAAGCAGACGCTCCCGCTGATCGAGGACGGGCGGCTACGCGCCGAGGTCAAGGGGTTCATGGGGCAGGAGGCCGTGCACGCCTACTCCCACCAGGGCGTTCTCGACCGGCACATGCTCGCCGGCGGGCTGGACCCGCGTCCGCTGACCGCCCGCATCGAGTGGCTGTTCCAGAACCTGCTGGGGGACCGGCCCCCGATCCCGCTGGTCACGCGGCGGCAGTGGTTGAGCTTCCGGGTCGGCGTGATCGCCGGGATCGAGCACTACACCGCCGTGCTCGGCCAGTGGATCCTGGACGCCCGCGAGCTGGACGCGGCGGGCGCGGACCCCACGATGATGGACCTGCTGCGCTGGCACGGGGCCGAGGAGGTCGAGCACCGGTCGGTCGCGTTCGACGTGTACCAGTACGTGTCGGGGGCGTACTGGAGGCGGTTCCTCACGTTCTTCGCCGGGGTGCTGGCCCTGCCGCTCACGGTCTACCTGGGCGCGGCCTACCTGTGCCACGCCGACCCGACGCTGAGGGGCGTCCGGCCGCGCGTGCGCGACTACCGGCGGGCGGTGCGGCGCGGGATCTTCCCGAGCAACCGCTTCATGATCGCGGCGGCGCGGGCCTACCTGCGGCGCGACTACCACCCCTCGGCGGAGTGCTCCACGCGGAAGGCCCTGGACTACCTGGTGACGTCACCGGCGGCGCTCGCGGCGGGCTACAGGGCGTCCTGAGCGGCGACGCGCTCGCGCAGCCACGCCGGGGCCCCGGCCGGGTCGCCGTACATCACCAGGTCCTCGCGGCACGCCTCCTCCGGCGGCGGGTCCTCCTCCCAGCCCTGGGAGGGCTCGCCGTAGAGGCCGAACCGCACGCCGTGGTCCGGCTGCATGTCGATCTGGAACGAGTACCAGCCCGCGTTGTCGCGCAGCATCTCCCGCCGCAGCTCCACCAGCGCCGCCACCGCCTCCTGCGGCGGCCCCGGGAACCGGGTGCCCAGCGACCACGAGTACGCCATGACGCTGGCCACGACCCGCGTGCCGATCCCGTTGCCGACGACCTGGACGTGCTGTACGTCGTCGGGCACGGACGCGATCAGCGCGCGCCGCACCCGTTCCATCAGCCGCGCCTCGGCGGTGGTGTAGGGGGCCGTGCCGGGTCCGGGCCGCCAGGCGATCTGCGACGTCGGGCCGGGCTCGGCGCGCCCGCCGGTCAGCCAGGCGGGGCGGGCCTGCTGGCCGGGGAAGCGCTCGGTCTCCCGGCGGAACTCCGCCGGGTCCGGGGCGTTCCGCCATCGCGGCGGATGGCTGCGGTCCACGGTCAGGATCGCGCCGCCGGGATGGGCGAGGCCGAGGCGGGCGACGTGCCAGGAGCCGTTCCCGGCGGCGCGCAGCCGGGCGAACAGCGCGGCGACCTCCGGCGGCGGGGTGAACGGGCCGGTCTGCTCGAAGATCGTGTGGACCCGGCCGTCGATCTCCTCGTGGTCGCCGACCGCGCGGTACTCCACGGCCGCCTCCCGCCAGTCCGGGGGCAGCGCCCACGCCAGGACGTCCGCGATCGCGTCGGTCGCGGCGAGCCGGTCCGGGGCGGGCGCGGCGGCGGGCGCGGCGGCGGGCGGCAGGCCGAGCCGGGCGCGCATCCAGCCGGGCACGTGCGCGTCGTCACGGGGGAACAGCTCCAGCTCGCGGGCCAGGTCCTCGGCGGACGGAGGCGTGCTCCACGACGGCTCGCGGTCGGGGGAGGGGTGGAACGCCGTCGCGCCCCGCGGCCCGTCGAAGATCAGCCGTGCCGTCAGCCAGGTGCCGCGGCCGGGCCGGTGCCACAGCCCGCGCAGCTCGGCCAGCGCCTCGTCGACCCTCTCGACCCGCCACGGGTGGGACCGGCCCGACCTGTCGGCCATGAGCAGCGTGAACGCGTTCCGCGACAGGTCCCCGACCCGCAGCGCGACGAGGCTGACCCGCCGCCACCCCTCCGGGGCCTGGGCGCGGATCTCCGCGGTGATCCGGTCGAGCAGCGCGTCGTGTCGGTCGGCGGGCACGTGGTCGGGAACGTCCGGCATGCCGGCGACCCTAGCGCGGGCCGGTGACGGCCCGGGGGCGACTTACGTTCCGGACGGCGGGGCACTAACGTAAGTGTTCACTGATCTCCGTCTCCCGCAGGAGCCGCTCCGTGACCTCCACCAGCCCCCCGGACATCGACGAGTACCGGCGGACGGCGCGCGCGTGGCTGGAGGCCCGCACCGCCGGGCTGCCGCCCGACCCGGGCCTGGACGACGCCCGCGCCTTCATGGCCGACCTGTACGACGCCGGGTACTCCGGCATCACCTGGCCCGTCGAGTACGGGGGACAGGGGCTGTCGGCGGCCGAGGAGCGCGCGTTCCAGCAGGCCGCGAGCGACTTCACGCTCCCGGTCGGCGTGTTCGGCATCGGCCTCGGGATGTGCGGGCCGACGCTGCTGTCGATCGGCACTGAGGAGCAGAAGCGGCGCCACCTCCCGCCGCTGCTGCGCGGCGAGGAGATCTGGTGCCAGATGTTCTCCGAGCCGGGCGCGGGCTCGGACGTGGCGTCGCTCCAGACCCGCGCGGTCCGCGACGGCGACCACTGGGTCGTCAACGGGCAGAAGGTGTGGACGTCGGTCGCCCGGCAGGCCGACCTCGGGCTGCTGATCGCCCGCACCGACCCGGACGTGCCCAAGCACCAGGGCATCACGATGTTCGTGATCGACATGCACGACCCGGGCGTGACGGTCCGGCCGCTGCGCGACATGACCGGCGAGTCCCACTTCAACGAGATCTTCTTCGACGACGTGCGGGTCCCCGCCGAGAACGTCGTCGGCGAGGCCAACGGCGGCTGGTCGGCGGCCGTGACGACCCTGCTGCACGAACGCGTGTCGATCGGCATGGGCGCGGCCCGCACCGAACGGCCCGCCTCGTTCGCCGCGCTGCGGCGGGCGGCGGGCGAGCGCGGCCTGCTGGCCGACCCCGCCGTCCGGGAGCGGCTGGTGGACCTCTACCTCCGGGAACGCGCGTTCGACCTGCTGAGCGCGAAGATGTCGCAGGAGGTCAAGGCCGGGATCCAGCCCGGCGCGCGCGGCTCGGTGGTGAAGCTGCTGCTGGCCGACCTCACCCTGGACAGCGCCGACGCCGCCAGCGAGATCCTCGGCCCCGACACCGTCGCCCACGACGACGAGGGGCGGATCGCGCGGGCGCTGGCGTGGGGCCCCGGCATGGCCCTCGGCGGCGGCACCAACGAGATCATGCGCAACATCATCGGCGACCGCGTCCTCGGCCTGCCCCGCGAGCCGCAGGTGGACCGCGCCGTTCCGTTCAAGGACCTGAAGGTCGGCACGCAGGCGAAGGAGGCGGACCGGTGAGGCTGATCCCGACCGAGGAGCAGAGGGACCTGGCCGCCGCGGTGCGCGCGTTCCTGGCCGACCACGCGCCGATGGCGGAGGTGCGGCGGGTCGCCGAGTCGGACGCCTCCTACGACGCGCGGCTGTGGGAGCGGCTGTCGGGCGAGCTGGGCCTGGCGGGGCTGATCGTCCCCGAGGAGTACGGCGGCTCCGGGGCGGGCCACGCCGACCTGGCCGCCGCGCTGGAGGAGCTGGGCGCGGCGCTCACCCCCTCGCCGCTGCTGGCGACGGTCCTGGCGACCGGTGCCCTGCTCGCCTCCGGCGACGGCGCGGCGGCCAGGGACCTGCTGCCCGGCATCGCCTCCGGCGCGACGGTGGCGACGTTCACGGTGCCCGTCCCCGGCGACCCGTGCGCCCGCCTGCGCGACGGGGCGCTGCACGGGACCGCGCCGCGCGTGCTGAACGGCGCCGACGCCGGCCTGGTCGTCGTGGCCGCGGCGACGGGGGAGGGGGACTCCCCGCTCGGCCTGTTCGCCGTCGAGGGGGACGCGGCCGGGCTGACCCGCACGCCCCTGAACGTCCTGGACCTGACCCGCCCCCAGGCGCGCCTCGACTTCGACGGCGTCCCGGCCCGGCGGATCGGTCCCGGGGACGCGGGGGAGGCCGTCGCCCGCGCGCTGGACCTGGCGGCGGTCGCGCTGGCCGCCGAGCAGCTCGGCGGGATGCGGCGCTGCCTGGACGCGATCGTGGAGTACGCGAAGCTGCGGGTGCAGTTCGGGCGGTACGTGGGGTCCTTCCAGGGCGTCAAGCACAGGCTGGCCGACATGCACTGCGTGCTGGAGCAGGCCGAGGCGGTCGCCCGGCACGCCGCCTGGGCCGCCGACGAGGCGCCCGGGGAGCTGCCGGTCGCCGCCGCGTTCGCCCAGTCCTACCTGGGCCGCGCCTACTTCCAGGTCGCCCGCGACCATCTGCTGCTGCACGGCGGCATCGGCTTCACCTGGGAGCACGACGCGCACCTGTACTACAAGCGCGCCAAGGGCGACGAACTCCTGCTGGGAGCGCCCCGCCACCACCGCGCCCGCCTGGCCGAACGCCTCGGCCTGCTGGTCTGAGCGGCCCCCGAGGGCCCCGGGCGGGGCGGACGGCGCGCACCCCGTCCGCCCCGCCCGGCTGCCGTCGCGCGGGCTCAGCGGGGGGTGTAGGGGTTCTGCTGGCCGTCGAGCGAGGCGTTCAGCCAGGCCGCGAACCCCTCCGGCGACATGCGGGCCAGGTCGGGGACGGCCTCGACGCGCTGGCGGCCGAGGGCGCGCCCGAACCCGACCAGGGCGTTGCCGAACGTCCTGCGCTCGGCGTCGTAGCGCGCCGCCGCCCTCTCCCAGGAGTCCTCCTCCCGGCACGCCCGCTCCAGCGCGAGCGCGTCCTGCATCGCCTTGACCGCCCCGCTGCCGGTGTGCGGCCGGGCCAGCGCCCCGGCGTCGCCCGCCAGCAGCACCCGCCCGTCCGCGTAGGCGGGCACGGTCTGGTCGTAGATCGGCTGGACGTGCAGCAGCGAACGCGGCGTCGCGCGCACCGCCTCGGCCCACACGGGCGGCAGCGCCTCGGCGGCGAGCCGCCGCACCTCCGCCACGAGCCCGTCGCCGAGCGAGCCGCGGGGCAGCGACATCGCGTGCTCGGCGGTCAGGCCGGGCGGCGGCGGGGCGTACAGGCCCCAGTTGAGGCGCTCGCCCGCGCCCGCCGGGCCCGGCATCCGGTAGAAGACCGCGTGCCCGCGCGGGAAGCCCACGGCGACGGCCCGGTCGCTGATCGGCCAGCGGGACGCGTCCTGGGGGAGGTCCCCGCGCCACAGCACGTACCCGGCGTAGGAGGGCTCGGCCGGCGATCCCAGCAGCGCGCGGACCAGGGAGCGGTAGCCGTCCGCGCCGACCACGGCGTCGAACCGTTCGACCGACCCGTCGTCCAGGGTGACCGCCGGGCCGTCGGGCGCGACCGCCGCCACCGCGCGCCCGGCCCGGTACGCCCCCTCGGGCACCCGGGCGCGCAGGGCGCGCCACAGGACGGCCCAGTTCGTGGCGAGCGCGGGGAAGGGCTGCTCCCCGACGCGCCGGCCGCCGTCGCCGTCCGGAGCCCGGACGAGCCAGTCGATCGCGGTGATGGGGATCGTCGGCAGGTCCGCGTCGAGGTATCCGGCGGCGACCAGGGCGTCCCGCACCGGGACGGGCATCGTGATCCCGGCGCCCCGGTCCAGGAGCTCGCCCCGGCTGCGTTCGAAGACGGTGGGTTCGCATCCGGCGTTCCGCAACGCGACGGCCACCGCGCATCCGGCGACGCTTCCGCCCACGACGGCCACACGCGTATCGGTCAGGGGCATGAAAGCCTCCAGGGTTCGGGCCGCCCGCCCCCACGCTAACCGGCGTGCCGTGGCAGGTCACTTATTGACAGTGACGCTAATAGCAGCGAACAATGTGGTTCGCTCTCTTACCACTCTTCTTCTGGAGCTCCCATGCGCCTGCGGACCACCGCCGCCGTCGGCATCACCGCTCTGCTCGCCACCCTCACCGCCGCCCCCGCCCCCGCCCACGCCCAGCCGCACGGCCCCATCCAACCGAGCGCCGCCGTCCCCGACGCCTTCTACACACCGCCCGCCGGGTACGAGGGCACCGCGCCCGGCACGGTCCTGCGCTCCCGCCGCGTGCAGACCGCCGCGCTCTCCCTGCTGCCCCAGCCGGTCGAGGCGTGGCAGCTGCTGTACCGCACGGCCGACCAGCACGGACGGCCGATGGCGACGGTGACGACCGTCCTGCGCCCGTCCGGCGGCGCGCCCAAGGGCCTGGTGTCCTACCAGATCGCCCAGGACTCGTCCGCGCCGCACTGCGCCCCCTCGCACGCCATCCGCCTGGGCAACCCGCTGGACGGCGTGACCGGCAACCTGGAGATCCTGCTCGCCGACTCCGTCGTCGCCAACGGCTTCGCCGTCTCGGTGCCCGACTACCAGGGCCCCGACAGCCAGTTCGGCGCGCCGAAGCAGCCCGGCTACGCGATCCTGGACGGCGTGCGCGCCGCCCAGCGCTTCGCCCCGCTGGACCTGCCCGGCAGCCGGACCCCGGTCGGGATCTGGGGCTACTCCGGCGGCTCCCTGGCCTCCGGCTGGGCCGCCGAGACGCAGCCCGGCTACGCGCCCGAACTGAACGTCCGGGGCGTCGCGGTCGGCGGCTTCGTGACCGACTTCGGCCAGGCCCTGCTGAAGATCAACGGCGGGTACGGCGGCGGGCTCATCGCCTCCGTGCTGCCGGGCGTGCTGCGCTCCAACCCCGACCTGGCGCGCATCGCCGACCGGTACCTCACCCCCGAGGGCAAGGCGCTGCTGGCCAGGAGCACCACCCGGTGCGTGGGGCCGAACGTGCTGCGGCACCTGTTCTTCGACGCCGACCGGTACCTGACGGTCCCGCTGCGGACGCTGCTGGACCGCCCCGAGGTGCGGGAGGCGCTGGAGCGGCACAACCTCGGGAGGACGGCCCCGACCGCGCCGATGTTCGTCTACCACGCCGTCCACGACGAGCTGATCCCGGTCGACGGGGCCGACCGCGCCGTCCGGGGCTACTGCGCGCGCGGCACGAAGATCACCTACACCCGCGAGCAGGTCAGCAGCCACGGCTCGCTGGCGGTGACCGGCGGCCCGGCGGTGCTGAGCTGGCTGACCCGGCGCCTCGACGGCACCCTGCCCGACCCCGCCGGGTGCTCCACCCGCACGATCCCCTCGACCCTGCTGACCCCCGAGGCGACCAGGGACGTCCCGCACTTCCTGGTCAGCGTCGTCCAGGGGATGCAGGGCCGGCGCGTCGTCACCGACCCCCCGGCGGACCGGTAGTTTCCCCGGCTCCCCGCCAGGGCACTGCTCGTAGCGCCGGGAAAACCGCGGGCACCGCCTTCGAACGCGGGGGAGATCTGTGCAGGACGTGTTGCGGCACTGGACGCCCGAGCTCGCCGAACGGCTCGGGGAGGTCTACCGGGACCTGCACCGGCACCCCGAGCTCTCCCTCCGCGAGCACCGCACCGCCGACCGGGTCGCCGCCGCGCTCGGACCGCTGGGCTGCGAGGTCGCCACCGGGATCGGCGGCACCGGGGTCGTCGCCGTGCTGCGCAACGGCGACGGCCCCGTGGTCATGCTCCGGGCCGACATGGACGCCCTCCCGGTCGCCGAGGAGACCGGGCTGCCGTACGCGAGCACCGCGCGGGGCGTGGACGAGTCCGGGGCCGAGGTGCCGGTCATGCACGCCTGCGGGCACGACATGCACGTCGCCTGCCTGCTCGGGGCGCTGGAGACGCTGGCGCGGGGCCGCGCGGCGTGGTCCGGCACGGTGCTCGCGGTGTTCCAGCCCGCCGAGGAGCTGGTGCGCGGCGCCCAGGACATGATCGACGACGGGCTGTTCGAGCGCTTCCCCCGGCCGGAGGTGGTGCTCGGGCAGCACGTCGCCCCGCTGCCCGCCGGAACGGTCGGGTACGGCGAGGGCCCCGTCATGGCCGCCGGCGACTCCGTCCAGGTGACGCTGTTCGGCCGCGGCGGCCACGGGGCACGGCCCGAGGACACCGTCGACCCCGTCGTGATGGCCGCCGCCGTGGTGATGCGGCTCCAGGGCATCGTCGCGCGCGAGGTGCCGCACCACGAGAAGGTCGTGCTCACCGTCGGGCGGCTGCACGCGGGGCACAAGGACAACGTCATCCCCGACACCGCCGAGCTGGGGATCGGCGTCCGCAGCTTCGACCCGGCGGTCCGGGACCGGGTCCGCGCCGCCGTGGAACGCGTCGTGCGCGCCGAGGCCGCCGCCAGCGGAGCCGACCGGGAGCCCGCGTTCGCCTGGAAGACCGGCGCCCCCGTGCTGGTCAGCGACCCGCGGGCCACCGCCGTGACGGCCGAGGCGTTCCGCGGGCGGTTCGGAGCCGACCGGGTGGTGCGGCTCCCGTCGCTCGCGGCCAGCGAGGACGTCGGCCGGTACGGCGAGGCGCTCGGGGTGCCGACGGTGTTCTGGTTCTGGGGCGGGGCCGGCCCGGGGGCGTTCGCCGAGGCGGCGGCCGAGGGGCGGCTGCCGCCGTTCAACCACTCGCCGCGCTTCGCGCCGGTCCTGGAGCCCACCCTCACCACGGGCGTGCAGGCCCTGACCGTCGCCGCCCTGACCTGGCTGGCCGCCCCCTGACCGGTGGTCAGTAGGTGAACGGCAGGTGCTTGATCCCGTTGATGAAGTTGGAGAACAGGTGGTCGGGGCGGCCCGCGGAGCGGATCTCCGGCAGGCGCGTGAACAGCTCGCGGAACATCACGGTGATCTCGCGGCGGGCCAGGTTCGCGCCGAGGCAGAAGTGGGGGCCGGGGCCGCCGAAGCCCACGTGCGGGTTGGGGGAGCGGGTGATGTCGAACGCGCCGGCGTTCGCGAAGACCTCCTCGTCGCGGTTGGCCGAGTTGTAGAACAGCAGGACCTTGTCGCCCTCGCGGTAGAGGTGGCCGTTCATCTCGTGGTCGCGGGTGAGGGTGCGGCGGAACTGGATGACCGGGGTCGCCATGCGGACGATCTCCTCGACCGCGCCGGGGATGTACCGGTCGAAGTCGCCGAGCAGCAGTTCGCGCTGGTCGGGGTGGTCGGTCAGCAGTTTCAGGCCGTGGGACATCGCGTTGCGCGTGGTCTCGTTGCCCGCCACCACCAGCAGGATGAAGAACGACCCGATCTCCTGGTCGGTCAGCGACTCCCCGTCGAGGTTGGCCGTGACCAGCGCCGAGACCAGGTCGTCGCCGGGTTCGCGGCGGCGCTTGCGGGCCAGCTTCATCGCCAGGTGGTTCAGCTCGTAGCCCGCCGTGAGGCCCCGGGTGAGGCCGTAGGCGACGCCGGTGCGGGTGACGCCGGTCTCGGCGAGGCGGAGGCCGCCGGTGTACTCGGGGTCGCCGAGGCCCAGGATGACGTTGGAGCGGTCGAACACCATCGGCCGGTCGCGGTCCGGGACGCCCGCCATGTCGCAGATCACCTGCAACGGCAGCCGCGCCGCGACCCGGGTGACGAAGTCGCCGGGCCCCTCGCGCAGCACGTCGTCCACGATGCGGGTCGCGGTCGCCTGGAGGTCGGTCTCCATCTTCGCCAGCATGCGCGGGGTGAACGCCCGCGACACCACGCGGCGGATCCGGGCGTGCCGCGGGTCGTCCATGTTGATCATCGAGCCGAAGTAGCGGGCCAGGTACGGCGGCAGGTCGGCGATGCTGTTGGAGCACGGCTCGCTGGAGAACACCTCGGGGGTGCGGCTGGCCTCCACCACGTCGGCGTGCCGTACCAGCGCCCAGTAGCCGGGCCCGCCGCCGAGGAACGGCAGCTTCAGCTCCGGGAAGAACGCCGGGCGCTCCCGGGCCCGCAGCGCCGCGAACGCCGCCTCGCGCTCGCGGCGCGGCCGGGACCAGAACGCGATGTCCGACAGGTTGACGTCGTGCCGTACCGCCGTGGTCACACCGCACCGCCCTTGGAGCCGAATCGGGTTCGGTTCCATCGAAGCCAGGCGGCGCGGCGGCGTCAAGGGATCGGGCGGGGGATCGGGCGGGGATCAGGCGGCGGGCGCGACGATCCGGCGGTGCAGCACGGCGCGCTCGACGGCCGTCCAAGCGGTGGACACCAGCAGGTACAGCCCGGCGGCCAGCGGGACGAACGCCGCCACCGCCACCGTCCCGAACGGCATCAGCCGCAGCACGCCCGCCATCGGCGCGTCCGCCGGGACCCGCCGCGACGTCACCCACGCCACGGCCAGCAGCAGCGCGAACAGCCCCAGGAACACCAGCGGCGCCGGGGACAGGATCCCGCCGCCGAGCACGCCGATCCAGTTCTGGCCGAGCGGCGCGGCCAGCAGCGTGTGGGCGAGCAGGAGGTTCTGGTGCCCGGCGACCGTCGCCGACAGGAACAGCCGGTACATGACCGTGAAGAACGGCAGCTGCGCCAGCGCGGGCAGGCACCCGGCCAGCGGCGTTCCCTCGGCGCGGTACAGCTCCAGGGTCTCGCGCCGGAGGAGCCGCGGGTCCTTGGCGTGCTTCCTCTGGAGTTCCCGCACCTTGGGCAGCAGCCGCCGCCGGGAGCGCTCGCCTCTTGCCTGCGCGACGGACAACGGGAGCAGCAGCAGCCGCACGCCCATGGTGAACAGGACGATCGCGGCGGCGGTCGCCAGGTCCCCGGCGACCGGGGACAGCGCGCCGGCCAGCCCGGCGACCAGGTCGTGGGCGGCGGACACGGGGGCATCCAGCAAGAACATCGAAAGCCTTCCGGAGAGGGAAAGGGGGATCAGCCGGCCTTCCGGCCGCCGCTCAGGCGGCCGCGATCCCCGCTCCGGGCGCTCTCGGCCGGGGCCGCCCCGCCGCGTCCGGGTCGCGCTGCGGCAGGAACGCCGTGCGCAGCGTGCGCTCCCGCAGCGTCGTCCGCAGCCGCGCCAGCGCCGAACGCGGCTCCCGCCGCAGGGCGGGCAACGTGGCGGCCAGCACCAGCAGCGCCGCGACACCGGCCGTGGCCAGCGCGGCCCACAGGCCCATCCCGCCGAGGTCGGCCGGGAACGCGCCCACGCCGGCCAGCCGCAGCACCGCGGCGATGATCAGCAGCATGGACGTCCCCTCCTCGCCCTACCCGACGCACGGCCGGTCCCCCGGGTTCCCGCCGGGCCTCAGAGCGTCAGCAGCAGGGCCAGGGCGGTCAGGGCGGTCAGCGCCGTCGCGTTCCTGATCCACGGCATGCGGGCGCCGATCGCGGCGTCCCGGTCCGGGTCGCGCGCCCAGAACGTCAGCGCCGAGCTGAGCGCCCGGCCCGCGCCGAACGCCGCGCCCACCGCCAGGCACGCCCCGAGCCCCTGGTGGCTCAGCAGCAGCCCCAGCGCCAGCACGTAGGGCGCGCTCGCCGACACGTACGTGCGCACCCCGGTGCCCATCTCGAACCCGAACTGCAGGGCCCCGCGCCGCAGCCGGAACCGGAGCACCTCCTGCGGGATCTGCCGCGCGTTCTGCGGCAGCGGCACCGTGACCCACCCCAGCTCGCGCGCCACCCCCACCGCCGCGACCAGCAGGATCGACACCGCGCGCGCGGTATCGGGGAGCGGCGCGGCCAGCCCGGACAGCACCCAGACCACCGCCCCGCTCAGCGCGCCCCCGAGCAGCAGCCCGAGGGTGAAGACGGCCAGGACCTCGCCCTGCCGTACGTTGGCCCGCCAACCTGGCGAGAACAGCACCGACTCGCTGTTACGCGTTCAAACGCTGCCCGACAGCGAGAACCCCGCCAGCGCGCCGACCGCCGCCCAGCACAGCACCGTCGCGTCCAGCGCCGCCGCCGCGACGGCCAGCAGCGCCAGCACCGGGACCGGCAGCAGCGGCCCGGTCAGGGCCCGGCGCAGCCCGCCGACGGGGACGATCTCTCGCACGGCGTCACTTCCTGCACGACGTCGCCTTACGGCAGATGGTCTTGTACCAGCTCCCGCGCGAGGACTTCTTCCACCCGTCGTGGCACCGCCACGTCACGCCCCGCGCGCAGGACCCGCAGCGGCGCGAGTACGCCCACAGCCAGCCGTCCCAGCCGCCGCCGTAGCACTGGTTGGGCCGCAGCTTGTACTTGCCGGGATGGGACTTGCCGGACTTGTGGTAGCCCTTGTACGTGCCGCTGGTCCGGCAGCAGTCGGAGCACACCACGCTGGGGCCGCAGCCGGGCGAGCAGTTGTGGTTGGCGGCGTAGGAGGGGCAGCGCGGGTAGATCTGGTAGCCGCCCGGGGCCCGGTACCCGGCGGCGAGGGCCTGCCGCGCGGGCGGGAAGACGCCGAGGGCGTTCAGCCCCACCGCCGCCCCGGCCGCCGCCAGCCCCGCCAGCACGCCCCGGCGGCCCACCCGGGCGCGCGCCGGGCGCCGCTCGCGGGGCGCGCGCCGCCGGACGCGTTCGGCGCCGTGCGGGCGCGGACCGTGCAG
Source organism: Actinomadura kijaniata (assembly GCF_014138665.1). NCBI lineage: Bacteria > Bacillati > Actinomycetota > Actinomycetes > Streptosporangiales > Thermomonosporaceae > Actinomadura > Actinomadura kijaniata. The sequence goes on from NZ_JACJIA010000004.1 coordinate 358,619, forward strand.
CGGGGGGACGTCCTCCAACTGGATCATCGGACCACCTCCGGTTCGGTGAACGTGCGCAGTGCCTCGGGGGAGCCGACCGGCTCGGCGCGGCGGACCCGCCCGGCCGCGTCCACCAGCACCGCGAACGGCGTGGCGGGCACCCGGTAGGACACGAACAGCCCGCCCTCCTCGTGCGTCAGCACCCTGGCCCCGGGCGCGAGGGCCGCGTCGGGCGCGGGACCGGCGAAGACCGCCCCGAACGGGCGGCCCAGCTCCTCGGCGGCCCGCAGCACCTCGTGGCAGACCCCGCACTCGACGTCCAGGAACAGCAGCAGCCCCGGCCCGACCCGGTCGAACGCGGGGGCGCGGGCGCCGGGCGGCGGCCCCAGCCGCGGCGCGCCGTCGCGTTCGCCGGGACCGGGCCGCGCCCCCTGCGAGAGAACCTGCACCTGCCGGACCAACCCGGCCACCACCAGCGACAGCAACACGATCGCCACCCACGACAGCACCAGCGCGCTGGTCTGGAAGCTCATCGGGCCACGCTCCTCTCCCCGTCGAACGGCACGGTCAACGCCTGCGGCAGCGCCCACAGCAGCGCGGCGAACGCCACCCCCGCCAGGACGGTCACCGCCCGCCCGGCCCCGGTCGTCCCCGCCGCCGGACCCCACAGGGCCCCGGCGGCGGCCAGCGCCGCCAGCGCGGCGGCGCGCCCGGCCACCCAGCCCGTCATCGGCGTCGAGGACCCGGCGCAGCCGCACGGCACCCGGCCCCGCGTCCGCGCCACCTGGGCGCCGTACAGGGCGTACCCGGCCAGCAGGACGGCGGCCAGGGCCAGCCCGGAACGCAGCAGCGCGGCGTTCCCCGTGACCAGCCCGGCCAGCGCGCCGCCGCCCGCGGCGGCCTCCGCCAGCACCGCCAGCGCGGCCACCGGCGCGATCAACGGCGCCGGGACGACCCGGTGCGTCAGCAGCGCCGCGGCCAGCGCCCCCGGCCGCGCCGCCTGCCCGGCCACCGCGACCAGCAGGGTCAGCGGCACCGCGACCGCCCCGACCCCCGCCAGCAGCCCCGTCACCGCACCGCCTCGATGGTCAGCTCGGCCAGGCGGGACGGGGCCTCGCGGAGGCGGTCCTCCTCCGGCAGCACCGTGACCAGCAGCGACCGCAGCGCCAGCAGGAAGTAGGGCCCCTGGCCCTCCACCGTGTCCCGGAACAGCTCGCCGCCCGCCACCGACGCGCCCCGCCACGGCGGGAGCACCCGTCTGGTCCGGGCGGTCAGCGCCCTGATCTCCAGCAGCCCCAGGCCGGGGACCTCCTTGACCAGCTCGGCCGGGTCGGGCGAGACGGCCCGGCCGTGCGGCGCGGCCACGATCCCGTCGTCGTGCTCGGTGACCCGCACCGTCTGGAACAGCGCCACCGCGTCGGCGGGCCGCCCGTGGTACAGGTGCGTGAACACCGCGTGCCGCCGCCCCTCCCAGACCGCCGCCAGCAGCGGCTCGCGCAGGCCGGTGTCGGGGTCGCGGGTGGCGGTCTCGCCGACCCGCAGCCGCCCGCCCTGCACCCGGAACTCCTGCGTGAACCGTTCCACGCCGATGTCCTCGGCCCAGGCGCGGGCGTCCTCCCGCGCGCCGCTGGAGATCTCGTGCAGCCGCGGCCCCACCGCGACCCGCGCCACCGACGTCCACGGCCGTCGAAGATCGTGGGTGCCGGTCAGCCGCACCCGGGTGCCGTCCAAGGAGCGATGTGTCACCTGTCGCCGCACTGCGCTGCCCTCCGAACGCGGCCGCCCGGGATGTGCACGGACGGGGCGGTTGGGATGAAGACGACGTTACGCTCCGTACGTGCCCCCTGGGGGAAACCTGCCGGAAGTGGTCACGGAAAGAGCCGGTAAAGTCAGGCCGTGAACCGCTCTGACCTCACCGTTCCCCCGCCCGGCACCCCCGTGCCGCGGCCCCACCCCGACGCCCCGGTCGGCGAGAGGCTCGGCCCGCACTACGCCAGGTGTTTCGGCTGCGGCCCCGACCACCCGACCGGGCTGCACCTGGAGGCGGTCAGCCACGACGGGCTGGGCGTGACGGCCGGGTTCACCGTCGGTGACGTCCATCAGGGCGCGCCGGGTCTGGCGCACGGCGGCGTTTTGGCCACGGCCATCGACGAGGCGCTCGGTATGGTCGTGTGGCTGCTCCGTAAGCCCTACGTCACCGGCCGCCTGGAGACCGACTACCTGCTGCCGGTGCCGGTGGGCACCACGCTGCACATCCGGACCCGCTGCACGGGCGTCGTGGGCCGCAAGGCCTACCTGGAGGCGGAGGCCCGGATGGACGCGCCCGACGGCCCGGTGGCCGTCCGTGGCGCGGCCCTGTTCATCGAGGTGCCCGTCTCGCACTTCACCGAGCACGGCGACGGAGTCGGCGGAATGAGCCCCGAGCGTGAGGTGAACCCGTGAGCAAGGTGGACGTGCTGATCAAACGGCTCGACGAGGGCCTGCCGGTCCCCTCCTACGCCCACCCCGGCGACGCCGGAGCCGATCTGCGCACCGCCGTGGACGTGGAACTGCCGCCCGGTGAACGCGCGGTGGTCCCCACCGGCGTGGCCATCGCGCTTCCCGACGGCTATGCCGCCTTCGTTCACCCCAGGTCCGGTTTGGGCGCTAAGTTGGGGGTGACCATTGTCAACGCACCCGGTACGGTCGATGCCGGCTATCGGGGTGAGATCAAGGTGACCCTGCTGAACACCGACCTCCGCGACACCGTCCGGCTCCGCCGCGGCGACCGCGTCGCGCAACTGGTCGTGCAGCGGGTGGAGCACGCGGTCTTCCACGAGGTCACCGAGCTTCCCGGATCGGCACGGGGTGCCGACGGGTTCGGCTCCACCGGCGGGTTCCGGGGTAACGAGCACAGTCGAGAAGGAGCGTGAGTCGTGGCTTTTGGACGTCGCCGGCAGGCCGAGGAGCCCGCTGAGGGACCCGTGTCGGCCGACGAGCAGGTGGAGACGGCCGTGGACGACGAGGCTCCGGCCGAGGCCGCCTCCGCGGACGGCCCCTGGGACTCCGAGGAGTCCTACCCCGAGATGCAGCGCCTGGACTTCGGCTCCATGCTGGTCCCGGTCGCGCCGGGCCTGGGCTTCCAGGTGAACTTCGAGGCCACCGAGGTCGACGAGGAGGGCAACCCGCTGGACGCCCGCCCCGTCGCGGTGCTGGTCCAGTACGGCGAGAGCGCCATGCAGCTCCAGGTGTTCGCCGCGCCCAAGCGCACCGGCATCTGGGAGGACGTGCGCGCCGAGACCGCCAAGGACATCACCGAGGAGGCCGGCGGCCAGACCCAGGAGGGCGAGGGCCCGTTCGGTCCCGAACTGCTGGCCATGGTGCCGGCCCCGCTGACCGAAGAGGTCCTGGCGGAGATGCCGGACGAGATCAGGGAGCAGATCCCGGCCGAGTTCGTCGAGCAGGGCTGGGCGCCGCAGATCATCCGCTTCCTCGGCGTGGACGGCCCGCGCTGGTTCCTGCAGGCCGTGGTGCAGGGCGCCGCGATCGAGGACGAGGAGCAGTGGCAGGTCCTGGAGGACGTGCTGCGCGGCACCGTGGTGGTCCGGGGCGACGCCCCGATGCCGCCGCGCGAGCTGCTGGAGCTGAAGATCCCGGCCGAGTTCTCCGAGGCGACCCCGGAGGACGAGGAGGAGAACGCCGAGACGTTCAACCCCTTCGAGCGCGGCCCGGAGATCACCGAGGTCCGCTGACCCGGGGGCTCGCGCGGGGCCCGGCACGGCGGGGTGTCCGCACCCGGCCGTGCCGGGGCCTCGCGCGCCTCTTGCGGGACGGCCCCCGCCGAGGGTCAATCGAGCCATGTCGAAACGAACCCGCAAGCGCCGTTCCCGCAAACGGAACAGGGCCAACAAGGGGCGGAGGCCCTGCGCGCGGCACTAGCGCGCGGTACTAGGTGGCGATGAGCTCGAACGGCATCGCGTACTCGACGCCCACCTCACGGCCGACCGGCGCGGCGAAGCCGGTCAGCATCGCCTCGGGGTCGAAGTCCTGCCCGAGGTTGTCGAAGTAGATCTTGTGGGCGCGCAGCGAGGCGATCCCGGCCTCCAGGTGCCCGGTGACGTCCACGTAGTGCGTGGGCTGCGGCGACCCGCCCATGAGGGCGAACCGCACGCCCTGCCACGGCTCCAGGCCGAGGTCGCGGAACACCCAGCGGTTGGCGGCGTCGCGGATCGCGTCGACCACGGCGAGGCCGAGCACGCGGTGGTCGGCCATGTTGAAGAACCCGCCGGGGAAGGTCTCGCGGAAGTTCACCGAGATCACCACCTCGGGCCGGTGCCGCCGGATGACCTCGGTCAGCCTGCGGCGCAGCGGCAGCCCGTACTCCAGCGTCCCGTCGGGCAGGTCGAGGAACTCCACGGTGTCGACGCCCACGCACCGGGCGGCCTCCACCTGCTCGGCGCTGCGGATCCGCGCCACCTCGGCGGGGTCCATCGAGTCGATCCCGGCCTCGCCGCGCGTGGCGAGGACCTCCGCGACCTCCTTGCCCTGCGCGGTCCACCGCGCGACGGCGGTGGACCCGCCGTACTCCAGATCGTCGGGGTGCGCCACGATCGCCAGCGCCCGCTGCCAGTCCTCCGGTACCGGTTCCATGTGACCATTCTGGCGGACGCCGATCACCCGGCCCGGCGCAGGGCGCGCGCGGGCGGGCGGGGCAGGGTCGTCTCCACCGCCGCGCACCGCCAGCGGCCGTTCCGGCGCTCCAGCCGCAGCGCGAGGGCCTGGACGCGGCCGTCCAGCGTCACCACGGCCCCCGCCTCCGCGACGTCGGGGACGGGCCGCTGCACCCAGGTCCGCAGCACGCGCGGCGGCGGCACCCGCGCCCCGGCCGCCGGGAGCCGGTGCGCGGCGACCTTCTCGCACATGCCCGGCATGGCCCACCAGGCGAGGTGCCGGGGCTCCCGGACGCCCGCGAGGACCTCGGTGAGGAGCCGCACCGCCGTCTCGACGACCCTCCGCAACTCCTCCGGCGAGGCCTCGGCCGCGCCACCGGCGGCCTGCCGCGACCCGCGCGCGGAGATCCGCACGACCGCCCGTTCGGAACCAGACATCCCGCCTCCCGCAGAAGCACCGACACTCCCTGACAGGAGCCGAGGGCGACCGCCCAGATACACCGGGTCCGCTCCCGGCCACCCGGGTAACACCGGCGACGCCGTGGCGATCACCTCGTCCAGGACGCCGCGGGAGCGGACCGGCCCGGTGATCAGCTTCGGTGCGGCGGTCGCGCTGACCTACGCCCAGGGGCCGGCTGGACGCGTGAGGTGGCCGAGCGCATCCGGGCCGGCGGCCGCTACGTCACCCGCACCGTCCTGGCCGTGGACGGCGGATGCACCACCTGACGGAGCGCCGTCCGGCCCGGGGCCCCGGGCGGATGAGTACCCGGGGGCTACCGGGGCGGCGGCGGTTTGGGACCAGGGGTCCTGGTGGGGGCCGCACGGGGTGGCCGAGGATGGGACGTTCCCGTTGGCGATCTTCAGCGGCGAGATCGCCCGGCCGTCGCCCGGCCGAACGGAACCACCGAGAAACCACCCATCGCCCTACAAGAGGACGACCACGAATGGCACCACACAGCAGGGGGATACGCGCGCTGGCGCTGACGGCGCTGGCCGGAGCCGGCCTCGTGTCGGCGGGGACCGCCGCCGAGGCGGGCACCGTCACGCGGACGGGCGGCGTGTCCGCGGAAGGCTACGCCTCGTGCCCGAAGAACCACTTCTGCACCTGGTCGAAGCCCAACTTCAAAGGCAAGCGGACCAAGGTCTACGTGACCCGGAGGGTCAACGGGTGCGACCCGGGCGGGGACGAGTTCCCGGCCATCGTCAAGAACGCCCGGTCGGTCCGGAACATGACCGGGTACTACCTGTGGGGCCACGACAAGTCCTGGCGCACGACCGTGAAGATCGCGCCGCGCCGGGGGAAGGGGAACAACACCAAGTACAAGAAGACCACCCGCTGGTGCCTCGGCTGACCGGCGCCCCCATCCGTTGATCGATGTGACCGGGGTCACGTTGATCAACGGGCGGACCTTCCCTACCTTGGGCGCATGGGTTCCCTGTGATTCGAACGAGGACGGGACGGCGTTGAGCATCGCTCCGCCGTCGCCAGGTCCTCTCACGCGCCCGTGAAGCACCCCTCTTCCCGACGTTCGTCGTGCGGTGCCCGCGTGCGCTGACGCCTCCCTTCCGGCTCGTTCGAATCACAGGAGGTGGTGCCCTCATGCGCACCGCTCAACTCGCACTGCACGACGTCACCAAGCGCTACGCCGACCGCGTCGTCCTCGACCGCGTCGCGCTCACCGTCCGGCCCGGGGAGAAGGTCGGGATCATCGGCGACAACGGGGTCGGCAAGTCCACCCTGCTCAGGCTGATGGCCGGGGCCGAACGGCCCGACAACGGCGAGGTCGTCACGGTCGCCCCGGGCGGGGTCGGGCACCTCGCGCAGGCGCTGGAGCTGCCCGGCGACGCCACCGTCCAGGACGCCGTCGACCTCGCGTTGAAGGACCTGCGCGAGACCGAGGCGCGGATGCGGGCCGTCGAGGCGGAGCTGACCGCGCACGCCTCGGAGGAGCTGCTGGAGGAGTACGGCCTTCTCGTCGAACGCTACGAGACGCGCGGCGGCTACGAGGCCGACGCCCGGGTGGAGGTCGCCCTGCACGGGCTCGGGCTGCCGGGCCTGGAGCGGGGACGTCGGCTCGCCACCCTGTCGGGCGGGGAGCGCTCACGCCTGGCGCTCGCGGCCGTCCTGGCGTCCCGGCCGGAGCTGCTGCTGCTGGACGAGCCCACCAACGACCTCGACGACCAGGCGGTGGAGTGGCTGGAGTCGCATCTGCGCGCCCACCGCGGAACGGTCGTCGCGGTCACCCACGACCGGGTGTTCCTGGAGCGCCTGACCAGCACCATCCTGGAGGTCGCGGAGCGGAACGTCGTCCGGTACGGGGACGGCTACGCCGGTTACCTGGCCGCCAGGGAGGCCGAGCGGCGCCGCCGCCTGCGCGAGTACGAGGAGTGGCGGCAGGAGATCGACCGCAACCGGCGGCTCGTCGCCGCCAACGCGACCCGCCTGGAGTCGATCCCGCGCAAGCTGCCGCTCGCGGTGTTCGCGGCCGGGCCGTTCCGGGCGCGCGGCCGCGGCCACGGCGCGATGAGCCGCATCCGCAACGCCAAGGGGAGGCTGGAGCACCTGACCGGGAACCCCGTCGCCCCGCCGCCCGAACCGCTCACGTTCAACGCGAGCATCACCACGGCGGGAACGGCGGAGGAGGAGATCGTCGCCGAGCTCGCGGACGTGCGCGTGGCGGACCGCCTCCACCTGGATGCGCTGCGCGTCCGCCGGGGCGAGCGGCTGCTGGTCACCGGCCCGAACGGGGCGGGCAAGACCACCCTGGTGAAGGTGCTGGCGGGCGAGCTGCGGCCGGACGCCGGAACGGTCCGCCGCCCCGCCCGCGTCGGCCACCTGCGCCAGGAGGAGATCCCGTGGCCGCCGGGGACGACCGTGCTGCGGGCGTTCGCGCACGGCCGTCCCGGCGACCCGGCCGACCACGCCGCGGCGCTGCTGTCGCTGGGCCTGTTCAGCCCCGACGACCTGGAGCGGCGCGTGGGCGACCTGTCCTACGGGCAGCGACGCCGCGTCGAGCTGGCGCGCCTGGTCACCGAACCGGTCGACCTGCTCCTGCTGGACGAGCCCACCAACCACCTGTCGCCCGCCCTGGTGGAGGAACTGGAGGAGGCGCTGACGGACTACGCCGGAGCGCTGGTGGTCGTCACCCACGACCGCCGCATCCGCGAACGCTTCACCGGCTCCCACCTGCTCCTGGACACCGGCCATGTCGCCGAGGCCGCGTGACCCGCGTCAGGAAGGCGTGAGAAGGGGCCGGGTCGGCGTCAACATCGCGTAGGGACGCCGGGCGGGACGCCGGTCCGTGCCTAGCGTGGGGTCCGTTCGGCAGGACACCACGAAAGGAACGTGCTGGTGGGCGCGGTTTTAATCGTTCCGGTGCGGGAGTGCCCGGGCGGGACCCTGAGCGTGCGGACCGGGCGGATCGACGCCTCGGGGGAGCGCGTCGGGATCGCCTTCAGCGACGAGGAACGGGCGCGCGCGGCGTTCGGGGCGGGGATCCGGTGCGTCCGGCTGTCCGAACCGGCGCTGCGCGCGCTGCTGCGGCCCGTGGGGGTCGCGCGGATACAGATCGATCCCGTACTGATGGCGGGCCGCGCGTTCGCGCTGGCGGGCTGAGGAGGAGCACGACGTGCTGATGACCGGAAGCGGAGTGTGGCCCGCCACGGCACGGGAGCGTCCCGACGGGGACGTGTCGGTCGGCGGAGTGCGGCTGACCGCGGTCGCCCAGCGGTTCGGGACGCCCGCCCACGTCCTCGACGAGGAGGACGTGCGGCGGCGGTGCCGGGCGTTCCGGCGGGCGTTCCCCGACGGGGAGGTGGCGTACGCGGGCAAGGCGTTCCTGTGCCGGGCCATGGCCCGGTGGATCGCCGAGGAGGGGCTGTCGCTGGACGTGTGCTCGGCCGGGGAGCTCGCCGTCGCGCGGGCCGCCCGGTTCCCGGGCGAACGGATGCTCATGCACGGCAACGCCAAGACGCCCGAGGACCTGAGGGCCGCGCTGGACCACGGCGTGGACCGGATCGTCGTGGACTCGTTCCACGAGATCGCCCGGCTCGCGGCGCTGGCGCCGGACACGGCGCGGCCCCGGCTGCTGGTGCGCGTCACCCCCGGCGTCGACGGGCGCACGCACGCGGCGGTGACCACCGGGACCGACGGGCAGAAGTTCGGCCTGTCGCTGGCGTCGGGCGCGGCGGCCGAGGCCGTGCGGCGGATCCTGGCCCAGCGGCGGCTGGACCTCGTCGGCCTGCACTGCCACCTCGGGTCGCAGATCACGGACGTGGACGCCTTCGAACGCGCCGCGCGCCGCATGGTCGCGTTCCTGGCGCGGATCCGCGACGAGCACGGCGTCGTGCCGCCCCGGTTGGACCTCGGCGGCGGCTTCGGCGTCGGCTACCGGGACGGGGAGCCCGGCCTCGATCCCGCGACGCTCGGCGACCGGCTGCGCGGCGCGGTCCGCGAGGCGTGCGCCGGGCACCGCCTTCCCGCGCCCCTGCTGACGGTCGAGCCGGGCCGGGCGATCGTCGCCCGTGCGGGGGTGACCGTCTACCGGGTGGTGAGCGTCAAGCACGCCCCGGACGGGCGGCTGCTGGTGGCCGTCGACGGCGGCATGAGCGACAACCCCCGCCCCGGCCTCTACGGCGCGCGGTACGAGGCGCGGCTCGTCGGGCGGCGCTGCCTCGGCGGGGACCGCGCCGCCGCCGTCGTCGGCCGCCACTGCGAGGCCGGGGACGTCCTGGTCGGGGACGCCCGGCTGCCCGCCGACGTCCGGCCCGGCGACCTGCTGGCCGTGCCCTGCACCGGGGCCTACCACCACTCGATGGCCTCCAACTACAACCTGGTGCCGCGCCCGCCGGTGCTGGCGGTCCGCGACGGCGGCGTCCGCCCGCTGGTCCGCCGCGAGACCTTCGACGACCTCCTCACCCGCGACGTGGGCTGACCCGCGTTCCCGGGACCGGGCCGCGGCCGGACCGTGCGAAGATCGTTTAGCGCTCCGACCGGCCGCAGGAGGGACCCATGACCGCGCTCGTCACCCCCGAGGACGCCGAACGCCTGCGCGCGCCCGCGGGGGAGTACCTCGTCCGGCTCTCGGGGGAGCACACCGGCGGGTCGCTCGCCGTCGTGGAGTACCGGTTCCCGCCGGGGGCGCTCGGCGCGGCCCCGCACATCCACCACGGGCACGAGGAGCACTTCCAGATCCTCGACGGCGAGGTCACCTTCGACCTGGGGGACGGGTCCGTCGCGGTCGGGGCGGGCGGGACCGTGTCCGTCCCGCGCGGCGTCGCCCACGGCTTCCGCAACGCCTCCGACGACTGGGCACGATGCCTGTTCATCCTCACCCCGGCCGGCTACGAGAACTACTTCCGCGACATCCACCGAGCCCTGGAGAAGGGCCGGCCCCTCACCCCCGACCACCTCAACGACCTGCGAGCCAGGTACGACACCGTCCCCGCGTAGGACCCCGCCGCGACGAAGGCGCCGATCGCACCGCGACCGGCGCCTTCTCCGTCCCGCCGTCAGGGCGGCGTTAAGCGGGGGCGCGGGGGCGTTAAGGGCGCGTTAGGGGTCGCGAAACCGCAGGAAACAGGCGTTTTACTCCGGTGTGGGTCCCGGGTCCGGGGCCGTATCCGATCCCCATAGGAACCGAACATGCATGACGTCGCCTTCGTGCTGCTGACCGTGGCGGTCTTCGCCCTGCTCGGCCTGCTGGTGAAGGGCGTGGAGAAGCTGTGACCGCCGAGAACCTGGTCGGGCTGGCGCTGGCCGCCGGACTGATCGTCTTTCTGGTCGCCGCCCTCGTGTTCCCGGAGCGCTTCTAGATGGGTACGACCGTCGCGGGGATGTGCTTCGTCGCGTCCCTCGTGCTCGCCCTCGCCGTGGTCTACCGGCCGCTGGGCGACCACATGCACCGCGTCTACGACGGACGGCGGCACTCGCGCGTCGAGCGGGTGCTCTACCGGCTCGTGGGCGTCAAGCCCGACGCCGAGCAGACCTGGGGCGTGTACGCCCGCAGCGTGCTGGCCTTCTCGGTGGTCGGCGTCCTGTTCCTGTACCTGCTGCAACGGGTCCAGGACAGGCTGCTGCTGTCGCTGGGCTTCAAGCCGGTCAAGCCCGACCAGGCGTGGAACACCGCCGTCAGCTTCGTCACCAACACCAACTGGCAGTCCTACTCCGGCGAGTCGACCATGGGCCATCTGGTGCAGATGGCCGGGCTCGCGGTGCAGAACTTCGTGTCCGCCGCCGTCGGCATGTGCGTCGCGATCGCGCTGGTGCGCGGCTTCGCCCGGAAGCGGACCGAGCACCTCGGCAACTTCTGGGTGGACCTGACGCGGGGCACGCTGCGGATCCTGCTGCCGATCGCGTTCGTCGGCGCGCTCGCGCTGGTCGCGGGCGGTGTGATCCAGAACTTCGGGGACGGGCACACCGCCACCACCCTCGCGGGCGTCGAGCAGAGGCTCACCGGCGGGCCGGTCGCCAGCCAGGAGGTCATCAAGGAGCTCGGCACCAACGGCGGCGGCTTCTACAACGCCAACTCCGCCCACCCGTACGAGAACGGCACCGCCTGGACCAACTGGCTGGAGATCTTCCTGATCCTGCTCATCCCGGTCGCGCTGTGCCGCACGTTCGGCCGGATGGTCGGGCAGGACCGCCAGGGTTACGCGATCGTCGCGGTGATGGGCACCATCGCCCTGACCAGCACCGCGCTGACCATGACGTTCCAGCTCATGCACCACGGGACCGTCCCCATGGCGGTCGGCGCGGCGACCGAGGGGGTGGAGAGCCGGTTCGGGGTGGCGAACTCCGCCACGTTCGCGGCGGCCACGACGCTGACCTCGACCGGCGCGGTGAACTCCTTCCACGACTCCTACACCGGCCTCGGCGGCATGATGACGATGGTCAACATGATGCTCGGCGAGGTCGCGCCGGGCGGCGTCGGCTCGGGCCTGTACGGCATGCTCGTGCTGGCCGTCATCACCGTGTTCGTCGCGGGCCTGATGGTGGGCCGCACCCCCGAGTACCTCGGCAAGAAGATCGGCAGCCGGGAGATCAAGTTCGCGGCCTGCTACTTCCTGGTGACCCCGATCCTGGTGCTGACCGGGACGGCGGCGGCCGTCGCCACCGAGAGCGGCCGGGCCGGGATGCTGAACTCCGGCGCGCACGGCTTCAGCGAGGTCCTGTACGCGTTCACCTCGGCGTCGAACAACAACGGCTCGGCGTTCGCGGGCCTGACGGCCAACACCGTCTGGTACGACACCGCGCTCGGGCTGTGCATGGCGTTCGGCCGCTTCCTGCCGATCGTCTTCGTGCTCGCGCTGGCCGGGTCGCTGGTCCGGCAGGGCCGCACGCCCGCCTCCGACGGGACGCTGCCCACCCACCGGCCGCAGTTCGTCGGCATGGTCACCGGCGTGACGGTCGTCCTGGTCGCGCTCACCTTCCTCCCCGCGCTCGCGCTCGGCCCGCTGGCTGAAGGACTCCACTGATGGCTGTACAGACGCTCACCCCCGCGCCGGAACGCAGGCCCCCGGCCCCCGGCGGCGACCGGAGGACCTCCGGCGGGCTGCTGGACCCCGGGCAGCTCGTCAGGTCGCTGCCGGACGCCGTCCGCAAGCTCGACCCGCGCATCCTGTGGCGCAACCCGGTCATGCTGATCGTCGAGATCGGCGCGCTCTGGACGACGGTCCTGGCGGTCCCGGACCCGTCGGTGTTCGCCTGGCTGATCGTCGGCTGGCTCTGGCTGACCGTCGTGTTCGCCAACCTCGCCGAGGCCGTCGCCGAGGGGCGCGGCAAGGCGCAGGCCGACTCGCTGCGCCGGGCCAGGACCGACGCCGTCGCGCGCCGCCTGCCCGGCTGGACGCCGGGCGCCACCGGCGTCCCCGAGGAACGCGTCGGCGCCCCCGAGCTGAGGCGGGGCGACCTCGTGGTCGTCGAGGCCGGGGAGATCGTCCCCGGCGACGGCGACGTGGTCGAGGGCATCGCCAGCGTGGACGAGTCGGCGATCACCGGCGAGTCCGCGCCGGTGATCCGCGAGTCCGGCGGCGACCGCAGCGCGGTGACCGGCGGCACGCGGGTGCTGTCGGACCGGATCGTCGTGCGGATCACCCAGCGGCCCGGCGAGAGCTTCATCGACCGGATGATCGCGTTGGTGGAGGGCTCGGCCCGGCAGAAGACCCCCAACGAGATCGCCCTCAACATCCTGCTGGCCGCCCTCACGATCATCTTCCTGCTGGCGGTGGCGACCCTCCAGCCGATGGCGATCCTCGCCAAGGGCGACAACCCCGGCGTCGCCGACACCCTCGCCCTGGACGCGGGCGGCGTCACCGGCGTGGTGCTGGTCTCGCTGCTGGTCTGCCTGATCCCCACCACGATCGGCGCGCTGCTCAGCGCGATCGGCATCGCGGGCATGGACCGCCTGGTCCAGCGCAACGTCCTGGCGGTGAGCGGCCGCGCCGTCGAGGCGGCGGGCGACGTCGACACCCTGCTGCTGGACAAGACCGGCACCATCACCCTCGGCAACCGCCAGGCGTCGGAGTTCCTCCCCGTCGACGGCGTGGACCAGGACGAGCTGGCGGGCGCGGCCCGGCTGTCCAGCCTCGCCGACGAGACCCCCGAGGGCCGCTCGATCGTGGTGTACGCCAAGCAGCGTTACGGCCTGCGGGAACGCGCCCCGGGCGAGCTGGAGCACGCCACCTGGGTGCCGTTCACGGCGCAGACCAGGATGAGCGGCGTCGACATCGACGACCGCAGGTTCCGCAAGGGCGCGGCGAGCGCCGTCGCCGACTGGGTCCGCGAGTCCGGCGGCACCGTCCCGGCCCGCCTCGGCGAGATCGTCGACGGCGTGTCGGCGTCCGGCGGCACGCCGCTGGTCGTCGGCGAGGCCGCCGGCGGCACCGCCCGCGTCCTCGGCGTCGTCCACCTCAAGGACGTCGTCAAGGCGGGCATGCGCGAGCGGTTCGACGAGATGCGCCGGATGGGCATCCGCACCGTCATGATCACCGGGGACAACCCGCTGACCGCCAAGGCCATCGCCGACGAGGCGGGCGTGGACGACTTCCTCGCCGAGGCCCGGCCGGAGGACAAGCTCGCCCTGATCCGCAGGGAGCAGGAGGGCGGCCGGCTGGTCGCGATGACCGGCGACGGCACCAACGACGCCCCCGCCCTGGCCCAGGCTGACGTCGGCGTGGCCATGAACACCGGCACCTCGGCCGCCAAGGAGGCCGGGAACATGGTGGACCTGGACTCCGACCCGACCAAGCTCATCGAGATCGTCGAGATCGGCAAGCAGTTGCTCATCACGCGCGGCGCGCTGACCACGTTCTCGATCGCCAACGACGTCGCCAAGTACTTCGCCATCATCCCGGCGCTGTTCGTGACGGTGTTCCCGGGCCTGGACGCCCTCAACGTCATGCGCCTGCACAGCCCGCAGTCGGCGATCCTGTCGGCGGTCGTGTTCAACGCGCTGGTCATCGTCGCGCTGATCCCGCTCGCCCTGCGCGGCGTGCGCTACCGCCCCAGCAGCGCCGCCAGGCTGCTCAGCCGCAACCTCTACGTCTACGGGCTGGGCGGGATCGTCGCCCCGTTCGCCGGCATCAAGCTCATCGACCTCATCATCCAGTTCCTCCCGGGAATGTGACATGCGCTTGCCCACCTGGATCCGGCAGCACCTCGCGGCGCTGCGCGCGCTGCTGGTCTTCACCGCGCTGCTCGGTCTCGCCTACCCCGTGGCCGTGTTCGCGGTCGCCCAGCTCCCCGGCCTGAAGGACAGGGCCGACGGTTCGCCCGTGCGGGCGGACGGCAGGCTGGTCGGCTCGTCGTCGATCGGCCAGTCCTTCACCGGCGGGGACGGGCGCCCGCTCCGGCGGTACTTCCAGAGCCGCCCGTCCAACGCGGGCGACGGCTACGACCCGACCTCCACCTCGGCCAGCAACCTCGGCCCCGAGGACGTCGTCGACAAGCTGCCCGACCCGGAACTGGTCGCGGGGGGCAAGGAGGACGGCAACGCCCGCCAGAGCCTGCTCACCCAGGTCTGCGCACGCAGCAGGGCCGTCGGCGAGCTGGAGGGCGTGGACGGCTCCCGGCCGTTCTGCACCCCCGGCGGCGTCGGCGCGGTGCTGGCGGTGTTCGGCCCGCGCGCCAAGGACGGCACCGTCCCGCATCCGACGCGCGTCGTCAGCCTGAACGAGCAGGACGGCGTCGTGAAGGTCCCCTTCGTCGCCGCCTACAGGGGCGTGAACGTGGAGTTGGCCCGGTACGGCGAGGACTACGCCAGGGGACTGGTCGTCCCGGTCCGGGGGAACGCCTCCGCCAGGCCCGCCGTCCCCGCCGACGCGGTCACCGCCAGCGGCAGCGGCCTGGACCCGCACATCTCCCCCGAGTACGCGCGGCTCCAGGCCAAGCGGGTCGCGCAGGCGCGCGGCGTCACCCCCGCGCAGGTCGAGGCCCTGGTGAAGCGGCACGAGACCGGCCGCGCCCTCGGCTTCATGGGCGAACCGGCCGTCAACGTCCTGCGGCTCAACCTGGCCCTGGACGCGAAGTACCCGGCCCGGGACTGACCCGGAGCCCGGCCACGGGAAGCAGAGCCGCGGGCGTCCCCGGGACGGCGGCTCGACCACATCCGAGGAGACCGATGACCCGCGTTCTGGTGGTCGACGACTCGCCGCAGATCCTCGCCACCCTCCGCCTGAACCTGCGCGCCCGCGACTACGAGGTGCGGGTCGCGCCCGACGGGGGCCGCGCCCTCGCCCACGCCGCCGACTGGCATCCCGACCTGGTGATCCTGGACCTGGGGCTGCCGGACCTGGACGGCGTGGACGTCATCCGCGGCCTGCGCGGCTGGACCAGGGTCCCGATCATCGTGCTGTCGGGCCGCACGGACGGCGGGGACAAGGTGGACGCCCTGGACGCCGGGGCCGACGACTACGTGACCAAGCCGTTCGGCGTGGAGGAGCTGCTCGCCCGCGTCCGCGCCGTCACCCGCCGCGCGCCGGTGGAGGGGGAGGAGCCGCCGACCGTCCGCGTCGGCTCCCACACCGTGGACCTGGTCGGCAAGACCGTCACCGGCGACGACGGCGGGCGCGTCCACCTCACCCCCACCGAGTGGGGGATCGTCGAACTGCTGGTGCGCAACCCCGGCCGGCTCATCGCGCAGCGCCGCCTGCTGGCGGAGGTGTGGGGCCCCTCCCATGTGAAGGAGACCCACTACCTGCGCGTCTACCTGGCCTCGCTGCGCCGCAAGCTGGAGGCCGACCCGTCCCGGCCCCGGCACCTGATCACCGAGCCGGGCATGGGGTACCGCTTCGAGCCCTGACCGGGCGGCGATGTCCGGCGCGCGGTGACGATCGGCCACACTGGGCGGATGGGGGAGACGCCGGAGGGGACGAAGCGGCCCGGGGGCCGGACGAAGGCCGTGGCCGCGGCGCTGGTCGCGGCGCTGGTGGTGGCGGTGATGCTGGCGGCGACGCTCACGCGCGGCGGGGACGCCGGACCGGCGGGCGAGACCGCCGGCGCCGGGGACGCCGAGGAGATCGAGGCCCCCTCGACCCCGGCCCCCACGGCCGGGGCGACCTGGGCCGGGCCGACGCCGCCGCCCGCCGACCGGGCGCTGTTCGCCGGACGCGACGACGCCCCCGTGACGCTGGTGGAGTTCGGCGACTTCCAGTGCCCCAAGTGCGGCACGTTCGCCCGCACGACCAAACCCGAGCTGATGCGCCGCTACGTGGACACCGGCGTGGTGCGGCTCGTCTGGCGGGACTACCCGACGTTCGGCGAGGAGTCGCGCAGGGCCGCGGTCGCCGCGCGGGCCGCCGCCCGGCAGGGCCGGTTCTGGCCGTTCCACGACGCGCTGTACGCGCGGCAGCCCAGGCGCATGAACAGCGGCGCGATCGACGACGGCATGCTGCGGGACGTCGCCCGCTCCGTCGGCCTGGACGTGGCGAGGTTCGACGCCGACCGGCGCGACCCGGCGGTGCGCGGGGCGGTGGACGCCGACCTCACGTTCGGGGCGAGGCTCGGGGTGCCGGGCACGCCCGCGTTCCTCGTCAACGGCACGCCGTTCTTCGGCGCGCAGCCGATCGAGGAGTTCGCGAAGGCGATCGAGCGGGCCCGCGCCGGGAAATAGGGGAGTTTCCTCCACCCGCGGGGGCGGTCTGCCCCCCTCGGTGCCCGGCCTCATGATCCCTAGCGTCGTTCCCAGCGAACGACGGAGGGAACGACGATGAACACCAGCATGGAAGAGGCGCTCCGCCTGGAGGCGGTGCGCAGGGTCTACGGAGGCGACGGCAACCGCGTCACGGCGCTGGACGGGGTGTCGCTGGCGCTCCCCGCCGGGTCGTTCACGGCGGTGATGGGGCCCTCGGGGTCCGGCAAGAGCACGCTGCTCCAGTGCGCGGCGGGGCTCGACCGGCCCACCGAGGGCCGGGTGTACGTGGACGGCGCGGAGCTGGCGGGCGGGGGCGAGGCGGCGCTGACGCGGTTCCGGCGCGAGCGGATCGGCTTCGTGTTCCAGCGGTTCAACCTGCTGCCGACGCTGACCGTCATGCAGAACGTGACGCTGCCGCTGAAGCTGGCGGGGCGGCGGGTCGACCGGCGCCGGGCCCGGTCCATCCTGGAGCGGGTCGGGCTCGGCGACCGCCTGCACCACCGGCCCGCCGAGCTGTCGGGCGGGCAGCAGCAGCGCGTGGCGATCGCGCGGGCGCTGGTCACCGAGCCGAAGGTCGTGTTCGCCGACGAGCCGACCGGCGCGCTCGACACCCGCAGCGCCCGCGAGGTGCTGGCGCTGCTCCAGGAGAGCGTGCGCGTGTACGGCCGCACCATCGTCATGGTCACCCACGACCCGGTCGCCGCCTCCCACGCCGACCAGGTGCTGTTCCTGGCCGACGGGCGGCTGGTCGGGCGGATGGCCGCGCCGACCGCCGAACGGGTCGCCGAGCACATGACGCGCCTCGGCGAGCTGGTGGGGGTGTGACGGTGTTCGGTCTGGCGGTTCGGACGCTGCGGCACCGCGCGGGCGGGTTCGCGGCGGTGTTCCTGGCGATGGTCCTGGGCGCGACGATCCTGATGGCGTTCGCGTCGATGCTCGACATCGCGACCGGCGACGTGCCGGGCGCGGCCCGCGAGACCCTGGTCATCATGGCCACGGTCGTCGGCGGGTGGGGGATGCTGCTGGTGGCGTTCGCGGTGGTGTCCACCCTCACCCTGGCGGTGCGGCAGCGCGCCGCCGAGATCGCGCTGCTGAAGTCGGTCGGCGCGACGCCCGCGCAGCTCACCCGCATGATCGTGGGGGAGGCGGTGGCGCTGGCGGTGGTCTCGGTGGCGCTGGCGGTCGCCCCGGCCGCGCTGGCGGGGCGGGGCCTGCTGGCGCTGCTGCACGACACCGGGCAGGTCCCCGCGGACGTGGGGTACGCGTTCGGGCCGATCGCGCTCGCCCAGGGATTCGGGATCACGCTCGTCGCGTCGGTCGTGGCGGCGTACATCACCGCGCGCCGCACCACCCGCGCGCGGGTCGCCGAGTCGCTGGTGTCGGCCGAGGTGGAGCGCCCCCGCATGAGCAAGAAGAGGATCGTCGCGGGCGGGCTGTTCCTGGCGCTGGGCCTGGACCTGGCCATCGTCACCGTGACCGCCATGCGGAACGCGGGCCAGGAGACGATGGCCACCGCCGGGCAGGCGGCGATCTTCGCCTCGTTCGGGCTGGCGGTGCTGGCCCCGGGGCTGGTGCGCGGCGCGGCCCGGCTGGCGGGCGGGGTGCTGGAACGGTGCGGCGCGGCGGGCGACCTGGCGCTGGCGAGCCTGCGCGGGCGCACCGGGCAGGCCGCGTCGGTCGTCACCCCGATCATCCTGTTCACCGGGATCGGCACCGGCACCCTCTACGTGCAGGCCACCGAGAACGCCGTGGTCGCCCGGTCGGGCCTGGCGCCCGAGGAGGGGGCCGAGACGATCGAGACCCTCAACCTCGTGGTCATCGGGATGATCGTGGCGTTCACCGCGCTGATGCTGGTCAACACGCTGCTGGCGGCGACCGCGCACCGCCGCCGCGAGTTCGGGCAGCTCCGCCTGGCCGGGGCCGCGCCCGGGCAGGTGCTCGGCGCGGTCGCCCTGGAGGGGGCCGTGCTGATGGTCACCGGGGTGCTGGCCGGGACGGTGGCGTCGGTGTTCACGATCCTGCCGTTCACCGCGGCGCGGGCGGACGCGCTGGTCCCCGACGGCGGGCCGGGCATCTACGCCGGGACCGTCGCGGTCGCGGCCGCGCTGACGCTGGTCACCGTGGTCGGCGCGACCCGCCGCGCGCTGCGCGTCCCGGCCGTCGAGGCCGTCGCCGTCTGACCGCCGGCCGGTGCGCCACCCGAACGTGCCGCCCCCTCGGGCCGTCTCACGGTGCGGCATAATGCGGCACTCGGCCCGAGGGGGGACGTGATGGCGGAACAGGAGCGTCCGGAACGCGGCCGGGTGGTGATGCCCGCCGTCTTCGAGGCCGCCGAGAAGGCCGAGCCGACCCGCAGACCCGAACGGGGCCTCACCCCCGTGGGCGAGCGGGTCGGCGCGCCCGGCACCGCCGACCGGCCCGGCTGGGACGACGACGAGATCGGCCCCGCCGCCCAGGCCGCCCCGCCCGGCGTCGCCCACTCCAGCGCCGTCATGGCGATCGGCACGGTGTTCTCCCGGCTGACCGGGTTCCTGCGCACCGTGGTGATCGCGGCGGCGCTCGGCGGCGGGGCCCTCGGCAACGCCTACCAGTCCGCCGACGTGATCCCGTTCACGATCTACGAGTTCCTGTTCGGCGGGCTGATGGCCAGCGTGTTCGTGCCGTTCCTGGTCAAGCGCCGCAGGCAGGACCGCGCGCTGGGCGAGGCCGCCGAGCAGCGGCTGCTGACCGCCGCGCTGCTGTTCCTGGTGGCCCTCACCACCGTCGCCGTCGTGCTCGCCGACGAGCTGGTCTCCCTGTACGCGGGCAACTACACCGGGCGGCAGCGCGAGGTCGCGGTGCTGGCGACCCGCTGGCTGCTGGTCCAGATCGTCTTCATCGGGATCAGCGGCGTGGCCAGCGCCATGCTCAACGCCCGCAACCGGTTCGGCGCGCCGATGTGGGCGCCGGTGGTCAACAACCTGATCACGATGGCGGCGGGCCTGTGGTTCATCCACCTCGCCGGGCCCGGCCGCGACCTGGGCACCGTCACCGACGGCCAGATCGGCGCCCTGGCGCTCGGGTCGTCGCTGGGCACGGCCGTGCAGGGACTGGTGCTGGTGTGGGCGCTGTGGTCGGCCGGGTTCCGCTGGCGGCCCCGGCTCGACCTGCGCGGCTCCGGGTTCGGGGAGGCCGCCCGCAGCGCCGGGTGGATGATGGTCTACATCGCCGTGTCGCAGGCCGCGCTGCTGGTCACCGTGAACGTCGCCAACCGGGCCGGGGACCGCGCCGCCGACCTCGGCCACTCCAACGCGGGCCTGGCGGTCTACAAGTTCGCGATGGTCGTCTTCCAGCTCCCCTACGCGATCATCGCGGTGTCGGTCATCACCGCGCTGCTGCCCCGGATGAGCGCGCACGTCGCCGACGGCCGCCGCGACCTGGTGCGCGCCGACTTCTCGCGCGGCCTGCGCCTGTCGTCGGTGCTGCTGGTCCCGGTCGGGATGGCGATGCTGGTGTTCGCGGTGCCGGGCAGCGTCGCGCTGTTCGGCTACGGCCGTCTCGGCGTGTCCGGGGCCGGGCGGGTCGGCACGATCCTGATGGTGTTCGCGCTGGTGCTGATCCCGTTCGTGGTGTTCCAGCTCCAGATGCGGGTGTTCTACGCGCTCGGCGACACCCGCACCCCCGGCCTGCTGGCGATCCCGGCGGGCCTCGTCCAGGCCGCCGTGTCGGTCGCGGCGCTGCGCCTGGCCCCGCCGGAGCGCGTCGTGCTGTGGCTGCCGCTCGCCTACGGCCTGTTCTACCTGGTCGGAACGGTCGGCGCGACGCTGGTGCTGCGGCGCCGCCTGGGGCGGCTGGACGGCCGCCGCATCGCCCGCACGCTGGCCCTGCTGCACCTGGCGGCGCTGCCGGGCGCGGCGTTCGCGGCCGGGGCGGTGTGGGCGTTCGGGCGGCTGCCGGGGGCGCTGCCGCCCGCCCTCGGCGCGATGGCCGTCGGGTCCCTCGGCGGCGGCCTGCTGTACCTGGCCGCCGCGCGCCTGCTGCGCATCCCCGAGAGCGGCTACTTCACGGACATGGCCCGAGCCCGCCTTCGCCGCTGAGGGCTGCGAGAATCCCCGCATGACCACCGAGATCCTGCGCTACACGGCCTTCAGCGACGACCCCGAGGGCGGCAACCCCGCCGGGGTCGTGCTCGACGCGTCCGGGCTGAGCGACGCCGACCGGCTGGAGATCGCCGCCGAGCTCGGCTACTCCGAGAGCGCGTTCCTCACCGCGCCGCCCGCGGGCCTGGGCGAGCCGGGCCGCGCCTACACGCTGCGGTTCTTCAGCCCGAAGGCGGAGGTGTCGTTCTGCGGGCACGCCACCGTCGCGACCGCCGTCGCCCTCGCCGAACGCCACGGCCCCGGCGCGTTCACCTTCGCGACCCCGGCGGGGACCGTGCCCGTCGAGGTCGCCGCCGCGGGCGACGGGACGCTGCGCGCCACGCTGACCAGCGTCGAACCGTACGTCGCGCGGGCAGAGGAACCGGACCGGGCGCTGGCCGCGCTGCACTGGAGCGCCGACCAGCTCGACCCGGCCCTGCCGCCCCGCTTCGCCTACGCGGGCGCCCGCCACCTGGTCCTGGCCGCCGCCACCCGGGAGCGCCTGGCCGACCTGGACTACGACTTCACCGCCCTGACCGAGTACATGACGGCCCACGACCTCACCACCGTGCAACTGGTGTGGCGCGAGTCCGACACCGTGTTCCACGTGCGCGACCCGTTTCCGGTGGGCGGCGTGGTCGAGGACCCCGCCACCGGCGCGGCGGCGGCCGCGTTCGGCGCCTACCTGCGCGACCTCGGCCTGGCGGGGCCGGGCACGCTCACCCTGCACCAGGGCGAGGACATGGGCCGCCCCGGCGTCCTGAGCGTGGAGCTGCGCGACGGCGACCCCCGCGTCCGCGTCTCCGGCACCGCCGTGCGCCTGTGAGGGTGATCCGCGCCACGCCGCCTTGCAAGTGAACACTTACTCGGGCACTGTGGGAGGCGCATCCCACCCATGCGTCACGGAGGTCCCGATGGCAGCTTCCGGAGCGGCCCGTCAGCTACCGGAGCCCACCGCGCCCGACGCCGTCGTCCCGGAACGTTCCGGGACGGCGGCCCGCCTGCCCGACATCGCCCGCGACACCCTGACGCCGTTCGCGCTCGCGGCGGCCGGGGCGAACGTCATCATGCAGCTGTCGCGGCTGCCGGTCGGGCACGGCGTCATCAAGAGCCCCGTGGAGAGCGGCCGGATCGACCGCCACCCGATCAAGCGGCTGCGCACCACCCTCAGCTACATCGTGGTGGCGATGCACGGCACGCCGGGCGAGCGCGACCACATGCGCGCGGAGGTGAACCGCTCGCACCGCGCCGTGCGCTCCGCGCCCGGCGACCCGGTGAAGTACAACGCCTTCGACCGCGAGCTCCAGCTGTGGGTGGCCGCCTGCCTGTACTGGGGCACCGAGGACCTCTACATCAGGCTCCACGGGGAGCCGACGCCCGAGCAGCGCGACGACTTCTACCGGTACGCCGCCCGCTTCGGCACGACCCTCCAGGTCACCGAGGACATGTGGCCCGCCGACCGGGAGGCGTTCGAGAAGTACTGGGCCGACGGCATCGAGAAGATCGTGGTGGACGACCTCACCCGCCGCTACCTGCGGGCGTTCGCCGGGCTGTCCTTCCTGCCCGGGCCCGTGCGGCGGGTGCTCGGCCCGACGAACCGGTTCCTGTGCGTGGGGTTCCTGCCCGAGCCGTTCCGGGAGGCGCTCGGCTTCCGGTGGAGCGCGGCCGACCAGCGCCGCTTCGACCGCTTCTGCCGGGCGGCCGCCGCCGTGAACCGCACCCTGCCGGGACCGGTGCGCGGCTTCCCCTGGAACCTCTACCTGTGGGACGTGCGCCGCCGCATCCGCGACGGCCGCCCCATCGTCTAGGGGGGCGGGCCTCCTCAGCCCCGGGAGCGTCCGGCCTCGTAGGCGGCGCGCGCCCGGGGCAGCAGCGCCCGCCAGACCGGCCGCCACATCCGGCCGGGCAGGAACCGGCTGCGCTCCTCCCGCGCGACCCGCCCGCGCGGATGCCCCCTCCAGCGGGCCGACCCGGCGTCGTAGTCCCGGCGGTACTCGATCAGGCAGACGTGCTTGACGTTCTTGTAGCCGTAGTGCGCCGGGGCGACCAGCCGCATCGGCGCGCCGGTGTCGCGGTCCAGCGGCGCCCCGGCCAGCCGGTCGGCCAGCAGCACGCCCGGCGCGAGCGCGTCCTCCAGCGCCAGCGTCGCGCGGTACCCGTCGAGCCCGCCGAACGTCACCCACCGCGCGCCGCGCACCCCGACGCGTTCGGCGAGGAAGGCGTGCGCCGCCGCGAACGGCACCCCCGACCAGTGCAGGTCCGGCGCGCTCCAGGTGGTGACGCAGTGCAGGCCGGCCCGGAGTTCCACCCGGCCCGCGAGCCCGGCCAGCTCGGCGGCCGCGAGCTGGGTGGGCCGCCGCACCAGGCCCGTGACGGTCACGGCGGGCCGGTCGGGCACCTCGGGCCGCACCGCGAACTCCGGATGCCCGAACGGAACGTGCTCGGCGACCCGCTGGCCGGGAGGCAGACCCATGGCGTCCCCTTTTTGGAGAGAAGTCTCTAATAAAGAGGAGCCTACCCTTGGCTGCCATGGGACGACCACCCCGCCATGACGAGGACGCCCTCCTCGACGCCGCCGTCGCGCTGGCCGCCGCGCACGGACCCGGCGGCGTCACCGTCGCCGCCGTGGCGCGCGCCGCCGGAGCGCCGAGCGGCTCGCTCTACCACCGCTTCCCCAGCGCGTCCGCGCTGCTGGCGGCGTTGTGGCTGCGGACTCTGGAGCGCTTCCAGGAGGGGTTCCTCGACGCCCTGCGCCGTTCCCCCGAGCACGCCGCCCGCCATGTCGTCGCCTGGAGCCGCGCCCACCCCGAGGAGGCCCTCGTCCTCCTCTACGGCAGCGCGGGCTTCGGCGAGCCCGGCTGGCCCGCCGAGGCCCGCGACCGCCTCCAGGCCGACAACGCCCGGATCGCCGACGTCCTCGGCGCCGACGAGCGCCTGATCCTGGCCGTGGTCGACGTCCCCTACGCGATCGTGCGCCGCCACCTGCACGCGACGGGCACGATCCCCGCCACGGCGGAGGACCTGGCGGCGGAGGCGGCCGCGGCGCTGCTGCCCGGCTGAGGCCCCGCCGCCTCTCCGGCGCGGACGCGATCGCCCCCGGACGCCGACCGGCGCCGAGCCGGCCTGCGGCGCGTCCGCGCGGGTCCGTGCGGTGATCGGCCGCACGGGTCGGCGGAGATGTCCACGCGTGGCGGGGGCGGCGCGTTCCCGACCGCCGCCGGTGCGTGCCGTCCGGCCGGTTCAGGTTCGGGGGCGTCCAGGGGCCGCGGGTTTCCGCAACGCGCTTCCCATGACCCAGCGCGTCCAGGGGATCTGCCAGTAGCCCCAGCCGTTGTTCCACTCCAGCGGCCGGTCGGTGCCGGTGATGAGGACCACGTCGCCGCGCAGCGTCTGGTCGTAGAACCACCGGGCGAACTCGGGGGAGGCGTTGACGCAGCCGTGGCTGACGTTGGCCCGCCCCTGCTGCGCCACCGACCAGGGCGCGGCGTGGACGTACTCGCCGCTGGCGGAGATCTGCACCGCGTGCCGGACCTCCTTGCGGTAGTAGCGCGGGTCCTTCCTGTCGGTGACGCCCATCCAGTCCGACGTCATGATCACCGGATCGCCCTTGGCCATCGTCAGGTGGACGCCGCTGGTGGTGGTGTAGGCGCGGGTCCCGCCCTTGCCCGCGCTGATCCCGGCCGAGCGCGCCGGGCGGCCGTTCACCCGGACCGTCATCCGGTGCCGCCGCACGTCCACCACGCTGATCCGGGACGGCCCCACCCGGAACCCGGCGACGTGGTCGGCGGCCCCGAACACCCCCGGCGCCGACCGCACCCCGGCGGTGTGCGCGAGCAGCGTCACGCGCTGCCCGGCGGGCCAGTACCGGCGCGGCCGGAACACCGCCTGGCGGGCGTCGGTCCAGCGCCACGCGCCGGCGACCCGGCGGCTCATCCGCACCTCCAGGGCGCGTTCCACGGCGGCCCGGTCGGCGATCGGCCGGTCGAACGTCACGATCAGCGGCATCCCGACCCCGACCGTCTCGCCGGGGAGGGGCGTCACGTCGGCGATCCGGAACGTCTGCGCGGGCCGCAGCGTGGTGAAGCGCGCGGTCGCGCTCCCGGCGGTGCCGGTCGCGGCCACGGCGTGGACGGCGCCGGGCCGCAGCGTCCACCTCGACCGCCAGACGCGGCGGTCGGCCGACAGCCTCCCGGGGACCGGCCGCCCGCCGGCCCTCGCCGCCACCCGCGTCAGCGTCCCCCGCAGCGCCGTCACCACGATCCCCCTGTCGGGCCGCGCGGCGGCCGTGCCGTCGGCCGGGATGACGGCGATCGCGGGCGGGGCGGACGGGGAGGCGGGCCCGGCGGCCCCGGCGGGCCGTTCCCGCACGGGGTCGTCGCCGCCGCACGCCGCCGACGCCAGGGCCGCCGAGACCAGGGCCGCCAGCGGGACGATCAGCCGCATCGCGCGCCCCGGCGGTCGTTCCGTGATTGAGTATTCACGCAGAGTGATGACACAGGGAAAAAGTAGACGTTGATCGCGTTGCGGGGCGGCGATCCGCCGCGGTCCGCCGGTCTCGATTGGGAAACGGGCGCGGCCCCCACCGGAGGGCGCGGATCTTGACGCGGTCTTGACGCCGCCACCGGCCGATCCGGCCGAAAGGGATGGTTGGGTGTATTTCGCCTGGTGTCGTGACACGAAAGGGGCCACCGTGGGGGTGCGCGGCACGTTGCGCGTCTATCTGGGCGCCGCGCCGGGGGTCGGCAAGACCTACGCGATGCTCGACGAGGGCAACCGCCGTCTCGGACGCGGCGCCGACGTGGTGATCGGCCTGGTCGAGACGCACGGCCGTCCCCGCACCGCCGAGCGGATCGGGAAGCTGGAGATCGTTCCGCGCCGGGGCACCGAGCACCGGGGCGCGACCCTCACCGAGCTGGACGTGGACGCCGTCATCGCGCGCCGCCCGGAGGTGGCGCTGGTGGACGAGCTGGCCCACACCAACGTCCCCGGCTTCCGCAACGCCAAGCGCTGGCAGGACGTCGCGGAGATCCTCGACGCGGGCATCGATGTGATCTCCACCCTGAACGTCCAGCACCTGGAGTCCCTCAACGACGTCGTCGAGCAGATCACCGGCGTGCCGCAGCGCGAGACCGTGCCCGACGCGGTGGTGCGCCGCGCCGACCAGATCGAGCTGATCGACATGACCCCGCAGGCGCTGCGCCGCCGGATGGCGCACGGCAACGTCTACGCCCCCGATCGGATCGACGCCGCGCTCGCCCACTACTTCCGCGAGGGGAACCTCGCCGCGCTGCGCGAGCTGGCGCTGCTGTGGCTGGCCGACCGGGTGGACGAGGGCCTGGCCCGCTACCGCGACCAGCACGGCATCACCCGCCGGTGGGAGGCCCGCGAACGCGTCGTCGTCGGCCTCACCGGCGGCCCCGAGGGGGAGACGCTGATCCGCCGGGCCGCCCGGATCGCCGCCCGCGCGCGGGGCGCGGACCTGCTGGCGGTGCACGTGGCGCGCAGCGACGGGCTGGCCGAGGGCGCCTCGCCGCGCGAGCTGGCCCGGCAGCGGCGCCTCACCGAGGACCTGGGCGGCACGTTCCACCAGGTGGTCGGCGACGACGTGGCGACCGCGCTGCTGGAGTTCGTGCGCGGCGTCAACGGCACCCAGCTCGTGCTGGGCTCCAGCCGCCGCCGGGGCTGGCAGTTCGCGCTGGGGCCGGGCGTCGGGGCGACGGTGGCGCGCGAGTCCGGCGACGTCGACGTCCACCTGGTCACCCACGAGCGCGTCGGCCGGGGGCGCGGCCTGGTCCACGTGGCGGGCAGCCCGCTGTCCCGCCGCCGCCGCGCCTGCGGCTGGGCGCTGGCGCTGCTGGGGCCGGTGCTGCTGACGCTCGGGCTGCACGCCGTCCCGCAGCCGGGCCTCGGCGCCGACGTGCCGCTGTTCCTCGGCCTGACGGTCGGGGTGGCGCTGGTGGGCGGGCTGTGGCCCGCCGTGGCGGCGGCGGTGGTGGGCTTCCTGCTGCTCAACTGGTTCTTCACCCCGCCGGTGCGCACCCTCACCATCGCCGAGCCGCGCAACGCGCTGGCCCTGGCGGTGTTCGTGGCGGTCGCGGTGGCGGTGTCGTCGGTGGTGGACCTGGCGGCCCGGCGGTCCCGGCAGGCCGCCCGCAGCGCCGCCGAGTCCGCCACCCTCGGCCTGCTCGCCACCAGCGTGCTGCGCGGCGAGCAGGCGCTGCCCGCGCTGCTGGAACGGGTCCGCGAGACGTTCGGGGTCCGCGCCGTGGCCCTGCTGGAACGCGCCGACGACGGCTGGCGCCCGGTCGGCTCCACCGGCGAGGACCCGCCGGCCACGCCCGGCGCCGCCGAGGTCACCGCCCGCGCGGGGGAGCGCTCGGTGCTGGCGCTGTGCGGGCGGGTGCTGCCCGCCGCCGACCGGCGCGTGCTGTCGGCGTTCGCCTCCCAGGCCGAGGCGGTGCTGGAGTGGCGGCGGCTGGCCGAGGAGGCCGCCGCGGCGCGCCGGCTGGCCGAGGGCGACACGATCCGCACCGCGCTGCTGGCGGCCGTCTCGCACGACCTGCGCACCCCGCTCGCCTCGATCAAGGCGGGGGTGAGCGGCCTGCGCGCCACCGACGTGAGCTGGGACCCCGAGGACGAGGCCGAGCTGCTGGCCTCGATCGAGGAGTCCGCCGACCGCCTGGACGGCCTGATCGGCAACCTGCTCGACATGACCCGCCTGCGGACCGGAGTGGTCACCCCGCTGGTCCGCGCGGTGGCGGTGGAGGAGGTGCTGCCGGTGGCGCTGGCGGGCGTTCCGGACGGCAGCGTGCGGATCGAGGTCCCCGAGGACCTGCCGCCGGTCCTCGCCGACCCCGGCCTGCTGGAGCGCGCCGTCGCCAACGTCGTCGAGAACGCCGTCCGGCACGCCCCCGGCACCCCCGTGCTGGTCACCGCCAGCGCCCTGCCCGGCGGCCCCGGATGCGGCGGGGGCCGCGTCGAGCTGCGGGTGGCCGACCGGGGCCCGGGGGTGCCCGATAACGTGAAGAACGTGATGTTCGCGCCGTTCCAGCGGCTCGGCGACGCGCCCCGGGGCACCGGGGTGGGGCTCGGGCTGGCCGTGGCGCGCGGCTTCACCGAGGCGATCGGCGGCGGCCTGCACCCCGAGGACACCCCCGGCGGGGGACTGACCATGGTCTTCACCCTGCGGCCCGCGACCGGCGACGGGAAGGAGAGCGCGTGACCCGCGTGCTGGTGGTGGAGGACGAGCCGCAGATCGTCCGCGCCCTGCGCATCAACCTCGGGGCGCGGGGCTACGAGGTGGACGCCGCCCCCGACGGCCGCGCCGCCCTGGACCTGGCGGCCCGCCGCCACCCCGACGTGATCCTGCTGGACCTGGGCCTGCCCGACATGGACGGCACCGAGGTGATCCGGGGGCTGCGGGGCTGGCTGACCGTCCCGATCATCGTGCTGTCGGCGCGGCACGCCTCCGCCGAGAAGGTGCGGGCCCTGGACGAGGGCGCCGACGACTACGTGACCAAGCCGTTCGGGATGGACGAGCTGCTGGCCCGGCTGCGCGCCGCCGTGCGCCGCGCCGCGCCCGCCGAGGAGGCGGCGGTGGTGAGCACCGAGGCGTTCACGGTGGACCTGGCCGCCAAGAAGGTCCGCCGGGACGGCGCGGACGTCCGCCTCACGCCGACCGAGTGGCACATCCTGGAGGTCCTGGTGCGCGAGGCGGGCCGCCTGGTCGGGCAGAAGCAACTGCTGCGCGAGGTGTGGGGTCCCGCCTACGAGAAGGAGACCAACTACCTGCGCGTCTACCTGGCCCAGCTGCGCCGCAAGCTGGAGCCGGACCCGGCCCGCCCGCGCCATCTGATCACCGAGCCGGGGATGGGCTACCGGTTCGAGGCCTAGTCCCGGGGAGGGCCCGCGACTCCGCCGTCCGGACGGTCCGTTTCGTCCGGTCATGCTTTAAAGTTCGAATCATGGACGAGGTACCGGCCGGACGGACGACGGCCACCGGACAGGAGCGCGGCGGGCTGCGGCGCTTCCTGCGGCGCATGACGTCGAGCAAGGCCGAGATGGAGGCCGAGGAGCTCCAGCAGTCCACCCGGGCCGAGGAGGCCACCCCCATCACCGCGTGCGCGGCGCGCAAAAGGCACTGCGTCGCGGGTACGCTACGGACCGTGACCCTGCGTCCCCGCGGCGGCGCCCCGGCGCTGGAGGCCGAGCTCTACGACGGCACCGACGTGATCAACCTGGTCTGGCTGGGCCGCCGCAAGATCGCCGGGATCGACCCGGGCCGCCGGCTGCGCGCCGAGGGCCTGGTGAGCCTGCAGGACGGGCGCAAGGTCATGTTCAATCCCCGGTACGAACTGCGCGGCGGCTCCTGACCGCCGGGCTCGACGACAGCGAGGACAACGGTCCGTGACCTCTGACACGACGCCCGCCGCCACCGGCGAGGACGCCGCGCCGAAGAACGCGCACGACACCGTCGAGGCGGCGGTGCGCGCGCAGCTCAGCAAGGCGCTGGGCGGGGTGCGCGGCATGGCCGAGGCGGCCGTCCCCACCATCGGGTTCACCGCCACCTTCGTGACCACCCACGAGGTGAAGCTCTCGGCGATCGTCGGCGTGGCCGTCGCGGCGGTGCTGGTGGTGGTGCGGCTGGTCCAGAAGAGCAGCGTGCAGTTCGTGCTGAACAGCCTGTTCGGCATCGCCATCGCGGCGTTCTTCGCGGTCCAGTCGGGCAAGGCCGAGAACGCGTTCCTGCCCGGCATCATCCTCAACGCCGCCTACGCCGCCGGGATGCTGCTGTCGATCGTGGTGCGCTGGCCCGTCGTCGGGTTCATCATCGGGTCGGTCACCGGCGACCCGACCGCCTGGCGCGCCGACCCCGGCATCGTGAAGCTGTGCTCGCGGCTGACCTGGCTGCTGCTGGCCCCCTGCCTGCTGCGGGTGGCGGTGCAGTACCCCATCTGGCTGGCCGACGGCGACCAGAGCGCGCTGCTGGGCACCGCCAAGATCATCATGGGCTGGCCGCTCCAGGTCGCGGCGCTGGCCGCGATGGTCGGGCTGCTGGCCCGGGGCCGCACCCCGCTCCGGCCGGGGAAGGCCGCGTAACGACCGGCCCCCTCGACGACCGGCGCGGCCGGGCCCCGGACGGGGGCCCGGCCGCGCCGCCTCCGTCAGCGGGCGCCCAGCAGCGCCGCCAGCTCGTCCTCCACGTCCTGGCTGGCCACGAACATCAGCTCGTCGCCCGGCTCCAGCGTGTCGTCCGGCTGCGGCACCAGCACCCGGCCCTCGCGCAGGATCGCCACCAGGGCCGTGTCGCGCGGCCAGCTCACCGACCCGACGCGCTCGCCGCCCAGCGGGGCGTCCTCGGGAAGCGTCAGCTCCACCAGGTTCGCCTCGCCCTGGCGGAACGTCATCAGCCGCACCAGGTCGCCGACGCTGACCGCCTCCTCGACCAGGGCCGACAGCAGGCGCGGGGTGGAGACGGCGACGTCCACGCCCCACGACTCGTTGAACAGCCACTCGTTCTTGGGGTGGTTGATGCGGGCCACCACGCGCGGTACCCCGTACTCGGTCTTGGCGAGCAGCGACACCACCAGGTTGGCCTTGTCGTCGCCGGTGGAGGCGACCACGACCTGGCAGCGCTCCAGCGCGGCGTCGTCCAGCGAGGCGATCTCGCAGGCGTCGGCCAGCAGCCACTCGGCGCGCGGCACCATCTCGACCTTGATGGCCTTGGGGCTCTTGTCGATGAGCAGGACCTCGTGGCCGTTCTCCAGCAGTTCCTGGGCGATGGAGCGGCCCACCGCCCCGGCCCCGGCGATCGCGACGCGCATCAGTGGTCCCCCTCCAGCCGCGCGGCGACGGCCGCGTTGATCCGGTCCAGGTCGTCGGCGCGGGCCATGATGTGCACGATGTCGCCGTCCTGCACGACGGTGTCGGCGTCGGGCACCAGCGCCTCGCCCATCCGTGTCAGGAACGCCACGCGCGTGCGGGCCGCCTCCTCCAGCGCGGTGACCTTCTCCCCGACCCAGCGCGCCCCGGTGTCCAGCTCGGCCAGCACGACCTGGCCGGTCGGGTCCCGCCACAGCGGCTCGGCGCCCTCGGGCAGCAGCCGCCGCAGGATCTGGTCGGCGGTCCACCGCACCGTCGCCACCGTCGGGATGCCCAGCCGCTGGTAGACCTCGGCGCGGCGGGGGTCGTAGATGCGGGCCACGACGTTGTCCACGCCGAACGTCTCGCGCGCCACCCGGGCCGAGATGATGTTGGAGTTGTCGCCGCTGGACACGGCCACGAACGCCGACGCCTGCTCGATCCCGGCCTCGGCGATCACGTCCCGGTCGAACCCGAACCCGGTGATGCGACGGCCCCGGAACCCGCTGCGCAGCCGCCGGAAGGCCTCGGGGCTCTGGTCGATGATGGCCACCGAGTGACCCTTGTCCTCCAGGATGTGGGCGAGGGTCGACCCGACCCGCCCGCACCCCATGATCACGATATGCACGGCCGTTCCTTCCCCGGTACCCGGCGATCAGTCGACGTCGAAAGATCCTCGCCGGGCTGCAAAACTACACACCCGCCCAGGTCGGTTACTACCCAAGCGCGGCCCCGGCCAGCCCGTCCGGGCACGGCGCGCCCGGACGGGGGGTGTAAATCAGGCGTCGGCGTCAGAGGCTAGAGTCTCGTTGCGTGTCGAAGGCCTCGGACCTCGCCAAGCGGCTGCTGCTCGGACGCGCGCTGCGCAGCGCCCAGCAGCACGAGCAACTGCTGCCCAAGCGCATCGCCCTCCCGGTGTTCGCCAGCGACGCGCTGTCGTCGGTGGCGTACGCCCCGCAGGAGATCCTGATCACCCTGGGCATCGCCGGTCTGGCGGCCTACACCTACACCCCGTGGGTCGCGGTGGCCGTGGTGGTGATCCTGCTGACGGTCGTGGCGTCCTACCGGCAGAACGTCCGGGCCTACACCAGCGGCGGCGGCGACTTCGAGGTCGCCACCGTCAACCTGGGGTCGAACTGGGGCGTGGTCGTCGCCAGCGCGCTGCTGGTGGACTACGTGCTGACGGTCGCGGTGTCGGTGTCGTCGGCGGTGGACAACCTGGGGGCGTTCGTCGGGTTCGTCGGGGAGCACAAGGTCGCCTCCGCGCTGATCCTGGTGACGATCCTGACGGTGCTGAACCTGCGTGGGCTGAAGGAGTCCGGGATCGCCTTCGCCATCCCCACCTACCTGTTCATGTTCGGCATCCTGTCGATGCTGCTGTGGGGGTTCACCCGGCTGGCGCTCGGCGCCGACCTCAAGGCCCCCACCGCCGGCCTGGAGGTGCACGGCGAGCAGGTCGGCGTCGGCGGGATCGCCCTGGCGTTCCTGCTGATGCGGGCGTTCGCCTCCGGCTGCGCGGCGCTCACCGGCGTCGAGGCGATCAGCAACGGCGTGCCCGCGTTCAGGAAGCCCAAGGGGCAGAACGCCGCCACCACCCTGCTGCTGCTGGGCGTGCTGGCGATGACGATGTTCTGCGGCGTCACCGCGCTGGCCTACCTCACCGACGCCAAGTTCGCCGACCCCACCCACGGCAGCCGCCTGGTCGACCCCGCGACCGGCCGGGACGTCTCCGAGCAGGACCCGGTGGTGGCGCAGGTCGCGCACACGGTGTTCAGCAACTTCACGCCGATGTTCGGGTTCGTGACGCTGATGACGGCGCTGATCCTGGTGCTGGCCGCCAACACCGCCTACAACGGCTTCCCCGTCCTCGGCTCGGTGCTGGCGCAGAACCGCTACCTGCCGCGCCAGCTGCACACCCGCGGCGACCGGCTGGCGTTCAGCAACGGCATCATCATCCTCGCCACCATGGCGGGCCTGCTGATCTACGCCTACGGGGCCGACGTCTCCAAGCTGATCCAGCTCTACATCGTGGGCGTGTTCGTGTCGTTCACCGTCAGCCAGACCGGCATGGTGCGGCACTGGAACCGGCGGCTGCGCACCGAGACCGACCCGGCCGCGCGCCGCGAGATGCACCGGGCCCGCGCGATCAACGCGTTCGGCCTGTTCATGACCGGGACGGTGCTGGTCATCGTCCTGATCACCAAGTTCACGCACGGCGCCTACATCGTGTGCATCGCCATGCCGGTCCTGTACGTGCTGATGAAGAGCATCCGGCGGCACTACGACCGGGTCGCCGCGGAGCTGGTGCCGACCGGCGAGGACGTGGCGCTGCCCGCCCGCAACCACGCGATCGTGCTGGTCTCCAAGATCCACAAGCCGACGCTGCGGGCGCTGGCCTACGCCCGCGCCACCCGCCCCTCCACCCTGGAGGCCGTGACGGTCGCGGTCGACGCCACGGAGGCCCGCCGTCTGCAGGACGAGTGGGACGTCCACGACCTGCCCGTCCCGCTGAAGATCCTCGACTCGCCGTACCGGGAGATCACCCGCCCGGTGCTGGACTACGTCAAGTCGGTGCGCCGCCGCAGCCCCCGCGACGTGGTCACCGTGTTCATCCCCGAGTACGTCGTCGGCCGCTGGTGGGAGCAGCTGCTGCACAACCAGAGCGCCCTGCGGCTGAAGGGCCGCCTGCTGTTCCAGCCGGGCGTCATGGTCACCAGCGTTCCCTGGCAGCTGCACTCCTCCGACCGGCTGAAGGGCCGCGTCGAGCCGCCCCGTCCGGGCGCCGTCCGCCGTCCGCCCCGCGTGACCGGCCCGGAGCAGGACACCGCGGTCGGTGGTGGCGGTATCGTTTCGGAACGTGACTGATCTCGGACCCGAACTGCTCGAACTCGAAGTCGGCAACGTCGCCAACGGCGGATTCTGCGTGGCCCGGCACGAGGGCCGGGTGATCTTCGTCCGGCACGCCCTGCCCGGCGAACGGGTCCGCGCCCGCATCACCGACCGCGCCCGCAACTTCCTGCGCGCCGACGCGGTGGAGGTCCTGGAGGCGTCCCCGGACCGGGTGGAGCCGCCGTGCCCGTTCGCGGGCCCCGGCCGCTGCGGCGGCTGCGACTGGCAGCACGCCTCCCTGCCCGCCCAGCGCCGGATGAAGGCCGCCGTGGTCGAGGAGCAGCTCCAGCGCGTGGGGGGCATCACCCGCACCGTCACCGTGGAGGAGGTGCCCTACCCGGTCGACGACGAGGTGGTGCCGCCGCCCGGCCTGGGCTGGCGCACCCGCGTGCAGTTCGCCGTGCAGGACGGCGTGGTGGGGCTGCGCAAGCACCGCTCCCACGACCTCGAACCGATCGACGAGTGCCTCATCGCCCACCCCGGCGTGGAGCTGATGGGCATCGAGCGCAAGCGCTGGCCCGGCGCGACCTCCGTGGAGGGCGTGGTCTCCGGCGCCACCGGCGACCGCCTGGTGGTGCTGCGCGGCGCCAGGAAGGCCCGCGTCCCCCGGCTGGACGTCCCGGTCCGCCTGGTGCGCGGCAAGCCCGAGCCCGGCCAGTCCCTGCCGTACGTGCGCGAGCAGGTCTCCGGCCGCCTCTACCAGGTGTCCGGCAGCGGCTTCTGGCAGGTCCACCCCGGCGCGGCCCAGCTGCTCGCCGACGCGGTGGTCGAGGCCCTGGAGCCCCGCCCCGGCGACATCGCCCTCGACCTGTACTGCGGCGTCGGCCTGTTCGCGGGCGTCCTCGGCGAGAAGGTCGGCCGCGACGGCCTGGTGGTCGGCGTCGAGTCCGACGCCCAGGCGGTCCGCGACGCCAAGTTCAACCTGCGCGACCTGCCCCAGGTCTCGGTCGAGCGCGGCTCCGTCGACGAGGTGATCAAGGACCTGGAGTTCGGCCGCGCCGACGAGCCCTCGGCCCGTTCCCAGAACAAGCGGGGCACCGGCCACCGCGGCGGCTCCCGCGTGCGCGGCGCCGACATCGTCGTCCTGGACCCGCCCCGCGCGGGCGCGGGCCGCGAGGTGGTCGGCCAGATCGCCCGCCTGGCCACCCGCAAGATCGCCTACGTCTCCTGCGACCCGGCCACCCTGGCCCGGGACCTGGGCTACTTCAGCGAGCGGGGCTGGACCCTGGAGAGCCTGCGGGCCTTCGACGCCTTCCCCATGACCCAGCACGTGGAGTGCCTGGCGACCCTGGTCAAGGGCTAGGACACGGCTCTGACCCGCTGTGATCTTTAAGGTTTTGTAGCAGGGTGGTGCAGGGTGTAGCCCTGTATTGCAAGATCATGACGCACGCTCGCCGCACGATCATGGTGGGGTGAGCGGCCGCTTCGGCCCTCACTCCACCGGGATCACGTACGCCAGCTCGTAGCGGTCGGTCGGAACCACGATGTCGGCGGTCTCCACCGGCCGGTTTCCGGAGTAGGTCCGCTGGATCACCATCACGATTGACCCGATCGGCTCATCCAGCAGCTCGGCCTCGGCCGCGTGGATCGACCGCGCCGTCACCACCTCGGTCGCCAGCTCGACCTCGCGGCCGATCGCCCGCATCCGCGCGACCACCCCGGCCCCGGCGTGCGGGCCCTGTTCGGGCAGCATCACCGGTGTGCCCCGGGTGATCTCCAGCGGCTCCCACGACGTGGACAGCATGACCGGCTGGTCGTCGGCGAGGAACGTGTACTTCGTCTGCATCACGGGGTCGCCCTCGGTGATGCCGAGCCGCTCGGCGACGGCCGGGGTGGCGGTGGTCGTCTCCGATGGCGAGCGCCAGGCACCGGCGCGGCCCTGTGCCTCCATGTCCGCGCGGAACGGTGAGGACGCCCGGCCGCGTGCCTCGCGGTACCAGGAGCGGGTGAGGCGGCGGACCTTCGGGTGCTCGCGCACGTAGGTGCCGGACCCCGAGCGGGCTTGGACGTAGCCCTCCGACACCAGAAGACGGACGGCCTGGATCGCGACGGCGTCCGAGACGCCGTAGGTCTCGCGTAGCTGAGGGCGCGAGGGGATCCGGTCGCCGGGAGCGAGGTGCCCGTCGATGATCTGTTTGCGCAGATCATCCGCTATGCGCTGGTAGGCGGGCTGTGTCACGGGGACTCCGAGTGGCCGGGTGCGGGCGA
Source organism: Actinomadura kijaniata (assembly GCF_014138665.1). Taxonomy (NCBI): domain Bacteria; kingdom Bacillati; phylum Actinomycetota; class Actinomycetes; order Streptosporangiales; family Thermomonosporaceae; genus Actinomadura; species Actinomadura kijaniata. The sequence continues at coordinate 394,454 of NZ_JACJIA010000004.1, forward strand.
TCGTCGGCACAAGCCTGACAAGCTGTGCGCACCGCATGCAAGCCGTGCGCACAGCTTACCCATCGTCAACATGTGATCGCGGAGAGTCGCATGCAGTGGACCATGACCTACCCGGGGCTGCCCTCCATGGTGCCAGCCATCCGGGCGTGGGTCCGGGCGATGCTTACCTGCTCCCCGCGCCGCGACGACGCCGAGCTGGTCATCGCCGAGTTGGTCGCGAACTCGCTGCGCCACACCCCCAGCGGCCAGCCGGGCGGCGAGGTCACCGTCACCGTCACCGTGCGGGACGGGTGGGCGCGGGTCACCGTCGCCGACTCCGGTCCCGGTGACTGGGAGCGCCCCGACCTCACCCCCGACGAGCTGGAGGTGTACGGGCGCGGCCTGCTGATCGTGGACGTGGTCGCCGACAAGGTCGGCCACGACGTCAGCCAGGACGGCCAGGTCATGTGGGCCGAGTTCGAGTGGCGGCCGACCGATGGGTGAGCGCCAGACGCGGGTGCGGCGGCTCGTCACGGGGCCCGCCGCACCCGCCCCTACGCCGCCCGGCCCGGCGAGCGGAGTCCCCGGGCCGGGCGGTACCCGGCGGGACGCGCGCCGTCCCGCTGGAGGTGGGGGAGGTCGCGCGACCGGGGCACCCCCGCTCCGGTCGCGCGGCACCCAAGGGGGAGCGGCGGCGCGGCCACATCCCCGGCCGCGCCGCCGCCTCAACCAGGAGGTGAGCCGTGACCGCCACGGAGAGCACGCCGGACCGCACCGACTACGCGACCGTCGACCAGGGCGACGGCGTCTACCTGATCACCGAGGCTGACCCGCGCGGGCGCGTCCGCGGCGTCTTCTTCCCCGAGGCCGAGGCCGAGGCCGAAGTCGCCGACGGCGGCAGCTGGCGGTGCGGCGTCGACGTCCGGCGGCGCCAGCGGCGCGTCTTCGTCGGATCGGACGTCGAGGACCCGGTGACGCACGTCGCTCAGCGACTGATCCGCGGATAGACGCCGCGGCCCCGGGATACAGCGCGGGCCCGGGGCCGCGGTCCACCCAGCAGGAGGGAGACCCCCATGGCTCGGCCCCCGCACACCGCCGCACTGATGGCCGTCTTGGTCGTCGCGCTCGGCGCCGCCGAGGAGTGCGGCAGCAGCGGAGGAGGTGGCGGCCCGCAGAACGCCTGCAGCGCGTGGATCCTGCAGGCGCCGCTCTCCGCGCAGCTGGAGGGCGGCGTCCTGGTGGAGGCCGTTGTCGCCGCCGAGTGCCGCGAGCGCCAGGTCCGCCACGCCGTCCACGTCGACCTGTATCTGCAGGACGAGCAGGGCCGGTGGATCCAGGTCCGGACGCTCGTCGAGACGGAGCCGCCCACGCCCGGCCGCCAGATGAAGATCCCGATCAGCGCGACCGACTGCGTCGACGGCCGGTGGCGTGTCCGCTTCTATGTGGTCGGGACGACGAAGGCCGGCGCGAAGTACCGTTACCCCAAGACGGGGATGGAATCCAAGGTCAAGCGGGTGAGGTGCGGATGAAGAGCTATGCGCCGTGGGCGGGGACGCGCCGGGCACAGGTGCTGGCGGCGGTCCGCCGCCCGTGGTGGGCGGTCCGGGCGGCCAGCCGCGCCCGCGCCATGTGGGCCCGCGCCCGGGGCCGGACGGCGACCGGGCGACCGCTGGCCCGCTGAGACGGCAGAAGACGGCCCGCCTCTCCATCTGCAGGAGGGGCGGGCCGTCGCTGTGTCCGGCGCCGAGGTCTACCGCCCGGCCACATCGCGCCATTCCGGAGCAGACCGCGTGTCCCGCGCGTACCGTCCCGCGCCTGCACCACCGCCTTCTCCTCCCGCTCCTCCTCGCCGTCCTGGCGTTCACCGCGTGCGGCGCTAACGGCCAGGCGTCGAAGATCGCCACGGCGCCCAGCTCGTCGGCTTCCCCACCACCAGCCGACGGCGGTTATTTCGACTCGCCGCGTGATCTGGTCGCCAAGGCGGGCAACGCGCTGCCCTGCTCCGACATCAAGGGCACCCCCGAGCCTGTGGGCGCACGGGCACAAGTCACCTGTTCCAACGGCGACATCGTGATCCGGGTCTACAACAACCGGGCGGATGCGACGAAGGCCGGGAACATCATGCACCTGACGGGCGGTAATCTGCTGTTCGGTCAGAACTGGACCGTGAATGCCCCGCCCGCGCCGCTACGCGCGGTCCGTGAGCGTCTGGGGGAGGCATCGAGCACTATCCGTGCGAGCCGCCGGAGTGCGCCCTGTCCCCGAAAGACTGAGGCTGAGCGTAACGAAACAGCCCAGCGGATCGATCCGATCCCGCGCCCGGACCCGCACGACTGCCGGCACACGGCGGCGAGCTGGCTCGTGCAGGAGGGTGTTCCGCTGTACCACGTGCAGGCGCTGCTGGGGCATGAGTCGGCGTCCACGACGGAGCGGTATGCGCATCTGGCGCCCGACCGGATGGACTCCATCATCGAGGCGTGGACGAAGATCCGCGCGTACCAGGAACGCATGGCGGTCCGGAACCAGGTGCGATCACAGGGCTGACCTGCTGGCCAGGCAATTTGCATGTGCTCCCCATGACCCAAGACGTGGAGTGCATGGCTACCCTGGTCAAGGGCTAGACCACGGCGCTGACCTCCTGCGATCTCCAGGTTCCTGGTGGGGCGAGCGGCCCGTCCGGCCCTCACCCCACCGGTCCGCCCTCCGGCATGACCGGGTGCGGGCGTCGGCTCACGCCCTGGTCAGGGTCCAGAACTGACCGACCCATGCCAGCAGTTCGACGAACATGAAGACCATGCCGACCACGAGCCACCACTGCAGTCGGCGAATCTTGAACTGGTTGGCGCGGGCCCACGCACCGAAATCCTGTATGAGCGTGCGGTAGAGGGCGTCGACGTCACGACCGTCGTCGATGGCCTGCAACAGAACGCCCGGTTGAACGACGAAATCCCAGCCGCGTCGTGGAGCGACGATGGCCAGGGCGCTCACCAGGACGACGGCGAGGGCGACCATACCCACCGCGGCCCACCATCCAAGATCTTGGTGGCGCTGTAGGGCGAAGCCTCCGAAGAGGGAGGTGACCAGCGCCGCGCCGGCGGTGAGCAGCGTTGCGCGAGTTCGCAGGCTGTCCAACGTGTTGATCTGCAGAGTCAGCACGCGGAGCGCCTCATCGTAGGCCACGATGAGCCGAGGGTCGGAAGCGGGTTGCCCGACAGGAGGAGTCGTCGACTCCGCGGACGTCGAGCCATCGTTGTTCACTGCTCGACGGTAGGCCAGAAAGCAACTCTTGCGAAGAGCGGGGCCAGTGATGGTCGCTGACAAGCCCCAACGGTGTGATTCCATATGGCCGTCACCGGTGAACGGGATTCTCGGTGTGCGCGTCACACCCATGCCACCCCCAGCACCGGGAGCGCCCGTGATCAAGCGTTTCGTGATCCCCTTCGTCGCTGTGTTCGTCCTCGCGACCGCCTGCGGGGGCGAGGACGAGCCCGTCCGCGTTCCGCCCGCCGCTCCGTCCGCCGACGGGGGTGGCGCGGCCAGCGGGACCGCCCGGGCGGAGAGGGCCGTGGTGAAGCTCGCCGCGGAGAAGACCAAGGCCCGGGAGACGGTGTTGAACGCAGGTGCGCCGTTGTCCTGTGTGAAGGTCACCGTGACCAACCAGGGCAGGCGGAACGTCACCGTGAGCCCCCTCTACTTCTCGATCACCGACGCCGAGGGAAAAAGGCATGACGGCGGTGAGGCGCTCGGCACCTACGAGAACCGGGTCCCCACCACCACCCTCGCGCCCGGCGGGAAGGCGACGGGCACGGTCTGCGGGAAGGGCGCGTTCGAGCCGAGGACCGTCGCGATGACCGACGAGGCGGTCCAGGAGATCGCCCGCGCCGAGGTCGGCTGAGTTCCCGGTTACGCGGCGAGATGAACCGCGGAACACCGGCGGCCCGCGGGCGGTCCAACGGGTATGCCACGTGAACCGGGGGACCTTGCCGTAGATCTAGCCGTTGCTGATCTTTTCCGCACCGGGTCCCGGGTAGACGGATCTCGGCGAATCGATCTTCGTGATTTCCGGGCCTCGGCGAGGCGCGATGGCTAAGCTTGCCCGCGTCCCTGTAGGACGCTGGCCGTTTCCCACCGCCGGAGCCCGGTCACCAGATGCTCTGGGGGAGAGGGAGAGGGTGATCGACCGTACCCTCCGCGCGTCACCGGCGAAGGCGCGGGGGACACCGTGGCCACGCGACTTCACACTGCTGTGGCGTGGCACGGCCGTCTCCCAGTTCGGGGCCGCCAACGCCGCGCTCACCGGACCCCTGCTGGCGCTCGCGCTGACCGGGTCGCCGGTGCTGGCCGGATGGGTCACCGCCTGCGGGGCGCTGCCGCGCATCGCGCTGCTGCTCCCGGCGGGGGTGCTGGTCGACCGGTGGGACCGCCGCCGCGTGATGATCGGCAGCCAGCTCGTACGGATCGCCGCCATCGTGGTGCTGCTGGGCGCGGTGCTGCTGCTGGACGCCTCCCCCTGGCTGATCGCGGTCTGCGCCGCGGTGCAGGGGGCCTGCACCACCTTCTACACCACCGCCGAGACCGCCGCCGTGCCCACCCTGGTCGAGCCCGGGCGGCTGCCGCGCGCCATCGGCCGCAACGAGACCCGGCTGCACGCGGCCGAGATGACCGGACGGTCCGGGGGCGGGCTGCTGTTCGGGCTGTGGCACGGTCTGCCCCCGCTCGCCGACATCGCCAGCGCGCTGACCGCGGTGCTGATGCTGCTCCGGATGCGGGGCCGGACGCCGCGTCCCGCGCGGGCCGCCCCGGCGCGCTTCGGCGACCTGGCCCGCGACCTGGGCGAGGGGTTCGGGCACCTGTGGGGCGACCGGCTCCTGCGGCGGGTGCTGCTGGTGTGCACCGTGACTAACTTCCTCTTCCAGAACCTGCCGCTGCTGCTGCTCTTCCTGGGGCGCGAACGCCACCTGCCCGGTGTGGTGGTCGGACTGCTGTGCGCGGCGTCCGGGCTGGGCGGGCTGGTGGGCGCGTCCGTCGCGTCCCGGCGGCGGTGGGTCCGCCCGGCCCGGCTGGTCATCGGCTGCGTGTGGGCCTGGGCGCTGCTGTCGGCCGGGCTGGCGCTCGCCGGGACCGTCTCCTCGGGCCTGCTGCTGGTGGCGCTCCCGCTGGCCTCGGGCTGCATCGGGTTCGTGGGGGCGCACCTGAACGTGGCCCTGGGCGTCTACCAGGCCACCGCGGTCTCGCCCGGCATGCTCGGCCGGGTGGTCAGCGCCAACCGCTTCTTCACCGGCGGCGCGGTCCCGCTGGGCGCGATGTTCAGCGGCTACCTGGTCACCTCCGTGGGTCTGCGGCAGGTCCCGACGATCGTCGCGGTGGTGGTCGGCACGCTGGCGCTGCTGCTCACCCTGCGGACCTTGCTGGACGCGCGCGGCGCCGGCCCCAACCGCCTGGGGACGGCGCGGGCGGTCCTGGCGCTCGGGCCGGCGTTCACCCTGCGGATCGTGTCGAGGGCGCGGGACTCGGCCGGGGGCGGTCGGGAGGCTCTTCGGGGCGCGGCGCGGGCACGAGCGGCGGGCCGGGCAGCACGGTGTCGGACACCACCTGCCAGCCCTCCAGGATCCGCCGCTGGGTCTCCTCGGGCCCCGTGGTCTGAGCCGCTCCCGGCTGCACGTGACTGAACGTCCCGCTGACGGCCGCGTTCAGGGCGTCGAGTTCCGCGCGGGTCTCGACCGGGCACAGCGGGCGCAGCCGGGCCAGCGCCTTCAACGCCTCGGTGTACTGCGCGCGGGCACGTTTCAGCAGGTCACCGGCTGACTCTTCGGCGACGGCGATGGGGTGGGGGCGGCGCGCCTCCAGGATGAGTCGCGCGGTCACGCCGAACTCCAGCACCGCCGCCCGCGCCTGTTCGGTGACCTCCTCCAGACGCTCCCGCCGGGCCCGCTCCTCGTCGGCGGCGCGCTGCGCGGCCTCGGCGGCCCGCTGCCCTTCGGCGCGGGCCTGCTCGGCGGCCAGGTTCTGCCGGGTGGTCAGGACCGTCACGACCCCGGTGATCAGGACGCCCAGCAGGGCGGCGGCCGCCGCGATCAGTGCCGTCGCCATCGGCGTCCCCTCCGCTGGTCGGCCATCTCCATCACGCGCTCGGCGTCGGGCCGCTGGTGCGGCGGCAGCGGCGGGTCGTCGGCCGACAGCGCCTGCCGCGCCAGCCCCGCGGCGCGTTCCGGCTCGCCCAGCCGCAGCAGGGCACGGGCACCGGTCAGCAGCACCGCGCCGCTCTGGGGGTCCCGGGCCACCGCCGCGCGCACGCCGCGCCGGGCGGCCTCGGCGTCCCCGATCGTGGCCTGCGCCAGCGCGCGGGTGGCCTCGTCGGACGGGGCGAACGGCCCGGACCTGATCCGCGAGTACTCGCGCAGGGCGCGTTCGGCGAACGTGCGGTCGTCGCTGTCGGCGAGGGCGGCGGCCAGCGCCCGCTGCGGCACCAGCGGGTCGTCGGCGCGCCGCACGGCCTTGTCCAGCAGGCTCACCGCCTGGGTGCGCATCCCCGCCTGCTTGAGGGCGACGCCGAGCCAGGTCTGCACGGCCGGGTTGTTGGGGTCGCGGTGGATCGCGTGCTCCAGCCACTCCACGGCCTCGTGCGGGTCCCCGGCGTCGAGGGCGACCCAGCCGCGCGCGGCCAGCAGCAGCACCGCCCGGGACTGGTCGCGGACCCGGTCGAACAGCCCGGAGGCGGCCTCGTAGTGCTGCTTGGCGTCGTCCGGCCGCCGCCGCAGCACGGCGATCCCGCCGAGCAGCGTCTCGGTCTCGGCGGGGGTGCCGGGGAGGACGGCCGACGGTTTCGTGGCCGCCAGCGCGAGCCGTTCGGCCCGGCCGAGATCGCCGGTGACGAACGTCCCGGCGGCGGCGTTCAGGACGCTCTCGGCGGTGGGGGCGGCCCGCGGCCACCGGTCGGGGTCCCACGGCCGCAGCGCGTCCTCCAGCAGCGGATGGCGCAGCCGGTAGGGGTGCGCGCGGTCCTCCGCCCGCCGGGTCAGCAGGTACCGGTCCTCCAGCGCGTGCAGCACCGCCTCGGTGACGGCGCCCCGGGCCTCGCCCGCCGGCCGTCGCAGCCAGTCGGCCAGGTCGGGCCGGTCCACGTCGTGGTCGGCGGCGACATCGGCCAGCGCCCGTTCCCCGAACGCCCGCAGCGCCCGCCTCACCTCGGCGGGCAGCTCGGACCCGGCGGGCGGATCGGGCGAACCCCACAGCCGGGCGCACGCCACCTGCAGCAGGACGGGATCGACGTCGCCGCCGCCCAGCCGTTCCAGCAGGTCGGGCGTCCACGGCACGTCGAACCGCCGTCCGGCCCCGCGCAGCGACCCCCGCACCACCTCCCGGGCGGCCTCGGCCGGCAGCGGTCCCAGCGCGAACTGCGCGTACTCGACCTCGTCCAGTTGCTTGGCCACACGCAGCACCGCGTCCAGCTGGTCGGTCCGCACGACCACCAGCAGGTGGGTCCGGGGCCGCTGGAGCAGCGCCGCGCACAGCTCCTCCAGGAACAGCCTCCGGTGCCGGCGCAGCGGGCCGTCGCCCCGGGTGATCCGCTCGGCCTGGTCGATGGCCGCCAGCGTGGGCTGCGCCGCGCCGCGCCGGTCGGCCCGCTCGCGGCGCTGGAGGAACCCGGCCAGGGACGTGGCGGCGAGCCGGGCGGGTGACTCCTCGGGCGCCCAGGAGCGCAGGAGGGTGAGCGAGTAGGGGTTGATCCGGGGGAGCGCGGCGACGGGATCGGCGGCGGTGGACTCACCGGGCGGCAGCACGTTGGCGCCCTCGGCGCGCAGCGCGGGAACGAGCCCGGCGCGCAGCAGCGAGGTCTTGCCGGTCCCGGTGTCGCCGTGCAGGACGGTCAGCCGGTTGGCGCGCCAGAGGCGGGCCACCTCCTCGGTCGCGTCGCGGCGGCCGAAGAACATCCCCTGCTCGTGGACGTCGAAGGGCCGCGGCCCGACGAACGGGCCCGGACGTCGCGGGAAAGGAGGGGAGGATGCTGTCATGGGGGCGGCTCTCGGTCACCGGGAATGGTGTCGTTCAATGGGACGGGAATTCGGCGCAGGGCCATATACCGGGACGCCCCCGGCGCGTTCCCCTGGTCCTGCGATGGTACGGCTCCTGCCGCCGGGCCGTGCCGCGACCCGTCATGCGGCCGGTTCCGGCCGTCGACGCACGGTCCCGTTACGAGTTGTCGAAGCCCGCGACCACCTCCGTCTCGCCGGGGGCCGGGTCGAGTACCTCGCGCAACGCCCACGCGATGGTGCCGTCGTCAAGATCGTCCAGGTCGTGGAGGGTGAGGCCGGAGATGTCGACAAGACCACTGGCCGGTACGGCGGTCTGTTCTGGCATATGCGCTCCCTGTGCGCCGTCATCTGTCTTCGATGGTCGCGTCCGGTCGGGGCGCTGACAATAGCGCGATCGCCATTCCCGTATTCGGTGGACCGGAATGGGTCAGGGTGTCGGCCGGAATTGGTAAGGGGCGAAGCGGCCTGTTGATGGTTCAAAAGAACGTTTATTGTCTTTACCCTGGCGAAGTCAGCACGCCGGTACCGGGAGGCGGGTCGCGTGACGAGTGTGGAGCCGAAACCACGGCGTTCCTCGGCCGTTCCCACGATCTGGGGCCGGGTGCCGCCGAAGAACAAGAACTTCACCGGCCGTGAGGACCTGCTGACACGGCTGCGGGAGGGGATCGCCGGCGGGGACGGCGGGCAGGTCACCGCCGTCGTTCCGCATGCGCTGCACGGCCTGGGCGGGGTCGGCAAGACCCAGCTGGCGGTCGAGTACGCCTACCGCTACCGGTCCGAGTACGACCTGGTGTGGTGGATCTCCGCCGAGCAGCCCGGACTGGCGCGCTCGACGCTGGCACAGCTCGCCCTGGAGGCCCCCGACCTGGGCGTGCCCGACCCGGCCACGCGGGGCATCGAGGAGGCCGCCGACCGCGTGCTGAACGCGCTGCGCCGCGGCGACCCCTACGACCGCTGGTTGTTGATCTTCGACAACGCCGACGAGCCCGAGGAGATCAACGACATCGTGCCGCGCGGCGGGCCCGGCCACGTACTGATCACATCGCGCAACCATCGGTGGGAGAGCGTCGTGGAGACGCTGCCGGTGGACGTGTTCACCCGCGAGGAGAGCGTGGCGTTCCTGATCGCACGGGTGCGCCGGGGGCTCACCGAGCAGGACGCCGACCGGCTGGCGGAGGCGCTGGGCGACCTGCCGCTGGCGCTGGAGCAGGCCGGGGCGCTCCAGGCCGAGACCGGCATGTCGGTGGAGGAGTACCTGCGGCTCCTGGAGGACCACACCGGTCAGGTCCTCGACGAGGGCAAGCCCAGCGAGTACCCGCTGTCGATGACGGCGGCGTGGGCGCTGTCGGTGTCGAACCTCCAGCAGCGCCGCCCCGAGGCCATGGAACTGCTGCGCTGCTGCGCCTTCTTCGGCCCCGAGCCGATCCCCCGCGGGGTGTTCACCCGGACCGACGACCCGGCCGTGCGGCCGGAACTGCGTGCCCTGCTGGGCGCGCCCCTCGGGCTCAGCAAGGCCATCAGCGAACTGGGCCGTTACGCCCTCGTGCGGATCGACGACAGCCGCAACATCCAGGTGCACCGGCTGATCCAGGCGCTGCTGCGCGAGGAGATGGGACAGGAGGAGCAGGCCCGCATCCGCGCCGAGGTGCACGCGCTGCTGGCCGCGTTCGCCCCGGAGAACCCTTCCGACTCCAACGCCTGGCCGCGCTACTCCGAGCTGCTGGCCCACGTCCTCCCCGCCCGGCTCCTGGAGAGCCGCGAACCGAAGGTGCGGGGGCTCGCGCTGGACACGCTGAACTACCTGTTCGCCTCGGGGAACTACCGGTCGGCCAACCGGTACGTCGACACGATGATCAGGTCGTGGACGCGGGACGCCACCGGCCCGCCGGACCTGGACGTCCTGCGGGCCCGGCACGTGCAGGGCAACCTGCGCCGCGAGATCGGCCAGTACGAGGACGCCTACCAGCTCGACGTCAGCACGCTGCGGCAACTCGACGAGACGGTCGGACCCGAACACGAGTTCACCCTGATCCTGCACAACAGCATCGGCGCCGACCTGCGGGCGCGCGGCGACTTCCCGGAGGCCCGCGAGCACGACGAGCGGTCGTTGGCGCTGCATCGGGCCGCGCTGGGCGAGAACGACCTGCGCACGCTGCGCGCGATGAACAGCCTGGCTCTCGACCACGGCCTCACCAGCGCCTACCTCAGGTCGAAGGAGCTGCACGAGGAGGCGTACGAACGACTGCTGGCGCTGGACGACATCCCCCCGGTGACCCGGGTGGTGTTCTGGAACGGGCTGGCCCGCGCGGTCCGGCTGTGTGGTGACTACATCTCGGCCGGCGACGTGGGCACCGACGCCTACTCGTTCGCCCGGCAGGTGCGCGCCGACCACCCGTGGACCCTGCGCACCGCCCGCGACCTGGCCATCGCCCGGCTCCGCGCCGGAGAGACCGAGGAGGCCCTGGAACTGGCCGAGGACGTCCACGCCCGCTGCGTCCGGCAGTTCGGGCTCGACACCCCCGACACCCTCGCCTCCGCCGTGAACCTGGCCAACGTCCTGCGCTCCGCGGGCCGGGCCCAGGAGGCGTTCAACCTGGCCCGGGACACCATGAACCGTTATCCGCGGATCTATGGCGACCAGCACCCCTTCCACCACGGCTGCGCCAGCAACGTGGCGGTGCTGCACCGCGTGCTGGGCGACCCGGAGGCGGCCCGCAGGCTGAACGAGCGGTCGCTGGCGGGCCTGGAGGCCAAGCTGAGCCGCGACCACCACTACACCCTCACCGTCGCCGTGAACCTGGCCAGCGACCTGGCCGCGCTGGGCGAGCGGGAGTCGGCCGTGCGGCTCGGCCGCGGCACGCTGCGGCGGCTGCGCGCGCTGCTCGGCGAGGACCATCCGACGACGCTGGCGGGCGCGGCGAACCTGTCGGCCGACCTGCTGGCGTCCGGCCTGAAGGAGGAGGCCGAGACCCTGCGGGCCGACACCCTCGACCGGTACGCGCGGACGCTGACGCTGGACCACCGGGACGCCGAGGTGTTCCTGGAGGGACGCCACCTGGACTGCGACTTCGACCCGCCGCCGATCTAGGTCGCCCGCTGGAGGGCCGGGAGCGGGCCGTTGCGCTCCCGCCAGTCCGCCAGCCGGCGGGCCTCGGCCGCGCGCGCCGCGGCGAGCGCGGCGGGCGGCACCGGCTCGGCCGCCCAGTCCTCCAGCGTGCGGGTCATGCCCGCGACGAAGACCCGGCCGTGCGGCGTGAGCCCGCCGCTCGCCGCCAGGGTGCGGCACACCCACAGCGCGGCGTCGCGCCAGCGGGCGAAGCAGGTGTGCGCGTACGTCGCCATGTCGCCGCTCTCGTGGTGCCGCTGCCGACGCCAGAAACCGGCGATGCCCAGATGGGCGTAGGCGCCCTGGAGCAGCCCCGCGACCGGGCGCGGGTCGTCGCGCCACGGGGCCCGGTAGCGGGCGCCGTCGTCGGGCGCCGTCAGCGGCACCGCGTCCAGCAGGGCGGTCAGCTTGGTGTGCTGCACCTCGTGCGCGAACGTGACGGCGAAGAAGTGCCGGTGCGGCGGCTCGGACAGGCCGATCCCGCCGAACGCGTGCTGGGCGGTCGCGCTGGACTGCCCGCCGCCCTCCGGCGCCGGCAGCGGGCTGAGGGTGCGCAGGACCGCCGCCGTCTCCGCGCAGATCGTCCAGTGCCGGGGGACCAGCAGCTCCCACGCCCCGCGCAGGGTGGCCCGCCAGCGCTCCACCTCCGCCTCCGGCAGCCGGTCGCCGAGGCGGGCGGTGCCGGGCATCCGGTACGGGTCGTGGTCGTCCAGCAGCAGGTCCAGGCGGCGGCCCCCGCTCTCGGCGGTCAGCCGGCGCAGCGCCTGCCAGCCGGGCGCGTCGCGGTGCGGGTCGGCCGGGACGGCGACGGAGGCGTCGCCGCCGGTCACCGCCGCGCCGTGCGGGCCGCTCCGCACCCGCGCCGTGGTCGCGCCGGGCAGCAGCGCGCGCCCCAGCGACGGCAGCGTCACCGCGCCGTCCCGCACCGGCACCCCGATCTCGGCCGGGAACCGCGCACGGACGGCCGCCGCGGCGGCGAGCAGGGCCATCCCGTCGGCCCGGGGGTCATCGGAACGCCCGTCCTCCAGCGCCCGCGCGGTGCGCCACGCCCACACCCCGACGGTCGGGTACCGCAGCACCCGGTCGGCGGCCTCCCGGTCGTTCTTCTGGACCTCCTTGAGGAGGTCGTAGCCGGTCGCGGTGCGCGGGGCCAGGGCACGGATGTGGCGGACCAGCAGCAGGTGCTTGCCGTGCTGGACGGCGTTCAGCAGTTCGAGGGCGGCGTTCCCGCCGGAGCCCGCCGCGAGCGCGCGCAGGATCTCGTCGGGCACCGTGCGCCCGGGTGCGGTGTGCGGGGACGTCATCGCCCGCCTTTCCGCAGCGCGGCCACGTCGCGGGCCACGGCCGCGTGGATGTGGGTGATCAGCCGGTAGAGGTCGGGGCAGTACACCGACGGGTTGCGGAAGCCGCTGCCCGCCCGGTGCCGGTGCGGGTAGAGCCCGCCGCCGCACACCGGGCGCAGCGCGCAGGCCGTGCAGCGCTCCGACAGCGCGCGGACGCCGATCTGCCGGGCGACGATCGGCGGCAGCAGCAGCGCGGCGTCGAACGCGTCGCGCAGCACGTGCAGCGCCGTCGCGGCGGCCCCGTCGTAGGCGGCCTTGAGCGAGTCCACCTGCTCCAGCGACCCGTCGGTCTCCACCACCACCATCGCGGCGGGCGACAGCCCGACCGACTCGCTGCGCGAGGGGCGGCCCAGCAGCAGCCGGATGATCTCGCCGAACAGCCGGACCCGGGTCTCGCGGGCCGGGACGCGGTACCAGCGGTCGAACACCGCCGCCAGCCAGTCGCCGTAGGGGGTGGCGGGGTCGTCCGGGACGCGGCCCGGGGGCGGGGCGTCCCAGGTGCCGTGCGGCAGGTGGAAGTCCACCATGGGCGGGTCGAACTCCAGCAGCGCCTCGTAGGTGGCGACCGGGTCGTTGCGCAGGTCGATCGTGCACAGCAGGCCGCCGAACAGGTGCCGGTAGCGGGGCGCGGTCAGCCGCTCCAGCCCGGCCCGCACGTCGGCGTGGCTGCCCCGGCCGCCCCTGCGGCGGCGGTGCCGGTCGTGCCCGGCCTCGTCGCCGTCCAGGCTGACGCCGACCCGCACGTCGAACTCCGCCAGCAGGTCCAGGAACAGGGTGTCGAGCAGGGTGGCGTTGGTCTGGACCGACAGCGCGCACTCGACGCCGCCGGGGACCGCCGCGCGCAGCGTCGCCAGGGTGTACCGCAGGTGTTCCACGCCCGCCAGCAGCGGTTCGCCGCCGTGCAGGATGATCTCGACGCGGGTCAGGCCGTGCGCGCGGGCGTGCTCGGCGATGCGCCCGGCGACGGCCGCCACGACCGGCCGGGACATCCGGCGCGGCCGGGCGCGCCAGCCCTGGTCGGCCATCTCGTACAGGTAGCAGTAGTCGCAGGCCAGGTTGCAGCGGCCGTGCACCTTGACGATGAACTGCCGGAACGGGGTCGGCCGCCAGCCCTCCGCCAGCAGCGCGCCGACGTCGAGGGTCGCGGGCCACTCGGTCCCGGCCCGGTCGTTGGGGCCGACGTCGATGGCCACGCTGACCAGCTCCCCGATGAGATCCGAGCGCGGCACTGCGCGGGGCTGTTGTCGTTGATCAGTCTGCTCTGTCAGAAAGGCCGTCAAACCTGGACGGACCGGTCCCGGTCACCCCCCGTTCGGGGCGGGCCGGGTGACGCGGAGTTTGGACTGCTTGTGGGGGTTCTTCTCCCAGTCGTCCATCAGCCGGGCGGTCAGGCCGTGCTTTTCGGCCAGGGCCGTCAGGCTCTCGGTGCGGTAATAGAAGTCCTCGCGCAGGACGTGGTGCTCCCGGCCCGTGGTCCGGTTGAAGGTGAAGTCGAAGAAGCCGTCCGGGGCGAGCAGCCGGTCCACGTGGGCCAGGCACTCGTCGATGACCTCCGGCGGCGAGTGCGAGAAGACGCTGTGGGCGTGGATCACGTCGAAGTGCCCCTCCGGCAGGAACGCCAGGCGCAGGTCGCGGACCGGGGTCAGGTGCGGCAGGCGGTCCTGGAGGCCGTTCCGGGTCACCGTCTCCTGCGCGGCGAACAGGATGTCGGGGGAGATGTCCACGCCGTAGTAGTGGCCCGGCTCCAGGTGGCCGATGAACAGGTGGCCCGCGCGCAGGTTGCCGCAGCCGATCTCCAGCATGCGGTGCGACGGCTTCAGCCCGTGGGACAGCAGGTAGTCGAACTGGAGGCGGCCGATCGCGAGCCAGTGGTCGTGGTCGGCGGTGCCGACGGCGCCGTAGGGGCTGCGGGCGGCGTCGGAGCGCATCACCGCGCGGTAGTAGGCGACGTGGTCGCGTGCACGCAGCCGCAGCCAGGTGTCGCGGGCGAGGCGGCGGGCGTAGGGGGCGATGCGGTCGGGGTTGCGGGCGGCGTAGCGGAGACGGTGGGCGATGCTGGCGCGGTTGCGTGACAGGCGTTCGGTCATCGCCTCAGTGAAGAACGGACCGGCCCGCCTGACAAGGACGGGGGCGGCGTGTCGGGAGGTGTGTCGACCCGGGGAGTCCCGGCACGCCGTGCCCCCGCCGGTCCTGCGCGTCCGTCGGCTCCGTGGTGCCCGCCGGCTCCGTGGTGCCCGCCGGTTCGCGGAGCGCCCGTCAGTTCAGCACGGTCGCCCAGAGGGTGACGGCCGCCGAGGCCGCCGCGGCGAGCATCGACAGCAGGGCCACCGTGTGGCGGAAGCGGGCCTCCAGATGGCCGCGGGTGACCTGCTCGCGTTCGGCGCGGGTCAGGCGGTCCTCCACCTCGGAGAGCAGACGGACCTGATCGGTGATCTGGCGTTCGTGGTGTTCGTCGCGCTGGAGCAGGAGGGCGAGCTGGCCCTCCAGGCTGGTGAGCCGGACGTCCATCCCCCGCCGCAGCTCGGCCAGCGCCAGTTCGACGGTGAGGGGTCCTTCCTGGTGCACTGTCCCACCCCTTCGGTCGTGGGCCTGCCCCTCAGCCTAGGAATGACCCGGTAAGACATCAAGGGATGACCGGAAATAACAAGAAATAGCGATGAAGGAAATATGCACCCGCCGGTTACTGGATGTTCCTTACTGTTTCCGCCATCCTGAAGGCATGGCCGGAGAGCTGGACCGGGAGCGGGTCGCCAAGTACGTGGTGGCGCGCCGTGGCTCGCTCGGCCTCACCCAGGAGCGGCTGGCCGAGCAGGCCGGGGTGACGGTCAAGACGATCTACAACCTGGAGTCCGCCGGGCGCTGGCCGCAGGCGCGGACCCGGGCCGCCGTCGAGGCCGCGCTGCGCTGGCGGCCCGGCGACCTGGCCCGGATCGGCGAGGGCGGCGAGCCGGCCGGCGCGGTGTCGCTGGGCGAGGCGCTGCGCGAGCTGGAGGAGCTCGACTCCTACTTCGCCGACCTGCGCGCCGACGAGGGCGGGAGGCGGCGGATGGCGCTGGCGTTCCTGCGCGCGCTGTACGGGGAGCCCGACGGCCGGTGACTTTCCTCGCAGTCTGAAAAAGTTTCTGGAACTGACTGGTTGTTGCGCCCTTGACAACCGGCCAGACTGGGAAGGCCGGTCCAGGTCAGGAGCGCCGCCCCGCACCCCTCCGGGCGGCGGATCCCCGGTCGCGAAGGAGAGTCCGTGATGCGCGTACGCGCGACCTGTGTCCGGTGGGCGCTCGGCACCGCGACGGCCTGCGCGGGGGCCGCCGCGGTCGCCGTCGCCGCCCCCGTGGCCCTTCCGCCGGACGTGCTGCGCGCGACGCTGGCGTCCGCCGCCGTCGTCGTGCTGAGCGCGGCGGTGTGGGCCTACCGCGACCTGCGCGCCCGGCAGCGCCGCATCCTGCGCCACATGGAGACCCAGACGCGGGTGCTGCACAGCGCCGCCCGCGCGGCGGGCCGCCTGGAGGACCGCTAGCCCTTCCAGAACAGCAGCCTGGCGCCGCCACCGGTGATCCGCGCCGGGGCCGGGCCGTGCTGGAACACCTGGAGCCGGACGCGGCGGTCCTTGCCGACGACGTCGGCGGCGAGGCCGTACAGCAGGTTCGTCTCCTCGCCCGCCGCCGTGAAGTCCCGCACCGGCCCCGCGTCGAACCGGTCCGGCGCGGCGGCCTCGGCCTCGACCGCGCGGGCCCGCAGACGCGTGCCCTCGGGCAGGCCCCGCACCCGCACCGCGGCGGTCAGCGCGTACCGCGCGGGCCCCGACAGCACGTCCGGTCCGCCCGCGGGGTGCTGGTCGTCGCCGTCGGCGTACTCCCGGTCCCACGTCACGGTCGTCCACACGCCGGGCGGCAGCTCCTGTTCGGCGGCGAGGCCGACCGAGACGTAGCCGGGCCGGTCCTCCTCCCGGGGCGGCGCGTCGCCCACGCGCCACTGGCCGTAGTCGTCGGCGACCGCGCGGTTGTAGTCGACGCTCACGCCGTTGAGCCGGTGCTCGTTGGAGTACTGCTGGAGCTGCGCCCGCCGGTCCCAGCGGCCGCCCGACCAGGCGTAGGTCTGCCACGCCCACGCGGCCCTGCCCGCGTCCAGGGCGCGCTTCACCGGCCCGTACCCGCCGTACAGGCCGACCCGGAAGCGCCCGAGCACGCCGGCCGCGCCGTCCAGGTAGGCGTTGATCGCCGCCTGGTGGGAGGGCCCGGCGTCGAAGTCGACGGCGAAGTAGATCGGCCGCCCGGCGGGCATGCCGACGGCGCTCGCCTGCCGCTGCGCCTCGCGGGCGTCGGCGACCCCGCCCGCCCGGCCCGACAGCGCCCGGCTGGCGGTGGTCTCCCACACCACCACCAGCCAGATCCCGGCCCGCGACAGCTCCTCGGCCTCGGCGCGGGTCAGGTTCTTGCCGGTGCGGTCATGGGACAGGTAGCGGCACACGAACTTCGCCCCGGCGCGCTTCAGCGCCGCCGGGCCGGGACGTCCCCACGCGTAGTCGATCCCGAAAACGGCCATGCGCGCGATGATCCCCCAACGGCCGGCGGCATGCCACCGCACGGCCGGGGAGGCTTTCCTTGCCCCGCGCGGATGACCAAAGGTTGACGTCACCATGGGTGAGGACACGCCGACGGGGCGCTAGGTGATCTTCGGTGGCCGGGTTACAACGGAGACGGTCATGAAGTCCGGCCGGCTCACGGGGGAGCAGCAATGATCCACAAGCACCACGGACGCCCCGGCGGGGGGTGGGGCGTCAGGGGACTGGCCGTGCTGGCGGCCGCTCCGCTGCTCGGGGTCGTCCCGCTGCCCGGCGCGGGGGCGCCGGCGAGCGCCGACGGGCCCGTCCAGGTCCGCGACCGCCGCGACCACCAGCCCGCCGAGCACCGCTCCGGCAAGGGCCGCGCCAAGAAGCGCACCAAACCCGGCAAGGCGGGCCACCCCGTCCGGGCCGTCAGGGGCGCGCGGTCGCGCGCCGCCACGGTCCGGCTCGACACCGCGGGACCGGGCGTCCCGCTGGTGCCCGGACGCGTCTACACCTGGCCGTTCTCGGTGACGGGGAAGGGCCCGTCGAGGAACGCCCCGGCGACGCTCACCGCCGAGCTGCCGCGCTCGCTGGAGTTCGTGTCCGGCACGCGGGACTGCTCCTACGTCCCCGCGTCCGGCGACGCCATGGGCCGGGTGGTCTGCGAGCTCGGCGCGGTGCGGTCCGGCGAGACCGAGAAGGGCGCGCTCACCGCGAAGGTCGCCAAGAACGCCCAGCCGGGCAACCACGTCGTCGGCACCGCCTCGGTGTCGTGGGCCGGGGCGCGGGCGTCCCGGGCGTTCCCGGCCGCCACCGTGGCCGACATCGCCGACGTGTCGGTGGCCGGACGGGCCCCGGCGGTGATCCGGCCCGGCGAGGCGATCCCGTACACGATCGAGGTGCGCAACGAGGGCCCCTCGCCCGCCCGGCAGGTGACCGTCACCTCCGAGATGCCCGCCGAGATCGCCGACCGCGACGGCGCCTGCACCGCGACGGGCCGCCGGCTCGTGTGCGCGGTCGACCGGCTGTCGGCGGGCGGGACCAGGACCTTCCACGCCCGGGTCCGGCCGCGCCAGCGGCCCCGGCCCGGCACCGTCCTGGAGGCCCCCTCGCGGGTCGCGACCACGACCGCCGAACTGAACCTGGACAACAACCGGGCCACCGCCCGCACCAAGGTGCTGCGGCCCCAGCTGACCCCGGTGAGCCGCCCGCTGGTGACGCCGGAGCGCGCGCGGCCCGGCGCGGCCCCGGACCGGCGGTCCACGGCCAAGGTCCGGCGGGCCGGCGTCCCGGCCGGCCCGGCCCGGCCGGCCGAGCCGTCCGCGCCGTCCGCGGGGGGCACGGCGCCCGCGCCGACCCGGACGCTGCGGGAGCTGCCGCGCACCGGCGCGGAGACCGGCGTCATGCTCGACCTGTCCCTCGCTCTGGTCGGCACCGGCCTGATCCTGACCCGTCTCGGCCGCGCCCGCCGCCGCGAACAGGACTGAGCGGGGCGCGCCGCCGGACGGGCGGCGACCACGGGGCCCGGCGGCGCGCGCCGGGCCCCGTTTTCCGTGAGGTGAGCAGGGGTAGCAGGATGGGACCATGCGTCTTCGGATCTTCACCGAGCCCCAGCAGGGGGCCACCTACGACACGCTGCTGTCCGTCGCCAGGGCCACCGAGGACCTCGGCTTCGACGCCTTCTACCGTTCCGACCACTACCTGAAGATGGGCGACGTCACGGGCGAGCCCGGCCCGACCGACGCCTGGATCACCCTCGCCGGGCTGGCCCGCGAGACCCGGCGGATCCGCCTCGGCACGCTGATGACGGCCGCGACGTTCCGGCTGCCGGGCCCGCTGGCCATCGCCGTCGCGCAGGTCGACCAGATGAGCGGCGGCCGGGTGGACTTCGGCGTCGGCACCGGCTGGTTCGAGGAGGAGCACACCGCCTACGGCATCCCGTTCCCCGGCCTGAACGAGCGGTTCGAGAAGCTGGAGGAGCAGCTCCAGATCATCACCGGACTGTGGCGGGCCCCCGCCGGCGAGACGTTCGACTTCGAGGGCGCGCACTACCGGCTCAGGGAGTCCCCGGCGCTGCCCAAGCCGGTCACCGCCGACGGCCCGCCCGTCCTCATCGGCGGCTTCGGGGCCAAGCGCACCCCGCGGCTGGCGGCGACCTACGCCGACGAGTACAACGTGCCGTTCCACAAGCCCGACGACACCGCCGCCGCGTTCGGCCGGGTCCGCGCCGCCTGCGAGGCGCAGGACCGCACGCGGCCGATGGTGTACTCGGCGGCGCAGGTGGTGTGCTGCGGCCGCGACGAGGCCGAGGTGCGCCGCCGCGCCGACGCGATCGGCCGCGAGGTGCCCGAGCTGCGCGAGAACGGCCTGGCCGGGACCCCGCAGGAGCTCGTCGACAAGATCGGCCGGTTCGCCGAGCTGGGCGCCGGCACGCTCTACCTCCAGGTCCTCGACCTGTCGGACCTGGACCACCTGGAACTGATCGCCACGGAGGTCATGGCGAAGCTGTCCTGACCCGGCGCGACGGCCCGGACCGCGCACCGGTCCGGGCCGCTCCGCGCCGGGCGGCCCCGCCCTCCGGCCGCCCGGGCGCCACGCCACGATCGTCCCAAGGGCCGATGGGCCGACCGGCGGTGATGGGGAACGCTCCGGGCGCCCTCCCGGCCCGTTCACGCGCGGCGCCGCGTCCTACGGGGTGGAGAGCCCCGCGAACGCCTCCTCGAACGCCACCTGGCGCGGCGCGCCCGGCGCGGTGTCCCACACCGCGAACACCACGTGCGCGAACCGCCCGTCGAACTCCGCGCCCGGCCGCAGCAGACCGGCGAACGTCCCCGCCACCTCGGCCGGGTCGTTGCGGAACACCCCGCAGCCCCACGCGCCCAGCACCAGGCGGCGGTGCCCGCGCGCCACGGCCACCGCCAGCAGCCTGCGGGCGCGCTCGCGCAGCACCTCGGGGACGCGCGCGGCCTGCTCGGGACGGCGGATCGCCCCCCGGTTGGGCGCGGGCGAGGTCAGGAACGCGACCCGGTACGGCTCCTCCAGCAGCGCCCCGGAGTCGTCCCGGAACACCGGCACGCCGGGGGAGTAGATCATGTGGTCGCTGTAGAGCAGGTCGCCCTGGGCCCGGTGGAAGTCGTAGTACTCGCGGGCCGCCAGCAGCGACGCGTACAGGCCCGAGGACCGGGCCAGGCCCTCCTCCTGGGCGTGGGCGCCGTTGAGGAACCCGCCGCCGGGGTTCTTGGCGGAGGCGAAGTTCAGCACGAACGGCATGCCGCCGTCCGCCGGGCCGTCCGCGCACAGCCGCCGCGCGGCGGCCAGGGTCGTCTCGCCGGTCACCTCCAGCCGGGTCGACACGCCCGGGATGGACGGCGACCGGGACAGCAGGGCGTCGAGTTCGGCGGGACGGTACAGGACGGTGTTCCGTACGCAGTCCGTGACCTGGTCGGCGAGGCGCACCTCCCGGCCCGAGGGCGCGCGATACCCGCCCTCGTCGAGGATCCGGACGGTCTGCTGGGCGACGGCGCGCCGGGGATGTCTGCTCATGACGTTACGGATTGTCATGGTTTGTCCGACAACTTCGCCACCACTTTTCGGGCGTCGGCGGGTCCGGACTCATGGGATTTGATCATAAAGCCCCGGATATCTGGCATGCTGGCGAGCGCCATGCAGCCCGAACGTCCCCGCGCGGGCCGCCGTCGCCGGAACGCCTCCGGCCGACGGGACGCGCCTCCCCCCGCCCCCGCCGATCGCGCGCCGACCGGCCACGAACCGACCGGTTACGAGCCCTCCGGTTACGAGGCTCCCGGTTACGGAGCCCCCGACCACGGGGCTCCCGACCACGGGGCTCCCGACCACGGGGCTCCCGGCCGCGGGGCCCCCGGCCCCGCCTACCCCGGATACCCGCCGGACCCCGCCTCCCCACCGGACGCCGGGTACCCGCCGGACCCCGGATATCCGCCGGACGGGTACGGGCCCGACGGGCACGGACCGGCGCGGCGGGCGCAGGACGACCCCTTCGGGGTGACCTCCAAGCACGGCATGGGCGGCGACCTGGACCGCGCCTTCGAGGGCGCGCGCCGGGAACGGGCCAAACAGGTCGTGGTGACCGTGCTCGCCGTGACGACCGTGGTGGCGATCGGCGGCGCGGGCTTCGCGGTGTGGGCGACCTCGGGCGCCGCGCCCCTGCCGCCGGGCGCCCCCACCGACGCCGGGCCGTCCGGCTCCCCCTCCGGCGACGCCCACCACCCGCCGAGCGAGCCGCCCGTGGCCCCGACCCGGCAGCCGGTGTACATCCCGGAGCGGGGCAGCGGGAAGTTCACCCGGCCGATCGGCGGCGGACGCGTGTTCGGGCGCGGCAAGCTGATGCGGTACATGGTCCAGGTCGAGGGCGGCCTGCGGCAGAACCCGGTGACGTTCACCCAGGAGGTGGACCGGGTGCTGGCCCACCGCCAGGGCTGGACGGCGGGGGGCAAGTGGGCGTTCCAGCGGGTCTCGGCCCCTCCCTACGACTTCGTGGTGCGGCTGGCCTCGCCCGGCACGACCGACAAGCTGTGCGGCGCCTACGGCCTGACCACCGAGGGGAAGGTCAACTGCAGCGCGGGCAAGCAGGTCGTGGTGAACCTGCGCCGCTGGCTGCTGCTGACCACCTACTACGCGGGCCAGCCCAGGCAGTACCACGCGCTGGTCATCAACCACGAGGTCGGCCACCGGCTCGGCGTCAAGCACATGACCTGCGCCGGGAAGGGGCGCCTCGCGCCGGTGATGATGCAGCAGATCTACGGGCTGAAGGGCTGCCGGATCAACGGCTGGCCGTACGACGCGCGCGGCCGGTTCGTCAGCGGCCCGGTCGTTCCGTGAGCGTTCGCGGCGGAAAAACCGGTGCGGGGGCGAGAGCCCGTTCTGTCATCCTTGACCGGTGCTTCTGACCCTCACCACGACCCTGGAACCGGCCACGGACCTGGGTTTCCTGCTGCACAAACACCCCGACCGGGTGCAGCGGTTCGACCAGGCGTACGGCGCGGCCCACGTCTTCTACCCGGAGGCGGACCGGGCGCGCTGCACGGCGGCGCTGCTGCTGGACGTCGATCCGGTCAGGCTGGTGCGCACGCGCGGTAGGAACAGCCCGGACTTCTCCCTCGGCCAGTACGTCAACGACCGCCCCTACGCGGCGTCGTCGCTGCTGGCCTCGGCGATGGCGGGCGTGTTCCGGACGGCGATGCGCGGGCGCTGCGACGCCCGCCCCGAGCTGGCGGCGTCCCCGATCCCGCTGGAGATCACGCTGCCCGCGCTGCCCGCGCGCGGCGGCCCCGCCCAGGTGGAACGGTTCTTCGCCCCCCTCGGCTGGCGGGTCGCCGCGACGCCGGTGCCGCTGGACCCGGCGTTCCCCGCCTGGGGCGACTCCCGGTACGTCACGCTCACGCTGACCGGCGAGCGGCGCCTGTCCGACGCGCTCAACCAGCTGTACGTGCTGCTGCCCGTCCTGGACGACGCCAAGCACTACTGGATGGCGCCCGACGAGGTGGACAAGCTGATCCGCGCGGGGGAGGGCTGGCTCGCCTCCCACCCCGACCGGGCCGCGATCACCCGCCGCTACCTGGCGAACCGGCGCGCCCTGGTGCGCACCGCCCTCGGCCGCCTCGCCGACTCCGACGACTCCCCCGAGGACGCCCTCGACCGGCACGACATCGAGGAGGAGGCCCCGGCCACCGAACCGGCGGCCACCGATGCGGCCTCCGAGCAGGCCGGGGAGCCCGAGGTCGCCGCCGCGACGCCGCTGGCCGAACGCCGCATCCAGGCCGTCGCCGAGGAGCTGCGCCGCGCCGACGCCCGCCGCGTCATCGACCTCGGCGCCGGCTCGGGCAAGCTGGTGGCGCGCCTGCTCCAGGACGCGTTCTTCACCGAGGTGACCGGCGCGGACGTGTCCTACCGCGCCGTCGAGGCCGCCGAGCGCCGGCTGCGCCGGCACCTCCGGCCGCACCGCGACGCCGAACGCGCCGCGGGCGTCTTCCAGGCGTCGCTGACCTACGCCGACGACCGCTTCCACGGCTACGACGCCGCCGTGCTCATGGAGGTCGTCGAGCACGTCGACCCGCCGCGCCTCGGCGCGGTCGAGCACGTGGTGTTCGGCGACGCCCGCCCGCGCGTGGTGATCGTGACGACCCCGAACGTCGAGCACAACGTGCGCTACGAGGGCCTGGCGCCCGGCGCGATGCGCCACTCCGACCACCGTTTCGAATGGACCCGCGCCGAGTTCCGCGCGTGGGCCGACCGCGTCGCCGCCGAGCACGGCTACCGGGTCCGCCACGTACCCGTCGGCGACGACGACCCCGAGGTCGGACCGCCGACGCAGATGGGGGTGTTCACACGATGAGCCGTGAGCTCAGGCTGCCCGAGATGGGGCTGGTCGTGCTGGTCGGCGTGTCGGGGTCCGGCAAGTCGCACTTCGCGCGCAGGCACTTCGCGCCCACGCAGGTGGTGTCGTCGGACTACTGCCGCGCGGTGGTCGCCGACGACGAGAACGACCAGTCCGCGACCGGCGACGCGTTCGACCTGCTGCACTACATCGTCCGCAAGCGGCTGCGGCGCGGGCTGCTGACCGTCGTGGACGCCACCAACGTGCAGCCGCGCTCCCGCCAGGCCCTGGCGCGGATCGCCAAGGAGCACGACGTGCTGTCGGCGGCGATCGTGCTGGACGTCCCCGAGCACGTCGCCGCCGAACGCACCCGGGCCCGCCCCGACCGCGACCTGCCCGACCACGTCATCCCCCGGCAGCGCCGGGAGCTGCGGCGCGGGATGCGCGAGCTGCACCGCGAGTTCAAGCGCGTGCACGTGCTGGAGGGCGTCGAGGAGATCGACGCGGCGACCGTCGTGTACGAGAAGGCGTGGAACGACAAGCGGGAGCTGACCGGGCCGTTCGACGTCATCGGCGACGTCCACGGCTGCCGCGCCGAGCTGGAGGACCTGCTGCGCGACCTCGGCTACGAGATCGGCCACGACGCGCTCGGCCGTCCGGTCGGGGCCACCCACCCCGGCGGGCGCACCGCGGTGTTCGTCGGCGACCTGGTGGACCGGGGCCCCGACACCCCCGGCGTGCTGCGGCTGGTCATGGGCATGGTGCGCGACGGCGACGCCCTGTGCGTGTCCGGCAACCACGAGAACAAGCTGGTGCGGGCCCTGCGCGGCCGCAAGGTCCGGGTCGCGCACGGCCTGGCCGAGTCGCTGGAGCAGCTCGCCGCCGAGCCCGAGGGGTTCCGCGCCGAGGCGATGGCGTTCATGGACGGCCTCATCAGCCACTACATGCTCGACGGCGGGAACCTGGTCGTCGCGCACGCCGGGCTCAAGGAGGAGTACCACGGGCGCGCCTCGGGCCGCGTCCGGTCGTTCGCGCTGTACGGCGACACCACCGGCGAGACCGACGAGTACGGGCTGCCGGTGCGGTACCCGTGGGCGCGCGACTACCGGGGCGGGGCGCTGGTGGTGTACGGGCACACGCCCGTCCCGCGCGCGGAGTTCATCAACAACACGATCTGCCTGGACACCGGCGTGGTGTTCGGCGGGAAGCTCACCGCGCTCCGCTACCCCGAACGCGAGATCGTCTCCACGCCCGCCCGGCGGGTCTGGTACGAGCCGGTCCGGCCGCTGGAGGCCCGGCCGGCCGCGGGCGACGGGCGGCGCGCCTCCGGCGTGCTGAAGTTCGCCGACGTCATGGAGGTCGGGGGCGTCGAGACCCGCCTGATGGGCCGGGTGTCGGTCCGCGAGGAGAACGCCCTGGCCGCGCTGGAGGTCATGAGCCGCTTCGCGGTCGACCCGCGCTGGCTGGTGTACCTGCCGCCGACCATGGCCCCGGCCGCGACCTCCGCGCTGCCCGGCTATCTGGAGCACCCGGCCGAGGCGCTGGAGGACTACCGGAAGGCGGGCCTGAGCAGGGTGGTCTGCCAGGAGAAGCACATGGGCTCGCGCGCGGTGGTCGTCGTCGCGCGGGACGCCGGGGTCGCCGCCGGGCGCTTCGACGTCACCGACGGCTCCCTCGGCGCGGTCTACACCCGCACCGGCCGCGCGTTCTTCCGCGACCCCGCCCTGACCGCGGCGGTCCTGGACCGGGTCCGGGCCGCCGTCGGCGCGGCCGGGCTGTGGGAGGAGCTGGACACCGGCTGGCTGGCGCTGGACACCGAGCTGCTGCCCTGGTCGGCCAAGGCCATGGATTTGATCCGCACCCAGTACGCGGCGACCGGGGCGGCCGCCCGCGCCGCGCTGCCGGCGGCCTCCGCCGCGCTGGCCGGGGCCGCCGCACGCGGGCTGGACGTCGCCGGGCTGCGCGAGCGCGTGGACCGGCGGGCCGCCAACGCGGCGCTGTTCCGCGACGCCTACGCGCGGTACTGCTGGGAGGTGGACGGCCTGGACGGCATCCGGCTGGCGCCGTTCCAGGTCCTGGCGGGCCAGGGCACCGCCTGGGCCGCCGCGCGCGACCACGGCTGGCACATGGAGATCGCCGGACGCCTGGCGGGCGCCGACTCCTCGGGGCTGCTCCAGCGCACGGCGTTCCAGGTGGTGGACCTGGCGTCGCCGGAGTCCGAGAAGGCCGTGACCGGGTGGTGGGAGGAGCGCACCGCCGCCGGGGGCGAGGGCATGGTCGTCAAGCCGCTCGGCCCGTTGCCCGAGGACCACAAGGTCCAGCCGGGCATCAAGTGCCGGGGCCGGGAGTACCTGCGGATCATCTACGGCCCGGACTACACCGAGCCGGCGAACCTGGACCGGCTGCGCGGCCGTTCGCTGGGACGCAAGCGCTCCCTGGCCATGCGCGAGCACGCGCTGGGGGCCGAGGCGCTGGACCGGCTGGCCGCCGGGGAGCCGCTGTGGCGGGTCCACCAGGCGGTGTTCGCGGTCCTGGCGCTGGAGTCCGAGCCGGTGGACCCGCGCCTGTGACGCGCGCGTGCGCGGGGCCGGGCTCTCCGGAAGGCCCCGCGCACGTCGCGGTCAGGTCGAGAACAGCATGTGGAACACGCCGCCGCCGTGGTACGGGCGGTGGTGGTGGACCGGCGCGCCGTGGTGGTGGTGCACCTGGACCGGGGGCGTGCCCGCCGCCGGCGGCGGGGCCGCGGCCCAGCCCGGGCCCTGGGCCTCCAGACGGCTCAGCGCCTCCAGCTCCCCGTAGTCGAGGAAGATGCCCCGGCAGTTGTCACATTGCTCGATGTGGACGCCGCTGCGGGTGTAGGTCCGCATGACGCCACGACACTTAGGGCAGTGCATCGCTTTGTCGTCCTTCCGTGTGGAATCCCCAGGTAGAGGCTAAATGTAGGGCAGACGTCGCCGCACGTCATGCTGGGCGTCACGTCGGGCCGGTGTTCACCGCCACCATCCTGGAGATCCTCGTGCAGGCGTCGACCAGGGCCGTCTCGGCCTCGTCGAGCGGGCGATCCGTCCCCCGCGCCGATATGACGCACGTGGCGGCGATTTGGATCGCCAAAGTTCGGGCCGGAATGTCCAGCCGTGCCCACGGGTCGCCCAGCAGCGGCACCGCCGGGCCCCCGGCGGCCCGGTAGGAGGTCAGGAACGCCGTCCAGTCCGCCGGGCGCAGCACCCCCGCCGAGTACAGCGCGGCGGGCCGGGCCAGGTCCCAGACCGGGTCGCCGCGCCCCAGGTCCTCCACGTCGATGAACCGCCAGGACCCGTCCGGGAGCCGCACCATCTGCCCCAGGTGCCAGTCGCCGTGGATCAGATGCTCCCCGGCCGGTTCCGGGTCGGGGGATCCCTCGCGGATCCAGGCCGGGAGGGTGGCGAACGCCCGCCGCACCTCCCCGGCCGCCGGGCCGTCCGGGAGGCGTTCCACCAGGCGCGCCACCCGGGTCGGGCGGCCCCAGCCCGGCGCGTCCGGCGGGACGGGCCGCCGGTGCAGGCCGGCCAGCAGCCGCGCGGCGGCCTCCCAGGGAAGATCATCGGGGCGGACGGGCTCGCCGAACGCCGTGACGGTGACGGTGCGTTCGCCGAAACCGCCGGTCACGCGCAGCGGCGGCCCCAGCGGCGCGGCGAACAGCTCCGGCAGGTCCCCGGCGAGCGCGACCCGCCGCCCCAGGTCCGGGTCGTCGCCCCGGTCGGCCTGGTGCGCCTTGACCACCACGCCGCCCACCCGCACGACCAGCACCCCGTGCCGGTCGTAGAGCGGCTCGGGGGGAGGCGTCCCGCCGGGACCGGCGCGTTCGCGGCCGATCCCGGCGAGCAGGTCGAAAAGCTCAGGCTGGGAGATGTCGGGAGACACCGGCCCAGTCAATCACCTCTCGTAGACCTCCATCTCCCACAGCGAGTAGCCGTAGCTGGACCTGACGCGCTGGGTGCCGTACATCCGCACCCAGCGGGCGTCGGCCGGGGTGAAGCCCACCCAGTCGTATTTGCCGTTGCCGTTGGTGCGGCTGTGCACGGTGGTCCACCGGCCGCCGCCGGTGGAGATCTGGACCCGGTAGGCCTTGCCGTAGGCGGTCTCCCAGTTCAGCAGCACGAACCCGACCTTGCGCACCGAGCCGAGGTCCACCTCGATCCACTGGGGGTCGCTGTGCCTGCTGGCCCAGCGGGTGGTGGCGCTGCCGTCGAACGCCTTGGGACCCTCGCGCCCGGTGGCCTCGACGCTGGAGACCTTGGACCCCCTGTCCCGCGCCAGGTTGGTCATCTTCCGGTAGGTGGCCGTCAGCGTCACGTCCTGGGTGGGCGTGATGTTGTGCGCCGACGCGCCGCCGTCGGACCAGCCCACGAACTCGTAGGGGACGTCCCCGAGCATGACCCGCTGGGTCGGCGCGGCGATCGACACCGTCGAACCGGTGATCACCGAGCTGTCGAACGGCGCGGCCCTCGTCGTCTCGAACAGCGTCAGCGGCACGCCCGCCGGGCTGCTCCGCAACGTCACCCTGGTGACCTTGGGGTGCAGCTCGACGCTCCGGGTGCCGGTCAGCCCGTCGGCGTCCCGGGCGGTGACCTTCAGCTCGATCCACGAAGGGTTCTCGTGGTCGGGCGCGGTGAACTCGCCGGTCGCGCCGTTCTGCCCGGTGATCGTGTGGGTGTGGCAGTTGCTCGGGCAGTGGTGCATGATGATCTCCCATTCCAGGGAGTCGCCGGTCAGCGCGCCGTCCTCGGCGTCGGTGGCCTCGGCCGCGAACTCCACCCGGTCGCCGACCGCCCACCTCAGGTCCGTCCCCGGCTTGGTGATCCGGACGGTCGGCGGGGTGGACCCGGCGGTGATCACCAGGGTGGTGGTGTCGGTGGCGCCGCGCGTGTCGGTGACCCGCAGCCCCACCGTGTAGCGGCCCTTGGCGGTGTAGGTGTGGGTCGGCTTGGCGGCGGTGGAGTCGTCGTAGGCTCCGTCGCCGTCCAGGTCCCAGGCGTAGGTGAGCGGGGTGTTGCCGTCGGCGTCGCTGGAGGTGGACCCGTCGAACCGCACCGCCAGCGGCAGGTTCCCGCTGGTCACGTCCGACTTGATCGCCGCGACGGGCGGGTTGTTGACGCCGTGGTAGGTGTAGCGCACGACCGCGCCGCCGATGACGTCCACGGCGAAGATGTCGCCGTTCGGCCCGGCCTGGAGGTCGACGATCCCGCGGGAGCCGGTCGCGAACGTGGAGATCTTCGTCTTGTCCGGCACCCCGTTCGTGCCGGGCTTCATCACCCACACGCACTTGCGGGCGTAGTCGGTGAAGAACAGCGCGCCCCGGTAGTCCCTGGGGTAGACCGTGCCGGAGTAGAACGCCATGCCGCTGGTGGAGGAGCTGCCGGTGCCGCACGCCTCACCCGAGACGATCTTGTTGGCGTGGTTGTAGACGAAGTGCGGCGCGGTGATCGAGCCCGATCCCGCCCGGTAGAGGTTCTCGCAGACCGTGAGGTTGGCGGCGTCGTAGCCCTTGGTGCGGCCGTTGCCCTCGTAGCAGGGCCAGCCGAAGTTGCGGACCTTCCGGGTCGGGTCCGGGTGCCGGTTGACCTCCTCCCAGGTGGTCCAGCCGACGTCGCCCGCCCAGATCTCGTCGTTGCCGGGCCGCAGCGTGAACCGGTAGGGGTTGCGCAGGCCGAAGGCCACGATCCGCCGGGCGTTGTCGTCGCCGGAGGTCGCGGGGTTGCCCGCGGCGGCCTTGCCGGTGTCGGGGTTGATCCGGATGATCGTCCCGTCCAGCGTCGTGGGGTCCCTGGTGGTGCGCAGGTCCTGGGCGCGCAGCGCGCCGCCCTCGGCCGACGGGGCCTTCAGGCCGGTCCCGGCCCTGCCGGGCGGGTCGCCGCAGGCGTTGTTCTTCTGGCCCCAGTCGGCGTAGCCGAAGCTCGCCCCGTCACCGCCGCTGGCGTACAGCGCCCCGTCCCGGCCGAACGCCAGCGTGCCCACCGAGTGGCTGGAGAACTGCTGGCACCAGTCCTCCAGCAGCACCTTCTCGGTCACCGGCCCGGCCTCGGCGCGGGTGGCCAGCGCCCCCGCCGCCGGGCTGGCCTGGCTCAGCACCGAGATGCGGCCCGCCACGACGCAGCCGGCGTTGTTGGCGCCGGGCGGGTCGGGGCAGTTGTCGTTGGACCCGTCGGGGGAGGGCCACTTCGGGTAGGGGCCGCCGAGCGGGCCGTTGTAGGTGTACATCACGTACACCCGCGGGTCCACGGGGAACTTCGGGTGCAGCGCCATGCCGAGCATGCCGCGGTCCCAGCCGTTGAACACCTGCCGGCGCAGGTCCGCGTAGATCTCCGGCGTGGTGTCGGTGAGCGAGGAGTAGAGCTTGATGATCCCGCTCTTCTCCGCGACGAACACCCGGCCGTCCGGGGCGAACCGCACCGCCGTGGGCCGGGTCAGGCCGGAGATGACGGCCTTCTCCTGGAAGTTGGCCGGGAGCGCCGCGGCGGCGGGCCGCGGCCAGGCGACCACCGCGATCAGCGTGGCCATGAGCGACAGTACGACGAGAACGGCTGCCGAACGGCGCGGTCCCCCGACCGCGAACCCCGTTGACGGACGTCCCCCCAGCAGAGCGTGAGAGGGCATGGTCCACCTCTTCGTCCGAGACCCCTGGCGGGACGGAGGCGAAAAGTCCCACCTGAGCGCAGAATGAAGCACTTCGACAGGGAGTGAACCTTCTGGACCGCTTGTGGTCATCAGGACAACGGGCCGCGCGTTCGCGGCGTCGTCCCCTTGGGTGGGCGTCGAAAAGCGGGAGGAACCGGGGCGTCGCGGACGCGTTTCATCTCACGGCACGGGCGGGCGCTCCCGCTCGCGCAGCCGCCGGCGCAGGACCTTGCCGAGGACGCCGCGGGGCAGCTCCGCGCACGGGCGGAACTCCGCCGGCACCTTGTAGTGCGACAGGTACCGCTCGCAGTGGCGGCGCAGCTCGTCGGCCGAGAACGGGTAGGCCGGGTGCTCCACGACGTGGGCGATCACGCGTTCGCCGCGCCGGGGGTCGGGCACCCCCACCACCGCGCAGTCGATCACGGCGGGATGGCGGCGCAGCACCTCCTCCACCTCGCCGGGGAACACGCTGAACCCGCTCACCTTGATCAGGTCGCGGCGGCGGTCCAGGATCGAGAAGAACCCGTCCTCGCCCATCACCGCGATGTCCCCGGTGCGCAGCCAGCCCTTCGACAGCACCCGCGCGGTCTCCAGCGGCCGGTTCCAGTACCCGGCGAACACCTGCGGGCCGCGCACCACCAGCTCGCCCGGCTGGCCCGGCGGCAGCAGCCGGGTCGGCTCCCGCGGATCGACGACCACCGCGTCGGTCAGCGGCAGCGGCACGCCGACGGTGAGGTTGCGGGCGTCGGCGGTCAGCGGGTTGGCGGTGACGGCCGGGGACGCCTCGGTCAGGCCGTAGCACTGGATCAGCCGGTGGCCGCCGAGGGACTCCAGGCGTTCCACGGTGCGCTGCTCCAGGGGGTAGGTGCCGCAGACGAACACCCGGACCGGGCGCAGGAGGCGGGGCTTCATCCCCGGCGCGTCCAGCACCTCGTCGTACAGCAGCGGCACGCCCGGAAAGATCGTCGGCCGGTACCGCCGGATCGCCCGCACGGTCCGCCTCTGGTGGAACCGGGGCAGCAGCACCACCGCCCCGCCCGTCATCGCGGGCGCGACCAGGCTGCTGGTCAGCCCGAACGCGTGGAACAGCGGCAGCACGGCCAGCGTGACGTCCTTCGGGCCGCTGGCGCTGTCCCAGGAGTTCTGCTGGACGGCGTTGGCGACCAGGTTGCGGTGGGTGAGCATCACCCCCTTGGGGCGGCCCTCGGTGCCGCCGGTGTAGAGGATGACGGCCAGGTGCCGCGCCGGGTCCAGCGGGTACTGCCGCACCCCGCGGCGCGGGGGCCGCTGCATCTCGGCGAACGGCACCACGTCGGCGTTGCGGATCTCGGCGGTCAGCGCGCGGCGCATGCGCTGCGCCTGGAGCAGCGGCAGCCGCAACGCCAGCCGGGCCCGCAGCGGCAGGTAGTCCAGCAGCGAGGTGACCACCACCTGCTCCAGCGGCAGCCGGTCGCGGATCGCGGCCACCGTCGGATGGGAACGGTCCAGGACCACCGCGACGCGCGCGCCGCAGTCGGCGAGCTGGTGGTGCATCTCCTCCGCGGTGCACAGCGGGTTGACCGGCACCGCGATGGCGCCGCGCCGCCAGACGCCGAAGAACGCGATGACGGCCTGCGGGCAGTTCGGCAGCACCAGCGCCACCCGGTCGCCGGGCTGCACGCCGAGCCGGTGCAGCCCGGCGGCGAACCGTTCGGCGGCCCGGTGCAGTCCCCGGTAGGTGAGGCGGCGGCCGAAGTAGTGCAGCGCCGGCCGGCGGGGGTGGCGCGCGGCCGAGTCGTCCAGCAGCCCGGTGACCGGGACGTCGGGTACGTCAGGTCGCGTGGGAACGGTCGGGGGATACCACTTGGTCCACGGCAGGGGGCGACGTGACGAGGGCCACATACCCGGCGATTCAATCATCAAAGCGGCGCCGATGCCCGCCGCCGGCGGCCGGATCCCGGGGGCTGGCTAGGGTGGTGGCCCATGAGCGATTTCCGTCGGGTGTCGTCCCGCGTGGTCTACGAGAACCGTTGGATGGCCGTCCGCGAGGACGA
This sequence comes from Actinomadura kijaniata, assembly GCF_014138665.1. Taxonomy (NCBI): domain Bacteria; kingdom Bacillati; phylum Actinomycetota; class Actinomycetes; order Streptosporangiales; family Thermomonosporaceae; genus Actinomadura; species Actinomadura kijaniata. Next base: position 426,500 of record NZ_JACJIA010000004.1, read on the forward strand.
GTTCGAACGCCCCGACGGCTCGCGCGGCGTCTACGGCGTGGTCGACAAGCCGGACTTCGCGCTGGTCATCCCGTTCGAGAACGACGGCTTCCACCTGGTCGAGGAGTACCGCTACCCGGTCGGCCGCCGCGCGTGGAACTTCCCGCAGGGCTCGCTGCCCGACCGCGCCGCCGGCGCCCCCGAGGAACTGGCCCGGCGCGAGCTGGCCGAGGAGACGGGGCTGCGCGCGGGCACGCTGACGCGCCTCGGCACCCTGCACGCCTCGCACGGGACCAGCAACCAGCACGTCCACGTCTTCCTGGCGACGGACCTGACGCCGGGGGAGCCGTCCCGCGAGCCGGAGGAGCAGGACATGCGGCAGGCGTTCGTGTCCCGCGACGAGTTCAGGAAGCTGGTCCGCGAGGGCGTGATCGCCGACGACTCCACGGTCGCCGCCTACACCCTGCTGCTCCTGCACGAGGAGGGCCTCGCCCGGTGACGGGCCGGGGGCGACAGGGGCGTTAACGGGATGACAACCGAACCGTTGCCTCCAGGGCCCTCGGACGTTATCGGCCCGCTCCACGATCGCTCGCGTGATCCCGACATTCGTGACAGACAGGGCCCGCTGGCCGCTCGCGACGGCCGGGGCGGTGCTCGCGGCGACCGCCGTGGCCGTCCCCGCCCACGCCTCCGCGCCCCTGCCCGCCCTCACCCCCAGGGCCGAGACGCCCCCGCTCCACGACGACGAGGCGGGCGGTAACTCCGACGCCGACGACCCCGCCATCTGGCGGAACGACGCCGACCCCGACCGCAGCCTGGTGATCGCCGCCGTCAAGGAGGGCGGGCTGCGCGTCTACGACTTGGACGCCCGCCCGGTGCAGTCGGTCGCCCCGCCGCCCGCCCCCGGCCCGGACGACGCGCCCGGCCGGTTCAACAACGTCGACCTGGTGCACGGCCTGCGCCTCGGACCGTCCCGCGCCGACGTCGCGGTGACCAGCGACCGCGGCCACGACCGGCTGCGGATCCACCGGATCGACCCGGCGCGCCCCGGCGGCCCGCTGACCGACGTCACCGACCCGGCCGCCCCGCGCGTGTTCTCCGCGGACCAGGACGAGGTCAACGAGCAGGCCACCGCCTACGGCCTGGCCACCTGGACCGACCGGGCGACCGGCCGTTCCTACGCCCTGGTCAGCCGCCGCAACCGCACCGCCGTCGCGCTGCTGGAGCTGACCGGGACGGCCACCGGCTCGGTGACCTACCGCAAGGTGCGGACCCTGGAGCTGCCGTCGGCGTTCCGGCTGCCCAACGGCGCCACCTGGACCCCGTGCGCCGAACCGGGCGAGCTGCCCCAGGTGGAGGGCATGGTGGTGGACCCCGCCAACGGCATGCTCTACGCCGGGCAGGAGGACGTCGGCGTGTGGCGCGTGCGCGCCGACCTCACCGGGACCCCGAAGCTGCTGGACAGGGTCCGCGAGTTCGGCGTCCCCGGCGAGTACGACGAGGAGACCGAGGAGTGCGTCCCGGGCCCCGACCCCGGCTACGGCGGCACGCGGCTGTCGGCCGACGTGGAGGGCCTGACCCTGCTGGCCGAACCCGGCGGCGACGGCCACGTGCTGGTCTCCAGCCAGGGCGACGACACCTTCGCCGCCTACGACCGCGAGCTGGACGAGGGCAACGAGTACGAGGGCGGCTTCCGCGTCACCGCCGCCTCCACGACCCTCGACGGCTCCGAGGAGTGCGACGGCGCGGCCGCCCTCGACAAGCCCCTCGGCAGGCGCTACCCCCACGGCCTGCTGGTCGTCCAGGACGGCCGGGAGACCCCCGCCGCCCCCGACCGGGAGGCCACCGGCTTCAAGTTCGTCGACCTGGCCAAGGTCCGCAAGGCCCTGGACGACTGAGGGCACACCGCCGGCACCGCGGCTTTCGCGGGGCCTTAGCGGTTCCTTAAGCGGGCCCTAAACGGGTGTTCGCGTGGGACGGGCGGTGCGAGGTTCGTCCCGTGGCACTGCGAGAGAAGACCAACGGGCTCGGTTCCGGCGTCGTCGCGGAGCGGGCGGTGATGGTGCGGGCGCTGCGGGCACTGCCGGCGGCGCACCGGGAGATCCTCGACGAGACCCTGTTCCGGCGGCGGAGCGTCAACGAGGCCGCCGCCGCGCTCGGCGTCCCCGTCGAGACGGTCAAGGTCCGCGTCTACCACGCGCTGCGCGCCCTGCGGATCGCGCTGGACACCCCCCGGCCCTGAACCGGGGAACGGCGCGGACGAAACCGGTTCCGGTGACCGGGCAGGGGGGCCGCCCGCGCCCCGCGGCCCTTTGTCCGGGGCGTCGATTCCGCCGCTCCGAATAAAGGGTTGCGATCCGGGAACCCGTCGGGCAGAGTAAACGTCGTACAGAACAGCGGGACCAACGGAAGGGAGAGGGCGATGCGACGTCATCACCGAATGCGCAGCAGTAGCCGTCCCCACGGTCCCGGGAGGCGTGCCATGCGGTAGCGAACCGCACGGCCGAACGCCATCACCGCCCACGGACCTGGGGATCCGTCGGGCGGTTTCGTTTTCCCCGGAGGGTTGGCCGAGCGGTAAGGCAGCGGCTTGCTAAGCCGTCGTCAGGGTCACCCCCTGCGTGAGTTCGATTCTCACACCCTCCGCCGAGATGGATGGGAGCGCTGGTGTGCTCGACGGTCTCATAAACCGTAACAGGCAGGTTCGATTCCTGCATCCATCACGAATTGATGCTGACCTGTCAAAAACCGAATAGCAAGTCCCCGTGGCGTAGTGGATAACGCGTCGGACTACGAATCCGAAGATCGCAGGTTCGAATCCTGCCGGGGACACGGCGGCCGTGGTGTGGTGGTCTGCACGTCAGGTTGTGGTCCTGAAGGTCCACGGTTCGACTCCGGGCGGTCGCCCTTCGCGGCCCCGTCGGCATCCCCCTGCCCGGCGGGGCCGCGTGCCGTGCGCGGGACGGAAAGTGGGTCTTGCCGGGGGCGGGAGATCGACCTACGGTGCGTTTGTTGGTGGCGACAACCAATTGCGCCGGTTCGTGCGAGCTCCCACCCCGGAGGCGGATGATGCGCCGAACACGACCGTCCCGAGTCCTCACCCTCGCCCTGTCGTCCGTGCTGGCGTTCTCCGGAACGACCGTCGCGGCCGGGGCCGACACCGGCCGCGACCCCGTCAAGCGGCGGGTCGAGGCGTTGCTGAGGGGCATGACCCTCGACGAGAAGATCGGCCAGATGACCCAGGCCGAACGGGCGAACATCACGAACGAGGAGGTCACCCGCTACCGCATCGGCTCGATCCTGTCGGGCGGCGGCTCCACGCCCACCCCGAACACCCCGCAGGCGTGGGCCGACATGTACGACGGCTTCCAGCGCGCCGCGCTCGCCACCCCGAAGAGGATCCCGCTGGTCTACGGGGTGGACGCCGTGCACGGCCACAACAACGTCGTCGGCGCGACGATCTTCCCGCACAACATCGGGCTGGGCGCGACCCGCGATCCGCGCCTGGTGCGGCGGATCGGCCGCGCCACCGCCGAGGAGGTCGTGGGCACCGGTCCGACCTGGAGTTTCGCGCCGTGCCTGTGCGTGGCCCGCAACGACCGGTGGGGCCGCACCTACGAGTCGTTCGGTGAGATCCCCGAGCTGCCGACCCGCATGTCCACGGTCATCACCGGGCTGCAGGGCCGCCCGGGCGGGCCCGCGTCGGTGATGGCCACCGCCAAGCACTACGTCGGCGACGGCGGCACCACCGGCGGCAAGGACCAGGGCGACACCCAGGTGTCGGAGGCCGAGCTGCGCCGGATCCACCTGCCGCCCTACCGCGAGGCCGTGCGGCGCGGTGTCGGGTCGGTGATGGCGTCGTTCAGCTCGTGGAACGGCCTGAAGCTGCACGCCCACAAGTACCTGATCACCGATGTGCTCAAGCGCGAGCTGCGGTTCGACGGCTTCGTGGTCTCCGACTGGAACGGCATCGACCAGATCGACGGGCAGCCCGGCTTCACCGCCGAGGAGGTCCGCGCGGCCGTCAACGCGGGCATCGACATGTTCATGGTGCCGCAGGAGTGGCGGCGCTTCATCGAGACGCTGCGCGCCGAGGTGCAGGCCGGGCGCGTGCCGATGGCGCGCATCGACGACGCCAACCGCCGCATCCTCACCAAGAAGATCCAGTTCGGCCTGTTCGAGCGTCCCTTCGCCGACCGCCGGTACCTGGGGACGGTCGGCAGCGCCGAGCACCGGGCCCTCGCCCGCGAGGCCGTCGCCCGGTCCCAGGTCCTGCTGAAGAACGACCGGAACGTCCTGCCGCTCGACCGCCGGAACAACAAGATCTTCGTGGCGGGCAAGAGCGCCGACGACATCGGCATCCAGTCCGGCGGCTGGACGATCACCTGGCAGGGCTCGCCGGGGAACATCACGCCCGGCACGACGATCCTGCAGGGCATCCGGCAGACGGCCGGGCGCGGCACGACCGTGACCTACTCCAAGGACGGGACGGGCGTCGACCGTTCCTACAAGGCCGCCGTCGCGGTCGTCGGCGAGCTGCCCTACGCCGAGTTCGAGGGCGACCGGCCCGGCTCGATGGGGCTGGACGCGACCGACCTGGCCACGCTGGAGCGGCTGCGCGCCTCCGGCGTCCCGGTGGTCGTCGTGCTGGTCTCCGGCCGCCCGCTGGACATCGCCGCCGAGCTGCCGAAGTGGAACGCGCTGGTGGCGTCCTGGCTGCCGGGCACCGAGGGCCGCGGCGTCGCCGACGTGCTGTTCGGCGTCACGCGTCCCACCGGCAAGCTGCCGGTGACGTGGATGCGCAGCGCCGACCAGCAGCCCATCAACGTCGGCGACGGCAAGAAGCCGCTGTTCCCGTTCGGCTACGGCCTCACCTACCGCCGTCGCTGAGCGTCTCCGCCAGCACCTGGCCGGGCACGGTCGGCTTGACCCCGAAGGTCTCCTCGATCCGGGTCGAGTCGACCGTGAACGGCCGGTGCGACATGTACGAGGTCTCCCACAGCTCCTCCCAGAACGGGTCGGAGAGGGCGAGGAGGGTCAGCTCCCGGTCGGACATGGTCTCCAGCCGGGGCCGCGGGGCTCCGGCGAGGTCGGCCAGCGTGGTCGCCAGCTCGCGGACCGGGACGTTGCCGACCGGCGCGTGCCAGGCCCGCCCGAAGGCGCGCTCGTCGCGGGAGACCGCGACGAGCGCGGCGGCGGCGTCGCCGATCGCGGTGAACGCGTGCGGGACGTCGAACTCGGCCGGGACCAGCGCGAGCCGCCCGGCCAGCACCTTCGGGACCACCATCATGTTGAAGATCGAGTACGCGCCCGGCCCGTAGAACTGACCGGCGCGCACCTCGGTCACCGGGACGCCGCTGTCCAGGGCCTCCCGCCACATCCGCGCCCGCACCCTGCCCTTGGGGCCGGTGGCGTCCAGCGGGTGGTCCTCGGTGAGCGTCCCCTCGGGCGGCCCGTAGCCGTAGAGGTTGCCGAGCATGACGTAGTTCGCGCCGGTGCGGCGGGCGGCCTCCAGGATCGCGCCGAACAGCGGCGGGATCGTCTCCGGCCAGGTGTGGTAGGGCGGCATCGCCGCGTTGAACAGGGTCGCCGACCCCTCGGCGGCCTCGGTGAGCCGGTCGGCGTCGTTGGCGTCGAGCGCGATCCGCTCGACCAGGGGGTGGTCGGGGCCGTTCCCGCTCCGGCTCACCATGCGGACCCGGTCGCCGGACCCGGCCAGCAGCAGCGCGGTGGCGCGGGCGGTGGCGCCCGCGCCGACGATCGTGTGTGAGGTCATGTGCCCACCCTCGCGCCGGGCGGGGAGAATCGGCAGGGGAGAGATCGCCAACCGACCGGAGGATCGGGCCAATGCACCGCATCGTGTTCGTCGCAGTCCCGCCGGTGATGGCGTTCGACCTGGCCATCGCGCAGATGGTGCTCGGCGCGGCGGCCGTGGACGGCCGTCCCGGCTACGCGGTGCGGGTGTGCTCGGCCGAGCCGGGGCCCGTCGAGACCGTGGGCGGGCCGCCGCTGCTGACCGAACTCGGCCTGGACGCCGCGGCGGGCGCCGACACGGTCGTCGTGATCGGCGGCGGGGGACGCGAGGACGTCGACCCGCGCGTGCTGCGGACGGTCCGCGACGCGCACGCCGCCGGGCGGCGGGTGGCCGGGATCTGCACCGGGACGTTCGTCCTCGCGCGGGCGGGCGTGCTGGACGGCCGCCGCGCGACCACCCACTGGGGCCTGACCGGCGACCTGGCCCGCCGCTTCCCGGCCGTGCGGGTCGAGCCGGACGTCCTGTACGTCGCCGACGGCCCGGTCGTCACCTCCGCCGGGGCCGCCGCCGGCGTCGAGCTGTGCCTGCACCTGGTGCGCGAGGACCACGGCGCGGCCGTCGCGGCGGAGGCGGCGCGCGGCACGGTCGCCGCCCCGCCGCGCCCCGCCGACCAGCCCCAGACGGTCCGCACCCCGTTCCCGCCCGACCGCGACGCCTCCCTGGCCGCGACCCGCGCGTGGGCGCTGGAGCGGCTGGACGAGCCGCTGACCCTCGCCGTCCTGGCCGCGCACGCCAACATGAGCACCCGCACCCTGACCCGCCGCTTCCACGACGAGACCGGCCAGAGCCCGTTGCAGTGGCTGCTGCACCAGCGCCTGGCGCGCGCCCGCGAGCTGCTGGAGCGCACCGACCTGCCGATGGACCAGGTCGCGCGCCGCAGCGGCCTGGGCGGCGCCGACTCGCTGCGCGCGCACATGGTGCGCCGGCTCGGCGTGACACCCAGCGCCTACCGCGCCGGCCGCGCGGTGGCCGGTAGCGTGTGACGACCATGAGAGGGAAGCGGAACGGGCACGGCCGCCGCGGGGCGACCGTGCTGGTATGGATCATGGTGTTGCCGTTCGCCGCCTGGGCCGTGCTGCGGTGGACGGGGTACGAGCCCGGCTTCCGGTGGCGGCAGCTGGTGGCGTTCACCCCCTACGTGGCGGCGGCCGCGCCCGTGGTGCTCGTGGCGGCGCTGGCGCTGCGCCGCTGGCCCGCCGCCGTGGTCGCGGGCGCGGTGTCGGTCGCGCTGGCGGCGGCGGTGCTGCCGCGCGCGGTCGCCGACGACTCCCCGGGGGCGCGCGGCCCCGCCCTGCGCGTGCTGGCCGCCAACCTGCTGTACGGCCAGGTCCCCACCAAGAGCGTCATGGACCTGCTGCGCCGCACCGGGCCCGACGTGCTCACCCTCCAGGAGCTCACCCCGCAGGCCCTCGCCGACCTGCGGAACGCGGGCGTCGACGCGCTGTTCCCCCACAGGGTCCTGCACGCCCGCCACGGCGCGGGCGGCTCGGGGATCTACTCACGGTACCCGCTGCGCGGGCGCGGGCCGATCGACATCGGGTTCCTCCAGGCCCGCGCCGAGGTCCTGGTGCCCAAGGCCCCGCCGGTGGAGGTCGTCTCGGTCCACCCGTGCGCCCCGGCCGTCCCCGCCTCGGCGGACTGCTGGCGCAAGGGGCTGGCGGCCCTGCCCGGAGCCGAGCCCCGGGGGAGGCCGCGGATCCTGGCGGGCGACTTCAACGCCACCCTCGACCACGCCTACCTGCGGCGCCTGCTGGACACCGGCTACCGCGACGCCGCCGACGCGGCGGGGGAGGGTCTGCGCGGGACCTGGCCCAACATCGGGAAGTACAGCCGGACGACCCCGCGCGTGACCCTGGACCACGTCCTGGTGGACCCGCGCGTGGCCGTGCACGACTTCACCACCCACACCCTGCCGAAGACCGACCACTCGCCGGTCCAGGCCGACCTGGTCCTGCCCGCCCGCTGAGCCCTGCCCGCCCGCTGACCGGTGGCGAACCGAAGGAGACCTGACCGATGGCGACCGTCGTGGCGTTCCACGCCCACCCCGACGACGAGGTCCTGCTGACCGGCGGCACCCTCGCCCGCGCCGCCGCCGAGGGGCACCGCGTGGTCATCGTCACGGCCACCGACGGGCTGATGGGCCCGGTCCCGCCCGGGGGCGCGCCGCGCCTGGCCGAGCTGCGGGCCAGCGCCGCCGCGCTGGGCGCGCACCGGGTCGAGCACCTCGGCTACGCCGACAGCGGGCACGGCCCCCTGCTCTACCCGGACCCGCCGGACCGGACGCGGTTCGCCCGCGCCGACACCGAGGAGGCCGCGCGGCGGCTCGCCGCGCTGCTGCGCGAGGAGGACGCCGACGTGCTGCTCGGCTACGACGCCAACGGCGGCTACGGCCACCGCGACCACGTCAAGGTGCACCACGTCGGCAGGCGCGCCGCCGAGCTGGCCGGGGTGGGGCGCGTGCTGGAGGCGACGGCGCCCGGGGAGGCCGTCGCCCGCGTCATGCGGACCGCCCGCGCGCTCCGCCTCCTGCGCCACCACGAGGAACCGGACGGCCTCTACACCCCCGGCGCGGCCATCACCCACCGGGTGGACACGCGGCGGTTCGCCCGGCGGAAGCAGGCCGCGTTGGCCGCGCACCGTTCCGTGGTGGACGGGAACGGCCGCGCCTCGGCGGTCGTGCGGGTCCTGGTCCGCCTTCCGGCACCGGTGTTCGGGCTGCTCCTCGGCCGCGAGTGGTTCGTCGCCTCACCCCGGGAAGGGCGGTGAGGGCAGGCCCGCGCCGATGCCGGGGAAGACGAACAGCGCGCCCGCGTGCGGCTCGTCGGCGGGGGCGTCCAGGGCGGCGGTCGTGACGTACAGGTCGCGCAGGTCCGGGCCGCCGAACGCGCACGCCGTCGTGCGGGCGACGGGCAGGTCCAGGACCCGGTCCAGCGCGCCGGTGGGCGTGTAGCGCAGCACCCGGCCGCCCTCCCACACCGCGACCCACACGCAGCCGTCGGCGTCCACGGCCAGGCCGTCGGGGATGCCGGGGCCCGGCAGGTGGGCGAACGGGCGGCGCCCGCCCTCGTCGAGCACGTCGACGCGGCGGGTCGGGCTGTCCACGTAGTACATGAGCCGCCCGTCGGGGCTCCATCCGAGGCCGTTGCTGACCGTCACGTCCGGAAGGACCGTCTCGACCGTCCCGTCCGGATGGATCCGGCGCAGCCGCCCGCCGCCGGGGGCCTCGTCGTAGCGCATCGTCCCGGCCCACAGCGCCCCGTCGGGCGCGACGGCCGCGTCGTTGCCCCGGCAGCCCTCCTCCGGGAACTCCGCCAGCCAGCCGAACGCGCCGTCGGCGTCGTACAGGCCGACGCCGTCGCGCAGGTTCACCACCAGCCCGCCGCCCGCGCGGGGCCTGGCCGCGCCCACGTGCTGCCCGGTCCGGCGCAGCAGGGTGTCGCCGGTGGCGGGGCCGTAGGCGTGGATCTCGCTGGACAGGATGTCCACCCACAGCAGCGTCCCGGTGGTCGGATCCCAGACGGGCCCCTCGCCGAGAAGGGCCCGCCCGGGAACCGCGATGTCCCATTCGGTCATCGGGCGGAGAAGGCGTACGTCGTGGTCGTGTCGTAGGTCTGGCCCGGCCGCAGCACCGTCGAGGGGAACGACGGCTTGTTCGGCGAGTCCGGGAAGTGCTGGGTCTCCAGGCAGAACCCGTCGCCCTGCCGGTACATCCGGCCGCCGGTGCCGACCAGGCGGCCGGTCAGGAAGTTGCCCGAGTAGAACTGGATGCCCGGCTCGGTGGTGTGCACGTCCATCACCCGGCCGGTGCGGGGCTCGGTGACGCGGGCGGCGTGGCGGCCGTCCAGGACGAAGTTGTGGTCGTAGCCGCGGCCGAGCACCATCTGCGGGTGGCCGTCGCGGATGCGCTCGCCGATGGCGCGCGGTTTGGTGAAGTCCAGCGGCGTGCCCGCCACCGGGTCGATCTTCCCGGTCGGGATGAGGGCGGAGTCCACCGGCGTGTACCGCTTGGCGTTGAGCTGGAGGCGGTGGCCGTAGACGTCGCCGGAGCCCTCGCCGGCCAGGTTGAAGTAGGTGTGGTTGGTCAGGTTGACGACGGTCGGCTTGTCGGTGGTGGCGCGGTAGCCGATGCGCAGCTGGCCGCGCTGGGTGAGGGTGTAGGTGACCGCCACCGACAGCTTCCCGGGGAAGCCCTCCTCGCCGTCGGGGCTGACGCGGGTGAGCCGCAGCGCGACCTCGTTCCCCTTCCTGACCGGCTCGGCCTTCCAGACGCGCTCGTCGAAGCCCGCGTCGCCGCCGTGCAGGGTGTTGCCGTTGTCGTTGGCCGGGAGCGTGTAGGTCTTGCCGTCGAGCGTGAAGCGGGCCTTGCCGATGCGGTTGCCGAACCGGCCGATGATCGCCCCGAAGTAGGGGTTCTCGGTCTTGTAGGCCTCGCTGAGGTAGCCGTCCAGGGTCTTGAAGCCGAGCGCGACGTTGCCGGAGCGGCCGCGCCGGTCGGGGACCTCCAGCGACTGCACGATGCCGCCGTAGGTGAGGACGCGCACCCGCATCCCCTTGCCGTTGGACAGGGTGTAGCGCTCGATCGCGGTGCCGGAGGGGAGTTTCCCGAAGGCCTCCTTGCTGATCTGCGGGGCGCGGGTGGCGGCCGAGGCGGGCAGGGCGGCGACGGTTCCGGCGGCGACCAGCGCGGTCGCGGCCAGGGTCGGGATGAGCCTCATGAACGTCCTTCCAGGGGGGAGAGGGAATCGGGAACGTTCTGGTAGACGACGGGGACGAGGAAACGGCGGATCGCGGCGGTGCCCACCGAGGTGTGCAGCGGCGCGGTGGTGGCGGGCCAGGGCCCGCCGTGGTGGATGGCGGCGGTGACGGCCACGCCGGTCGGCCAGCCGTCGAACACGATCCGTCCCGCGCGCCGCCGGACGCGGGCCACCAGGTCGCGGGCCAGCGGCTCGCCGCCCTCGGTGTGGATCGTGGCGGTGAGGGAGCCGGGCATGGCGGCGGCGGCCGCCAGCAGCTCGTCGTCGGTGTCGTACTCGACGACCAGCGACGCCGGGCCGAAGTGCTCCTCCCACAGTTCGGGGGTCAGGTCGCGGGCGGCCACCGCGAACAGCACCGGCGCCGGGTCGCCGGCGGGGTCGCCGGCGGGGTCGTCCGCCGTGCCGGGCACGTCTCCGGCGAGGACCCGCACCTCCGGCCGTTCGGCCAAACCGGACACGCCCGCAACGTACGCCTCGTGGATGCCGGACGTCAGCAGCCGGTTCCGGACACCCTCCTCCACCGGCCGCCGCAGCGGCTCCTCCAGCCCGTGCCCGGACGGCAGGAACAGCAGGCCGGGCTTGGTGCACATCTGCCCGGCGTTGGCGGTGAACGAGGCGGTGAACCCGGCCGCGATCTCCTCGCCGCGCGCCTTCGCGGCGGCGCGGGTGACGAAGACGGGGTTGACGCTGCCGAGCTCGCCGTAGAACGGGATCGGGTCGGGCCGCGCGTTGGCCAGGTCGAACAGGGCGCGCCCGCCCCGCGTCGATCCGGTGAACGCCGCCGCCCGGATCACCGGGTGCCCGACCAGCTCCACCCCCGCCTCGAACCCCTCCACCAGCGCGAACGTCCCCTCCGGCGCCGCGGCGAGGGCGTCGTGGACGAGTTCGGCGGTGCGGCGGGAGGTGCGCGGGTGGCCCGGGTGCGCCTTCACCACGACGGGGCAGCCCGCCGCCAGGGCGGTGGCGGTGTCGCCCCCGGCGACCGAGAACGCGAACGGGAAGTTGCTCGCCGCGTACACCGCCACCGGGCCGATCGGCTCGTTGACCCGCAGCAGCGACGGCTCGCCGTCCTCGGCCACCACGTCCAGGAAGCCGCCGTCCCGGACGAGGTTCGCGAACAGCCGGAGCTGCCCGGTGGTGCGGGCCATCTCGCCGGTGAGGCGCCCGGCGGGGATGCCGGTCTCCTCGGCGGCCAGCTCGACCAGCTCGGCGGCGTGCGCGTCGAGCCGGTCGGCGATCCCGTCCAGGAACGCCGCCCGCTCCGGCAGCGGCAGCGCCGCGAACGGTTCGAACGCCCGTCCGGCCGCCGCGCACGCGGCGTCCACGGTGGTGATGGGGTCGGTCATGTCGTCCTTTCGGAGATCTTCGGACGGGCTAGCGGAGGATGGGCGAGCCGGAGCGGCGCTTGGTCCAGATGTCGAAGGCGACGGCGGCCAGCAGGACCAGGCCCTTGACGAGCATCACGCGCTCGCTGGGCGCGCCGATCAGCGACATCCCGTTGTTGATCACGGCCATGATCAGGCCGCCGGTGATCGCGCCGACGACCTTGCCGACGCCGCCCTGCACGGCCGCGCCGCCGATGAACGCCGCCGCGATCGCGTCCAGCTCGAAGGAGTTCCCGGCGGTGGGACCGGCCTGGTTGAGCCGCCCGGCGAACACGATCCCGGCGATGGAGGCCAGCACGCCCATGTTGACGAACAGCCAGAACACCACCGACTTGGCCTTCACGCCGGACAGCACGGCGGCCTGGAGGTTGCCGCCGACGGCGTAGACGTGGCGGCCGAAGACCGTGCGGCCGGTCAGCAGCGAGTAGCCCAGCACCAGCGCCGCCAGCAGCACCAGCACCCACGGCAGGTTGTGGAACCGGGCGAGCTGCACCGTCACCACCATGACCAGCAGCGCGGCCGCGCCGATCCGCAGCAGGAACACCGGCATCGGGTCCACGGTCTGGGAGTAGCCGAGCCGCGCCTTGCGGGTGCGCCACTGGGTGACCGCCAGCGCCGAGCACAGCGCGACGCCGACCAGCAGGCTGAACAGGTCGGCCCCGCCCAGCGGCCCCAGCCCGACGTTGCCGAGGTAGCTGCCGGTGAACCCGTTGGACAGGGTCCGCACCTCGTCGGGGAACGGCCCGATGCCCTGGTTGCCGAGCACGGTCAGCGTCAGCGCCCGGAACAGCAGCATCCCGGCCAGCGTCACGATGAACGACGGGATCCCGAAGTAGGCGGTCCAGTACCCCTGCCACGCCCCGATCAGCGCCCCGGCGACCAGCGTCACCAGCAGCGCCAGCGGCCACGGCACGTCGTGGTTGACCATCAGCACCGCCGCGACCGCGCCGGTCACGCCGACGACCGACCCGACCGACAGGTCGATGTGCCCGGAGATGATGATCAGGATCATCCCGATCGCCAGGATCAGGATGTAGGAGTTCTGGACGATGATGTTGGAGATGTTCTGCGGTTGCAGCATCGCGCCCTCGGTGAGCACCGAGAACAGCGCGACGATCAGCGCGAGCGCGACGTAGATGCCGCTCTGCCGCAGGTTGATCGACAGGCGCGGCCGGGGCGTCCCGCCGCGCGGCCCCGCCCCGGCCGGGGCCGGGCCGCGGTCCCGGCCGCCGTCCCGGCCGGCCGCGGGGGCGATGGGGCTGCTCATCGGGCGGCCTCCTTCTCCAGTGTCATGTGGCGCATGAGCAGTTCCTGGGTGGCGTCGGCGCGGGCGACCTCACCGGTGATCCGCCCGGCGGCCATGGTGTAGATCCGGTCGCACATGCCCAGCAGCTCCGGCAGCTCCGAGGAGATCAGCAGGATCGCCTTCCCCTCCCGGGCCAGCCGCTGCACGATCGTGTAGATCTCGTACTTGGCGCCGACGTCGATGCCGCGCGTCGGCTCGTCGAGGATCAGCACGTCGGGATCGGTGTGGATCCACTTGGCCAGCACGACCTTCTGCTGGTTGCCGCCGCTGAGCTTGCCGGTGACGGCGAGCACGTCGGGGGCCTTGATGTTCATCTCGGCGCGGTACCGCTCGGCGACGGCGTGCTCCTCGTGGCCGTTGACCCAGCCGCGCCGCGCCAGCCTGCGCAGCGACGCGGCCGAGACGTTCTGCCGGATGTCCTGGATGAGGTTCAGGCCGTACCGCTTGCGGTCCTCGGTGGCGTAGGCGAGGCCGTGCCGGATCGCGTCGCGGACGTCGCGCACCTCGATGGAGCGGCCGTCCTTGAACAGACGGCCGGAGACGTCGGTGCCGTAGGTCCGGCCGAACACGCTCATCGCCAGCTCGGTGCGGCCCGCGCCCATCAGCCCCGCCAGCCCGACGATCTCGCCGCGCCGCAGCGTCAGGGACGCCCCGTCCACGACCTTTCGGTCGTGCTGGACGGGGCTGTGCACGGTCCAGTCCTCGATCCGCAGCACCTCCTCGCCGATCCGCGGCTCGTGCGGCGGGTACCGGTGCTCCAGGTCGCGGCCCACCATCCCGGAGATGATCCGGTCCTCGGTCACCGCCCCGGCCGCCGGGTCCAGCGTCTCGATCATCTGGCCGTCGCGCAGGATGCTGACGGTGTCGGCGACGGCCAGCACCTCGTTGAGCTTGTGCGAGATGATCACGCTGGTGACGCCCTCGTCGCGCAGCCCGCGCATCAGGTCCAGCAGGTGCGCGGAGTCCTCGTCGTTGAGGGCGGCGGTCGGCTCGTCGAGGATCAGCAGCCGCACCCGCTTGGCGAGCGCCTTGGCGATCTCGACGAGCTGCTGCTTGCCGACGCCGAGGTCGGCGATCACGGTGGTGGGGTTCTCCGGCAGCCCGACCCGCTCCAGCAGCCCGGCCGCCTCGTGGTTGGTGCGGTTCCAGTCGATCAGTCCGCGCCGCCGCCGCTCGTTGCCGAGGAAGATGTTCTCGGCGATCGACAGCTGCGGGCACAGCGCGAGCTCCTGGTGGATGATCACGATGCCGAGCGCCTCGCTGTCGCGGACGCCGGAGAACCGGCACTCCTCGCCGTCGAAGCGGATCTCGCCGTCGTAGGAGCCGTGCAGGTACACCCCGGACAGCACCTTCATCAGCGTGGACTTGCCCGCGCCGTTCTCCCCGCAGATCGCGTGGATCTCGCCGCGCCGCACCTTCAGGTTCACGTCGCGCAGCGCGTGCACGCCGGGGAACGACTTGGTGATCCCCGTCATGGTGAGGATGTGATCGGTCATGGGATCAGCCGCCGAGCTGGGCCTGGGTGTAGTAACCGCTGTCGACCAGCGCCGGCCGGGCGTTGTCCTTGTTGACGATCACCGGCTCCAGGAGCTGCGACGGCACGACCTTGACGCCGTTGTCGTAGTCCTTGGTGTTGTTGACGGTGGGCTTGCCGCCCTTGAGGACCGTGTCGGCCATCTTCACGGTCTCGTCGGCCAGCTTGCGGGTGTCCTTGAAGATCGTGGAGTACTGCTCGCCGGACAGGATCGACTTCACCGAGGCCAGCTCGGCGTCCTGCCCGGTCACCACCGGGTACGGCTGCCCGGCGGTGCCGTAGCCGTTGCTCTTCAGCGCCGACAGGATGCCGATCGACAGGCCGTCGTAGGGCGACAGGACACCGTGGACCTTGGCGCCGCCGCCGTAGGCCTTGGTGATCAGGTCCTCCATGCGCTTCTGCGCGGTCGCCGGGGCCCAGCGCAGGATGGCGATCGTCTTGAAGTCCTTCTGGCCGCTCTTCACGACGAGGGTGCCCTTGTCGATGTAGGGCTTCAGCACCGACATCGCGCCGTTGTAGAAGAACGTGGCGTTGTTGTCGTCGGGGGAGCCCGCGAACAGCTCGACGTTGAACGGCCCCTTGGCGTCGCCCTCGGACCCGTCGGGCTTCTTCAGCTTCAGCCCGACCAGCAGCGACGTGGCCTGCTGCACGCCGACCTTGTAGTTGTCGAAGGTGGCGTAGTAGTCGACGTTCTGCGTCTTGCGGATCAGCCGGTCGTAGGCGATCACCGGGATCTTCTGCTGCCCGGCCTGCTCCAGCTGGGTGGTCAGCGCGGTGCCGTCGATCGAGGCGACCACCAGCAGCTTGGCGCCCTTGGTGATCTGGTTCTCGATCTGGCTGACCTGGGTGGGGATGTCGTCCTCGGCGTACTGCAGGTCGACCTTGTAGCCGAGCTGCTCCAGCTTGGACTTGAGGTTGTTGCCGTCGTGGACCCAGCGCTCGGACGACTTGGTCGGCATGGTCACGCCGATCAGCGCGCCCTTGGCGCTGCCGGTGCTCTTCTTGTCGATGTCCTTCTCGGCCGAGCCGCAGCCGGTCAGCGCGGCGCCCAGCAGCAGCGCGGAGGCCGCGGCGGTGAGGTGGCGGAATCGCATGTCGTTCTCCTTCGGGTGTCAGGGGGTGGGAACGGCCTCGGTCGCCGGGAACCGCCGCAGCGGGCCCGGGTCGCGCGAGCCGGGTGGGGACATTCCGCCGCCTGCCCCGAGCCGGGCGAGGGTGTCCAGGACCAGGCGGCCGCGCCGTACCCGCTCCCGCCCGCCGTCGACGGCGAGGGAACGCAGGTGCTGCCCGGCCGGGTAGATGGGGGCCGCGTTGCGCAGCCCGAACTTCAGGTAGATCGGCGCGCCGCAGCGCACCAGCTCCGCGGCGTCGTACATCCGTACGAAGCCGCCGAGGTCGTCGGGGGTCTCGACATAGAAGTCGATCGGCGCGGCGCTCACCGCGCGGATCTCCGCGAGCTGCGCGACGGTGAGGTCGCTGGGCACGTTGAGCGAGTCGCCGCCGAGCATCTCCCACACCGCGAACGAGGCGGGGTTCACCGGCCCGACCAGCGCCGACACCTTGAACGTCACGTCGGCGGGCAGCTTCCCGGCCACGCGCATCCGGTGCAGCGTCCACAGCACGCCCTCGTCGGCGACCAGCAGGCACCGCACGCCGAGCGCGACGGCGCGCTCGGCCTCCTCCACGCACTGGGCGAGCTGGTCGCGGCCCCGGGCGCGCGGCCCGGAGGCGGTGTAGGAACGGCCGCCCGCGCCCGGCTCCCAGGTGCCGCGCGGGCCGAGGAACAGGCACAGCTCGACGCCCCGCTGGTCGCAGGCCGCGACCATCTCGGAGATCTCGGCGTCGGTCAGCATCCACACGCCGCTGCCCTGGCTGATGCGGTGCAGCGGGACGTCCAGGCGCTCGCTCTCGGCGAGCACCGCCTCCAGCACCGCCGGGCCCTCGCAGGACGGCAGCTCGGTCCGCCAGGTCCCGCCGTCGGGGAACGCGGCGGGCGAGGGCGGCACGGTCGTGTCGCGGGCGGGGAACCCGAGGTCGGTCAGGGCGTGTTCGCCGGGAAGTCGGTGGGTCATCTCTTCTTCCTCAGTCGTGTTCTCAGGTCCAGTCGGGGCGGAGCAGGACCTTGCCCGCCTCGGGAGAGGCGCTGAGCTTCAGCGCGTTCGCGAAGTCGGCCAGCGGCAGCTCGTGGGTGACCAGGGAGGCGGGCCGCAGCACGCCCGAGTCGAACGCGCGCACCGCGTACGCCCAGTCGGCCGGGCCCGCACCGAACACCGTGTGCAGCCTCAACGCTCGCGTGACCAGCAATGATGTCGGAACGTGGTCGGCCGGGTCGGCGGGGATGCCGGTCACCACGACCCGGCCGCCGCGCCGTACCAGCCCGACCGCCGCGTGCGCGGTCCCGACCGCTCCGGCGGTCTCCACCACCACGTCGAACGAGCCCTCCCCGGCCTCGCCGGGGCCCAGGAACACCGTCGCGCCCGACGCCAGCGCGGCCTCGCCGCGCTCGCGGCGCGGGTCGATCGCGACCAGCCGCGCGGGGGAGGCGGCCGACAGCAGTTGCAGCGCCAGCATCCCCAGCGTCCCGGTGCCGATCACCGCGGCCGTCTCGCCGGGCCGCAGCGCCGCGTGCCGCACCGCCGCCGCCACCACGGCGGCGGGCTCCAGCAGCGCGGCGGCGCGCAGGTCGGCGTCCGGGCCGAGCACGTGCAGCATCCGCGCGGGCAGCAGCAGATGGTCGGCGAACGCGCCGGGCCGGGTGAAGCCGGTCTCGTCGTACCCGGCGGCGCACAGGTTCGGCGCGCCGTCGCGGCACGGGCCGCAGCCCTGGCAGCCGGGGAAGCCCTCGCCCACCACGCACGCCCCGACCAGCCCCGGATCGGTGTCCGGGCCGACCGCGGCGACCGTTCCCGACCACTCGTGCCCCGGAACGATCGGGTAGTCGGCGAAACCGGCCGGGCGCGCCCCGTCGTACAGCTCCCGGTCGCTGCCGCACAGCCCGGCGGCGGCGACCCGCACCAGGGCCTCGCCCGGCCCCGGCTCGGGAGGGTCGGCGGGGACGACGCGGAACCGTCCCGGCTCCTCCAGCAGCAGGGCGCGGCTCACCGGGTGCCCTTCCCGCGGCGGAAGTGCCAGTCCTCGTCGTACAGGTCGAAGTCGGCGTGCTGCTGCGGGAACTCCGCCACCGCGTCCAGGTCCAGCTCGACGCCCAGGCCGGGGCCCTCGGGCAGGCCGAAGTAGCCGTCCACGACCTCCGGCGCGCCCTTGGCGATCTTCTTGATGGCGGCGTCGGCGAAGTCGTTGAAGTGTTCCAGGATCTTGAAGTTGGGGACGCTGACGCCCAGGTGCAGCGAGGCCATCGTCAGGACCGGGCCGCCCACGTTGTGCGGGGCGATCTGCATGTAGTGGGTCTCGGCGGTGGCGGCGAGCTTGCGGGTCTCGTTGATGCCGCCGAAGTGGCCCACGTCCGGCTGCACGATGTCGGCGGCCTGGAGATCGAACAGCTCGCGGAACTCGATCCGGTCGTGGATGCGCTCGCCGGTCGCGATCGGCAGGTTGGTGTGCGCGGCGACCTTCGACAGGGCCTTGAGGTTCTCCGGCGGGACCGGCTCCTCGATCCAGCCCGGGTTGTAGGGCTCCAGCAGGTCCGCCAGCCGGATCGCGGTGGCGGGGGAGAAGCGGCCGTGCATCTCCACCAGCAGCTCGCGCTCGGGGCCGATGGCGTCGCGGACCGCCTCCACCAGCGCCACCGACCGCATCGTCTCGTCGTGGTCCAGCTCGAACTGGCCCGCGCCGAACGGGTCGAGCTTCAGCGCCTGGTAGCCGCGCTCGACCACCCGCTTGGCGGCGGCGTGGAACTCCTCGGGCGTGCGGTCCACGGTGTACCAGCCGTTGGCGTACGCCTTGACCTTCTCGCGGACCCTGCCGCCCAGCAGCTTCCACACCGGCACGCCCAGCGCCTTGCCGACGATGTCCCAGCACGCCATCTCCACGCAGGCGATCCCGGACATGACGATCTCGCCGGCGCGGCCGTAGTCGCCGTACTTCAGGCGCTTGACCAGGTCCTCGATGTCGAACGGGTCGCTGCCGATGATGTGGCGGCGCGACGCCTCCCCCAGGTAGCCCAGCAGCGCGTCGGTGTGGCCCAGCATGCGGGCCTCGCCGACGCCGGTCAGGCCCTCGTCGGTGTGGACGACGACATAGGTGAGGTTGCGCCAGGGCGTCCCCACGACGTGCGTGCTGATCTCGGTGATGCGCACGGAACCGCTTCCTCCGGTCTATCTATCGGTCGCTAGCTTGTGTTAGCGCTAACATTGAGCCCGGCACGGGGTCGGGCGTTCTGCGATGTGTCGTTGTCGTCAGTCGGCGCGGGCGGCGGTGCTCTCCCGCACCACGAGTTCGGGCTCGACGGTGCGGCGGGGCACGCCCTCCGCGCCGTCGATGCGTTCCAGCAGCATCTGGAAGGCGAGCCGTCCGACCTCGCCGAACGGCTGGCGGACGCTGGTCAGCGGCGGGGCGAAGAACGGGGCCTCGGGCACGTCGTCGAACCCGGCCACGCTCACCTCCCCCGGGACGTCCCGGCCCGCCTCGCGCAGCGCGCGCAGCAGGCCGAGGGCCATCGGGTCGTTGGCGGCGAACACCGCCGTCACCTCGGGGTCGGCGGCCAGGACCCGCCCCTGCTCGTAACCGGAGCGGGCGCTCCAGTCGCCGGGCAGCGGGTCGGGGGCCTCCCGGCCCGCCTCCGCCAGCGCGTGCCGCCACCCGGCGACGCGCGCGTCGGAGTCCACCCAGTCCATGGGGCCGGCGATGTGGTGCACCGTCCGGTGCCCCAGGCTGAGCAGGTGGCGGGTCGCGCGGACCGCGCCCGCGCGGTGGTCCACGGCCGCGACCGGGACCGGCAGGTCGTCGGCCGCGCCGACGGCCACCAGCGGCAGGTCCGGCGGCAGCCGCCGCAGCCCCTCGGCCGCCGACAGGTGCGGGGCGATCACGATGACGCCGTCCACCGACTGCGACCGCAGCCGGTCCACGCCCTCCTCGATCGCGCCCCGCGTCAGCGTCCGCAGGCTGGCGATGGTCACGGTGTACTCGGCGCCGCGCGCGGCCTGCTCGATCCCGTACAGCATCGAGGCCGGTCCGTACAGGGTGGTGTCGAAGCTGACCACGCCCAGCACCCCGGACCGGCCGGTGGCCAGCACCCGGGCCGCCGAGTTGGGCCGGTAGTCCAGCTCCCGCATCGCCGCCAGGACGCGGGCGCGGGTCTGGGGGCGGACCTTCTCGGGGGTGTTGAGCACCCGCGACACCGTCATGGCGGAGACGCCGGCCCGTGCGGCCACGTCCTCCATGACGGCGGCCCGCGTCCGTCCGGCGGGGGCCGGGGACGGGGTGGACGGGGTGCTCATGTGATCTCCTTCACGCTCGGCTCGGTGTGCAGATGTTTGCGCTACCACGACGCCGTGTCAACACCCTGGAAACAACTCGGTGGTAGCGCAAACATCCTTCGTGAGCGGCCATAACTCCGAAAGTGGGCGCTGACCTGCACGGATCCGGCGGGCGTGCCGGAGTGGGGCGCGGAATGTTAATCGCTAACATCGAAGCGGCCGGGTTCGGGCATTGACGCCCCCGGAACGGCCTGCTTACAGTCGCGGCGTTCGCTCCCCGCATACCACCCCCGCGCCGAACGCCTGTCGGCCCCTTCCGAGGAGATTTCCATGCCGGGGTACCGCCATGCCCGAACGGCCCTTTCCCTCGCGCTTTCCGGCGCGTTGACGGTCGCTTTCTCCCCTTCGGCTCCCGCCGCCGTCCGCTCCCCTTCTCCCGCCGTTCACTACACCAATCCCATCGCCCCGCAACGCGCCGACGCCCACATCGTCAAACACACCGACGGCCACTACTACCTCACCGCCACCGTGCCCGAGTACGACCGCATCGTGATCCGGCGTTCCCCCACGTTGCAGGGGCTGTCCACGGCCCCGGAGAAGGTCGTCTGGACCAAGCACGCCACCGGCGAGATGGGCGCGCACATCTGGGCCCCGGAAATCCACTTCCTCGACGGCCGCTGGTACGTCTACTTCGCCGCCGGGAGCACCGACGACATCTGGCGCATCCGGATGTACGTGCTCGAAAGCTCCGGTCCGGACCCGTTCTCCTCGACCTGGACGGAGAAGGGCCGGATCCGCACGCCGCACGATTCGTTCTCCCTCGACGCGACCACTTTCACGCATGGTGGAAAGCGCTATCTCGCATGGGCGCAGAAACCCCCGGGAAGCGACGTCAATTCCGGGATCTACCTCGCCCGGCTGCGGAACCCGTGGACGATCGAGGGCGACCCGGTCCTGCTGGCCACCCCCACCCACGACTGGGAGACGCGCGGCTTCAAGGTCAACGAGGGCCCGGCGTTCCTCGTCCGCGGCGGCCGGATGTTCCTGACGTTCTCGGCCAGCGCCACCGACGCCAACTACTGCCTGGGCCTGCTCACCGCGCCCGCGACCGCCGACCCGCTGGACCCCGCCGCCTGGCGCAAGACGCCGACCCCCGTGTTCACCAGCAACGACGCCACCCGCCAGTACGGGCCGGGGCACAACTCGTTCACCGTCTCCGAGGACGGCCGCAGCGACGTGCTGGTCTACCACGACCGCTGGTACCGGGACATCCAGGGCGACCCGCTCAACGACCCCAACCGCCGCACCCGCGTGCAGAAGCTGTACTGGAACGCCGACGGCACCCCGAACTTCGGCGTCCCCGTCCCCGACGGCCCCACCCCGTACCGGCTGGCGGCCGTCAACCGGCCCGGCCACGTCGTCCGGCACCGCGACGGCCGCGCCGTCCTGGAACGCGACGTCACCGCGCTCGCCACCTCCCAGTTCCGCGTCGTCCCCGGCCTGGCGGGCTCGGGCACGGTCTCCCTGGAGTCGATCGACCGCCCCGGCCACTACCTGCGCCACCGCGGCTTCGAGGTCTGGCTGGACCGGAGCGACGGCTCGTCGCTCTTCGGGGCCGACGCCTCCTTCCGGCGCCGCCCGGGGCTGACGTCCGCGTCCGCGGCCTCCTTCGAGTCCGTCAACCACCCCGGCCGCTACCTGCGCCACCGGGACTTCGCGCTCCGGCTGGACCCGGCCGACTCCCCGCGGGCCCGCGCCGACGCCACGTTCGACCTCCAGTGAGGAGCCGCCCGATGAGCCGGTCCCGTCCCCTGGTCCTGCTGCTGGTCCTGCTGGCCGCGCTGCTGCCCGCCGCCCCCGCGTCGGCGGCGCCGGGCGCGCCGTTCACCAACCCGCTCAAGCACGTCAAGGGCGCCGACCCCTGGATCGTGCACCACGACGGCGATTACCACCTGATCGCGACCTCGTTCACCGGTGAGCTCCAGATGCGCAGGTCGCCCACGCTCGCCGGGCTGGCCACCGCGCCGAGCGTCCGCGTGTGGTCCGACGCCACGCCCTCGCGCGGCACCAACATGTGGGCCCCGGAGCTGCACTCCTTCGACGGCCGCTGGTACCTGTACTACTCGGCCGGCGCGGTCGGCGAGCCGTGCTGCGACTCCCAGCGCACCCACGTGCTGGAGAGCGTCGGCTCCGACCCGATGGGCCCCTACCGCTACAAGAGCATGCTGACCGGCCGCGAGCTGGGCGTGAACGGCTGGCTGATCGACGCGAGCGTGCTGCGGCTGAACGGCCGCATCTACCTGCTGGGCAGCTCGTTCATCAACGGCGGCCCGCAGAGCCTGGTCATCGCGCCGATGTCCGACCCCTACACCGTCAGCGGCCCGTTCCGCCTGCTGTCGAGCCCCACCCACGACTGGGAGAAGCAGGGCGGCGTCGTGAACGAGGGCCCCGAGGTGCTGCAACGCGGCGGCCGCACGTTCCTCTTCTACTCCGCCAGCGCCTGCTGGGGCCCCGACTACAAGCTCGGCCGCCTCACCTACACCGGTGGCGACCCGCTGAACGCGTCCTCCTGGCGCAAGGAGCCGAACCCGGTCTTCCAACGCAACGACGCGGCGGGCGTCTACGGCCCCGGCCACAACGGGTTCTTCACCTCGCCCGACGGCACCGAGGACTGGATCGTCTACCACGCCAACGACGCGGCGTCCGACGGCTGCGACAACGGCCGCACCACCCGCGCCCAGAAGGTCACCTGGCGCGCCGACGGCACCCCCGACCTCGGCACGCCGGTCGCGCTCGGCACCCGCCTGCCCGGCCCGTCCGGCGAGACCGCCGCCACCCCCACCGCCCACACCCTCACCAACCGCAACAGCGGCAAGTGCCTGGACGTGGTCGGCGGCACGGGCGACGGCGCCGACGTCGTGCAGGCGACCTGCACCGGCGCCGCCACCCAGCGCTGGCGCTTCACCGACCTCGGCGACGACACCAGCCGCCTCACCAACGTCGGCACCGGCCGGGTCCTCGACGTGGCGGACTGCGGCACCGCCGACGGAACGAACGTCCGCCAGTGGTCCTGGCTGAACAACGCCTGCCAGCGCTTCCGCCCGGAGGTCGGCGACCAGGGAGGCTGGGTGCGGCTGGCCAACCCGCACAGCGGCAAGGTCCTGGACGTCGCGGACTGCGGCACCGCCGACCGCGCCGACGTGCGCCTGTGGTCCTGGCTGAACAACCCCTGCCAGCAGTGGCGCCCGAACCCCGTCGCCTGATCCGGCCGGTCCACGGGCAGGCGGTCGTGGAACCGGTCACGGTCCGGTGGCGGCATGCCGGGCGGCTCCCGGGCGGCCGCTCGGACGCGGGGGAGCCGGGTAGCCCTTGAGGGCGATGGCGGCGGCGGCCCTGGTGCGAAGCCTGTCCAGCAGGACCGGCATCGGGCCCTTGGCGAGCGCCCTGCGGGTCAGGGCGCGGCGGCGGACGTTGGTGGGCGCGAAGAACGCCCCGGTCTCCCCGGCGATCCGTCGGCACGCCCTGGCGAGCTTCGCGACCTGCCGCCCCGGCCCGGGGCGTCGCGTTCCCGCCCCCTGGGACGGGGAGCGGCACATGACCGACCGGCCCCGCGTCACGCCGCCGCCCGCGGAACGCAGCGCCGAACAGCGGCGGCCCGTGGAAGCCACCGGAACGGAGATTTCGCCACGCTGGTGCGCCACCCGAGATCGCCCGCGGTGTCGGCCTGCCCGAGGACGTCATCGGCGCGTTGTGACCGACGACCCCCGCGGCCTCGACCGCGGGACCGCCGTCATGGCCGCTGCCGCGGACCGGCTGGGCGCGCACCTCGATCCCGATGACCGGACCTGGACGGCCCTTCGGGAACGCTTCGGCATCCGGGAGATGATCGGGCTGTGCATGCTGGTGGGTGACCACGCCATGATCGCCGGTGTGGTGAGGCGCCGCCCCGGGCCTGATCTGGGCGGTCGGCCGTTGTGCGGTGGGTCACGCCGGGCTAGAGTGCGCGTCGAAGCGCTTCGACGAGGGAGGGACATGCTGGTCGCCGGGATCGACTCCTCGACGCAGTCCGTCAAGGTCGTGCTGTGCCGGGCCGAGGACGGGACGGTGGTCGCCGAGGCGTCCGCGCCCCACCCCGACGGCACCGAGTGCGCCCCCGCGCACTGGTGGGACGCCCTCGGTCAGCTCCGCGAGCTGCTGGAACGCGCCGACGCCGTGGCCGTCGCCGCCCAGCAGCACGGCATGGTCGCCCTGGACGAGGCGGGCGAGCCGGTCCGCCCGGCGCTGCTGTGGAACGACGTGCGCTCCGCCCCGCAGGCCCGCGCGCTCGTCGCCGGGCTCGGCGGGCCGAAGACCTGGGCGGAGCGGACCGGCAGCGTGCCGGTGGCGTCGTTCACCGTCACCAAGCTGCGGTGGATGGCCGAGCACGAGCCGGAGAACGCCCGCCGTACCGCCGCCGTGCTGCTCCCGCACGACTGGCTCACCTGGAGACTCGGCGCCGACGGGTACGTCACCGACCGGGGCGACGCCTCCGGTACCGGCTACTGGTCGCCCGCCGAGGGCCGCTACCTGCCCGACCTGCTGGAGGCCGCGCTCGGCCACGCCGCCGAGACGCCCCGCGTGGCCGCGCCCGGCGCGGCGGTGGGCGAGACCCCCTGGGGCGCGCCGATCGCGCCGGGCACCGGCGACAACATGGGCGCGGCGCTCGGCCTCGGGCTGCGCGAGGGCGACGTGGTGGTGTCGATCGGCACCTCCGGGACGGCGTTCGCGGTGGCGGACACGCCCGCCGCCGACCCGACCGGGGCCGTCGCCGGGTTCGCCGACGCGACCGGGCGGTTCCTGCCGCTGGTGTGCACGCTGAACGCGGCCCGGATCCTCACCTCGACGGCCCGCATGATCGGCGCGGACCTGGCGGAGCTGTCCCGGCTCGCGCTCGCCGCCGGGCCGGGCGCGGGCGGGCTGACGTTCCTGCCCTACCTGGACGGCGAGCGCACCCCCGACCGCCCCGACGCCACCGGCGTGCTGGCGGGCATGACCACCGCCAACACCGACCGCGAGAACCTGGCGCGCGCCGCCGTGGAGGCGCTGCTGTGCTCGCTCGCCGACGCGGTGGACCATCTGGCCGCCCACGGCGCGCGCCCGCGCCGCACCCTGCTGATCGGCGGCGGCGCGCGGTCGGCGGCGGTCCGCGCGCTCGCCCCCGACGTCTTCGGCACGCCCGTCACCGTCCCCGAACCCGCCGAGTACGTGGCGCTCGGCGCGGCCCGCCAGGCCGCCTGGGCCCTGGCCGGAACGCCCGAGCCGCCCGCCTGGCCCGCCCCGCCCGCCACCGACCACGAGCCCGACCCCGGCATGGCCGACGCCGCCCGCGGGGTACGGGCCCGGTACGCCGAACTGCGCGACAAGCGCGTCTGAGGAGGAACCCATGAGCGACGACCGCTTCACCCCCCGGCCCGAGGACCGGTTCTCGTTCGGGATCTGGACGGTCGGATGGCAGGGCGTCGACGTGTTCGGGCCCGGCACCCGCCCGCCGATGCCCGCCGAACGCGCCGTCCGCGAGCTGGCCGAGCTGGGCGCCTACGGCGTCAACTTCCACGACAACGACGTGTTCGACTTCGACGCCACCCCGGCCGAGCGGGACGAGCGCGTGGGCGCGTTCCGCAAGGCGCTGGAGGAGACCGGCCTGGTGGTGACGACCGCGACCACCAACCTGTTCTCCCACCCGGTCTTCAAGGACGGCGCGTTCACCAGCAACGACCGCGACGTCCGCCGCTTCGCGCTGCGCAAGACCATGGACAACATCGACCTGGCCGCCGAGCTGGGCGCGCGGGTGTACGTGGCGTGGGGCGGCCGGGAGGGCGCCGAGTCGGGCGCGGCCAAGGACGTCCGTACCGCGTTGGACCGTTACAAGGAGGCGTTCGACGTCCTCGGCTCCTACGTCCTGGACCGGGGCTACGACCTGCGCTTCGCCATCGAGCCCAAGCCGAACGAGCCGCGCGGCGACATCCTGCTGCCCACCGTCGGCCACGCCCTGGCGTTCATCGAGGAGCTGGAGCACCCCGAGCTGGTCGGCGTGAACCCCGAGGTCGGCCACGAGGAGATGGCCGGGCTCAACTACGCGCACGGCCTCGCCCAGGCGCTGTGGCACGGCAAGCTGTACCACATCGACCTCAACGGCCAGCACGGTCCCCGCTACGACCAGGACCTGCGGTTCGGCGCGGGCAACGCGCGCGGCGCGTTCTGGGTCGTGGACCTGGTCGACGGCAGCGACTACGACGGCCCGATCCACTTCGACTACAAGCCGCCGCGGACCGAGGACGACGCCGGCGTCTGGGAGTCGGCGCGGGCCTGCATGCGCAACTGGCTGATCCTGCGGGAGAAGGTCCGCGCCTTCCGCGCCGACCCCGAGGTCCAGGAGGCGCTGCGGGCCGCCCGCGTGGACGAGCTGGCGCAGTCCACCCTCGCCGAGGGCGAGAGCTGGCGCGACGTGCGGGACTTCACCCCCGACATCGACGCGCTGGCGGCGCGCGGGGCGGCGTTCGAACGCCTGGACCAGCTCGCCCTGGAGCACCTCTACGGCGTCCGCTGAGGGGGACGGCACCGCCGCCGGGGCTCCCATGCTTTCTCCGGCGGCGGTGACGACCCGGTCTACCGGTAGGCGACGCCGGAGGCGCCGAGGACCACGTTCCTCAGCACCGCGCCGTCGGCCGGCTCGAAGACCGGCTTCCGCCCCTCGAAGAACCGGTGGAACTCGGCGTGCGACGCCTCGTCCTCAGGGCTCACCGGCCACGCTCCCCTTCCCCGCGGCCGCACCGGAGCGGCGGCGGGTCTGCCACACTGCCCGCATGAGCGCTCCTCCCGAGCCGGAGCCGGGGACCGTGCTCGACGGGCGTTACCGGCTGGACGAGATCCTGGACAACGGCGGCATGGCCACCGTGTGGCGCGCCGCCGACCTGGTGCTGGAGCGCGCCGTCGCGGTCAAGGTCCCGCGCGGCTCCACCGGCGGGCTGCGGCGGGAGGCCAAGGCCGCCGCCGCGCTCACCCACCCGCACATCACCGCCGTGTACGACTACGGCGAGGCCGTCGTCGCGGACGTGGGACGCGTGCCCTACGTCGTCATGGAACTGCTGCGCGGCGAGACCCTGGCCGCCCGGCTCGCCCGGGGCCCGCTGCCGTGGAGGGAGGCGGCGGCGGTCGGCGCGCGGCTCGCCGACGCGCTGGCGGCGGCGCACGCGGCCGGGGTGGTGCACCGCGACGTCAAACCCGCCAACGTGTTCCTCACCCCCGGCGGCGTCAAGGTCCTGGACTTCGGCATCGCCTTCACCCGGCGCGGCCCCGAGAGCGGACCGGTGTGGGGGACCCCCGCCTACGTCGCGCCCGAGGCGGTGGAGGGGGCCGAGCCCGCGCCGTCGGCCGACGTGTACTCGCTCGGCGTGGTGCTGCGGGAGGCCCTGACCGACCCGGACGCGCCCGGGGAGCTCCTCGCGCTGTGCGACCGCTGCACCGACCGGCGGCCCGCGACCCGCCCCGACGCGGTCCGGGTCGCGGAGGCGCTGGGGCGCGCGGCGGGCGTTCCGGTCGGCGTCGCGGCCGTCCACCAGCCGTCCGCGCCCGGCCCGGGAGGGGCGGCCCCGCCCCGGAACCTGACCCGGATCCTGCTGGAGGACCCCGCCCGCGAGTCCGGCCGCCGCCGCGCGTGGCTGGTCGCCGGGGCCTTCGTCGCCGGGGCCGCGCTGCTGGCCGCGTTGCTGCTGTGGCGGGCCGCCGACCCGCCCCGACGTCCGGCCGCCGCGCCCACCGCGCCCACCGCGCCCACCGCGCCCACCGCGTCCGCCACGTCCACCGCCCCGTCCCCTCCGCCGGGGGAGTGCCTGGTCGAGTACCGCGTCACCAACCGGTGGCCGGACGGCTTCCAGGCCGAGGTCGCCGTCGTCAACCTCGGCGACGCGCCGGTCGACGGCTGGCGGCTGTCGTGGGAGTTCGGCCGGGGCGAGCAGATCACCCAGTTGTGGGAGGGCGCCCACCGGCAGCGGGGGCGGGCGGTGACGGTGGACGCGCCCGGGTACGACCCGCGCATCCCGCCCGGCGACGCGGCGCGGTTCGGGTTCCTCGGCCGGGGCGAGGCCGCCGACCGGCCGGAGGCGTTCACGCTCAACGGGAGCGGCTGCCGCGCCGGGTGATCGGGCCGATCGCCGGGCCCACCAGGCCCTTGATCATGCGGGATCGCTCCCACCGTTTTTCGGTCGCCCTATTGTGTCGCCCGTCACGCAGCATTAACATCCCGGTCAATCGAAGCGCTTCGACACGGCGCCTCGACAGGTCCGACCGGCCGAGATGTCAGGCGGGTCCGGTACCCACCCCGGAGGAAAAATGATCAGAGCACGGAGGGGCGCGGCACTGCTGGCCGCCCTCGCCACGGCGTCGCTGACCCTGTCCGCCTGCGGCGGCGACGACGGCGGGGCCGCCGGCAGGGAACTGCGGCTGTGGCACTACGAGGCCCCCGACAGCGCCATGGGCGTGGCGTGGAACCAGGCGATCGAGGAGTTCAAGTCGACCCACCCGGGCGTGAAGGTCACGTTCGAGGAGAAGGGCTTCGAGCAGATCCAGAAGACCGCCCAGATGGTGCTCAACTCCAAGGACGCCCCCGACGTCATGGAGTACAACAAGGGCAACGCCACCACCGGCCTGCTGTCCAGGCAGGGGCTGCTGGAGGACCTCACCCCCGAGGTCACCAAGCGCGGCTGGGACAAGATGATCGCGCCGGGCGTGCAGGTCACCGCCAAGTACGACGCCAAGGGCACGATGGGCGGCGACAAGTGGTTCGGCGTCCCCAACTACGCCGAGTACCTGCAGGTCTACTACAACAAGGACCTGTTCGAGAAGCACGGGGTGAAGGTCCCGACGACCTACGACGAGCTGGTCTCGGCGATGGACGCGTTCGTCGGCAAGGGCGTCACGCCGTTCACCAACGCGGGCTCCGAGTACATGGCGCACCAGTTCGTCTACCAGCTCGCCCTGGACAAGGCCGACCGCCCCTGGGTGGACGCCTACCAGCGCTACACCACCAAGGCCAATCTCACCGACCAGGCGTGGACGGCGGGCGCCACGACGTTCGCCGACTGGGTGCGGAAGGGCTACGTCGCCAAGAACTCGGTCGGGCTGAAGGCCGAGGACGCGGGCGTGGCGTTCATCAGCGGCAAGTTCCCGATGATGTTCTCCGGTAGCTGGTGGTTCGGGCGCGTGGCCAAGAACGCCAAGTTCCAGTGGGAGACCGCGCCGTGGCCGGGCGCCAAGCTCACCCTCGGCTCCGGCGGCAACCACTGGGTCGTGCCCAAGGGCTCCAAGAACAAGCAGCTCGCCTACGACTTCATCGACATCACGATGAAGAAGAAGGCCCAGAACGCCCTGGGCAACGGGGGCGGCGTCCCCGTCGCCGCCGACGCCTCGGCCGTCACCGACGCCAAGGCCAAGAAGCTCATCTCCGACTTCGACGCCCTCGCCAAGAGCGACGGGCTGGCCTACTACCCCGACTGGCCGGTGCCGGGCCTCTACGACAAGTGGGTGGCCGCCGGACAGAAGCTGATGAACGGCACCGCCCCCGCCGAGGTCCTCGGCGGCCTCCAGAAGGACTACGACGGCGGCGCGCCCAAGTGAGCACGGACGACCTCCGCAGGACGGCGGCCCGGGACCGGCTGGGCTACCTGCCCTACCTGGTCCCGGGGCTGCTGCTGTTCACCGGCGTGATCGGCGTGCCGTTCCTGATGAACGTCGGCACCAGCCTCACCCGCTGGTCCGGGGTCGGCACGCCGGAGTGGATCGGCCTCGGCAACTACCGGAAGCTGGCCGGGGACGGCGAGTTCTGGGCGTCCTTCGGGCACAACGCGCTGGTCATCGTGGGCATGGCGCTCGTGCCGACCGCGATCGGGCTGGTGCTGGCCGCCCTGCTCACCGACCTGATCGACCGGCACTTCGGCCCGCGCGTCGCCAGCGTGCTGCGCGCCTGCCTGTACCTGCCGCAGGTGCTGCCGATCGTGATCGCGGGCGTGGTGTGGAGCTGGCTGCTGGCCCCCGAGAACGGCGCGGTCAACGAGCTGCTGACGGCCGTCGGCCTGGACTCGCTGGCCCACGACTGGCTGGGCGACCCCGCGACCGCGCTGTGGAGCGTGCTGGCGGTCATGGTCTGGATCCAGATCGGCTTCCCGCTGGTGGTGTTCATGTCCGGCCTCCAGCGCGTGGAGCCCTCGCTGTACGAGGCCGCCGAGATCGACGGGGCGTCGTGGTTCCGCCGGTTCTGGCACGTGACCATCCCGCAGATCCGCCCGGAGATCTTCGTGGTGCTGCTGTGGACGACGATCGCGGCGCTGAAGGCGTTCGCCCCGATCTACGTGCTCACCAAGGGCGGCCCCGGAGGCGCGACCAACGTGCCGTCCTACTACTCGTACCAGAACTTCTTCGACAAGACCGAGGTCGGCTACGGCTCGGCGGTCGCGACCGTGCTCACCCTGATCATCATCGCGCTGACGATCGTCTTCCTCCGCGTGCAGGCCCGTGACCAGGGGGAGGAGCGGTGACCGTGACACTGACCGACAAGCAGGCCAAGAGCCCGGCCCGGCGTACCGCGCGCACCCGCGACCGCCGTCGCCGCCGCCGCGGCCCGGCCGCCTACGCCGTGCTGCTCGCGCTGGCCGCGCTGGCCGGGATCGTGCTGATCCCGTTCGTCGTGGTCGTCCTCAACGCGCTCAAGACGCCCGCCGAGTACTCCGAGAAGGGCCCGCTGGCGATCCCCGACAGCCCCAGCTTCGAGGCGCTCGGCCAGTTCTGGGACCGCGTCGGCTTCGGCGGCGTCCTGGTCAACAGCTTCCTGATCAGCGGCTCGGTCGCGGTCCTCGCGGTCCTGCTGTCGGTGCTGAACGCCTACGCCCTCGGCATCGGCCGCATCCGGGGCCGCACCTCGATCCTGGTCCTGCTGCTGATGGCCAACACGCTGCCGCAGGAGGCCCTGGTCTACCCGCTGTACTACCTGGCCAAGCAGGTCGGGCTGTACGACACCCGGCTCGCGGTCGTCATCGTGTTCACCGTCATCCAGAGCGCGTTCGGCACCTACCTGCTGTCGTCGGTGCTGAGCACCTTCCCCCGCCCGCTGCTGGAGGCCGCCCGCATCGACGGCGCGTCCCGCTGGCAGATCCTGTGGCGGGTCGTCTTCCCGATGCTGCGGCCGACGATGTCGGTGCTGATGGTGTTCTTCTTCATCTGGACCTGGAACGAGTTCCTGATCCCGCTCGTGTTCCTGGTCTCCAACGACAACCAGACGGTCTCGGTCGCGCTCGGCGTGCTCCAGGGCCAGCGCCTCATGGACGCCACCATGTCCAGCGCCGCCGCGCTGCTCGGCCTGATCCCGACCGTCCTGTTCTTCCTGATCTTCCAGCGCACCCTGTCGCGCGGATTGACTGCGGGGGCAATCAAATAATGAAGTTCACCGACGGCTACTGGCTGATGCGCGAGGGGGTGCACGCCCAGTATCCCGTGCACGTCCTGGACGTCGCCGAGGACGGGCCCGGCACGCTCACCGTGCAGGCGCCCGTGCAGCGCGTCCGCCACCGGGGCGATCTGCTCAAGGGCCCGGTCGTCACCGTCCGGCTCAGCTCGCCCATGCCCGGCGTCATCGGGGTGTCGATCACGCATTTCGCGGGGGAGGAGCCGCGGCGGCCCGAGTTCCGGCTGTGCCACGACGCCGCCGACGTGGCGGTCGAGGTCACCGACGAGGCCGCGACGCTCACCTCCGGGACGCTCACCGCGCGGATCACCCGTGACCCGTGGGCGCTGGAGTTCCTCGCCGACGGGCGGCGGCTGACCGGCAGCGGCGCCAAGGCGATGGCGATCGTCGACACCGGCGACGGGCGTCACTACGTCCGCGAGCAGCTCGACCTCGGCGTGGACCACCACGTCTACGGGCTGGGCGAGCGGTTCGGGCCGCTGGTGAAGAACGGCCAGTCGGTGGACATCTGGAACGCCGACGGCGGTACCGCCAGCGAGCAGGCCTACAAGAACGTCCCGTTCTACCTGACGGACGCGGGCTACGGCGTGTTCGTCAACCACCCCGGGCGCGTCTCGTTCGAGGTCGGCTCCGAGGCGGTGGCGCGCACGCAGTTCAGCGTCGAGGGCCAGTCGATGGAGTACTTCGTCGTCCACGGCCCGACGCCCAAGGAGATCCTGCGCCGCTACACCGCGCTGACCGGCCGTCCGGCGCGGCTGCCGGACTGGTCCTACGGGCTGTGGCTGTCGACGTCGTTCACCACCGACTACGACGAGGCGACCGTCACCTCGTTCATCGACGGGATGGCCGAGCGCGACCTGCCGCTCAGCGTGTTCCACTTCGACTGCTTCTGGATGCGCGAGTTCCAGTGGTGCGACTTCGAGTGGGATCCGCGCGTGTTCCCCGACCCGGAGGGGATGCTGCGCCGCCTCAAGGAGCGCGGGCTGCGGATCTGCGTGTGGATCAACCCCTACATCGGGCAGCGGTCCCCGCTGTTCGAGGAGGGCAGGGCCAGGGGGTACCTGCTGCGGCGTCCCGACGGCGACGTGTGGCAGTGGGACCTGTGGCAGCCCGGCTGCGCGGTGGTCGACTTCACCAACCCCGAGGCCCGCGAGTGGTACGCCGCCAAGCTGGAGGCGCTGCTCGACATGGGCGTGGACTGCTTCAAGACCGACTTCGGCGAGCGCATCCCCACCGACGTCGTCTACCACGACGGCTCCGACCCCGAGCGCGCCCACAACTACTACACCCAGATCTACAACCAGACCGTCTTCGAGCTGCTGCGCAAGAAGCGCGGTGAGGGCGAGGCGGTGGTGTTCGCGCGGTCGGCCACGGCGGGCGGCCAGCAGTACCCGGTCCACTGGGGCGGCGACTGCGAGTCCACGTTCGAGGCGATGGGGGAGAGCCTGCGCGGCGGCCTGTCGCTCGGGATGTCGGGGTTCGGGTACTGGAGCCACGACATCGGCGGCTTCGAGGGCACCCCGGACGCGGGCCTGTTCAAGCGGTGGATCGCGTTCGGGCTGCTGTCGTCGCACAGCCGCCTGCACGGCAGCCACTCCTACCGGGTGCCGTGGGCGTTCGACGAGGAGTCGGTGGAGGTCCTGCGGCGCTTCACCAGGCTGAAGATGCGGCTGATGCCGTACCTGGCCGGGGCCGCGCGGCAGGCGTACGACGGCGGCGTGCCGATGATGCGGGCGATGGTCGTGGAGTTCCCCGGCGATCCGGCCTGCACGCACCTGGAACGCCAGTACATGCTGGGCGACGACCTGCTGGTGGCGCCGGTGTTCTCCGCCGACGGCGAGGTGTCCTACTACGTGCCCGAGGGCGTGTGGACGCACTACCTGACCGGCGAGCGGGTGACCGGCGGCCGCTGGGTCCGCGAACGCCACGGCTACGGCAGCGTCCCCCTGCTGGTGCGGCCCGGCGCGGTGATCCCCGAGGGCGCGGTGGAGGACCGGCCCGACTACGACCACGCCGACGGCGTCACCCTGCGCCTGTACGAGATCCCCGACGGCGCGCACGTCGTGACCGAGATCCCCGGCACCGGGGCCTCGTTCACCACGACCCGCGAGGGCGCGACGGTCCGCGTCACCGCCGCCCACGACGGGACCTGGAGCGCGGCGCTGCCGGGCCGCGACCCGGTCCGCGCCACCGGCCGCGAGGTCGTCCTGACCCTGGAGGAGGAACGGTGAACGGCTTCCCTGACGACTTCCTGTGGGGCGCGGCCACGGCCGCGTACCAGATCGAGGGCGCGGCGGGCGAGGACGGCCGCGCGCCCTCGATCTGGGACACCTTCAGCCGCACCCCCGGCCGCGTCCGCGACGGCGACACCGGCGACGTCGCCTGCGACCACTACCACCGGTGGCGGGAGGACGTGGCGCACCTGGCGGAGCTGGGCGTGAACGCCTACCGCTTCTCGGTCTCCTGGCCGAGGGTGTTCCCCGGCGGCGTCCTCAACCGCGAGGGCGTGGACTTCTACTCCCGCCTGGTGGACGCGCTGCTGGAGCGGGGCATCGCGCCGGTCGCGACCCTCTACCACTGGGACCTGCCCCAGGACGTGGAGGACGCCGGGGGCTGGCCCGCCCGCGACACCGCCTTCCGCTTCGCCGAGTACGCCGAGGCGATCGGCGAGGAACTGGGCGACCGGATCCACACCTGGACCACGCTGAACGAGCCGTGGTGCTCGGCGTTCCTCGGCTACGCCTCCGGCGTCCACGCGCCCGGCCGTTCCGACCCGGCCGCCGCGCTCGCCGCCGCCCACCACCTCAACCTCGCGCACGGCCTGGCCAACGGCGCGCTGCGCGCCGTGGTCGCGCCCACCGCGCGGCACTCGGTCACCCTCAACCTGCACCACCTGCGCGGCGACCCCGAGGCGGTGCGCCGGGTCGACGCGGTCTCCAACCGGGTCTTCCTCGACCCGATGCTCGGCCGCGGCTACCCCGCCGACCTGCTGGCCGACACCGCCGCGATCACCGACTGGGGGTTCGTCCGCGACGGCGACCAGACCGTGATCGCCGCGCCGCTGGACGCGCTCGGCGTCAACTACTACAACCCCACCCTCGCCCGGGACGGGGACGGCTCGCCCGCGCCCGACTCCGACCACGGCCACGCCGACGGCGCGGCGACGCCGTTCGTGGGCTGCGACGACGTGGCGTTCCCCCGGCAGCCCGGCCCGTACACGGAGATGGGCTGGCCGGTCGACGCCACCGGGCTGACCGAGCTGCTGCTGCGGCTGCGCCGCGAGTACCCGGACACGCCCCTGCTGATCACCGAGAACGGGGCGGCGTTCGACGACCGGGTGACCGCCGACGCCTCCGGCGGGCGCCGCGTCCACGACGACCGCCGCGTCGCCTACCTGCGCGACCACATCGAGGCGGTGCGGCTGGCCCGCGAGGCCGGGGCGGACGTGCGCGGCTACTTCGCCTGGTCGCTGCTCGACAACTTCGAATGGTCGCACGGCTATTCCAAGCGCTTCGGCCTGCTGCACGTCGACTACGCCACCGGCGCCCGCACCTGGAAGGACAGCGCCCACTGGTACCGCGCCCACCTGGCGGAGGTGGCGCGACGATGAACCGCGCCACGGCGGCCGTCGGCGCGCTGGCCCTGGCGGCGTTCTGCTTCGGCACCGCCGAGAGCCTGCCGATCGGGCTGCTCGGCCTGATCGCCGAGGGCCTGGACACCGACCCGACGCGCGTCGGGCTGCTGGTGACCGGGTACGGGCTGACGGTCGCCGTGGTGTCGGTCCCGCTGGTGAGGCTGGCCGGGCGGATGCCGCGCCGCACCCTGCTGGTCGGTGTGCTGGCGGCGTTCGCGCTGGCCACCGTCTGGTCGGCGGTCGCCACCGGCTACTGGACGCTGCTGGGCGCGCGGCTGCTGACCGCACTTGCGCACGCGGTGTTCTGGCCGGTGGCGGTGGTGGCCGCCGCCGGGCTGGTCGCGCCCGGACGGCGCGGCCGGGCCGCCGCGTTCGTGTTCGGCGGCGGGTCGCTGGCCGTGGTGCTGGGCGTCCCGGCGGGCACCTGGCTCGGGCAGCAGGCGGGCTGGCGCGCGGCGTTCGCGGTGCTGAGCGTGCTCGGCGCGGTGGCGCTGGCGGCGGTGGTGGCGCTGCTGCGGCCCGGCGCCACCGGGCCCGGGGACGTCGCCTGCGGCACCGAGCCCAGCCGCCGCGGCTACCTGCTGCTGGTGACGGTCACCGCGCTCGGCGTCGGCGGGGTGTTCAGCCTGTTCACCTACGTCACCGACCTGCTGACCCGCGACAGCGGCTACCCCGACGCCGCGCTCGGGCCGCTGCTGGCGCTCAACGGCGCCGCCGACATCGCCGGGCTGGTCTTCGCCGGCGCGGTGGTGGACCGGGGGCCGCGCGCCCTGCTGGGCGGCTCGCTGGCGCTGCTGTCGGCGGCGCTGCTGGGCATGGCGGCGTTCGGGACGGACCCGGTCGCGGCGGCCGTGCTGCTGGCGCTGCTGGGGTTCGGGCTGCCCGGCCTGGCCACCGCCATGCAGGCGCGGGCCATGCAGACCGCGCCCGGCGACACCGCGGTCGCCTCGGCGGGCGCCTCGGCGGCGTTCAACGTCGGCATCGGCGGCGGCGCGCTGGTCGGCGGGCTGGTGCTGCCGGTCGCCGGGGCGCGCGGAGCGGCACTGGCCGGAGGGTTGCTCGCGGTCGCGGCTTCGGCCATGGTGGTCGGCGAGCAGGCGCTCGGGAGACGCGGCGTCGCGGCGCGGCGGGCCGCCGTAGGATCAGGTATCGAATCGGTTCGACAGGGGACGGTCCGTGGTCAAGATCAGTGACGTGGCGCGGCACGCGGGGGTGTCGCCGAGCACGGTCTCCTACGTGCTGAGCGGCAAACGCTCGATCTCGGCGGAGACCCGCGAGCGGGTGCTGGCCAGCATCCGCCAGCTCGGCTACCGGCCGCACGCCGGGGCCCGCGCCCTGGCCAGCAGCCGGTCCAACGTGCTGGCGCTGATGCTGCCGCTGCGCACCGGCATCCACGTCCCGGTGGTGATGCGGTTCGCGACCGCGGTGGTCACCACGGCCCGGTCGTTCGACCACGACGTGCTGCTGCTCACCCAGGAGGAGGGCGAGGAGGGGCTGCGCCGGGTCGCCGACAGCGCCCTGGTGGACGCGCTCATCGTGATGGACGTGCAGCTGGACGACCCCCGGCTGCCGCTGCTGCGGTCGCTGGGCCGTCCCTCGGTGCTGATCGGGTTCCCCGCCGACGCGACCGACCTGACCTGCATCGACCTGGACTTCCGCGCCGCCGCCGAGGCGTGCCTGACGCACCTGGCCGAGCTGGGGCACCGCGACGTCGCGCTGGTCGGCTCGCCCCCGGAGGTCTACGCCCGCCGCACCGGCTTCGCCGAGCGCGTCGCCGAGGGCTTCACCGCGACCGCCGAGCGGCTCGGGCTGGACGCCGGGTTCTACCCGTGCGAGGCCACCGTCGAGGAGGCCCGCGGGCTGGTCGCCCGGCTGCTGGCCGAGCGGCCCGGCCTCACCGGCGTCGTCGTCCACAACGAGCCGATCGCCGAGCCGCTGGTGCGGGCGTTCCAGTCCGCGGGGCGGCGCGTCCCCGGCGACCTGTCGGTGGTCGCGATCTGCCCGGACGAGGTCGCCGAGCAGGCCGAGCCGCCGCTGACGTCGGTGGCGATCCCCGCCGAGGAGGTGGGCCGCCGCGCCGTGGAGCTGCTGATGGGCAAGCTCGACGGCGAGTCCGTGCCCGCCGCCACCCTGCTGCCGCCCGCCCTGACCGCGCGCGCCAGCAGCGCCGCCCCGGCGGCCGACTGAGAGGAGTCCACCGTTCCGGGCCCGCGCGGCCCATCGTCGAAGCGCTTCGACAGGCGGGGCGCTCGACGGCACGAGTTCTCGGGGGAGCAGTTTCCGGCACATTCGAATCGCTTCGACCAAAAGGAGAGTCGGTGCGCACCACCCTTCGAAGGGCCCGCCCGCCTAGGAGCAGAGCGGTGAGGACCAGGACGACGGCCCTGCTGCTGGCCCCGGCCCTGGCGGTGACCGCCCTCGCGGCCGTTCCGGCGCAGGCGCGGCAGTCCTACCCGTTCCAGAACCCCCGGCTGTCGGTGGACGCCCGGGTGAACGACCTGGCCGGCCGCCTCACCCTCGACGAGAAGATCTCCCTGCTGCACCAGTACCAGCCCGCGATCCCGCGGCTCGGGATCAAGCGCTTCAAGACCGGCACCGAGGCGCTGCACGGCCTGGCCTGGTCCACCGACGTCAACGCGGGCGGCGCCGTCCGCACCGCGAGCGCCACCGTCTTCCCGCAGTCGGTCGGCCTCGGCGCGACCTGGAACCCCGACCTGCTCAAGAAGGTCGGCTCGGCGGTCGGCGACGAGGCGCGCGGCTACAACAAGGAGAACTCCGACGTCTGGGGCCTCCAGTTGTGGGCCCCGGTCGTCAACCTGCTGCGCGACCCGCGCTGGGGCCGCAACGAGGAGGGCTACTCCGAGGACCCGCTGCTGTCGGGGCTGCTCGGCACCGCCTACGGCAAGGGCATGCAGGGCGACCACCCCAAGTACCTCAAGGCGGCCCCGGTGGTGAAGCACTACCTGGCCAACAACAACGAGGTCCGCCGCGACACCACCTCCTCCAGCCTGCGCCCGCGGGT
The DNA here is from genome assembly GCF_014138665.1 of Actinomadura kijaniata. Classification (NCBI taxonomy): domain Bacteria; kingdom Bacillati; phylum Actinomycetota; class Actinomycetes; order Streptosporangiales; family Thermomonosporaceae; genus Actinomadura; species Actinomadura kijaniata. Next base: position 464,795 of record NZ_JACJIA010000004.1, read on the forward strand.
GAAGAAGGAGTACGACGAGGTCCCGTTCAAGCTGCCGCTGTCGGCCGACGCCGCCACCGGCGTCATGACGGCCTACAACCTCATCAACGGCCGTCCCGCCACCGCCCACGCCGACGCCAACGACCTGGTGCGCGCCTGGGCGTCCAAGACGCTGTTCAACGTCACCGACGCGGGCGGCCCCAACAACCTGGTCAACTCGCAGAAGTACTACGGCAGCCTCGCCGAGGCCGACGCGGCCACGATCAAGGCGGGCGTGGACAGCTTCACCACCGACGACACCAACTCCGCCAAGACCATCGCCGCCGTCAAGGAGGCGCTGGACAAGAAGTACCTGGCCGAGCGCGACGTCGACACCGCCGTGCGGCACATCCTCAGCATCCGGGTGCGCCTCGGCGAGTTCGACCCCGACGGCGGCCCCTACGCCAAGATCACCAAGAGCGTGGTCAACAGCCCGGCGCACCAGCGCCTGGCCCGGCAGGCCGCCACCGAGCAGACCGTCCTGCTGAAGAACCAGAACGGGGCGCTGCCGCTGGACGCGGCCAAGAACAGGAAGGTCGCGGTCGTCGGCCCGCTCGCCGACACCCTCTACACCGACTGGTACTCCGGCGCGCTGCCCTACAAGGTCACCCCGCTCGCCGGGATCCGCGACCGGCTCGGCTCCGCCGGGACCGTCACCGGCAGCGAGGGCGCGGACCGCATCGCCCTCAAGGACGCCGGCAGCGGGAGGTACGTCACCGCCGGGACCGGCGCGGCGGGCGCGCCGCTGAAGCTGTCCGCCGAGAAGCCGGGCGCGGCCGAGCAGTTCGACGTGTTCGACTGGGGCCAGGGCGTGGTCACCCTGCGCAGCGTCGCCAACGGCAAGACCGTCGGCCGCTTCAACTGGGGCGACACGATGGTCAACGACCAGGACCAGCCCAACGGCTGGTTCGTCCAGCAGATGTTCAAGCTGGAGCGCGACGGCGACGGCGTCCTGCTGCGCTACGCCGGGTACGAGAAGGCCTACGACTGGGCCGAGCCCGCCAAGACCTACCTGAAGGCGGGCGACGACGGCACCCTCGTCCTCGCGCCCAAGGGCGATGCCACCCGCTTCACCCGCGAGGTCGTGCGCGACGGCGTGGACGAGGCGGTCAAGGTCGCGACCGGCGCCGACACCGCCGTCGTCGTGGTCGGCTCGATGCCGTTCATCAACGGCCGCGAGGACCACGACCGCACCACCATGGCGCTGGCCGAACGCCAGTCCGAGCTGATCAAGGCGGTGCGCAAGGCCAACCCCAACACCGTCGTCATCGTGGAGAACAGCTACCCGACCACCCTCACCTGGGAGCAGGACAACGTCCCGGCGCTGCTGTGGACCAGCCACGCCGGAGCCGAGACCGGCAACGCGCTGGCGAGCGTCCTGTTCGGCGACGCCAGCCCGTCGGGCCGCCTGCCGCAGACCTGGTACCGCTCCGAGAACGACCTGCCCGACATCCTCGAATACGACATCATCAAGACCGACCGCACCTACCTGTACTTCAAGGGCAAGCCGCTGTACCCGTTCGGGCACGGGCTGTCCTACGGCTCGTTCCGGTACGGCAAGCCGCGCCTGAGCAGCCGTTCCACCGCGGCCAACGGCACCGTCACCGTCCAGGTGCCGGTCACCAACACCTCCCGGACCGCCGCCGACGAGGTCGTGCAGCTCTACACCCACCAGCGGACCTCGCGGGTGAAGCAGCCGGTCAAGCAGCTGCGCGCGTTCCAGAAGGTCCACCTGAAGGCCGGGCAGACCCGCGCCGTCACGCTGAAGCTGCGGGCCGCCGACCTGGCCCACTGGGACGTCACCCGCAACCGCTGGACCGTGGAGAAGTCCACCCACGACCTCCTGATCGGCTCCTCCTCCGCCGACATCCGCCAGCGCGCCACGCTGGCGGTGCGCGGCGAGAGGATCCCCGCCCGCGACCTGACGAAGCCGACCCGCGCCGCCGACTTCGACGACCAGCAGAACGCCCTGCTGGTCGACGAGTCCAAGGTCCGCGGCGACGCGGTGGGCGCGGACTCCGGCGGATGGATCAAGTTCGCCGGCGCCGACCTCGGCAGGGGCGTCACCGGGATCAAGGCCAGGGCGGCGCGCGAGGCCGAGGGCGGCACGACCGTCCAGGTCCGCCTGGACCGCCCCGACGGCCCGCTCGCCGGAACGCTGACGATCCCCTCCACCGGGGACCGCTACGCCTACCGGGAGGCCACGGCCGCGCTGACCGGCGCGACCGGACGCCGCGACGTCTACCTGGTGTTCGGCGGCGACGCGCGGCTGAGCTCCTTCGCCCTGACCCGCTGATCCCGACCCGCTGATTCCGCATTCCGGACCGGCGTCCCGCCCGCGCTCCACACACCCCCGCGCGGGCGGGACGTCTCCCGAAAGGAACACCAGCCATGCGCCGAACAGCAGCCCTCCTGTCCGCGCTCCTCGTCTCCCTCTCCCTGCTGGCCGCCCCCGCCACCGCCCAGCCCCCCGCCCAGCCCCCCGCCCAGGCCTCCGCCCAGACCTCCGCTCCCTCCCCCCGCGTGACCTACGACCGCCACTCGGTGTCGGTCGACGGCCGCCGCGTCCTGCTGTGGGCGGGCGAGTTCCACTACTTCCGCCTGCCGAGCCCCGAGCTGTGGCGCGACGTGCTGGAGAAGATCAAGGCCGCCGGGTTCAACGGCGTCTCCCTCTACTTCCACTGGGGCTACCACTCGCCCGCCCCCGGCCGGTACGACTTCACCGGCGTCCGCGACGTGGACCGGCTGCTGCGCCTGACCAAGGAGCTCGGCCTGCACGTGGTGGCGCGCCCCGGCCCCTACATCAACGCCGAGACCACCGGCGGCGGCCTGCCCGCCTGGCTGAAGAACGTCCCCGGCCGGGCCCGCTCCAGCGACCCCGGCTACACCCGCGCCTACCGCGAGTGGCTGGACCGCATCAACCCGGTCATCGCCCGGCACCAGCACACCCGGGGCGGCTCGGTGATCCTCTACAACGCCGAGAACGAGTACGCCGCCAACACCGACCCCGCCTACATGGAGGACATCAAGAAACGGGCCCGCGCCGCCGGGATCGACGTCCCCATCACCCACAACCAGTGCTGCGACGCGTCCTGGACGCCCAAGTGGGCCGAGGGCGAGGGCGCGGTGGACATCCCCGGCGTCGACGACTACCCGCAGGGCTTCAACTGCCGCGAGACCGACGTGTGGGGCGTGTGGGGACCCGGCCTCACCGAACGCCTCAGCGAGAAGGCCCCCGCCTACGCCGCCGAGTACCAGGCGGGCGCGATCGACCAGCAGAACGCGGGCTACGACAAGTGCCGCGAGCTGACCGGCCCGGCGTTCATGAAGGTCTACTACAAGTCGAACCTGGTCGCCTCCGGCGCGACGATGTTCGGCTACTACATGGCGTTCGGCGGCACCAACTGGGGGCGCCTCGCCCAGCCCAACGACGTCTACACCTCCTACGACTACGGCGCGCCCATCACCGAGAACCGGCAGCTCACCGCCAAGTACGACGAGTTCAGGCGGCAGGGGTACCTGGCGACCACCGTCGCGCCGCTGACCCGCACCGACCCGGCCACCGCGCCCGCCTCCGACGACGCGGCCGTGCACACCGAGTCCCGCGCCAACCCCGACGACGGCACGCGGATCACGCTGGTGCGCCACCCCGACCGCACCACGAACGCCGACGCGTCGGCGAACGTCACCTGGAAGACCGCCACCGGCACCCACACGCTGCCGGTCCGGCTCAAGGGCCGCGACGCCAAGCTGCTGCTGTCCGACTACGCCATGGGCGGCCAGCGCCTGGCCGTCTCGACCTCCGAGCTGCTCACCCACACCCGGCCCGGCGGCCGGGACGTCGCCGTCCTGTACGGCACCGAGGGGGTCCCCGGAACGACGATCCTGCGCTACGCCTCCGCGCCCACCGTCAAGGTGCTGGAGGGCGAGGCCCGCGCCTCCTACGCGGGCGGCGACCTGCGGCTGGACTACACCCACCGCGGACTGACCCGCGTCCGGATCACCGGCGGCGGGCGGCCCCCGCTGCTGCTGATGCTCGGCACCGAGGCGGAGGCGGCGAGGTTCTGGCGGGTGGACGGCACGCTGGTGCGAGGCACGGACCTGGTGCGGTCGGCCCGCACCGCCGGGACCACGGCCGACCTGCGCGCCGACACGGCCAAGGCCGGTCCGGTCGAGGTGTTCGCCCCGGTCCGCCGCCTGCGGCTGAACGGCCGGACGCTGCCCGCCCGCGCCACCCCCAGCGGCTCGCTGCTGGCGACGGCGCCGGGCCCGCGCCCGGTGCGCCTGCCCGGCCTGAAGGGCTGGCGGATGGCCGCGGGCGCCCCCGAGGCGGACCCGGCGTTCGACGACTCCGGCTGGACCGTCGCCGACCGGACCACCACCGTCAGCCCGCACAAGCCGAAGACCCTGCCGGTGCTGTACGCCGACGACTACGGCTACCACCACGGCCACGTCTGGTACCGGGGCCGCTTCACCGCCACCGGCGACGAGACGACGGTGAAGCTCAACGCGATCACCGGCCGGGGCGGTGTCTACCAGGTGTGGCTGAACGGCCGCCCGCTCGGCTCGGCGGCGGGCGGCGAGCAGAAGGACGCCGACGCCCCGGTCAACCCCGACCCCGGGCCGGGGACCTTCACGATCCCGTCCGGCCTGCTGGAGAAGGGGAAGGAGGCCGTCCTGTCGGTGCTGGTGGAGAACATGGGCCACAACGACGACTGGACCGCCGACGACCTGCGGCACAAGCAGCCGCGCGGCCTGGTCGCCGCCGCCCTGCCCGGCTCGGCCGCCGCGCTCACCTGGAGGATCCAGGGCGCGCGCGGCGACGACCGGGCGCGCGGCCCCCTCAACACCGGCGGCCTGCACGGCGAACGCGCCGGATGGCACCTGCCGGGCCACGCCGACCGCTCCTGGGGGCGGGCGTCGTGGCGGGTGGAGCCGGGCGTCACCTGGTACCGCACGACCGCCGGCCTGAACCTGCCGAAGGACCATGACGTCCCCGTGGTCCTGCGCGTCAGGGGAGGCACCGGCAAGTACCGGGCGCTGCTGTTCGTCAACGGCTGGAACATGGGCGAGTACGTCGCCGGGGGAGTGCAGCGCGACTTCACCCTCCCGGCGGGCGTGCTGCGGGAGCGGGGCCGCAACACCCTCGCCCTCGCGGTCGTCGCCCAGGAGCCCGCGACGGTCGGCTCGCTGAGCCTGGAACCCGTCGCGGTCCACCGCGCCGCCCGCTGAGGGAGGCACCGGCCGAACGAGGCCCGGACCTCGCGCCGCCGCCCGCCGTCTCCGGCCCGGAGACGGCGGGACGGAACACGGCGGGGTCCGGGCCTCGCCGCCGTGCGCGCGCCCGCATGATGGGCATCCATGATCGACGAGGAGGCGACGATGTCCGACGTGATGCGGGCCGTGGTGCTGAGCGGCCCCGGGCCCGTGGAGAACCTGCGGCTGGCCGAGCTGCCGCTGCCCGAGCCGGGGCCGGGCTGGGTCCGGATCCGCGTGGAGGCGTTCGGGATCAACCGCTCGGAGCTGCACACCCGGCTCGGGCTGGCCCAGGGGGTGACGTTCCCGCGCGTGCCCGGCATCGAGGCCGCCGGGGTCGTGGACGCGGCGCCGCCCGGCAGCGCCCTGGAGCCCGGCCGGCAGGTGGTGGCCATGATGGGCGGGATGGGGCGGACCTTCGACGGCGGCTACGCCGAGTACACCTGCGTGCCCGAGCGGCAGGTCATCCCCATCGCCACCGACCTGCCGTGGGAGGTGGTCGGCGCGCTGCCGGAGATGCTCCAGACCGCCAACGGCTCGCTCACCACCGGACTGGACCTGCGGCCCGGCCAGACCCTGCTGGTCCGGGGCGGCACCTCGTCGGTCGGGACGGCCGCCGCGGCGCTGGCCCGGGACATGGGCGCCACCGTCCTCGCCACCACCCGGCGGCCGGAGCGGTTCGAGGCGCTGCGCGCCGCCGGCGTGGACCACCCGATCGAGGACACCGGGCGGATCGCCGAGGCGGTGCGCGCGATCGTCCCCGGCGGGGTGGACGCCGCCCTGGAGCTGGTGGGCACCCCGACCCTGCGCGACACCCTGGCCGCCACCGCCGTGCACGGCACCGTCTGCTTCACCGGGATGCTGTCCAACGAGTGGACCGTCGAGGACTTCTACCCGATCGAGTACATCCCCACGGGCGTGCGGCTGACCGCCTACGGCGGCGACGCCTCCGACCTGCCGCCGCAGGTGTTGCGGCGGACGCTGGACGCCGTCGCCGCGGGCCGCCTCTCGTTCCCCGTCCACCGGGTCTACGACGGGCTGGAGGAGGTCCGCCGGGCCCACGCCGACATGGAGGCCGACGCCGCCGTCGGCAAGCTCGTCGTCCGCGTCCGCCACCGCTGAACGCGTCCTGACAAAAACGCGGCGGGAAAATAGCGGCACATTCCCCGGAACGCGGAATCGTGGCGTGCCGTGCGGCACGCCACGATTCACGGGGATTCGACGATCATTCGACAGCGGACCGTCGGTGATTCGACGGCGATTCGACGGTGGGAACGGATCAGTCGAGCGCCGGGTAGGCGTTCTTCAGCAGTTCCTGGAACTGCTCGGAGGACCAGTGGCCCGACAGCGGCATGTTCGGCCGCGCGCCGGACATGTTGTGGTTGTTCCGCGGATTGCCCTCGTAGGTCGGGTCGCACATCCGGTCGAAGCCCTTGCCCTCGTTGTTGGGGATCTCGCGGCTGGCCCCGTCGGACTCGCCCGGGGGCTTCATCCACACGTAGGCGTCGATGCCGGGCTCCGGCGCGGCCTTGGGACGCTCGCCGAGCCCCGCCCCGGCCTGGTTGCACCAGTTGCCCAGGTGGATGCGGCGGTCGATGCGGCTGCCGTCGACGTAGGCGTCCACGCTGGTCTTCGGGCCGGGACCGGTGGGCCGGTCCGCGCCGCCCCAGCCGTTGCGGGAGGTGTCGATCAGCACGCCGACGCCGGGGTCGAAGCCCGCCTGGACCAGGCGCTGCCGCATGCCCTGCGCGTAGCCGGTCTCATCGACGTACCAGTTCCAGTCGACCCACTTGGACTGGCGCACCGAGGTGCCGTTGACGGAGTCGTTGATGCCGAAGTACGGCTCCTTGGTCGCGCCGTAGTTGGCGGTGTTGGTGATGAAGCCGTGGACGTTCTTGACCGACCCCGAGTCCTTGGCGACCTGGGCGAGCAGCTCGGCGGACGGGCCGAGGTTGGTGTCCCAGCCGAGCCAGCCGTGGTGGCCGATGTCCAGGTAGTTGTAGACGTTGGGGATCGCCCCGAACTGCTTCAGCGCGTAGGCGATGCCCGCCTGGTAGTTGCCGTTGGCCTTCATCGTCTCGCAGTTCTCGGTCCAGGTGGGCCGCGGCTTGACGTTGGTGACCAGGTTCGGCAGCGAGTCGATCTCCACGACGGTGACGATCCGCAGCCTGGCGTACCTGGCGTCCTTCAGGATGGCGGTGATCGGGTCGATGTACCGGGTCTTGTAGTCGTCGATCTGGTCGGCCTTGAGCTCGCCGTTGGAGGCCAGCGCCGAGCAGTCGCGGCCGGGCAGGTTGTAGACGACGAGCTGGACGACGCCCGCGCCCTGCTCCAGCGCCTTGTCCAGGTGGGCGCGCAGGCCCATCCCGCCGTTGACGCCCTGGATCGCCGCGGTGCGGTCCAGCCACACCCCGGTCGGCTGGTCGGCGATCCTGCTCCCGCCGGGCTCGGCGGCGGCCCTGGCCGACCACTCGGGGTTCACGTACGCCTTGGCCCCGGCGTACGGGTTGTCCACCCGTCCGCCGGGCGGGTCGGTCGGCGGATCGGTGGGCGGGTCGGTCGGGCCGGTCGAGCCGGTGCAGAGGACGCCGTTCAGCTTGAACGCGGCGGGCTTGTCGTTGGTCCCGCTGAACGTCGCCTGGAAGCCGGGCGTGACGGTGGCGCCCTTGCCCAGCGGCGCCGCCCAGGACGGGTTCTTGACCGTGACGCGCTTGCCGGCCTGGGTGAACTCGCCGTTCCAGCCCTGGGTGACCTTCTGGTCTCCGGCGAAGTCCCACTCCAGGGCCCAGCCGTTCAGCGCGTCGCCGAGGTTGGTGACGGTCACGCTGGCGGTGAAGCCGCCGGACCACTGGTTGACCGCGTAGTCGACCTTGCATCCCGCGGCGGCGCCGGCCGGGAGCTGGGCCAGCGCGACCGTCCCGGAGGCCAGCAGCAGCGCCGCCGCCCCGGCCGCCGCGCCGCGGCGGGGGAGTCGGATGGGGGGTGTTCTCATCTTCTCGGATCCTCCTCAGGATCGGGCCAGGGCGCGCAGATGGTCGCGGAGACCGGCGCCGTAGGGGGTGGGCGTGCCGTCGTAGGAGCTGATGAGGGCGGGGCCGCTGGAGCAGTTCCAGGTGTTCCAGGTCCAGCCGAGGTAGGAGGCGCCCGGCAGCCGGTCGAGCCAGGCCATCAGGGCGTCCACGTAGGAGTGGCCGCAGGTGTTCTCGCCGATCTCCCCGGCGACCAGCGGGACCCTCGCGGCGACCGGGGCCAGGGTGCGTTCCCAGCACTCGGCGTTGGAGCAGGTGTTGAAGTTGTAGGAGTGCCAGGCCGCCGCCAGGTTCCCGGTGGGGTCGTCCGGGCGGTGCTCCAGCCACCGGCCGAGGTCGTTGGAGTAGGCGATCCCGGCGGCCAGGACCACGTTGGCCGCCCCGGTGCCGCGCACGGCGTCCAGCAGGTCGCGCATCCCGGCCGCCCGGTAGGTGAGGCCGGTGCAGGCGTCGCCGCCGTCGCGCCAGCACTTCCAGGCCTGGTCGCGGTCCATGGTCTGGAGGAAGTCGGGGAACGGCTCGTTGAACAGGTCGAACACCACCTCGGTGCGGTCGCGGTAGGCGGTGGCGACCTGCTTCCAGAACTCGGGGGCGTACCGGGCGTCGGGCATCGGCTTCTGGCAGACGGCGTCGGCCGTGGAGCAGTGCGAGCCGTGCCCGGTGTACAGGCCGTTGCTCCAGTGCAGGTCGAGGATGGGGGTGAGGCCGTTGCGGAGCAGCAGGTCCACGTAGGCGCGGACCTGCTCCTGGTAGGCCGCGCCCCGGTAGGCGGCGGAGACGTTCGGCAGGCCGAGCCAGCAGTCGGCGTTGAGGGGGACGCGGACGGCGTTGACGTTCCAGCCCTTGATGGCGGCGACCGAGGCGGCGTCCATCGGGCCGTCCCAGAAACCCCAGCCCTGCACGCAGGCGAACTCGCCGCCGGACCGGTTCACCCCGCGCAGCCGGACGGTCCTGCCGTTCGCGTCGACCAGGGTGTTGCCCGAGACCTTCAGCTCGGGCGCGGCCGTGGCCGGGGGCGTGGTCGGGGGAGTGGTGGGCGGCGTGGTCGGGGCGCCGCCGCCGCAGGGGGCGCCGTTGACGCTGAACGCCGTGGGGGCGTCGTTGCGGCCGCTGTGGGAGAAGGTGGCCCCGGTGGTGACCTGCGCGCCGGTCGGCAGCGCGGCGTTCCAGCTCTCGGCGGTGACGGTGACGTCGCGACCCGACTGGCTCCAGCGGCCGTTCCAGCCCTGCTGGAGACGCTGGTCGCCGGTGTGGGAGAAGGTCAGCGTCCAAGTGGCGAGGGCGGGGCCGCGGTTGGTGACGGTGATCCGGGCCGTGAAGCCGGTGCCCCAGTCGTCGGTGGCGTAGCCGACCTCGCACCGGACGGCGTCGTCGGCGGCGGCGCGGAGGGCTCCGGCGCCGCCGGGGACGACGCCGAGCGCCAGCGCCACCAGACACAGCGCGCGGACCGCCGGGGCGAGGACCGCGGTGGCGGGCAGTCTCATGGGACCTCCGATCGGCGGGCGGGGGAACGCACTTTATGGGAGCGCTCCCACAACAAAGTCGTGGCGAACGTAAGCCGGTCCGCGCCCGGAAGGAAGTGCTTTTCACGCCTTTCACGGTCTTTCTCGGAAAGGAAAGGTCGGGTTGACGTAATTGGTGCGGTGGTCTTGACAGGATGTTCCTTTTCACCGATCTTGGGAGCGCTCCCATATTCCCCGCCCGGCCCGGTGGGGCCGGAACTCCACCCCAGAAGGGAGTGCCGTCATGGCGTACGCCGACTCCTGCACCGAATCTCCCGAGGCCGGCACCGGAACCGTCGACCGGGCCCCGACCCTGTCCCATGTCGCCGCGCTCGCCGGGGTGTCCCCGGCGACCGCCTCGCGGGTGCTCAGCGGCTCGGCCCGCGTCAGCCGCGCGGCCCGCGACCAGGTCGAGGCGGCGGTCCGCCAGCTCGGGTACGTCCCCCGCCGCTCCGCGCTGCGCGCCGCCCCGCCGGGAACGGCGGTCGCGGTGGTGCTGTGCGAGGACAGCGAGCGGGTCTTCGCCGACCCCTTCTTCGCCCGCCTGCTGCACGGCGTCGAACGGGAACTCGACGGCCGGGCCCCGCTGGCGGTCCTGATGGCGGGCCGGGACGCGCGGGCGCTCGGCGACGGGTGCGCCGCGCAGTACCTGCGCGGCGGCCACGCCGCCGGGGCGCTGGTGGTCGGGGCGCGCCGCGACCACCCCACCGTGCTGGCGCGGACCGGCCCGCCCGTGGTGCTGGCCGGACGGCCGCTGTGCGGGCCGCCGCTGCCGTTCGTGGACGCCGACAACCTCGGCGGCGCCCGCCTGGCGGTCCGCCACCTGCTGGCGTCCGGGCGCACCGCCGTCGCGACCATCGCCGGCCCCCCGGACATGAGCGCGGGCGCGGACCGGCTGGCGGGCTACCGGTCCGCCCTGGCGGAGGCCGGGCTGTCGGCCGACGGGCTGGTGGCGCGCGGCGACTTCGGGCGGCTGTCGGGCGAGCACGCGATGAACCGGCTGCTGGCGCGGCGGCCGGGGCTGGACGCGGTGCTGGCCGCCTCCGACGCGATGGCGGTCGGCGCGCTGGGCGCGCTGCGCCGCGCGGGCCGCCGGGTGCCCGACGACGTGGCGGTCGTCGGGTTCGACGACGGCCCGTTCGCGCAGCGGGCGGTGCCCCGGCTGACCACCGTGCGGCAGCCCGTGGAGGAGATGGGCGCGCGCCTGGTGCGCGAGCTGCTGGACCGGCTCGGCGGGCGCCGGGGCCGGGACCGGGGCGTGGTGCTGAGGACCCGCCTGGTCCGCCGCGACTCGGCCTGACGCGGGGGCCGGCGCGGGGGCCGGTCGGCCGGGGGACCGCCCGGCCCCCGCGCGGTCACCCGGCCGTGCAGGAGGGGGCGATCTCCGCCGGCGCGCCGGTGGCGGTGAACCCGAACGAGGTGGCGCCGCCCGCGGCCAGGGAGCCGTTCCAGGACTCGTGGACGGCGGTCACCGCCGTCCCCTGCTGGGCGACCCTGGCGTTCCAGGAGGCGGAGACGGTCCGTCCGGCGGCGAAGGTCCAGGTCACCTTCCAGCCCTTGACAGGGGAGGCGCCGGTGTTGGTGACGGTGACCTCGCCCTGGTGGCCGCCGGACCAGGAGCCGGTCTGCCGGTAGACGGCCTTGCAGCCGGTCTCCGGGGCGGGGCCGGGGGAGCCGCCGCCGAGGTCGCCGTAGACGATGCCCCGGCCGTTGGTGCCGAGGTAGACGCGGCCGTAGACGCGCGGGTCGCCGGTGAGGGCGTCGCCCATGTTGCCGTACCGGTGCCGGTCGTCGTTGACGCGGACCCAGGTGGCCCCGGTGTCGTCGGACCGGAACAGCCCGTCCTGGCCGTCGACGGTCGCGACCAGGTAGACGGCCGGGCGGGTGCGGCCGGGCGCGGCCTTGCCGAACCCGACGTTCACCGCGCCGGTCACGCCGGGGAGCCTGGCGAACGTGGCCCCCGCGTCGGTCGAGCGGTACAGGCCGGTGTCGCCCGCCACCCAGATCTCGCCCTCCGCGCCCGGCACGGCCTTGAACCGGACCCGCCCGGTCGGCAGCCCGGTCGCGGCGGCGGTGAACGACCGGCCGCCGTCGGCGCTGACGTGGAGCCCGCCCCCGGCGAGCGCGTAGAACCTGCGCGGGTTCACCCGGTCGGACTCGACGACGGCGTTGGCGGGCACGCCGGTCGCGCGGGTCCACCCGGAGTCCGGGCCGGTGGCGTGCACGACGGGCTGACCGGCGTCGCCGGGCGCCCAGACGAAGTTCGCGCCGTCGGCCCCGGCCGCGACGGTGCCGCCCCGGTTCACGCCGGACGGCTCGGGCCCCTGCGTCCAGGTCGCGCCGCCGTCGGTGGAGAACGCCACATGGCTGTCGGCCGGGCGGTCGGCGTCGGTGAAGTCGCCCGCCCGCACCATGACCCCGGGCCTCGCCTCGGCGTAGTCCAGGCTCGTGCCGCTGGTGAAGTTCGGCCGGGTGAACATCATCTCCGGCACCCGGTCCAGGGTCGCGTGCCGGAACCCGCCCAGGTCGAGCAGGGCGCTGACCAGCGGCGCGCCGCTCGGCGGGCTGACCAGGTCCTGGACGGCCGTCTCCTCCAGCCCCTTCACCATCGGCCGGACGGTGAACCGCCCGCCCCGGTCCCAGGCGGTGAGGTCCTCGGTGCCGTACAGGGTCGCGCCGGTCCCGTACATCAGCCGGTCGGAGTCGAACGGGTCGATCTCCACCGACTCGGTCATCCAGCCGAGCTTCGGCGCGGTCTCCGGCGGGGCCGGGGTGGCGCCGAACGTGAGCCACGGCGTCGCGGTGACGTCCATCCGGTAGCGGAGGGAGCGGTCGGGGTAGCCGGAGTAGTCCCAGGCGCGCGTCCACGTCCTTCCCGCGTCGGTGCTGCGGAAGAACACCACGTCGGGCCACCACGACATCTGGGTGGCGACCATCAGCGTGCCCGGCCGGTTGCGGTCCACGGTCAGCCCGCTGTAGCCGAAGTGGGCGTCGGCGCTGTCGGACGGCACCGGGCTGATCCGGGTCCACGCGCCGGAACGGGTGTCGAGCTTCCACACGTCGCCCTTGGACCCGTCGTAGGGGCCCGCCGTGTCGCTGGTGGCGATGTAGAGCGTGCGCGAGGCGGCGTCCAGCACGCCCTTGTGCGCGATGTATCCGGTGGGCGCGCCCGGCACCGGTTCCCAGGTCGTCCCGGCGTCGGTGCTGCGGTACACCGTGTTCCTCTTGTCGGCGACGCCGACGTAGATCGTGCGGGTGGGCGACCCGGCCGTCCCGGTGCCCTCGTCGAACGTCACCCACACCACGCCCGGCCGGTGGCTGCCGTAGCCGCTGGGGTCGGACGGGTCGTCGGCGTGGTCGCCGACGGCGGTGAGGCCGGTGACCCTCGACCACGTCGCGCCCCGGTCGGCGCTGCGCCACAGGCCGTTGCCCTCCGGCGCGCCGAGGTACAGGACGCGGTTGTCGTGGGGGTCGACGGCGAGCCGCTCGCCCATGCCGCGTCCGGGCATGTTGCCGCCGAGCTTGAACGGCAGCGCGGCGGTCTGCCAGGTCCGGCCCCGGTCGGCCGAGCGCAGGACCGCGCCCCGGCCGGGGTCCCAGTCGTTGGTGTACATGCCGACGGCCGCGTACACCCGGTCGGCGTCCACCGGGTCGGCGGCCATGCTGATCACGCCGTTGTGGCCCCACCGGTCCCGGCCGACCCAGTCCAGCAGCGGCGTCCAGGACCGCGTGGCCTGGTCCCAGCGGTAGGCGCCGCCGATGTCGGTCCGCGCGTAGACGAGGTTCCGCTCCTTGCGGCTGAACACGATCCCTGGGACGAATCCGCCGCCGCCGATCTGCACGTTCTTCCAGGTGTAGCCCTCGGCGGCCACGGCGGGGGAGACGGCCGGCGGGACGGCGGCCAAGGCGGTCAGGGCGGTGGCGGCGAGGGTCAGCGCGGCCAGGGCGGCGGGCGGGGCGGGGGTTCGACGCACGGCGTCCTCCTCGGGTGGGGCTGCCAGGAGGATCATCGAACCGCTTCGACGAGGCAATGCCTGGCCGCCCGCGCGCCGATCTTTCATGGCCGGTTCCGTCCGGCGCCGCGTCCACCTGCGGGAACGCGAACGGTGCCGGGAAAGGAAGCGGACACGCGAAGGCCCCGCCGTGTGGGGCGGCGGGACCTTCGGGTCTCGTGCGCGCGGGTCCCGCGCGCGCCGGGCGGCGGTGCCGGCGCGTCAGGCGACGATGCGCAGCGGGTTCTCCAGCAGCTCGGCCAGGGTGGCGAGGAACCGGGCGCCGGTCGCGCCGTCGGCGGCGCGGTGGTCCACCGACAGGGTGATCGCCATGCGCTTGCCCGGAACGATCTGGCCGTCCTTCACGACCGGTTCGTCGCGGACGGCGCCGACGGCCAGGATCGCGGCCTCCGGCGGGTTGATGATCGCCGAGAACTCCTTGATCCCGAACATGCCGAGGTTCGACACCGAGAACGTGCCGCCCGACATGTCCTGCGGGGCCAGCTTGCCGTCGCGGGCCCGCCCGGCCAGCTCGCGGGTCTCGGCGCCGATCTGCGACACGGTCTTGCGGTCCGCGTCCTTGATCACCGGGACGAGCAGGCCGTCCTCGACCGCCACCGCGATGCCCACGTGCACCCGCCGGTGGTGGACCAGGGCCTCCTCGGTGAAGGAGACGTTCATCTCCGGGTGCTCGCGCAGCGCGGTCGCCACGGCCTTGACGACCAGGTCGTTGACGCTGACCTTGGCCGGGTCCAGGGCCTGGTTCAGGGTGACCCGGAAGTTCAGCAGCGCCTCGGCGTCCACCTCGCGGGTGAGGTAGAAGTGCGGGACGTTCTGCTTGCTCTCGGTCAGGCGGCGCGCGGCGACCTTGCGGAAGCGGTTCAGCGGGACGCGCTCGACGTCCTCGTCCGCGGCGGCCACGGCCGGGGCGGCGGGCCGGGGGGCCTGCGCGGCCGGGGCCGGGGCCGGGGCCGGAGCCGGGGCCGGGGCCGGAGCCGGGGCGGCGGCGCCGCCGTTGCGGATGGCGGCCTCGATGTCGGCGCGGATGATCCGCCCGCCGGGGCCGGTGCCGGTGATGGCGTTCAGGTCCAGGCCGTGGTCGCGGGCCAGGCGGCGGGCCAGCGGCGAGGACGGCGGGCGCGAGCCGGCGACGCCGTTGGACGCCGGGCGCTCCTCGGCGGCCGGGCCGTTCGCGGCGACGGCGGCGGGCTCGGGCTCCTTCTCCTCGGCGGCGGGCGCGGCGGGCGCGGCGGCGGGCGCGGCCTCGGCCTTGTCCTCGGCCTTGTCCTCGGTCTTCGGCTCGGCCTTGGGGGCCGGAGCGTCGCCCGCGCCGCCGACGACGGCGATCGGCTGGCCGATCCGCGCGGTCTCGCCCTCGGCGACCAGGACCTCGGTCAGCGTTCCGGCCTCGTACGCCTCGTACTCCATGACGGCCTTGTCGGTCTCGATGTCGCACAGGACATCGCCGACGGCCACCTCGTCGCCCGGCTTCTTGTGCCAGGCGGCGATGACGCCCTCCTCCATAGTGTCGGAGAGGCGGGGCATGAGGATCTCGGTCATCGGGCGGTCTCCACGGTGGAACGGCCGGTCGCGCGGAGGGTCTCGCGACAGACGGTGAGCAGGTCGTCGCCGGACGGCAGCGCGGCCATCTCCAGCGACTTGGCGTAGGGCAGCGGCACCTCGGCCATCGCCACGCGGCGGACGGGGGCGTCGAGCCAGTCGAAGGCGCCCTCCTGGATCGTCGCGGCGATCTCGGCGCCGATGCCGTAGGTGAGCCAGTCGTCCTCGGCGACGACCGCGCACCCGGTCTTGCGGACCGACTCCACGATCGTCTCGCGGTCCAGCGGGCGCAGGCTGCGCAGGTCCACGACCTCCGCCGAGAAGCCCTCGGCGGCCAGCTTCTCGGCGACGTCGCGGGCGACGTGCGCCATCCGCGAGTAGCCGATGATCGTGATGTCGGTGCCCTCGCGGGTCACGGCGGCCCGGCCGATCTCGGCGGGCTGGACCGTGGACAGGTCCTCGGGGACCTCGCCCTTGGTGTTGTAGAGGGCGAGGTTCTCCAGGAACAGCACCGGGTCGTCGTCGCGGATCGACGCCTTCATCAGCGCGACCGCGTCCAGCGGGTTGCTGGGCGCGACGACCTTCAGGCCGGGGACGAACGCGTAGTACAGCTCGACGTTCTGCGAGTGGGTCGCGCCGAGCTGCTGGCCGCCGCCGCCGGGCGTGCGGATGACCATCGGCACGCTCTTCTGGCCGCCGAACATGCCGTAGATCTTGGCGGCGTGGTTGACGATCTGGTCCAGCGCCAGCAGCGAGAAGTTGATCGTCATCAGCTCCACGACCGGGCGCAGGCCGAGCATCGCCGCGCCGATGGCGGCGCCGACGAAGCCCTCCTCGGCGATCGGGGTGTCCTTGACCCGGCGCGGGCCGAACTCCTTGAGCAGCCCCTCGGTGATCTTGTAGGAGCCCTCGAAGACTCCGATCTCCTCGCCCATGAGCAGGACGTTCTCGTCGCGGAGCATCTCGGCCCGCAGCGTGTCGCGCAGGGCCTGGCGGTAGGTGGTGATTGCCATCGTGCGGCCTCTCAGACGCGGAACAGCGGGTCGGCGGGAAGGCGCGGGACGTCGTTCGGCACCGGGGTGGCGTAGGTGTAGTCGAACAGCGTCGACACGTCCGGGTGCGGGCTGTCGTCGGCGAACGCGGCGGCCTCGGCGACGATCTCGGCGACCTCGGCCTCCAGGCGCTCGACGTCCTCGGCGGTCAGCAGCCCGGCGTCCTGGAGCTCCAGCTGCGCCTTGGCCAGGGGGTCGGCGGCCTTGAGGGCCTCCTTCTCCTCCTTGGTGCGGTACTTGGCCGGGTCGACGACCGAGTGGCCGCGCAGGCGCGGGCTGGTGGCCTCCAGCAGGAACGGCCGGCTGTTCTCGCGCGCGTACTCCACGGCCTCCCTGGCCGCCTTGTGCACGGCGAGGACGTCGGTGCCGTCCACGCGGGCGCTCTCCATGCGGTAGGCCGCGCCGCGCTTGTACAGCTCGGGCTCGGCGGCGGAGTTCTCCACCGTGGTGCCCATGCCCAGCCCGTTGTTGATGATCACGAAGACGACCGGCAGGTCCCACAGCGCGGCGATGTTCAGCGACTCGTGGAACGCGCCGATCGCGGCGGTGCCCTCGCCCATCTGGACCATCACGACGTCGTCGGAGCCGGTGTAGGTCACCGCCAGCGCCGCGCCGGTGGCCAGCGGGAGCTGACCGCCGACGATGCCGTAGCCGCCGAGCAGCCGGGCCTCGGTGTCGAACATGTGCATCGACCCGCCCCAGCCCTTGGACACGCCGGTGGAGCGCCCGTACAGCTCGGCCATCACGCGCCGCGGCTCGATGCCCTTGGCGATCGCGTACCCGTGCTCGCGGTAGTTGGTGAACAGGTAGTCGGTGGGGCGCAGCGCCGACATCAGGCCGACGACCGTGGCCTCCTCGCCGAGGTTCAGGTGGCAGTAACCGCCGATCTTCGCCTCGGTGTAGGCGCGCGCGGTCCGCTCCTCGAACCGGCGGATCAGCAGCATCTGCCGGTAGAACTCCACGCGCGCCTCGTTGTCGGCCGCCTGCCGGGCGACCGCGCTGGCCCGCTGGTCGGCGGGCTTGGCGGAGCCCTTGCGGGCACCCTTGCTGGAGCCCTGGCCCAGGGCGTTCGCGGCGCGGGTCGTCCTGCGGCTGCGGGCCGGGGCGGCCTTTGTGGTCTCAGGCATCGGCTTCTTCCTCCGTCGGGGGATGTGCCACGGGATCACCGCGCCACTCACCGATCATCATTGATCAATGATCGATCATATGACCTCCGTCAAGGGGTCCGCACCAGGCGCGCGGAAGGGCGCCCCCTACCATGGGGTGCGTGAACGCCCCGTCCGCCTCCGCCCAGCCCGCCCCCGGCGACGATTCCCCCGCCCCGATCCAGCGCACCGGACTGGTCGACCAGATCCGCGAGTTCATCGTGGACGGCATCAGCACCGGCCGCTGGCAGCCGGGCGACCGCATCGTGGAGCGCCGCGTCGCCGCCGAGCTGGGTGTGAGCCAGGGGCCGGTACGCGAGGCGTTGCGCCTGCTGGAGACGTTGCGGCTGATCGAGACGCTGCCCAACCGGGGCGCCCGGGTGCGTCCGTTCACCGAGCGCGAACTCGGGGAGATCTTTCCGGTGCGGGCCGGTCTGGAGCGCACCGCCGCCGAGCTGGCGCTGCCCCGGATCAAGGCCCGCCTCGACGAGCTGGAGGCCCAGAACGCCCGCCTGGCCGAGGCCGCCCGCGCGGGCGACCTGGACCGGCAGATCCGGTTGAGCATCGATTTCCACCGTGTCGTCGTCGAGTGTTCGGGTAACCGGTTGCTTGCGTCGGTGTGGGAGGGACTGGGCATCGAGCTGTGGACGACCCTGTCCCTGCGCCTGCACAAGACGGAGATCTACTCCAAGTCCGCCGAGCACGCCCGGCTGATCGAGGCGTTCCGCGCCCAGGACCCGGCCGCGCCGCAGATGCTGCACGACCACGTGATGAACTACGCGCCGCTCGGCTGCCTGCCGGGCGACGGCGGGGTCAGGGGGAGCGCAGCCGCCGACCGGTGACCTCGGTCGGGGTGAGCCGGATGTGGGCCTCGCGGTCCCCGTCCGGCCACGGCTCGACGGGGGCGCGTTCCCCCTCGGGCATCCGCCGCGCGCCGCCGCGCAGCAGCACGCTCCAGCCGGTGTGGGTCTCCTCGTCGATCCGGTCGACCTCGAAGGCGATCCGGACGTCGGCGTCGGTGAACAGGGTGTCCAGGGACCGGTTGAGCCGCCCCGACAGCGTGGTGCTGAACACGACGGTCTCCCCGTCCAGGGCGAAGTTGACCGGGGTCACCGCCGGTCCCTGGCCGTCGTCGAACCCGACCCGGCCGACCGAGACGCCGGCGATCAGGCGCAGGCATTCGGCGCGGTCGAGTTCCTCCAGCACGGAATGGTCGGTCGGCTGACGCATCTTGTCCCCCCGAAACGAGCGTCGTTCACGTCCCGTTCCATCCCTTACCGGGTTCGGCGGGGTTAACCCTCGCCGGGCGGGTCAGGTGAGGGCCCGGTAGGCGGCGGTGAGCTGGGCCTCGGCGTCGTCGAGGTAGGAGCGCAGCTCGCGTTCGGCGGCCTCCCGGTCGCCGCGCCACAGCAGGTCCGCGATCATCCGGTTGCGGTGCAGGTAGGGCTTGTGGAACTCCCGGGGCGAGCCCATCACGTGGAACACCAGGCGCAGTTCGGCCAGGATCCGCCGCATGGTGTCGTCCACGCGCGGGCTGCGGCACAGCGCCCCGAGCGCGCCGTGGAAGGCGATGTCGGCGGTCCCCACCGAGGCCCAGTCCCCGGTGGCGGCGGCGCGTTCGCCCTGCTCGACGGCCTCGACGACGCGCGCGACCGCCACCGGCCCGGCCGCGGCGGCGTTCTGGACGCCCGCGCACTCCAGGATGCGCCGCATCCGGTACACGTCCACGAGGTCCTCGACCGTCAGCCGCCGCACGAACACGCCCCTGTTGAACTCGTGCACGACCAGGCCCTCCATGGCCAGCAGCCGGAACGCCTCGCGCATCGTGTTGCGCGACACCCGCGCCGCCGCGCACAGCTTGTCCTCCGGCAGCCGGTCGCCGGGCTCGAGCCGCCCCGAGGCGATCTCCCCGCGCAGCAGGTCGGCGACGCGGATGGCGGTGCTGGACCGGCCGAGGTCGTGGCTGGCCGCCTCGATCCGGGAGATCCACTCCTGCTGCGCCGTCATCGGCCCCCCCGCTGGTCCCGGTCCGGTGGACCCGCCCAGCGTAACGCCGAGAACTGTTCAACAGAAACCTTGCGGGGATTGTTCAACAATCTTACGATGCGGAAAAGTTCCCTGAGCTCCGAGGGGCCGCCATGACGGACCGCAGCCTGCAGGACCACGCCGAGACCACCCCCGCCCGACCCGGACGCGCCGCCCTGGTCGGGGCCATGTTCCTGATGGCGACCAGTGCGATCGGCCCCGGCTTCATCACCCAGACCACCGTGTTCACCGCCCGGCTGGGCGCGGCGCTGGCGTTCGCGATCCTGGTGTCGGTGCTGGTGGACATCGCCATCCAGATGAACGTGTGGCGCGTCGTCGGCGTCGCCGGCCGCCGCGCCCAGGACCTCGCCAACGGCGTGCTGCCCGGCTCCGGCTACGCGCTGGCCGGGCTGGACGTGTTCGGCGGGCTGGTGTTCAACATCGGCAACGTCGCCGGCTGCGCCCTCGGCCTGAACGCCCTGTTCGGCCTCGACTTCAAGATCGGCGGCGTGCTCTCGGCGCTGGTCGCGGTCGCGGTGTTCCTCAGCCGCCGCGCCGGGGTCGCGATGGACCGCATCGTGATCGTGCTCGGCTTCGTGATGATCGCGATGACGCTGTACGTGGCGGTCGTGTCCGGCCCGCCGGTCGGCGACGCGCTGCGCCAGACGGTCCTGCCCGAGCAGGTCGACTTCCTCGTCATCACCACGCTGATCGGCGGCACCGTGGGCGGCTACATCGTCTACGCCGGCGCGCACCGCATGATCGAGTCGGGGCTGACCGGGCCGGAGCACGTGCGCGGCATCACCCGCGCCTCGATCTCCGGCATCCTGATCACCGCGCTGATGCGGGTGCTGCTGTTCCTGGCGGTGCTCGGCGTGGTCGCCGGAGGCGTGAAGCTGGCCGCCGCCAACCCCGCGCCGTCGGCGTTCCAGCACGCCGCCGGGGAGGTCGGGCTGCGCGTCTTCGGCCTGATCATGTGGTCCGCCGCGATCACCTCGGTGATCGGCGCGTCGTACACCTCGGTGTCGTTCTGCGTGTCGTTCTCGCCGTGGATCCTGAAGTACCGCAACTACCTGGTCGTGGCGTTCATCGCGGTGTCCACCGTGCTGTTCCTGACGCTCGGCAAGGCCCCGGTGACCCTGCTGATCCTGGCGGGCGCGCTGAACGGCCTGATCCTGCCGTTCGGCCTGGGCCTGCTGCTGTGGGTGGCGGCCCGCCGCCGCGACCTGATGGGGAACTACCGGTACCCCGCCTGGCTGCTGGCGGTCGGCGCCGCGGCCTGGCTGCTGTCGATCTACCTCGGCTGGAACTCCCTGACCGCGATCGCCGAACTCTGGAACTGAGAGAGAACCCCGCGTGCGGATCCTGCCCAACGGCGACCTGTCCCTCCTGGTCGAGCTGCCCGACCTGGAGACGATGCTCGGCCTGCACTCCGTCCTGGCCGACGATCCGCCGCCCGGCGTCGTGGACGTGGTCCCGGCGGCCCGCACGCTGACGCTCCTGCTCGACCGCGCCGCCGACCCGGCCACGGTCGCCGCCGCCGTCCGCGGCGCGCGGCCCCGGCCCCCGGCGGCGCGGCCGGGCGACACCGTCGAGATCCCGGTGGTGTACGACGGCGAGGACCTGGCGGAGGTGGCCGACGCGACGGGGCTGACCCCCGCCGAGGTCGTCGCCGCGCACACCGGGACGCCGTGGCGGGTGGCGTTCACGGGCTTCGCCCCGGGCTTCGGCTACCTGGTGGGCGGCGACCCCCGCCTGAACGTCCCGCGCCGCTCGGTCCCCCGCGTCCGCGTCCCGGCGGGCGCGGTCGGCCTGGCGGGGGAGTTCAGCGGCATTTACCCGGTGGAGTCCCCGGGAGGCTGGCAGCTGATCGGCCGCACCGACGTACCGATGTGGGACCTGGACCGCGTCCCACCCGCCCTGCTACGCCCCGGCGTCGAAGTGCGCTTCGTAGCAAGCGACACCCCACCGGAAACCCCGCCCCTCCCCAGAACAACGAACCTCCCGACACTCTCCACCCCGGAGGCGTGCCACACCCGGGAGGCCAGGACAGGCCCGGGTGAGCCAGAGCCGAACGTGCCGACCGGCCCGGCCCCGGAGACGCGTGGTGGCACGCGGGACGAGGTGGGAGCGGAGGGAACGGGTGCGCGTGGGGCGTCCGTTCGGGCTCCGGTGGGGCGGGCGCTGGAGGTGGTCGCGGCGGGGCCGCTGGCCACCGTCCAGGATCTGGGACGTGCCGGGAACGCGGCGCTCGGGGTCGGTGCGGCGGGGGCCGCCGACCCCGAGGCACTGCGGCTGGCGAACCGCGCCGTCGGCAATCCCGAGGACGCCGCCGCGATCGAGGTCACGCTCGGGGGGTTCGCGGCGCGCTGCCACGGCGGGGCGTTCGCGGTCGTCACCGGCGCGCCCGCCCCGCTGACCGTGGACGGCCGGGCCGTGGCCCCGTACTCGGTGTTCCCCGTGCCCGACGGCGCGGAGGTCCGGATGGGCCCGCCGCCCTCGGGGCTGCGCAGCTACCTGGCCGTGCGCGGGGGCGTGGCGGTGCCGCCGGTGCTCGGGTCGCGCTCCACCGACACCCTCTCCGGGGTCGGGCCCGAGCCGGTGCGGCCCGGGACGCTGCTGCCGGTCGGGGAGCCGCCCGAGGCGGCGCCGTTCCTGGACGTGCTGCCCGTGGGGCGTCCCGCCGAGGACGAGATCACGCTGCGGGTGCGGCTCGGGCCCCGCGACGACTGGTTCACGGGCGACGCGGTGGCGGCGCTGCTGGCCGAGCCCTACACGGTGACCAGCGAGATCGACCGGGTGGGGATGCGGCTGGACGGGCCGCCGCTGGCCCGCGCCCGGTCCGGGGAGCTGCCCAGCGAGGGCATGGTCACCGGCGCCCTCCAGGTGCCGCCGTCCGGCCGCCCCGTGCTGTTCCTGGCCGACCACCCGCTGACCGGCGGCTACCCGGTGATCGCCGTGGTGGTCGCCGCCGACGTCCCGCGCGCCGCGCAGGCCCGGCCCGGGCAGCGGCTGCGGTTCCGACCCGACCGAAGGGGAACGTGATGAGCACTCCGCCCGACGCCGCGACACTCACACCCGACCGGGCCCGCGCGCTGTTCCGCGGGGGGCTGCGCGCCCCCACGGCGGGCTGGTGCGCGGGCTGGACCCAGGCGAACCTGATCGCGGTGCCCCGCGAGGACGCCTACGACGTGCTGCTGTTCGCCCAGCGCAACCCCAAGGCGTGCCCGGTGCTGGACGTGACCGAGCCGGGCGGGACCTCGGCGTCGCTGTTCCGCGGCGACCTGCGCACCGACCTGCCCGGCTACGTCGTCTACGAGGACGGCGTCCCGGTCGCCGAGGTGACGGACGCGACCGGGCACTGGCGCGACGACCTGGTGGCGTTCCTGATCGGGTGCAGCTTCACCTTCGAGAACGCCCTGGCGGAGGCGGGCGTCCCGGTCCGCCACATCGAGCAGGGCCGCAACGTCCCCATGTACCGCACCTCCCGGCCGTGCCGCGGCGCGGGCGCGCTGGGCGGCCGGCTGGTGGTGTCGATGCGCCCGGTCCCCGCCGGACGCGTCGCCGACGCCGTCCGCGTCACCGCCCGCTACCCCGCGGTCCACGGGGCGCCGGTCCACGTCGGCGACCCCGCCGCGCTCGGCATCGCGGACCTGGACGCGCCCGACTTCGGCGACGCGGTGGAGGTGCGCCCCGGCGAGGTCCCGGTGTTCTGGGCCTGCGGCGTGACCCCGCAGGCGGCGGTGATGGCCTCGCGCCCGAAGTTCGCCATCGGCCACGCCCCGGGCCACATGGCCATCACCGACGCCCGCGACGGCGACTACCTCATCCCCTGACCGGCGCCTCGACCCGGTGGCGGCCCGACCCCAGCTCGCGGCGGCCACCGGGCACGGCGACCTCGGCGACGGCGTTGACCGGCACGCGGACGTCGAGGACCAGCGTGCCGCCGCGCCGCCGCCAGGCCACCTCGATCCGCCCGCGCACGGTGTCCAGCGCGACCCGCGCCGACGCCAGCGGCCCGAACGCCCGGGGCGCGACCGCGAACCGCGCCCATCCCGGCCGCAGCATCTCGACGCCGACGACGCGCTCCACCAGCCAGGTCACCGGCGAGCTGAGGATCGGGTCGTTGCGGCCCCGCGCGGTGCTCTCCCAGCTCTCCCAGAACGTCGTCGCGCCGAGCCCTCGCAGGTACCCGTAGGAGGGGTAGGTCTCCTGCCCGAGGACGGCGTGGGCCAGGTCGGCGCGTCCGTGGTCGGACAGCGCGTAGGGGAGCGTCGCGGTGCCCGCGCACCCGGTGTTCAGATGCCGTCCCCTCGCCTCGACGTCGGCGGCCAGGCCCGCCGCGACCCTCCGCGCGTGCTCGGCCGGGACCAGCCCGAACGCCAGCGGCACGGCGTTGCTGGTCTGCCGGTAGCCGACCGCCCGTTCGGTGCGGTAGTGCCCGGCCGCGGTGTCGAGGAACGCCGCGTTGAACCGCCGGACCAGCTCCTCGGTCCGCGACCGCCAGCGCCGGGCGTGGTCGGCGCGGCCCAGCAGGTCGGCCAGCGCCGTGGCGTCCCGCAGGCTCTGGACGAGGTGGGCGGTGCCGACGAGCCGGCCGCCCTCGGGCGCCTGCGGGTTGCCGGTGCCGTGCGGCGGGTACCAGTCGCCGAACCGGTCGTCCACGAGCCCGTCGCCCGCCTGCGCCAGCAGCCATTCGGCGTAGCGGGCGACGGCGTCGAAGTGCCGTTCGGGAACGGTCGGGTCGCCGTAGGTCATCCAGTAGCGCCGCACCAGGTACGGGTACACGCCCGTCCAGGTCGGGGACGGCTCGCCCGCCAGGTCGTCGCCCAGCGGCGCGACGAGCGGCAGCCGCCCGTCCGGGGCCTGCCGCAGCCGCAGGTCCTCCAGCCACTTGGCGAACAGGCTCGCCGCGCCGAACCGGTACAGCATGGGCTGGGCGGCGAAGTGCGCGTTGCCGGTCCACCCGCTCTTGCCCCCGGCCGGGCCGATCGCCGGATGCCCGAACAGGACGCCGCGGGCGCTCCGCGCGAACGCCCCGACGATCCACTGCGTCACCGGGTGCCCGACGCGCAGGTCCATCGTGTCGGCCAGGTCGCCGTGCACGGGCACGGCCACCAGGTCCAGGTCCCGGTCGGTGCCGCTGACCTCGACGTACCGGAAGCCCTTGTAGGTGAACGACGGCTCCCACGTCTCCACGCCGCGCCCCGCCGCCGTGAACTCGTCCACCTGGTAGCGGCCCGTCACGGCGGGGTTGTGGTACCAGCCGGGCGCGCCGACGAAGACACGGCCGCGGTCGTCGAGCTTCTCCCCGTACTGCATCCGGACCGTCGTGCCCTCGGGGAGCCGGGCGCGCAGCCGCGCCCACCCGGCGAGGGTGAGCCCGAAGTCGTACACGCGGACGCCGTCGCGCCGGGTCACCGCCACCGGCCTGACCGCCCCGTGCGTGCGGACGGGTTCGGCCGCGTACGCCTCCACCCGCCCGGCGGGCCGCTCCACGACCGCGGCGGGACGCCACCCGGACGCGCGGAACCCGGGCTCGCTCCACCCTTCCAGCCGGGCCGCCCGCCGCGCGTCGTAGGACTCGCCGCCCATCGCGCCCTCGGCCGTGGTCGGGCCCTCGGTCACCCGCCAGTCCGGCCCGGTGCGCACGGTGACCGCGCGGCCGTCGGCCAGCGTCACCACCAGCTCCGCGCGGACCCGCGGCTCGGCCGTCCACGGCGCGAGATGGCTCCCGTCGGTCTCCGGCGCCCGGGTGGCGAAGAAACCCCGGCCGAGCGCGATCCCGACGGCGTTG
Source organism: Actinomadura kijaniata (assembly GCF_014138665.1). Taxonomy (NCBI): domain Bacteria; kingdom Bacillati; phylum Actinomycetota; class Actinomycetes; order Streptosporangiales; family Thermomonosporaceae; genus Actinomadura; species Actinomadura kijaniata. The sequence goes on from NZ_JACJIA010000004.1 coordinate 490,171, forward strand.
CGGCCCCGCCGCACCAGCCCGGTGACGTCGTGGGAGGTGAACAGGACGCGGCGGTCGTAGTCGGTGACGACCGGCGACAGCACGGCGTCGCCGACGCGCCGCCCGTTGATCCTGCTCACCGCGTGCCCGAGCCCCGACACGTACAGCCGCGCCGCCGCGACCTCGCCCGGCACGTCGAACTCGGCGCGCACCAGCGGGGCGGCGGGCGGGTCCGGCGGGATCCCGAACAGCCAGCGGTCGTCGGCCTCCCGGACCCCGTCGCGGTAGGCGTCGCCGTGCGGGTAGGCGTCCTCGCCGGCCCCCATCCAGCTCAGCTCGCCCCGGACCCGCGACAGCTCCAGGTAGAAGGCGCCGCCCTCCACCGGGCGCGGCAGGTCGAGCCTGCCCTGCACCTGCCCGTCGAGCCCGGACAGCTCCCGCCGCCCGAGCACCGCCCCGCCGGGCCCGTCCCGGTGCAGCGTCATGACGCATCCGGCGCCGGTCCCGGCCGTCAGCAGCACCGCGACGGCCGTCAGCCGGCTTTCCGACCGGAACGTCTGCCCCAGCGTGCGACCGTCCTCCAGCCGCGCCGGGAACAGCCGGCGCGGCCCGAGGGTGTGCGGTGACGGCGGCAGCACGGCCCCGGTGCCGATCCACCGGGCGGTCCACTCCTCCTCGCGCGTCAGCGCGGTCTCGAACCACGACGCCGCGCTCCACGGCCCGGCCCGGCCGCCCTCGTCCCAGACGCGGACGCGCCAGTGGTACCGCGTCCGCGACCGCAGCGCCGGGCCGCCGTACACGCGCGCGGTCTGCTCCCCGGACGCCACGCGCCCCGAGTCCCACACGTCCGCCCGCCCGGCGGCCGATCCGACCGCGATCTGGTAGGCGCTCTGCGCGCGCCCGGTGCCCCCGGCCTCCAGCCGCCACCCGAACCGGGGCCGCGCGGCGTCGATCCCGAGCGGCGCGACCAGATGCTCGACGGTGAGGTGGACGGCCCGGACCGGACCGTCCCCCGGCCCGGCGGCCCGCGCGTCGCGGGCCGGGACCGCGCTCAGCGCGGCGGCCCCGGCCGTTCCTCCGATGAATCCCCTACGGCTCATGTCGCTCATCGCCCGATGCTCGGTGAGCGACACGGGTCCCGGCGTCCGCCGCCGGGAGGCTCCGCCCCTACTCCGCCGGGCGTACCGGGTCGGGCACCGTGCGCCGGTGCAGCTCGCGCATCGTCTCGGCCAGCGCGGGCACCGGCCCGTCCACGGAGACGCCGGGCGCGACCTCGTGGACCGGCAGCGCCCGCACCGGCGAGGGCCGCGCGCCCCATCCGGCCCGCCACTCGACGAGCTGCGCCGACGACACGGCGTAGACGATCCGCCCCAGCCCGACCCAGGCGTGCGCGGCCGAGCACATCGGGCAGTGCTCGCCGGAGGTGAACACGGTGGCGGCGGCGCGCTCCTCCGGCGTCATGTTCCCGGCGGCCCACCGCGCCAGCTCGAACTCCGGATGCCGGGTCTCGTCGCCGTCCTTGACGCGGTTGCGGTCCTCGCCGAGCACCCGGCCGTCCCCGCCGACCAGCACGGACCCGAACGGCTCGTCCCCGTCCTCCAGCGCCTCGGTGGCCAACTCCACGCACCGCCGGAGATGGGCCATCTCCTCGGTGGTCGGTTCGTATGTCATGCCCGGATCGTAGATCATCGGGCGGGGCGGGCGGGTTTCCGCCGGTTACCGGAGGGCGACCAGCACGGCGCTCGGCCCGTGCTGCCAGACCGGCCCGGCCTCGGCGAACCCGGCCCGGCGCAGCAGGGCGGCATGGCGTTCCAGGCTGAGGCCGTTGTCGCCGCCGGGTCCCAGGTCGCGGCGGTCCCGCTCGGCCAGCAGGCCGGCGAACGCGGGCTCGCCCCGCACGGCCCGCCACCACGCGGCCCAGTCCTCCCCGGCCGGGGACTCCCGGGGGCCCAGCGACGCGGCGAGCGCGGCCACGCCGGGCTGCTCGGCGACGAAGTGGTCGGCGTTGACGAGCAGGCCGCCCGGCCGCAGCAGCGACCGGACCTCCCGGTAGACCCGCAGCAGGTCGGGTTCGGGCAGGTAGTGCAGGGCGGTGCTGGAGACGGCGGCGTCCAGCGGCCGGTCCGCGCCCAGCGCCCCGGTCCAGCCGGGGGCGCCGATCACCGCGTCCGCGAACCGCACCGCCGCGCCGTGCCGGCGGCGGCCGAGCTCCAGCAGGAACGGGTCGGCGTCCACGGCGACGACCTCCAGGCCGGGCGTCCGGGCGGCCAGCCGCGCGGCCAGCGAGCCCGGCCCGCAGCCCAGGTCGGCGGCGAGCGGACGGTCCCGGCCCGCGACGGCGCGGGCCACCAGGTCGGCGACCACGGTGAGGCGCTCCTCGCGGTCGAGGGCGTAGTGCCGCTGCTGGAGCTCCCAGCGCTCGACCCAGTGGGTGGCGGGATCCATGCCGACGATCATAGGGAACGATAACCGTTTCCAAAAGGGGGCGGGCAGGCCCGGGGAACGGGCCTGCCCGAGGCTTCTCCGGCGGGGCGGGGAGGGAGAGGGAAGGCCCCGCCGGAGACCGTCGATCCGGAGGGATCAGTACACGCTCACGCCGTAGACGTTCAGGGCCTCGACGACGGGCTGGAAGAACGTCGTGCCGCCGGTGGAGCAGTTGCCGCTGCCGCCGGAGGTCAGGCCGAGGGCGGCGGTGCCCGCGAACAGCGAGCCGCCGCTGTCGCCGGGCTGGGCGCACACGGTGGTGCGGATCAGGCCCGACACCGTGCCCTGCGGGTAGTTCACGGTCTGGTTGAGGGCGGTCACCTGGCCGCTGCGCACCTGGGTGGTGCTGCCGCTGCGGCGGACGCTCTCGCCGACCACCGCGTTGCGGGCGCTGGCGATGTCCTGGGAGCCGGGGTAGAGGTAGACGCTGCCGGGCTTGGCGACGCTGGTGTTGGTGTAGCGGACGATGCCGTAGTCGTTGCCCGGGAAGCTGCTGCCGGACCGGGTGCCGAGCGTCTGGCTGCCGTCGGTCCAGGTGGACCCGGCGTTGGTGCAGTGCCCGGCGGTCAGGAAGTACTGCGTGCCGGCGCTGTTGCGGACGTTGAAGCCGAGCGAGCAGCGGGAGCCGCCGGTGTAGATGGCCTGCCCGCCCGCGATGAACGTCGTGAACTTCCCGGCCACGTGCTCCAGCCGCACGGCCGGGCCGTGCTTGGCGGCGGCCTTGCGGACCTTCGCCAGCTTCGCGCCGGTCACCGAGTCGTCGTAGGAGACCACGACCTGGTTGGAGACGGGGTCGGTGCCCCACGCGGTGCCGGGGATGCGGGCTTCGCGGTCGAGTGCGCCGGTGACCTTCGCGAGCGCGGCGGCGCTGTGCGCGACCGTGCGGGGCACGGCGCCCGCCGCGCGGACCGTGGAGGCCGCGCCGGCGTCGGTGACGTTGACGACGAGTCTGCCGTTGTCGACGTAGGAACCCGAGCTGCGGGAGCCGAGGGTGTCGGCGAGGGTCTGCGCGACCTTGCCGGGGTCGGGCGCGGGCGCGGGAGCGGCCGTCGCGTGGGCGGGGGCGGTGGCCAGGCCGGCGGCCAGGGCGGCCGTCGCGAGAACGGGGACGGAACGGGTGAGGCGCATCCTCACTGCCTCCTTTGGCGGGATCGCGGCGCGTCCCGATGACGCGTCACGATTCACGTGAAGAGTGAAGAAGTCTCATATGGCATGACAATTGGGGGAACTTGCCTAATCGTCCGACTGGATATGGCGAGCCTGTGAAGACCCCCTGTCAGGGTGATCCGACGCCGCCCCGGCGTTGGCCGGATCCGGCCACCGAAATCGGGAACCGGTCAGCCGGACGCCCGGACCACCAGGCGTGGTTTGAGGATCACCACCGGCTCCGGCAGCGGATCGCCGTTGATCCGCGCCATCAGCAGCCGGGCCATCTCCCGTCCCATCTCCTCGGCCGACTGGTGCACGGTCGTCAGCGGCGGATCCGCCAGCGGCGCGGCCGCCGAGTCGTCGAACCCCACCACCGCCACGTCCTCGGGAACGCGGCGGCCGCGCCGCCGCAGCGCCCGCAGCGCGCCCAGCGCCATCGGGTCGTCGGCCGCGAACACCGCGTCCAGCCCCGGATCGCGCTCCAGCAGCTCCTCCACGGCGGTGATGCCGCTGGCCTCCCCGAAGTCGCCGTAGGCGACCAGCTCGGGCAGCCCCGCCTCGGCCAGGGCCACTCGGTAGCCGGTCAGCCGGTCGATGCCCACGCCCATGTCCTGCGGGCCGGCGATCGTGGCGATCCGGCGGCGGCCCCGCGCCACCAGGTGCTCCACGGCCTGCCGCGCGCCCTCGCGGTTGTCCACGTCGACGTAGCTGAACGGGGCCAGGCCCGGCGGGCAGCCGCCGAGCACCGTCGGCACGCCGCCCGCCTCCAGCCGCGCCGGCAGCGGGTCCTCGGCGTGCAGCGAGGTCAGCAGGACCCCGTCCACGTGCTGCGGCGTCAGGTAGTGCTCCAGCCGCGCGTACTCCTCCGGCGACCGCGCCAGCGCCAGCAGCAGTTGCAGGCCGGTGTCGCCGAGCGTCGCGCTGATCCCCCGGATGATCCCGGCGAAGTACGGCTCCCCGAACAGTCGCTGCTCGGACTCGGCGACCACCAGCGCCACGGTGTCGGTGCGGTTGGTGACCAGCGTCCGGGCCGCCCGGTTGGGCACGTACCCCAGCTCGTCGATCGCCTTGCGCACCGCCTCGCGCGCCTGCGCGCTGACCTTGGGGGAGCCGTTGATGACGCGCGACACCGTCCCGCGGCCCACCCCGGCGCGGGCCGCGACCTCCTCCAGGGTGGGCCGTCTGCCCGTCATCGCTCCCCCTCGCCAGGGGCGGTCAGAGACCGCCCCGCCCGATCACGCCGGCGTACCAGCGCGCGCTGTCCTTGGGCGTGCGGCGCTGCGTGGCGTAGTCCACGTGGACCAGCCCGAAGCGCTTGGAATACCCCCACGCCCACTCGAAATTATCCAGCAGCGACCACACGAAGTAGCCCCGCAGCGGAACGCCCCGCCCGACCGCCTCCCGGCAGGCCCGCAGATGCTGCTCCAGATAGGACACGCGCCCGGCGTCGTGGACCGTTCCGCCGCCGTCGGGGGCCTCGTCGTAGCCCGCGCCGTTCTCGGTGACGTACAGCGGGACGGCCGGGTACTCCCGGTGGACCCGCGTCAGCACCTCCACCAGCCCGTCGGCGTCGATCTCCCAGCCCATGCCGGTGACCGCCCGCCCGCCCGACACGAACCGCACGTGCTCGCTGCCCACCCAAGGGGAGTGCGCCGAGAACGGCGACGACACCGCCTGCGTCGCCTCGCCCGGACGGCCCGACACGGTGTGCCGCGTGTAGTAGTTGATCCCGAGCTGGTCCAGCGGCTGCGCGAGCGTCGCCAGGTCCGCGTCCGGCGGCGCGAACGCGTACGGCTCCAGGTCCGCCAGCACGTCCTCGGGGTAGCGGCCCAGCAGCAGCGGGTCCAGGAAGAACCGGTTCTGCATCCCGTCGATCCGGCGCGCGGCGTCCACGTCGGCCGGGTCGTCGCCGGCCGGGGAGACGGCGTACAGGTTCACGGCCGCGCCGAACCGGTTGCCCGGCCGCTGCGCCCGCATCGCCTCCACCGCCAGCCCGTGCCCCAGCATCAGGTGGTGCGCCGCGTGCAGCGACGCGCCCGCCTCCCGCCGTCCCGGCGCGTGCTCGCCGGAGGCGTAGCCGAGGAACGCCGCGCACCACGGCTCGTTGACGGTCGTCCAGTGCCGCACCCGGTCGCCGAGCGCCCCGTGCACGGCGGCGGCGTAGTCGGCGAACCGGTACGCGGTGTCGCGCTCGGGCCAGCCGCCCCCCTTCTCCAGCGTCGAGGGCAGGTCCCAGTGGTACAGCGTCGGCCACGGCTCGATGCCCGCCTCCAGCAGCGCGTCCACCAGCCGCCGGTAGAAGTCCAGGCCGCGTTCGTTGACCGCGCCCGCGCCCTCGGGCAGCACCCGAGGCCACGACACCGAGAACCGGTACGCCTTCAGCCCCAGCCCGGCCATCAACGCCACGTCGTCGCGGAACCGGTGGTAGTGGTCCACCGCCACGTCGCCGGTGTCGCCGCCCAGGACGTTGCCGGGGGCGCGGCAGAAGTCGTCCCACACCGAGGAGCCGCGCCCGTCCTCGGCCGCCGCGCCCTCGACCTGGTAGGCGGCGGTCGCCGCGCCCCACGCGAAGTCGTCGGGGAATCCCGTGTCGCCGGAGAACCCGCCCGCGCTCATGCCGCGTCCCCCGCTCGCTTCCAGGGCGCCACGAAGGCGCCGTCTTCCCTCGTCGCAGGCTCCTCAGTCCAGACGGCGCCGCGCCCTTGCAGCTCGCTCATGCCTTCACGGCCCCTTCCATGATTCCGCCGATGATCTGGCGGCCGAACACGACGAACACCGCCAGCAGCGGCAGGATCGCCACCGTGGTCCCGGCGAACATCAGCGTGTAGTCCTTGAAATAGGCGTTGGCCAGGTTGTTGATGGAAAGCTGCACGGTCGGGTTGTCGGGGCTCAGCACCGCCAGCGGCCACATGAACTCGTTCCAGGTCTGCATGAACGTCAGCAGCCCCAGCACGCCCGCCGCCGGGCGCAGCGCCGGCAGCACGACCCGCCAGTAGACGCCGAACGTCGAGCAGCCGTCCACGCGCGCCGCCTCGATCAGCTCGTCCGGCACCGCCTGGTCGGCGTACTGCCGCATCATGAACACCCCGAACCCGGTGACCAGGAACGGCACGATCACCGCCTGGAGCCGGTTCTGCCAGCCCAGCTCCACCATGATCATGTAGAGCGGGATGATGCCCATCTGGACCGGCACCATCATCGTCGCCACCACCGTCAGCAGCAGCGCGTTGCGGCCCCGGAACCGCAGCTTGGCGAACGCGAACCCGGCCAGCGAGGCGAAGAACACCGTCGAGACCGTCACGCAGGTCGCCACGATCGCCGAGTTCAGCAGGCCCTTGGCGAAGTAGGCGTCGGGGTTGTCGAACAGCCGCCCCACGTTGTCGCCGAACGAGCCGCCCGGCAGCACCGGCGGCGGCATGTCGGAGACCACGTCGTTGGTGCGGGTCGCCACCACGATCATCCAGTAGATCGGGAAGATCGACAGGACCAGCCCGGCGACCAGCGCCAGGTAGGTCAGCGGGCTGGCCTCCCAGAGCCCGCGCAGCCGGCCCGTTCCGCGCCGGGGCCCGCGCCGGGTGAGGGGGAACGTCATCGCGCGCCTCCGGTGCGTCGGACGAACAGGAAGTTGAGCAGCGAGAACGCGATGATCATCACGAACAGCGCCCAGGACACCGTGGCGGCGTAGCCGTACCGGTCCTCACCGAAGGCGTTGTCGAACATGTACATCGTGATCGTCTGGAACTGGTGCAGCGAGCCGCCGTCCATCCGGTTGGCGCTGCCGACGCCGAACAGCGCGGGCTCGGTGAACAGCTGGAGCCCGCCGATCGTGGACACGATGACGGCGAACAGGATCGTCGGCCGCAGCATCGGCACGGTGATCTGCCAGAACTGGCGCAGCCGGGACGCGCCGTCGATCGCGGCGGCCTCGTACAGGTCGCGCGGGATCGCCTGCATCGCCGCCAGGAAGATGAGCGCGTTGTAGCCGGTCCACCGCCAGTTCACCATCGTCGCGACCGCCACCCACGACCAGCCCCGGCTGGCCTGCCAGTCGATCGGGTCGGCCCCGACCAGGCCGATCAGCCAGTTGGTCAGGCCGTAGTCGCGGTCGAACAGCTGGGTGAACACGATCGCCACGGCCGCGGTGGAGGTGACCATCGGGGCCACCATCCCGATCCGGAAGAACGTGGAGGCCCGCATCTTGCGGTCCAGCGCCGCCGCCAGCGCCAGCGCCAGCAGCAGCTGCGGCACCGTCGACAGCACGAAGATCCCGACGGTGTTGACGGTGGCGTGCCAGAAGTCGGCGTCGCCGAGCAGGTAGCTGAAGTTGTCCAGCCCCACCCACTTGCGGGTGCCGGACGCCAGCCCCCACTCGTGCAGCGACACCCACAGCGTGAAGCCCAGCGGGAACACGCCGAAGGCCAGGAAGACCAGGAAGAACGGGGAGACGAACAGGTACGGGGAGGCCCGCAGGTCCAGCCGGGCCAACCGGGACCGCCAGCCGCCGCGGGGCGGCGGCACGTCGGCGGCTGGCGGATTCCCGGAGCGGGCGGGGCGCAGATCGATGGTCACGCGCCCTCCTTTCACGAGCGGTCGGCACGGCGGCGGGGCCGGGGGAGGGAGGAGGTCAGCGGTCACCCGCCCCGGCCCCGCCGCCCGTTCCGGACGGGGTCAGCGGGCGGTCTTCTTCACTTCCTCGACCGCCTTGGCCCACGCCTCCTCGGGCTTGACCTTGCCCTGGCCGACCGCGATCAGGACGTTCTCCACGACCTGGCGCACGTCCTCGTTCTTGGGACCGAGGTGGACCGGCTTCACCTGCGCGGCCATCTGGCTGAAGATCTTGCCGGTGGGCGCGTCGCCGAAGTAGGGGTCGGTGCTGCCGGACACGGCCGCGTCCTGCTGGGCCTGCGGCGAGGACGGGAAGGTGTTCTTGGACTTGAACGCCGCGACCTGCCCCTGCGCGTTGGTCAGGAACTTCGCCAGCTCGGCGGCCTCCTTGGGGTGCTTGCTCTGCTTGGGCACCGCCAGCCAGGAGCCGCCCCAGTAGCCGGCGCCGCCGGGGATCGGGGCCACGTCCCACTTGCCCTTGCCGGAGTCGCCGGCGAACTCCTTGATGCCCCCGAGCATCCAGGACGGGCACGGCAGGGTGGCGAAGGTGTCGCGCTTGAGCGCGGTCTGCCACGGCGGCGTGAAGATCTGCATCCCGGAGGTCAGCTTGTTCTGCTCGAACTTCAGCACCGTGTCGAAGGCGCTCCTCACGGCCGGGTTGGACTCGAACACCAGGTTGTTGCTCTTGTCGAAGTAGCTGTAGCCGGGGCCGGACCCGGCGTTCTGGAGCACGGTGGTGCGCAGCAGCGCCGCCGGGCCGTCCAGCCACTTGGTGTCGGGCACCTTGTCCCGGAACTTCAGCCCGGTGTCCAGGAACGCGTCCCAGGTCGGCCACAGCTTGCCGACCTCGTCCCGCTTGGAGGGCAGTCCCGCCTTCTCGAACAGGTCCTTGCGGTAGCACATGGCGAGCGGGCCGATGTCGGTGCCGAGCCCGACCAGCTGCTTGCCGTCGGGGGTGACGCCCATCTGCCACTTCCACGGCAGGTAGCCGTTCTGCAGCTCCCGGCCGCCGTGGTCGTAGAGGTTCACGAACTTGCCGGGCTGCTGCATGTACAGGGGCAGGATGCCCTCCTCCAAGGCCACGACGTCACCCGCCCCGCTGTTGGTGGCGATCCACTGCTGGAGGCGCGGCTTGTAGTCGTCGAGCGTGGAGACCTTGCGCTGCTTGATCTTGACGTTGGGGTGCGACGCCTCGAACTGCTTGTACAGCTCGTCGTAGCCGAACTCGCCGAAGATGTCGACGGTCAGCTCGACCGGGCCGCCGCCGCCGGCGTCGCCGCCCTTGTCGTCGCCCCCGCCGCAGGCCGTCAGCGCGCCGCCGGTCAGCAGACCGGCGAGCACGACGGCGACGGCACGGCGCGTCCCCCTCGCGGGCCCGAACGCGAGGGACCGGGACGGCGCGGACGGGGTTGCCGGACTGGTGCTCTTCCTCCGGAAGGTCCTCATGCGGACCCACCTTTCTCAGGTCGTGTGCGGATCGTGGGAGCGCTCCCACGAAGAAAAGACCGTGGGACACGTCACTGTCAATCCCTCGAAACACGACCGTTACCGGCCGCTTCCCGGCGGACGGGAGGCGGCCGGTCGAAACGGCAGGTCAGCGCTTGGCGGACGCGGCCTGTGCCGGAACGGTCACCGGAGCGGGGGCGGTGGAGTCGCGCACCACCAGCTCCGGCCGGTACAGCAGCTCGGTCCGGTGGGCGCGGGTGCCGCCGATCTCCTGGAGCAGCATGTCCACCGCCGCCAGCGACATCTCCCGCACCGACTGCCGGATCGTCGTCAGCGGCGGGTCCAGGTACGCCGTCAGCGGCGAGTCGTCGAAGCCCACCACCGACACGTCCTGCGGGACGCGCAGTCCCCGCGCGCGGGCGGCCCGGATCGCGCCGAGCGCCATGACGTCGTTGCCGCAGCAGATCGCCGTGCAGCCCTGGTCGAGCAGGCGCTGCGCGGCGGCCTGCCCGCCCTCGACCGTGTAGAGCGTGTTGACGACCAGGTCGTCGACGTCGGCGAGGCCGGTGTGCGCCGCCATCCCGCGCCGGAACCCCTCGGTCTTGCGCCGGGTCGGCACGTACTGCTCCTGCCCGATCGCCAGGCCGATCCGGCGGTGGCCCATCGCGGCCAGGTGCCCGACGGCGGCCTCCAGCGAGGCGGCGTCGTCGTTGGACACGAACGGCGCGTCGATGTCGTCGCGGTACCCGTTGACCAGCACGATCGGCAGCGCCTGCTCCAGCAGCCGCACGTAGCGGGCACGGTCGGAGTGGACGTTGGCGTGCAGGCCGTTGACGAAGATGATCCCGGCGACGCCGCGCTCCAGCAGCATCTCGATGTAGTCGTCCTCGGCGACCCCGCCGGGGGCCTGCGAGCACAGCACCGACATGTAGCCGTGGCGGGCCAGCGCGCTCTCGATCGACTCGGCGAACGCCGGGAAGATCGGATTGCTCAGCTCGGGGATGATCAGGCCGATCAGTCCGGCGCGCTGCTGGCGCAGCCGGGCCGGGCGCTCGTAGCCGAGCACGTCGAGCGCGGTCAGCACGGCCTGGCGGGTCGCGGCGGACACGCCCTGCTTGCCGTTGAGCACCCGGCTCACGGTCGCCTCGCTGACTCCGGCGTGGGCGGCGATGTCAGCGAGGCGCGTTGTCATGGCCATTAACTTAGCTCCCACCACACGGCGGTGTCAGAGGGCAGCTCGACGGTGTCGCCGTCGCGGTAGACCGTTCCACTGGAGTGCAGGACGGGGCCGCCGACGGTGAGGCGGACCGGCCGGTCGCCCATGTTGACGGCGCAGCCGACGGCGCGGCCGTCGCGCTCGCGGGCGAACGCCAGCGTGCCGGACGGGCCGTCCAGCCAGCGCAGCTCCCCGTCGCCGAGCGCGGGGTGCTCGCGGCGGATCCGCAGCGCCTCCCGGTAGAGGTTGAGGGTGGAGCCGGGGTCGGCGTCCTGGGCCTCGACGGTCAGGCCGCGCCAGTCCGCCGACTGCGGCAGCCAGCTCCCGCCGTCGCCGAACCCGAACGGCGGCGCCTCGCCCGACCACGGCAGCGGGACGCGGCACCCGTCGCGGCCCGCGTCCTCCCCGCGTCCGCGCTGGGGGTCCCGCAGGAACTCCTCGGGCAGGTCCAGCACCTCGGGAAGGCCCAGCTCCTCGCCCTGGTACACGTAGGCCGAGCCGGGCAGCGCCAGCATGACCAGCGCGGCGGCGCGGGCGCGGCGCAGCCCGGTCTCGCCGCCGCCGTAGCGGGTGACGTGCCGCTTGACGTCGTGGTTGGACAGCACCCAGGTGGAGGGCGCGCCGACGAGCCCGGCGGTCCGCAGCGACTCCTCGATGATCTGGCGCAGCCGCGCGGGCTCCCAGGGGGCGCCCAGGTAGTGGAAGTTGAACGCCTGGTGCAGCTCGTCGGGGCGGGTGTAGCGGGCGAGCCGCTCGGGGGAGGGGGCCCACGCCTCGGCGACGCCGATGCGCTCGCCGGGGTAGGAGTCCAGCAGCTCGCGCCACGTCCGGTGGATCTCGTGCACGCCGTCCTGGTCGAAGTAGGGCAGCACGGCGGTGCCGAGCATCTCGATCTGGTCGGCGTGCCCGACGTCGGGCAGCCCCGGCGCCTTGACCATGCCGTGCGCGACGTCGATGCGGAACCCGTCGACGCCGAGGTCCAGCCAGAACCGCAGGATGTCGGCGAACTCGGTGTGGACCTCGGGGTTCTCCCAGTTCAGGTCGGGCTGCTCGGGCGCGAACAGGTGCAGGTACCACTGCCCGTCGGCGGCGCGGGTCCAGGCGGGGCCGCCGAAGACCGACTCCCAGTCGTTGGGCGGCAGCGCGCCGTCCGCGCCGCGCCCGTCGCGGAAGACGTAGCGGGCGCGTTCGGGGGAGCCGGGGGCGGCCGCCAGCGCCGCCCGGAACCACGGGTGCCGGTCGGAGGTGTGGTTCGGCACCACGTCCACGATGACGCGCAGCCCGTGCAGGTGCGCGTCGTCGATGAGGGCGCGGGCGTCGTCCAGGGTGCCGAACAGCGGGTCCACGTCGCGGTAGTCGGCCACGTCGTAGCCGAAGTCGGCCATCGGCGACACATAGAACGGGGTGATCCACAACGCGTCCACGCCGAGTTCGGCCAGGTAGGGCAGGCGGGATCGGATGCCGGGCAGGTCGCCCACCCCGTCGCCGTCGGCGTCGGCGAAGCTGCGCACGTACACCTGGTAGATCACCGCTTCCCGCCACCAGCGGGTGGCGGCCCCGGCGGTGGCGGGGCGCGTCGCGACGATGTTCTGCGTCATGGATGTCCTTCGCACGTGAAAGGGGACGGTGTCGGGGTCAGGACTTGGTGGCGCCGGCGGTCAGACCGCTCACCAGGTGGCGCTGCACCGCCAGGAAGACCGCCCCGGCGGGAATCGTGATCATTACTGCGGCGGCGGTGAGCCAACCCCACTCGGCGCGGCTCTGGCTGACGAACTGCTGGAGCCCCGGGGCCAGCGTGTAGTGCTCGTCGCCGGTCATGAACGCGGTCGCGTAGGCGACCTCGCCCCACGCGGTGACGAAGCTGTAGAACGCCGCCACGGCCAGGCCGGGCTTGGCGAGCGGCAGGACCAGCCGCCAGAACGCGCCGAACGGCGTCAGCCCGTCGATCTGGCCCGCCTGGTCGATCTCGGTGGGGATGGTGTCGAAGTACCCCTTGAGCAGCCAGGCGCAGAACGGCACCGCGACGGTCAGGTAGGCGAGGACCAGCCCGGGGTACTGGTTGAGCAGCCCCATCCGGCCCAGCAGGTTGTACAGCGGGACGATCAGCACCGCGACGGGGAACATCTGGGTGACCAGCAGCAGCCACAGGATGGAGCGCAGCCCGGTGAACCGGAACCGGCTGATCGCGTACCCGGTGGACGCGGCGATCAGCACGCCGATCACCGTGGTGAGGCCGGCCACCAGCACCGAGTTGAGCAGCCAGCGCGGGAAGGACGTCTCGGTCAGCACGTACTCGTAGTTCGCCAGCGTGGGGTCGTCGAAGAACCGCACGTCGCTGGAGATCCAGGCGTCCTTGGGCTTGAGCGAGGTCAGCACCAGCCACAGCAGCGGGATCAGCGCGAACGCGCTGGCGGCGGCCAGCGTGCCGTGCAGGGCGATCGAGGCCCCTAGGCCGCGCCTGGCCTCCCCGGTGTGCGAGCGCGCCATCACCAGACCTCCCCTTGCTTGCGCAGTGACCGCAGGTACAGGCTGGCCATCACGACCAGCAGGACGAGGATGACCATGCCGTTGGCGGCCGAGCCGCTGTAGTCGCGCAGCCCCATGAACGCGTCCCGGTAGGCGGCCGTCACCAGGATCTCGGTCGCGCCGTTGGGGCCGCCCCGGGTCAGCAGGAAGATGACCGGGAACTGGTTGAACGACCAGATGGTGCCGAGCAGGATCACCGTCCGGCTGACCGGCCGCAGCATCGGCAGCGTGATGTTGCGGAACTGCTGCCAGGCGGAGGCGCCGTCGACCCGGGCCGCCTCGTACAGCTCGCGGGGCACGGACTGGAGGCCGCCCAGCAGCGCGACCATGTTGAAGGCGATGCCCAGCCAGACGTTGACGAGGATCACCGACACCTTGGCCATCGTCGGGTCGTCCAGCCACTCCACCGTGGGCAGCCCGGCGGCGCGCAGCATGCCGTTGGCCAGGCCGAAGTCGTTGTTGAGCACGTAGCGCCAGATGAAGGTGGACACGAACGCCGGGGCGGCCCAGGGCAGGATGAGGACCACCCGGTACAGGCCGCGGAACCGCAGCCGCCGGTTGAGCAGCATCGCCAGCCCGAGGCCGAGGCCCACGGTGAGCGTGACGGAGGCGACCGTCCACAGGAAGGTCCAGCCCAGCCGCAGCCAGAACCCGGAGTCGGAGAAGATCTGGACGTAGTTGTCCAGGCCGACGAACCGGTAGGTGGCCGGGATCGTGTTCATGCCGATCGTGCGGCCGACGTTGGCCTCGGTGGCGTCGGTGAGGGACAGGTAGACGCCGCGCAGCAGCGGGTAGCCGATCAGGACCCCCATCACCAGGAGGACCGGGGCCACCATCGCCCACGCGTACCAGTGCGCCGACCAGCGTCCGGCGAACGGGCCGGCGGCCCGGCGCCGGCCGCGGACCGTGCGGTCCGCGGCCAGGCCGGGCGCGTCGCGGCGGGTGCCGGTCGTCATCAGTTCCAGCCCTTGAGGATCTCGCGGTACTTGCCGTCGACGGTCCGGCCGACCCCGGCGGCGTCGAGCTTGCCGGTGGCCATGCCCTGGTAGGCCTGCACGAGCGGCTCGAACAGCTGGCCGCCCTCGGGGATCCAGGCGCGCGGCGCGGCGGTGTCGACGATCGGCTTCCAGGTCTTCACCAGCTCGTTGCCCTGCACCTCGGGGCGGGAGTAGGCGGAGGTGCGGGTCGGCAGCAGGCCGAGCTCGGCCGCGACCTTGGACTGGCTCTCGGTGGAGGACATGAAGCGGACGAACGCGTAGGAGGCGGCGAGGTTCTTGGAGCCGGCGTAGACGGTGTAGTCGTGGCCGCCGGTGGGGGAGGCGGCCTTGACCGACCCGGCCGGGACGGGGGCGACGCCCAGGTTCTCCCTGTTCTTGAACGCCGAGCCCTTCAGCGCGTCGGCCGTCGACCACGGGCCGTTGTAGATCATCGCGGTGCGGCCCTCCTTGAAGGCCGTCATCGCCGCCAGGTAGCTGTCGGCGATGGCGGGCTTGGCGGCGGCCCCGGAGGAGATCAGGTCGGAGATGGCCTTCAGCCCGGCCACGCTCTGCGGCGAGTTGACGGTGATCTTCTTGTTGGCGGCGTCGACCAGGTCGCCGCCCTCGCCGTACAGGAACGGCAGCACGAAGAACCCGTCCACGTTCAGGGTCAGCCCGGTCTTGCCGGTCTTGTCCTTGACGTCCAGCGCGAACTGCTTCAGCTCGGTGAGGTTCCTGGGCGGCGCGTCGTGACCGGCCTTCTTCAGCAGCTCCTTGTTGTAGAGCAGCCCGAGCGAGTCGGTGGTCTGCGGCACCCCGAAGGTCTTTCCGTTGAACTTCGTGCTGCCGGCCGGGTTGGGCAGGAGGTCCTCGGGCTTGTCCACGGCGTAGGTGCCGTCCAGCGGGGCGAGGTACCCCAGGGACGCGAACTCGGTGACCCAGCCGACGTCGGCGCGCAGCACGTCGGGGGTGCCCGACCCGCCCTGGGCGGCGGTCTTGAACTTGTTCTGCGCCTCGCCGAACGGGACGTTGACGTAGTTGACCTTGACCTTGGGGTGCTTGCTCTCGAAGTCCTTGATGAGCTCCTTGAACACCGGGCCCTCGACCGCGGCGTCCGAGGTGTCCCAGTAGGTGACCGTGCCGCTGACCGTCGCCGGGTCCACGGACGTGACGGGCTTGTCGGCGGAGCCGCCTCCGCCGCAGGCGGCGAGCGCGAGCGCGAGGCCGGTGACGAGACCGACCAGGGGGGTACGCCGCATCGTTCCTCCTTGACGGAACGGGCCGGGGGAGCCGTTCCGCATGTCCGGGTTTGGGGTGGTTGGGGCGTGACGTTAGCAACGTGTTGCAGGGTGGTAAACAGCTTGCAGAAAGTTTCAGCAAGTTCGTGTCCTGTTCGTAACCGGTTGCCGATGCGCCCGGGTTAACCGGTTGGCCCGGCCTGGGGCGATCCGCCACCCTGAGAGCCATGCAGAACGCCCACGCGCTGGTCCGCGACCACACGGTGCTGTCGGTCGTGGTCGGCTCGCGCGCCTACGGCCTGGACACCGCCGGCAGCGACGTGGACCGCCGCGGCGTCTTCGTCGCGCCCGCCCCGCTGTACTGGCGCTTCGACAAACCCCCGACGCACGTCGACGGCCCCGCCGACGAGCAGTTCTCCTGGGAGCTGGAGCGCTTCTGCGAGCTGGCGCTCGGCTCGAACCCGACGGTCCTGGAATGCCTGTGGTCCCCGCTGGTGGAGACGCGGACGCCGATCGGCGAGGAGCTGCTCGCGCTGCGCGCCGCGTTCCCGTCCCGGCACGCGCACCGCACGTTCCTGCGCTACGCCGAGAGCCAGTTCCGCAAGCTGGAGGGCGACCTGCGCAACCAGGGCGAGCCGCGCTGGAAGCACGTCATGCACATGCTCCGCCTGCTGATCAGCGGCCGCCATCTGATGGAGCGCGGCGAGCCCCTCGTCCACGTCGGCGACCTGCGCGGACGCCTGCTGGCGGTCCGGCGCGGCGAGGTGCCGTGGCCGGAGATCGAGGCCTGGCGCGCGGCGCTGACCGACGACATGGACGCGGCCCTGGCCCGCAGCCCGCTCCCGCCCGAGCCCGACCGGGCCCGCGTCGAGGACTTCCTCCACTCCGTTCGCCGAAGGAGCGTGGACTGGTGAACCTCCCCGAGGACCTGCTCGCCGAGGTGCGCGACTGGCACCCCCACCCGCGCGCGTTCGTCACCGTCAGCGGCGCGCACCTGTACGGCTTCCCCTCCCGCGACTCCGACATCGACCTGCGCGGCCTGCACCTGCTGCCGCTGGAACGGGTCGTCGGCCTGGAGGGAGGCGGCGAGACGGTCTCGCGCATGTGGGACCACCGCGGCGTGGAGGCCGACGTGGTGACCCACGACCTGGCGAAGTTCTGCAACCTGCTGCTCAAGCGCAGCGGCGAGGTGCTGGAGCAGCTCGTCTCCCCGCTGGTGGTGGAGACCTCGCCGCTGCACGAGGAGCTGCTGTCGCACGTCCCGGCCCTGGTCTGCCGCCAGCACGCCCACCACTACCTCGGTTTCAGCCGGGGCCAGTGGCGGCAGTACGAGAAGGACGGCCGGCTCAAGCCGCTCCTGTACACGTTCCGCACCCTCCTGACGGGCATCCACCTGATGCGCTCGGGCGGGGTGGAGACGGACCTGCCGCGCCTGGCGGCCGAGTACGGCCCCGACTACCTGCCCGACCTGATCGAGGCGAAGATCCACGCCGAGCACGGCGAGCCCCCGGCGACCCTGGACCGCGCCCGCGCCGAACGCGACTACACGACGCTGACCACCCGCCTGGAGGAGGAACGCGACCGCTCCCGCCTCCCCGACCGCACCACGGCCCACCCGGCCCTGAACGCCCTGGTCATCCGCACCCGCCTGGCAGGATCGCCCGCATGAGACACCTTCCCTGGGACGCCGGGACCTGGCTCAACCCGCCGCCCGCCGCCGTCCGCGAGGGCGACGATCTGCTGGTGACCGCCGCGCGCGGCAGCGACTTCTGGCGCACGACCTCCTACGGCTTCGTCCACGACTCGGGTCACGCCCTGCTGGCGGACCTGCCCGCCGAGGCGGCCGTGGAGGTGTCCTTCGTGGCGGCGTTCACCGACCAGTTCGACCAGGCGGGCGTCCTGCTGCGGACCGACGAGCGCACCTGGACCAAGGCGGGCGTGGAGTTCGCCGACGGGAGCCCGCAGGCCGGGGCGGTGGTGACGCGCGACCGTTCGGACTGGTCGGTGGCCCCCGTCCCGGACTGGGCGGGCCGCACGATCACGGTCCGCGCCAGCCGCTCGGGGGACGCGGTGACGATCCGCGCCCGCGCCGACGGCGGACCGTGGAGGCTGCTGCGCGTGGCGCCGTTCCCCGCGAACGTCCCGGCCCAGGCGGGCCCCTACTGCTGCGCCCCCGAACGCGCGGGCCTGACCGTGCGGTTCACGTCCTTCGCGATGGGGGCCCCGGACACCTCACTGCACGGTCAACACCCGTGACCGTCAGCCCTGGCGCCAGTCGGGGGAGTCCAGGAGCGGGGCCGCCTGCGGGCCCATCTGGGTCAGGCCGCCGTCCACGAACAGGGACGCCCCGGTGATGTAGGACGCCGACGGGTCGGCCAGGAACGCCACCGCCGCCGCGACCTCCCGCGCGTCGCCGGGACGGTCGATCGGGTAGCCGGGGCGGCTGCCCGGACGCGGCGGCTCGTCGTCCTGGCCGGTCATCGGGGTGGCGATCTCGCCGGGCGCGATCGTGTTGACCGTGATGCCGTACCGCGACAGCTCCAGCGCCAGGGTGCGGGCCAGCATCTTCAGCCCGCCCTTGGCGGCGCAGTACGGCCCCGACCCCACGCGCGGGAACTCCTCGTGCACGCTGGTGATGTTGATGATCCGGCCGCCCGCGCCCCGGTCGCGCATCCGCCGCGCGGCCCGCTGGGCGCACAGGAACGCGCCGTCCAGGTCGACCGACAGCACCGAGCGCCACTCGTCGAAGTCCATGTCCAGCAGGTGGGTGGCGCTGCCGGTCCCGGCGTTGTTGACGAGGACGCCGACCCCGCCGAGCTCGTCGGCCAGCTCGTCCACCACCGCCGACGCGGCGACCGGGTCGGTGAGGTCGTGCTGCCGCACGGCGGCCCGGCGGCCGTGCGCGGCGACCTCCTCGGCGGTCTCCCGCGCGCCCTTCTCGTCGCCGCGGTAGGTCAGGCCGATGTCGAACCCGCGCGCCGCCAGCGCCGCCGCCGAGGCGCGGCCGATCCCGGAGTCGGCCCCGGTGATGATCGCGACGCGGTCGTAGTCGTTTCCGGAGATGGGTGCCTGTACCTCAGCCATACGGCCGTCCCTGCCCGAGACGCGTGCGGTCATGTCGGCGCGCGAGGAAAAAGCAGGCCAAGCGGCCGTCAGGCCGCCGAGGGGACGCCGCCGTCCCGGGCGGGACGAGCGATCCTCGCCGGAGTCGCGGCCGGACGGGCGGGCGCCCGCAGGCGGGCGAGGCCGTTCGTGGCCGCGATCGCGCCGAGCAGGAGCGCGGCCGCCACGAGGCCGTCCAGCCAGTAGTGGTTGGCGGTGACCACGACCACCAGGACGGTGACCGGCGCGTGCGCCGCGACGACCCACCGCCACCGGCCGCGCGCCGTCCGCACCACCGCCACCGCCACCAGCAGCGCCCACCCGACGTGCAGGGACGGCATGGCGGCGTACTGGTTGGCGATCCCGTCGGCGGCGGCCGGATAGGCCGACGGCCCGACCGCCAGCATCGTGTCGACCGTCCCGAACCCCGCCAGCCGGGGCGGGGCCAGCGGGAACGCCATGTGCACGACCATCCCGGCGGCGGTCAGCAGCACCAGTTCGGTCCGCACCCGCCGGTAGGCGTCCCGGTGCCGCACGAACAGCCACACCAGCAGCAGCGCGGTTCCGGGGAAATGGACGCCCACGTAATACAGGTTCGCCAGGAACGCCGCCGGTTCCCACTCCAGGACCCACCGTTGCAGAGCGCTTTCGTCGGGCAGGAAAAGCGCGCGTTCCAGATCCCAGATGTGCAGCGCGTTCGCCATGGCCGCACCGACGTTCTGGTCGATCAGAACGCGCCCGGCCTTGTAGACGGCGAACAGCGTCAGCATCAACGCGAGTTCGGTGACGAACGACCGTGCCTTCGCGGGAAAAACCCGCCCCCGCCCCATCCGTACGACATCGCCCGTCATGCACCCTCCCTGGCCACTGCTTGCTCGCAAAGCGCCGTTAAAAACCACCTTGATCGCAAAAGGCCCTCTGGTCAGGGAGGTTGCGTTGCCCTTCCGGGACGGCACAGCTCCACCGGAGGGGGTAGGGGAAACCCCACCCCGGCCATCGGCCGACTTTCCGGGAGGCGCGGGCGAAGGGTCCGCGATGGGGCGGCAAAGCGATCCCCAACAACGCGCGACGGACCGAAGCGGAGTCGAGCGTCATACGTTGCGACGGGGCACGCAAAGGAGTCGCCAAAAGCGCCGTCCGTCGGCGAACGCACGCCGACATAACGGATATCCCGTGATCTGGCGGTTCTCGTGAACGTGACCGAAAGGGAGATTCGAGATACGCGCCCGTGCGTTCACCAAGACGGCGGTCCCGGCGGGGCTCGACATGGCGGCGGAACCGCCGCCGACGACACCGCGCCGCTGCCGCAGGGCGGCGGGGCCCCTGGCCGTCCTGGGCGCGGGCGATGCGCGGGGTTGGCCGGGCGGACGCGCTGCGGACGGCCGCGCTCGGCGCCGAACCGGCTCCGCCAGGGGCCCGGCCGTCTTCTCCCGGCTTCGGGGACTGCGCCGGGGAGCGCGGGTGGAGATGGTGCGCGCCGCCACACCGACAGCGTCGTCCACGTCCACCTGGCGCGCTGAACGAGTGCCGGGCGGGCCTTCCCTCAGGTCGGGGACGTCAGGGAGGCGTCGATCGCCTCGGGGGAGAGGATGTGGTCCAGGACCATCGCGGCGCAGCCGATCAGGCCCGCCTCGTCGCCGAGGCGGCTGGGTTCGATGCGCAGGCTGCTGGAGGCGCGTGCCGTGGCGCGCTGGTAGACCACCTCGCGGACGCCCGCGATCAGCGGGTCGTAGGCGCCGGTCAGGTCGCCGCCCAGGACCACCACGGCGGGGTTGAGGAGGTTGACCGCCGTGGCGATGACCTCGCCGATCTGGCGGCCCGCCGTGCGGACCAGCGCCACCGTCGCCGCGTCGCCCTCGTGGGCCAGCGCCGCCAGGCCCGCCAGGTCACCGGCGGGGGAGCGGGCCAGCAGCGCCGCGCCGCCGGCGACCGCCTCCACGCAGTCGAGGTTCCCGCACCGGCACGGGACGCCGCCGCCGTCGCGGACCGGGATGTGCCCGATCTCGCCGGCCGCGCCCAGGGCGCCGCGCTGGATCCGGCCGCCGGAGATGATGCCCGCGCCGATGCCCGTGGAGACCTTGATGAACAGCAGGTCGTCCACGTCGGGCAGCCGGTGGTGCTCGCCGAGGGCGGCGGCGTTGACCTCGTTGTCCAGGTAGGTGGGGGCGGCGAAGCGGTCGGCGATCACCGGGCGGATCGGGGTCTCGTTCCAGGTCGCCGTGGTGTGGTCGATCGGGTCGGGGACGCCGAGGCCCACGCCGCGCACCGAGGAGGCGGGCTTCTCCAGCTTGCCCAGCAGGTCGTCCCACTGGTTCAGCAGCCGGGGCAGGACCCGCGCCGGGTCGGTGGAGGGCAGGTCGGCGTCGGTCTGGGCGAGGATCGAGCCGGACAGGTTGCAGACCGCCAGCTGGCCCCGGGACTGGCCGAGGTTGGCGACCAGGACGGTGCCCCCGGCGGCGTTGAACTCCAGGCGCGCGGGCGGGCGTCCGCCGGTGGAGGGGCCGTCGGCGCGCTCCACCAGCAGCCCGTGGTCGATCAGCCCGGTGACGCGGCTCGCGACGGCCGGCCGGGACAGTCCGGTGAGGCGGCCCAGCTCGGCGCGGGTGGCGACGCCCTCCTCCCGGACGAGACGCAGCACGTCTCCGCTGGTGGAGGGACGACGGCTGGGCGGGCGGGGCATCCGGCCAGTCAATCATGGGAGGTTTGGGTATGTCTATTTGGCCTAAGCGAAGGACTTTTGTCATGTGAAGTTCATAAGTAGGCTTGTCGGTATTGCCGATGTGAGGGTAGTTTGCCGCTCTGTCGTCGTCCCCTGCTCTGGAGCGTCTGATGGCCCACGCCCCGCATCCCGTCCTGGTCCAGGTGACCGAGCGCATCGCCGCGCGCAGCGCGGACCGCCGCGCCGCCTATCTGCGGCGGATCCGGGAGGCGCGGGCGGCCGGACCCGCCCGCGGCGCGCTCGGCTGCGCCAACCTGGCGCACGGATTCGCGGCCTGCGGGCCGCTGGAGAAGCTGCGGCTGCGCGGCGACGTCACGCCGAACGTCGCCATCGTGTCGTCCTACAACGACATGCTCTCGGCCCACCAGCCGCTGAAGGACTACCCCGACCGGCTCAAGGCCGCCATCGCCGAGGCGGGCGGCACCGCGCAGTTCGCCGGGGGCGTGCCCGCCATGTGCGACGGCATCACCCAGGGCCGCGCGGGCATGGAGCTGTCGCTGTTCAGCCGGGACGTGGTGGCCATGGCGACGGCCGTGGCGCTGTCGCACGACATGTTCGACGGCGCGCTGCTGCTGGGCGTCTGCGACAAGATCGTTCCGGGGCTGGTGATCGGCGCGCTGTCGTTCGGGCACCTGCCGACGATCCTGGTCCCGGCCGGGCCGATGGCCTCCGGGCTGCCCAACGCCGAGAAGGCGAAGGTCCGCAAGCGGTTCGCCGCCGGGGAGATCGGCCGCGACGAGCTGCTGGAGGCCGAGGCCGCCTCCTACCACTCGCCGGGCACCTGCACCTTCTACGGCACCGCCAACTCCAACCAGATGCTCATGGAGGTCATGGGCCTGCACCTGCCCGGCGCGAGCTTCGTCCCGCCCGGCACCGGGCTGCGCGACGCCCTCACCGACGCCGCCGGACGCCGGGTGCTGGAGCTGACCGCCCTCGGTGACCACTACACGCCGATCGGCGAGATGCTGGACGAGCGCGCGTTCGTCAACGGCGTCGTCGCCCTGCTGGCCACTGGCGGATCCACCAACCACACCCTGCACCTGCCCGCCATGGCGAGCGCCGCGGGCATCGAGCTGACCTGGGACGACTTCGACGAGCTGTCGAAGGTCACGCCCACGCTGACGCGGCTGTACCCCAACGGCACCGCCGACGTGAACCACTTCCACGCCGCCGGGGGCACCGCGTTCCTCATCGGGGAGCTGCTGGACGCGGGCCTGCTGCACGCCGACGCCCGCACCGTCGGCGGCGCGTCGCTGGCGGAGTACCGCAACACCCCCGCGCTGGAGGACGGCGCGCTCGCGTGGCGTCCCGCCCCGCGGGAGTCGGGCGACCCCGGCGTCCTGCGCCCGGTCGCCGAGCCGTTCGACGAGCACGGCGGCCTGCACACCGTCGCCGGGAACCTCGGCCGCGCCGTCGTCAAGGTGTCGGCCGTCCGGCCCGAGGACCGGGTGGTCGAGGCCCCGGCCCGGGTGTTCGAGTCGCAGGAGCAGCTCCAGGAGGCGTTCCGGGCCGGTGAGCTGGACCGCGACGTCGTCGCCGTCGTCCGCTACCAGGGTCCGCGCGCCAACGGCATGCCCGAGCTGCACCGCCTGACCCCGCCCCTGTCGGTCCTGCAGGACCGCGGCCACAAGGTCGCGCTGGTCACCGACGGCCGCATGTCGGGCGCGTCGGGCGCGGTGCCCGCCGCCATCCACGTGTCGCCGGAGGCCGCCGCGGGCGGCCCCCTCGCCCGCGTGCGCGACGGCGACGTGGTCCGCCTCGACGCCGATAAGGGGCTGCTGGAGGTGCTGGTGCCCGACGACGCGTTCGCCGCGCGGGAGCCCGCCGGGGGCGCGCCCGACGGCGAGGCGTGGTCGGGCACCGGCCGCGAGCTGTTCTCCGCCTTCCGCCAGGCCGTCGGCCCGGCCGAGCGCGGCGCGGGGGTGTTCTGATGGCCTGGCTGGTCGCCGACATCGGCGGCACCAACGCCCGGTTCGCGCTGGTCGACGGGCCGGGCGGGGCGCCGCGCCACCGGGCGTCGCTGCCCACCCGCGGCTACCCCGACCTCGCCGCCGCGGTGGCCGCCTACCTGGCCGGGCACGCCCCGGCCGAGCACGTCGAGGCCGCCTGCCTGGCCGTCGCCGGGCCGGTCGGCGGCGGCGGCTTCCGCCTCACCAACGCGGGCTGGCCCGCCGACACCGCCGAACGCGTCCGCGCCCGCCTCGGCCTGCCCCACCTGGAGGTCGTCAACGACTTCGAGGCCCTCGCCCGCGCGCTGCCCTCCCTCGGCCCGGACGACCTGATCCCGGTCGGGGGACCGCCGCCCACCGGCGCCGGAACGCTCGCCGTCCTCGGCCCCGGCACCGGCCTCGGCACGGCGGGCCTGGTCCCGACCCCGGCCGGGCCGGTGCCGCTGCCCGGCGAGGGCGGCCACGTCGACATCCCCGCCGTGACCGAACGCGAGGTCGAGGTCATGCGGCTGCTGCGCGCCGAACGCGGCACCGCCTCCGCCGAGTACCTGCTGTCGGGCGACGGCCTGGTCCGGCTGCACCGCTTCCTGTCGATGATCCACGGCGTGCGGACGGCCCCGCCGACCGCCGCCGAGATCGTCGAGCGCCGCGACGACCCGGTGTGCGCCGAGACGCTGGAGACGTTCTGCGCGCTGCTCGGCTCCTACGCCGGGAACGTCGCCCTCACCTTCGGCGCGCGCGGCGGCGTCTACCTGGGCGGCGGTATCCTGCCGCGCGTCGTGGACGTGCTGCGGGGCAGCGCGTTCCGGGCGCGGTTCGAGGACAAGCCGCCCGTCGTCGACTACCTGCGGGCGATCCCCACCGCTCTGATCGTCCACCCGTGCCCGGCGTTCGCCGGCGCCGCCGCCCGGCTCGAACAGAGCCTGACCGCCCTGGAGGCCGCATGACCGCCGACCTGACCGCCGACGCGCTGCTGGACCTGGCGCCCGTCGTCCCCGTCGTGGTGATCGACGACGCCGAAGCCGCCGTTCCGCTGGCCGCCGCCCTGGTCGCGGGCGGCCTGCCGGTCATCGAGGTCACCCTGCGCACCCCGGCCGCCCTGGCGGCGATCGAGCGGATCGCCGCGCAGGTCCCGGACGCGGTCGTCGGCGCGGGCACGATCGTGCGGCCGCAGGACGCCGCCGACGCGGCCGCCGCGGGCTCGCGGTTCCTGGTCAGCCCCGGCTGCACCCCGGCGCTGCGCGAGGCGATGACCGCGACCGGGCTGCCGTTCCTGCCGGGCGTCTCCTCGGCGTCGGAGGCGATGGCGCTGCTGGAGCACGGGATCACGGCGCTGAAGTTCTTCCCGGCCGAGGCCGCGGGCGGCACCGCCTACCTGAAGTCGCTCGGCGGGCCGCTGCCGGGGGTCCGGTTCTGCCCGACCGGCGGGATCACCCCGGCCAGCGCGCCGGACTACCTGGCGCTGCCGAACGTCGGCTGCGTCGGCGGCTCCTGGCTCACCCCCGCCGACGCGGTCAAGGACGGCGACTGGGACCGGATCCGGGCGCTCGCGGCGGAGGCGGCGGCGCTGCGCACCCGGTGATGTGTCACCCTTTGCGGTGAAATGATCAAATCATCGGGAACACCGTGCCGCGTCACGGTCTGCCGCGACTGCTGCTGCGGCGGCCGCAAGATCAGGACCGTCGACCACGAGGAGCAGCTCGCCGTGCTCCGGCGGGCCGCGCCCGTCCGGGTGGCGGACTGCCTGGACGTGTGCGAGCGCGCCAACGTCATCGTCGTCCACCCGTCCTCGGCGGCCCGCGCCGCCGGGGCCAGGCCGGTCTGGCTCGGCCTGGTCAACGACGACGGGGCGGCCCACGACATCGCCGAGTGGGTGCGCGCGGGCGGCCCCGGCGTCGCCGAGCCGCCCGCGATCCTGGACCTGTACGAGTTCACGCCCCCGGGCCGTTCCTGAGGAGAGCGGTGATTCACGGTGACGCGGTCACGGAGGCCGGTGGGCGGCGCCTGACGAGGAGGAACGCCAGCATGCTGACGGCGAGGACGAGGAGGGCCATCAGCAGGAAGAAACCGGTCACCACGTAGCGCAGACCGGCCGCGTCGAAGTCGGTGGTGACGTTGCCCGCCGCGAACCGCGTTCCGGGCGGTCCCTGGCAACGGACGGTGACGCTGCCGAACATCGACGTTCCGACGTGTTCCCAGCCCTCGCTCGTGCGGTAAGGCCGTCCCTCGGGGCTTTCCAGGTCCTGGCAGCCGCCGGTGGCCGGCCTGCCCGGCGGGCTGTGGCGGTAGACCGCGCGTCGGGGAGCGAAACGATCGTCGTCCCGGACCAGGGTGATGGGCTCTCCGGGACCGACCGGGGTGCCGATCCCGGCCGCCCGTTCCCGCGCCCACTCCCCGGCGGGCGGGCCCAGGACGAACCCGAGCAGGGCGAGGAGTGCGCCGGCGAGCAGCGGCAGGCCGAGCAGGAAACGCCTCCGGTGGCGGTGCGCACTGGTCATGGCGGCTCCCCGGTAGAGGGCGTACCTGAGTGGACGTTCCGGGAGCGTGCGAGGTTCGGAAGGATGAGGTGGCCTCACCCGGCACGCGGCGGCCCATGGCCGGGTGGGGGTCCGGTGCTCCGTGACCGAACGGGTCTCATGGAAACCGTCGCCGAGGGGGCGCGGTGCGGGGGCGGAAGAGCAGGCGGCCGGGCCGGTCGCGGTCCCGCAGCGCCGCCGAACGCCAGGTGAGCGGCGGCCGGCGGGACCGGAGGTTGACCAGCCAGGGGAACAGGCCCCGCTCGGTGGAGGCCCGTTCGCACAGGGCGTCGAAGTCGACCTTGCCGAGCAGCAGCTGACCGGCCCCGAGCAGCCGCATCGCCGCCGGGCCGCCCTCCGGGCACAGCGCGTGGCCGTGGTTGTCGGCGGTGTACTCCTCGGCCCGCGACCAGGCCGGGCCGAGCACCGGGACGTGGGAGACCGCCATGCCGGCGACCGCGCGCCAGTAGGAGGTGTGGCGGGAGGCCAGGCGGCCGACCTCGCGGCCGATCACGAACCGCAGCGCCTCGGGGTTGCGGGTCCGGCCGCCGGCCTCGAACAGGCCGCTGGTGATGACGATGTAGTGGCGGCCCTGGTGGTGTCCGGCGGACGAGGAGAGCCTCCCCTCGCCGAGCATCACGTAGGCGTCGGGCACCCGCCGGAGGCCGAAGCGGCGGGCGGCCTCCACGACGACCGCGTGGGCCTCGGGGAACTGCGTGGCGGTGATCTGCACCGACTGCAGCCTTTGCCGGGCGTGCGCCATGCCGCCCCTGACGAACACCAGCAGCGGGATCGGCGCGAACAGCAACGCCACATCGAGGAAGAGGGACTCCTCGTCGTCGAACGCGTACCCGACCACGGCGAGGGCGGTCGCCAGCAGCCCGACCGTGACCAGCGAGGCGAGGCAGAACAGCGGCGTCTCGCGGGGGTGCCGCAGCGGCCCCTCCCCGGTCTCCCGGTGTTCGTGGTCCCCGCCGTGCGGCTCCGCGCGCCGCCCGCCGCGGGTCGTCGTCCCCGCCATGTCTTCCTCCGCTCGGCAGCCCTGGTAACCAGACTGTGACGGGCGCCACCGGGCGCGTGTTCGAGGCGGAGCGGATGATTTACCTGGTTCGCCGTGGCCGGGCGCCGCGGGGGAGGCCGTAGTCTGCGACGCATGTTCGACGAGAAGACGCAGGAGACGTTGCGGCGCCTGCTGGACCTGGCGGAGCATCCCAACACCTCCGCGTCCGAGCGGAGCCTGGCCTTCGCGAAGATCCGCGCGGTGGTCGGGTCGCCCGACACCACCCGCCGGGCGTCGGTGAACGCGGCCCGCGACGCCGCCCTGCTGGCCCGGCTGCGCCCCCTGACCGCGCGCGTCGACGACGAACTGGTCGAGGAGGTCCACGGCGACCTGTACGCGTTCGGCAGCCGCCACCGCGTGATGGGCGAGGTCGCCGAGGAGCTCGCCGAGATCCTCCAGCAGCGCGCCGCCGCGCCCAGGAACCGCCGGGCCCGCTACGACGAACTGGTGCGTTCGGCGGCGTGGCGGCTGACGTACCTGCTGGAACGAGGCGACTCCGCCCGCCGCCCCGCCTGGCGACGCACCGCCCGTTAGGTGGTGCATCCAAGCCCTGGCCCTCGGCGCTCGCCCTGGCCTGCGGCGCTCGTTTTGGCTCGTGGCGCTCGCCTTGACCTGCGGCGCTCGCTCTGGCCTGCGGTGCTCGCTCTGGGGGGCTCGCGCCTCACCGGGTCTCGGCGGGCGCGGTATCGCTGCGCGGTCTGACCCGCGTCCCCTCGTCTCCGGCTTCGGGTCCGCAGGTCAGGTGACGCGCTCGCCGCGGGGCCGGGTCCGCTGCGAAGCAGGTGCTAGATGCCGCGGCAGGCCGCCAGGGCGCGGGCGACGGCTTCGGTGAGTCGCGCGGCGTCGGCCACGCACCCGTAGTCCACGCGCCCGGCCCGGCGGCGTGGCACGCGTTCGCCCTCGTCCGCCGACACCAGACACACCGTCCGGTACCCGTGCCGCAGCGGCACCGCCCCGCCGGTCCCGGCCCGCGCCCGCCGCCCGCGCTCCACCGCGATGCCCTGCTCCAGGGCGCACCGCGCGACCAGGTCACCGAAGTCGGGGTCGTAGCGCTCCCGCCGGAACGCGCCGTCGGCGTCCAGCAGCGCCAGGCCGCCCTCGCCCACGGCGCCGAGGGCGAGGAACCAGGTGGAGTCGCGCGCCAGGTTCGGAAAGTGCCTGCGCGCGAAGCCGCGCGCCCCCTCCGATCCGGCCGAGAACAGGATCACCCGCAGGCCCGCCGGGGGCCGCCGCGCCAGCGACGCCGCCAGCGCGGTGAGCGCCACGACGCCGCCGAGGCCGTCACCCGCGCCGTCACCCGCATCGGGGCCCGCCGGACGCGTCCGGGCCCTCGCGGCGCCGAGCGCCGCCCCCGCCCGCCGCGCGAACGGCAGCCGTGCCACCGCCCCGGCCACCAGCAGCGCCGGGCCCGCGACGACCGGCCACCACGGCGGCCGCGCCACCGGTCCCGGAGCGGCGTCGTGCCGGGCCATCACCACCAGCGTGCGGCGGGCCGTGCCGTCGCCGACGCCCGCGACGACGTTGCTGATCGTGCGGGGGGCCGGCGCGGCGCCGGGCAGACCCGCGCGCCGTCCGGCCGCGCCCGCCAGCGCGGCGACCGCGGCGGGCCAGGAGGCCGGCCGCGCCAGGGGGACGCGGACGGGCTCCTCCTCGACGCGGGCGGCGACGCCGAGCTCGCGCAGCCGGTCGGCGACCAGCTCGGCGGCCCGGGGCCCGCCCGGCGGGCGGGCGGCGAGCCGTTCGACCGTGGCGCGCAGGTCGCCCTCCGGCGGCCGGGGCACGGGCGTGACCGGGTGCAGGAACCGTTCGGGCGACATGATGAGACGTTTTCACGATCCCCGGGCCCGGTCCACGCCCGCCGGGTGGCCGCCTCCGGCTCAGCGGCCCCGGTGCCCGGCGGCCAGGTGGAACACCGCCCGCAGGACCAGCGCCAGCAGCGCCAGCTGGACCACGGCGAAGACCGCCGTCCCCGCCCCGGCCGTGAAAGTCACCACCAGGAACACCGCCATCAGCAGCGGGAACGCCGGAACCGGCCCCCGGCGCGCCGGATACCGGTGGTGCCCCGGGTGCCGGTGGTACGCCGGATGGCCGTGACCGGCCCGCGCGACGGGCCACCGCTCGGCCGGCAGCCCGTGCGGTTCGGGCAGGTCGCGGACGACGCCGCGCAGGTCGCCCCGCGTCCGCGCGGCCAGCGCGACGTCGAGCCGCTCGTCCAGCTCCTCGCGCGTCAGCCGCCCGGCCGCGAAGTGGTCGTGCAGCGCCACCGCCACGGCGTCGCGTTCGGCGTCGCCGACGCGCAGCTCGTCGGAGCGGGCCACCGTCACTCCTCGTCGGCCGTCGGGACGTCGTCGGCCAGCAGCCGGTACAGGCTCCGGCGCGCCTCGGCCAGGATCCGCTCGGCCCGCGCGACCTGCTCGGGCGACCCGGAGTGGACGATCTGCATGACCGCCGCCCCGGTCTGCGCGGCCTCCCGGAACAGGTCCGGCACGCCCTCCCCGAAGCTCGGGGCCATCTGCGCCCAGGGCTCGCGCACCTCCTCCTCGTGGGACTCCACGTAGGCGCGGCCCTCGTCGGTGAGGTGGAACGTGCGCCGCCCGTCGCCCTCCTCGCCCCGGATCAGGCCCTCGTCGGCGAGCTGCTGCAACGCCGGGTAGACCGCGCCCGGGCTGGGCTTCCACGCGCCGCCGCTGCGTTCGGCGACCTCCTGGATGATCTGGTAGCCGTTGCGGGGGCCCTCGGCGAGCAGCGCCAGGATCGCGGCCCGCACGTTCCCCTTGGGGGCCTTGCCGCCGCGCCCCCAGCCGCCGCGCCGCCCGCGCGCCCACGGCGGACCCCAGGGACCGGGCGGCGGCGGACCCCACGGTCCGGGCCCGCCGAACGGCCATCCCGGCATGCCCTCGGCCCGGGACCCGCACTCGTGCCGGTGCCGGGCCGCCTTCGCCCCGAGCGCCGCCGCCGCGAACGCCCACCGGGGATCGAACCCCCGTCCTCCGTGCATCTCCTCCACCGCCTTTCGAGATCGTTCTCTGATCTCTCGCGATACGACAACGATATATCGAAGACGTATGATCGGGCGAGAGGGTTCCCGGGCGGCCGGGGGCTCCGGCCGACGCCCTTGATCGTCTAATCTGTGTCCCCGCGCGGTGAGCCGCGTTCCCCCTGGGCAGGAGCCTGATGAGCGAGCAGTTCGACCATCTTCCGCCGCGCTGGCTGATCCGGTACGTGATCACCGATATCGGTGACCTCAACGGCTGGTTCACGGCCCTGCCGCTCGCGGTCGCCGCCGTGCTCCCGGTCCTTCCGGGCGTGCCCTGGCCGACGGCGCTCCTGCCGTTGGCGTGCGGGCTGGCCCTGGCGGGAGCGAAGATCTACGCGAGGCTGGACAGCCACCGGAGCTCGCGGGACCTCGCCGTCTGGGGAGCCGAGAGGGTCCTGCGGCTGATCGACGAAAGCGACTTCGCGCCCGCCTCCCACATCACCCCCGGCACGCTCGCGCTCCGCGACGGCCTGCTGCGCGGCGCCGCCGAACTCCGCCGGGCGCTGGCCGAACGGGACGCCGCCCGCTGCAAGTCGCTGAAGAGCCGCTGCGAGCGCGACCTGGCGCTGCTGGAACTGCGCTGGCACGGCAGGATCGTGACGGGGGCCGGGCGGTCCGGAGCCTCGTCCCGGGACGCGGAGCAGACGCCCGCCTGGGAGCGGACCGCGCCGACGCCGTTGCGTTCCTTCGAGGGCAGGGGGGACGCCACGGTGCCGGTGCGCCTCGGGCTTCCCGGCGAGATGCTGCTGGAGTTCGCGCCGGAGCCCGGCGTCAAGGGACGGGTGAACGTCCAGGACGAACGCCGGAAGAAGGACCCCTACGGCATGAGGGCGTTCGCGCCGGGCGTGCCGGTCCGCAGGCTCTACCAGCCGCCGTCCGTCTACCGCAGGTTCGGCGGGGTCAAGTCGCACGGCTACCTGAGGGTGACCTGCGAGGGGTCGTGGGCCCTGCGGCTCCTGGAGCCCGGCGCGATGCTCCGCTTCACCGTCCTGGCCGAGGGGCACGGCGACGAGGTCCTGCTCTACACCGGCCCGCCCGCGACGCTGACGGTGGAGGCGACGGGATCGGTGACCCTGACCAGCCTGGACGGCGACCTGCGTCCGGACGGCCGGATCGCCCTGGAGGCGCCGGGGAGCACGCCCGTCAGCGGCCCGGCCCCGCTCGTCGTCCGCTGCGAGTCGTCCTGGCGTCTCACGGCCGAGCCCATCGACGTGGAGATCGCGCCCCCGCGCGACTTCGACGAGTCGGTCACCGGCGTCGGTGACGAGATCGTCCGCTACACCGGTCCCACCCGGCTGCTGACCGTCCGCCCCCCGGACGGCGTCGACGACTTCCGCCTGGAACTGCTCACCCAGACCCTGACCCCCGACGCCCTGATCTTCCGCCGCGACCACTGGAACCGTCACGAGAAGGAGGCCACGTTCCTGGCCCACACGGGCTCGCTCTTCCGGATCGGCGGCACCGGCGAGGGATGGACCCTGGCCCCGGCCCCGCCGGACCCGCTCCCGGTCGACCCGGACCCGCTCCCGGTCGACCCGCTCGCGCCCGGCGCCCCCGGCGGCTCGCGCACCCGGGTGGTCTAGCGCCGCCGTGGCCACCGACACACCTCGGGCTACCCGAAGGTAACTTGATATCGAGATAAAATCAGAGGTAGCTTGACGTCAAGAGAAAAGCTGCGGAAGTTAGGCGAACCTGAGTCCCAAGCAGACTTTCGGCTAGGGCAGGATTCAGGGGGAATGGAAACCCGTTGCCCCGGCCCGCGTGGGTGACCCGCGCGCCGGTCGGATGGGCCCATATCGATAGTCAGTGCAGACGCCGCGCCGCCATGTCTCGGACCGGGCGCGCGGTGGTGACGGAGGAGGAGTCCGTGTCCACGAACAGCTTCGACAGCCGCAGCGAGCTGCGGGTCGGCGAGAAGAGCTACGAGATCTACCGGCTGGACGCGGTGGAGGGCTCGGCCCGGCTCCCGTACAGCCTGAAGGTGCTGCTGGAGAACCTGCTGCGCACCGAGGACGGCGCCAACGTCACCGCCGACCACGTCCGCGCCCTGGCGAGCTGGGACCCGAGCGCCCAGCCGAGCCAGGAGATCCAGTTCACCCCGGCCCGTGTGATCATGCAGGACTTCACCGGCGTGCCGTGCGTGGTGGACCTGGCGACCATGCGGGAGGCCGTGCGCGACCTGGGCGGCGACCCCACCCGGATCAACCCGTTGGCGCCGGCCGAGATGGTCATCGACCACTCCGTCATCGTCGACTACTTCGGCACCCCCGAGGCGTTCGAGCGCAACGTGCAGGTCGAGTACGAGCGCAACCGGGAGCGCTACCAGTTCCTGCGCTGGGGCCAGACCGCGTTCGACGAGTTCAAGGTCGTCCCGCCCGGCACCGGGATCGTCCACCAGGTGAACATCGAGCACCTGGCCCGCGTGGTGTTCGACCGGGACGGCGTCGCCTACCCCGACACCTGTGTCGGCACCGACTCCCACACCACCATGGAGAACGGCATCGGCGTCCTCGGCTGGGGCGTCGGCGGCATCGAGGCGGAGGCCGCGATGCTCGGCCAGCCGATCTCCATGCTGATCCCGCGCGTGGTCGGCTTCAAGCTGACCGGCGAGCTCCACCCCGGCACCACCGCCACCGACCTGGTGCTGACCATCACCGAGATGCTGCGCCAGCACGGCGTGGTCGGCAAGTTCGTCGAGTTCTACGGCGAGGGCGTCGCGGCGCTGCCGCTGGCCAACCGCGCCACC
Organism: Actinomadura kijaniata; assembly: GCF_014138665.1. Lineage (NCBI taxonomy): Bacteria > Bacillati > Actinomycetota > Actinomycetes > Streptosporangiales > Thermomonosporaceae > Actinomadura > Actinomadura kijaniata. The sequence goes on from NZ_JACJIA010000004.1 coordinate 522,920, forward strand.
ATCGGCAACATGAGCCCCGAGTTCGGCTCCACCTGCGCGATCTTCCCGATCGACCAGGAGACCCTGGACTACCTGCGCCTGACCGGCCGTGACGAGGAGCAGATCGCGCTCGTCGAGGCGTACGCCAAGGAGCAGGGCATGTGGCTCGACCCGTCGGTCGAGCCGGAGTTCTCCGAGTACCTCGAACTGGACCTGGCCACCGTCGTCCCGTCGCTGGCCGGCCCCAAGCGCCCGCAGGACCGCATCGCGGTGTCGGAGGCCAAGCAGACCTGGCGGCGCGACGTGCGCAACTACGTCGCCAGCATCCAGGGCCCGGCCGACGAGGCGTCCGACGAGTCGTTCCCGGCCTCGGACTCCCCGGCCATCAGCCACAGCGGCAACGGCGACAAGCCGCGCGCGCACGGTGACGGCAGCGCCGACCGCCCGAACCGCCCGACCCCGGTGAAGATGGAGGACGGCACCGAGTTCACCATCGACCACGGCATCGTCGCGGTCGCGGCCATCACCTCCTGCACCAACACCTCCAACCCGTACGTCATGGTCGGCGCGGGCCTGCTGGCCAAGAAGGCGGTCGAGAAGGGCCTCACCCGCAAGCCGTGGGTGAAGACCTCCCTGGCCCCCGGCTCCCAGGCCGTCACCGACTACCTGGAGCGCGCGGGCCTCAGCCCGTACCTCGACAAGATCGGGTACAACCTGGTCGGCTACGGCTGCACCACCTGCATCGGCAACACCGGCCCGCTCCAGCCGGAGATCTCCAAGGCCATCAACGACAACGACCTGGCCGTCACCGCCGTCCTGTCGGGCAACCGGAACTTCGAGGGCCGCATCAGCCCCGACGTCAAGATGAACTACCTGGCGTCCCCGCCGCTGGTCATCGCCTACGCCCTGGCCGGCACCATGGACATCGACATCCTCAACGACCCGATCGCCGAGGGCGCCGACGGGCAGCCGGTGTACCTGAAGGACATCTGGCCGTCGCCGGAGGAGGTCGCCGAGATCGTCAACTCCTCCATCGGCCAGGAGATGTACGTCCGCAACTACGCCGACGTCTTCAAGGGCGACGAGCGCTGGCGCGGCCTGGACATCCCGACCGGCGGCACCTTCGAGTGGGACCCGGCCTCCACCTACGTGCGCAAGGCCCCCTACTTCGACGGCATGGAGACCGAGCCCGCCCCGGTCACCGACATCCACGGCGCCCGCGTGCTGGTCAAGCTGGGCGACTCGGTCACCACCGACCACATCTCCCCGGCCGGCTCCATCAAGGTCGGCACCCCGGCCGCGCAGTACCTCCAGGAGCACGGCGTCGCCGTCAAGGACTTCAACAGCTACGGCTCGCGCCGCGGCAACCACGAGGTCATGATCCGCGGCACGTTCGCCAACATCCGGCTGCGCAACCAGCTGCTGGACGGCGTCGAGGGCGGCTACACCCGCGACTTCACCCAGGCGGACGCGCCGCAGTCGTTCATCTACGACGCCGCGCAGAACTACGCCGCCCAGGGCACCCCGCTCGTGGTCATCGCGGGCAAGGAGTACGGCTCCGGCTCCTCCCGCGACTGGGCCGCCAAGGGCACCGCGCTGCTGGGCGTCCGCGCCGTCATCGCCGAGTCCTACGAGCGCATCCACCGCTCCAACCTGATCGGCATGGGCGTGCTGCCCCTGCAGTTCAAGGAGGGCGACTCCGCCGGGTCCCTCGGCCTGACCGGCACCGAGACCTTCGAGATCACCGGGATCGAGAGGCTCAACGAGGGCGAGACCCCGCGCGAGGTCACCGTCAAGGCCGACGGCCGGGAGTTCCAGGCCGTCGTCCGGATCGACACCCCCGGCGAGGCCGACTACTACCGCAACGGCGGCATCATGCAGTACGTCCTGCGCAACCTGCTGCGCAAGTAGGAGGTACCGCCGGCGAACGGGCCGCCACCCCGCGAGGGTGGCGGCCCTTCCGCGCTCAGGCGCGGGTGCGCGTGCCGGGTCGGGGGGCGGTCACCTGACGTACAGCTCGTGGGCTCCGCCGTCCGCCTCGCAGCGGTACTCCCGTGCGCCGCCGCTCAGCAGCAGCGCCACTCCCTGGCCGTTGCACAGGAAGGTGCTGGGGTAGTACGCGATGAAGCGCCACGAGCGCCAGGGGCCGTCGTACCCGTCGTCGTAGATGTGGATGTCGGACGGCCGCGCGCCGGTGGCCTGGGCCGCCGGGACGGCGGCCACCGATCCGGCGCCGCAGGCGAGGACGAGGGCCGCGGCCGCGAGAAGGCGTTTGCCGAGGGGGGACATGGGGCTCCTTCGCACAGAGGGGACGGGATCGGCCGATGGGGAGAGGCCGACGCTCCTAGAGGTTCCCCTCTCGACACTGTATGTAAAATAACGATTACATAGAGTCACTGATCCGGGGGCGGCCCAGGCGGCGCAGCATCCCCACCAGCGACGCCCCGCCGGACGGCCGCGCGGGCCGCCGCGGGGCCGGCGCGTCGACCCCCATCAGCTCGCGCAGGTTCTCGCTGAACTCCTGGTAGATCCACTGCGGGCTCACCAGCTCGGGGGAGGGCAGCCGGTCGTGCAGGGCGAAGCGGCGGGCCGCCTCCCGCTCCGACTCGCTGCTCTGGCCGATGTCGAACCGCAGCTTCAGCAGCGAGCAGTACCGTCCGGGGACGACGGGCAGGTGGACCTGGAGCCGGTGCAGGGCCAGCGCCTGCCGGCCCGCCGCCAGGGACTCCTCGGCCGCCAGGTACTCGGCGTACAGGTCGCCGACCCGCCGGAGGTGGTCGACCAGCAGGTCCCGGCCGTGCCGGTCGCGCGACCGCGCGTCCTGCTCCCGCAGCCGCCGCTCGGCCTCCTCCCGCTCGCCGCGCAGCCGGACCCCGGCGTGGCGGACGTCGCGGGTGAGCACGCGCAGCGCCACCAGGAACCCGCAGGCCGTGACGATCGTGGCGCAGGCGGGGACCACGTCCGCCACCGCGGAGGCGGCGTCCACCGGCACCAGCATGATCGTCCTATCCGTTCCGCGTCGGCAGTGCTCGGGCTGTCGCGAAGCGAGAATGCCGATCTCGGGCCGGGGCGGCCGATCGTTTTACCGGAAGTTGGCGGCCCCCTGCGGACCGGAGACGCGGGCCGGTCAGAGCAGGCGGTCCCACCACCAGGCGACGGCCGGGATCGGCAGCGGCCGCGTGCCGGCGTCGGAGGGCCGGTCGGCCCACTCGGGGGCGCCGAGCGGCAGGCTCGTGACGTCCCGGTGGTTGTAGCGGAGCGTCTCGAACGCCCAGTCGATGTTGCCGCGGATGGCGTGCCCCAGGCAGTCCAGGTACAGGCGCAGCTCCCGGCTCGCCCGAGGGCGGACCCGCTCCCGCAGCTCCAGGAAGCGGCTCATCACGCGGTCCCGCATCCCGACCGCCCGCTCCAGCGCCTCGTGCGGCGCGTAGCCCTCGTGGTGGACCAGCACGTTGATGATGTTCTGGTCGGTGTGCCGCTGCCCGCACTCCTTGTTGTAGGAGTGCAGGTCGTTGTCCCAGGAGGCGACGGTGACGGCCATCTCGGTCAGCGCGCGGACCGCCGGCGCGTCCATCTCGCGTCCCGGCACCTCGGCGCCGCAGGCGATCTCCAGCATCGCCAGCGTCGGCGCGCCGCCCGCGCTGTGCAGGCGCATGGTGGTGTAGTCCGCCAGGTCGGGCATGTGCCCGCGGGCCCGGTTGGAGATCTGCCAGGCCACGGCGAACAGCCAGGCGCGGTGCGCGTCGTGGAACCGCCGCACCTGGACGGGGGTGGCGCACTCCTGGAACGAGCGCCCGATGTCCTGCAACGCGGTGACCAGCGGGTCGTCGCCGAACGCGCCGTGCGGGACCTCCAGCGCCCGCTGGAGGGGACCGGTCATCGCCAGGAAGCGGTCCGGCCGCGCGCTGAACGGCCCGGCGTCGCAGCGCGCGTCGTCGAAGGCGAAGCCCCAGTACACCCAGTGGGCGGCCATCTGCACGTTGTGCTCGACGCCCTGGGGCGCGAAGCGCGCGTAGAACTCGGCGCTGTTGGTGCCCAGCAGCCGCGCGCGGTCGGTGTCGTCCCGGTGGAAGGCGACCCGGTCGATCCACTCGATCGCGCGCCTTTCGATCTCGTCCGCCCGCGGGTGGATCGCCGGCTCCACCGGGCAGTAGAACGGCGGCGGCCGCAGGGGAGCGGCCGGTGAGGTGTCGGTGGTGTCCGGTTGCGCTGCTGTGCTCAATGCCGGTCCTGTGCTCTGGCCCACCTGGGCGGGGCGTCGTCTGGGACGGGGCGGGTGGGCGGCGTGCCGGGAACGGTCGCCCGGCACGCCGCCCGGCGCGCCTAGAAGAACCAGAAACCGCCGTGGGGGCGGCCGGGTCCGTTGAGGAACGTGTCCACGATGCTGCTGAGGCCCTCGCCGTCGGCCGGGGCGGCGCTCGCCACGCCCGCGCCGAGGCACAGGACGCCGACGGTGAGGAGGACGATGGTGAGGGGGCGACGGATGCGATCCATGGGGGGCCTTTCCGTGAGGTGGTGATTGCACACAGTAGTCTTTCATGACTCTGAGTAGCCAAACGGCGACGGTCCCCTCACTGCCGCCGGTCCGCCAGCGAGCGCGCCACGGCGATCAGCTCCGCCGCCGCGGGTTCGGCCAGCCCCAGGCCGCGCAGGCCGCCGACCGCGGCGTCCAGGTGGTGCCGCGCCATCCGTTCGGCGGCCGCCCGGCCGCCCGCCTCCGCCACGAGCGCGGCGGCCTGCCGCACCTCCGGCCCGGTGCGCTCGCCCGACAGCAGCTCCGCCAGCCGGTCGCCTCCCCGGGGGTCGGCCAGCGCCGTCAGCACCGGGACGGTCTTCTTGCCGCGCCGGAGGTCGCCGAAGGCGGGCTTGCCGGTGACCGAGGGGTCGCCCCAGATCCCCAGCACGTCGTCGACCGCCTGGAAGGCCAGCCCGAGGTGGCGCCCCGCCTCCTCCAGCCCCGCCACCACGCCGGCCGGCGCGCCCGCCAGCGCGGCCCCGATCGCGGCGGAGCAGCCCAGCAGCGCGCCGGTCTTGCGGACGGCCATGTGGCGGTACTCCGCCAGGGTGACCGCCCGCGGCCCGGTCCAGGGCCGGTCCTCGAACGCCACGTCCGCCGCCTGCCCGCCGACCAGGTCCAGCAGCATGCGGGCCAGCAGGCGGGCGGCCTCGCCGTGCCGTTCGCCCGGGGCCTCCGCCAGGGCGCCCAGGGCGAGGGCGAGCAGCGCGTCGCCGGTCAGCACGGCCGTGCCCACCCCGTAGGCCTTCCACAGCGACGGACGGTGCCGCCGCCGCTCGTCGCCGTCCATGATGTCGTCGTGCGCGAGCGAGAAGACGTGCACCAGCTCGACGGCGACGGCGCCCGCCACCACGGTGTCGGGCGGGGCGCCGACGGCCTGCGCGCCCAGCAGCGCCAGCGCCGGACGCAGCCCCTTGCCCGTGCCGTGCCCGTCGGCCCGCCCGTCGCTGTCCCACCAGCCCAGCGCGAAGCCGCACCTCATCTCCAGGTCGCGGTCCAGCGCGCCGACCGTCGCGCGCAGCGCCGGCTGCACCAGGTCCCGGCAGCGGGCCAGGGACTCGGCGGCCTCGAACGTCGCTGTCTGTGTGCTCGTCGTCATGTCCGCTCCGGATCGTGGTGGAAGGGGGACGGCCCGGCGTCCGCGCGCTCGGGCCGAACGAACTGCGAATTTCCGGACGGCCGCTCTCCCAAACGCTTTCCGCCCGCTGATGATCCGTAGTTTGCCAGACCGTGGATTGGCTCCCTCATATGGCGACATGGCAATACAAAAACGGGAAGGCGCCTCGGCGGCGAAAGGGCTCCGGCGCGGCACTGGAAGAGCCCGAATCTCTCTGACGTGCGAAGATGTGCAGCCTTCCCCGCGACGAGAGGATCGAGGGGAAAGGACTATTCCTTTCAAGTGGGCATATTCGCCGGTTCGGGCTCGTCCTTGGGCCAGTGGGCGATTCCGTGGCCGCCACACTGGGCGCGCCCTCCGGTGAGGGATTGCGGAAGGAAGAAAACGCCGTCATTTCCGCCCCGTTTCGGATGAGGAACGCCCGGTCGGCGCGCGTTCCGCGGTCACCTGGCCCGGACGCCGGACAGGGCGCGCAGCGTCCGCCGGACGCGTCCGGCGGGCGGCGCCCCGTCCCCGCCCTCCTCCAGGCCCAGCCTCCGGTGCAGCCGCGCCAGCGGCGCCGGCGCCCACCAGTTGGCCGGGCCGGTCAGGCGCATGAAGGCCGGGACCAGCACGCCGCGCACCAGGGTCGCGTCGACCAGCACGGCCAGCGCCAGCCCCAGGCCGTTCATCTTCAGCACGGTGTTGCTGGACAGGACGAGGGAGCCGGTGGTCAGGGCGATCACGCAGGCGGCGGCGGTGACGAGGCGGCCGGTGGTCGCGATGCCGGTGACGACCGCGCCGTCGTGGTCGCCGGTGGCGCGGTGGTGCTCGCGGATCCGCGACAGCAGGAAGACCTCGTAGTCCATGGACAGCCCGAACGCCACCGTGAGCGTGAGCACCAGGGTGATGGCCTCCAGATGGCCGGTCAGGGCGAAGTCGCCCACCAGGCCGCGCAGGCGGCCGTCCTGGAAGATCGCGACGATGGCGCCGCAGCTTGCGGTGAGGCTGAGCGCGCCCAGCAGCAGGGCCTTCACCGACACCAGGATGCCGCCGGTGAACAGGAACAGCAGGACCACGGTGCTGACGGCGATCACGGCGACGGCGGCCGGGAGCGCCCGTCCCATCGCCGTCAGCGTGTCGTTCACCTGCGCCGTCCGGCCGCTCACCAGGCGGCGGCCGGGGGCGGGCTCGGCGCGGACGCGTTCCAGCAGCCGCCCGGCGGCCCGGGACTGCGGGTCGGGACGGCCGCTCACGACCACGAGCGTGGCCCCCCGTGAGGCGAACGACCGCGCCCGCTCCTTGCGGGCACGCGCCCCGGCGTCACCGCGGGACTTGGCGTGGCGGGGCTTGCCGCGGGACTTGGCACTGCGGGACTTGGCGCTACGGGACTCACTGCGGGGTTCGGCTTCGGACCCGGCGCGGCCCGGGTGGACGCCGGTCGCGGTCTGCACCGCGACGACCTGGGGCAGCGCCGCCAGCCGCCGCGCGTAGTCGGCGAGGTCGCGGCGGTCGCCCGGCCGGGCGGCGTCGAGACCCGGCAGGACGACGTGCAGGTCGCGGTCCACCTGCCGGGTGAAGTCGCGCCTGATCTGCCGGGCGGTGGCGTGCGCCTCCGCGCCGACCGGCAGGATCCGCTCGTCGGCGATGCCGAACCGGACGTGCAGGAACGGCAGCGTCAGCATCAGCAGCAGGACCGCGCACCCCCCGCCGAGGGCCACCGGCCGGCGGACGGCGGCCAGCGCGACGCGCCGCCACAGCAGGCTCTCCTGCTCGGCCACGCGGCGACCGAAACCGCAGATCCTGGCGATCGCCCATCCGGGGCCGCCCAGCAGCACGGCGGCGGCGCCCCCGGCCGTCAGCGGCCGACGGGCCAGCGCGCGCACCAGGGCCTGCGCCAGGGCCGCCCGGGCGGGCCCGCCCGCCCCCACCGCCGGACGGCGCCGGCCGGCGGGCAGCAGGTCCAGGGCGACCGCGGTCGCCCCACCGGCCAGCACGAGGCGGCGCGCGGCCCGCACCGCCCGGCGGCGGCCCGCCCCGGCGGCCCGGCGGCGCAGCCGGGCGAAGGGGTCCAGGTCGTTGACGCGGGTGCCCAGCGCGGCCAGCAGGGCGGGCAGCACCAGGATCGTGGCGGCCGCGGCCAGCGCCACCACCGTGATCACCGCCCAGGCCAGCGAGCGCAGCAGCGCGACGGGGAAGACGAACAGCCCGCTGACGGCCAGGCCCACGGTGCAGGCCGAGAAGACGACGGTGCGCCCGGCGGTGGCCATGCTGCGCACCACGGCCTCGCCGACCGGCAGCCCGCGGGCCAGTTCCTCGCGGAAGCGGGTCACGATGAACAGGCTGTAGTCGATGGCGAGCCCGAACCCCAGCGCGGTCGCCAGGTTGGGCGCGAACACCGAGATCTCGATCGCGTGCGTCAGCAGCCGCAGCGCGGCCAGCGTGCCGACCACGGCCAGGGCGCCCACCACGACCGGGAGCAGCGAGGCGAGGACCGACCCGAAGGCGATCACCAGGATCAGCACCGCCAGCGGCGCGACGACGACCTCGGCCTTGCGCGCGTCGTCCTGCCCCTGCCGGATGAACTGCACGTTCGTCCAGGCCGGTCCGGTGGCGGTCACGCGCAGCGGGGCGAACCGGCGGGCGAGGTCCGGGACCAGCCGCTCGGCGGTGCGGGTCGCGTCCGCCTCGGTCCCGGCCAGGTCCACCACCAGCAGGGCCGAACGGCCGTCGGTGGCGCGCAGCGCGGCCGGCCGCCCGTCCCAGTACGACCGCACGCGGGCCACCCCGGACCGTCCGCGCAGGTGGCGGGTCAGCCGGGCGCCCGCCTCCGCGACCGGGCCGGAGTCGACCGGCCGGTCCGCCGCGGCCCGCAGCACGAGGTCGGGGGTCGTGGCGTCGAACCCGCGCGTCAGCAGGGCGTCGGCGCGGGCCGACTCGGTGCCGGTGGCCAGGAACCCGCCGTTGGACAGCCGGTCGGCCAGTCCCGCCGCCAGGAGCCCCAGCATGAGGGCCGTGACCGCGGAGGCCGCCAGCACGGCGGTCCGGTTGCGCACCGACCAGCGCGCGAAGGCCGCCAGCGCGCCCTCCCGCCGTGCGGGACGGCGCGGCCGGGCGAGCGGTCCGCGCGCCCTCACCCGTCGTGCGCCCAGCGCTCACCGTTTCCGCGCCACGGGCGCGCCGACCGGCGTTCCTCGTTTCCGGGTGACATGGGGGTTCCTCACCACGCGATCCGACGGGCGCGTCATGGCCGGGCGTCCGAACACCCGGTGTGATGATCGCCCGGTACACCCCCATCCTTCCCGTTACTCAGAGCATCCAATCTGATTACTCAAAGTAGTTTCCCTTGGTCGGGGCCTAGATCGTCGCTGCCCCGTCAGTGATCGGCGGCCAGTTTCAGGCCGAAGCCGATGAACGCCACGCCCATCACCTGCTGGAGGCGGCGCCGGACGGCCGGGCGGCCCAGCACCCGGCGGGCCGCCCCCGCCACCGCCGCCAGCAGGCCGAACCACAGCAGGCCCTGGACGGCGTGGATCGCCGCGAACAGCATGCTCGTCCAGAACATCGACGCCCCCTGCGGCACGAACTGCGGCAGCAGGCTCATGTAGAACACACCGATCTTGGGGTTGAGCAGGTTCGTCGTGAACCCGGTGCGCAGCGCCTCCCGCCACGACATCGGCGCGTCCGCGGTCCCGGCCTCCCCGGCCGCCCGTCCCCGCCGCGCCGTCCACAGCGCCCGGCCGCCCAGCCACAGCAGGTAGGCCGCGCCCGCGACGCGCAGCACGTCGAACGCCAGCCGCGACGCCGCCAGCAGCGCCGTCAGCCCCACCGCGCTCGCCAGCGCCCACGTCAGGCAGCCCAGTGCTACGCCCAGCCCGGCGAGCAGGCCCGTCCGCCGTCCGCCCGTGACGGTCGCCCGCAGCACCAGCATGGTGTCGAGGCCCGGAGTGACGGTCACCAGCGCGGCCACGGCCGCGAACGCGAGACAGGCGGTCAACATGGGCACATGCTGTCATAGGCGGACGTATGTGCCTGGCCGGAATACCGGTCCGCATCCCCGCCTTGCCCGTGAACGACGACGTGACCAGGAAGATCGATGAGCTGAGGGCTGCGCCCGCGCCGGAGGCGCCGCCCGGCACCTGGAGACCGAACGCGGCCGCCACGTCCGCGCCGCGCTCGACGAGACCGCCGAGGCGCGCGCCGCCGCCGCCGTCGCCTGGCCTGGCTGGCCGCGCTCATCGACGCATCCGCCTGAACCGATCGGAAGAGTGGGGGTGTAGCGTTCCGCGGCGTTATGCCCCACCTCGACTTCCTGGTCGTCGGCGGCCTGGCCGTGCTGCTCGGCGCGATCGTGCAGAGCAGCGTCGGCCTGGGCGTCGGCCTGGTCGCCACGCCCGTGGTGACGCTGCTGTTCCCCACCCTGATGCCCGGCGCGATCCTGGTCGCCGCGACCGTCCTGCCGCTGGCGACCCTCGCCCGGGAGATCCGCCACGCCGACCTGCGGGGGCTCGGCTGGGCGTTCGCCGGGCGCGTCGCCGGGACGCCGCTGGGCGTCTGGGTGGTGGCGTCGGTCCCGCCGGGGCCGCTCGGCGCGGTCATCGGCCTCGTCGTGCTCGCCGCGCTGGCCGCGTCCCTGTGGTCGGGCGACGTCCCCCGCAACCGCGCCACCCTGGCCGCCGCCGGGCTGGTCTCCGGCGCCACCGGAACGGCGTCCTCCATCGGCGGCCCGCCCATCGCCCTGCTCTACCAGCGCGAGAGCGGGCCCCGCGTCCGCGCCACCCTGGCGGTGTTCTTCACGGTCGGGGCCCTGCTGTCGCTGCTCACCCTCGCCGCGACGGGCCAGCTGCCGTACCGGCAGGTCACGGCGGGGCTGGCGCTGACGCCGTTCGTGCTGGCGGGCTTCGCCGTCGCGGGCCCGCTGCGCCGCCACCTGGACGCGGGCCGCATGCGCACCGGAATCCTCGTGGTCGTGGGCGCATCAGCCGTCACACTCGTGGTACGTAGCCTGATGTGATGCGTCCGACCAAGGCCGACCTCGAAGCCGCCCGCGACAAGCTGATCCCCGACATCCTGCCGCCGGAGGGGTCGACGCTGCGGGTGCTGTTCTGCGGAATCAACCCCGGGCTGTACTCGGGGGCCACCGGGCACCACTTCGCCCGTCCGGGCAACCGGTTCTGGCCCGCCCTGCACCGCTCGGGCTTCACCGAACGCCAGCTGCGCCCCGCCGAACAGCACCTGCTGCCCTCCTACGGCCTCGGGATCACCAACCTGGCGCCCCGCACCACCGCCCGCGCCGACGAACTCACCGAGACCGAACTCCGCGAGGGCGGCGAACGCCTGGTGGCGCTCGTCGAGCGCTACCGCCCCGCCTACCTGGGCGTCGCCGGGGTCACGGCCTACCGCACCGCGTTCGGCGACAGGAAGGCGCAGATCGGTCCGCAGGACGACCGCATCGGCCCCGCCCGGGTATGGGTGCTGCCCAACCCGAGCGGCCTCAACGCCTCCTGGCCGCTTGAGCGGATCGCTGAGGAGTTCGCCCGCCTGCGGGTTGCCGCTGGCTGAGGTGTGGGTGCTGCACCCGGCTCGCTCAGCGGCCTGAACGCGAGCCGGCCCCTGGACCGGATGGCCGCGGAGTTCGCCCGCCTCCGCGAAGCGGCCGAGGCCGCCGGAGACGAGAGCGCGTAGGGCCGAAGCCCGCGAGAGACCCCGAACGCGTCCTAAGAGCGGTGCAGGGCCGCGGTGGCGGCCAGCATCGTGCGGACTTCGGTGACCAGGGTCGGCTGGGGCTCCCACAACCCCGGCCGCCCCAGCGCCACCACCGGGCGCGGCAACGGCAGGACCTCCGCCAGCCTCCAGTGGTGGGCCCCGGGCTCGGCCCACGGGCCGCAGTCGCAGGAGCCGTTCGTCGCCGTGGCGGAGCACACGTCCACGACCTCCGCCACGGCGATCACCGCGCCGAGCGTGGCCAGGGGGTCGCGCGGGTTCCAGCCCGCCCGCTGCACCAGGGGCGAGTCGCACGCCTTGAGGTCGACCCGCATCGAGGCGTGGATGAGGACCGGGCCGCGGTAGGCGGTGGGCAGGGGCTGGTTGCAGACGCTCTTGCCGCCCCTGGCGATCGCGAAGGCCCAGGGCTGCTGAACACTGATCGCCTGCACGCCGTCACCTCCCGTGCTCGCCATGGTCTCCCTCGTGACCGCAACGCGCGAGCGGCGGCGCCCGGTTCCCGGCGCCGGCCCCACCCGCGCGTCAGTCGGCCGCGCCGGAACGTCCGGTGCGGCACGGTCAGTTGGCCACCATACGGGAATAGACGATGACATTGTCGCGATAGTGGCCCGTACCCGCGTCGAACGACCCGCCGCACGTCACCAGACGCAGCGCCGCGTAGTCGATGTCCTCGGCATACACCTTCTCGCCGGGGAACGACGATTTCGCCACCTGCTCGACGCGTTCGACCGCGAACGTCGCCGTCGTGCGGTCCCGGCGCGTCACCTTCACGCGGTCGCCCCGCTTCAGCTCCTTGAGCCGGTGGAAGACGGCGGGCTTCCGCATCGCGTCGACATGCCCGAGGATCACCGACGGGCCGCCCTCGCCGGGCGTGGGTCCCTTCTTCCACCAGCCGGTCAGGTTCGGCCGGCTGAGCGGCGGCTCCTCGATCCGGCCGTCGGGTTTCAGGCCGAGTTCGCTGACGGGCGCGGAGACGCCGAGCCGGGGGATCTCGATGCGCTCGGGCAGCGACCGGGCGAGCGGCCGGACGGCGGCGGGCGCGGCGGCGGCCGATCCGCCCGGGTCGATCGGGCCGCCGTCGTAGTCCTCCTCGCCGCACGCGGCGGTCGCTCCGGCGAGCAGGGCCAGCAGCAGACCGCAGGCCGCCGCGCGACGGCCCGCGGCCACCATCAGCCGTCCTCCCGGGCGGTGCGGCGGCGCAGCGCCAGGCCCGCGCCGGCCAGCGCGACCAGCGAGGCCGCCAGCGGCCCGGCGGCGTCGGCGGACCCGCCGCCGGAACGGGACAGGGCGCTGCCGTCGCCGGTGTCGGGCGCGCCGCGCGGGATGGTGGGCCCGCCGTCGTCCACCTCGGGGCGGCCCGGCTCGGTGCTGAACGACACCTTGCCGTACCCGACGCACTCCACCGTCAGCCGCACGATCGACGGCAGGTGCGTCCGGTACCGGCCGACGCCCTCCCACCTGTTCTTCTGGACCCACTCCATGCGCGGCTGGCTGCTGAACGACGCCGAGTACGCCCGCACGCTGCTCGGGCAGGTCACCCGGATCCCGACGGTCCGGCCGGGCTCGGCGCGGCGGGTCGTCAGCCGCACGTCGCCGTGGTCGAAGCGGAAGCGGGGGTCGGCGGGCGGCCGGCCGGGGCCGGGGTCGTCGCCGGGCGGATCGTCGTCCGGCGGCTTGGGCTTGCCGGCGACGGTGGCGCGCAGCGTGAAGCCCGCCGGCCCCTTGGGGGTCACGCAGAAGAACTCGGTGACGTAGGTGCGGCCCGGCTTCAGGTCGGTGCGGGTGGAGGCGATGGCGGTCCACACGCCGCCGCCCTCGTCGTCGAACGAGGTCGGCTCGCCCTTGAAGAAGATCTCGTTGCGGGGGCCGTTGGCCTTCGGCTCCTCCTCGCAGCCGGTGACCTGGAGGTTGAGGTTGTCGCCGGGCCGGAACGGGTTCGGCTGCGCCTTGATGCGCGGCGGGCCGACCGGCTGGTCGCCCGGGTCGTTCCGCGGGGGATGGGGAGCCGCCGTGGCCGGGGCGGCGGCCCCGAGCAGCGTGGCGCCGGAGACGGCGCCGAGGGCGGCGAGTCGTCTGATGCCCATGTGGCTCCTTGCCGGGGGGTGGCGCGGATACCTCGGTCACCGGTGTGACGTCCGAGGCGGCACCGGGGTTGACGTCCGGCGCCGGAATGGTCGGGACAACGGGGCCGCCGTGACGGGCGGGGGCGGCGGGGAACGTGGTGCTCCCATCGCGCAGTGTAGTGATCACGCATCCGGCGGTGAAGGGGGTCGGCCGAAAAAGTCAGCGCCCGCTTATCCGGGGCCGGTCACCCCTTGAGCGCCCCGGCCATCAGCCCCCGCATGAAGAACCGGCCCAGCAGCAGGTACACCACCAGCGTGGGCAGCGACGCCAGCAGCGCCGCCGCCATCTGCTGGTTGTACTGCACCGCGACCGCGCCCGACCCGGCGGTGTTGTTCAGCATGACCGTGACCGGCCAGGAGTCGGGCGCGCCGAGGAACACCGCGAACAGGAAGTCGTTCCACAGCGAGGTGAACTGCCAGATCAGCGTGACCGCGAACGCCGGGCCCGACACCGGCAGCACGATCGAGGAGTAGGTGCGCAGCAGGCCCGCGCCGTCCACCCGCGCCGCCTCGATCAGCTCGTTCGGGATGGTCACGTAGTAGTTCCGGAAGATCAGCGTGCAGATCGGGATGCCGTACACCACGTGCGCCAGCACGAGCCCCCGGATGGTCCCGGCCAGCTCCATCCGCGTCAGCAGCCCGGCCAGCGGGATCATGACGGCCTGGTAGGGGATGAACATCCCGAACAGGAACAGCGTGAACACCGCGTCCGAGCCGGGGAAGCGCCACTTGGACAGCACGTAGCCGTTCAGCGACCCCAGCGCCGCCGCGATCAGCGACCCCGTCACCGCGATCTTGAAGCTGTTGGCCAGTCCCGGCCGCAACGTCTCCCACGCGCCGCTCCAGCCGTCCAGGCTCCAGCTCGACGGCAGCTCCCACGCCGCGGCCGGGTCGGCCTCGTCCAGCGGCTTGAAGCTGGTCACCACCAGCACGTACACCGGGATCAGGAACACGACCAGGAACGCCAGCAGCACCGTGAGGCGGACCGTCCGCCCCACCGGGGAGGCCCTCACCGGACTCGCTCCGCCCGTACCGACCACAGGAGGGCAGGGCGGGGATCACCAGCCATGTCGTCGAGGTTCGTCATCGGACTCGCTCCGTCCGTATCGACCACAGGAGGGCAGGGCGGGGATCACCAGCCATGTCGTCGAGGTTCATCATCGGACTCGCTCCGCCCGTACCGACCAGACGAGGTAGGGGATCACCAGCAACGCCACCGCCAGCAGCAGGTAGGTGGCGATGGTGGCGCCGTTGGCCGGGTCATGCCGGTCGAACACCTCCACGTAGGTCGCGATCGCCGGGACATAGGTGATGATCTGCTTGCCCGCGATCGCCATGATCAGGTCGAACACCTTCAGCGAGATGTGCCCGAGGATGATCAGCGCCGACAGCGTCACCGGCCGGAGCTGCGGGAACACCACGTACCGGTAGACCTGCCACTCCGAGGCCCCGTCCACCCGGGCCGCCTCCCGCAGCTCGTCCGGGACGCCCCGGAACCCGGCCAGGTACAGCGCCATCACGTACCCCGACATCTGCCAGATCGCCGGGATCGCCATCGCGGCCATGCCCCAGGTGGGGTTCTGCCACCAGTCGTTGGCCAGGGCGTCCAGGCCGAGGTCGCCGAACAGCTGGTTGAGGCCGACGGCGCGTTCGGGCGGCGCGGGGTTCATCAGCCACCGCCACACCACCCCGGCGGCGATGAACGAGATCGCCATCGGGAACAGGTACACCGCCCGGAACCCGGCCTCGGCGGCGATGCCCTTCTCCATCAGGAACGCCAGCAGCGCCCCCAGCAGCAGCGCCCCGCCCACGAACACCACCGTGAACAGCAGGGCGTGCCGCACGGCGGGCGGCCAGCTCGGGTCGTCCCACAGGTCGACGAAGTTGCGCCCCTTGTCGAACCCGTACGGGGTCACCTCGTCGTGCCTGCCGCTGACCGCCACCCGCAGGTTCCAGAAGATCAGCCCGTACACGAACAGGCCGATCGCCAGGATCGAGGGCGCGACCAGCAGCAGCCCGGGCAGCCACCGCGGCGCCCGCCCGCCCGGAAGGCGCCGCGCCCCCGCGTTCCCGCGCGGCATTACTGGGCGTTGTTCTTCGCCGCGTTCACCAGGGCGGACTGGAGTTTGCCGACGTCCTTGCCCTGGAGGAACAGGCCCACCGCGGTGTCGATGTCGGTGTGCCACCTCTTGCTGGCGTACACGCCGTGCCAGAACGATCCGGCCAGCTTGACGCCGGGCTTGTTCCACTCGTTGAACGCGTACTCCAGGTACCCCTTGTAGAGGGACCTGTCGGCGTCCTTGCGCGCCGGGATCGAGCCCTTCTTGGGGTTGAACAGGTCCTGGCCCTCCTTGCTGGCGGCGACCTTCAGCCAGGCCAGCGCCCCGCCGCGGTGCGGCGCGCCCTTGGGGAGGGTGAAGCTGTCCGACAGCCACATGTAGGTGCCGCCGGTGCCGGGCGCGGGCGCGTACCCGAAGTCGGCGTCGACCTTCTTGCCGAGCCCGTTCGGGGCGGGGTTGACGTAGTAGCCGTAGGCCCAGTCGCCCATGATGTTGAACGCGGCCTTGCCGTCCACCACGGCCTTGGAGGCGCCCTGCCAGTCGGTGGAGGCGGCCTCGGCGGTGGTGTACTTCATGATCTCGGCGAAGTCGTTGAGGGCGGCGGTGACCGCGGGGCTGGACCAGTCCGCGCCGGGCTTCCACAGCGCGTTGTAGGCGTCCGCGCCGAGGACGCCGAGCAGCACGTTCTCCAGCAGGTGGTCGGCGGTCCACTGCGCGCCCAGCGACAGCGGCACCTTGCCGGTCCTGTCCTTGACCGTCTTCAGCGCGGTCTTGAACTCGGCGATCGTCTTCGGCGGCCCGGACAGCCCCGCGTCCTTCAGGATCCTCGGGTTGTACCAGAGGATGTTGGAGCGGTGGATGTTCACCGGCACCGAGTAGATCCTGCCCTGGTAGGTGATCTGCTGGAGGAGCTGCTGCGGGTAGCTCGACCGCAGGTTGTTCTCGTCGTAGAAGGAGTCCAGCGGCTCGATCTGCCCGGCCTTGATGTAGTCGAGCAGCTCGGCGCCCGCGTGGCCCTGGAACGAGTCCGGCGGCTTGCGGTTCTGCAGGCGGCTGGCCAGCACCGCCTGCGCCTGGGTCCCCGAGCCGCCCGCGATGGCGGCGTTGACGACCTGGGTGCCGGGGTTCCTGCGCTTGAACTCCTCGATCATGGCGGCGAGCCCGTCGGCCTCACCGGGACCGGTCCACCAGGAGAACACCTCGACCCTGGAGGCGTCGCCGCCGCCCTTGCCGCCGCCGTCGTCGCCTCCGCCGCAGGCCGTCAGGCCCAGCGTCCCGCCAAGGAGCACGGCGGCGACGGCCGCGACCGCCCGCCGTCCGGTTGCACGTCCAAGCATCGCTCGTCCCTTCGGTGCCCGTGAGAAACAAGCGTCCGTTCATCCGTTGCGGCGGTCAACAGGCCATAAGGAACCGAGATCTGGAGGTTACGAAGGTCCGCGGGGCGCCGGGCCGCGGCGGGGGAGCGCGCCCCGCCGCGGCCCGGCCGCGTTCACCAGGTGAGCGCCGGGGGCAGGTCCGCCACGCCCGCGTCGGGCCACTCCAGCGGCGGTCCCAGCGGGACCAGCTCGGCCATCTGGAGGCGGTACCAGGGGGAGGCGTCGGGGTGGTCCACCAGCGCCACGCACTCCTCCCACGTCCACCACCGCGCCTCCTCGACCTCGTCGGGGTCGAGGGCCAGGGAGGTCTGGGAGGTCGTGGCGCGGACCACGGGGCAGCGTTCGTGCTCCACCGTCCCGTCGGCGGCCGTGGCGCGGTACCGGAACCCGGGCAGGACGGGGGTGACCGTGTCCACCATCACACCCAGTTCGTCGCGCAGCCGCCGCGCCACCGCGTCGCGCAGCCCCTCGCCGGGGCCGGGATGGCCGCAGCAGCTCCCCGTCCACACGCCGGGGAACGTCCGCTTGCTCAGTGCCCTGCGGGTGATGAGCACCTTGCCTTCCGGATTGACCACGTAGGAGGAAAAGGCCAAGTGGTAGGGGGTGCGGGCATGATGGCTGGAGAGTTTGGGAGCGGTGCCGATCGCCTCATCGGCCTCGTTGAGCAGCACGATCTCCTCGACGCTCATGCGCCTCCTGTCTGTCGAACACGGTGTGCGGACGGTGTGGGGACGGTACGGGAATGTCGTGCGGGTCGGCGGAGGCCCGCGAGCCCCGGCGCGGCGCGGGCAAACCGGGACTAAACTCGGAGCGGTCCGACGAGCGGGGGTACCGGGCCCCCGATGGAGGAGTTGAAACGCGTGAGCCTGCTGAAGTCGCTCAAGGGGCCGGAGGACCTCAAACGACTGGACGCCGCGCAACTGCCGCAGCTCGCGGACGAGATCAGGGACTTCCTGGTGGACGCGGTCGCCAAGACCGGTGGGCACCTCGGCCCCAACCTCGGCGTGGTCGAGCTGACCATCGCGCTGCACCGGGTCTTCGACTCGCCGCGCGACAAGATCCTCTTCGACACGGGGCACCAGGCCTACGTGCACAAGCTGCTGACGGGGCGGCAGGACTTCGGCCTGCTCAAGCAGCGCGGCGGCATCTCCGGCTACCCCAGCCGGGCCGAGTCCGAGCACGACGTCATCGAGAACTCGCACGCCTCCACGGCCCTGTCCTACGCCGACGGGCTGGCCAAGGCGTTCGAGCTGAACGGCGAGGGCGACCGGGTGGTCGTCCCGGTGGTCGGTGACGGCGCGCTGACCGGCGGCATGTGCTGGGAGGCCCTCAACAACATCGCCGACGGCAAGGACCGCCGCGTCATCATCGTCGTCAACGACAACGGCCGCTCCTACTCGCCGACCATCGGCGGCCTGGCCAGCCACCTGGCCGGCCTGCGGGTGACCCCGACCTACGAGCACGCCCTCGAACTGGTCAAGCGGAACCTGCCGAGGACCCCGGTCGTCGGCAACGTCGCCTACGAGGCGCTGCACGGCATCAAGAAGGGCCTGAAGGACATCCTCCAGCCCCAGGCGATGTTCGAGGACCTCGGCCTGAAGTACGTCGGCCCGATCGACGGCCACGACGAGCAGGCGGTCGAGCACGCGCTGCGCAGGGCCCACGACTTCGGCGGCCCGGTGATCGTGCACTGCATCACCCGCAAGGGCTGCGGCTACACCCCGGCCGAGCAGGACGACGAGGAGCAGTTCCACTCGCCCGGCCCCTACGACCGCGCGACCGGCGTGCAGAAGCCCAAGGGCCGCATCTGGACCAACGTGTTCTCCGAGGAGATGGTCCGGATCGGCGCCGAGCGCCCCGACGTGGTCGGCATCACCGCCGCCATGCTGCACCCGGTGGGCCTGGCCGAGTTCGCCGCGGCCCACCCCGACCGGATCTACGACGTCGGCATCGCCGAGCAGCACGCCGTCACCTCCGCCGCCGGGCTGGCGATGGGCGGCCTGCACCCGGTCGTGGCGATCTACGCCACGTTCCTGAACCGGGCGTTCGACCAGGTCCTGATGGACGTGGCGCTGCACGGCCAGGCGGTGACGTTCGTGCTGGACCGCGCCGGGGTCACCGGCGACGACGGCGCCAGCCACAACGGCATGTGGGACCTGTCGATCCTGTCGCTGGTGCCGGGCATGCGCGTCGCCGTCCCGCGCGACGGCGCCCGCGTCGCCGAGCTGCTGCGCGAGTGCTTGTCGATCAAGGACGGGCCGACCGCGCTGCGCTTCCCCAAGGGCCCGGTGGCCGAGGACATCGAGGCGATCGACAAGGTCGGCGCGATGGACGTGCTGGCCCGCCACGACGGCTCCAACGGCACCCGCGTGCTGCTGGTGGCCGCCGGCGCGATGGCGACCCCGGCGGTCGCCGCGGCCGAGCTGATCGCCGCGCAGGGCATCGGCGTCACCGTCGTGGACCCGCGCTTCGTCAAGCCGCTGGACCCGGCGCTGGTGGACCTGGCCGCCCAGCACTCGCTGGTCGCGGTCGTGGAGGACAACGGCCGCGTCGGCGCGGTCGGCGACGCGGTCGCGCGCCTGCTGCGCGACGGCGAGACCGACGTCCCGGTCCGCACCTACGGCATCCCGCAGGAGTTCCTGGACCACGCCAAGCGCGCGATGATCCTGGAGGACCTGGGCCTGACGCCGCAGGGCCTGGCCCGCGACATCACCGCCGCCGTGCTGAAGGTCGCCCCGCACGCCGCGCCCAGGACCCCCGCGCCCACCGAGTAGCGAGCCGCCGGGTGCCCGCGCGTCCCGCGCGGGCACTCACACTCCCTCGGCGGACAGCAGGTGCCAGAAGTGGGTGATGGACGCCGCGGGGGTGCCCAGGTCGCGGCCCGAGTAGGTCCAGCGTCCGCGTAGCCGCCAGGGTCGCCCGACGCCGTCCTGGACGAACAGCTGGAGCGGGAAGGTCGCGTCGTGGGCGCGGATCACCCCGGCCGGGTCGACCGTCGCCCGCATCTCCGGCTCGCCTTCGCACCGCACGCCCATCACGTGCGTGCCGGGGTCCTGGCGCAGCAAGCCCTGCGTCAGGTCGTAGACGAGTACGGAGACGTAGTCCGGGCCGAGCCACCTGAGATCGGGCAGCAAGCCGGGCGGGGGGAATCCGTACAGCTCTGGACCGCCGGTCACACGCGCACCGTAGCGCTCCGGTCACCGTCGCGTCATGGTTTCCCGGCGGCTGGTCCCGGTCGGCCCGGCCGTTTGCCGGATACGGCCTGGAAGGTCACGCCGATTCGGAGGGAAGCGCCGGGCCACGCCGTCTCTTCGGTGGTTTCGTACGGCCTGTCGCGGCGGGCGGGCGCGGTCACGAAGGGTGGCAGGCGCGGCGCATGGCCTCCCAGCGGGCGAGCTTGACGCGTTCGCCGCGGTCCAGGGAGCGGGCCAGGGCGATCTCGGCGGCGTCCAGGTTGAGCCAGTCGGCGTAGGTCACCACGGGCAGGCAGCGCGCCTCGAACAGCTCCTCGATCTTGCGGTCGGGTTCGGGCCAGGTCCCGGCGGCGTGGTCCTCCAGCAGGTGGCGGACGGTCTCGGCGGCGTCGGACTTGTTGGTGCCGACGACCCCGGTCGGGCCCCGCTTGATCCATCCGGCGACGTACTCGCGGGGGACCGGCGCGCCGTCGGGGCCGAGGACGCGGCCGCCGGCGTTGGGCACGACGTGGGCGCGCTCGTCGAACGGCACCCCCGCCAGCGGCACGCTCTGGTAGCCGACCGACCGCAGCACCAGCCCGACGGGCAGGGTCTCGGACTCCCCGGTCCGGACGAGCCGCCCGTCCTCGCCGAGCCGGGTGACCTCCAGCCGCAGGCCCTCGACGCGGGTGGAGCCGAGGATCTCGGCGGGGGCCCGCCAGAACCGCACGTCGATGCGGCGGGGCCGGTCCCCGGCGGGCGGGCCGGTCCACTCGCGCAGCACCTTGATGTTGCCGCGCACGTGCCGGTCGCTCTCGGCGAGCGCCGCGCTGGCCGGGTCCAGCTCCATGTCCCCGGGGAGCACATGGATCTCGGAGCCGGGCAGGGCGCCGAGCTCCCGCAGCTCCTTGGTGGTGAACTTGGCCTGCGCGGGGCCCCGCCGCCCGATCATGTGGACGCGCCGGACCCGGCTGCGTCCCAGCGCCTCCAGCACGTGCTCGGGGACGTCGGTGTGCCGCAGCTCCTCGGGCGTGCGGGCGAGGATCCGCGCGACGTCGACGGCGACGTTCCCCACGCCGATGACCGCGACCTCCTCGGCCGACAGGTCGAAGACGTGGTCGGCGGCGTCGGGGTGGCCGCAGTACCAGTTGACGAAGTCGGTCGCGGCGATGCTGCCCGGCAGGTCCTCGCCGGGGATCCCCATCCGCCGGTCCACCATCGCGCCGGTCGCGTAGACCACCGCGTCGTAGCAGTCGAGCAGCTCCTCGCGGGTGACGTCCCGCCCGAGCTCCACGCCCCCGAAGAACCGGACGGCCGGATGCTCCAGCACCTTCTGCAGGTAGCGGGCGATGGACTTGATCGAGGGGTGGTCGGGCGCGACCCCGTAGCGGACCAGCCCGTAGGGCGTCGGCAGCCGGTCGAGCACGTCGACGCGGACGTTCCCGTCGGCCTGTTTGACGAGGGCCTCGGCGGCGTACAGCCCCGCCGGACCCGAGCCGATCACCGCGACGCGCACAGGGGCTGTCATGCGCGCCATTGTGCCCACGTCATGACGGAAAGGGCACTGTGAGCGAGGTCACAGTGCCCTTTCACCGGTGTGCCGTCCCGGTGGCCGTCAGCCCTTGGTGAAGGGGACGTGCCCGGTGCGCCGGCCGCGGAGGCGGCTGTTGCGGGCGCCGTAGGCGAAGTACAGGACCGCGCCCAGGGCCATCCAGGCCAGGAACCGCAGCCAGGTCTCGACCGGCAGGTTCAGCATGACGAACAGGCAGGCCAGCACCGACAGGATCGGCACCAGCGGGACCAGCGGGGTGCGGAACGCGCGGGGCAGGTCGGGCCGGGTGCGGCGCAGGACGACCACGCCGACCGACACGACCAGGAACGCGAACAGCGTGCCGATGTTGACCAGCTCGGCGAGCTTGGCCAGCGGGATGAACCCGGCGAGCACCGCCACGATCGTGCCCATGATCAGGGTCGAGCGGTACGGCGTCCCGTACCTGGGGTGCACGGCGGCCAGCCAGGACGGCAGCAGCCCGTCGCGGCTCATCGCGAAGAACACCCGGCTCTGGCCCAGCAGCAGGATCAGCACGACGGTGGTGAGACCGGCGACGGCGCCCACGCTGATGATCGTGGCGAACACCGGCTGCCCGACCGCCTTGAACGCGTCGGCCAGCGGCGCGGCGCTGCTGAGCTGGGTGTAGTGCTGCATGCCGACCACGACCAGGGACACCGCCGCGTACAGGACCGCGGTGATGACCAGCGAGCCGATCAGGCCGATGGGCAGGTCGCGCTGCGGGCGGCGGGCCTCCTCGGCGGCCGTGGCGACGATGTCGAAGCCGATGTAGGCGAAGAAGACGATCGCGACGGCGGCGAAGACGCCGAGCCAGCCGTAGCTGACCGGGGTGATGCCGAACAGCTCCTGCATCAGCGGCGCGGCGGCGCCCTGCACCGACGGGCTGGGCTTCGCCTCGGGGATGAACGGCGTGTAGTTGGCGCCCTTGACGAAGAACAGGCCCGCGACGATGACCAGCAGGACGACCGCGAGCTTGACGGTGACGATGACGGCGTTGAACCGCGAGGAGACCTTCACGCCGAGGATCAGCAGGCCGGTGACCAGCAGCACCAGCACGATCGCGGGGATGTTGACGATCCCGTTCTCGACGCCCGGTGGATTGGCCAGCGCCGACGGTACCGTGATCCCCACGTTGTCGAGCATGGAGACGAAGTAGCCCGACCAGCCGACCGACACCACCGCCGCGCCGAGCGCCAGTTCCAGGATGAGGTCCCAGCCGATGATCCAGGCGGGGAACTCGCCGAGCGTGGCGTAGGAGAAGGTGTAGGCCGAGCCCGCGACCGGGACGGTCGAGGAGAACTCGGCGTAGCACAGGGCCGCCAGGCCGCAGACGACCGCGGCGAGGATGAACGACAGGGCCACGGCGGGCCCGGCCTTGTCCCTGGCGACCTGCCCGGTGAGCACGAAGATGCCGGTGCCGATGATGACGCCGACGCCGAAGACGGTCAGGTCGAGGGCCGAGAGGTCCCGGCGCAGTCGGTGCTCCGGTTCCTCCGTGTCTTGGATCGACTGCTCGACCGATTTGGTCCGGAACAGGTTCACCTCTGGCTCCTCGGGGGTGGCGGGTTGACTGCGGAACGTGGTCACTTCCGGGAACGACGACGACGGATGAATGATCACCCTCGGTGGAGCAGCCGAAACCCGGCCGTGACCAAAAACAGACCCTAAGGCCGAAAGGGGGCGCCCCGGAAATCCGGGATGCCCCCTTCCCCTCACCACCCCGCATGACCGGGGGAGTTGGTGCCGCGCGGGCCAGAACGAGCGATCGGGTCCCCGCGCGGACGACTGGTGCCGCGTTATCTCACAGCGCGGCGCGTCACCTCGCCAGGGACGCGACGCCGGGCTCCAGGAAGCGGGAGCCGTTGACCCGCTCGCTGACGCCCGCGCGGTCCAGGTACGGGGTGATGCCGCCCAGGTGGAACGGCCAGCCCGCGCCCAGGATCATGCACAGGTCGATGTCCTGCGGAGCCGACACCACGCCCTCGTCGAGCATGAGCCCGATCTCCTGGGCGAGCGCGTTCAGCGCCCGCTCCAGGACCTGCTCCTCGGTGGAGGGCTGGTCGCCGCCGCCGAACAGCTCCACGGCCTCGGGGTCGAGGGTGAAGTCGGGCAGGTAGACGCCCCGCTTGCCGGCCGCGACGAACTTGGCGAACTTCTCCGACAGCGGGAAGCGGTCGGGGAACGCGCCGTGCAGCGTCTCGTTGACGTGCAGCGCGATCGCCGGGCCGACCAGGCCCATCAGCACGAACGGCGGCATCGGCAGGCCCAGCGGCGCGGCGGCGCGCTCGGCCACCTCGATCGGGGTGCCCTCGTCCACCGTCTGGATGATCTCGGCCATCAGGCGCAGCAGGATGCGGTTGACCACGAACGCCGGGGCGTCCTTGACCAGCACGCAGGACTTCTTCAGCTGCTTGCCGACCGCGAACGCGGTGGCCAGCGCCGCGTCGTCGGTCCGCTCGCCGCGGACGATCTCCAGCAGCGGCAGCACCGCGACCGGGTTGAAGAAGTGGAAGCCCACGACCCGCTCGGGGTGCCTGAGCCCGGACGCCATCTCGCTGACCGACAGCGAGGAGGTGTTGGTCGCCAGGACGCACTCGGGGGAGACGTGCTCCTCCAGCTCGGCGAACACCTTCTGCTTGACGCTCATCTCCTCGAAGACGGCCTCGATGACGAAGTCGGCGTCGGCGAACGCGTCCTTGGTCAGCGAGCCGGAGATGAGGGCCTTGAGGCGGTTGGCCTTGTCGGGGGAGACCCGGCCCTTGGACAGCAGCTTGTCGATCTCGCCGTGCGCGTAGCCGACGCCCTTGTCCAGGCGCTCCTGGTCCAGGTCGGTCAGCACGACCGGGACCTCCAGGCGGCGGGCGAACAGCAGCGCCAGCTGCGAGGCCATCAGGCCCGCGCCGACGACGCCGACCTTGGTGACCTTGCGGGCCAGGGCCTTGTCCGGCGCGCCGGCGGGGCGCTTGGCGCGCTTCTGGGTGAGGTCGAACGCGTACAGCCCGGCGCGCAGCTCGTCGCCCATGATGAGGTCGGCCAGCGCCTCGTCCTCGGCGGCGAAGCCCTCGTCGCGCGAGCGGTCCTTGGCGGCGGCGACCAGCTCGATGGCGCGCACGTAGGACGGGGCGGCGCCGTGCAGCTTGCCGTCCACCGTCCAGCGGGCCATGTTGACGGCGTTGTCCCACGCCTCGCCCTTGTCGACCTCGGGCCGCACGACCTCGATCTCGCCCTTGAGGACGCGGGCGGTCCAGGCCAGGGACTCCTCCAGGAAGTCGGCCGAGTCGAAGATCGCGTCGGCGATGCCCAGCTCGAACGCCTGCCTGCCCTTGAGCTGCCGGTTCTGGGCGAGCGGGTTCTCGATGATGACCTTGAGGGCCTTCTCGGCGCCGATCAGGTTCGGCAGCAGGTAGGTGCCGCCCCAGCCGGGGACCAGGCCGAGGAACGCCTCCGGCAGCGACAGCGCCGGGACGCCGGCGGAGATGGTGCGGTAGGTGCAGTGGAGGGCGATCTCCACGCCGCCGCCCATGGCCGCGCCGTTGACGTAGGCGAAGGAGGGGACCTTCAGCTCGCCCAGGCGGCGGAACACGTCGTGGCCGAGCCTGCCGATCGCGAGGGCGTCCTCGCGCTTCCGGACGAGCGGGACGCCCTTGAGGTCCGCGCCGACCGCGAAGATGAACGGCTTGCCGGTGACGCCGACGGCCACGATGTCGTCGCGCCCGGCGATCGCGTCGATGGCCTCGTTCAGCTCGGTCAGGCCGCCCGGGCCGAAGGTGTTCGGCTTGGTGTGGTCGTGGCCGTTGTCGAGGGTGATCAGGGCCAGGGTGCCCGCGCCGTGGGGCAGTGCCACGTCGCGTACGCGGGCGTGGGTGGCCACCTCGTCGGCGAAGATGCTCTTGATGTCGGCGCTCACTTGGCACCCTCCCAGTTCACGTTCTCCCACAGCACGGTGCCGCCCATGCCCATGCCGACGCACATGGTGGTCAGGCCGTAACGGACGTCGGTGCGCTCCTCGAACAGGCGCGCCAGCTGGTTCATCAGCCGGACGCCGGAGGAGGCCAGCGGGTGGCCGAGGGCGATGGCGCCGCCCCAGGGGTTCACGCGCGGGTCGTCGTCGGCGATCTTGAAGTGCTCCAGGAAGGCCAGCAC
This sequence comes from Actinomadura kijaniata, assembly GCF_014138665.1. NCBI lineage: Bacteria > Bacillati > Actinomycetota > Actinomycetes > Streptosporangiales > Thermomonosporaceae > Actinomadura > Actinomadura kijaniata. Next base: position 548,680 of record NZ_JACJIA010000004.1, read on the forward strand.
CTGGACGGCGAACGCCTCGTTGATCTCGATGAGGCCGATGTCGTCCATGGTCAGCGAGTTGCGGGCCAGGAGCTTCTCGGTGGCCGGGACCGGGCCGACGCCCATGACCTCCGGCTCGACGCCGGCGAACGAGAAGTCCACCAGGCGCATCTTCGGGGTCAGGCCGAGCTCGGCGGCGACGTCCTCGGCGGCCAGCAGGCACGCGGTCGCGCCGTCGTTCAGGCCCGCGGCGTTGCCGGCGGTGACGTTGCCCGCCACGCGGAACGGGGTCTTCAGCTTGGCCAGGTCCTCCAGGGTGGTGCCCGGCCGCGGCGGCTCGTCCTCGGTGGCCAGGCCCCAGCCCTTCTCGGCGGACCGGATCGCGGTCGGCACCAGGTCCGGCTGGATCCTCCCGGCGGCGTAGGCGGCGGCGACCTTCTGCTGGCTGCGCACCGCGTAGGCGTCGGCGCGGTCCTTGGTGATCTGCGGGAACCGGTCGTGCAGGTTCTCGGCGGTCGAGCCCATCACCAGCGCGGTCGGGTCCACGAGCCGGTCGGCCAGGAAGCGCGGGTTGGGGTCGACACCCTCGCCCATCGGGTGGCGGCCCATGTGCTCGACGCCACCGGCGATCACCACGTCGTAGGAGCCGAACGAGATCCCGGCGGCGGTGGTGGTGACGGCGGTCATCGCGCCGGCGCACATGCGGTCGATGGCGTAGCCGGGGACGGACTTGGGCAGCCCGGCCAGCACGGCGGCGGAGCGGCCGATGGTCAGGCCCTGGTCGCCGGTCTGGGTGGTGGCGGCCACCGCGACCTCGTCCACCCGCTCCGGCGGGAGGGACGGGTTGCGGCGCATCAGCTCGCGGATGGCCCGCACGACCAGGTCATCGGCGCGGGTCTCGGCGTACAGGCCCTTGGGGCCCGCCTTGCCGAACGGCGTGCGGACGCCGTCGACGAACACGACGTCACGTGCGGTGCGAGGCACGGGTCGTCCTCCCTCTGGGGTGGTCGGTGGTGTTGAGCCCCGTGCCGCCCGAGCGGTGCGGACGGCACGAGTACCCACGAGCAGGATGCTACTCGCTGGTAACCGGAAATACTACTCGTCAGTAACCACTGACATCGGGCCGGGACGCGCCCCGCCCTTGTGAACCTACGGTCACGTAAGTACCGTGTGCGCAACGCTCCGGAGGAGTCTCCCCAGGAGGCAAGGTGGCGCACGCGCGACCCGTCTACCGCCCGGGACCCCGACGACGGGCCGGCCATGCCCGCGATCTGGCGTCGCTGCTGCTGCGCAGCGGCCTGGTGCTGGCGGGCCCGCCCCGGCGGATCCCCGCCCACCTGGGCGAACTGCGCCGCTGGGGGACCACCCTGGCCGGGACCGTCGCGGCGGCCGCCGCCCGCGACCCGGACCGGACCGCGCTCGTCGACGACGCGGGCGCGCTGACGTTCGCCGAACTCGACGACCGCGCCGCCCGGCTGGCCGCCGGGCTGCCGCTGACCGGCCCCCGGCCCCGCGTCGCCGTGCTGTGCCGCAACCACCGGGGCATGGCCGAGACGCTGGTGGCGTGCAGCAAGCGCGGCGTGGAGGTCGTGCTGCTCAACACCGGCTTCGGCGGGGAGCGCACCCGGGCGGTGCTCGGCGAGATGCGCCCGGGCCTGCTGGTCGCCGACGCCGAGTTCGCCCCGGTGCTGGCGGAGGTGCCGGTCGCGCTGCGGCGCGCGGTGGTGTGGGCCGACCGGCCGCCCGCCCCCGGCGCGCCGACCCTGGAGCAGATCGTGCGGGCCGTCCCGCGGGCGCGGCTCGACCCGCCGCCGGTGCTGTCGCGCACGGTGATGCTCAGCTCGGGCACGACCGGCCGCCCGAAGGGCGCGCGCCGCCCGGCCCGGCCCGGCATCCGCCCGCTGGCCTCGATGACCTCGCGGCTCCCGCTGCGCACCCGGCACACGGCGGTCATCGAGGCCCCGCTGTTCCACACCTGGGGCTACGCGGCGCTGCAGATGGCGTGGGCGCTGCGCTGCCCGGTGGTGCTGCACCGCCGCTTCGACCCCGAACGGACCCTGCGCGCCGTCGCCGCCGCCCGCGAGGCGGCCGTGTTCGCCGTCCCGGTGATGGCCCGGCGCCTGCTGGACCTGCCCGCCGAGGTCCGCGCCGCCCACGACGCCTCCGGACTGCGGATCATGGCGCTGAGCGGCGGTCCGCTGCCCGGCGACCTGGCCACGCGGTTCATGGACGCGTTCGGCGACGTCCTCTACAACGTCTACGGCTCCACCGAGGCGTCCTGGGTGTCGATCGCCACCCCGCGCGACCTGCGGCGGGACCCGCGCACGGCGGGCCGCCCGCCGCGCAACACCACCCTCGCGATCCTGGACGGGGCGGGCCGCCCGGTGGGGCGGTCCACCATCGGGCACATCCACGCCGCCAACGAAATGATCTTCGAGGGGTACACCGGCGGCGATCCGGTGGAGGTCCGCGACGGCCTGCTGGCGACCGGCGACCTCGGCCACGTCGACCACCGGGGCCTGCTGTTCGTGGACGGCCGCCGGGACGGGATGATCGTCTCGGGCGGGGAGAACGTCGTGCCCCGCGACGTGGAGGACGCCATCCTGCGGCTGCCCGGCGTGCACGAGGTCGCGGTGGTCGGCGTCCCCGACCCCGCGTGGGGGCAGCGCCCGGCGGCGTTCGTCGTGCCGCGCCCCGGCGCGGACCTGGACGCCGACACCGTCCGCGCCCACGTCCAGGCGGCCCTGGCCCGCCACGCGGTGCCCCGCGACGTCCACTTCCTGGCCGAGCTGCCGCGCAACGCCGTCGGCAAGGTCGTGCCCCGGCTGCTCACCGCGCGGGCAGACGGACGGTGACCTCCAGGCCGCCGCCGTCGCGCGGGACCGCCTCGACCGTCCCGCCGTGCGCGTGCGCGACCGCCCGCACGATCGACAGGCCCAGCCCCGCGCCCTCGGCGGACCGGACCCGGTCGCCGCGCAGCCGCCGGAACGGCTCGAAGATCGCCCCGATCTCGTAGGCGGGGACGGGCCGCCCGGTGTTGGCCACGCGCAGCACGGCCGCGCCGCTCTCCCGGCCGGTGGACAGCCAGACGCGCCCGTCCTCGGGCAGGTTGTACTTGAGGGCGTTCTCCAGCAGGTTGACGGCGCAGCGCTCCAGCAGCACCGGGTCGCCGAAGACGGTGGCCTCGCCCAGCCTCGTGCTCACCTCCACGCCGCCGGCCAGGTGCTCGACCTGGTCGAGGGCGCTGCGGGCGACGTCGGGCAGGGCGGTGTCGGTCACGTCCCGCGGCTCGCGCTCGGAGCGGGCGAGCAGCAGCAGGCCCTCGATGAGGCGCTCGTGGCGGGCGGTGTTGCCCAGCAGCACGTCCGCCAGGGCCTTGGTCTCGGGCGGGTTCCTGGAGCTGGCCAGCGCGACCTCCAGCACCGTCCGGTTGATCGTCAGGGGGGTGCGCAGCTCGTGCGAGGCGTTGGCGACGAACCGGCGCTGCGCGTCGAACGCCCGGTGCAGCCGGTCCAGCATCCGGTCGAACGTGTCGGCCAGGTCCTTGATCTCGTCCTGCGGGCCGTCCAGCGCGATCCGCTCGTGCAGGGTGCTCTCCGACAGCCGCCGCGCGGTGGCGGTCACGGTGTGCAGCGGCCGCAGCAGCCGCCCCGCGACGAGGTACCCGATCAGCAGGGCCGACAGGCAGAGCACCACCATCACCGCCAGCGAGCTGTGCAGGATCTGCTGGAGCGCCTGGGCCTTCTGCTCGGCGATCTGCTGCTCGGCCTGTTCCCGCAGGACCGCCAGCTGCTCGGGGGTCGGGGGCAGCGGCCCGATCTCCCGGGCGCTGATCCGGACCGCCTTCGGCGCGAAATGCCGGTCCAGCGTCCGCCTGGTCAGCAGGTACGTCACCCCGACGAGCACGCCGGCGGTGCCCAGGAACAGCGACCCGTAGACCAGGGTCAGCCGGGTCCGCACGCTCAGCCGGTTCACCGTCGGCCGCGTCACAGCCGGTACCCCGCCCCGGTGACGGTCTCGATCACCGGCGGCTCGCCGAGCTTGCGGCGCAGCGTCGCCATCGTCACCCGGACGATGTTGCTGAACGGGTCCAGATGCTCGTCCCAGGCGCGCTCCAGGAGGCGTTCGGCGCTGACGACCCCGCCCTCGGCGCGCAGCAGCTCCTCCAGCACCGCGAACTCCTTGCGGGTGAGCCGCACCTCGGCCCCGTCGCGCGTCACGGTCCGGCGGTGCGGGTCCAGGCGGACCCCGGAGCGCTCCAGCACCGGCGGCACCGGGGGCCGGGACCGCCGCCCGAGCGCCCGCACCCGCGCCACCAGCTCCCCGAACACGAACGGCTTGGGCAGGTAGTCGTCGGCGCCCAGCGCCAGCCCGTCCACCCGGTCGCTGACGTCCCCGGCGGCCGTCAGCATCAGGATCCGTCCGGGCTCGCCCCGGGCGGCCAGCTCCCGGCACACCTCGTCGCCGTGCACGACCGGCAGGTCCCGGTCCAGCACGATCACGTCGTAGCCGGTGTGGGAGGCCCGCTCCAGCGCCGCGTCCCCGTCGTAGGCGACGTCGACCGCCATCGCCTCCTCGCGCAGTCCCTCGGCGATGGCGTCGGCCAGCACCCGTTCATCCTCAACCACCAGCACCCGCATGGGCGTGAGCATGGCGGTGGGGACGTTAAAGGGAAGTAAGGAGGGACGTCAGCCGTCGAACCAGCGGACCCCGGTGCCGGCTCTCCCGCCACCGGTCACGCACACCCATGCGGGACGGGATGCCGGCGTGTCAGCGCCGCCGGCAGGTGTAGGAGATCCGGGCGGTCCCGCCGGGGGAGAACCGCACGGCGCCGGAGTCCCGGCCGGCGACGTAGCAGCGGACCGAGGGCCACACGGTGACGCGCACGGACGTGGAGTCGCCGCCGCCCAGCCGCCCGCCGCCGGAGGCGGAGACCCGCCCCGACACCGAGGAGACGGACCAGCGGACGGGCCCGCCGCGCGCGGTGAGCGTGATCCGGCAGGTGCGGGGCAGGCCCGCGACCCCGATCCCCCGGCACCCGGCGTCGCCGACCGCGAGCCGTCCGCGCGGGGCGCGGCGCCGCCCGTCGCGGGGCTCGCCCGGCCGCTTCGAGGGGGTGGCCGTGGGCCTGGGGGCCAGGGAGGCCGAGGGGGAGGCCGTCGCGGTGGGGGAGGGCGCGGGCGTGGTGACGACCGGCGCCGGCGCCGTCAGACCCTTGCTTCCGGCCGGTGGCCGCCGGGGCGCGGACGCGTCGGGAATCAGCAGGAACGCGGCGCACGCCACCAGCGCGGCGGCCGCGGCCGCGCCGGCCAGCCCCAGGCGCCGCCGTCTTCGCCGAGCGGGTCCGGGGTCCGGCGGCTCCGGGACGGGCCCGGCGAGGTCGGCCAGCGTGGGCGCGTCCACCGGCGCCACGGGCGGAGGCGGCGGGGGAGGGGAGGCGGCGCCGAGGACGCGTTCGAGCGACTCGCGCCGGACCAGGTCGTGCAGCCATTCGCGCAGCTCACCGGCTTCGGGAACGGCCCGCGGCGCGGCGCCGGCCCGCAGCAGCGCGGCCCGCACGGCCTCCACCGCCGCGTCCCGGTCGCCGAGCAGCGCGCCGGCGTAACCGATCAACGGCGGCCCGTGCACGTTGTAGACCTGTCCGACGGCCTCGGGCCGCCGCGCCCGCAACGCGTCGACGAGCCGGGCGTCCTCGGGGTGCGAAGGGGGATCGGGCACCGCACGAATTATCGTGACGCCCGCCCCGGCGGTCTGTGGGCGCGACGGCGAAACCGCCCGCCGGGTTTTGTCACCGGACTCCAGAGACTGCCGACGACCCCTCCACGGTCATGCGGGGCCGCCCGGCCGGGGATGGGCGCGGAAGAAGCGCCACAGGACGGCGCTGCCGTCGACGCCCGCCCGGCCGGTGGCCGTGGGCCACTCGTGGCCGCCGCCGTCCACGGTGCACAGCGCGACCTCGGTCCCGTCCGGGCCGCGGCCGGTGGTCCGGCAGCGGGTGTGCCCCCGGTCCAGGTAGGGGCGCGACAGCGCGGGCAGGCCGTTGAGCCGCCGCCAGATGTCCATGACCCACCGCACCGGCAGGAACGGGACCTTGACGTCGAAGTCGAGGTTGCCGCCGCCGTGGTAGGGGACCGAGAAGTCGGCGGTGCCGTGGAAGGCCAGCACCGACACCCGCTCACGCGGATGGCAGAGGCTGGCCAGCGACCCGGACACCACGCCGACGGCGGCGACGCGCCCGGGGCGCTCGCAGGCGTACCGGTAGGCCATGCCGCCGCCGTTGGAGAACCCGGCCAGGTACACCCGGCGCGGGTCGGCCAGCCCCTCCCGGACGAGCGTGTCGAGGAGCCGGTCGAGGTAGCCGACGTCGTCCACCCCGGCCACGCGCGCGACCGAGCAGCAGCCGCCCGCGTTCCAGGTGCCCAGCAGCCCGTTGGGATAGGCCACGGCGAATCCGTGCCTGTCGGCCTGGTCGTTCAGGCGGCTCTGCCGTGTCAGGTACGCGGCGTCGTTGAGCCCGCCGTGCAGCGCGACCACCAGCGGAAGCCGCCCCCGCGCCGGACGGCCCTCGGGGACGTGCAGCAGGTAGGGGCGTTGCCACCGCCCCATGGCGATGGTGCGGGTGTGGGTGCCGGGGGGCGGCGGCGCGTCCGCCCGGGCGGGCAGGGGAGGGACGCCGGGCAGGGCGAGGAGCGGCAGGGCGGCCAGCGCGAGGCGGGGGAGGGTCTTCATGGGGAGGATCATGGGGCGCGCCCCGGCGCGCCGCCACGCATCCGGCCACCAATCCGGGCGGGCGATTGCTCCTCGGCTGCTAAGAGTTCCGTTTCCCGGCCCGTTCGCGCAGGTGGCGCGGGCGACCTTCTAGGGTGGGGGCATGGACGACGGACTTCTGCGCGCGGAGGCCGCCCGGCTGGCGGGACTGCTGTCCGACCCCGCGCATTGAAGCGCCGCCGAGATCGTCGCGTTCCGGCTGCGGCGCGTCCAGGCGCTCCTGGAGGAGTTCGACGGGCTGCGCGCGGAGAGGGCCGAGCTCACCGAGCTGCTGGGGCTGGCCGAGGGCGAGGCGCTGGCGGCCGAGTGCCGCGCGGCGCTGGCGGCGCTGGAGGAACGCCTCCGCGCCCTGCCCGGCGAGGCGCCCCGCGAGTACGCCGAACGTGAGGCGCTCGTGACCGTCACGGCGGACCCCGGCGAGAGCGAGCGCCGGGCGTACGAGCTCTGGCAGGACTACCTGGAACGCGCGAGACGGGCGGGGCGACCGGCGAGCACCTACGACCGGAGGATGGGGGAGTGGGACGTCCGCTCCGTGACGATGCGGATCGGCGGGCCCGGCGCGTTCGGGTGGCTGGCCGGCGAGGACGGCTCCCGCCCGTCCGGCCCGGGGGTGCGGGTGGAGGTGCTGCCGATGGCGCTGTCCTTCGATCCCGTCCGCGTCCCGGACGAGGACGTGCGGGTCGAGGAGTTCCCGCGGCTGCGCGGCTGCGGCGTGCCGGACCCCGGGGGGAACCGCGCCGTGCGGATCACCCACCTGCCCACGGGGACCGTCGTGGTCTGCGAGGACCAGGGAACGACCCACCGCAACCGCGTCGGCGCGATGGCCGTCCTGCGCACGCGCCTGCTCCACGCGCGCACGCGCCGCGACGCGCCGGCCCCCTCCCGCCCGGAAAACGCGTCGCGCCCGGATTCCGGCACGCCCTAACCTGTCCGGCATGTCGTTCGACCTGGCCGTTTACGGCACTCCCAGCGGCCCCGGCCAACAGGAGACAGAGCTTTACGAGCATCCGCTGGGAGCCCACGGCACGGTGATGCGCCACTGGGTGGAGCCCGCCGGACGCCTCGGCCTGCCCCTCCTCGCGCGCCTGGCCGACGGGGAGCTGACGGTGGGGCACCACGAGCTGGCGGCGTTCGCCGAGGAGCTGAGCGCCCTGGCCCGCGACTGGCAGACCTCGGTCCCCGACGACGGGACGATCCCGGTCATCGCCGGGCGGCGCCACTACGAGACCCCTCTGCTGGACCACCTGCTGACCCGGATGAACATCCTGCGCGTGGCCCTGCGCATGGCCGAGGTGACCGACGGCCACCTGTACCTGAGCGGCTGACACCCGTTCCCCGCCGGAGGTGTTTTCGATCTTCTCCATCAAACGATTGACGGGTTGTCGAACGGCGTTCTAGCGTTCCTCCATGACCAGCGACTCCGGCCGCGAGCGCATCCTCGACGCGGCCACCCGGCTGTTCGCCGACCTGGGGTACGACGGGGCCTCCACCCGCCTGATCGCCGAGGCCGCCGGGCTCAACATCGCCACCGTCGCCTACCACGTGGGCGGCAAGCGCGACCTGTACCTGGCCGTCATGGAGCGCGCCCACCAGCGGGAGCGCTCCGCGCTGGAGGCGGCCGTCGCCGAGCTGACCCCCGACGCCGACGGCGTGCTGCGGCTGCTGGACCGCTACGTCGACTTCTGCGTCGCCCACCCCGAGATCCCCGCGCTGTGGATGCGCCGCTGGCTGTCGGACGCCGCCGACATCGCCGACCTGGAGGGCCGCTACGTGCGGTCCCTGATGGACCTGGTCACCGGGGCGGTCGGCGGGGTGGTCGGCGGCGAGGTGGACGTGGAGTACGTCGTGTGGAGCGTCGTCTGGTGCACCCACGGCTTCTGCCGCGGCGGCGTCCTGGACTCGGCGGGGCGGCGGCGCCGGATCGACGACCCCGCCGCGCTGATCCGGTTCCGTTCCCACCTGCGCCGCATGGTCGCCGCCGCGCTGCGGCTGGACGGGGCGGTGGAGTGACGGCGGGCGGGGCGACGGCGGCCCTGCCGCGCCGCCGGCTGCTGGGGTACGGCGTCGGCTCGGTCGGCACCGGCGTGTTCTCGACCGTCCCCGGCCTGCTGCTCCTCTACTACCTCACCGACGTCATGGGGGTCTCCGCCGCCGTCGCGGGCGCCGTGCTCGTCGCGCCCAAGGCGTGGGACGTGCTGCTGAACCCGCTGGTCGGCGCGGCCAGCGACCGGGAGGCGGTGCGGACCGGGCGGCGCACCCGGCTGCTGCTGGCCGGGGCCGTGGCGCTGCCGGTGCCGTTCGCCGCCATGTTCGCCGTCCCGGTCGGCGCGCCGGGGTTCGCGGCGGGCTGGGCGGGGGTGGCGTTCCTGCTGGCGGCGACCGCGTTCGCGTGCTTCCAGGTGCCGTACGTGGCGCTGCCCGCCGAGATCTCCGGCGAGCCGGGCGAGCGCGGCCGCGCGATGGCGTGGCGCGTCGTCTGCCTGACCGCCGGCATCCTGCTGGCGGGCGGCCTGGCGCCCGCCCTGGCGGCCGCCGCCGGGGGAGGACGCGCCGGATACGCGCTGATGGGCGTGGTCGTCGGCCTCGTCATGGGCGCGGCGATGGCGGCCGCCGCGCTGGCCACCCGCTGGATCCCGTCGCGGCAGGGGCCGCGGCCGCTCGGCCCGGCCGCCGCGTGGCGCACCGCCCGCGGCAACCGCCCGTTCTTCGCGCTGCTCGGCGCGTTCACCGCGCAGTCGCTGGCCGTGGCGGTCATGCTGGCCGGCGCGCCCTACGCGGCGGCCTACCGGCTGGACGACCCCGGCCTGACCTCGGTGATGTTCGTGTGCCTGGTCGGGCCGAGCGCGGTCGCCGTCCCGCTGTGGCGGATGCTGGCGCGCCGCCACGGCCAGGTCCGCTGCTACCTGGCGGCGGTGGCGGCGTTCGCCGCGGCGGACGCCGCGCTGTGGCCCGCCGTCACCGCCGGGGCCGTCGTCCCGGTGCTGGCGCTGACCGCGCTGGTCGGCGTCTGCTACGCGGCGGTCCAGCTGCTGCCGCTGTCGCTGCTGCCCGAGACCGTGCGCGCCGACGCCGCCCGCACCGGGCACGCGCAGTCCGGCGCGTTCACCGGGCTGTGGACGGCCGCCGAGACCGGCGCGATGGCCCTCGGGCCCGGCGTGTTCGCGCTGGTCCTGGCGGTGACGTCGTTCCGCTCCCCCGACCTGGACACCCCCGTGCGGCAGCCGGACACGGCCCTGGTCGGCCTCACCGCCGGATTCACCCTCGTGCCCGCCGCGCTCCTGCTGCTGAGCGTTTTCCCGCTGCTGGCCTACCGCCGCCTCGCCGCCCACCGACCTCCGGGAGAGCACCGCCGCCATGACGCCTGAACACGCGCTGCCCGAACACGGGCGCCCCGCCGCGGACGTCCTCGCCGACCTGGCCCGCCTGCGCGAGGCGGACCTGCCCGTGCGCGGCGGCCGGGTCACCGCCTACGTCTACGACACCGGGCGGGCCGCCGTGCACGACCTGGCCGCCGCCGCCCAGCTGGAGATGCTGGAGGTCAACTGCCTGGATCCCACGGCCTTCCCCAGCATCGTCGCGCTGGAGCGGCGGGTCGTCGCCGCCGTCGCCGGACGCCTGGGCGGCGGACCGGCCACCCCCGGCATCTTCACCAGCGGCGGCACCGAATCGATCATGCTGGCGGTCAAGTCCGCCCGCGACGCCCGCCCGGTGGACGGCAGGCCCCAGCTCGTCCTGCCGGTGACGGCGCACCCGGCGTTCCACAAGGCCGCGCACTACCTGGGCCTGGAGACCGTGCCCGTCCCGGTCGACCCGGTGACGTTCCGGGCCGGCCCCGAGGCGGTGCGCGCCGCCCTGACGCCCCGGACCGCGCTGGTCGTCGCCTCGGCCCCGTCCTACCCCCAGGGCGTCGTCGACCCGGTCCCGGAGATCGCCGCCGTCGCCGCCGAGGCCGGCGTCCCGTGCCATGTGGACGCCTGCGTCGGCGGCTGGGTCCTGCCGTGGCTGCGCGAGACCGGACGCGCGGTGCCGCCGTTCGACCTGTCGGTGCCCGGCGTCACCTCGATCTCCTGCGACCTGCACAAGTACGGCTACGCCCCCAAGGGCGCCTCGGTCGTCCTCTACGCCGACGAGGCGCTGCGGCGGCACGCCTACTTCGCCTCGGCGGAGTGGCCCGGCTACCCCGTCATCAACGCGACCGTCCAGAGCAGCCGCAGCGCGGGCCCGCTGGCCGCGGCCTGGGCGACCCTCAACGCGGTCGGCGCGCGGGGGTACCGGGACCTGGCCGCGACCGCGATGCGCTGCGCCGACGCGCTGGTCGCGGGGGTGGCGGGCATCCCCGGGCTGCGCGTGCTGGGCGAGCCCGCGGTGCCGCTGGTCGCCGTCGCCTCCGACGACCCCGCGCTGGACGTGTTCGTGCTGGCCGACCGGGCGCGCGCCCGGGGCTGGTTCTTCCAGGCGCAGCCGAGCCACCGGGGCGTCCCCGCCAGCCTGCACTTCACCCTCACCGGCGTCACCGACATCGACGCGCTGCTGGAGGCCCTGGCCGGCGCCGCCGCGGACGCCCGCGCCGCCGGGCCGCCCGACGTCCCGGCCGACCTGGTCGACGCGCTGGCCACCATGGACCTGGACGCCGTGGGCGACGCCGACTTCGCCGCGCTGCTCGCCGGTGTCGGCGTGGACCCGGCGGGCGGCGGCGACCCGGAGATGGCCGTCGTCAACGCGATCCTGGACGCCCTGCCCCCCGAGACCCGCGAGGCGCTGCTGGTCCGCTTCCTGGCGGCCCTGTACTCCGGCGCGGCCTGACGCCCCGGCGGCCGGAAGCGGCCGAAAGCCGGTCCGCCCTCGGCGTCCGGCGGCCGTTCCGGGGACGATCACGTGAGGTTCGCCCGCGGCTCACCTTCCGCCGGGATCGTGGCCCGGGCAACGATCACGGAAGGGCGGGTACCCCTCATGAGCGGATGGCGTCAGGCCGTCGCCGCGGCGCTCGCGGGAACGGCCGTCATGGCGGCGGTCCCGGCGCACGCGGCGGACGGGGAGCACGGGGAGCACGGGGCGCACCGGCGTTCCTTCGATCTCCAGGCGCACCGGGGCGGGCTCGGGCTGGTGGTGGAGAGCACCCTGCCCGCGTTCGCCAACGCGCTGGAGCTCGGCGTCAGCACGCTGGAGCTCGACGTGCAGATCACCGAGGACCGGCAGGCCGTGGTCACCCACGACCGCCGGATCAACCCGCGCAAGTGCCGGGACACCGCCCCGGCCACGCCGGGCGACCCCGAGTTCCCCTATGTCGGCAAGTACATCAACACGCTGACGCTGGCGCAGGTGCGCACCATGGACTGCGGCTCGCAGACGCTGGCCGAGTACCCCGGGCAGAGGGCGGCGCCGGGCGCGCGGATGCCGCTGCTGCGCGAGGTGTTCGGGCTGGTCCACCGGTACCGGGCCCACGGGGTGAAGCTCAACGTCGAGACCAAGGTCGAGGCCGGGGCGCCGCACGAGACCGCGCCGCGCGAGCAGTTCGTCCGCGTCACGGCCGGGGAGGTCCGCCGCGCCCGGCTGCTGCGCCAGGTGACGATCCAGAGCTTCGACTGGGGCGCGCTCATGCTGATGCGCCGGGTGGAGCCGCGCCTGCCCCTGGTCGCCCTCACCAACTACGACTTCCTGCAGACCGGCCAGCCGGGCGCGTCGCCCTGGCTCGGCGGCCTGGACATCGACGACTTCGGCGGCGACCCGCTGAAGGCGGTCCGTGGCTTCGGGGCCGACGCGTTCTCGCCCGTCCACGGCTTCCCGCAGAACGGCAAGGTCACCGACCCCGGCTACCGCCCCTACGTGACGAGGAAGATGGTCGCCGACGCCCACCGCCTGGGGCTGAAGGTCATCCCCTGGACCGTGAACGACGAGCCCACCATGCAGAAGCTCATCGACGACGGCGTGGACGGCCTCATCACCGACCACCCCGACCGCCTGCGCCGGGTCATGGCCGCCAACCACCTGAGGCTGCCCCGCGCCTACAGGCCGCGCCGGGGATAGGACCCGGCGACCTCCGCCCACTCCCCGGCACCGGCGCCGCGCCCGGCCATGGCCGAGGGGGACGGGGCCGGTGCCGGGGAGTGGGCGGGTTGGCACCGGCCCCGCGCGGGGAGGGCTACCGCAGCCCGTCGTCCAGGGCCCTGGTGAGGACTCCGGGGTCGCCCGACATCTCCCAGATCATGGCGCCGAGCAGGCCCTTGCTCCGCAGCCAGGCGGTCTTCTTCCCGATCGACCAGGGATCGTCGAAGCTCCACCACTGGCCGTTGTCGCCGGTGAAGCAGAAGGTGGCGACGGCCTGCTCGTCGTGCGCCACCGTGCAGCCGGGCACGCCGGACAGCAGGTTGGCGTAGCCGCGCGTTCCGGCCTCCTCGGCGAACTGGCCGGGGGCCGCGCCGCGCGCGCTCTGCCATTCGCCGCGCCTGCCGCCGTCGGCCACGTTCTGCCAGCCGCGCCCGTAGTAGGCCAGCCCGATGGTGATCTTGCGGGGGTGGACGCCGGCGTCCAGGTAGGTCTGCACGGCGCTCTCGACGCTGAAGTGGAACGGGTAGGGGTCGTCGGCGTCGGCGTGCAGGTTGCCCTGGTGGCCGGTGCGGTTCGGCTCCCAGGAGTTGTCGCTGCCCGCGCCGTGGAAGTCGTAGCCCTGGACGTTGAAGATGTCCAGGTGCTCGGCGACCCGGGGCAGGTCCCAGCCGGCGGCGATCTTCGCCGGGTCGGCGGGGGTGAACGCGGTGAGCTGGTAGCGCTTGCCGGTCTCCCTGGTCAGCGCGTCGAGCTGGCGGCGGAACTCGGCGATCAGCAGGGTGTTGTTGGCCTTGTCGTTCGGGCCGACGTGGTTGCCCGGGTGGCCCTCGGCGCCGGGCCACTCCCAGTCGAGGTCGATGCCGTCGAAGACCCCGGCGGCCGCGCCCGGCCCGCCCGCGCCGTTGTAGAGCGGCAGGTTGCCCTTGATGTAGACGTCGATGCAGGAGCTGACGAACTTCTTGCGGGCGGCGTCGGTGGCGGCCACGTCGGAGAAGTACTTGGAGTAGGTCCAGCCGCCCAGGGAGATCAGCACCTTCAGGTGGGGGTGCTTGGCCTTGAGCTTCCTGAGCTGGTTGAAGTTGCCGCGCAGCTTCTCCCAGCCGGTGTCGGCCTGCCCGTCCACCGACTGGGCGGCGCTGAACGGCCGCCCGTAGTCGGCCTCGGCGTCCCCGGCCCCGTCGCCCTGGTTCGGGTCCTGCGGGTCGGAGGTCGTTCCCTTGGTGACGCCCTGGAGGCAGGTCAGCTCGGTCGGGTGGATGTTGCCGAACGCGTAGTTGATGTGGGTCAGCCGGGCGGCGTTCCCGGTGGTGTCGAGGTTGCGGACGAAGTACTGGCGGCCGTAGACGCCCCACTGGACGAAGTAGCCGACGCGGGCGTGGCCGGTGACGATGTCGTCGGTGGTCACCCTGACCGCCGGGGAGGCGGCCGAGAGGTTGTCGTACAGGTCGCGGGCCCGGACGGCGAACGAGTAGGCGGTGGAGGGCGACAGCCCCGCGACCGTCGCGGTGGTGCCGGTGACGGTAGCGGCGACCTTGCCGTCCAGCAGGACGTCGTAGTTGGCCACGCCGGTGTTGTCGGTGGAGGCGTTCCAGGCGAGCTTGACGCTGGAGGCGTCCTTGCCGGTGGCGCGCAGGCCGCCGGGGACCGAGGGCGCCTGGGCGTCGTCGGCCGGGTCGTTGGTCCTGACCCTGAGGGGTTCGCTGGCGGGGGAGAGGGTGCCCTTGCGGTCGCGGGCCTTCACCGTGAACGTGTACTCGGTGTTCGGGGACAGGCCGGTGACGGTGGCGCCGGTCTCGGGCACGGTGGTGGCCAGGGTGGAGCCGTTGTAGACCTCGTAGGCGGCGACGGGGAGGCTGCCGGGGGTGGCCGCGGTCCAGGTCAGGGACACCGTTCTGGTCGTCTTCACGGGGGAGCGCAGGTCGGTGGGCGCGCCGGGGGCCCTGTCGGCGGAGCCGTCGCAGTTGGCGTCGTTGACGCGGCAGCTCGTGGGCTCGGCTCCGGAACGGCTGACGGTGAACGTCGGGCTGTAGGGCTCGGTGGTCCTTCCCGCGCCGACGGTGGTGTTGTAGTGGGCGGGCGTGAGGGTGACGGTGCGTCCGCTCTGGGTGAGGGAGCCGTGGTCGGCCTGGGAGGCGGTGACCCCGTCGGGCAGGTCGAACACGATCGACCAGCCGTTGAGCGCGGCGGTGGTCTTGTTGGAGACCACGAACCTGGCGCGTGTGCCGCTGACCGAGTAGGTGGCGGTGACCCCCGCCGAGGCGGGCGGCGGTTCGCCGGTGCCGTCGCAGTTGGCGCCGTTCAGCGTGCATTTAATGGGCTGCACGGCCGAGCTCAGCGAGAACGTCGGGCTGTAGGGCTCGGTGCTGCCGCCCGCGCGGACGGTGTCGATGTAGTGGGCCGGGGTGAGGGTGACCCGCGTCCCGTTCTGGGTGAGGGCGGCGTGCTGGGCGTTGCCCGCGGTCACCCCGGCGGGCAGCTCGAACACGAGCGTCCAGCCGCTGACGGCGGCGGTGCCGGGGTTGCTGACCACGTACTTGCCGGTGGTGCCGGACAGCGAGAACGCGGCGGTGAGCCGGTCGGCGGCCCGGGCGGGAGCGGTGGCGAGGGACGTGACGACGATGAGGCTGAGCAGGACTCCGATCAGTCGGCGCATGCCGAACACCTACTTCGGGGGAGCGAGGCGGAGGGTCAGGGGAGGGCGTTGAGGAACGGCTCGTGGCTGTTCATGAACTCCCAGCCGTAGTAGCGGTCCCAGTTGATGGACCAGGTCATCAGGCCGCGCAGCGCGGGGGAGGGGCCGCCGCGCAGCGTGTAGGAGCCGCACTGCTGGCCCTTGACCAGGCAGTTGAGGGCCTGGTGGACCTGGGCGGGCGGGGTGTGGCCGTTGCCCGCGCTGACGGCGGCGGGCAGGCCGAACGCGATCTGCTCGGGGCGCAGGCCGGGGAAGGTGTGCCCGGTGTTCGCCACCGGGAACCCGGCCTTCACCATGTCGGTCATCGCGATGTGGAAGTCCGCGCCGCCCATCTGGTGGTACTGGCCGTCCAGCCCCATCACCGGACCGGAGTTGTAGTCCTGGACGTGCAGCACCGTCAGGGCGTCGCGCATCGCGTGGATCACCGGCAGGTACGCGCCGGTGCGCGGGTCGCCGCCCCCGGAGCCGCCGTAGAACTGGTGCCCGACCTGGACGAAGAACGTCTCGGGCGCCATCGTCAGCACGAACCTCGCGCCGTATCTGGCCTTGAGCGTCTTCAACGCCGAGATCAGGTTGACGACGACGGGGGTGGTGGGGTTGCGGAAGTCGGTGTCGCCGGGGTCCAGCGACAGCGAGTGGCCCTCGAAGTCCACGTCCAGGCCGTCCAGCCCGTACCGGTCGATGATCGAGGAGACGGACCGGACGAACGCGTCGCGCGCGGCCGCGGTGGTGAGCCGCACCTGCCCGTTCTGGCCGCCGATCGAGATCAGGACCTTCTTGCCCTGGGCCTGCTTGGCGCGGATCGCGGCGGTGAGGTCGGCCTCGCTCTCCACGTTGGGGCACTCGCTCGCCGGGCACGGCGCGAAGCGGATGTCGCCGGAGGTCGGCGAGGTGGGTTCGCCGAACGCCAGGTTGATGATGTCCCAGGCCGGGGGGACGTCGGCCATCCGCACGTAGCCCGAGCCGTTGGCGAAGCTGGCGTGCAGGTAGCCGATGAGGGCGTGCTTGGGCAGGCCGCCGTCGGTGCAGCCGGTGGTGGTGACGGTGAGGGGTTCGGACCTGGGCGACTCGCCCGCGTCGTTGTAGGCGGCGACGGCGTAGGTGTGGGTGCTGCACGCCGCCAGGCCCGGCAACGTGGCGTTGGCGCCGGTGACCGTGGCCTTGACGCCGGAGCCCTCGTACACGCGGTAGCCGGTCACGGTCCCGGTCGCGGCCGTCCAGGTCAACGCGACCGAGTCGTCGGTGACGGTGGTGGCGCGGGGCGTGCCGGGCCTGCCGGGGACGCCCGGCTGGGGGTCGCCGCCGGGGCCGTCCAGCTCGACGTCGTCGGCGTGGTAGGCGCCCGCGCCGTACCAGCCGTGCAGGAACACCTGCGCGGAGGTCTGGTCGGCGGCGGTGGTGAAGGAGAGCGTGAGCTTGGTGTAGGAGGCGGCCGACGGCGTCCAGGTGGAGGAGCCGCCGGTCACGCCCAGGTAGACGTAGTTGCCGCGCACCCACGCCGACAGCGTGTAGGCGGTGCCGGGCTTGACGTTCACCGTCTGCGTGCACTTGGCGTTGTCGCCGGAGGTGACGCCTCCGGCGAGGGCGTGCGATCCGGTGCGCACCGGCGAGGACACCACCGACCCGCCCGAGCAGCTCCACCCGGACAGCGACCCGGTCTCGAACCCGCCGTTGGACAGCACGTTCTCCGCGTGCGCCGGGCCGGTCGCCACCAGCAGCCCGGCGACCAGGACCGCCAGGACCCAGATTCTGCGCATGACCGGCTCCTCTACGGCAGGGTGTCCAGGTGCGGGCGGACGGCGCGGGCGAACCCGCCGCCGTTGGTGACGTCCCAGTTGATGGACCACGTCATCGCCCCGCGGATGTCGGGATAGGTGCGCGCGGGCTTGAAGGAGCCGCACGAGGTGCCCCTGGCCAGGCAGTCCAGCGCGTTGTTGACCAGCGACGGCGCGACCACGCCGCCTCCGGCGGCCCCGGGCCCGGCGGGCAGCCCCAGCGCCACCTGGTCGGGGCGCAGGCCGTTCTCCAGCTGGACGCAGGCCAGCGCGGTCATGAAGTCGACGCCGCCCTGGGAGTACACCTTCTGGTCGCAGCCGAGCATCGCGCCGGAGTTGTAGTACTGCATGTGGACGACGGTGAGGATGTCCTTGATCTTCAGCGCGAGCTGGAAGTAGGACCCGCCGGTGGACTGCATGTCGATCGTCTGCGGCGCCATCGTGATGATGAGGCCGGTCCCGGTCCTGGCGTGGAGCTGGCGCAGGGCCTGTTCCATGTAGGTGGGGTTGAGGCCGTTCTCCAGGTCGATGTCGACGCCGTCGAAGCCGTACTCGTTCATCAGCGCGTGGACGCTGGTGGAGAACGCCGTCGCGGCGACGGCGTCGGCGACCCGGATGGCGCCCTTCTCCCCGCCGACCGACAGGATGACCTTCTTGCCCCTGGCCTTGAGCGCGGCCACGTCGGCCTTGAACTGGGCGTCGGTGTAGCCGCCGAGCGCGGTCGACAGGCCGGGGTCGACGCGGAAGGAGACCTCGCCCGCCCTGGCGGTGGCCTCGCCGAACGACACGGCGACCAGGTCGTACTCGTTCGGCACCTCCGACAACCGCAGCTCGCGGGCGGCGTTCTCGAAGTTGTGCCAGTAGCCGGTGAGGAAGTGCCTGGGCAGCGGCCCGGTCGCGCAGCCGGAGGTGGTGCCGGTGACGGCCGTGCTGGCGGGGGACTCGCCGTCGGCGTCGTAGGCCCGGACGGTGTAGGTGTGGGTCGAGCACTTCGCGAGCCCGGACAGGGTGGCGGTGGTGCCGCCGACGGTGGCCCGGACCGTGGAGCCCTCGTAGACGCGGTACCCGCTGGGGGAGCCGCTGCCCGCCGTCCACGACAGCGTCAGCGACGCGTCCGTCCGCGCGGTGACCGCAGGAGCGCCGGGCGCGCCGAGCCCTCCGGGCGCACCCGTGCAGGGGGCGCCGTTGAAGGTGCAGTCCTGCGGGCTGCCCGGCCCGTTCCCCAGGAACCCGAACGTGACCGAGCCGCCGGGCGGGATCGTGCCGTTGTAGCCCTGGTTGCGGAAGGTGTACCTGGGCGGGGCGGAGGTGAGCTGGGCGTCCCAGGAGGAGCCCAGGGTGGTCCCGGCCGGGAGGGTGAACTCGATCCGCCAGCCGTTGATCGCGGTGGCGGAGCCGTTGGTGAGGGTGAACCGGCCCTCCCAGCCCGAACCCCAGTCGGCGGGCTTGGTGAACGTCGCGGTCGGCGCGGCGTCGGCGCGGGCGCCGGCCGGTGCGAGGAGGGCGGACAGCAGGACGGCGAGAAGGGCGAGGGCGAGATGGCGGCGCAAACCCACTCCAGTGGTGCATAGGGAAAACCGGTGGTGGTGCTCCCCCGAACCCCGAGTCAGTCGCGAGCGGAAACTATTAGTAAGGTTTCCTATAAATTGAGAACACGGTAAACCGGCGTTCCGGCCCCCGGCAACCCCCCGCCGGCCCGCCCCGAGAGGACCAGCCCAGCTCGCGCGCCGAACCACTGCCGAACCCCGCGAATTTCGGCACTGATCACCATGAGAACGGCACCGGAGTTGGCAGTTCTGCACCACGCCGCGCCACCCTCGCTCGACGCGGACCCGCCCGACTGCGGAGAATCATCGGATGACCGAAAACACCGTGGACGCCTTCTCCCTGCCGGTCCTTGAGCGGCGGTCCCCCTCCCTCACCCTGCGCCGCCTCGCGGACCTGCCGGTGGTCGTGGTCGAGCACCCCGAGGCGAGGGCCGCCCTCACCCTGCAGGGGGCCCAGCTCATCGCGTGGCAGCCGGCGGGCGAGCGGCCCGTGCTGTGGCTGAGCGGCGCCTCCGCGTTCCGCGAGGGGAAGGCCGTGCGCGGCGGCGTCCCGATCTGCTGGCCGTGGTTCGGCCCGGTGAGCAGCCCGTCCCACGGCTTCGCCCGGATCAGCGCGTGGACGCTCGACGCCCACGAGGAGACCGCCGGGGCCGTCCACCTGACCCTCACCCTGCGGAGCGACGCGCGCACCCGCGAGCTGTGGCCGCACGACTTCACCCTGACGGCCCGCTTCACCCTGGGACGGAAGTGCGAGATCACCCTGACGGCCGAGGGCGACCACACCAGCACCGGCGCCCTGCACTCCTACTTCCGCGTCGGGGCCGCCGACCAGGTGAGCGTCTCCGGCCTGGGCGACCACTACATCGACAAGGTGCGGGACGGCGCGGAGGGCGTCCAGCGGGGGGACCTGACGTTCCCGGGCCACGTCGACCGCATCTACACCCGCCCGCAGGACGCCGCCCTCGTCCGCGACCCGACCCTCGGCCGGACCATCGAGGTGCGCCACCACGACGCCAGCGACGCCGTCGCCTGGAACCCGGGCGCGAAGCTGTCCACCGAGATGGCCGACGTGCCCGACGACGGCTACACCGAGTTCGTCTGCGTGGAAACCGCCAGGATCACCCGCCCCCTGACCACCACCGAGAACACCCCGACCGCCTTCGGCGTCGCCCTGAGCCTCGAACACCCCTAGACCGCGGGGGAGGGTCCTACGAAAGCAGTACGAGGGTCCGGTCCCGGCGGCCGATACGGGCGGCACCGGTGGCGGTGCAGAATCACGATGATCAAGCCACCGCACCGGGAGCCGTCGCCATCCTCTCCGTCATCCTCGCCTGTGATGTGCTGTTCTGGGTCCTCCTCGCCGGCGGCCTGGCCGCGCGCTACGCCGCCGGCCGGCGGACGCTGGGGGCCGTGCTGCTGGCGTGCGTGCCGCTCACCGACCTCGTCCTGCTGGGGGCCACCGTCCTGAGCGTCAGGGACGGCGCCGAGCCGACCGTCTGGCATGGCCTGTCGGCGGCCTACCTCGGCCTCACCGTGGTCTACGGCCACCGCACCGTCCGCTGGGCCGACGCCGGATTCGCCCGCCGCTTCGGAGCGGCCGTACCACCGCCGCGCCCCGCCCCGCACGGCCGCGCGGCCGTGGTGGACGCCTGGACCTCCTGGCTCCGGTTCCTGCTGGCCTACGCCGTGAGCGCCGGCATGATCTTCGGCCTGGTGGCGCTGGTCGGCGGCCCCGACCGGGGCGCCCCGCTGCTGGTCTGGCTCAACCCGCTCACCAAGATCCTCATCTACAGCCTGATCTGGCCCCTGGCGACCACCCTCCGGCCCGGCAGGGCCACGGGCTAACCGAGGTTTAACCCCTCCGGGGATCTCATGGCTCTCGCCGGGGCGCCCGTCCCGGCGGAGAGGAACGCATGAGAGCCCGGATGTGGATCGTGGGGGTCGTGGCGTTGGCCTCGGTCGCCGCCTGTGGTGGGAAGAAGGACGGCGACGGGGTCGCCAGTGCCGGGGGGCCGGGCAAGGGGGCCTCGGCGTCGCCGTCGCTCAAGCCGGAGGACGCGCGGCTGAAGTTCGCGCAGTGCATGCGCCAGAACGGTGTCGACATGCCCGACCCCGGCGGCGAGCGGGGCGTGCAGATCAAGAGCCGGAAGGGGGAGGAGGGGAAGGTCGAGGCGGCCATGGAGAAGTGCCAGCCGATCCTCAAGGCCGGCGGGGAGATGCCGGACGTCGACGACCCCAAGATCCACGACCAGATGGTCAGGTTCGCGCAGTGCATGCGCCAGAACGGTGTCGACATGCCCGACCCCAAGCCGGGCGAGGGGATGCGGCTGCGGATGAAGAGCGGCGGCAACCCCGAGACCGTCCAGAAGGCGCAGCAGGCGTGCCAGCACCTGGCCCCCGGACGGAAGCGGTGAGGCGCGCGGTGGTCGTGGGGGCGGCCGTGGTCGTCGTCGCCGGGGGCGGGGCCGCGTTCGCTTTCGCGGGAGACGGGGAGGAACCGCAGGCCAAGGCGCCCGTGCGGACCGGGACCGCGACCGTGGAACGCCAGGACATCGTCGACACCGAGAGCGTGGACGGCACCCTGACCTACTCCGGGGAACGCGAGGTGCGCACCGGGGCGTCGGGGACCGTGACCGCCGCGCCGGACGAGGGGGACGCCATCGCCCGCGGAAGGACCCTGCTGAAGGTCGACGGCAGGCCCGTCACGCTGATGTACGGCTCCACCCCCATGTACCGGACCCTCCAGGAGGGGGTGGAGGGCGCCGACGTGCGGCAGCTGGAGAAGAACCTCGCCGCGCTCGGGTACGGCGGCGACCTGACGGT
Organism: Actinomadura kijaniata; assembly: GCF_014138665.1. Classification (NCBI taxonomy): domain Bacteria; kingdom Bacillati; phylum Actinomycetota; class Actinomycetes; order Streptosporangiales; family Thermomonosporaceae; genus Actinomadura; species Actinomadura kijaniata. Next base: position 570,309 of record NZ_JACJIA010000004.1, read on the forward strand.
GGACGGCGAGTTCACCGCCGTCACCGCCGACGCCGTCCGGGAGTGGCAGGACGACCGGGGCCTGGCGGAGACCGGCGCCGTCACGCCCGCGCAGGTCGTGTTCCTGCCGGGCGCCGTGCGGGTCAAGACCGTCAAGGCGCCCGAGGGCGCCCGCACGGGGGCCGGGCAGCCCGTCCTGACCGTCAGCGGAACGCGGCGGCAGGTGCACGTCGACCTCGACGCCGGCAAGCAGCAGCTCGCCCGCAGGGGCGCGCCGGTCACCGTGGAGCTGCCCGGCGGCCGGACCGTCAAGGGACGGATCAGTGAGATCGGGACGGTCGCCGAGAAGAGCGGCGACCAGCAGGACCAGTCCACCACGATCGACGTCGAGATCACCCTCGACCGGAACGCGCGGACCGGGAACCTCGACCAGGCCCCGGTGAGCGTGACCATGGAGAGCGAACGCCGCCGGAACGTGCTGTCGGTGCCGCTGGAGGCGCTGCTCGCGCTGCGCGAGGGCGGCTTCGGCGTCGAGGTCGTCGAGGGCGCGGCCAAGCGGATCGCGCCCGTCACCACCGGCGTGTTCGGCGGCGGGCGGGTGGAGGTCGGCGGGGGCGGCCTCCGCGAGGGCATGAAGGTCGGGGTGCCCGCGGAATGAAGGACGGCATCGTCGAACTGGCCGGGGTGACCCGCAGCTACGGGGGCGTCGAGGCGTTGCGCGGGGTCGACCTGGCGGTGCGCGCCGGGGAGATGGTCGCGATCGTGGGGCCGTCGGGATCGGGCAAGTCCACGCTGCTGCACATCGTGGGCACCCTGGACCGGCCCACCTCGGGCGTCGTGCGGATCGCCGGGCACACCGTGGCCGACGGGACCGGCGGGGCGCTCGGCGACCGGGCGCTGTCGGCGCTGCGGGCCCGGCACATCGGGTTCGTGTTCCAGCAGTTCCACCTGGCCGCCGGGGTCAGCGCCCTGGACAACGTCGCCGACGGGCTGCTGTACGCGGGCGTTCCGCCGCGGGAGCGCCGGGAACGCGCGGCGGCGGCGCTGGAGCGGGTCGGCCTCGGCCACCGCAAGGAGCACCGGCCCCACCAGATGTCCGGCGGCGAGCAGCAGCGCGTCGCCGTCGCGCGGGCCGTGGTCGGGGGACCCGACCTCCTGCTGGCCGACGAGCCCACCGGCAACCTCGACAGCGCGTCGGGGGCCGAGGTGCTCGGGCTGCTGGACGACCTGCACGCGGCCGGCACCACCGTCGCGATCATCACCCATGACGGCGAGGTCGCCGCGCACGCGCCGCGCCGCGTCCGGGTGCGCGACGGACTGATCGTCGCCGACGAGCGGACCGGCGACCGGACGGAGGTGGGGGCGCGATGAACCCCGCACGGATGACCTGGCGCGACGTGCTGCGGGTCGGGCTGGCGGGACTGCGGGCGCGCCCCACCCGGGCGCTGCTGTCGGCGCTGGGGATCGCGATCGGCATCGCCACCATGGTCGCGGTCATCGGGATCTCCTCCTCCAGCGAGGCCGACCTGCTGCGGCGGCTGGACCGGCTCGGCACCAACCTGCTGACCGTCAAGCCGGGCGACACCCTGTTCGGGGAGGACGCCGAGCTGCCCGAGAAGGCCCCGGCCATGGTCGCCCGGATCGGGCCGGTCACGGCGGTCGGCGCGACCGGGAGCGTCGAGGCGACCGTCCGGCGCACCGACCGCATCCCCGCGTCGGTCACCGGCGGGATCGCCGTCCAGGCCGCGACCGAGGACCTGCCCCGCACGCTGGGCGTCGGCATGCGCAACGGCACCTGGCTGAACGCCGCCAACTCCCGCCACCCCGGCGTCGTGCTGGGCGCGGAGGCCGCCCGGCGGCTCGGCGTGGAACGCCCCGGGACCCAGGTGTGGCTCGGCGGGCGCTGGTTCACCGTCCTCGGCGTCCTCGGCACCGCCGAGCTCGCCCCCGAGATCGACCGGTCCGCGCTGGTCGGCTGGGAGGCCGCCAAGAGGTACCTGGGGTTCGAGGGCCATCCCACGACCATCTACGAACGGTCCGCCGACGACGCCGTCGAGGACGTGCGCGCGGTGCTGGCCGCCACCGTCAACCCCGAGAACCCCCAGGAGGTCGAGGTGTCCCGGCCCTCGGACGCGCTGGCGGCCAAGGCCGCGGCGGCGGGCGCGTTCACCGGCCTGCTGCTCGGGCTGGGCGCGGTCGCGCTGCTGGTCGGCGGCGTCGGCGTCGCCAACACCATGGTCGTGTCGGTGCTGGAACGCCGCCGGGAGATCGGGCTGCGCCGGGCCCTGGGCGCGACGCGGGGCCAGGTCCGCACGCAGTTCCTGGCCGAGTCGCTGCTGCTGTCGGGGCTCGGCGGCGCCGCCGGGGTGCTGCTCGGCGCGGCGGTGACCGTCGCGTTCGCGGTGTACCGGGGGTGGCCGCCGGTCGTGCCGCCGTGGGCCCCCGGCGGGGCGCTCGCCGCGACCGTCGCGATCGGCGTGGTGGCGGGGCTGTACCCGGCGGTGCGGGCGGCGCGGCTGGCGCCGACCGTGGCGCTGGCGGCGGTCTGACGGACTGGTCACGGTCTGACCGGTCGGGGCATGATTGGTTCGGTCGAAGCCGACCGAATCCTCCGGGGGAGGTGCCCCACACCATGCCGGTGCCACGTCCGGTGCGCGACCGGGTCCGCGAGTTCCTAGGGCTAGAGGACGAGATCCGTTACCTCTTCCCCGCGACCACCTACGGCGGCGGTTCGGGTTTCCTGTTCGTCGTCACCGACGACCAGATCACGGTGCTGTCCACCGGCTCGCTGAGCCGCAGCCGTCCCAAGACGGTCTGGGGCAGCTACCGGCGCGGGACCCGGCTGGGTCCGGTGGAGACCGGCGGCGGCGCGTCGTTCGAGTTCGCCGGGGCGTGCTTCGAGATCGACGACGAGTACGTCGCGGTGGTCAACGCCGCCGACGCCGAGGTCTTCGACCGCGACAGCCTGCCGCGCGACCCCCTGCCGGACCTGTAGGGCCCCACCGGCCCGGCGGGGGTCGCGGGCGGACCGTCCTCAGCCCAGGTCCTTGCTCTCCAGCCGCAGGAACGCCTTGGCGATCGGCGTCGCCACCAGCGCCACCTGCCAGGGCCGCGCGCCCATCTCCCGCAGGGCCGCGCCGACCGCCGCCGCCGACACCTCCGGCGGCGGCGACCAGGCCAGCCGCCGCACCGAGTCGGGCTGCATCAGGTTCTCGGTCGGCAGCGAGTGCTCGTCGGCCAGCGCCGCCACGACCGCGCGGGCGGCCTTGAGGCGTTCGGCGGCGGCGGGGTCGCGCTCGGCCCAGCGGTGCGCGGGCGGCGGGCCGTCGCCGGGCAGGTTCGCCTCCGGCAGCGCCCGGTCGGGCAGCGCGCGGGCCCGCGCGACGGCCTTCAGCCAGGCGGTCTGGTGCCGCCGCGCGCCCCGGTTGCGCATGGCGGGGATCTCGGTCAGGTCGGCCGGGGACCGGGGCTGCCGGACCGCCAGCTCCACGATCGCGGCGTCCTGGAGGACCCGGCCGGGGGACAGGTCGCGTTCCCGGGCGATGCGGTCGCGGGTCAGCCAGAGCTCCCGGACGACCGCCAGGCCGCGCCGGTTGCGGACGCGGTGGATGCCGGAGGTGCGCCGCCAGGGGTCGGCGCGCGGCGGCTTGGGCGGCGTCGCCAGGATCGCCGCGAACTCCTCCAGCGCCCAGTCCAGCTTGCCGGTCTCCACCAGCTTCTCGTGGAGCACGTCGCGCAGCTCCACCAGCAGCTCGACGTCCAGCGCCGCGTACTTCAGCCAGTCCTCCGGCAGCGGCCGGGTCGACCAGTCGGCCGCCGAGTGGCCCTTCTCCAGGGCGAACCCGAGGATGTTCTCGACCATCGAGCCGAGCCCCACCCGCGGGTAGCCCAGCAGCCGCCCCGCCAGCTCGGTGTCGAACAGCCGGCGTGGAACGATCCCGACCTCGGCCAGGCAGGGCAGGTCCTGGTTGGCGGCGTGCAGCACCATCTCGGTGTCGGCCAGCGCCGCGCCCAGCCCCGCCAGGTCCGGCACCGCCACCGGGTCGATCAACGCGGTGCCCGCGCCCGCCCGGCGAAGCTGGATCAGGTAGGCGCGCTGCCCGTACCGGTAGCCCGAGGCGCGCTCGGCGTCCACGGCGACCGGGCCGGTGCCCGCGGCGAACGCGGCGACCACCCGGTCCAGCTCCGCGGGCGTCGTCACGACCGGAGGCACGCCCTCCCTCGGTTCCAGCAACGGCTTCGCGGCGGACGCCGCCTCCTGCTGCGGGACCTCCTGCCCCGGGGCCCCCTGTGGCGGGGCCTCCTGCGGCGGGTCCGCCGTGTCGGACACTTCCACGTTCTGCGCGCTCTCCCCTGCCGCCTTCGCTGTGCTACCCACGCTCCCTACCGTACGTCGCTCAGCGGCCGGTGCCGCCGGGGCGGTCCGGCAGCACGCTGACGCCGACCGGCGGGAGCCCCGCCGTGCTGGCCATGACCTCGCACCACGCGGCCACGTGCCCGGCGATCGTGGCGGCCGGGTCGTCGGCGGCGGGGGACCAGGAGGCGCGCAGCTCCAGCTCGGTGGAGGGCGGCTCGCCGGCCTTGTCGCCGAACGACTCCGACACCGCGCGGGTGATCGTCCCGGACTCGCCGGTGTACCCGGCGGGCTCCAGCGCCTCCAGCAGCCAGGACCAGGCCACCGAGCCGATCAGCTCGTCGGCGGCGATCTCGGGGTCCAGGTCGGCGCGGATGTAGGCGACGATCCGGAAACCGCCGGTCCAGCCGGACCGGCCCTCGGGGTCGTAGAGCACGATCAGCCGCCCGGAGGCGACCTCGGTCTCCTCGGTGCCGTCGCCGCCCGGCCCGGTCCCCTCGCGGTAGACGGTGGCCGACAGCGCGGCGGCGTAGGGCGCCAGCCGCTGCGGCGCGGGCATGTCCTCCAGCTCCAGCTCCGGGCGCAGCGGAGGGCCGTCGAGGATGGCGCGCAGCGTGTCGCGGGCGCGCGCGAACGGCTCGGGGATCATCGGCGGCCCGGCCGGAGGGCGCGGGGCGCGGGGCGGGCGGGTCGCGAGGACGGGGGGAGGGGGCGGGGATGCAGGCACAGCACAGGGTTTCGTCTCAGATCCGGCCGGTCAGGCGAGGGGCCGCCGGGCGGCGGTCCGGCCGGACGCGGGGGTGGTGGGCAGGGACGGGCGAGGGGAGGAGGCGGCGCGCACCGGTCCCTGGTCGACCAGGACGGCGGCGCCGCAGTCGGTGCAGATCCACTCCGGGCAGTCGGCGCCGTGCCCGTCGGGGCAGGGCGGCCGCTCGAAGACGCGTTCGTCGCCGCAGGCGGAGCAGTACACGGAACCTCCCTCGGCTATGACACGGATCACGTTGGCACGCGGCGGTGACAGAATGTGGGACTTGGCTCGGCGTGTCCGGAACTCGGGAACTCTCGGAAACGTTGGGCGGCCCCGTTCCGCCGCCGCTCCGGCCGGGCCGGTGCGCCCCACGGGGGTGACCGTGGGACCATCGTGGGGTGGCTGTTGACGCTGAGGGGCCGACCGTGGGCCGAGACGAATCCGCCGGACTCGCCGGGAGTCCGTTCCTGCGCGCGTGCCGGCGGCGGCCGGTGCCGCACACCCCGGTGTGGTTCATGCGGCAGGCGGGCCGGTCGCTGCCGGAGTACCTGCGGGTCCGCGAGGGCGTGGCGATGCTGGAGTCCTGCACCCGGCCCGACATGATCGTCGAGATCACGATGCAGCCGGTGCGGCGGTACGCGGTCGACGCGGCGATCTTCTTCAGCGACATCATGGTGCCGCTCAAGGCGATCGGGATCGACCTGGACATCAAGCCCGGCGTCGGCCCGGTGATCGCCGACCCGATCCGCGACGCCGCCGGGCTGGCGACGCTGCGCCCGCTGGAGCCGGACGACGTGCCCTACGTCACCGAGGCGGTCGGCGGGCTGGTGGGCGAGCTCGGGTCCACCCCGCTGATCGGGTTCGCGGGCGCGCCGTTCACCCTGGCCTCCTACCTGATCGAGGGCGGCCCCTCCAAGAACCACGACCACACCAAGGCCCTCATGTACGGGGAGCCGGAGCTGTGGCACGCGCTGATGGAGCGGCTGGCCGACATCACGATCGCGTTCCTGAAGGTGCAGGTCGCCGCCGGGGCGAGCGCGGTCCAGCTGTTCGACTCCTGGGTGGGCGCGGTCGCCCCGCAGGACTACCGCGAGTCGGTGCTGCCGCACACCAGCCGCATCTTCGACGAGGTCGCCGACCTGGGCGTGCCGCGGATCCACTTCGGCGTCGGCACCGGCGAGCTGCTGGGCCTGATGGGCGAGGCGGGCGCGGACGTGGTCGGCGTGGACTGGCGGGTGCCGCTGGACGAGGCCGTGCGGCGCGTCCCGCCGGGCAAGGCCCTGCAGGGCAACCTGGACCCGGCGGTGCTGTTCGCGCCGTGGGAGGTCGTGGAGCGCCGCGCCCGCGACGTGCTGGACCGGGGCCGCACCGCCGAGGGCCACGTGTTCAACCTCGGCCACGGCGTGCTGCCCTCCACCGACCCCGACATGCTGGCCCGCCTCGCCGACTTCGTCCACGAGGCGAGCGCCCGCTAACCGTCCCGCCCGGGTTCGGCCGGCCGCCGGGCCCGCGTCCGCCGCCACAGGATCCGCGCCGGGACGCCGACGGCCGCGACCGGCAGCAGGAACGGCAGCAGCACGCCCAGCACGGTCGCCGCGCCCGACACGAACGCGGTGAACGCGCTCCAGCCGGTCGTCAGCCCGCCGACGAAGCCCCTGCGGTCGGGCTCGGCGACCGGCGTGCTGGGCGGCGCGCCGATCTCGACGGTCACGGTGGCGTGGCCGGTGCCCTGCCGCAGCGCCTTCTGCCGGGCCTGGAGCGCCTCCAGGTCGGCCTGGCGTTCGGCGATCTCCTTCTCGACCCTGATCACCTCGTCGATCGAGCCGGCCCGGCCGAGCAGCCTGCGGAACGAGTCGAGCGTGGAGCGCGCCGACCGCACCCGGCTGTCGACGTCGGCGACCTCGCCGGTGACGTCCTCGGACTGCCGGCTCAGCGACAGCCGGGTGCCGAGCTGCGCGGCGAGCTGGTCGAGGGTCGCCGGGTACCGGTCGGCGGGGATCTTGAGGGTGAGGGTCGCCGACGCCGGGCGGGTGGAGGTCCGCTCGTCGGCCACGTAGCCGCCCGCCGCCGCGGTGAGCTGCTTGGCCCGGGTGGAGGCGGCGTCCACGTCGGGGGCGCGGACCCGGAGCTGGGCCCGGTGGATGATCGAACGCGCCGGCGCGGCGGCCGGCCGCCCGGTCGCGGCCCCGCCGTCCGCCCGCGGGGCCTCGGGGCGGGCCCGGGCCCCGGAGGAGGCCGACTCCCCGCCGCCGCTGCACGCGGCCAGCAGGGCCGCCAGCAGCAGGGCCAGCAGTAGGGCCGGCAGCGGGGCCGGGATGGTCGTGGTCTTCGTCGCGGTCCGCATGGCGGTTCGACGGTGTGGCGCAGGTCACCGTTCCTGGGCGCCGGTCGCGATCCGGGCACGGTAGGGGCGCGGGCGGGTCACGACGACCCGTTTACCGGTCCGGCGGACCCGTCTGCCATGGTGGAGGCATGACCTCCGCGCCCACCTTCCCACCCGCCTCCCCGCACGCCTCCGGCCACGTCGTCGTGATCGGCGGCGGCATCGCCGGACTGGCCGCCGCGCGGCTGCTGGCCCGCGGCGGGGTACGGGTGACGGTGCTGGAGGGGTCGCCGCGCGTTGGAGGGAAACTCCAGGTCAGCGAGGTCGGCGGGCTGCCGGTGGACGAGGGCGCCGAGGCGATGCTGGCCCGCCGCCCCGAGGCCCTGGACCTGGTCCGCGAGCTGGGCCACGGCGACGACCTGGTCAACCCCGGCACCACCTCCTCGGCGATCCTCAGCCACGGCGCGCTGCGCAGGCTGCCGTCCGGACAGGTCATGGGCGTGCCGTCGGACCTGCGGGCGCTGGCCTCCGCGCAGGTGCTGTCCCCGGCCGGGCTCGCCCGCGTCCCGCTGGACCTGGTGCTGCCCGAGACCCGGCGCGGCGCGGACGTGTCGGTGGCCGACTTCATCGGCGCGCGGATGGGCCGCGAGGTCGTGGACCGCCTGGTCGAGCCGCTGCTGGGCGGCGTGTACGCCGGGCGGGCCGAACGGCTGTCGTTCGAGGCGACGCTGCCCGCCGTGGCGACCGCCGCGCGCGGCCACCGGTCGCTGATCAACGCCGTGCGGGGCATCCGCGCCGCCGCGCCCGCCGACCCCGGGCCGGTGTTCGCGACCCTGCCGGGCGGCCTGGGCACGCTGCCGCACCTGGTCGCCGCCGACGTCGAGGCCGCCGGGGGCGCCGTGCGGACCGGCGCGACGGTCCGCGAGCTGCGCCGCACCCCGGACGGCTGGCGGCTGACGGTCGGCTCGGCCCGCGACCCCGAACGCGTCGACGCCGACGCCGTGGTCGTCGCGGTGCCCGCCGCGCCCGCCGCCCGGCTGCTGTCGGAGGAGGTCCCCGCCGCCGCCCGCGAGCTGGCCCGCATCGACTACGCCAGCATGGCGATCGTCACGCTGGTGTACCCGGCCACCGCCTTCCCGCGCCTGCCGCGCGGCAGCGGCTACCTGGTGCCCGCCGTGGAGGGCCGGGACGTGAAGGCGGTCACGTTCAGCTCGGTGAAGTGGCCGCACCTGCGCGACCGCGCCCCGGAGCTGCTGGCGGTGCGCTGCTCGATCGGCCGCTACGGCGAGGAGCACGCCCTCCAGCGCTCCGACGAGGAGCTGACGGCCGCCGCCATGACCGAGCTGGCCGTGACCGCCCGCGTCGCCGAACTGCCGGTGGAGACCCGCGTGACGCGCTGGGGCGGCGGCCTGCCGCAGTACGACGTGGGCCACGCCGACCGCGTCGCCCGCGTCCGCGCCGCCGTCGCCGCGCAGCCCGGCCTGGCCGTCGCCGGGGCCGCCTACGACGGTCTCGGCATCCCGGCCTGCGTCGCCTCGGCGCGCGCCGCGGCCACCCGGGTGCTGGACCACCTGGGGGGTCGGGGAGAATTGAGGCATGGGAGCGACGGAGAAGCCCGCCGGGAAGCCGGCGGCTGACAAGCAGCGGCCGAAGGCCCGCGACCTCAACCAGGTCATCCGCTACACGATGTGGTCGGTGTTCCGGGTGCGGGACACCGGGCGGATCACCGAGGGGGACGCGGCCGAGGTCCAGGACCTGTTCCACCAGGTGGCCGAGAAGGACGTCGTCGTCCGCGGCGTGTACGACGTGCAGGGCCTGCGCGCCGACGCCGACTACATGGTCTGGTGGCACGCGCCGGGCTCCGACGACCTGCAGGACGCCTACAGCCGGTTCCGCCGCACGGCCGTGGGCCGCGCCAGCGAGCCGGTGTGGTCGCAGATGGCGCTGCACCGGCCCGCCGAGTTCAACAAGAGCCACATCCCGGCGTTCCTGGCCGAGGAGGAGGCGCGCGGGTACGTGTGCGTGTACCCGTTCGTGCGGTCCTACGACTGGTACCTGCTGCCCGACGAGGAGCGCCGCAAGATGCTCGCCGAGCACGGGTACATGGCGCGCGACTACCCCGACGTGCGGGCCAACACCGTCGCGTCGTTCGCGCTGGGCGACTACGAGTGGATGCTGGCGTTCGAGGCCGACGAGCTGTACCGGATCGTGGACCTGATGCGGCACCTGCGCGGCTCGGAGGCCCGGCGGCACGTCCGCGAGGAGGTCCCCTTCTACACCGGGCGCCGCCTGCCCGTCGCGGAACTCGTCGCGAACCTCCCCTGATGGTGAGAGTGCCGCCGCCGTCCCGGGATGGGGGCGGTGGCACGCCGGATTCCGGTTGTCCGAACTAGGGCTAACGTGCGGCAAAGGCGCAGTAAAGTGCTGGCCGTGACCTCAGCTCCCCCCAAACACGCCCGAGGCAGGCACGCCAAGCCGTCGTCCGGAATCACCGCCCGCTGGAACCGGTGGGTCAAGAACGCGTCGCCGGGGGAGGCCGGGCGGCGCAGGCTCGTGGCGGCCGGGGCCGGGACCGGGGCCGTGGCGCTGCTGGCGGTGGCCGCCGCCGCGGCCCTGTCGGCGACCGGTGCGGATCCGGGCACGAACGCCGGGCGGGCCGGGGCCGTCGCCGTCGCGCGCGACACCCCGCGCGGCGCGGCGACCCCGGCCCCGCCGCAGCCCGCCGAGCTGGCCGGGGACCCCGACGACGTGTCGGACGCCCTGCCCTACCTCCAGCGCAAGGACCCCGACAAGAAGGTCACCAGGCACGTCAAGAAGATCAGCCGCAGCGGCGACTCGATCGTCCGGGTCTACACCGACCTGGAGGAGGACGACGAGAACTCCGGGCCCGCCGTGTCGCTGTGCGAGTGGACCACGCAGTTCCTGGCCGACGGCGGCGAGACCAGCCCCCGCGTGTTCGTCCACGCCACCAGCGAGGGCAACGGCAGCGTCGTGGTCGCCAACAAGCAGAGCGACAAGGACGACTGCGAGGTGGGCGAGACCCGCTAGCCGGACCCGCTAGTCGGGGCGGCCGCCGAAGCGCAGGCCGCCGCCGCCCGCGCGGTCGGGGGCGGGGTTCGCGTCGCCGCGGCCCCGCCCGGCCCAGCCGCGCGGCGGCCTCTCCGGCCGGGGCTCGGGGGCCTCGAACATCTCCCGCAGCCGGGCCTCGGCGATGCCGGGGGTGCCCAGGGCGGCGAACCGGGCCAGCTCCCCGCCGGGCTCGGCGCGCAGGCGCCTGCGCAGCGCGCGGCCCCGGCGGGTGGGGCGGGGGCTGCCCAGCAGCGGGCGGCTCAGCAGGCCCGCCTCCTGGAGCGTCCCGGCCAGCCCGTCCATCGGCGGGGACGCCGCGACGGCCGCCACCAGCTGGTTCAGCGGACGGCCCCCGTGCGGGATCTCGGCGAGCACGACGGCCTGGAGCACGTCGTCGCCCGGCTCCCGTTCGGCGGCCTCCACCCGGTGGGCGCCGTGCAGGATGCGGATGCGGCGGTGCCCGTGCAACGCCAGCAGGGCGGTCTGCGCCACCCGTGTCGGACCGCCGCACAGGTAGGCGATCTCGTAGACCCCGAGTTCGTCGGACCCAGGTTCGTCGCTCATCGGCACACCCCTCACCCCGCCGTCCCCCCTGCGTTAGACGCTCGAACGGCGCTCGGAGTTGCGGCCGGGGTCGGCCGCCGGGCTCAGCCCTCGGCGGGTTCGAGCGTGAGGCTGATGCTGTTGATGCAGTACCGCTGGTCGGTCGGCGTCGGGTAGCCCTCGCCCTCGAAGACGTGGCCGAGGTGCGAGTCGCAGGTCGCGCACCGCACCTCGGTGCGGGCCATGCCGTGCGAGCGGTCCTCCAGCAGGACCACCGCCTCGGACTCGGCGGGCGCGAAGAACGACGGCCAGCCGCAGTGCGAGTCGAACTTGGCCTCCGACCGGAACAGCTCGGTCCCGCAGGCCCGGCAGCGGTACACCCCCACGGTCCTGGTGTCGGTGTACTCGCCGGTGAACGGCCGCTCGGTGCCCGCCTCACGCAGGACGTGGTACTCCTCCGGGGTGAGCTGGGCCTTCCACTCTTCCTCGCTCTTGCGGATCTTCTCCATGGCTCCGACGGTACCTCGCCCGCGGAGACTGTCGGAGCCGCGGGTTACCGTCGCGGTATGGCCTCGCCACACATCGAGATCCCGGTCGGCGACCGGTCGGTCCGCGTCAGCAACCCCGATCGGATCCACTTCCCCGAGCACGGCTACACCAAGCGGCAGGTGGTGGAGTACTTCCTGGCCGTGGGGGAGGGGATCCTGCGCGCGACGCGGGACCGGCCCACCACGCTGGAACGCTGGCCCTCCGGCGTGTTCGAGGGGGCCAGGCTCGCCACCCGCGGCGACTTCCGGGGCGCGGACGCCTTCTACCAGAAGCGCGTCCCCAAGGGGGCGCCGGAGTGGGTGCCGACCGCGAAGATCACCTTTCCCAGCGGGCGGACCGCCGACGAGGTCATGCCGACCGAGCCCGCGGTGATCGCCTGGGCGGCGAACCTGGGGACGCTGACGTTCCACCCGTGGGCGGTGCGCGGCGACCGCCCCGACCACCCCGACGAGCTGCGGATCGACCTGGACCCGCAGCCGGGGACGGGGTTCGGCGACGCGGTGCGGGTCACGCTCGGCCCGGTCCGGGAGCTGCTGGACGAGCTGGGGTTCACCGGGTTCGTCAAGACCTCGGGCAGGGCGGCCTGCACGTGTACGTGCGGATCGCGCCGCGGTGGACCTTCACCGAGGTGCGGCGGGCCGGGATCGCGTTCGCGCGGGAGGTGGAGCGCCGCGCCCCGGACCTGGTCACCACCAGCTGGTGGAAGGAGGAGCGCGGCGCGAGGGTCTTCATCGACTTCAACCGCAACGTCCGCGACGCCACGATCGCGGCGGCCTACAGCGTCCGCCCGCTCCCGCACGCGCCGGTGTCGGCCCCGGTGACCTGGCAGGAGCTGCCCGACATCGCCCCGGAGGACTTCACGGTCGCGACGATGCCCGGGCGGTTCGCCGCGATCGGGGACCCGCACGCGGCGATCGACGACGCGGCGTTCGGGCTGGAGGACCTGCTGGAGCGGGCCGACCGGGACGAACGGGACCGGGGCCTCGGCGACCTGCCCTACCCGCCCAACCACCCGAAGATGGCCGGGGAGCCCAAGCGCGTCCAGCCCAGCAAGGACGCCGACCGCAGGACGTGAGGGACCGCCCGGGGCGATGGCCCCGGGCGGTCTCAGTGGCGGCTTACCAGAACCGCTTCGGCTGGGTCGGCAGGTTCACGCCGCTCGGTCCGGTCCACACGCCGCGCGGCGAGACCAGGCCCTCCGGCGCCCTGCCACCGGAGATCACGACGGGGACGCGGATGGAGCTGCGGCCCAGGTCCACGGTCACCTTCGCGCCGGTCCCGGCGTCGGCGGCGTTGTAGTTGGCGTCGGTGCCCGCCAGCACCAGCGCCACCCGGTGGCCCTTCTTGAACACGTAGTCCTGCGCGAGGGTCTCCCAGCGCACGCCGTAGGACGCGCCGGGGCGCAGCGGCGTGGGGTCGCTCAGGGACCTGCGGTTCTGGGCGTCCATCCAGCCGCGCGCGACGACGTTGACCGCGCTGTTGACGACCTTGGTGCGGGTCTGCTTGTAGCAGGCGTCGTCCTCGGCGGTGCTCTGGCCCCAGCAGTCCTCGGTGGCCAGCGTCTCGATGCCGCCGCCGGCGCCGAGGTAGTCGATGCGGGTGTCCTGGCCGTAGTCGACCAGCAGGGCGGTCAGGTTCGCGGTCGGCTTGTCCAGCGTGACCTGGAGCTTCGCGGTCGGCGAGCCGGACAGGCGGGCGTTGGCCGGCAGCGGCCCCGACACGTACGACAGGCGGAACGGCTTGCCGGTCGTCGGGTCGGACACCATCTCGCCCTCGGAACGGCCGTTGCCCCGCGGGCCCGGGTCGTCGACGTAGGAGGCGAGGGTGCCCCTACGGACCGGCTTGGGCGCCAGGGAGCCGTTGGCCTGGGGGTTCAGCGACAGGCTCCGGGCCTTGGGGGCGGGCCAGTCGGACTCGGTGATCCACTGGTCCGGGCCGATCTCGATGTCGGCGCGCGGCTCCCGCAGCGCGTCGTTCCTGATCTTGTGGAGCTCGTGGTCGAACCACTTGTGCAGCGTCGCCACCCACTTCTCGCGGCGGGTGTCGAACGGGTCCACGTGGGCGCGCTGCGACAGCCACACCTTGCGGGTGACGCCGCGCTTCGCCAGGCCCTTCCACCACTTGCTGAAGTGGTCGGTCTTGACGTTGAGGTCGTTGACGCCGTGGAAGGCGAACACGCTGGCCCGCACCTTGCCGACATCGGTGTAGAGGCCGTCGCGGTAGTCGGCGGCCTTCCAGTACCGGTTGTAGTTGCCGGTGGCGTCGTCCTCGTCGGCGTTCATCCTGTCGCGGACGGCGGCGCACTTGGCGGCCGGGTCGGAGTCGACGTAGTCGGCCAGCCATCCCTGGTACTGGTTGCTGTACTTGACGCCGTTGCTGCGGCTGTAGTCGTACCACGAGCTGATCGCCGAGATCGGGACGATCGTCTCCAGGCCCCTGACGCCGGTGGCGGCGACGCCGTTGGCGAGCGTGCCGTCGTACGACTTGCCGATCATGCCGGTGCGCCCGGTGCTCCAGGACGCCTTCACCTTCTCGCCGTCGGCGCCGACGGCGGTGGCGCGGCCGTTCAGCCAGTCGATGACGGCCTTGATCCCCAGCACGTCGGACGGGCCGCCGCTGACCGGGCACCCGTCGGACCGGTTGGTGCCGACCATGTCCACGGCCAGGAACGCGTACCCGCGCGGCACGAAGTAGTTGTCGTAGTACAGCGGGAACTTCACCGGGTTGCCCGCGGCGTCGTAGACCTTCTTCTCGCCTTCGTTGCCGCGCCCCGCGGTGTCGTAGTAGGGGCTGGCGTCCATGACGACCGGCACCTTCAGCCCGCGCCGGGTCTCCTTGGGGCGGATGATGTCGACGTTGACGCGGTCGCGCTTGCCGTCGTTGTCGCTGTCGACCGGCGACTCGACGAAGACGCGCTCGCGGACGGCGTCCTTGTAGGAGAAGACGGGCTGGGTGAGCCCGCCCTTCACCACGATCTTCGGCGCGGCCTGCGCGGCCGCGACGCCGCTGAACGAGAAGGCGGCCAGGGCGGTGCCGCCGGCCGTGACCAGGGCGAGGGTGCGGGAGGTTCGTCGCAGGGATCTCCTGGGCAAACCACACCTCCGGGGGAGTCGGGGGAATGATCTTTACCAGGGCAGATTCCTCGTCCGCGGCCCCGGGGTAAACGGCGGCGTCGCAGGAACGCGCGGCGAAATATGGCACAAGTTGCCGTTGTGCTCCTGGCGTCGTCCGAAAACGGGATTCCGGGCAGGGACGGAAAGGGGGTGAGCATGGTTCGTGATCGGGCGGGAACCACCGTCCCGAGTCGAACGTCGAGCAGCAGGGGAGGCCGTGATGGGCTGGAGTTACCGCAAGTCGCTCAAGGTGGGACCGTTCCGGATCAACCTGTCCAGGCGCGGGGTCGGGCACAGCGTCGGCGGGCGCGGGGCCCGCTACACGCGCGGGGCCGACGGCCGCAAGCACGTGACGTTCCGCATTCCCGGCACCGGCCTGTCCTGGCGCCGCCAGGTCGGCGGGCAGAGCCGGAGCCGGAGCCGGGGACGCCGCTGGTGAGACGGCGTCGCCGCGGCCGTTCCCGGGTGACTCCCCTGGGCGGGAACGGCCGCGACGACGGTCGCTCTAGGACAGGGCGCGGTTGACGGCCGACAGGACCGCGCGGACCGAGGCGGTCAGGACCGAGGTGTCGTGGCCCGCGCCCCAGCGGGTCACGCCGTTGACGCGGCACTCGGCGTAGGCGGCGGCGGGGGCGTCCCCGCCCGGGCCGGTCGCGTGCTCGGTGTAGTCGAGGACCTCGACCCGGACGCCCGCCGAGGCCAGGGCGCTGGTCAGGGCCTCCAGCGGGCCGTTGCCCGAGCCGGTGTGCTCGCCCTCGGCGCCGGCCACGCTCACCACGCCGGTGAAGTCGTGGCGGCCGGGGCCGGTGTGGCCGGTGCGCCACTCGGTGATGGTGACGGGGCCGTCGTCGGCGCGGTCCAGGTACTCGGCGCGGAACAGGTCCCACAGCTCCTTGCCGGTCATCTCCGTCCCGCTGCCGTCGGTGGCCTTCTGCACCGCGCCCGCGAACTCGATCCGCATCCGGCGCGGCAGGTCCAGCCCGTATCCGGTGCGCAGCAGGTAGGCGATGCCGCCCTTGCCGGACTGGCTGTTGACGCGGATGACGGCGGTGTAGTCGCGGCCCACGTCGGCCGGGTCGATCGGCAGGTAGGGCACCTCCCAGGGGGCCTCGCGCTCGGGGACGCCCAGTTCGGCGGCGCGCGCGGCGTGGTGCCTCAGCCCCTTGCCGATCGCGTCCTGGTGGGTGCCGGAGAAGGCGGTGTACACGAGGTCGCCGCCGTAGGGGTGGCGTTCGTGGACCGGGATCCGGTTGCAGTGCTCGACGGTGCGGCGGATCTCGTCGATGTCGGAGAGGTCGAGCTGCGGGTCGACGCCCTGGGTGTGCAGGTTGAGGGCCAGGGTGACCAGGTCGACGTTGCCGGTGCGCTCGCCGTTGCCGAACAGGCAGCCCTCCACGCGCTGCGCCCCGGCCAGCACCGCCAGCTCGGCGCAGGCGACGCCGGTGCCGCGGTCGTTGTGCGGGTGCACCGACAGGATGACCGCGTCGCGGCGGGCCAGGTGGCGGTGCATGTACTCGATCTGGTCGGCGTAGACGTTGGGGGTGGCGATCTCGACGGTGGCGGGCAGGTTGAGGATCACCGGGCGGTCGGGGGAGGCGTCCCACAGGGCGGTCAGCCCGTCGCAGACCTCCAGGACGTAGTCGGGCTCGGTCTGGTTGAAGACCTCGGGGGAGAACTGGAAGCGGACCGGGGTGCCCTCGGCCAGCCGCGCCATGTGGGCGGCGGCCTCCTCGACCAGCGCGCGCAGCGCGGCGCGGTCGTGGCCGAGGACGCGGTCCCGCCAGACGGGCGCGGTCGCGGTGTAGAGGTGGACGACGGCGTTGGGCAGTCCCCGGACGGAGTCGAACGTGCGGTCGATCAGGTCGCGGCGGGCGGCGGTGAACACCACCACCGTCACGTCGCCGGGCACCGCGCCGGACTCGGCCAGGTGCCGGACGAAGTCGAAGTCGGTCCGGCTCGCCGACGGGTAGCCGACCTCGATCTCCTTGAAGCCCATGGCGACCATCAGGTCGAACATGCGGCGCTTGCGGCCGGGGTCCATCGGCTCGGCCAGGGCCTGGTTGCCGTCGCGCAGGTCGACCGGTACCCACAGCGGGGCGCGGTCGATCCGGCGGGAGGGCCAGGCGCGCTCGAACGCGGGGACGGCGACCCGCTCATGGGCGGGACGGTAGCGGTGGAACGGCATCGAGCTGCCGCGCTGCGGGTTCCAGGACGGCGCGTCGGCGGGGACGGGCCCGGCGGGCCTGCGCAGCGTCGGGAAGGCGTGCATCGGAAAGGGTCCTCTTCCGCGGTCGGGACGGCGACCGGCAGCACCGAACCCCGCGGCGGGGTGCCGGTCGGGTCAGGCCCCGCCGCGGCGCCCGAGGAGAAGGACCTGCCGCAGCATGCCCGGTACCCTAGACACTCCTCAGCTCCTCAGACAACCTGACAGGTGTGGTGATCCATGTCACTCGGCCCGCTGCGGCCCAGCCCGCTCGTCGAGCAGGCGGCCCGCCACCTGCGCGAACAGATCACCGGCGGGCACTGGCCGGTCGGCACGCGGCTGCCCGGCGAGACGACGCTCGCGCGGGAGCTGGGCGTCGGGCGGTCCACGGTCCGCGAGGCGCTGCGCGTCCTGGCGGGGGCGGGGCTGGTGCGGGCGCGGCAGGGTGCGGGCGTCTTCGTGGTCGCCACCGAGCCGGCGGAGGACTGGCGGGCCCGGCTGCGCCGCGCCTCGGTCGCCGACGTCTACGAGATCCGCATGATGATCGAGGTGCGGGCCGCCGAGCTGGCCGCGCGGCGCCGCACCGGCGACGACCTGGCCGCGCTCGACGCGGCCCTGGCCGCCCGCGACGCCGCCTTCGCGGACGGCGACGACGCCGCGTTCGTGGACGCCGACATCGCCCTGCACCGCGCCGCCGTGCGCGCGGCGCGCAACCCGGTGCTGGCCGACCTGTTCGACGAGTTCGTGCCGGTGCTGCGCGAGGGCCTGCTCGACCTGGTCGGCCTGATCGACGCGCGGGCCGCCGACCGCTCCCACGGCCGCGCCGCCCACGCGGGCCTGGTCGCCGCGATCCGCGACCGCGACCCGGACGGGGCGGGCCGCGTCGTCGCCGCCGAGCTCCGCCGGACGCTCGACTACCTGGAACGTCCGGACGCGTGGCAGGGTGGCCCCCATGACGGATGATCAAGACTGGGAGCGCCGCGTCGCGGCCCTGTGGGACGCCTTCGACGACCACGAGCCCGTCGGCTTCGTGGCGAGGATGGCGGAGCTGGCCGCCGAACGCCCCGGCGACGCCCTCGCCGAGTACGAGCTGGCCTCCGCCCTCGACTCGACCGGCGACGAGGCGCGGGCCGCCGAGCACTACGAACGGGCGTTCGCCGCCGGGCTGCCCGCCGGCCGGCGCCGCCCCGCCACCATCCAGTACGCCAGCACGCTGCGGAACCTCGGCCGCTTCGAGGAGAGCGTCGCGCTGCTCACCGCCGAACGCGACGCCGGGTCCGACGAGCTGGACGGCGCGGTGGCGGCGTTCCTGGCCCTGGCGCTGACGTCGGCCGGGCGGGAGCGCCAGGCGGTCGGCGTCGCGCTGGGCGCCCTCGCCCCGCACCTGCCGCGCTACCGGCGGTCCCTGGCGAACTACGCCAGGGAACTGCTCTGACCTGGGGTTCTTTTGGAGAGCGGCGGGCCCGGTTCGTACAGTGGTGCGGGTGAACATCACCCCCATGCGACCCGAGCACGGCCCCGAGGTCCTCGCGATCTTCCAGCACGGCATCGACGGCGGCAACGCGACGTTCGAGACCGCCCCGCCCACGTGGGAGAAGTTCTCGGCGGGCAAGCTGCCCGACCACCGGTTCGTCGCCGTCGAGGACGGCCGCGTGCTGGGCTGGGCCGCGCTGACGCCGGTCTCCGACCGCGAGGTCTACCGGGGCGTCGCCGAGGTGTCGATCTACCTCCACCCCGACGCGCAGGGCCGGGGCCTCGGCCGGACGCTGCTCGAAACCCTGATCGAGTCCAGCGAGCGGGGCGGCCTGTGGACGCTCCAGGCCGGGATCTTCCCGGAGAACACCGCCAGCATCCGGCTGCACGAGGCGTGCGGGTTCAAGCTGCTGGGCGTCCGGGAGCGGATCGGCCGCCACGAGTTCGGCGGCGCCTCGCGGTGGCGCGACGTGGCGCTGCTGGAACGCCGCAGCCCCGTCGTCGACTGAGCGGGGCGTCCCGCGCGGGGACGCCCCGGGCCCGGATCAGGCGGTGTCAGCCGACGCGGCGGGCCAGCGCCGGAACGCGCCGCACCAGCAGCGCGTCCACCAGCAGCGCGGCCAGCATCGTCACCCCGGCCAGCGGGAACAGCACCCCCACCACCAGCATGATCGCCGCGACCGTCAGCGTCGTGCGGCGGTCGCCGGTGCGGCGGGGCGCGCCGAGCCCGCCGGACGGGCGGCGCTTCCACCACATCCCCGCGCCCGTCACCGTCAGCAGGATCAGCGCCAGGCACGCCGCCAGCATCACGGCGGTGTTGAGGGGGCCGTACCGGCGGCCCTCGTGCAGCGCGATGCCCTGCTCGACGGCCTTGGCCAGCACCCCGTACTCGCTCCAGCCGTAGGAGCCGAGGACCGCGCCGGAGTACTGGTCGACGTGGACGGTGCGCTCGTCGGCCGGGTCGTGACGGGAGGCCACGGTGACGGTGTAGACGCCGCGTTCGCCGCGCGGGAGCAGCACCTTGTACTCGCAGGCGGCGGGCGGGCAGTGCGGGGCGCGGGCCGCGGCGGCCCGCAGCGCCCGCTCGACCGGCGCCGCGCCGACCGTGCCGCCCGCCGCGCCGCCGTGACCGGCGTGCCCGGAGGCGGGGACGGGGCGCTCCTCGGCGGCCCAGGGCACCTTGGCGTCGGGGTGCTGCGAAAGGTCGCGCCCCTTGTCCGGAGGAGTGGACTGGCGGGCGAAGCGGTCGGAGTCGGGCGGCGTGGACCCGGCCGCCGTGGCCATCCTCTGGAACGCCTCCCCCCACACGCCCGACCACGGCAGCCCGCTGACCACCAGGAACGCGATCACCACGCCCGCGAAGACGCCGGTCACCGCGTGCACCCGCCGCAGCCGGGACCGGCCCCGCTTCGCCTCGCGGCGGCGCGCCGGTCCGCGCCGGTACAGGTAGGCGCCGCTGCCGAGCAGCACCAGCGACCAGCACGCGGCGGTCTCCACCACGCGGTCGCCGACCGTCCCGGCCATCAGCTCGCCGTGGAGGGTGCGGACCTTGCGCATCAGCGTCGCCGAGTCGTCCACGCTGCCGAGCACCCGGGCGTCGGCGGGGTTCACGTACACCGAGACGCCGGGCGCGAACGGCCCCACCGCGTTCCCCGCGAAGATCACGCGGGTGGTGCGGCCGGGACGGCCGGGCGGGATCACCGAGGCCACGGCCGCGCCGGGCCGGGCCGTCCGGGCGGCGGCGATCTGCTCGGCCAGGGGGCGCGGGCTCGCCGTCGCCGCCGCCGTGCGCAGGTCCTTGTAGCGCCACTCCTCGTACTGGTCCTTGAACAGGTACAGCGAGCCGGTGACGGCGAGGACGAGCAGCACGGGCGCGACCAGCAGCCCCGCGTAGAAGTGCCAGCGCCACACGGCGCGGTAGCGCCGCCCCGGGGCGGGGGCGGCGCGTCCGGCGCTCGGCCGGACAGGGGTGTCCACGGACACGTCGATCTCCTTGCGCAAGAAAAAGGGGGAAACGCGTGGTCAGGGCACGCGTGACGACCACCCCCGGCGGCGCCGGGGGCTTCTCAGCGGGAGATCGACGCGGGCGGGCCGCGCCGGGCGATGGCGGCCCGCAGCATGACCGTGACGGGCACGGCCACCCGGCGCGGGGCGGGCACGGGGAGCGCCGGGAACGGCGGGGCCGGGAGCGGCAGGGCCAGCGCCCGCGCGCCGAGCCGGCGCACCAGCCCGCAGAACGCGGCCTCGCCCCGGTCCAGCCAGTAGGCGGTGAGCAGCGCCATCACGGCGTGCGCCAGCAGCATCGGCGTGGAGGTCGCCTGGTGGAGGTGCTCCACCGCCGGGGCCGGTCCGGACGGGGCGGCGTGCCCCGCGCCCCAGGAGAACAGGTGGTGCAGCCCGTACTGCGCCGCGAACGTGGCGGGCAGCAGCGTCGTGAGGCCGCGTTCCCGCCCGCCGAACGCGTAGCCGGCGACCAGGACGATCCCGATCGCGGCGGCGAGCGTCCCCGGCGGGACGGGACGGCCGCCGGCGTGGACGTGCGCCCCGGCGGACAGCAGCACGCACACCGCGGCGAAGAAGGCCGACCTCAGGACGCGTGCCTCGGGGGACGAGGGCACGCGCTCATCGTGCCATGTCACGCCCGTGCGCTCCATACCGGCCTTCCGCTGGAGGAACCGTCACCTTCCGGTACGGCGCGGGCGCACCGGAAGGTTCAGGGGCCGGACGACCGGGGTCTCCCGCACCGGTAACCTTCCGGATCGGCCGTGGAAGACGGAAGGAGGCCGGGTTGGGGCATCGAGGGGTTCTGCTGTCGCTGCCGGTGGTCGCCGCCGGGCTGGTGGTGCTGTGCACCGCGCTGCCGGGCGCGCTGGCCGTGGCGGTGGTCGCGCAGGCGGTGCTGGTGCTGGTCCTGGTGGCGGGCGCGGCGCGCAGCACCGGGCGCTTCCGCCTGGTGAACCGCGCCTACGCGGGCCCGGAGGACGCCCCGTTCGCCCGGCGGGCCGCCCGGGTCGGCGCGCTGACCCTGGCCCCCGCCCTGGTCCTGGCGCTGGTCGCCCCCGGCGCGACGCCCGGCCCGGCGCCCCGGCCGGGCCTCGCGGAGCCGGACCCCGCCGCGTCCTCGCCGCCCGCTCCGTCCCCCACGCTGACCCCGGCCCCGGCCGTCGCCCGGCCGTCGTCCAGGCCGACCCGGGTCAGGCGCCCCGAACGCGACCGCCGCGAGAAGCACCGCGACCGGAAACGCGAGCACCGCGAGAAGCGCGGGGACGACAAGAAGCGCGGGGACCGCGACTAGGACCCGTCGGGAGGGGCCCCGGCCGCGTACGCGCCGACCGACCCGCGGGTCAGGGGGTGGGGCGCGGTCTAGCGCGCGGGCTTGCGCGCCTCGATGAGGAAGCGCGCGGAGTGCGCGACGAACGGGCCCTCCGCCTCGATCCGCTCGTGCAGCGCCCGCAGCCGCGGCAGGTACGCCTCCACGGTGAAGCCGGGCACCATCCAGATCACCTTGCGCAGGAAGTAGACCACCGCGCCGATGTCGAGGAACTCGGTGCGCAGGCGTTCGGAGCGCAGGTCCACCACCTCCAGGCCCGCCGCCTCGGCCGCGGCGCGGGCGTCCTCGGGCCGCCGCGCCCGGCGCCGGTCCGGCTGCGGGCCGAGGAAGTACTCCACCAGCTCGAACACGCTGGCCGGGCCGACCTGCTGCGACAGGTAGGCACCGCCGGGCCGCAGCACGCGGGCGATCTCGTCCCACCACGTCCTGATCGAGTGCCGGGCCACCACGAGGTCGAACGCCTCGTCGCCGAACGGGAGCGGCGGCTCGTCGGGTACGGCGACCACGACCGCGCCCAGCGGGTGCAGCAGCCGCGTGGCCCGGGCCACGTTCGGCGGCCACGACTCGGTCGCGGCCATCAGGCGGGGCAGCTTCGGCACCCCGGCCAGCACCTCGCCACCGCCGGTCTCAAGGTCCAGCGCCGACCCGACGGCGGCGAGCCGCTCCCCGATCAGGCGCTGGTAGCCCCACGACGGGCGCTCCTCGGTGGCCCGGTCGTCCAGCCAGGAGAAGTCCCAGCCCTCCACCGGGGCGGTCGCGGCCTCTTCGACGAGATCCTCGAAACTGCGTGCCATGACCCCACTGTGCCAGCGCCCCCGGAAAAACGTTTGCCGCCGCCCCGGAGGCGTCACCTACGCTGGATGACATGTCCACGCCCCGGATGTCCTAGCTCAGGGACCCGCCTTCACGCCACCCGTGTGTCCCTGAGTGAATTCGGAGCGTACTCCCATGATTACCCTTCGGGGTGTTGTCCTGCGTGCCGGCGTCCGCGTCCTGCTGTCCGGCGCCGACGCCCATGTCGGCCCCGGTGACCGCGTCGGCCTGGTCGGCCGCAACGGAGCGGGCAAGACCACCCTGCTGCGGACCCTCGCCGGACAGGCCCGGCCCGCCGCCGGAACGATCACGCGTGGCGGCGAGGTCGGCTACCTGCCGCAGGACCCGGCCGCCGCCGATCCGCACCTCACCGTCACCGACCGCGTCCTGTCGGCGCGCGGCCTGCACGAGGCCGTCCGCGCGCTGCGCGCCGCCGGGGAGCAGATGGCCGACCCGGCGCTGCGGGACCGGGCGATGGCCCGCTACGCCCGCGCCGAGGCCGAGTTCCAGGCGCGCGGCGGCTACGCGGCCGAGGCGGAGGCGGCCCGCATCGCCGCCGGGCTCGGCCTGCCCGACCACGTCCTGCACCGGCCGGTCGGGACCCTGTCGGGCGGGCAGCGCCGCCGCGTCGAGCTGGCGCGGATCCTGTTCGCCGAGCGCGGCACCCTGCTGCTGGACGAGCCCACCAACCACCTGGACGCCGACTCGGTCGCCTGGCTGCGCGGGTTCCTGGCCGAGTACCGGCACGGCCTGGTCGTGATCAGCCACGACACCGGGCTGCTCGCCGACACCGTCAACCGCGTCTGGCACCTGGACCCCGACCGGGCCGCGCTGGAGGTCCACAACACCGGCTGGGAGACCTACCTGGCCGACCGCGCGGCCGCCGAACGCGGCCTGGCCCGGCAGCGCGCCGCCGCCGAGCGCAAGGCCGCCTCCCTGCACGCCCAGGCCGACCGGATGCGGGCCCGCTCGTCCACCGCCGTGCGCGCCCGCGACATGGCCCGCCGCGCCGACCGGATGCTGGAGGGCCTGGCGCCGGCGCGCCGCGCGGCGAAGGTCGCGCGGATCCGGCTGCCCGAGCCCGCCCCGTGCGGCCGGACCCCGCTGGGCGCGGTGAGCCTGGCCAAGTCCTACGGCGACCTGGCGGTCCTGCGCGGCGTGGACCTGGCCGTGGACCGGGGCGAACGCCTGATCGTCCTCGGCCTGAACGGCGCGGGCAAGACGACCCTGCTGCGGATCCTGGCGGGGGTGGAGCGGCCCGACGCGGGCCGCGTCGTCCACGGTCACGGCCTGCGCCTCGGCTACTTCGCCCAGGAGCACGACACCCTCGACCCCCACCGCACCGTCGGGCGGAACCTGGCCGCCGCCGCGCCGCACCTGTCGGCCGCCGAGGTCCGGGGCGTCCTGGGGTCGTTCCTGTTCACCGGCGACGACGTCGACAAGCCGGCGGGCGTGCTGTCGGGCGGCGAGAAGACCCGGCTGGCGCTGGCCGGGCTGGTCGCCTCCGCGGCCAACGTCCTGCTGCTGGACGAGCCCACCAACAACCTCGACCCGGCCTCCCGCGCGGAGGTCCTGGACGCGGTCGCCGCCTACCGGGGGGCGGTCGTCATGGTCACGCACGACGAGAACGCCGTGGAGGCGCTGCGCCCCGACCGCGTCCTGGTCCTGCCCGACGGCGTCGAGGACCTGTGGGGCCCGGACTACGCGGACCTGGTCGGCCTCGCCTGACCGTCCGGCGGCCGGACCCCGGCGCGCCACTGCCGCGGGGAGACGCCGTAGGCGTCGCGGAAGACCCGGCTGAAACGGGCGGGGCCGGCGAAACCCCAGCGGGCGGCGACCGCGGCGATCGTCACGTGCCCGGCGCCGGGCGCGGCCAGGTCCCGCCCCGCGCCCTCCAGCCGCCGGGCGCGGACCCACGCGCCGAACGTGACGTCCACGTCGGCCAGCACCCGGTACAGGTAGCGCAGGGAGATCCGGTGGGCGGCGGCGACCGAGGCGGGGGACAGGCCGGGATCGGTGAGGTGGTCGTCGATGTGGCGCAGCAGGCGCGGGCCGAGCGCGTCGCCGCCCGGGCCCCCGTCGGCGCGGGACAGCAGGTAGGCGCGGACGAGCCCGACCGCCGGCGCCGCCATCGCGCCCAGCCGGTCGCCGGTCTCGCCCAGCCCGTCGCCGGGCGGCCGCCGCGCGGACACCGCCCGCCGGACCAGCGCGGGCGGCGGCATCCCCGGCTCGGGGTGGGGCACCACCAGCGCCTCGTACCCGAACGCGCCGCCGAACCGCTGGGCGCGCGGCCCGCCGTCCCCGGACAGGACCAGCTCACCGGGCGCCCCGGCCCGGGTGACCAGCCCCACCACGACGCGCGGGGGACGGTCCGGGCCGGGCTCCAGGCGGCGGACCGTCACGTCCCGCCCCCGCGCCGACACCAGGACCGCCCGTCCCAGCCGCCGGGTCCGCACCTCGGTCAGCCCGCCGGTGACCATCGCGCCCAGCGCCTCGCCGCACACGCGGCGGAGGGCCGTCCCGTCCAGCGTCACACCGTTCCCCTTCCGCTCCCCACCAGCATCCGGCGACGGCCCCGCCGCGCGGGGCGACTGCGGGCCCGGACCGGTCCCGGCGGCTCAGATCTCGAACAGGCCCGCCTTCTCGCGGGTGTAGGCCAGCACCGAGTCGTGGCCGTAGCCGCTGTCCTTGACGCCCTCCAGCGGGAACATCACCTTGCGGAACGTGTTCACCCACACGGTCCCGGTCTCCAGGCCCCGGAACATCCGCTGCGCGGTGCCGAGGTCGCGGGTCCACACCCCGGCGGCCAGGCCGTAGGCCGAGTCGTTGGCGATCGCCAGGGCCTCCTCCTCGGTGTCGAACGGCAGCACCACCGCCACCGGACCGAAGATCTCCTCCTGGCAGATCCGCAGCGCGTTGTCGGTGGCCGCGAACAGGGTGGGCTCGACCCAGTAGCCGCCGGCGAACCTGTCGTCGGCGACGGCCTCGGCGCCGGAGCGCCCGCCGAA
This sequence comes from Actinomadura kijaniata, assembly GCF_014138665.1. Classification (NCBI taxonomy): domain Bacteria; kingdom Bacillati; phylum Actinomycetota; class Actinomycetes; order Streptosporangiales; family Thermomonosporaceae; genus Actinomadura; species Actinomadura kijaniata. The sequence continues at coordinate 595,815 of NZ_JACJIA010000004.1, forward strand.
CACCAGCTCCGCGCCCTCCTTCGCGCCGATCTCCAGGTAGGAGGTGACGCGTTCGAACTGCTCGCGGGACACGATCGGGCCCATCGTGGTGTCGGGGGACATCGGGTCGCCCAGCCTGATGCCGGCGGCGACGGCCTTCATGCGGTGCAGCATCTCGTCGTAGACCGGCCGCTGGACCAGGATGCGCGAGCCGCCGTAGCAGATCTGGCCCGCGTTCGCCGTGAAGATCGCCTGGGTGGTGACGCCCACGGCGGCCCGGTCCAGGTCGGCGTCGGCGAACACGATGTTGGGGGACTTGCCGCCCAGCTCCAGCGCGAGGGGCTTGAGGGAGTCGGCGGAGGCCCGGGTGATGATCTTCGCGGTGTCCACCGAGCCGGTCAGGCTGATCTTGTTGACGCCGCGGTGCCGGACCAGGGGGTCGCCGACCTCCTCGCCGAGGCCGGACACGACGTTGAACACGCCCGGCGGCAGCACCTCCCGCAGCAGCTCGGCGACGCGCAGGCTGGAGACGGTGGCCTGCTCGGCGGGCTTGATGATGACGGTGTTGCCCGCCGCCAGCGCGAACGCGGCCTTGGCCGACAGCGTGGAGATCGGCGAGTTCCACGGGATGATCCCGAGCGTCACGCCGTAGGGTTCGCGGCGCGTCACGCCGAGGCTGCCCGGCCCGAAGTCCACGCTCCTGCCCTCGACGGCGGCGGCGCACTCGGCGGCGGCGTTGGTCCACAGGTACGTCATGCCGGGCAGGTCGCGCCTGGCGGTCTCGGTGATGGTGCGGCCGTTGTCGCGCGTCTCCAGCTCGGCCAGCTCGCGGGCGTGCTCGGCGAACACCCCGGCCACCTTGCGCAGGTGGTGGGCGCGGGCGGCGGCGGGCAGGCCCGCCCACTTCGGGAACGCCGCGCGCGCGGCGGCCACGGCGGCGTCGGCGTCCTCGGCCCCGCCGCGCGGGATCCGCGCCCAGACCTCGCCGGTGGCCGGGTCGACCGAGTCGAGCGTGCCGCCGCCCGCGGCCGGTCGCAGCTCGCCGCCGATCAGGTTGGAGTACTCGCGCAGCTCTGGCATCGTCGACATCGCCGTCCCTTCGGATCAGACCGTACGGCGACCAAGCGTACGCTTGGTTCCCCGTCCAGGGGAAGGTGGCCCGCATTGCGTCGGCGTTGGCAAATCTCTACTATTCCGATCCAATTAACCGAATTGGTGGGGAAAGTGAGTCCTGTGATGTCCGAAGCGGATGTGAGCCGGCGGAGCGCGCTGGCGGCGACCGGCGCGGCGGTGGCGGCCGGGGCGGTGCTCGGGACCGGCGGGACGGCCGGGGCCGAGACGGTGGAACGCCCCTTCCGCGCCGACGCCCGGAGCCGCGCCGGACGGCCGAACGTGCTGCTCATCCTGGCCGACGACCTCGGCTGGGCCGACCTGTCCTGCTACGGCTCCCCGCACATCCGCACCCCGAACCTGGACCGCCTGGCCCGGGACGGCGTCCGGTTCACCGACGGGTACTCGGCGGCCCCGATCTGCTCGCCGACCCGCTTCGGCCTCTACACCGGCCGCTATCCCGGGCGCCTGCGAGGCGGCCTGGAGGAGCCGATCGCCCGCCCCGACGAGCTGCACGGCATCCCGCCCGAGCACCCCACCCTCGCCTCGCTGCTGAAGGACGCGGGCTACTCGACCGCGATGTTCGGCAAGTGGCACTGCGGCTACCTGCCCTGGTACAGCCCGCTGCGGTCGGGCTGGGACACGTTCTTCGGCAACCTGTCCGGCGCGGTCGACTACTACTCCAAGATCTCCGGCACCGAGGTGGACCTGTACGAGGGCGAGGTGCCCACCGAGGACCTCGGCTACTACACCGACACGATCGCCGACCGCGCCGCCGCCCACATCCGCCGCCGCCACGACCGCCCCTGGCTGGTCAACCTCAACTTCACCGCCCCGCACTGGCCGTGGGAGGCCCCCGGCGACCACGAGGAGAGCGCGCGGATCACGGCGCGGTCCAGGGCGGGGGACGCCCGCGCGCTGTGGCACGAGGACGGCGGCTCGCTGGACACCTACCGGCGCATGGTCGAGGCGATGGACGCCGCGATCGGGCGCGTGCTGCGCGCGGTGCGGGACACCGGGCGCGAACGCGACACGCTGGTGCTGTTCGCCAGCGACAACGGCGGCGAGCGCTGGTCCTACCAGTGGCCGCTGTCGGGCGGGAAGGGCGACCTGAACGAGGGCGGCGTCCGCGTCCCCACGATCCTGCGCTGGCCCGCGCGCCTCCGCCCCCGCCAGGTGAGCGACGTCCCGGTCGCCAGCCAGGACTGGACGGCGACGATCCTGGAGATCGCGGGCGCGCGCCCGGCCGCGACGCACCCCCTGGACGGCCGCAGCCTGGCCCCCTACCTGCTGGAGGGCGCCCGCGCCCCGAGGCACGACCTGTTCTGGCGCACCAGGGACGCCCGCGCCCTGCGCCGGGGCCGGTGGAAGTACCTGCGCGCGGGCCGGGACGCCCGGGACGCGCTGTACGACCTGACCGCCGACCCCCGCGAGCAGGCGGACCTGGCCCGCCACCACCCCGAGGTGGTGAGGCAGCTCGCCGCCCGCTGGCAGGAGATCGACCGGACCCTGCTGCCCTACCCCTGAACGGGGACCGCTCCGGCCGGCCCGCGATCCGGCGATCTCCCGACGGTCGCCGGGGCTGAGGGGGGTCGGCATGGTCGGGATCATAGAGCGGATCCCCCCGGAGCCGGGGGGATCCGCCCGCACGGTCAGCGCAGGGAGGCCAGCAGGTCCGGCAGGTCGTCGTCGTGGACGACCGTCAGCCGGCGGGTGGCGCGGGTGATCGCCACGTACAGGTCCTGGCCGCCGCGCGGCGACTCGGCCACGATCCCGGCCGGGTCCACCACGATCACCGAGTCGAACTCCAGCCCCTTGGCCTCCTCCGCCGTCAGCACCACGACGGGGGAGTCCAGCGCCTCGGGCGTCGCGCCGGCCTCGGCGTCCGGCAGCGCCGCCCGGACGGCGGCGTGCCGCGCCCCCGAGGCGATCACCGCCAGCCGGCCCTCGCCCGCGTCGGTCGCGACCTCCGCGAGCTCGGCGGCGACCAGCTCGGGCAGCCGCCCGGCCAGCGCGGCGGGCGGGACGCCGACCGCCGCCGGGGGCGGCCCGTCGTCGCGGACCGGCTCCGGCGGCGTCTGGTCGGGCGCGACCACGGCCAGGACCTCCGTCGCCAGCCGCATGATGGCGGCGGGCGTCCGGTAGTTCACCATCAGGCGCTGCTCGCGCCAGCGGCCCGGCACGTACCGGTCGAGCATCTGGCCCCACGAGTGCGCGCCCGCCGCGCTGCCGGTCTGCGCGATGTCGCCGACGACCGTCAGCGAACGGGTGGGGACGCGCCGCATCACCGCCCGCCACGCCATCTCCGACAGCTCCTGCGCCTCGTCCACGATGACGTGCCCGTAGGCCCACTCGCGGTCGGCGGCGGCGCGCTGCGCGGTGGTCCGTGGCGGGCCGTCGTAGTGCTGCCGGTCGGCCAGGTGGGCGGCGTCGATCTCCGGCAGCCCCTCCACGCCGTTCGACATCAGCACCTCGCGGGCGTAGCGCTCCTCGGCCGCGCGTTCGGCGGCGAGCGCGCGCTCGCGGGCGCGCTCCGCGGAGTCGTCCTCGCCCAGCAGCTCGGCGGCCTCGTCCAGCAGCGGCACGTCCGCCACCGTCCACGGCGACCCGGCGGGCCGGTACAGCGCGCCCAGCTCCTCGTCGGTGAGGCCGTCGCCGACCCGGGCCAGGGCGAGGGGGTCGGCGAACAGCTCCTCCAGCAGCCGCTGGGGCGTCAGCTCCGGCCACAGCCCGTCGATCGCGGCGCGCACGTCCGGGTCGCGCCACAGCTCGGCCTTGGCGTACTTGAGGTCCTCGGCGTCCATCAGCGGCTCGTCGGCGGTCTCGTCCATCAGCTCCTGGAGCCAGGCGGGGACCCCGCCCTCCCGGATCATCCGCTCCAGGGGCTCGTCGGCGATCCTGTCGTACTGCTCGGCGCGGTTCACCGCCAGGGCTTCCAGCGTCTCGTGGACGAACAGCCGCCGCTGGACGTTGTGCGCGGCGCGCAGCGCCCGGGCCCGGTCGCGGGCCCTCAGGCAGGTCTCGTGGTCCACTCGCAGCACCATGTCGTCGGTCTCGACCTCCAGGTCCCCCCGCGGGACCCGCTGCCGGTCGGCGACCGCCGCGCGCACCAGCTCCGCCATCCGCAGGTCGCCCTTGACGGCGGCGGCGCGCGGCCCCTCGGCGGCGGTGGCCCGCACGCCCGGGAGCAGCTCGCCGACGGTGGTGAGCACCACGTCGGTCTCGCCGAGGCCCGGCAGCACCTGCTCGATGTAGCGCAGGAACGTCGCGTTCGGGCCGACGACCAGCACGCCGCGGCGTTCCAGCACGTCGCGGTGGGTGTAGAGGAGGAACGCGGCGCGGTGCAGCGCCGCGACGGTCTTGCCGGTGCCGGGCCCGCCCTGCACCACCAGCACCCCGTGCAGCCCGGCGCGGATCACCTCGTCCTGCTCCTGCTGGATGGTGGCGACCACGTCGGTCATCCGCCCGGTGCGGCCGCGCCGCAGCGTCGCCAGCAGCGCCGCCTCCCCGACGATCGTGCGCCGGTCCTCCTCGGTCAGCCCCTCCAGGTCGAAGACCTCGTCGTCGATGCGCGCGACCGTGCGGCCGGACAGGTGCAGGTGGCGGCGGCGCGCCAGCGTGCCGGGGGAGCTCGGGGTGGCGGTGTAGAACGGGCGCGCGGCGGCGGCCCGCCAGTCGATGAGCAGCGGCTCGCGGTCGTCGTCGCGCAGCCCGATGCGGCCGACGTAGAAGGTGTCGCCCGCCGCCCCGGCCTCGCCCCGGTGGTCGATGCGGCCGAAGCACAGGGCGCGTTCGACGGCGTTGAGGCGGGAGAGCCGGCGGGCGGACTCCTCGACGGCGGCCTGCCGCTCCACCATCGCCTGGAACCCCCGGCCGCCGCCCGTGGCGGGCACGGCGCGCAGCGTGCCCTCGGCGGCGGCCCGCTCGGCGTCGAGCCGGGCGTAGATCCCGGACACGCGCTCCTGCTCGGTGCGCAGCGCGGCGGCGCGGGCGTCGGCGGGGGAGGCCCCGGCGGAGGAATTCTCCGGAGCGGACTTGACTTGACGAGATCCCATGTGTCTTATACACTCCTAGTCATAGGATTGGGATTGGTGTCTGCGCGGTTCGTAAGTCGCTAGTTTACCACCCTTTCTGATCATCCCTGCGCCGATTCCGGCCGCCGCCGGACGGGGAAAAGATCTTCCGTGTTGGATCTCCCGTCATCCGCAGGGCACCCGACGGCCACCGGCCCTCACGAGGCTGTCCGGCGACCAACGTCGGACCGCCCCGAAAGGGTCTGCTCATGCCCGAAGGCGTCAGCGCGTTCAATCGCAGGTCGTTCCTCGTCACCACCGGACTCGCCGCCGGCGTCGCGGCCCTCCCCGCCTCCGGCGCGGCCGCCGCGCCCGCCCCGGACCGCCGCCGCGCCGCCCTGGCCGCCGACCCCTTCACCCTCGGCGTCGCCTCCGGGGACCCCGAGCCCGACGGGTTCGTGCTGTGGACGCGCCTGGCGCTGAACCCGCTCGCCGAGGACGGCCTCGGCGGGATGCCCTTCGTCGACTTCCCCGTCCAGTGGCAGGTCGCCACCGACGAGCGGTTCCGCCGCGTCGTGCGCCAGGGCACCGCCCGCGCCCGCGCGGCCGCCGCGCACAGCGTCCACGTCGAGCTGGAGGGCCTGCGCCCCGGCCACGAGTACTGGTACCGGTTCCGCGTCGGCCGCCACGTCTCCCCGGCCGGCCTGACCCGCACCTCCCCGCACCCGGCCTCCTACGGCGGGGGCCTGGCGATGGGCTTCGTGTCGTGCTCGCAGTTCGAGCACGGCTGGTTCACCGCCTACCGGCGGCTCGCCGAGGACCACCCCGACCTGATCCTGCACCTGGGCGACTACCAGTACGAGTACAGGAAGGGCGCCTACAACGTCCCCGGCGGCAACGTCCGCGACCACGAGGGCCCCGAGACCGTCACCCTCGCCGGGTACCGGCAGCGCCACGCCCAGTACAAGTCCGACCCCGACCTCCAGGCCGCGCACGCCGCCGCGCCCTGGCTGGTCGTCTTCGACGACCACGAGGTGGAGAACAACTGGGCCGACGACGTCCCCGAGGCCAACTCCGACACCCCGGACCCGGCGGCGTTCCGCGCCCGCCGCGCCGCGGCGTTCCAGGCGTACTACGAGAACATGCCGCTGCGCCGCCGCTCGTTGCCGCACGGCCCCGACATCCAGATCTACCGGCGCGTGCGGTGGGGCAGGCTCGCCAACTTCCACATGCTCGACACCCGCCAGTTCCGCGACGACCAGGCGTGCGGCGACGGCTACAAGGACTGCGCGGCGGCGTCCGACCCGGCGCGCTCCATCCTCGGCACGGACCAGGAACGCTGGCTGATCAAGGGGTTCCGGCGCTCGCACGCCCGCTGGGACGTCCTCGGCCAGCAGGTGTTCTTCGCCCAGCGCGACAACAACGCCGGCCCCCTCAAGGTCACCAGCATGGACTCCTGGGACGGCTACGTGGCCTCCCGCGACCGCATCACGCGCGGCTGGGTCGAGGCGGGCGTCCGCAACGCCGTCGTGCTGACCGGCGACGTCCACGCGCACTGGGCCAGCGACCTGAAGGAGAACTACGACGACCCGACCTCCCGCACGGTCGGCGCCGAACTGGTCTGCACCTCGATCACCAGCGGCGGCGACGGCGCCGACTCCGACCCGGCGGCCCACCCGTTCCTCAAGATCAACCCGCATCTGAGGTTCTACAACAACCAGCGCGGCTACGTCCTCACGCGGATCCGGCGGGAGGAGATGACCGCCGACTTCAAGACCCTGACCTCGGTGCGCGCCAAGGACGCCCCGGCGTCGCTGAAGGCCCGCTTCGTCATCGAGGACCGCGAGCCGGGCCTGCGGCAGACCTACCTGCGCCCCTACGACGCGGTCAGGACCAAGACCGACCGGGACCTGGTCCGGGAGACGGTGGAGCGCGAGACCAGGCGTCCGTAGCGCGCCGCCGCGAACGGCCCCGGGGACCGCGCGGGTCCCCGGGGCCGTCCGGCCCACGTCAGGCCCGCCCGGCCGTCCAGGAGCCGGTCGAGCGCCACCGCGGCGTCGCGCGTCCCCTCGGCGCGCCGCCTCTTGCCCGCGCTCTGCGGCCACCTCCTGAACGGGGACGGCGGCTTGGGGGCATCGGTCGGCTGCCGAGGGCGCGACCGTTCCCCGGGCGGCCTCGCGGGCACGGGACCGGCGGGCGCGGGCGGCGGCCACGCCCTGCGGGGGAGCCCAGCGGACCGTCCCGGTGGAGGGGCCGTGCCGCGGGTCGAAGAAGCACAGCGGTCGCCGCGCCGTCACCGGCCGTCCCTCGATCCGCGCGTCGACGCAGGCTAGGGCGTGCCTGCCGTCGTCCAGCGCGCTCGCGTAGTCCGCCAGCAGCCCGGCGTCCGCGCCGTGCCGCGACGGGACGAACGAGTGCCGCGCCAGCGCCTCGCCGAACGCGGTGATCTCGGCGTCGACCGCCGCCGGCTCCGCCGGACGCCGCCGCCCGGAGAACCGTCCCAGCATGCTCACGCCGACCGTCATATCCGAACAGGGGGAATTCAGGCGGTCGGGTTGGGGTCGGTGAAGATCTCGTCGAAGTCGTAGGCCACCGGCACCTCCAGCTGGTCGTAGCCGCAGGAGGCGGGCGTGCGGTCGGTGCGCCAGCGGCGGAACCGGGCGGTGTGCCGGAACCGGTCGCCCTCCATGCCGTCGTAGGCGACCTCGACGACCAGCTCGGGGCGCAGGGGCTCCCAGGCGTGGCTGCGGCCGCCGCTCCAGCGGTTGACCGCGCCGGGCAGGCGGTCGGCGGTGTCCTCGGTCTGGCGCGCCCAGCCCTCCCACGGGTGGTCCGCGAAGCCGTCCATGCGGTACGGCCCCAGCTCCTCCAGCAGCTCGGCGCGGCGCTTCATCGTGAACGACGCCGAGACGCCCACGTGCTGGAGGACGCCCTTGCCGTCGTACAGGCCGAGCAGCAGGGAGCCCACGACCGGGCCGGACTTGTGCCAGCGGAAGCCCGCCACCACGCAGTCGGCGGTGCGCTCGTGCTTGAGCTTGAACAGGACGCGCTTGTTGGGCTGGTAGGGCAGCTCCGGGGGCTTGGCGATGACGCCGTCCAGGCCCGCGCCCTCGAACTCCTCGAACCAGCGGCGGGCCAGGTCGGGGGAGCCGGTCGCCGGGGTGACGTGGACGGGCGGCCCCACGTCCGCCAGGGTGTCGACCAGGCGCTCGCGGCGCTCGCCGAGCGGCAGGTCCATGAGGGACTCGTCGCCCAGCGCCAGCAGGTCGAACGCGACGAACGACGCCGGGGTCCGCTCCGACAGCAGCGTGATGCGGGACGCGGCCGGATGGATGCGCTCCTGGAGCTTGTCGAAGTCGAGGCGGGGGCCGTCGCGCAGGACGATCTCGCCGTCCACCACGCAGCGGTCGGGCAGCTCGCGCCGGAACGCCTCCACCAGCTCGGGGAAGTAGCGGGTCAGCGGCTTCTCGCCGCGGCTGGACAGCACCACCTCGGCGCCGTCCCGGAAGACCACGCAGCGGAAGCCGTCCCACTTGGGTTCGTACAGCATCCCCCGCTCGGGCATCACCTTGACGGCCTTGGCGAGCATCGGCGCGAACGGCGGGCTGATCGGCAGGTCCATGGACCCATCCTGCTCCCCGGGTCCGACATTCGGGGCGGCCGGGGTGGCCCTGGTCACGTTCGGTAACCTTCAGGGCATGCGCCGTCTGTTCCCCGGGCCCGTCGCCGACGTCGATCCCTACGAGGAGTACGGGGACGCGCCCGCGCTGCGCGTCGGGATGGTCATGACGGCCGACGGGTCGGTCACCGACGCCGAGGGCTGGACCGACGGGATCGGGGGAGCGGCCGACTTCCGGGTGTTCCGGACGCTGCGGGCGCTGTCGGACGCGATCCTGGTGGGGGCGGCCACCGCGCGGACCGGACGGCTGGGGCCCGCGCGGCTCCGCGCCGACCTGCGGGAACGCCGGGGCGCCCCGCCCGCGCCGATCGTGGTCGTCAGCCGGTCGCTGCGGCTGGACTGGACGTCGCCGCTGTTCACCGGGGGGGAGACCCCGACGGTCGTGGTGACGTCCCGGGCGGCGCGGGAGGCGGGCCGGGTGCCCGCGTCGGTGCCGGTCGTGACCGCCGGGGACCGCGAGGTGGACCTCGGCGAGGCCGTGCGGGCGCTGCGGGAGGACCACGGGTACCGGCGGCTGCTGTGCGAGGGCGGGCCCGCGCTGACCACGGCGCTGGTCCGGGAGGGGCTCGTGGACGAGCTGTGCCTCAACATCGCGCCCACGCTGCTCGGCGGCGCCCACCACACGCGGCTGCTGGGCGCGCTGGACGGGGAGGTCGCGCTGGAGCCCACCGCCGTCTACCTCGACGAGGGCGTGCTCTTCCTGCGCTACCGGCTCGCCCGGTAGTCGCGCGCCACCCGCCGTTCCCGGAATTCTCCGGCCGACTGTTGCCAATCCCCGGTGGTACCGGGGCGATGGGGGAGAAACTTGGGCCGGGAGGGTCGTGCCGGCCGAAGGGAGCGGGCGTGGACGTCGCCGCACTCGTCGCCTGGGCGCTGGCCGCGTCGGCGGGGGGCTACCTGCTGGTGCGGTGGCTGGCGGCCGCCGGGCTGCGCGGCCAGCCCGCGAAGGTGACCCGGCACCCCACGCTGGTGCTGGTGTCGCATCCGGCGTCGGCGGTGCTGGGCCTGTGCCTGTGGCTGGGGCATCTGGTGACCGGGCGGGACTGGTGGGCGTGGGCGGCGTTCGGCGTCCTGATCGCGGTCATCCTGCAGGGCGTCATGCTGTTCTCGCGCTGGCTGGTGGGCGGGGGCGGGCGGCACGCGCGCGGCAACGACCAGCCGTTCCCCGGTGTGGCGGTCGCCGTGCACGCGCTGGTCGCGGTGACCACGTTCGTGCTGGTGTTCCTGGCGACCCTGGAGACGGGCCGGTAGCCCCGCCCGGTATCTTCCGGCCATGGACGCCCGGACCGAGATCGACGGACGCGCCCCCGCCGTCGCGGACCTGCTGGTCCCCGCCCTGGTCAACCACGGTCACCTCACCGTGACGCAGGTGCGGGACCGCGCGGTGCGGGGGCTGGACCTGCACCTGGCCCGGCTGGACGCCGCCAACCGCGAGCTGTTCGGCGTCCCCCTGGACGGCGACCGCGTCCGCCGCCTGGTCCGGCACGCCCTGGCCGGCGACCGCGACGCCACCGTCCGCGTCAACGCGTTCCGGCGGGACGGCGGCGACACGGCCGTCATGGTCACGGTCCGGGAGCCCCACGAGGCCCCGGCCGCGCCGCGCGCGCTGCGCCCGGTCACCTACCGGCGGCCGTTCGCGCACCTCAAGCACACCGGGTCGTTCGCGCAGCTCCAGCACATGGCGCTCGCCCAGCGGGACGGGTTCGACGACGTCCTGCTGACCGACCCCGACGGCGTGGTCTCCGAGACCGGTATCGCGAACCTGCTGGTCCATGACGGGGAGACGTTCGTGTGGCCGGACGCGCCCGCGCTGCCCGGCATCACGATGCTGCTGCTGGAACGCGCCGGGATCGGCGCCCGGCGCCGCACCGTCCACCTGGCCGACCTGCCCGGATGCGCGGCGGCGTTCGTCACCAACTCCAGCGGCGTCTCCCCGGTGGGACGCGTCGGGGACACACCGATCCCCCGCGACCCCGGGATCGCGGAACACCTCGACGCCGTGTACGCCTCGATCCCGTGGGACGCCCTCTAGGGCCTTCGCTTCGGTCGGCCCTCCTCGCCGGGGCACCGCCGCGGATCACACCGGACGGCTTGCCCTTGACACTGGTGTCAGCATCTACGGTCGTCGATGTGAGAGGGGCGGCAGTGCACATCGGGGAGTTGGCGAAGCGCACCGGCGCCAGCCCGCGGTCCCTGCGTTACTACGAACAGCAGGGGCTCCTGCGGGCGCGCCGCACGGAGGCGGGCTGGAGGGAGTACGACGAGGAGGCCGTCATCCGGGTCCGCAACGTCCGGGAGTTGCTGCGGGCCGGGATGACCGTGGACGACATCCGGCAGGTGGCCGACTGCCTGGGCGCGGCCGAGTCGCCCGACTGCGATCGGAACGATGAGGCGGTGGAGCTCCACGAGGCTCGGCTGAAGGTGATCGACGCGCGGATGGCGGCACTCCAGCGGCAGCGCGACCACCTGACCCGCCGGATCGCCCGGTTGCGGGCGTCTCGGCCCGACACCCTCTCCGGAGGCCGGCCGTGAAGTTCGGCGTCTCGACCTTCGTCACCGACGAGGGGATCCGTCCCGGCGCGCTGGGGGCCGCGCTGGAGGAGCGGGGCTTCGAGTCGTTGTTCGTGGCCGAGCACTCGCACATCCCCACCGGATCGACCGCGCCCGACGGGACGGAGCTGGCACGCGCCTACTACCGCGCGCTGGATCCCCTCATCGCCCTGACCGCCGCGGCCGCGGCGACCACGCGGCTGCGGCTGGGAACCGGCGTCCTGCTGCTGGTGCAGCGCGATGTGATCCAGACCGCCAAGGAGGTCGCCAGCCTCGACCTGCTGTCGGGCGGCCGCGTGATCCTCGCGGTCGGCGCGGGCTGGAACAGGACGGAGATGCGCGACCACGGCACGGACCCGGGTGTCCGCGGGCGCCTGCTGGACGAGCGGTTGGCGGCCCTGAAGGAGATCTGGACCCGCGACGAGGCCGAGTTCCACGGCGAGTACGTCCGCTTCGGCCCGATGCGCATGTGGCCGAAGCCCGTCCAGCGCCCGCACCCTCCGATCTACATCGGCGGTCACAGCCCCGCGGCCCTGGCCCGGGTGGCCGCTCACGGTGACGGCTGGTTCCCGATCGAGGTCACACCCGACGACGTCCGCCGGGTGCGCGGGGCGCTGGCCGAGCGGGGCCGTACCGGCGTCGTCATCACCGTGCCGGCGGACCCGGCCGGTGAGGGCACGCTGGACGCGTACGCCGAGGCCGGGGCGGACCGCGCCACCTTCCACCTGGAGACCATGCCCGAAGCGGCGACCCTCCGGAAACTCGACGAACTCGCCGCCCTGGCCGCCCGGTACAGCGGCTGAGGACTCCGCACAGGCCCCAGGCGCCGACCGCTTCGGGCGCGAGGGGCGCGAGCCGCCTCGCCGGCCGGTGCGGGCGGCCCGGTCAGCCGATGACCGCCAGTACGACCGCTCCGACCCCCAGCGGCACGTCCAGCACGATGCAGTACTCGGCCAGGGACCGGGGCACCACCTGGTCGCGCCGGTGGTGGACGACGTCCCACACCGCGTGGGCCGCCAGCACCACACCGGTGAGCGCCAGCGCGACGCGGGGAGCGGCGAGCGCCGCGACCGCGGCGAGACCGCCGTAGCCGGCCAGGGCCGCCGTCTGGGCCGCGAGCGCCGGACGCGGAACACCCCCGAGAACGCCCGCGACGACCAGGGCCAGCGCGATGGCGGCGGCGATGACGAGGCGGACCGGGTTCGAAAGACCGGCCGCCTCGGTGAGGACCGCCACGAGGGCGCCGGCGGGAACGCCCGCCCACGCGACCCATCGCCTGCCCAGCGCCGCGGCGCCGAGATAGCACAGGGCGGCCACGAACACCGCGACGGCGATCCCCGGGCCGTCCGGGTCGGCCGCCAGCGCCAGCGCGGCGGTGGCCAGGCCGAGCACGCCCGGCCAGTGACGCAGAAGGGTTTCTGAGGACTCCATACCGCGACCCTGCGAGGGGACGGCCACGATGTCGAGGCGGCCGGATCACCTGGTCCGGAAACTTGGGGATCCTGTCCGTCCGGCCGGACGCCGCGGCCTCAGGTGAGGCGGCGCAGCACCACCAGCGAACGGTCGGGCAGCTCCACCTGGTCGAGGGCCTTGACGCGCGGTCTCCGTCCGAGGGTGTAGGGGTCGGCGGTGTCGAGGGCGAACTCCCAGCGCTCGCCGTACTCGGGCGAGGGCAGCGCGAACTCGATCGCGGCGTCGCCCGCGTTGATCAGCAGCAGGAACGAGTCGTCGCGGACCGGCCGCCCGCGCGGGTCGGGCTCGGTGATGGCGTCACCGTTGAGGAACATCGCCAGGGACTTGGCGAACCCCACCTGCCAGTCGTGCTCGGTCATCGGCTCGCCGCCCGGCGTCAGCCACACCAGGTCGGCCAGCGGCTCGGGCCCGGGGCCGACGCCCCGGAAGAACCGGCGGCGGCGGAACACCGGGTGCTCGCGGCGCAGCCGCGACAGCATGCGGACGAACTCCAGCTCGCCGGGGTCGTCGTCCCAGTGCACCCAGGCGAGCTCGTTGTCCTGGCAGTAGGCGTTGTTGTTGCCGCGCTGGGTGCGGCCGAGCTCGTCGCCGTGGCTGAGCATCGGCACGCCCTGCGACAGGAACAGCGTGGCCAGGAAGTTGCGCTTCTGGCGGGCGCGCAGCTCGTTGATCGCGGGATCCTCGGTGGGCCCCTCGTGGCCGCAGTTCCAGGAGCGGTTGTCGTCGGTGCCGTCCCGGTTGTGCTCGCCGTTGGCGGTGTTGTGCTTGCCGTCGTAGGACACCAGGTCGTGCAGCGTGAACCCGTCGTGGCAGGTCACGAAGTTGATGGAGGCGAACGGGCGGCGCGAGCTGTGCTCGTACAGGTCGCTGGACCCGGTCAGGCGGGAGGCGAACTCCGGCATCGTCGCGTACTCGCCGCGCCAGAAGTCGCGGACGGTGTCGCGGTACTTGCCGTTCCACTCGGTCCACAGCGGCGGGAAGTTGCCGACCTGGTAGCCGCCCTCGCCGACGTCCCACGGCTCGGCGATCAGCTTGACCTGCGACACCACCGGGTCCTGCTGGACCAGGTCGAAGAACGCCGCCAGCCGGTCCACGTCGTGCAGCTCGCGCGCCAGCGCCGACGCCAGGTCGAAGCGGAACCCGTCGACGTGCATCTCCAGGATCCAGTACCGCAGCGAGTCCATGATGAGCTGGAGCGCGTGCGGGTTGCGGACGTTGAGGGAGTTGCCGCAGCCGGTGTAGTCGAGGTGGTAGCGGCGGTCGTCGTCGCGGAGCCGGTAGTAGGCGGCGTTGTCGATGCCCCGGAACGACAGCGTCGGGCCCATGTGGTCGCCCTCGGCGGTGTGGTTGTAGACCACGTCCAGGATGACCTCGATGCCCGCCTCGTGGAGGGTGCGGACCATCGCCTTGAACTCCAGCACCTGCTCGCCGCGCTGCCCCGAGGCGCTGTAGGCGCTGTGCGGGGTGAGGAAGCCGATGGTGTTGTAGCCCCAGTAGTTGGTCAGGCCGCGCGCGACCAGGGCGTGCTCGGGGACCGACTGATGGACCGGCATGAGCTCGACCGCCGTGACCCCGAGGTCCTGGAAGTGCTCGATCATCACCGGGTGGGCGAGCCCCGCGTAGGTGCCGCGCTGCTCCTCGGGGATGCCCGGGTGCAGCATCGTCAGGCCCTTGACGTGCGTCTCGTAGATGACGGTCTCGTGGTAGGGCGTGCGCGGCGGGCGGTCGTCGCCCCAGTCGAAGAAGGGGTTGACCACGACGTTCTTCGGCATGAAGGGGGCGCTGTCGTCGGTGTTGAACGCGTCCGGGTCGGTGAACCGGTACGAGAACAGCGACTCGTGCCACCGCACCTCGCCCTCGATGGCCTTGCCGTAGGGGTCGAGCAGCAGCTTGTGGGGGTTGCAGCGGTGCCCCTCGCGCGGCCGGTAGGGGCCGTGCACGCGGTACCCGTAGCGCTGGCCGGGCATGATCCCGGGCAGGTAGCAGTGCCAGACGAACCCGTCGACCTCCTGCAGGTCGATCCGCGACTCGTGCCCGTCGGCGTCGAACAGGCACAGCTCCACCCGCTCGGCGACCTCCGAGAACAGCGCGAAGTTGGTGCCCATGCCGTCCCAGGTGGCGCCCAGCGGGTACGGCTCGCCAGGCCAGACCTCCGGCATCGTTCCCACTCCTCGGCTCGTCGGCTACAGCGGTCACGGTCGATTGTGGTCTACCCGTTCACCGTCTGTATGCCCCAGCCTGAGATCAGCCCGTTATGGGGCATTTTTAAGGATCTGTCCGGTTACCCAGCGCGTCCGGCCCTCCCACGGCGACCTGTGCGGGCACGATCGGCCCCGTGGAACACGGTCCGGACCCGGCCAGGACCGTCTTCGAGGGGGTCGAGTGTCGCGTCGGCATCGACCTTGGAAGTCAGGTGTCCTGTGCGAGGAGCCGTGCCCGGTCCCATCGCCGGGCGGCCAGATCCTCGACGGTGATGAACCAGTACAGGTAGTAGGTGTCCCCGCACCACAGGCGAGTCCGATGATCGGGCATGAACTGGAGTAGGAGCCGCCAACGGGCGACCTCGCGGCGCAACTCGGCCGCACTGCGGTCGGTGCCCGCGAACACCACATGGGCGGCCAGGTCCTCCTCGACCGGTGTCTGTGGTGCGAAGGGGTGGCCACCCACCTGGTGCGTGGCGCGTCCCCACAGGTCGAGCGTGTCCTCGAACTCCTCGCCGTGAAGCGCCCGGCTGGTGGCCTCGTCGGGTGCGCCGAACCGGACGTGCCAGTCCTCCAGATCGGTGGGGTACTGGGGCGCGGTCCAGATGACCGAGGCGGTCAGCGGCTCCGCCTCGATCTGGTGGTGCAGCGCCGCCGGGCCTGGACGGGGCCGTGTCGGCGTGCCCTCGGGGACGTGGACGACCTGGTGCGCGCCCCGGCTGCCGGGATCGTCGTCACCGATGTACGGACTGGAGCTCTCGCACAGTTGCCCGTCGAAGAGGAAGAACAGCAGCCGACCCGACTCCGGGAGCGCGAGTTCGGCGGTGGGCAGCGCGGCGCAGTCAAGGGTCAGCCACAACGACAGGGGGCCGTGCCCGTCCCAGACGGGCCAGGGCGTGTCCGGCGGCAGTGCCGCCTCACCACCGAGGTGGCCCACGATCGCGTCGCCGTCGGCCGCGTGGGCCAGCCGCACGGCCGGTTTCAGCAGGTCGGTCCACTGCCGCGCGACATCGGTGGGAAGGTGCTCGCGAGCGATGTCGGCGAGCCGATTCTTGGAGGACATGGGCGCAATTGTGCAGGCCATCGCGGAGCTTGGGCGGGTGCCCTGTCGAACTCCGGACGAGCCGAAGCCTCGGCCCCTTCAGCGACGAGCCCCACCGCCACTTCGCTTACCCGTTCACGCGGTGGACGGCGAGGCATGACGTGCGCCGGTGCGTGACCCGGGCGCGCTCGACGGGGAGCGGTCACGACCCGTGAGGGGACGCCCTCACCTCCGGACGATCACTTGAGAGGAACGAAGACGATCTCTCAGGACGAGGGGACGCGCCACACGGTCTCGCCGTCGTCCACGTCCGGCGTCGGGTGCAGGCCCAGCTTGCGGGCCACCGCCGCCGACGACGCGTTCTCGGGATGGATGCTCGCGGTGATCTCGGTGACCCCGTGCGCCCGCAGCCAGCCCACCATCGCCCCCGCCGCCTCCGTCGCGAACCCGAACCCCTGGTAGGGCATCCCGGTCACCCACGCGATGGAGGCTTTCAGCGCGGTCGGGGAGGGGGTCACCGTCGCCTGGACGTAGCCGACGGGCTGCTCGTCGCGGCGCCGGAAGATCACCCAGTTGAGCCAGCCCTCCTGATGGAACGGCGCGGGCCCCGCCACCAGCCGCTCGTACCGGGCCCGCAGCTCGTCCCGCGTCAGCGGCTCCCCGCCGATGTAGTCGTGTAGCCGCGGATCGTCCAGCACCTCGGCCATCTCGTCGGCATGATGAACGGCCAACGGCTCCAACCGGAGGCGCTGGGTCTCAATGATCTCCCCGATCGGCCCGAACATCCCCCGACCCTAACCCGCCCAACGACCGCTCCAGCACTACCGCCGAAGAACTCGAACCTCCGCACCGAAAGGACCATGCGCCTACGATCGACCCACACCCACCCCAGAAGCGCGCCCGAAATATCCAACTCTCGCAAGGTGCTCAAAAACCGCGCCCCAACCGAACAAACACCCAGCTCAGCAAGAGTGCTCCCGGCACGCGCGGGGATGGTCCCGGCCTCGATCAACTCCGGGCGCTTGTGAAGCTGTGCTCCCCGCACACGCGGGGGTGGTCCCTGCTGGTAGAGCTGCTGGTAGACGCGGACCTGGCGCTCCCCGCGCACGCGGGGATGGTCCCGACACCGAGTTGATGATCTCGCGCCAGCCGTGGTGCTCCCCGCATGCGCGGGGATGGTCCCGGCGCGGCGATCTGCCTGGCCGCGTAGTCCACATGCTCCCCGTGTATGCGGAGGTTTTCTCCCACGGGATTCTGGATGATGTGCTCAAAGTAGAACGCCCCTCGCTCTGCTGATGCGGAGCGAGGGCGTTTTGTTTTGAGCTAGATGCTCTTGATGAGTGCAGATAGAGCGCAGGCTTCCATGCGGTTGAGGGCCACCACTCCTCCATCTGGATTTTTGCTGTCACGGATGGCAACGGTGTTGGGGGAGGCGGCAACTTCGACGCAATTCGCTCCAGAGTCGTTGCTGTGGGAAGACTTCCGCCATAGCATGCTGCTCAACTCCATCTCTCGTCAATCACCTTTCGAATAAGCGCTCTCGTCTCGCGCGCGTTGTGGGCCTCTGCCTGGAGGGTGGAGAAGACCTCGCTCACGAAGGCTACATCGTCGACTGCTGTCGACGTCTCACCCCCGTAAGCCTTGTCTGTGTAGACGACCTGGGAGTTGTCGCCCAGCGTAGCGATAGCGAACGTTCCCCATAGATTCCGGACGTGGATCGTCGGGAGGACCTGAACGTTGATGTTGCTGTGCTGCGATAGGTCCAAGAGATGGTGCAGCTGGTCGCGCATGACGTCTGGCCCGCCGAGTTCTCGGTAGAGGACGCTGACATCCATGACGACTGAGACGGTGGGTGGCGGATCGCGTTGGAGGATCTCCTGTCGTCTCATGCGAGCCTTCACTGCCTCCTCGTCTGAGAGCAGGGCGCGGGCGTACCCCTCGGTTTGAAAGAGGCCGTAGACAAGCCGCTCTTCGTAGCCGCGCAGCATCGTGGCCGTGTGCTCTGCTTTTGGGAAGCTGAGAAAGAATTTTGGGTATTTGTTCTTCTTTATGTTGTCCAGAAGCTCTTCCCAGGCTTCTATCAAGCGGCCTTCCGCGCTGAGAGCGTGATCGAGGCGGCGGGCGAAGTCGGCACGGCATCGGGTCGTTCCCGCCTCGACTTGCCCGACGTAGCCGCGCGTGACGTTGACCGTGTCCGCCGTTTCGGCCTGGGTCAGCCCTTTGGCGAGCCGGAGGCGCTTCACCTCTGCGCCGAAGGTGAGCAGCTCGGCGGGGATCTTGCTGACCGGCATGTGGCTCCTTTGATCATGCTCGCTAAGAGCTCGCTATTGCTCGTGTACTGCACGCTTTCTGGAGCTGTCCTGGTAACGGTATGGCTTCCCGTGCGTGGATGGAGGTCGGTTACGAGAAATCAACCGGGAGTCACAAGGCAAAGGCAGCGGCCATGATCGATAAGGGTGTCAATCCGCCTCCGGTGGCTACGGCCGAACCGTCCGTTCTGGTGCTTACCTCCGTTCCGGAGGCGATCAAATCTGCACGGGATTTCGCGCGGGGGTGGCTGGAGGCCAAAGGCGTGGATCGCGCGGCGGTGCAGGTGGCGTTGCTGGTGGTGTCGGAGCTGGTCACCAACGCCTACAAGCACGGCAGCGCGCCGGGCGAGGTCATCTCCGTTCGGCTGTACCTGTCGGCGGACGGGCCCGTGGTGGAGGTGCGGGACGGCAGCCGCGCCGAGCCGTGCGTTCGGCCGCTGTCGTTGGAGTGCTTCTCCGGACGAGGACTGGCCATCATCTCCGAGCTCACCGCCGGATGGGGCTTCCGGCACCTGGCCTCCGGGGGCAAGGCCGTCTACGCCGTCCTGAACGGGGGCGCGGCATGACGCCTCGTGACGTTCTGCTCGTGCTCCTGCGGCAGTGGTTCCCCCGGTGGGACATCTGGATCTGCGATCGAGGGGTGTGGCGGGCGGCCGGGTTCATGCTGATCAGCGCCTCCAGCGTCGAGGGGCTGTTGGAGCACCTGGCCGGGACCGATCCCGAAGCGTTCGATCAGGCCGCGCGGACGTTCGCAGGGCGTGCGGCGTGAGCAGCGACCAAGGGGACACATGGTGGGACGAGGAGGCCGAGACGTTGCGTCTGGTGGCGTTGGTCGGGGCGCTTCGGAACGTGGGCTCGCCGCTGCACGCCTCGCTTCTCACTCCCAGGGACGCCGCTCCGCATCTGGAGGTGGCGTACGTGGACGCCCGCGTTCAGAACGTCGTGGACGTGAGCACGTTCGGCGGCTGGTTCGTCTGCGCGTTGGGAATGGTGTCCGCTACCGACACGGTGGTCGCGGCGCGTTGGCTGGCCGGGGCGCTGGCCGTCCCGCAGCCGGGACGGGCCCGCTAGAGGTCGCGGGTCCACACGCCCCGGGAGTGCTGGCGCGGGTCCAGCCACAGCCACGGCTGGGAGTGGCGGAACGGCAGGTCCGTGCCCGGCTGCCAGGGGAACAACCCGCTTTCGTTCGACCACACCACCTGGAGGAACGGCAGCGGCGGACGCCGGTAGAACGACACCGCCCCCGGCATCATCACCTCGTACCACCGGGTGTCCACCGTCCGGAACGCCACCTCGCGGTCGCGCACCACGCCGGAGCGGCGGTCCCCGTCGGAAGGGACGTCCCCCTCGGTCGTCTGGCGGCCCAGGCTGTTGAGGGACTCCTCCATCTCGTACACGTCGCCGCCGAACATCGCCAGCTCCGGGGCCCGCAGGCTGTGCCACAGCCCGATCGTGTACGCCCATCCCGGACGGTGCTCCTCCGGCTGCACCAGCACCACGCTCCAGCCGTACTGGGTGATGTGCACGATCGTGCGCAGCAGGAAGTTGTCCATCCGGTCGCGGTCGCCATAGTCGTGGTCGAGCACGCAGTGGCACGTAGGGCGACCCTCGGTCATGGGCACCACTTTACGATCTTCCAGGCGGCCTGGAATGCGGATATGCGCTTCCGAGGGTCCCGAGGACATAACGGAAAGTGCACGATGCGACCGTGGTCGTGCCCGGCGTTCGCGAGGGGCAGACCAGAAGACCGGGGTTGTCGGCCGGGGAACGCAGATGGCTTCCGGGGCGGGGACCAGGCGGCGTTCGGTCAGGCCCAGCGGACGCACAGCGCATCGACCTCTGCCATCAGCCCGGCGGACGTTCGGGAGCGATCCGGAACGTCTCGCTCCCGAACGCGAAGCGGCGGGACGTCGCTGCCCCGCCACTCGTGGTCACCGGGTGTCCGTTCCCAGGTCGGTGAGGCTGACGCGGCCGACCAGGAGTTCGTTGCCAGACGCCTGGCGCGTGCAGGATCTTCCCGCCGGGTGCGCCCGGCATACCTCGGAAGGTCTGGTCGAGACGTGCCGGGGCGTCTGGATCGTCGGTGGAAACCGAGGTCGGTGGAGGGCGAGCCCTCACGGCTCCCGATCCAGAGGTGATCAACGGCGGCGGCGGAGCACCCACAGGTCGGCGGCGGAGATGATCGCGACGACCACGCCCAGCGCCACCAGCGTCCAGGCCGCCGCGCCCCCGCCCGGGGACCGTTCCCCCCAGAACGCGCAGGCCACCGCCAGCGCCACGCCGACGATCAGGCCGACCGTGGCGAACGCCGTTCGCGTCCGCAGCGCGCTGCGGGCCGTCATCGGCTCGGCGCCGGACCGCCGTCGCCTGTTCATGCTGCTCATACCGGGTTTCCTTCCCACCGGACGGCCCGGGGACCCCGGGCGAATGGCCCGCGTGGGCGCGGGTACGCGTCCGAGACCGGGGGCAAGGAACGAGCAGAGACCAGGGGGCGAGATCATGTCGCGACCCGGAAGCCACGAGCACGACACCAGGCGCGAGCGGCGGGAGGGCGGGGGCATGCGTCCCCGCGCCGCCACCGGCCGCGCCGGGGGACCGAGGGGGGACACGTCGTGAACGAGGTCGAGGAAGTCCTGGGCTCGGCCCTCCCGCTGGAGGTCGAGGCCGATCTCGATCCGCTGCTGGAACGCGTCGGCGACGCCCGCTGCGTGCTGCTGGGGGAGGCCAGCCACGGCACCCACGAGTACTACGCGTGGCGGGCGGCGCTGACGCGGCGGCTGGTCGCCGAGAAGGGGTTCTCGTTCGTCGCGGTCGAGGGGGACTGGCCCGACTGCTGGCAGGTCAGCCGTAGCGTGACCCTCGCCGGGGACGCGCCGGAGGACCCGGGGGAGGTGCTGGACGGCTACCGCCGCTGGCCGACGTGGATGTGGGCCAACCGGGAGACCGTGGACTTCTGCCGCTGGCTCCGCGACCACAACGCCGGGACGGGCGACCGCGTCGGTTTCTACGGCCTGGACGTCTACAGCCTGTGGGACTCGCTGCGCTCCGTCATCGGCTACGTGTCCGAGCGCCGCCCCGAGTACGTGGAGACGGCGCTGGCGGCCTACCGCTGCTTCGAGCCGCACGGCGAGGATCCCGGCTCCTACGCGCTGGTCCCCGGCGGCTGCGAGGACGAGGTGCTGGAGCTGCTGACCCGGCTGCGCCGTCCCGCCGAGGGCGCCGAGGACCTGAACGCCCGGCAGAACGCCGAGGTCGCCGCGGGCGCCGAGCGCTACTACCGGGCGATGATCGTCGGCGGTCCCGAGTCGTGGAACGTCCGCGACGTCCACATGGCCGACACCCTGGACCGGCTGCTGGACTTCCACGGCGCCGGGGCGCGGGCGGTGGTCTGGGCGCACAACACCCACATCGGCGACGCCCGCGCCACCGACATGGCGGCGGCCGGGATGGTGAACCTGGGCCAGCTCGCCCGGGACCGGCACGGCCGGGACGCGGTCGTCGCGGTCGGGTTCGCGGGCGGCTCCGGCGAGGTGATCGCCGCGCCGCGCTGGGGCGGGACGATGGAGACGATGGCGGTGCCCGCGCCCCCTCCCGGGACGGTGGAGGCGCTGCTGATGGGGACGGAGCTGGCGCGGGCCCTGTTCGTGTTCTCCGACGGGCCCGACGCGGCCTGGCCGCGGGAGCGGCGCGGCCACCGCGCGATCGGCGTCGTCTACGACCCGGGCCGCGACCGGCGCAACTACGTGCCCACCGTGCTCGCCGAACGCTACGACGCGCTGTGCTGGTTCCGGCGGACGTCCGCGCTGGACCCGCTGCATCTGGAGGCGGCCCGCCGGGGCGAGCTGGAGACGCTGCCCAGCGGCGTCTGAAGGGGTCAGGGGCGCAGCACCAGCGTCCCGCCCTCGGCGACGACCGGCGTCCCGACCCGGCGGAGTGTGTCGGCGAGCCAGCCGGCGTCGGCGGGCGCGGCGCGTTCGAGCCGCATCCGCCGCGCCCGCAGCACGGCGATCCGCAGCTCGGCCAGCGCGCCGGTGCCCGGGGTGAGCGAGGCGAGGTACAGGGGGCGCAGGTCGTCGCGGTACTCCTCGTACCCGGTGATCCCCTCGTAGTCGTCGATGAGGTCGCCGCACCCGTACAGCACGAGCCGGCCCCGGTAGACCTCGATCGGGCGGGGGTGGTGGGAGGAGTGCCCGTGCACGACGTCCACCCCGCCGTCGACCAGCGCGTGCGCGAACCGGACGTGCTCGCCGGGCACGTGGTGGCCCCAGTTCGACCCCCAGTGGACGGACGCGACCACGACGTCCCCGGCGCGCTTGTCCCGCCGGACCCGTTCGGTGATCGCGCGGGCCCAATCCTGGGACGGCTCCGGGACGAACGCGACCCCCGGCCGCCCCGGCCCGGCGGCCCACCCGGCCGGGATCCCGCTGGAGGCCATGCCGAACGCGAACACCAGCACCCGGCCGCTCCCGGCCGGGACCGCGGCGGGCCGCCGGGCCTCCCGCTCGTCCCGGCCCGCCCCGGCCCACGCCAGGCCGGCGCCCTCCAGCGCCGCGAGCGTCTCGACCAGGCCCTGGACGCCGAAGTCCATGACGTGGTTGTTGGCCAGCACGCACACGTCGGGCCGGCCGGCGGCCAGGCACGGCAGGTTGCCGGGGCTCATCCGGTAGTGGACGGCCTTGCCGGGCGCGAACGTCCCGCCCCGGGTGATCGCGGTCTCCAGGTTCACGATCCGGGCGTCCGGCGCGGCCTCCTCCAGCACGCGCAGCGCCTCGCCCCACGGCCGGCGGAACCCCACCGGCCGCGGGATCGGCCCGTGCGCGGCCTCGGCCAGCCGCACGTACGTCCGCGCGTCCCGCACGTACGCCTCGCGCAGCGCGGGGTCGCCCGGCCGGGGCAGGATCTGGTCGACGCCGCGCCCGAGCATCACGTCGCCGCCGAGGGCCACCGTGATCGTCGCCGTTCACCTCCAGGCCGACCCCGTTCCCCGGTGGCGGGCCCCCATGCGGGTGACCGGCGTCCGGTCACCCGATCCTGCGGGTGTAGACGACGCGGTCGACCAGGCGCTCGGCCTGGCCGGGCGGGGTGAAGTAGAGGTCGAACGTCGGGGTCCTCCCCAGGGTGATCACGGTGCGCATGGGGATGGTCCGGCCGCGGTACCCGGGCCCGAGGATGCCCGGGTCGGTGAACTCGCCGGGGATCGACAGCACCGAGGGCGTGCCGGTCACGGGCGCGCCCCGGTAGGTCATCGCGGTGGGGGTGACGCTGTCGAAGGTGGTCCACTCGTAGCGGCGGTCGATGGTGGAGAAGCCGAGGACCCCGGTCCGGTGGTAGCGGTCGCCGCCCAGGGTGCCGTCGGTCCGCTCCTCCAGGAACCGGCCGCCGGTCCTCCTCATCCACCGGGTGCGGACGACGATGTCGCGGGAGACCACCGGCCGGCCGCCACCGAGGACGTAGTTGGTCTTGACGGCCTTCCACGTGCCGACCAGCGGGTCGAGGAGGCGGTGGTAGGGGCCCGGGTCGAGGTCGCCGGCGGGGGCGGGGGCCGCCGCCGTGGCCCCGGCCAGGGCGGGCCGGTCGGGCGCGGCGGCGGCGACGCCCGCCGCGCCGGTCAGCGCGACGAGGAGGGTGGCGGTCGCCGGGAGGGTGAGCCTCCTCGGCGACGCCGGCCAGCGGCGGGTCACAGCGTGGCGGAGAAGTGGGCGGCGGCGGTGTCCGCGGCGGTGGTCACCTGGGGCTCCTGGTCGTAGAAGTCGAACTGGTCGCCGGTGGTCCACACGAACTCCCCCGGGCCCGCCAGCGCCTCGTGGAAGCGGCGCGCGCCCTCGGGGATGGCGGCGTCCTCGCTGTGCACCAGCACCGTCGGGACGGTGACGCGCGGGGCCAGCGCGATGGAGTCGAAGGTCAGCCAGTTCTCCCAGGCCATCACCGCGAACCGGTTCGGCCAGGCCGGGATGCCGCCGCGGTCGGGGTTGAGATAGAAGTCGATCTCCATCGGCATCGCGGCGCGCGGGTCGGTGCCGCTGACCACCGGCACGTACTCGACCTCCCCGGTCTCCTCGAACCGGGCGCGGGCGGCGGCGGCCTCCTTGCGCCGGGCGGCCACGCCCTCGGCGCCGCCGTAGACCTCCGCGCAGATCGCGCCGTCGTGCAGCCAGGGCGCGACCAGCGCCAGCGAGCGGACGCGTTCGTCGGCGACGGCCGCCGCGCTCATGTACATCGCCGCCGCGCACACCCCCAGCGCGCCCAGCCGGCCGGCGTCCACCTCCGGGCGCCCGGCCAGGAAGTCCAGGGCGTGCCGGAGGTCGCGGACCTTCAGCTCGGGCGACTCGTAGTCGCGGGGCTCGCCCTCGGACTCGCCGTAACCGGTGAAGTCGAACGACAGCGCCGCGTGCCCGCGGTCGGCCAGCCGTTCGGCGTACCGGTCGGCCATCAGCTCCTTGACGCTGGTCCAGGTCCCGGCGACCACGACGCCGGGGGAGGGGGACGGCGCGTCCGGCAGGAACAGGTTGCCGGTGAGGGTGACGTCACCGGAGGGAAAGGTCACCTTGCGCTTGGTCGTCATCGGGTTCTCTCTTCGGTCGTCACGGGTCAGTTGGCGTAGGTGAGGTCGGCCCTGGTGATGGCGGAGCCGGAGACGGTGAAGGCGTAGTGGGCGGCGAAGCCGCCGGAGCCGCCGGGCGCGAAGGTCACCAGGAGCTTCTGGTAGCCGTCCCGGCGCTCGACGACGCCCCGCACGGTCAGCGCGCCGCCGATGACCTCCCGGTCGGCCCAGCCGCGGATGGCGTCGCGTCCGGCGAAGCGGCGGCCGACGTCGACGACCTGCCCGTCAGGGGCGAACGCCTTGGTCAGCGCGTCCAGGTCCTTGCCGTTGACGGCGTCGACGTAGGCCGCCACCGGCGGCAGCAGCGCGCTTCGCGGGACCGCCGAGCCGGTGGCCGCCGGGCTCGCGGACCGCGCGGCGGCCGGGGCGGGGTCCGGGTCGTCCCCGGCGCATCCCGCCGGCATCGGCCACGCCGCGGCGGCCAGGGCGGCGGCGCCGACGCGGCGCCGCACGGCCCCGGCCGTCGTCGCGGCCATCAGGCGGATCCGCCGCGCGAGGCCCGCGCCAGCAGCTCGTGGTTGCCGTCGGCCCAGGTGGCCGTCATCACCACGCCGTTGATCAGCCAGCCGTCGCCGTCGCGGACCAGGTCGAACCGGTAGGTGCCGCCCAGCGTCCACAGCGGCGAGCCGAACGGGGTGGCGAGCCGGTGCGTGGCCTGGAAGGAGGCGGTGCACACGGCGGTGTCCCCGTCGACGGTCACCAGGTGGTTGGTGACCAGGTGCTGGGTGGCGTCGAAGGCGCCCAGCGTCCGCGACCAGGCGGCCACCAGGTCGTCGGCGGGGAGGGTGACGGGCTCGCCGCCGTTCAGGCTGGTGTAGTCGAGCCGCACCCGGTCGGTGAACACCGACCTCAGCGCCTCCCACTCCCGCTGGTCGGCGTGCCAGGCCATTCGCGTGCAGGTCTCGATGACGTCCAGACGTTCCATGATCGAGATCATCGTGGGCGGGAGGGGCGGCCCGGCAGTCCCATCGGCTGCACACGGCGCTGCATGTTCCTGCACGCCCCGGGTCCGGCGCGCCTCAGAGCCAGCCGCGTTCCCTGGCCAGCAGCGCGATCTGGAAGCGGGTCCGGGCGCCGAGCCGGGTCCGCAGGTCGGCGACGTGGGCGCGGAACTTGCGGACCGACATCGCCGCCGACCGCGCCGCGGCCTCGTCGGTGTCCTGGTGGACCAGGGCGTGCAGCACGCGCCGCTCGGCGGGCGACAGCGGCAGGTCGTCCAGGTCGCGGCCGCGTTCCCACATGCCCTCGAAGACCTCCACCAGCAGCGCGGCGATCCCCGGCTGGCGGACCTGCACCGCGCCCGCCGCCGGGCGGCAGGGGTCGGCCTGGACGAGCACCACCGCCCGGTTGACCACCGCCACCCGCCGCACCGGCTCGAAGGTGACCCGGTGCAGGTCGCCGAGCGCGTGCCGCCGCCGGCCGCGGCGCGCCTGGTCGGCGTCGTCCAGGACGCCCGCCGGGCACAGGGTGCGGCTGCGCAGCCCGCGCGCCAGCAGCGCCCGGAGCCCCTCGTCGGCGAGGGTCCCGTCCTCGCCGACGACCCGCGTCCTCAACTGGAGGAGCTCGCCCGGCTCGTCGTCCAGCAGCGCCCGCACGCGGCGGACGACGGCCGGGGCGTCCGGCAGGTGCTCGACGAGCTGGACGGGACGGCCGCTGCGCTGCTCCTCGGCCAGCTCCGTCAGCACGGTCCAGGCGAGGGCGAGGCCGCCGAGCTGCCGCTGCGCCCGCTCGACGCGCCGCCGCACCAGCAGGTCCACCGCGGCCGCCGGCGGGACCGGGGCGAGACCCTCGTCCACCAGGCCCAGCGTCCGCAGCTCGGCGACGACGGGCCACGCGTCCGGCCGGACCGTCGCCCGCGGGTCGCGCAGCAGGAGCCGGTACACCCGCTCCTGCTCGGCCGTCAGCCCCAGATCGGTCAGACTCACCTTCACCTCCGACGGTCGTCCCCGGGGTCCGTCCTCCCTTATGACGACGGGACGACCATCCGCGTGACAGCGGCTCGCGGGCCCGGCGCTCCGCGGCGTGATCGTCGTCGGCAGCATGCCTCCGTCCGGTGCCGGGACTCCACGCGCGGAAGGTCACATTGACGCCGCCGGGCCCTCCGGGGTAGCCGCGGCGCGCCGCCAGGCCCCCTCCGTCAGCAGGCGCAGGCCGTTGAGGCCGACCAGGACGGTGGAGCCCTCGTGCCCGGCGACGCCCAGCGGCAGCGGCAGCGTCCCGGTCAGGTCCCACGCGACCAGGCCGGTGATGAACACGCCCGCGATGACGAGGTTCTGCACGACCAGGCGCCGTGCCCGGCGGGACAGGGCGACGACGGCGGGGACGGCGGCGAGCTCGTCGCGCACGACGACGGCGTCGGCGGTCTCCAGCGCCAGGTCCGAGCCCGCGCGGCCCATGGCGACGCCGGTGTGGGCGGCGGCCAGCGCCGGGGCGTCGTTGACGCCGTCCCCGACCACCAGGACCCGGTGTCCGGCGGCCTCCAGCTCCCGGACGGCGGCGACCTTGTCCTCGGGCAGCAGCCCGGCGCGCACGTCGGTGATGCCGGCCAGGGCGGCCAGCCGGGCGGCGGCGCGCGGGTTGTCCCCGGTGACCAGCACCGGGGCGGTGGCCGTCAGCGCGCCGAGGGCGGCGACGGTGGCGGCGGCGTCGGCCCGGAGGCGGTCGGCGATGCCGAGCACCCCCGCCGGGACGCCGTCGACCTCGACCACGACCGCGGTGCGTCCCCGTTCCTCCAGCTCCGCGACCACCGGCCCGGCGGCCCGGCCGGCGGCCGGGGCGCCGACCGCGACGGCCCGGCCCTCGACGGTCGCGCGGACGCCCACGCCGGGGGCGGAGGTGAAGCCGTCCGCCGCCGGGACGCGCAGGCCGCGGTCGCGGGCGGCGTCCACGACCGCGCGGGCCAGCGGGTGCTCGCTGGGGTGCTCGGCCGCCGCGGCCAGCCTCAGCAGCTCCCGCTCGGTCAGCCCCGACCCGGGCAGGGGACGGACGTCGGTGACCTTCGGGGCGCCCTCGGTCAGGGTGCCGGTCTTGTCCAGCGCCACCGCGTCGATCCGCCCGAGCCGCTCCATGACCACGGCCGACTTCACCAGCACGCCGTGCCGCCCGGCGTTGGCGATGGCCGACAGCAGCGGCGGCATGGTGGCCAGCACCACCGCGCACGGCGACGCGACGATCATGAAGGTCATGGCCCGCAGCAGCGTGGACCGCAGGTCGTCGCCGAGGGCCAGCGGGACCGCGAACAGCGCGAGGGTGGCGGCGACCATGCCGACGCTGTAACGCTGCTCCACCTTCTCGATGAACAGCTGGGTGGGGGCCTTGGTCTCGGACGCCTCGGCGACCATGGCCACGATCCGGGCGATGACGGTGTCCGACGGGTCCCGCTCCACCCGCACCCGCAGCGCCCCGGTGCCGTTCAGGGTCCCGGCGAACACCTCGTCCCCGGCCCGCTTGTCCACCGGCAGCGGCTCGCCGGTGATGGTGGCCTGGTCGACCTCGCTCGCCCCGTCCAGCACCCGGCCGTCGGCGCCGACGCGCTCCCCGGGCCGGACCAGGACGGTGTCGCCGACCCGCAGCCGTTCGGTGGGGACGGTCTCCTCGGCGCCGTCGCCGGACAGCCGGGTCGCGGTGGCGGGGGCCAGGTCGAGCAGGCCGCGCACCGAGTCGGCGGTCCGCGCGGTGGCCACGGCCTCCAGCGCACCGGAGGCCGCGAAGATGACGATCAGCAGCGCCCCGTCCAGCACCTGGCCGATCGCCGCGGCGCCCAGCGCGGCCAGCACCATCAGCAGGTCCACGTCCAGCGTCCGGTCGCGCAGGGCCTTCAGCCCCGACCAGCCCGGCTCCCAGCCGCCGGCCGCGTAGGCCAGCGCGAACGGCGGGGCCCACGTCCAGGCGGGGGCGTCCAGCAGGTACGGCGGCAGCGCGAGCAGGAACAGCGCCAGCGCCGCGGCCGCCCAGCGGACCTCGGCAAGCTCGAAGATCCGGGTGCGGTGCCGCGCCGTCACGTCGCGGGCCGCGGCGGCGGGGGCCGCCGTCGGGCGGGTCAGGGCGGAGGACATCGGGCAACGGATCCTTTCCGGACGGCGACAGGGTCGACCGCCCGGACAATAGCAGGAACAGTTGAACAATGATTCATGTGTTCATCAAAGTACAATGCGCGCATGGGTCATGGAGCCGCACCACCACCGAGCAGCGCCCCGCGCACCCGCCTGGACGCGGCCAGCGCCGCCAAGGTGGCCACCGCGCTACAGGCGCTGGCCACCCCCTCGCGGCTGCTGATCCTCGCCCGGCTGCGCGAGGGACCGCTGGCGGCCACCGAACTGGCCGCCGAGGTCGGCATGGAGCAGTCCGCCTGCTCCCACCAGCTCCGCCTGCTGCGCACCCTCGGCCTGGTGGTCGGCACCCGCAGGGGCCGCCAGGTGCTGTACTCGCTCTACGACGACCACGTCGCCGAACTCATCGACCAGGCCATCTACCACGTGGAACACCTGCACCTCGGCATCAACGACCCCACCCGCCCCCCCGACCGCGACTAGACGGTGTTTCGAAAGCCCTGGCCCACGGCACCCGCCTGGAGGCTCGCTTCTCGCCGGGTCTCGGCGAGCGCGACATCGCTTCGCGATCTGACCGCGCCCCGGAAGGGCGCTCCCGCCTCACCGGCTGGGGCGCGCGCCACGCGCGGTGGCCGGGGCCCTTTCGTGACAGGTCCGTCCGCGACAGGCCCGGGGTCCTGTCGTCGAAGTAGGTGCGATCGTTCCGCTGACGGACGCTGTTCGACGATGTGAATCGTCGCCCGCGGGTCGACCGATGCCGAGTGGGAGTTGCCGGAGCCATTGCCGCTGCGGCAACGGACGGGACGGCCACGGGTCAGAAGGGGGCGGCCTGCCCGGCCGGTGGACGCGACAACCACAAGGTCACTTCCTGCAAGGACGTCGTCCGGGTCGTGGTGTCCGGGCGCCTGGCGGATTCCTGCTGCGGCGACGAGGCTCCGGAGGCCGGGGACGGGCCGCCGGCACAGGTGACCGGGGCGGGTCGGATGCCGGGCATCACCTGCGTGTCGTTCCCCGCCATCCGGGCTCTCGGTGCGATGGACCGGTCAGGCGGTGGCGGGGGCTCGGCGCAGGGCGAGGGTGGAGGCGGTCGCGGCCAGAAGCCAGATCGCCGGGCCGGACAGGCCGCCGATGACGTCCACGTGTCCAGGCAGGACCATCACCATGAGGAACGCCGCGTCCACGGTTCCGAGGGTGAGGAGATTGAGCCAGTGACCGCGGCGGCTGTTCAGCCGGTTCATCGTGAGCGCGACCGCGATGGCCTGCGCGCCGAGGAGGGTGGCGCACAGGAAGAACATCAGGGCCTCGGCCTGTGCCTCGCCCCGCGGGGACTCTGCCGAGAGCCCGTCGGCCATCATCGTGACGCCCAAGCCCAGATGCAGCACGCCCCACAGCACGTACAGCGCCGTGGCGGCGGCCGTCCATCTGCTCACTCCGCTATATTGCTTCACGATGTGAAATATACACGCCGAGAACCATTGGAGAAAGATGGACGCCTCCCCGCAGGAGCGAGCAGTCGTGAACGGTGTCCTACGCGCGATCCGTGAGCTGCACACGGAGACCGAGGCCCTGTTCGACGCGGTCGCCGAACGCTACGGGCTCAACCGCAACGACCTGCGCTGCCTGGAACTCCTCCAACGGGAGGGCGAGATGCGCGCCCAGCGGCTCGCCGTCCTGAGTCATCTCAGCCCCGCCGCCGTCACCAAGGTCGTCGATCGCCTGGTCGCGGCCGGGTACGCGACCCGCAGGCAGAGCGCCGAGGACCGCCGCGCCCAGATCATCGGCGTGTCCGAGCGGCACGCCGACCTCCGCGCCGTGATCTGGGACCCGGTCCACGACGACGCGGTCGCCGTCCTGGAATCGGTGAGCCCGCAGGAGCTGCACGCCGTGGCCTCGGTTATCCACCGGCTCGCCGAAGTGAACCGGACCCACGCGCTCCGCAACTCCGCCTCCCCGGAGGGGGACACCGGAGATCGGCCTGGCGGCGCGGCAGCCCCTGGACGATGAGGAACCCCGCCGCCTCGGCCTCGTGGACTGTGCCGAACCAGTCATCCCGGCTGTCGGGGTCCGCCGGTACCGAGTCGGCCATGCGACCGCTCGGGGACACCAGGGCGGTAGCGGGGAACCCGGCGTCCTGCCCGGCCTCGCCGATCGGGGCGCGTGGCGACCCGGTAACCGGTAAGGACGTAGCCGGATTCCCTTGCTCCGTCTTCAGAACGGCCGGCCGGGGAGGCGATGGCCGGGCCGCACGAGACCGATGGGAGCGCGCCATCATGGCTCGTCCGACCCGGCTGCAGGTGGGCCGTGTCGGTGTCAGCGCAGTTTCGCGGTATCGGTGGGGAGCGCGATCTGGCCCGTGACGAATTCGCTCCAGAGGCCGAAGCGGAGACGTGCACCGGGACGTGCCGTGGTCTCGGCGAAGCCGACCGGGCGCCCGTCGACCATGCGTGTGGCGCCGAAGGAGAGCTCGAAGCGGGCTGTTCCCGCGCGCTGCCCTGGCGGGACGGGCGTGGGCGGCACGATCTCGTCCAGTGCCCAGCGATGGGCCCGGCGGTACGGCGCGGAGACCTGTTCGAAGGTCTGTTCCAGGACCATGCCGGCTTCCGGGATCACGACCAGGGCGCCGCGCATTCCATCGACCTGGCTGTTGAACAGCAGGACGTCCTGCTGTGCTCCGTCGAACGCGGTCAACCGGCCGGAGCCGACCTGGGAGCCCGGCGGGCATGCCCGCACGCCCTCGTCGTCGATGATCGTCCTCGCACAGGTCGGGAACGCCTCGGGATTGAAGCTGATCGAGCGGTCGAACAGGAAGACGAACCGGCGCGCGGCGGCGGGCACGGTGTTCTGGGAGGTCCGGCTGCGGCGGTCGAAGGCGATGGTGATGCTGCGTCCCGCGTTCCGGGTGGTCTGCACGGTGATCGTGTCCAGGTTGCGGGGGCCGGTGACGTCAGGCTCGTGGGGCCGCAGTGGGCCGCCGGGCGCGGGGTCGGGGAACGGGCTCGCCGACGCCGTGGAAGCGGTTCCGGCGAAGACGAGGGTGGTGGCGGTGGCGGTAAGAACGAAACCGGCGCGCTTGAATCGCATGTATTCCTCCGAGTCGGCGTGTATCGGCAACCCAAGTTGATCAATTCGTGCCGAAAGGCGGCATAAAGAGAGTCAATTCACTGCGCTTCTTCATCCCACGATCAGCGCCCCGTCGGCGATAAGCGGAGTCGAGACCGGTGCCGCGCGCAGCGCGGAAGTGTCCTCGGTATGACTTCGTACTGGACACGGCCAGACGGCTGCGTATCAAGGAACGCTTTCCCGGTTCGGTGTCCCTGGATGCGGGATCAGAAGTCGGGATCGTTGAGGTCGCCGTGGCCCGCGTCCAGTCCCAGCGGTACGGTGACAACTCTGATCGGCAGGGGGAAGTCCAGGACGAGGATGCCCCAACCCCAAGTGGTCAGCCCCGTGTCGAGGCGGGGGAGCTCGAACGGCCGATCGTCATTGCGGAGGTGATGGTTCCGGGGGCCGCGAGCAGATCGCGGCACATGACGGCGGCGATGGTCGATTCCGAGGCGGTCACCCCGCTGCCGGAGTGGCCGGGATAAAGCGCTCCAGACTCGTTCCAACCTTGTTCTCGGCCGTACGGATCGGCCCGCCCTCCAGGAGTTCGTCCATAACCGTTCGCAGGTCACCCCGGCTCGGAAGGGAAAAGCGATGTGCTCGCCACGGCGGACGTCCGTTTATCGGCCTTGGAAGATGATCTCCACGCGCCGGTTCTCGGCGCGGCCCTCGGGATTGTCCTCGCCGTTCCTGGTGTTGGGCTGGACCGGCTCGGCTTCGCCCCGGCCGATCGCCTCGATCCGGAGCGCTCCGGCGGCGCGGGTGAGTTCGGCGCGGACGGATTCGGCGCGGCCCCGGGACAGTCGCATGTTCTCCGTCTCCGTCCCCAGCGAGTCGGTGTGGCCGATGACGCGTACGGTGCCGGTGGCGCCGCGCAGGCGTCCGGCGACCGCGGTGATCGCGGTACGGGCGGCCGGGGTGAGGTCGTGCTCGCCGAACTCGAAGAGTACGTCGGCGTTGATGCGGAGGGTGGTGGTCGAGCCGTCGGTGCGTTCCCGCCGGAGCGGGACGATCGAGGCGACGAGGTCGATGCCCTGGATCGCCCCCGCGTGGTCCAGGGCCTGAACGGACTCGGCGATCTCCCCGTCGGTCGGCTCCGGGGCGGCGGTGACCGACGCGGGCGCGACCACGGTGCCCAGGAGGACCGCCGTCGCGAGGCCTCGGGCGCGACGGCTCACCGGGTCACCGGAACGTTGCGGAACGGGGCCCACTGCCCGAACGAGACGTCCACGGCGCGCACGGATTCGGGCGGCGCGGCGAAGGTGTAGGTCTGCACGTTGGGTTGGCCGTTCCTCACCTTGTCGAAGATGTGGTGCGGCTGCAACTGCCGCTCGCCCGCCCTGACGACTCTGTGGCGCTTGAGATTGACGGTGTCCAGGAGAGCGACGTCGGGGGCGCTCCTGCCATTGAGCTGAGAGACGCTGACCTGGTCCGATCCCGCGTTGCGGGGGGTGAGTACCAGGGTCAGGTGGGCGAGCCGGCCGGAGACCCTCAGCTCGATGATGCCGATCTCCAGGGTGGCGCCGTCGGCGATGGGCGAGCCGAAGGTCTGGCGTGCGATCACCCGGTCGGTGTCGACGGTGCCGACCGTGCCGCCGGGCGGCCGGGCGCCGGGGTCGCGCCCCGGCTCCTCGGCGTCCCGGCCCGTGCCGAGGCAGCCGGTCAGGCTCATGGCGGTGACCACGGCGACACCCGCGGTTCTTCGCGCGCTGCGCATGCGTGCTCCTTGTGGTGATGCCGTCGGATCGGGGACTCAGCGGTCGGGGTAGCCCAGCGCCCGCCGGCACAGTTGCAGGAGGAGGGCCCGCGTCGCCTCCTCTTCCTCGCGGCTGTGTTCGCGGGAGAAGAGCATGTACCAGTTGCGCTCGCACATGTAGGTCAGCGTGATGCACATGGTGCGGGCGTCTCCCAGGTCGGGCACCAGGCCCGCGGCTCTGTCCCGTTCGAGCGCGGCGGCCTGGACGTCGGCGGCCCCTTCGAAGAAGCGGCGCCAGGTCTCGCGCAGTGCGGCGTCGCGCCCGGTCTGGTCGATGATCGCGCACAGCAGGCCGCTGTTGTGCCGCCACCACTCGGCGAAGCCGGAGATCACCTCTTCGAGGATCTGTTCGAGTCCCCGGTCGGCGTGCACGGTGAGGATGCCCATCGCCGACTCGATCGTGCGGTCGAGCGCGGCTCTGACCACCGCGTCCTTGTTGTCGAAGTAGAAGTACACGGCGGCGCGCGACAGTCCGGCGCCCGCGGCGATCTGCGCGAGGTCGATCTCGGCCAGGGGCTTGACCCTCATCAACCGTTCGACGCTGTCGAGCAGGGCGATCTCCTGCCGGTCGCCACGGCTCATCCGCGGTCGCCTGCGCCCCGTCCCGGCCACGGGCTCGGATGAGTCCGGAGCTGCTTCGGATGCCAAGTCACACCTTCTGAATCGAGAAACGGCCACGCGGCCCCGCTTCCGGGCCGACGTCGGTGAACCCCGCGGTCACCGCTTTCAACACATCGTCTGTTATTCTCGACAAAGTGTCAAACAGTCTCGCTGACACGGCGCCCAAGCGGCGCCGGGCGACTCCAGATGCTGATCACGATCGACCATCGAGGAAGCGTTGACCTACGACGATGACAGGAGCCGGCGGCATGGACGCTCTGCGGCCTGACGATCCGCAGCGCATCAGGGAGTACCGGCTACTGGGACGGCTTGGTGCGGGCGGTATGGGCCGCGTCTATCTGGGGCGCTCGCCGCGTGGCCGGATGGTCGCGGTCAAGGTCGTGCATCCGGAGTTGGCCCGCGATCCCGATTTTCGCCGTCGTTTCCGCCATGAGGTAGCCGCTGCGCGGCGTGTCGGTGGCAGGTGGACCGCTCCGGTACTGGACGCCGACACCGAGTCGCCCGCGCCCTGGGTCGCCACCGGCTACGTGCCCGGCCTGGACCTCCAGCAGGTTGTCGAGCGGCACGGACCGCTGCCCGCCGCGTCGGTGCTCACGCTGGCCGCCGGGCTGGCCTGGGCGCTGCGGGCGGTGCACGGGGCCGGGTTGATCCACCGCGATCTCAAGCCGTCCAACGTGCTGGTCACCATCGGCGGGCCGCGCGTCATCGACTTCGGCATCGCCCGGTCGGTGGACGCCTCAGTGGCCACGCGCACCGGCGCGCTGATCGGCTCGCCCGGGTTCATGTCGCCCGAGCAGGTGCGCGGGCAACCGCTCACCCCGGCCAGCGACGTGTTCTGCCTGGGTGCGGTGCTGGCTTTCGCGGCGACCGGGCGGCAGCCGTTCGGCACGCCGGAGGGCGGCCCGCACGCGCTGCTGTTCCGCGTCGCCTCCGAGCCGGCCGACCTGACCGGCCTCACCGGCGACCTGCGCGACCTGGCCGAACGCTGCCTGGCCAAGGAACGGACCGCCCGGCCGGACCTCGTGGAGATCCTCGACGCCGTCGGCGAACCCGGCGACGAGCCGTGGCTGCCCGCCACCGTGGCCGCTGATCTGGGCCGCCACGCCGCCGCCCTGCTGGACCTGGAAGACCCCGGGCAGCCTCCCACCCCCGCGCAGGAGCGCACGGGCCCCGCGTCCCCTCCTGCGCGGCAGCACGCGGCTACCGTGCCGCCGCACGGCCCGCCGCCCGGCATGGTCGGCCCCACGGTCCGCACCCCCTCCGCGTGGCGTTCGGGTGGGCCGCTCTACCTCGGAGTCGGGGCCGCAGTGACGGCCGTGGTGGCGCTCACCATCGGGCTGGCGGCGACGAGTGGCGGCGGCAGCGGCCACAACAGCCACGGGAACCCGTTGCTGAGCGGCGGAGACACCCCACCCCCCGCCAAGAGCACCACTCATCCGACCAAGGACATCGTGCCCGCCGAGCTGGTGGGTACCTGGGAGGGCATGGTCCGCACCGACTCCGGCAGCGCGGAGTGGCTGCAGCGGGTCACCGTCACACAGGGACGTGCGGGGCGGAACGTCGCGCGGATACGGATGGCCGACGAAGACCAGTTGTGCGAGTTCACCGCGACCCTCCTGTCGAGCGGTCCGTCGATCTCGCTGAGGACCTCCCTGCTCCGCTCCCTGCCCGCGGGATATTGCGGCGGCGGCATGGACCAGACGATGACCGCCAACGCCGACGGCACCGTCCACTGGGCTTCGAAGAGGCTCCAGGGCACCCTCACCCGCGTCAGGGCAACGGGTATCCCGCAGCGTTACCTGGGGCGCTGGTGGGGAGAGACCGGAGAGCCCGGCAAGACGGTGCGCCGCGACTTCGACCTCGCCGCGGGGGCGGTCGGCGAGGAGAACGTCACGATCCGCCTGTACAACGAGGAGGTCGCCTGCGAGACCAAGGGGATGCTGGTGTCGGCCGAGAAGGACATCATGGTCTTCACCACGCGCCTGGTCCGGCAGGACAAGGGGACGTGCACTCTCAACTCGATGCACTACCTGACCCCGGCCGACGACGGCCTGGTCTGGCGGATGCCGAAGAAGAGGCTGCAGGCGCCCGAGCCCCTGCAACGCGGATGACGGCGGGCGCGGAACTCATACCGGGCTGAAGACCTTACGGCTTCCGCACCGTGACCGCCGACCCGATCTTCACGCCCCGTTCGACACCCGCCGGTAGACGCCCCGGACCTGTTCGGGTCCGGGGCGTCTTCTTGGTCGGGGGGGTCAGTTTCCGGACGTGGTCTTGGCGTTGATGCCGGCGATGCGGTTGTGCTGGTCGAACTCGACGTCGATCGAGAAGTCCGGGCTGGTGATCGCGAGCCTGGTGCCCTCGGGGTCGAACGCGGCGCCGAGCCCCCGTCCCCGGGCGTAGCCGTACAGCGCCCGCCGGTGGTCGTGGAGCGGCAGCTCGGCCAGCGACTGCTGGAGGACGCGCATCACGCGCGGGAAGGCCGGCGGCGGCAGCCGGAAGTCCGGGTGCTCGATGAGGAACGCGGCGCGCGTGCCCCCGCCCACCTCGGCGTGGTAGGAGGTCCAGGAGCCCGACACGACCTTGGCCGCGTCCAGCAGCAGCGCGGCGACGCGGGCCGGCTCGAACGCCGGTTCGGCGGGGCCGCCGGGCACCGCGCCGAACGGGACCTCCGCCGAGGCGAGCTCGGGGATCCCGTGCTGCCGCCCGAAGTCCCGCACCCGCGCCGACAGCTCGGTCAGGGGCTCGGGGTAGTCGGTCGGGTTCGCCCAGGCCCACAGCCACGACCCCGGGCCGGGGGCGGCGCTGCCGAGCAGGTGGACGCGGCTGCAGGTCAGGTCGCGGTCGCCCGTGAAGACGAACCGCTGCTCCCGCAGGTCGACGTTCCAGCTGTGCGAGCCGATGACCTCCCCCAGGTGCAGTTGGTGTTCCAGGGAGAGGATCGCCGCGTCGTCGAGGACGTCGGCCAATGTGATCGTTGCGGACATGACGGGCGATCGTAGTGGACCGCGGTGACGGCCGCGGTTCGCGGCGGCGACCGTCGCCCCCGCCACCCGAACACACGGAGGGGGTGCGGCATCTTATAGGGACGATCATGTCTGCCAGAGCGAGGAGAGCACGGTGCCCCCCGTCCCCCCGGCGCCCGGAGAGCCGACCCGGCTCGGTGACTACTGGCTGGCCGGAAAGATCGGCTCAGGCGGGCAGGGGGTGGTCTACGAGGGGTACGGCCCCGACGGCGCGCGCGTCGCGGTCAAGGCCCTGCACGGCGACTACTCCGCCGCGCACCGCGTGCTGCTCGCCCGCGAGGTCGACGCGGTGCGCCGCGTGTCGCAGTTCTGCACCGCCCGCGTCCTCGCGGTCGACCTGGAGCACGACCCGCCGTACATCGTCAGCGAGTACGTCGCGGGCCCGACGCTGCAACAGGCGGTCGAGACCGGCGGCCCGTACGGGCCGGACGAGCTGTACCGGCTGGCGGTCGGCATCGCGACCGCGCTGACCACCATCCACCGCGCGGGCGTGGTGCACCGGGACCTCAAGCCCGCGAACGTGCTGCTCGGCCCGGACGGCCCCCGCGTCATCGACTTCGGGGTCGCCCGGCACGATGACATGTCCCAGAGCACGACCGGGGTCAAGGGCACGCCCCGCTACATGGCCCCGGAGGTGTTCCGGGGGCAGGGCGCCGGCCCCGCCGTGGACGTGTGGGCCTGGGGCGCGACGGTCCTGTTCGCGGCGAGCGGTCGCCCGCCGTTCGGCGGGGACATGCTGGCCGTGCTGGTGGGGGCCGTGCTGGACACCGAGCCGGACCTGTCCGTCCTGCCCGACCGGCTGCGGCCGGTCGTGGCGGCGGCGCTCGCCAAGGACCCCGGCCGGCGCCCCGGCTCCTCGGAGGTGCTGCTGGACCTGCTCGGCGGCCCCGGCGGGGACCTGCTGGAGCAGGGCGTGCGCGCGGCGGCGGCCGTCCGCGCGCCGGACGCCTCCGCCTCCGCGCCGACGCTGGGCGAGCGCGCCGAGGAGGTGTTCCGGCGGCTCCCCCCGGCGGCGCAGCAGGCGGCGCCGCAGGTGCTGCTGCGCATGGTGGCGGAGGGCGAGGAGGTGGTGCGCCCCGCGCGGTACGAGGAGTCCGACGACGGCCGCACGCCGAAGGAGACGACCGACGCGGTGATGCGCGCGTTCACCCGGGCCGGGCTGCTCACCTGGGACGGGCGGCAACTCATGATCACCACGCCCGCGCTGCTGCGCGCCTGGCCCCGGCTGCGCGAGTGGGCCGACGCCGAACGCCCCGGCCTCGCCGTGCACCGGGAACTGGTGGACGGCGTCCGGCTCTGGGACGCGCACGGGCGCAAGGCCGGCGACCTGTTCCAGGGCACCCGCCTGGACCGGGCGCTGGGCTGGGCCGTCAGCGGCCGCCGCCACCTCGCGATCAGCCGGGCCGAGCAGGAGTTCCTGGACGCCGGCCGGACCGCGGCGCGGCGCCGGTCCACCGCGCGGACGGCCGTGTCCGGCGTGCTGGCGGTGCTGCTGGTGGTCGCGGTCGGCGCGGTCGTGCTGGTGGTGCAGCGGGGCCAGACGGTGGCCCGGCAGCGCGACGAGGCGGAGGCGCGGCGGATGGCGGCGACCGCGATGGCGACCCGCCGCCACGACCCGCGCCTGGCCCGGCGGCTCGCGGTCGCCGCCGCGTCCCTGGCCGACACCGCGGAGACCCGCGAGACGCTGGTCGCGCTGCGCCACCAGTGGGAGAGCGACGTGTTCGGCCCGCCGGACGCGGGCGCGCAGGCGCTGCGCCAGCCGTCGCCCGACGGCCGCCTGCTGGTCGTCCTCGACACCGCCCCGGGCACCGGGGGCACGGCGCGGATCTGGGAGGTCGACTCGCGCAGGGAGCTGCGCCGGTTCGCCGTGCCCGGCCCGAAGGCCGTCGACCTGGTCGTCACCAACGACGCGCGCACCCTGGTGACCTGGATGAGCGACGGGACGGTCCGCGTCTGGGACACCGCCACCGGCGGGCAGCGCGGCGCCCTCCCGTTCGGGAAGGGCCCCAACGCCATCCCCGACGGCATCGACCTCAACCCGTCCGGGAACCTGCTGCTGGCCAGGCGGAAGGGCCGGTCCACCGCCTGGGACCTGCGGACCCTCAAGGAGGTGCCGCTGCCCTGGAAGAACCCGAAGAACGACACCGTGCTGCTCACCGCCGCCGCCGACGACCGGACGGTCGCGGGCGTCACGATGAACTTCGGGGACAGGGTCCGCGTCCGGCGGCTCGCGTCGGCCGCCGGACCGGCCGCCGACATCGCCGTCCCGAAACTGAACGCCCGGCTCAGGAAGCGGTGGGTGGGCGAGACGCGGCTGAGCCCGGACGGCTCGCTGCTGGCGGTCGCGCACGCCCCGCAGGGCGGCTCCAAGTCGGAGCTGCTGCTGTGGGACCTGAGGACCGACCAGCAGTACACCGTGCTGGCCTCGGGAGACTCCACCTCGACGCTGGCGTTCACCCAGGACGGCCGGTTCGTCGCGCAGAACCGCACGATGTGGCGGGTCGCGCGCGGCATCCTGCCGCGGGGCGTGCCGCCGGTGCTGCGCTACGCGCCGGGCGTCGTCTGCGGGCTTCCCCGGTTCGTGGACAACCGGATCCTGCGCTGCCTGGAGCACAGCACCGGCCAGCTCTCCTCGCTCGACGTCGGCACGTACACGAGCGCGCGGAACGTGCGGGACGCCGGCGGCCTGCTCTCCGAGACGTCGATGGCGGCCGACGGGTCGGTGGTGGCCTTCCGCTCCAACGGCACCGTGCGGTTCTGGGACCTGCGGCACGGCAAGCCGCTGTCCGGCGGGTTCAGGCTGTCGTCCGACTACGAGCACTCCAGCGACGGCACGGGACTGGCGATCAGCGGCGACGGCGCGAGGCTGGCCATCCGCAAGAACCCCCGCACGATCACGATCACCGACGCCCGCAGGTTCGCCCAGCTCGGCACGGTGACGCTGCCGCAGCCGAACGGCGCGGCGCGGGGCATGGCGTTCACGCCGGACGGCCGGGGCATGGCGATCGTGGTGCGCGACGGCGCGGCGTACCAGCTCCAGTTCTGGGACATGACGACGTTCCGGCAGATCCGGTCGGTCCCGGTCGCCGACGGCGGCTACGGCAGGCTCCTCTTCCGGGCGGACGGGAAGGCGTTGCTGTTCAACGGGCAGACCGGGCTGGTGGAGTACCCGTCCGGACGGGTCCGCGCCACCGGCGACGCCGTCGTGCTGCGCTCCCCGGCCGCGCTGAGCCCCGACGGGCGCACGCTCATCGGCCTCGGCGGGATCCAGAAGGAGGTCGTCCCCGTGGACGGCACGACCCTCCGGCCGAAGAACCTGATCATGCGCGGGCACCGGGGGTACGTGCAGGCCGCCGCGTTCTCGCCGGACGGCGGGCTGCTGGCCACCGGGGACCGTGGCGGCGAGGTCCGGCTCTGGGAGGCCGGGCCGGGACGCTCCTACGCGCTCTCGCTGACCGGCCACCAGAACCCGATCAGGGCGCTGGCGTTCTCCGCGGGCGGCCGGACGCTGGAGAGCCTGGCCGACGACGGCACCGTCATCAGCTACGACATCGCGCCCGCGCGGGCCACCGCCGCGCTGTGCCGGACCACCGGCGGCGGGCTGACCAGGCAGGAGTGGAAGCGGCACCTGCCCGTCCTCGACCACCGCCCCACCTGCCCGACCGACCGCTGAACCGCCGTGCCCCGTCCCGCCGGGGACGGGGCACGGCCTTGCGCTACGGGCGGACGGTCTTCAGGACGCCGCACTCGCGCTTGGTCTTCGGGCCCTTGCAGATCTGCACGGTCACCTTCTGCATCATCTTCCGGTGGGCGGGGATGGCCGTACCGATCCTGAAGTCGGTCTTGCCGGCCTTGACGGGGATGGTCCGCCTGAGGCTGCGGTTCCCCGTGGCCTTCCAGTAGAAGGTGACCACGACGTCCATGGTGCTCCGGGTCTTGTTGGTGGCCTCCCCGGACACCCGCGCGCTGCTGCCGAACGTCACGGCCCCGGTCACCTTCTGCTTGGCGCGCTTGACGCACTTGCCGTTCTTGCCCAGCTCGCCCTTGCCGCAGACCTCGAACGACTTGGGCTTGGGCGGCACGGGGGCCGCGGCGGCGTGCGCGGCCGGGGCGAGTCCGGTGAGCGCGGCTCCGGCCACGAGCGTGGTCGCGAGGGTCTTACGGATCACGATGGCATCTCCTTGCGGCGTTGGTGACGGGGCCGCCCGGTGGGGGCCCGTCACGCATCGTCGTGGACGTCACCCCCCGTCACCAGGCCCCCAGGGGCCATCCTCGGGACCCGGGACCGGTGCCTGGCTCCTATGGCCGCAGGGCGTCCGGACCCCCGTTCAGGAGAGGAGGCGGGCGGCCAGGACGACGATGTCGTCGGTGAGCGGGACCCCGTCCTGGAGGCGGGGCAGGCTGTCGATGAGCCGCTGGGCGGTGTGCGGGCCGCCGCGCGCGAAGCCGTCCAGGTGGGCCAGCAGTGCGGTGGTGTCGTCGGCGCCGCCGTTCCGGCCGAGGTCCTCGACCAGCCCGTCGGTGTACAGCAGCACCGTGGCGGCCGAGGGCAGGGCGACGGTGGTGACCGGATAGGTCTCCTCGGTCATGACGCCCAGCGGCAGCCCGCCGGGCAGGTCCACCAGCTGGGCGGGCTTGCCGGGCGGCAGCAGGACGGGGGAGGGGTGCCCGGCGCGGCAGCCGCGGATGACGCCGCTGCGCTGGTGGAGGACCAGGTACAGGCAGGTGACCAGCAGCGGGTCGTCGGTGCGGGTGTTGAGCTGGTCCAGCAGGCGGTTGGTCCGCGCCAGCACCTGGTCGGGCGGGTGGCCCTCGACGGCGTAGGCGCGCAGCGCGATGCGGATCTGGCCCATCAGCGCGGCGGCGTGCACGTCGTGGCCCTGCACGTCGCCGATCACCAGGGCGATCTGCCCGTCGGGCAGCGGGACGACGTCGTAGAAGTCGCCGCCGACCTGCAACCCGAAGGAGGCGGGGCGGTAGCGGTAGGCGATGTCGAGCCCGGCGGTGTGGGCGGGGGTCAGCCCGCAGCCCAGGCTCGCGCCCGGCAGCATGCGCTCCTGCACCCGCTGGACCAGGAGGTGCTCGGCGTCGTGGATGCGGCAGCGGTCCAGCGCCTGGGCCAGCAGCCCGGCCACCATCAGCAGCTGGGCCTGCTGCGCGCCGTCGATGTGGCGCGGGTGCGGGAAGTCCAGCAGGCAGGCGGCGGGGGCGCCGTGGTTGCTGGGCAGCGGCAACCCCACCCAGGCGCGGGCCCGGGGGCGGTTGACGACCGGCTGGAAGCGCGGGTAGCGGCTGCGGAGCCGGGCGGGGGAGCCGACGAACACCGGGGTGCGCCGGGCCAGGGCGTCGGTCAGCGGCGCGGGCACGGCGACCGGGAACTCGCGCACCCGCCGGAGGGTCCGGTCGCTGTGCCCGGCGGCGGCCAGGACGCGCATCCGGTCGCCGGCACGCTCGACCACCAGGATGCCGCCCGCGCCGAACACCGGCAGCGTCCTGGCCGCCGCCGCGGCGAACTCCTCCACCGTCCCCGCGGCGGCCAGCGCCGCGCTCAGTTCCCCGACCCGTTCGGCGTACCCGGTCTCCGCGGTCGGTGGCGCCGCCGGCGCCGGGGCCGCCGCGGCGGCGACCAGGTCGGCCAGCACCCGGACGAACCGCCGCTCGGTCTCGCCGAACGCCCCGGCGGTCCCGGCTCCGGCCGGGCGGACCAGGCACAGCACGCCCCAGACGCGCCCCTGGGCCCGCAACGGCACGGCCCCGCACGCGAGCGCCTCGGGGGCGTGGCCGGTCACGGGATAGCGGGCCGCGAGGTCCTCGGGGCCGGCGACCCACACCGGCCGGCCGGTGCGCACGGCGTCGGTGACCGGCAGCCGCGTGCGCATCCGCAGCGTCCCGTCCGCCCGGCCGGTCGGCGGGGACATCCCGCACAGCGCCGCGATCGACAGCGACTGCCCGGTCACGTCCAGCACCGCGAGCATCCCGCCGACCGGGCCGAGGCAGGTCCGCGCCGCCTCCACGGCGGTCTCCAGCGTCCGCTCCAGCCCCCGCGCTCCCGCCAGCCGGAGTCCCGCCCGTTCCAAGGCCGCCAGGTACTCGCGCGTTCGCGGCACCGCGCCCCCTCGCCTCCGGCGGCGGAACGACAACGCCCCCTACGGTGTCCACGCCGCGGTCTCGGCCGCCCTCGACACGGGACGGCCGCGCACCCCCCGATTGATCACTTTAGGTCAGAGCCCGGCTACCGGAGTGTGGTATGCGGGAAAAGACTCGACCAATGGGGGACCAAGGGCCAGCCGACGGCCGGGACCGGCTATGGTCGAGCGCCTCTCGTTCAGACCCGCGATCCGGAGTGCCGTGCCGGGGCGGTCTCGCTCTCCGCCGGCCCGTCGCCGCCGATGGCGCCGATGTGCCGCAGCGCCGCGGCGGACAGGAACGAGAGCGCCAGGACGCCGATCGCGGCGACCAGCGTCGCGACGTTCAGGCCGGCGGTGGCCGCCTCCTTGGCCTGGTCGAGCAGGCCGGGAGGCAACCGGTCCGCCACCGAGGACGCGCCCGCGAGGCTGTCGCCCGCCGGTCCGGCCACCCCGGCCGGCGTCCCCGCGGGGATCTCGTCGTCGACGCCGCCGCGGTAGACCGCGGTGGCGAGGCTGCCCAGGACCGCGACGCCCAGGGCGAGCCCCAGTTCCTGCACGGTCTCCGACATCGCCGCGGCCGAGCCGGCCCTCTCCGGCGGCGCCGCCCCGACCACCAGGTCCGTGCCCAGCGCCGCGATCGCCCCGAGCCCGAGGTAGACCAGGCCGAAGCCGGTCACGACCAGGGCGATGCCGCCGGTGGCGTTCACCTGGGTGAGCAGCGCGTACCCGACCGCGGACAGCGCCAGCGCGGCGGCCACCACGATCCCCGGGGGGACGCGGCGCGCGACCAGCGGCGCCCCGATCGCGGCCGCGAACATCATCAGCGCGGGCGGCCCCATCCACCCGCCCGCCTCGATCGGCGGCAGCTCCTCCACGAGCTGGAGCTGCTGCGTGACCAGCAGCATCACGCCGCCGACGCCGACCAGCCCGACGAGCAGGATGCTCAGCGCGGCGCTGAACGTGCGGTCGGCGAACAGCCGTACGTCCAGCAGCGGGCTCTCCAGGCCGCCC
Source organism: Actinomadura kijaniata (assembly GCF_014138665.1). NCBI lineage: Bacteria > Bacillati > Actinomycetota > Actinomycetes > Streptosporangiales > Thermomonosporaceae > Actinomadura > Actinomadura kijaniata. Next base: position 640,465 of record NZ_JACJIA010000004.1, read on the forward strand.
TGGCGCCGGACGAACAGCACCGCGACCACCACGCCGACCACCGCGGCGACGACCGTCGGGGCGTCGGGGCCCTCCTTGGCGAACCGCTTCACCGCGTAGATCACCGGCAGGATCGCGAGCAGCGACAGCACGACGCTGAGCAGGTCGAACCGGCCGCTCCGCGGCGCGCGGTACTCGGGGATCAGCACCGGCGCGGCCACCAGCAGGACGACCGCGACCGGAACCGCGAGCAGGAACGCCGAGCCCCACCAGAACCGGGCCAGCATCGCGCCGCCGACCAGGGGCCCGACGGCCATGCCGAGCGCGAAGCTCGTCGCCCACACGCCGATCGCCACCGACCGCTGGCGCGCGTCGGCGAACATGTTGCCGATCAGGGCCAGGGTGGAGGGCATCAGCGTGGCACCGGCGATCCCCAGCGCCGCGCGCGCGGTGATGAGCAGCCCGGGGCTGTCGGAAAAGGCGGCCACCACCGACACGGCGCCAAAGGCGGCCGCCCCGATCATCAGCAGCCTGCGACGGCCGATCCGGTCGCCCAGCGTGCCCATGGTGATCAGGAAACCGGCGATCAGGAAGCCGTAGGCATCCATGATCCACAGGGTTTCGGTGCCGCTCGGGCGCAGGTCCTCCGCCAGCGAGGGGAGGGCGAGGTACAGCACGGTGACGTCGAGGCCGAGCAGGACGGTGGGCAGTGACAGGACGGCGAGCCCGCCCCACTCCCGGGGCCCGGCCCTGCGTGCGGTCGATGTGCTCATGGGACTCCTCCGCGTTCTCGGGAACGTGCGGAGCCACCCTGCCGACCGGTACGCACGATTTCCTGACGGTCGGCTGGCGATACATTTCAGGACATGCGCTACGGGGTGCTCGGCCCGCTGGCCGTCTGGGACGCCGAGGGACGGCCGGTCAAGATACCCGAGGCGAAGGTGCGCGTTCTGCTGGCGGACCTGCTGGTCCACGGGGGCCGTCCGGTGCCGGCCGGCCGTCTCGTCGAGGATCTCTGGGCGGGCAGCCCGCCGGGCGGGTCGGCCAACACGCTGCAGACCAAGATCTCCCAACTGCGCCGCGTGCTGGGCCGCGAGCGGGTGGTCCGCGAACCGGCGGGCTACCGGCTGCTGCTGGCCGACGGCGTGGTCGACGCGCTGCGGTTCCAGGAGCTGGCCGAGCGCGCCCGCGCTCACCGGGAACCGGCGGTGAAAGGCGACCTGTTCGCCGACGCGCTCGCGCTGTGGCGGGGCCCGGCCTACGCCGACGTCGCCGAGGCGCCGTTCGCCCGCGGTGAGATCATCCGGCTGGAGGAACTGCGGCTGTCGGTCCTGGAGGACCAGGCCGAGGTGCGGCTGGTGCTGGGCGAGTACTCGGCGCTCGCCGCGGAGCTGGGCGAGCTGGTGGCGCGGCACCCGCTCCGCGAACGGCTGCGCATGGCCCACATGCGCGCGCTGTACCAGGCCGGGCGGCAGGGCGAGGCGTTGCGGAGCTTCCAGGAGCTGCGGCGGCAGCTGGCCGAGGAGCTGGGGGCCTCGCCCGGACCGGCGGTCTCCGCGCTGCACGAGGCGATCCTGCGCCAGGAGCCGCACCTGGCCCCGCCCGCCGCCGGGCGGCCGCGCCGCCGCACCAACCTGCCCGCGCCGCTGACCGCGTTGATCGGCCGGCGGGAGGCGGTCGGCCGGGTGCGGGCACGGCTGGATCCGGGTTCCACCGCCCGGCTGGTCACGCTCACCGGTCTCGGCGGGGTCGGGAAGACACGGCTGGCGACAGCCGCGGCGCGCGACGTCGCCGGGCGGTTCGCCGACGGGGTGTGGCTGGTCGAGCTGTCCGGCCTGAGCGCCGGCTCGACCCCCGACGACATCGCCGAACGGATCATCACGACGCTGGGGCTGTGCGACACCGCGGCGACGGAGCCGGACCTGGACGACCTGGTGAACTGGCTCGGCCAGGCGGTGGCCGACAAGCGCCTGCTGCTCCTGCTGGACAACTGCGAGCACGTGGTCGAGGCGGTCGCCGCGCTGGCCGGGACGGTGCTGTCGGCGGTGCCCGGCGGGCACCTGCTGGTCACCAGCCAGGAAGCCCTCGGCATCCCCGGCGAGGTGGTGCACCCGGTGCCGCCGCTGGCGTTGCCGGAGGACACCGATCCGGCGGCGGTCGCCCGCTCCAGCGCCGTCGAGCTGTTCGTGGAGCGGGCGGCGGCCGCGGTGCCCGGCTTCGCCCTCGACGCGGACAACGCGCCGGCCGTCTCCGCGATCTGCCGCCGGCTGGACGGCATCCCGCTGGCGCTGGAACTCGTGGCCCCCCGGCTGCGGACGCTGAGCCCGGAGCAGCTCGCCGCCTGCCTGGACGACCGGTTCACCCTGCCCGAGGTGCACGCGCGCGGGCTGCCCGCCCGGCAGCGGACGCTGAGGCGCATGCTCGACTGGAGCTGGGAACTGCTGACCGCGGACGAGCGGACCGTGCTGCGGCGGCTGGCCGTGCACGCCGACGGCTGCACCCTGGCGTCCGCCGAGGCCGTCTGCGCCGGCCCGGACCTACCCGCCGGGCGGGTGCCCGACCTGCTGGCGCGGCTGGTGGACCGATCGCTGGTGGTCCGCGAGGCGGGACGGTTCCGCCTGCTCGAGTCGGTGGCCGCCTACGGCGCCGAACGGCTCGCGGAGGCGGGGGAGGAGGCCGCCGTCCGGGCGGCGTTCGTGCGGTGCTACACCGCGCTGGCCGAGGACGCGGACGACCGGCTGCGCGGCCCGGACCAGCGACACCGCCTGGAGCACCTGGACGCGGAGACGGTCAACCTGCGCCGGGCCCTCGACCTCGCGGTCGCCGGGCACGACGCCGGGCACGCGCTGCGCCTGGTGAACGCGCTGGCCTGGTACTGGTTCCTGCGCGGCCGGCTCACCGAGGCCCGCAGGTCGATCCAGGCGGCGCTGGCCGCCGGCGGCCCGGCCGCCCCGGCCGCGCGCCGGGCGGCGCGGGCCTGGCTGACCGGGATGGAACTGCGCACCTCACCGGCCGGGGCGACGGAGGTCCCGGCCGGCCGGGACCCGACCGCCGGTCTCGACGATCCGGTGCTGCGGGCCCGGTTGCAGTGGTTCGTGGGCACCGGCCTGACCGGCCACGGCCGCCACCTGGAGGGACGGTGCCTGGTGGAGGCGAGCCTGACCGGCGCGCGCGCCGCCCGCGACCGCTGGGGCGAGGCCGCGGCCCTGGTCGAGCGCGCCGGCCACGCCCCCGGCCGGGGCGGGCCGCAAGCGGAACTGGGCGCCGCGCTGTTCCAGGAGATCGGGGATCGCTGGGGCCGGCTCCGCGCCACCCGGGCGCTGGCGCTGGTGGCCGAGGTCGACGGCGACCGCGCGCGGGCGGAGCGCCTCCACCGGGAGGGCCTGCTGGTGGCCGAGGAACTCGGCCTGTGGACCGAGGCGGTCGAGGCGCTGACCTGGCTCGGCCGGACCGCCCTGTCCGGAGGGCACGCCCGGCGGGCGACGGAGCTGTACGAGCGCGCGCTGTCCATCTCGGTCGAACGCGCCTACAGCCGCGGCGAGATCCACGCCGAGATCGGCCTGGGGCGGGCGGCCCGCCTCCGCGGCGACCGCGAGACCGCCGGACACCACCTGAACCGCGCCCTGGCGAAGATCCGCTCGTCAGGCCACACCGCCGGTGCCGCGGAGGCACGGGCGGAACTGGATCTCGTGGCCCGGCCTGACGGGGTCAGGCGGTCTTCGGAGTGGCGCGTTCGATGATGGGGGCCAGGTCCAGGCCGGGCGGCAGGGTGCCGTAGGCGCCGCCCTGGTCGCCGGCCAGGCGGGTGGCGCAGAACGCGTCGGCGACGGCCGGGTGGCCGTGCCTGACCAGCAGGGACCCCTGGAGGACGAGGGCCAGCCGTTCGGCGATGCGGCGGGCGCGCAGTTCGGCGGTGGCGAGGTCGGTGAAGGAGTCCTTGGCCTCGCGGACGGCCGCGTCCAGCCGCGCGTCGGCGCCCGCGGCGCGCTCCACCTCGTCGAAGAACACCTCGATGGTCTGGGGGTTCTTGACGATGGCCCGCAGGATGTCGAGGGCGGCGACGTTGCCCGAGCCCTCCCAGATGGAGTTCAGGGGCGACTCGCGGAACAGGCGGGGCATGCCCGACTCCTCGACGTAGCCGTTGCCGCCCAGGCACTCCAGGGACTCGGCGGCGTGGGCGGGCCAGCGCTTGCAGACCCAGTACTTGCTGACGGCCAGGGCCAGGCGCTTGAACGCCGTCTCGCCCTCGTCGCCCCGGACCGAGCGGTCGGTCGCGCCGGCCAGGCGCATCATCAGCGTCGTCGCGGCCTCGGACTCGACCGCCAGGTCCGCCAGGACGTTGCGCATCAGGGGCTGGTCGATCAGGTACCTCCCGAACGCCGAGCGGTGCGCGGCGTGGTGGGCGGCGGCGGTGACGCCGTGCCGCATCCCGGCGGCCGCGCCGATCACGCAGTCCAGGCGGGTCATGTTGACCATCTCGATGATGGTGCGGACGCCGCGGCCCTCGTCGCCGACGCGCCAGGCGACGGCGTTCTCGTACTCGACCTCGGAGGAGGCGTTGGACCTGTTGCCCAGCTTGTCCTTCAGCCGCATCAGGCGCAGCGGGTTGAGGGCGCCGTCCGGCAGGACGCGGGGGACCAGGAAGCAGGTCAGGCCGCCGGGGGCCTGGGCGAGGGTGAGGAAGACGTCGCACATCGGCGCGCTGGTGAACCACTTGTGGCCGACCAGGCGGTAGGTGCCGTCAGTCCGCGGGGTGGCCTCGGTGGTGTTGGCGCGGACGTCGGAGCCGCCCTGCTTCTCGGTCATCGACATGCCCGCCAGCAGCGCGTTCTTGGTGAGCGGGGCGCGCAGGCCGAAGTCGTACTCGCTCCTGGTGAGCAGGGGCTCGTACCGCGCGGCCAGCTCGGGGGCCTGGCGGAGCGCGGGGACGGCCGCGTACGTCATCGAGACCGGGCAGCCGTGGCCCGCGTCCACGCGCCAGGCGTAGAACTTGGCGGCGCGCGCGACGTGCGCGCCCTCGCGGGAGTCGGCCCAGGGCGCGCCGTGCAGGCCGGAGGTGACGGCGACGGTCATCAGCTCGTGCCAGGCCGGGTGGAACTCGACCTCGTCGACGCGGTGGCCGCGGCGGTCGTGGGTGCGCAGGACCGGCGGGTACTCGTTGGCGAGGCGGCCCCACTCCTGCGCCCGCGCGGTGCCCGCCAGGCGGCCCAGCTCGTGGACCTCGGCGGCGGCCCAGCCCGCGCCCTCGCGGTCGAGGCCGTCCAGCAGCGCGGCGTCGTCGGCGAGGTCGTGGCCCTCCAGCGGGGGGACCTGGTTGAACACTTCGTGGGTCGTCACGGGGCTACTCCGAGGGCTCGGTGGGCGAAGCGGATGAGGTCCGGGAGGGTGCCGGGCGCGAGGCCGCCCTCGGCGAGGGGCGCGACGAGGGCCTCCCCGACCGCGCCGACCAGGGCGGTGGCGCTGAGGCGCGGGTCCTGCGGGGGCAGCTCGCCGGAGGCGACGCCGTCGGCGACGAACGCGGCGATCACCTCGGCGTAGGCGCGGCGGAACACCAGGCGCTCGGCCTCCACGGCCGGGTCGACGGGCTCGGCCAGCAGCGCGTACGCCAGGCGCGGGGCGCGCAGGGCCCGGCCCGCGAACGTCTCGACCGTCGCGGCGACGGCCTCGCGCGCGGTGTCCTCCAGCGCGGCGGCGCGGGCGACGGCGTCCACCTCGCGCCCCGAGGCCGTCCGGAACACCTCGGCCATCAGCGCGGCCTTCCCGCGGAAGTGCTGGTAGACGCTGCCGGTGGCGACCCCGGCGCGGTCGGCGACCGCGGCGACCGAGCAGGCCCGGTAGCCGCCCTCGGCGACGATCTCCAGGGCGGCGGCGACGATCCGGTCCCGGGAGGCGGTCAGCCGCGCCTGCACGCCGGGGGTCCTGCGGTAGGCCATGCAAGGATTGAATCGCAATTCATTCCTTGACCGCAACACCCCGGGCGCGGCGCCGCCCTCCTCCTGAAGGGGAGGCATGATCTCGTCCGCACGGTGGATTGCCGTAAGGCAGGTGGGGCATAGTTTCGGAATCATGAGTCAGCCCACCCCGCAGCAAGGGCGGCCATCGGTTCCGGTCCCGCCGCCGGACCCCGCCCGTCCGCCCCAGCCGCGCGCCGCGTCCGTGCGCGCCTCCGACGCCGAGCGTGAGGCGGTGGTGGAACGGCTGCGGGTCGCCTCGGTGGAGGGGCGGCTGACGTTCGAGGAGCTCACCGAGCGGACCGAGGCCGCCTACCTGGCCGTCACGCGCGGCGATCTGGAGGGGGTGGTGGCGGACCTGCCCGCGCTCGGCGCGCCCGGCGCGACGCCCGCGCCGCCGCAGATCCGCCGCCGCTTCACCTCGATCATGGGCGACGTGCGCGAACGCCTGTCCGGCCGCGTCGACCAGGAGCTGGAGGTGCTGGCGGTGATGGGCGACGTGGTCCTGGACCTGCGCGGCGCCCAGGTGCCGACCGGCGAGGTGTCGGTGGTCGCCACCTCGGTGATGGGCGACGTGAAGGTCATCGTGCCGGACGGGGTGGCGGTCGAGCTGACCGGCTACGCGGTCATGGGCGACCGGCGGGTCCGGGTGCGCGAGCCCCGGCCGGGCGCGCGCGTTCCCGTGGTCCGCGTCCGCGCCCACGCCGTCATGGGCGACGTGCAGATCGTGGACGACGAGCACCACGCCCCGCTGCGCCGCGCCCTGTCGGGCTGGTGGGAGGGCCGCAAGAGCCAGTGACGCCGGGGCCCGTCGCGGGCCCCGGCGCACCGGGCCGGCCGCGGGGGGTCAGGCGGCGTTCTGGCGGTGGTAGGCGACGCGCGCGCCCAGCCACGCCGTGTAGACGCCCGTCCCGACCAGGGCGGCCTTGCGGGTCCTGGCGAAGGTCATGCCGAGGCCGAGGGCCAGTTCGGTCGCCCCGTTGCGCCTGATCCAGGTCTCGGTGTCGTTCGGGAACCCCGCCTTGGAGATCGACTCGAACATCTTGGGCGCGACGAAGTGGGCGGCGCCGGTCGCGGCGAGGAGGAGGCCGCCGGTGCGGAGAAGGGGCATAAGTGGGTCCTTTCAGACGGTGGGTTCGTAGTGTTCCAGACGGCGGCCGGAGCTCATGACCGCCCTCCGGGCGTGTAGGCGTAGTCGTCCAGGTCGAAGGTGCGGGACCGCCGCCACACGTGGAAGCCCGACTGCGGGCGCACGTAGGGCGAGTCGCCGTGCCGGTCGAAGTAGTAGGAACGCGACCCCGCGCAGCTCGGCTGGCCGAGGATGGTGCCCTTCATGCGGCGGCGCATGTCGGCGGTGAACGCGTCGTGCGGGCCCTGCCGCACGACGACGCGGACGGCGCGGCGGCGGCGCGCCTCCGCGAGGCACCGCACGATGTGGGTGGTCCCGGCCTCGATGATGGAGAACCAGGACGCGCCGGTGACGGTGTAGGGGCCGTTCATGAGCCAGAAGTTGGGCATCTGCGGGACGGCGAGCCCCTCGTAGCTCTGGTAGCGCTCGCGGTCCCAGAACGCGCCGAGCTCGACGCCGCCCGGGCCGACGACCGGGAACGGCGGCGTCGCGCCCGGCTCCAGGATCCGGAAGCCGGTGGCGAGGACGAGGGTGTCGATCTCGCGTTCGGCGCCGTCGGCGGTGACGATCCCGCGCGGGGTGATCTTCTCGATCGGGTCGGTGACCAGCTCGACGTCGTCCCGGGCGAAGGTGGGCAGGTAGCGGTTGGAGAACGAGGGCCGCTTGCACCCGAACCCGTACGACGGCGTCAGCCTGCGGCGCAGCGCGCGGTCGGGGACCTGGCGGCGCAGGTGCGCGCGGCAGACCGCCTCGGCCGCGCGGACCAGGAACGGCACCTTGCTGTAGTGCACGATGCCCAGCACCATGACGACCTCGGAGGCGGCCGTGGTGACCAGGCGGACCAGCCGTTGCAGCGGCGGGAACAGCCCGAACGCGCGCCGCACGCCCCGCGGGACCGCGAAGTCCACCTTCGGGAACACCCAGATCGGGGTGCGCTGGTAGACGTGCAGGCGCGCGGCGCGTCCGGCGATCTCGGGGATGACCTGGAGGCCGGACGCCCCGGTGCCGATGACGGCGACGCGCTCGCCGGTCAGGTCGTGGCCGTGGTCCCAGCGCGCCGTGTGGACGACCTTCCCGGCGAAGCCGTCCAGGCCGGGGATGTCCGGGTCCCTGGGCTGGTCGAGCGGGCCGACCGCGCACACCAGGAACCGCGCGGTGACCTCGCCGGCGCTCGTGCGGACGCGCCAGAGGTCGGCGGTCTCGTCGAACCCGGCGCCCTCGACCCTGGTGTTCAGCCGCAGGTGCGGGCGGAGCCGGTACTTGTCGGCGCAGTGCTCGGCGTAGGCGCGCACCTCCGCGCCGGGCGCGAACGCGCGCGACCAGCGCGGGTTGGGCTCGAACGAGTAGCAGTAGGTCGCCGACGGGATGTCCACGGCGACGCCCGGATAGGTGTTGTGGTGCCAGACGCCGCCGACGCCGGGGGCCGCGTCCAGGATGACGAAGTCCCGCATGCCCGCGCGCCGCAACCGGATGCCGACGCACAGTCCCGAGAACCCGGCGCCGACGATGACGACCTCGTGATCGGGTTTCACCGCGGACCGCCCTCGCGCGTCGCGGCCTGGTCCAGGACGCCCCGGACGTTGACGTCCAGCGTGGCGGCGCTGACGGCGTCGGGCTCGTCCAGGAACGGCCCGAGGGGCATGATCCCGGCGTTGTTGCCCAGGATGTCCAGCGGGCCCCCGGCCGCCTCGACCGCCGCCAGGAACGCCGCGAACGACGCCCGGTCGCTCACGTCCACCCCGAAGGCCCGCGCCCCGGTCTCCTCGGCGGTCCGGCGCGCGCGCTCCTCGTCCCGGTCCCCGATCCACACCCGCGCCCCGCGCGCGGCCAGCGCCTCGGCCGCGGCCCGCCCGATGCCCCGCGCGCCCCCGGTGATCGCCACGACCGCGCCCGCGCGCGCCACGACGGGATATCCCATGCCGTCTCCCTCGGTCATTCGGATACCGAAGGTATTTGGAAGTTGGATGGAACGTCAATAGTCGCTCACCGGCTTGACCGACGTGGGTTCCGTCACTCAGCGTTCGGATACCGCCGGTCGCTAAGCTGAGAGCATGGCGCGACTGACCAGGGCCGAGAGCCAGGCGAGGACCCGCGAGCTGCTGCTGGCCACGGCCCGGCGGCTGTTCCTGCGCGACGGCTACCACGCCACCACCATGGAGAAGGTCGCCGAGGCGGCCGGGTTCTCCAAGGGGGCGGTCTACTCGAACTTCTCCACCAAGGACGAGCTCTGCCACGCCGTCATCGAGGCGGTCCGCGCCGAGCACGTCCAGCGGATCTTCGAGGCGTTCCGGGGCGAGGGCTCGGGCGAGGAGCGGCTGGCGGCGTTCACGGCCTGGAGCGAGCGCACCATCGGCGACCCCGGCTGGACCCTGCTGGAGGCGGAGTTCGCGATCCACGCGGCCCGCCGCGACCCGGCCCTGCGCGACCGGGTGGCGCGGGGCGGCCGCGCGTGGTCCGGCGCCCTGCGCCTGCTCCTGGAGGAGGAGGCCCGCCGCCGCGACCTGACCCTCCCGCTCCCCGCCGCCGAACTGGCCGACGCCCTCCTCGGCCTGGGCATCGGCCTGGGCCTGAGAAGGGCGGTGGACCCGACCCTGCCCGCCACCGCCCTCCCCTCCCTGGTCCGCCTCCTGCTCGACCTCTCCGACCGCCACGAACGGAAGTAAGGGACCGGCGCCGGACAGTGCCGACTTCCCGCCGCGAAAGCGTCGGCTTCCTGTCGCGAACCGGAATGCGGTGCGAGCATGGGGGCGGCGGACGCCATGTCATGCCGCTCGAATTCCTGATGTGATGTCCGGCCCTGCGGGCGGGGTCGAGACGCGTGTGGAAGGCGGACTGGTTTGCGTAAATCGCGCATTGGGCAGTGGCGGAGGAGTTCCTACTGCATTAATGATTCCAATTGTGTCGAGGTGGCTCGGGAGTCCGGCTCACGGCTCGTCATCCGGGACGCGGGACGCGGCGACGAGGGGCCTTCTCTTTCCCTGTCCCGCGACGACCTGCGTTCCCTGCGCCGATGGTTGGGGGAGCCCTCGGACTGATCCCCGGCACCCGGGCGGGCTCATGACGATCTGTCCCGAATTGGATGCACATTGTAGCCGACGTGTTAGGGTTGGCCTCCTTCCGGTCGCTTGATGATCACCATGCGGCCTGGTTTCGCGAAGATCACGGTGCGGGAGAACTCGTTCCGAGACGGTTGCTTCAGCAGGGTCCCGGGGCTCTGCGGCGTCTCGTGTTACAGGGGAGACGAGAGGGAGACCTGTGGACTCTAGCCGCGACCTGCCATGGAAGCGCAGTTCGTTCTGTGCCAACGCCAACAACTGCGTCGAGCTCGCGCCGACGTCGCCCGGCGTCGCCGTCCGGGACACCAAACGCGGTCCCGGCGGGCCCGTCCTGCGCTTCTCGTCCGCGGAGTTCGCGGCCCTGCTGTCCTCGCTGCGGGGGGGATGACGCGGGGCTCAGATCTCCGCCGCCGCCCTGGCGATGCGGTCGGTCGACTCGGCGTGGGACAGCGCGCTGGAACGCAGACTGTCCCACGCCAGGCGGTAGGAGTAGGTGAGCTCCTCCTCCTGGTGCTCGCTGGTCTGCAGGCCGTCGATGTAGAGGACCTCGGGGAACACCACCTCGTAGGCGGGGGAGAAGCGCAGCAGCGTGAAGTCGTCGCCGAACACGGGGGTGCGCGGGTTCCGCAACGGCAGGACGTGCAGCTCCAGGTTCGGCAGGTCGGTCAGCTCGGCGAGCCGGACCAGCTGCCGCCGCATCGTCTCGCGCTCGCCGACGGAGCGCATCAGCACCGACTCGTCGATGATCGCCGAGAAGCGCAGCGGAGGATCCCGGAAGAGCAGCCTCTGCCGCCGCATCCGCACCTCCAGCCGCCGGTCCACCTTCTGGGGAGGAATGGCCGGAAAGGCGCTGCGGCTGCTCTCCAGCACGTAGCGGGCGTACTCCTCGCTTTGCAGCAGTCCCGGAAGGGAGTAGGTGACGTAGTTCGACGAGGAGTCGGCCTCGTCCTCCAGCGCCACGAACCTCGCGAACCCCGGCATCAGGTCCTTCTCGTAGGCCGCCCACCAGCCCCGCTGGGTGGCGGCGTGCGCCAGCGCCAGCAGTTCGCCCATGTGCCGCTCGTCGACCTCGTAGAGCTCCAGCAGCAGGCGGACGTCGGACACGCGCACGCCGATGCGGGCGTTCTCGATGCGGCTCAGCTTGGAGGGGGACCAGTCCAGCCGGGTGGCGATCTCCTCGGCCGTGAGGCCCATGCGTTCCCGGAGGCGGCGGAGTTCGGCGCCGAGGCGCCGGCGTCGGACGGTCGGAGCGGCTGGCATGGCGCCTCCCTGGCTCGGCGGGTCGGCGTTCTCCCCCGGCGAGGCCGTACCGGTCGCTGAACGGCGATTTGCGGATTGCTCTGCAAATTGCACGACACCGAGAGCGGACTCACCGCGATCCTAATCGCGTCCGGCGCGGAAGTCTCCGTTCCTCTCGGAATGCGGTGGGCATCCGCGATGGCATTCCCACTCGGCGGACAGATCTGTCTTTCCGATCGGTGTGCACGTGGCCGTGCACCTTGCATGATCACCTTCGTTCCCCGACACTGGGAGTCGCGTCCCTCCCGGCGTTCGCCGGGACTGCGGGATTCGCCGATTTCCGTTCGTCGCCTTCGGGGTGCGGGGACGGGATTGGAGCGGCGCCGTGAGCAGCCTTCCTGTCTACAGGAGCATTCTCGTGCTCGACATCGAGCGTTCCACGAGTGCGCTGCGGACCAACCCCATCAGGCAGGAACTGCGCGACCGGCTCTACGGGTTCCTCGCGCGGGCGATGGCGTACGCCGGGATCGAGGAACGGTTCCTGGACCCGCTGGAGGACCGGGGCGACGGTGTCCTGGCGTTGCTGCGGCCCGTCGACCAGGTGCCCAAGTCGCATCTGCTGTCGCGGCTGGTGCCCGAGCTGGTGCGGCTGCTGGCCGACCACGACCTGGAGCTGCCGCCGGGGGAGCGGGCGCGGCGCGGGCTGCGGCTGCGGGCGGCGGTGCACGCCGGGGAGGTCCACCTGGACGGCAACGGCTGCTTCGGCGAGGCCGTCGACGTGGCGTGCCGGATGCTGGACGCCCCCCGGTTGAAGGGGCTGCTGCGCGCCGTCGACGCGCCGCTGGTGCTCGGGGTGTCCGAGGACATCTACCGGGGGGTCGTGCGGCACGGGTACGACGGGATCGACACCGACGCCTACCGGTTCGGGTACAGCGTCCTCGTCGGCGAGCGCCGGCATCGGGTGTTCGTGCACGTGCCGTCGGTCATGGCCGTCGTCGAGGCCGCCTCCTGAGACCCGGGCCCGAGGCCTCAGTGCCGGTGGGAGTACTCCTCCGGACGGCGCAGCATCACCGCCAGCATCGCCGGGAACATCAGGACGTGCCCCAGCATCATGACCGTCCCGCCGTCCATCAGGCCCGCCCACAGCGGCGGGAACAGGATCGCGAACGACGCGTACATCGCCGCGCACATCTCCGCGACCGGCCCCCAGCCGTGCCGCCGGTAGCGCATCCACACCGCCATCCCCGCGCTCATCGCCGTCGCCATCACCAGCGACCCCACGTCGTCGCGCGCCAGGACCTCCGGGCGGCCGAACAGGGTCAGGCCGCTCGACCACAGGCCGCCGAACACCAGCATGCCCGCGAACATCGACGCCACCATCTCCGCGTAGTGCAGCGCGAAGCGGCGGTTCAGCACGCGGCGGCGGGCCGGGGGAGTCGCGGCCTCGGGGGCCGGGCGGGAGGGGACCGTGTTCCACTGCTGTTCCGTCATGCCCCCAGGCTCTGCCAGAACGGGCGCGGCGACCAGGGCCGGGTGTCACCGCCCTTCGTGAGAATGTCACCGGCCGCCGTGATACTCGGACCATGGCGCCCCTTCCTCCCGCACGGCACCCTGCTGCGGGCCAGGGACCTGGCCGACGCGCGGTACGCCGAGCCGCTGACCGTCGCCGACCTCGCCCGCGCGGCGGGACTGTCGCGCGGGCACTTCAGCGAGCGCTTCCGCCTGGCGTTCGGCGTCACGCCACACGCCTACCTGCTGACCCGGCGGCTGGAACGCGCCGCCGCGCTGCTGCGCACCACCGACTGGACGGTCGCCGACGTCTGCTGCCGGGTCGGGCTGACCAGCGTCGGATCGTTCACCGGCAGCTTCGCCCGCATGTACGGCAGGACGCCGACCGCCTACCGGGCCGCCTTCCCGCCCGCCTCCGACCAGGCCCGGGTGCCCGCGTGCGTGCTGCGCTTCCACGGCCGCCCCCAACACCGGACGTTTCGAGAGGACGCCGCCCGGCCGTCTCCCTAGCTTGAGCGGTGAACCGACCCACCGGGAGGAAACGATGATCAGGTTCGCCCACGCCCAGCTCTGGGTGCACGACCAGGACGCCGCGCTGGAGTTCTACACCGGGAGGCTCGGCATGGAGGTCCGCGCCGACGTGACGATGCCGGAGATGGGCGGCTTCCGCTGGCTGGTCGTCGGGCCCGCCGGCCAGCCCGACGTCGGCATCGTGCTGATGGGCGTCCCCGGGCCGCCCATGCTGGACGACCGGAGCGCCGAGCAGCTCCGCGAGGTGATGGCCAAGGGGTACGGCGGGACCGTCTTCCTGACCACCGACGACTGCCACGCCTCCTACCGGGAGCTCAGCGCGCGCGGCGTGGAGTTCGTCGAGAAGCCCGAGGAGCGCCCCTACGGCATCGACTCCGGGTTCCGCGACCCCTCGGGCAACCACATCCGCCTGACCCAGGTGAGGTAGGCCGTCAGCCGGAGTCGCGGGTGTCGTCGTGGCGTTCGGCCTCGCGGACGCCCTCCTCGTCCGGCGGGAACGCGTCGGCGCGCCCGGAGTCCACGCCCGGCACGCCGGTGCCGCTGACGTCCTCGCCGCCGCGCTCCCCGGGGACGGTCCGCCCCCGCGCGTCCCCGCCCCGCGTCACCGGGGCGAACTCCTTGTCGTGGGTCTCCGCGGGCTCATGGCCCGGCTGCTCGCGATCACTCATACCGCCTGGCATACCCGCACGGCGCGGCTCAACCGGCCGCGCGGGCGCGGGCCGGGACGCACGCCTCGTCGTAGCGGCGCAGCACCAGCTCCGCGATCTCCGGGGCCGCGCCCAGCACCGGCGACACCGCTTGCGCCCCGGCCGCCAGGGTCTCGCGCCGCACCTTGTCGGCGAAGTGGCCGGGCGCGAGGAAGTAGGAGGCGACCGCCACGCGCGGCGCGCCCGCGTCCAGCAGCGCGGCGACGGCCTCGGCGGGCGCGGGGCGCGCCGCCGACGCGTACGCCGGGACGACCCCGCGCCAGCCCCGCGACCGCCACCGCCGCGCCATCGCCCCGATCGTCGCGTTGGCGGCCGGGTCGCTGGAGCCCGCCGACACCAGCACCACGGCGGTGCCCGGGTCGCCGGGCGCCACGCCCGCCTCGGCGAGGCGGCGTTCCAGGGCGGCCGTCAGCAGCGGGTGCGGGCCCAGCGTCGCGGCCGTGTGCAGCGCCAGGCGGGGATGGCGGCGGCGCACCTGCGCCAGCGCGCCCGGGATGTCGGTCTTGCTGTGGTAGGCGGCCGTCAGCAGCAGCGGCAGCACCACCGCCCGGTCCGCGCCCTGCGACGCCAGGGCGTCCAGGACGCGGTCCGGCGCCGGCGGGGCGTGGTCCAGGAACGAGGCGTGGACCGGCACGTCGGGGCGGCGGGCCCGGACGGCGTCCAGCAGTTCGGCGACGGTGGCGGCGGCGCGCGGGTCCCTGCTCCCGTGCGCCACCGCCACCATCGGCGGGGTCGGGACGGTCACAGGTGGATTCCGCATTCGGTCTTGCCCGTCCCCGACCACCGGCCGCTGCGCGGGTCCTCGCCGGGCGCGACCGGGCGGGTGCACGGGGCGCAGCCGATCGAGGGGTAGCCCTCGTAGTGCAGGGGGTTCACCAGGACGCCGTTGTCGGCCATGTAGTTGTCCATGTCCTGCTGGGTCCAGTCCAGGATCGGGTTGACCTTGACCATGCCGCGCCGCCGGTCCCACTCGACGACCCGGCGGCCGCGGCGGCTGGCGGTCTCGTCCCGCCGGATCCCGCTGAACCAGGCCATGTAGCCCTCCAGCGCCCGGCCCAGCGGCTCCACCTTGCGCAGGTGGCAGCACAGGTCGGGGTTGCGCCCGTACAGGCGCGGGCCGAGCGCGGCCTCCTGCTCGGCGACGGTCCGCGACGGCGTCACGTTGATGACGTTGACGGGGTACACGGCCTCGACCGCGTCGCGGGTGCCGATCGTCTCGGCGAAGTGGTAGCCGGTGTCGACGAACAGCACGTCGATGCCGGGCTTCACCTTCGACACCAGGTGGATCAGCGCGGCGTCCGACATCGAGGAGGTCAGGCAGATCCGGTCGCCGAACGTCGCCGCCGCCCACCGGATCACCTCCAGCGCGGGCGCGCCCTCCAGGGCGATCGCGGCGGACTCGACGATGTCTTCGAGGTCGAGGGTCGGTCTGTCGGTCTCCAGCAGGGTCACCGGGGGTTCTCCTTCGTCGGCTGGGGGGCTCCAACCCCGAGGAACTTCAGGCGGAAGGAGCGGACGCAGTCCTGGCAGAACCAGGCGCCCTCCTCCTCGCGGGGGACCAGGCGCTCCTCTCCGCAGTACGGGCAGTAGAACGGCGCGGCACGTTCGCTCATTCCAAGATCCTTCTGTCCGCCCGGGGCTACTTCAGGTCGGTGTCGTCGGCGCGCTGGACCCACTGGGCGAACGTCTCGCCCTCCTGGCGCTGGGCGTCGTAGCGGCGCACGACCCGCTCGACGTAGTCGGTCAGCCCGGCCGAGGTGGTCTTCAGGCCGCGGACCTTCTTGCCGAACGAGGCGCCGACCTGCCCGCCCAGGTGGATCTGGAAGCCCTCCACCTGCGTGCCGTCCTCGTCGACGACGAGCTGGCCCTTCAGGCCGATGTCGGCGACCTGGATGCGGGCGCAGGCGTTGGGGCAGCCGTTGACGTTGATCGTCAGGGGCTGGTCGAAGTCGGGCAGCCGCTTCTCCAGCTCGTCGATCAGGTCCGAGGCGCGCTGCTTGGTCTCGACGATCGCCAGCTTGCAGTACTCGATGCCGGTGCAGGCCATCGTCTGGCGGCGGAACGTGGAGGGCCGCACCTGGAGGTCGTGCTCGGCCAGCGCGGCGGCGAGGGCCTCGGTGTTCTCCCCGGGCACGTCGAGGATCACGAGCTTCTGCTCGGCGGTGGTGCGGATGCGGCCCGAGCCGTACCGTTCGGCCAGGTCGGCGATCGTGCCGAGCAGCTCGCCGTTGACGCGGCCCACGCGGGGGGCGAACCCGACGTAGAAGCGGCCGTCCTTCTGCGGGTGGATCCCCACGTGGTCGCGGCGGGGCAGCGGCGGCGCCGGGTCGGGGCCGTCGGGCAGCGCGTAGCCCAGGTACTCCTTCTCCAGCACCTCCCGGAACTTCGCCGCGCCCCAGTCGGCGACCAGGAACTTGATCCGGGCGCGGTGCCGCAGCCGCCGGTACCCGTAGTCCCGGAAGATCGAGAGGATGCCCTTCCAGACCTCGTGCGCCTGCTCGGGCTTGACGAACACCCCGAGGCTCTGGGCGAACATCGGGTTGGTGGACAGCCCGCCGCCGACGAACGCCTGGTAGCCGACCTCGCCCGCGTCGTTGACCACGCCGACGAACGCCACGTCGTTGATCTCGTGGACGGTGCAGTGCGCGGTGCACCCGGAGAACGCGGACTTGAACTTGCGCGGCAGGTTGGAGAACTCCGGCGACCCGATGTACCGGTCGTGGACCTCGCGGATCTGCGGGGTCGCGTCGAGCACCTCGTCGGCGGCGATCCCGGCCAGCGGACAGCCGATGATCACGCGCGGGGTGTCGCCGCACGCCTCCATCGTCGACAGGCCGACCGACTCCAGGGCCTCCCAGATCGCCGGGACGTCCTCGATCCGGATCCAGTGGTACTGGATGTTCTGCCGGTCGGTCACGTCGGCGGTGCCGCGCGCGTACCGGGTGGAGATGTCGGCGATCACCCGGGTCTGCTCGGCGGAGAGCTGGCCGCCGTCGATGCGGACCCGCAGCATGAAGTAGCGGTCGTCGAGCTCCTCGTCGGGCAGCGAACCGGTCTTGCCGCCGTCGATGCCGGGCTTGCGCTGGGTGTAGAGCCCGTACCAGCGGAACCGGCCGCGCAGGTCGGCCGGGTCGATCGAGTCGAAACCCGCCTTGGAGTAGATCCCGATGATCCGGTCGCGGACGTTGAGCCCGTCGTCGTTCTTCTTGTTCTCCTCGTTCTTGTTCAGGGGCTCGCGGTAACCGAGGGCCCACTGGCCCTCGCCGCGCTTGCGCCTGGCGGCGGCTGGTCTGGTGGCAGGTGGCACGGCGCGTCCTCATCAGTTCGTCATGGGGACGCGTAACGCACCGGCGGTCGCGGACGGCCGGCTCGACGCTGAGCAGGAGTGTGTCGGTGGTGACGCCGATGCGCCACGCGCCCTGGGGGTGGGGCGTGGTCAGGGCGTCACAGACAGATCGCGCTGCGTACGCGGAGGAAGTCGACGTGCCGGCGCATCACCAGCAACGGATCCTCCACAGCAGTCATGCCTGCACTCTGACATGCGATTCCGTGGGCTGTCCAGTTGCGTCCGGCATGCGGACGGGTGAGATGGCTCATCCCCGGCTCACCCCTGGCGCTTCCAGTTGACCCCCGGCTCGGGCTCCCCGCCGTCGCGGGGCCCCGGCGCGGCGGGCGTCCGGCGGTCCTCCGGGACGGCGGAGCCGGACAGGTGCTGGCAGTCGCACCAGGAGCCGCCACGGGTGCGAGCAGGGCACTCCTCGTGGCGGCGGGCCCGGCAGGACGCGCAGATCATGCCTTCATTGTCACCGATCGCCGGAGGTTCATGCCGCCCCGAGGAAACGATCATGGTCCGTCCGGCGGTCCGGCCCGTCCCATCCGGTGAGGGCCGTGATGTGAGGAACGCGACAAGGGTGACGGATCGTGCGTGAATCGGAGGGCCGACGCGCGGAACGCGACGGAGAAATGGGCGATCGGACATGTTCCGGGCGGGTAACGCTCTACCGTGGTGCGCGATGACGACCGTTTCCGGCGCCGACGGCATGGCGGACGCCCCGGCCGGTGACGCCCCGGGCGCGCCGGCGGCGGGGGAGGCGGGGTCCGACCGGCGCGGCCGGGGACGGCCCGTCCGCCCGGTGCGCCACCGCGCCCTCCGGTACCCGGCGCGGCTGGGCGCGGTCCTGCGGCGCGCCCTGGCCGTCCTGTGGGAGCTGGCCCGGGAGACGGCGGTGTCGGGGTTCCGGCACCGCGTCACCGGGCTGGCGGCCGAGGCGGCGTTCTTCGCGCTGCTGTCGCTGCCGCCGCTGGTGCTGGGGCTGGTCGCCACCATGGGCTACCTGCGCGGCGTGCTCGGGGCCGACACCGTCACCGAGATCCGCACCTGGGTGGTGGCGCAGGCGCAGACCGTGCTGACCGCGCCGGCCGTGGACTCGGTCGTCGTCCCGCTGATCGACGAGGTGATCAAGGGCGGGCGGCCCGACATCGTGTCGGCCGGGTTCCTGCTGTCGCTGTGGGCCGGGTCGCGCGCCACCAACGTCTACGTCGACACCATCACCATCTCCTACGGCCTGTCGGGCGTGCGCGGCGTGGTCCGCACCCGGCTGCGCGCGTTCTTCCTCTACCTGCTGGGGCTGGTCATGACGGTGGTGGTGCTGCCGCCGCTGGTGGCCGGGCCCGCGCTGGTGCACCGGGTGCTGCCGGAGGGCGCCGGGCTGGTGCGGATGCTCTACTGGCCGGTGCTGGTCACCCTGGCGGTGGTGTTCCTGGCGCTGATGTACCACCTGAGCGTCCCGGTGCGGACGGCCTGGTGGCGCGAGCTGCCGGGGGCGGTCGTGGCGCTGCTGATCTGGATCGGCGGCAGCGTCGCGCTGCGGGTGTACCTGACCGGCTCGCTGAGCGGGGTGTCGGTGTACGGGTCGCTGTCGGCCCCGATCGCCGTGCTGGCCTGGCTGTACGTGGCGGCGCTGGCGGTGCTGATCGGCGCGGCGCTGAACGCCGAGATCGACCGTCGCTGGCCGAGCGCCGGGACCGCCCGCGCCCGCGCCGTGCGCGCCGCCGAACCGGAACCGCGCCCCCGCGCCGACGGGTAAAAACAAACCCCCGAATCGGCAGAAAAACGCTAAACATGTCGTAATCTCGCCTGCTATGACCCCTGGCGAGGAGACCGGCCGGCTGCGCACCGTGACCGGAACGATCCCGATGTCCGCGATCACCGGTGCGGTGCTGCCGCACGAGCACCTGGGGCTCGACCTGCGCTGGCCCGCCCACCCCCGGCTGCTGGACTCCGACCCCCGCCGCTGGCTGGACGAGGAGAAGCCCGTCACCGCCGAGCTGGCGGCGCTGCGCGCCGACCACGACCTCGGCCTGGTCGTCGACCTCACCTGCTCGGGCATGGGCCGCAACGCCGCCGCGCTGGCGCGGATGTCGGCCGGGGCGCGGGTCGCGGTGGTCGCCGGGACCGGGATGTTCGCCGGGCCGTTCCACCCCTCCTCGGTCGGCGACGCCTCCGTCGAGCAGATCGCCGAGCGGCTGCTCGCCGAGATCGGCTTCGGCATGGACGGCACCAGCTCGCTGCCCGGGGTGATCGGCGAGGTCGGCACCCTGGAGGCGGCCCCCGGCGAGGCCGAGGAGCGCTGCCTGCGCGGCGCCGCCCAGGCCGCCCGCTACTCGGGGCTGTCGGTGGCCACGCACGGCCGCTGCGGGCTGGCCCTGCTGGAGATCCTCACCGGCGCGGGGCTGGACCCCGCCCGGATCGCGGTCGGCCAGCAGGACCGGGTCGACGACCCGGCCGCCCACCGCAAGATCGCCGAGTCGGGCGCGTACGTGTCGTTCGGCGCGGTCGGCCTGGCCGGGGACGACCCCGCCGCGCTGGAGACCCTGGTCCGCAACGTCATGGAGCTGCTGGACGCCGGGCACGCCGACCGGGTCCTGCTCAGCACCGGCGTCGCGCGGATGGCGCGGCTGCGGCGCTACGGCGGCGACGGCTACGGGTACCTGTTCGACCGCTTCCTGCCCGCCCTGCGCGCCGCCGGGGCCGACGAGGCCACCCTGACCGGCATCCTGCACGACAACCCTTTGCGCTGGTTGACGGCGGGTTCGCCCGCCTGATCGGGGCGAGATCGGGCCCAGACTGGGTAGGGCAGTCGTCGACCGGCCCCATCAGCCGGGGAGGCGACATGACCGGCGACAACACAGAGAGCACCCCCGGAACGACGCCCGGGACGGCCTCGGGGACCGTCCGGCTGCCCTACGCCGACCGCGCCGAGGCGGGGCGGGTGCTGGCCGGGTGGCTGGTGCCGCTGCGGCTGCGCGCGCCGGTGGTGCTGGCGCTGCCCAGGGGCGGCGTCCCCGTGGCGTACGAGATCGCCCGGCGGCTGGGGGAGCCCGGCCGCGCCGCCGCGCTGGACGTGCTGGTCACCCGCAAGATCGGCTATCCGCCGCAGCCGGAGCTGGGCGTGGGCGCGCTCGCCGAGGGCGGCGAGCCGGTGTTCGACGCGCAGCTGATGCGGCGGCTCGGCCTCACCCCGGACGACCTGGCCGAGGTCGTGGCCGCCGAACGCGCCGAGCTGGCCCGCCGCGTCGCGGTCTACCGGGGCGACCGCCCGCCGCCCGCGCCGGCCGGGCGCGACGTGGTCGTGGTGGACGACGGCCTGGCCACCGGCGGCACCGCCCGCGCGGCCCTGCGCGCGGTGCGCGAGCACCGGCCCTCCCGCACCGTGCTGGCCGTCCCGGTGGGCGCGCGGGACACCGTGCGGGCCATGGCGGGGGAGGCCGACGAGGTCGTGGTCCCGGCCGCCCCGGCGGCGTTCCGCGCGGTGGGGCAGTGGTACCGCGACTTCGGGCAGCTTTCGGACGCCGACGTGCTCGGCTGGCTGAAACGCGCCCACACCGGTGACTAGTCCTTTGGGAGGGGGCTGGAATGGCCCCTCCGGTTTTTTGGAATTAGCCCCCGCCTCGGGCTCGTCTACGGTATTCGCGAAGCCTGTCCGCGGCATTTCCCCGCGGGCACGCAAACGGCCCCGCAGAGCGGGGCCGTAACGTTTTCGGTGGCGTACCGGGGTAGGCGATGGGAGCCTTCGGGTGACGAACCCCTACAGGCGGGCCCGGTCGACTAGGCGGCGTTCGCGCGACGCATCCGGCGACGACGCTCGGAGGCGCGCTCGTCCTCGTTCAGACCGCCCCACGTACCGTACTTCTCGGGCCGGGAGACCGCGTAGTCAAGGCACTCGCTGCGCACGGGACAGCCCATGCAGATCTGCTTGGCCTTGCGCTCCCGGATCTCACGCTCGGGCTGACGCTCGCCGTCGGGGCCGAAGAAGAGCACGAGGTCTTCCCCCCGGCACGCCGCGGCGTCCTGCCAGCCCCACGAGGGACGAGGGAGGTTTGCCTGCCGACGTACCTGAGCCATGGAACACCCACCTTGGTTGGTTTTGCTGAGCAATTTTGCGGACGAGGACGCTCGGCGTGCTTAACGGGGACATGCGTCAGCCGCGCCGAAAGTTCCAACGTCTGGAGTTGCCGCTCTGTTCCCCGTCCGGTTCTCCGTAACTGGGGTCGTGCGGCGGACGCCCCGCGAATGGGGCCTCCAGGAGGTTACACGAGGGCTGCCTCGTTGAGAAGGGTGAGGTCCCTAACAAAGTAGGTCTCGGTCTTCTCTTGGCACTCGGAGCCACAACCGTGGGGTGCCGCATCGCGTTCCACGACGACCCGGTAACGACTTCCACGGGTGCTAACGACCGCTTGGTACGGAGATGTTCCCGTGACGGATTCCACGGTCACCTCGTCCACCCCGAGCGCCCCCGAGTACGCGCGCACGTGGTGCTCGGCGGCCTGTGCCGCCTCGGGCAGCCCGGCACGCCCGCGCAGCCGCTCCAGGGCCACCTCGCCCCGCAGGTAGGCCAGCGCGGCGGCCTCCGCCTCGGCGGGTCCGAGGTCGCCGTAGTAGAAGCCGTGCGGCAGCGCCACCAGGTTGGCGGCGTACCGGTCGCCGCCCACGTGGGTGGTCTCCCATACCATGCCGCCGAACCTCTCGGCCAGCCCGCGGGCCAGCGGCGCCCCGGTGCGGGCGCAGCAGGCGTTGCGTCGCCCGTGCGTGCAGACCAGCAGCACCGGCTCGGTGGCCGGGACGCCGCCGGGCAGCACGCCGCGGCGTCCGGCCGCGAGCGCGGCCAGGTCGACGGCGGCCAGCTCGGAGAGGTCGGTGAACTCGCGTCCCTCCATCCAGACGTCGTGGCCGTGGGAGTAGCCCGCGTACACCTGCACGGGCGGCACGGCGCGACGCCGTCCGGTGCGCCGGATGAGCTGCGGGCGCACGCCCGCCGCCTGCGCGGCCCGGACGAGTTCGGCGATCGGGGCGGGCCCGGTGAGCCGCTCGACGCGCTCCGGCCAGGGGCCGGGGTGCTCGACCAGCAGCCAGGATCGGGCCTTGGTGGTGGCACTGGCCAGGCACGGCCGCTCGCCCGAGTGGCTCCCCGGGCAGTGGTCGCAACTGCTCACCCGTGCCAACGATCCTCCCCCGTCGCTCGATAGAGAATTAGGTCAGGCTAACCTAATGCACTTCGGTGCCGTGTCGGGTGGTGACACACCTCATACCCCCCCTCTTGATCTTCCGCACGCTGACCTGAGGACCTGATCGGTTCCCGAGGACAAAACACCCAAACTCATCGGTGGGCGGGAGCGGCGGCGATCGCTTCGGCGGTGGCGAGGGCGGCGGCGCGGTCGGCCGCCACCAGGCCGATCCGGGTGCGGCGGTCCAGCAGGTCGGCGGCGTCCAGCGCGCCCTCGTGGCGGACGGCCCAGGCCAGCTCGGCCCGCAGGACGGGCAGGCCCGGCGCCACCGGCTCCAGCAGGGACGGGTCCCGCTCGGCCAGCGCCGCCAGCAGCGGGGCCTCGGCGCCGTACCGCCGCACCAGGCGGGCCGGGGCGTCCAGCGCGCCGAGGGCGGCGTGCGGGGCCGCGCCCACCAGCGGGATCCGGGCGGTGCGGCACGGGCCCGCGCTCAGCGAGCGCTCCGCCACCACCCGGTCCACCGCGTCCTGCGCCATCCGCCGGTAGGTGGTCAGCTTGCCGCCGACGATCGTGACCACGCCGTTCGGCGCGGTCAGCACCGCGTGGCGGCGGGAGATGTCGGCGGTGCTGCCGCGGGCGTCGTCCAGCAGCGGGCGCAGCCCCGCGAACGCGCCGACCACGTCGGAGCGGCGGACCGGCGCGTCCAGCGCCGAGCCCAGGACGTCCAGCAGGAACCCGATCTCGGCGGGCGTCGGCACCGGGACGTCGGGGATCGGCCCGTCGGCGGGCTCGTCGGTCAGGCCGATGTAGACGCGCCCGTCGCCCTGCGGCACCACCAGCAGGAAACGGCTGGTCGAGCCGGGGACCGGCACGTGCATCCCGGTGGTGAGGCCGCGCAGCGTCTCGGCGCGCACCACCAGGTGGGTGCCGCGCGAGGGCCGCAGCGTCACCCCGTCCACCAGGCCGCCCGCCCAGACGCCGGCGGCGTTGACCACGGCGCGGGCGCGGACGGCGAACTCCCGGCCGGTCAGCTCGTCGCGGACCTGGGCGCCGTCGCCGTCCAGGGTCAGCGCCCGGACGCGGGTGAGGATCCGCGCGCCGTGCGCGGCGGCGGTGCGGGCGACCGCGGTGACCAGGCGGGCGTCGTCGGCGAGCTGCCCGTCCCAGGACAGCAGCCCGCCGCGCAGGCCGTGCGGGCGCAGCGCCGGGGCCGCCCGCAGGGTCTCCACCGCCGACAGGCGGCGCGGGCCGGGCAGCAGCGCCCGCGGCGTGCGGGCCGCGGCCCGCAGCGCGTCGCCCGCCCGCAGCCCCGCGAACGTCAGCGCCGCCTGCCCGCGCGACACCATCGGCGTCAGCGGCAGGACGAACGGCGTCGCGCGCACCAGGTGCGGGGCGGTGCGGGCCATGAGGACCCCGCGTTCGACGGCGCTCTCGTGGGCGACGTCCACCTGCCCGGACGCCAGGTAGCGCAGCCCGCCGTGGATCAGCTTGGAGCTCCAGCGGGAGGTGCCGAACGCCAGGTCGTGCGCGTCGATCGCGGCCACCGACAGCCCCCGCGCGGCGGCGTCCAGCGCGACCCCCGCGCCGGTGGCGCCCAGCCCGACCACCAGCACGTCCACCACCTCGTCGGGAAGGGCGTCCAGCTCGCGGGCGCGGCGCTCGGCGTTCAGCGAGGAACGGGCGGGCGAGATCATGGGGCGAGGGTCCTCTCCAGGGTGTGGCGGAGTTCGGCGTCGAACGCGTCGGGGGACAGCCCGGGGTCGGCGGGCTCGGTCATCGTCGGGACCGACAGCGCGAACGACTGGATGACCAGCAGCACCGCGCGGGCCTGCCGCACCGGGTGGTCGGGGCGGACCGAGCCGTCGGCGTGCCCGGCGCGCACCGCCGCCTCCAGGATCGCCAGGAACGCCTCCTGGCTCGCGCCGCGCCGGTCCAGCACGTAGGGGAGCAGCAGCTCGGGGTCCACCTCGACGATCTTGCGCAGCAGCGGGTGGTCGCGGAAGGCCCGCACCCCGGCGACCAGGCCCTCCACCAGGCGTTCCCGGGTGGGGCGGCCGTCGTCGGGCGGCTGCGCGGCGGTCGCCAGCGCCGTCCACTCCCGGGTCATCAGATCGCCGACGATCGTGCGCACGTCCGGCCAGCGCCGGTACAGCGTCATCCGGGACACGCCCGCGCGGCGGGCGATGTCGGTCAGCGTGGTCCGGCGCACCCCGACGGCCAGCACGCAGTCGCGGGCGGCGTCCAGCACGCTGTCGTCATCGGTCCTGTTGTGACGATTCGACGTCATATGTCACAGTGTAAGCCACACGTTCCGGGTGACGACAGAGGGAGACGGTGTGGAGACGCGGGACATGCTCTGGAGCGGCTGGGGAGATCCGGCCAAGGCGACCCCGCTGCCCGAGCCGGTGACCGGGCTGCTGCGCGACCTGCTGGGCGTCCGGCCCGCCGACGCGCGGCCCGCCGGGCTGCACGAGATCACCCTCGCCGACCCCCGGCTGTCCGAGGCCGACCTGGCCGCGCTGCGCGACGCGGTGGGGGACGCGGCGGGCGGGGAGCGCGTGCGCACCGACGCCGAGGCCCGCGTGCGGCACACCCGCGGCAAGTCCACCCCCGACCTGCTGCGCATCCGCGCGGGCGAGACCTCCGACGCCCCCGACGCCGTGGTGCTGCCCGGCTCGCACGAGGAGGTGCTGGCGGTCCTGGCGGTGTGCACCGAGCGGCGGATCGCCGTGGTCCCGTTCGGCGGCGGCACCTCGGTGGTCGGCGGCCTGGCCCCGCGGGGGGTCGCGGCGTTCGTCGCGCTGGACCTGCGCCGCCTGGACGCCCTGGTCGAGGTGGACGAGGTCTCCCGCACGGCCGTCCTCCAGCCGGGGCTGCGCGCCCCGCGGGCCGAGGCGCTGCTGAACGGGCGCGGCTACACCCTCGGCCACTTCCCGCAGTCGTTCGAGTGGGCCTCCATCGGCGGGTTCGCCGCCGCGCGCTCCAGCGGGCAGGCGTCGGCCGGGTACGGCCGCTTCGACGAGATGGTGGTGGGCCTCACCGTGGCCACCCCGCGCGGCACCCTGGACCTGGGCCGCGCGCCGCGGTCGGCCGCCGGGCCGGACCTGCGCCAGCTCGTGCTGGGGTCGGAGGGCGCGTTCGGCGTCATCACCTCCGTCCGCGTGCGGATCCACCCGGTGCCGGAGGAGTCGGCCTACGAGGGCTGGCGGTTCCCCTCGTTCGAGGCCGGCGCGGCGGCGCTGCGCCGGGTCGCCCAGGACGGGCCGCCGCCGGCGGTGCTGCGGCTGTCCGACGAGACCGAGACGATGATCGGCCTGGCCGACCCGGCGGCGGTCGGCGCGGGACTGTCGGCGGCCTCGGGCTGCCTGGCGGTCGTCGGCTTCGAGGGCGCCCGGGGCCGGATCGCCGAACGCCGGGAGAAGGTCCGCGCGGTCCTCGCCGACGCGGGCGGCGAGCCCCTCGGCGCCGGGCCGGGGGAGAAGTGGGAGCGCGGCCGCTTCAACGCCCCCTACCTGCGCGACGCGCTGCTGGACGTCGGCGCGTTCGCCGAGACCCTGGAGACCGCCGCGTTCTGGGCCGACGTCCCGGGGCTGTACGCGGCCGTCCGGGCGGCGCTCACCGACACCCTCGGCGCCGCCGGCACCCCGCCGCTGGTGATGTGCCATATTTCGCACGTGTACGCCACCGGGGCCTCCCTCTACTTCACGGTCGTGTCCGCCCAGGGCGAGGACCCGGTCGCGCACTGGGCGAAGGCCAAGCACGCCGCCAACGACGCGATCCTCGCGGCGGGCGGCACCATCAGCCACCACCACGGCGTCGGCACCGACCACCGCGACTGGTACGCCCGCGAGATCGGCCCGCTCGGCGTGGACGTGCTGCGCGCGGTCAAGAACGGCCTGGACCCGGCCGGGATCCTCAACCCCGGTGTGCTGATCACCCCCGCTTCCCCCGAGGAGTAGCCCGTGCGCACGTTCACGGCGGTCGTCAACCCCACCTCCGGCGGCTCCACCTCGGCCGCCACCCTGGTCCCGCTGGCCCGGCTGCTGCGCGAGGCCGGGGCCGAGGTCGTCGTGGAGTACAGCCGGGGCCTGGAGCACGCCAGGGCGCTGGCGCGCGGCGCGGCCGACGCCGGGCACGTCGTGCTGGGCGTCGGCGGCGACGGCATGGTCGGCTGCGTCGGCGGCGCGCTGGCGGGCACCGGCGCGGTGTTCGGCGTCGTGCCCGCCGGGCGCGGCAACGACTTCGCCCGCCAGCTCGGCGTCCCGCGCGACCCGGCCGCGCTCGCCGCGCTGCTGCTGGAGGGCGAGCCCCGCGCCGTGGACGCCATCGACGCCGACGGCACCCCCGTCCTCGGCAGCGTCTACGCGGGCGTGGACGCCGTCGCCAACGACAACGCCAACCGGACGCGGCTGCTGCGCGGCTCGGCCTCCTACTACGTGGGCGCGCTGCGCGCCGTGCTGTCCTGGAGGCCCGCCGACTACGTCGTGACCGTCGACGGGACCGGGTACCGGCGGCAGGGCTACACGGTCGTCGCCGCCAACTCCGGCTTCTACGGTTTCGGGCGGCACATCGCGCCCGGCGCGAGCGTGGACGACGGGCTGCTCGACGTCGTGATCGTGCGGCACGGGCCGAGGCCGCTGTTCTTCAGCGTCATGCGGGAGCTGTCGGACGGGTCGCACGTGCGCCGCCCGCAGGTGGAGGTGCTGCGCGGCCGGGAGGTCCGCATCGAGCTGGCCGACACCCCGGCGATGGCGGGCCGCGTCCTGCCCTACGGGGCCGACGGCGAGCTGCCCGGAACGCTGCCGGTGACCGCCCGCGTCATGCCGGGGGCGCTGCGGGTCCTCGCCCCCTAGGCGGGGGACCCGGAGGGGGCGTTACCGGACCCCGGCGTACCCGTCCGACTTTTGATCACTCCATTTGGGTTGGTTTACGAAGGCATTACAGGCAGGCCGATAGCGTCGTGTTTAGTCCCGATTGAGGGATCTACAGGGTCGTCTGTGGAGGCATCATGGGAAGGCGACAGCTCGCCGTTCTGGGGGGACTCATGATGACCGCAGGCACCCTTGCCGTGGTGGCGCCGGTGTCTACGGGGGTGGCGCCGGCGTCCACCACGCTCGTCGGGGGCGCCGCGGACGGTCCCCCGACCCGCGCGGTCGCGGCCGCCCGGTTCCGACCCGTTCCGGTGCGCAGCGTGACCTGAGATGACCAGCCACCGGGCCCGGACGCTCCAGAGCGGCCGGGCCCTCGTGCTGTCCGCCCCGCGCGCCGGGAACACGCCCCGCCACCAAGTCTGGTCCCGGGCCGCCCGCGGCCGTAGGGTAAGGCCCCGTGCGCACCCTGCTGAACGTCGTCTGGCTGGTCCTGTCCGGTCTCTGGCTGGCCATCGGCTACGGGATCGCCGGGATCGTCTGCTGCGTCCTGATCATCACGATCCCGTTCGGCATCGCCTCGTTCCGGATCGCGCTGTTCGCGCTCTGGCCGTTCGGCAACACCATCGCGCGCCGCCCGGACGCCGGGACGGGGTCGGCGGTCGGCAACGTGATCTGGTTCCTGGTGGCCGGGATCTGGCTGGCGATCGGCCACCTGCTCACCGGGCTCGCGCTGTGCGTGACGATCATCGGGATCCCGCTCGGGATCGCCAACTTCAAGCTCATCCCGGTGTCGCTGACACCGCTCGGCCGCGAGATCGTGCCGACCGGCGACCGGACGACGTTCGGTGTGCGCTGACCGGCGCCGTCCGGGCGCGGCCGCCCGCCCCCGGACGGAGCGTGAGCGTCCGGTACCGGTGCGAATTGTGGCGTAGATCTCGTTCCGGCATCGGCACCGCATCGACTGGATCTCCCCCCTCTCCACCCCAACCAAGCTTTTGGTCAAATGGCCTTCACCGGCCACTTCCGTGGGGCATCGTGGCCGCCGTTCACGGACAGAGACCATTCGGGGGTGTGATCATTTGCCGGAGGTGCATGTGACAACAAAGGCATCCGGACCCGGACCCGCAGGTGGCGGCGGCGACGACAACGGCGCGTATCTGCGGATCGAGCAGAGCGTGGAGTTCCAACGGCTCCGCGCGGCGTTCCGCCGCTTCGTCTTCCCCATGACGGTCGCGTTCCTCGTCTGGTACCTGCTGTACGTGGTGCTGTCGGCGTACGCGCGCGGGTTCATGGGCACCAAGGTGGTCGGCGAGGTCAACGTCGCCCTGGTGTTCGGTCTGCTGCAGTTCGTCTCGACGTTCGCCATCGCGGTGCTGTACGAGCGGTACGCCCGCCGGAAGCTGGAACCCCTGGCCGCGTCCGTCGACACCTCCGGTGTCGCCGCCCGCGCCGACCAGGCCGCCGTCGAGAACGGCCCGGAGACCACCCCCGAGAACGGTCCCGAGGACCAGGGCCCCAGGAAGGACGAGCGATGATCCGCCAGACGCTGGCCGCGCCGGTGCTGGCGGCGGCCGAGAACGAGCACCGCACGTTCTCCCTCGTGCTGTTCGCCCTCTTCGTGGCGGTCACCCTCTACATCACCGTGTGGGCGAGCCGGCAGACCCGCACCGCCGCCGACTACTACGCGGGCGGCCGGTCGTTCTCGGCCATGCAGAACGGCCTGGCGATCGGCGGTGACTACATGTCGGCCGCCTCGTTCCTCGGCATCGCGGGCATGTTCGCGCTGTCGGGCTACGACGGGTTCCTCTACTCGATCGGGTTCCTGGTCGCGTGGCTGGTGGCGCTGCTGCTGATCGCCGAGCTGCTGCGCAACTCCGGCCGGTTCACCATGGCCGACGTGCTGGCGTTCCGGATGCGGCAGCGCCCGGTCCGCGCGGCGGCCGGCATCTCGACCATCGTCGTGTCGATCTTCTACCTGCTGGCGCAGATGGTCGGCGCGGGCTCGCTGGTGACCCTGCTGCTCGGCTCGCAGAGCGAGGCCACCAAGATCTGGACCATCGTCATCGTCGGCGCCCTGATGATCTTCTATGTCACCGTCGGCGGCATGAAGGGCACCACCTGGGTCCAGATCGTCAAGGCCGTGCTGCTGATGACCGGCGCGTTCGTCATGACGGTCTGGGTGCTGTCCAAGTACGGCTTCAACCTGTCGAGCCTGCTGGGCGACGCCGCCGCCAAGAGCGGCAAGGGCGACGCGTTCCTGCAGCCGGGCCTGCGGTACGGCGCCACCGACATGTGGTCCAAGCTGGACCTGCTGTCGCTCGGCCTGGCGCTGGTGCTGGGCACCGCCGGCCTGCCGCACATCCTGATCCGCTTCTACACCGTGCCGAACTCGCGCGCCGCGCGCACCTCGGTGAACTGGGCGATCGGCATCATCGGCGCGTTCTACCTGATGACCCTGGTGATCGGGTTCGGCGCGGCGGCGCTGGTCGGCGGCAAGGCGATCGCCGCGCAGGACAAGGGCGGCAACACCGCGGCGCCACAGCTGGCCGAGACCCTCGGCGGCGGCGCGGGCTCCACCGGAGGCGCGGTGTTCCTGGCGATCATCGCGGCGGTGGCGTTCGCGACGATCCTGGCCGTGGTCGCCGGGCTCACCCTCGCCTCGTCCTCCTCGTTCTCCCACGACATCTTCGCCAACGTGCTGCGCCGCGGGAACGCCACCGAGCGCGACGAGGTGAAGATGGCGAAGATCGCCGCGCTGGTGATCGGCGCGGTGGCGATCGTGCTGTCGATCTTCGCGCGCGGGATGAACGTGGCGTTCCTGGTGGCCCTGGCCTTCGCGATCGCCGCCTCGGCGAACCTGCCGACGCTGCTGTTCTCGCTGTTCTGGAAGCGGTTCAACACCGTCGGCGCGGTCGCGGGCATCTACGGCGGCCTGATCTCGGCGCTCGGCGTGGTGCTGCTCAGCCCGATCTGCTGGGGCGGCAAGTCCTCCACCCTGCCCGCGGGCAACCCGACCGCGCTGTTCAGCGACACGGTCGTCGCGATGATCCCGTTGCAGAACCCCGGTCTGATCTCCATCCCGGTCGGGTTCCTGTGCGCCTACCTCGGCACGGTCCTGTCCAAGGAGAGGACCGACGACAAGTTCGCCGAGCTGGAGGTCCGGGCGCTCACCGGGACCGGCGCGCACTGACCGCGAACCCGTTTCGCGCGGGGGCGCGCCGAACGGCTTGACGCGCAGATCACCTCCGGGGAAGGGTGAGACCACCCCCTACCCCCCGGAGGTTTTCTGTGTCCGGAGACCGTTCCGCGTCCCCCGCCTCGGGCAACTCGCGGCAGTCGGAGGCGGGAGCGGGATGGAGCTGCCGGACGCCGGGGAGCTTCGAGGACCTGCTGCCCGAACGGGTGCCGGCGTTCTCCTGGCGCCGCCCGCTGGTGCTGTGGCGGTCGCGCAACGACGTGGTCGCGCACCTGTTCGGCGACCCCTCCAACGCCATCCGCCGCCGCTGCGTGGCGGCCCTCACCGAGCGCGGCACCCCCGCCGGGTTCACGATGCACCGGCAGGCGGCGGAGTTCTCGTTCCTGCTGACGGGCGACACCGGCGAGGGCGACCGGTCGCAGTACGCGGTGGTGCCGCCGCTGCTGAACGCCGGCGCCGACACCGACTTCATGGTGATCGCCAGCGACGTCATCTACCCGGCCGGCGACGCCGCCGACTACCCGGAGAAGTTCTTCCGGCCCTACCGCGACTACCCGGGGCCGATCTACGCGGTGCCCGGCAACCACGACTGGTACGACGGGCTGCGCGGCTTCCTGCACGTGTTCTGCGACCTGACGGCCGACTGCCTGCCCGACCGGTGGCAGGGGCCGCTGGGGCTGGTGCCGAGGCTGCTGTGGCGGCGGCCCGGCGCGGTCGACGAGGCCGAGCTGGCGCGGGCGCGGCGCGAGCACCGGGGCGCGCCCGCGCAGCGGGCGACGCAGCCCGGACCGTACTGGACGATCGACACCCCGTCGCTGCGGATCGTGGGCATCGACACCGGCATCACCGGGACCATCGACGCCGACCAGGGCCGCTGGCTGCGCGGGGTGTCGGCCGGGCCCAAGCCGAAACTGCTGATCACCGGCAAGCCGCTGCGGGTGGACGACCGGGTGAGGCCGTGCCCGATCGAGGGCGGCGGGACCGTCGACGAGATCGTGGCGGACCCGGCGCACCACTACGTCGCGGCGATCGGCGGCGACATCCACAACTACCAGCGCTACCCGGTCCGGGTCGGGGACCGCGTCATCCAGTACGTGGTCGCGGGCGGGGGCGGCGCCTTCATGCACGCCACCCACACGATCCCCAGGACGCGGCTGGTGGACGAGGACGCGTTCCGCTGCTACCCGCTGCGCGGGGACTCGCTGTCGCGCTACAGCAGGCTGTACGGGCGGGTGCTGCGGCTGCCGGGGCTGTTCGAGCTGACGCCGCGGGAGGCGACCGCCGCCGTCCGGCACCGCCTCGGGATCACCCCGGCGCGGTCCTACGGGGACGGGGAGGCCCCGCGGCCGTCGCGGCGGGCGCTGCTGGTCGCCGCCCTGCTGGGCGTGCCGCGCGCCGGGGGAGGGCGGCGCAGGCTGCGGCTGCCGGTGAAGCGGCTGCCGCAGCGGTTCCGGTCGGAGCTGGCCGACTGGGACCGGCCGCCGTTCTTCAAGAGCTTCCTGCGGATCGACGTCACCGGGGCCGAGCTGCGGATCCGCTGCTTCGCCGTCACCGGCTGCGGCGACCAGGAGACCGATCCGCCGTGCGAGGACGAGGTGACGATCCCCTTGCGGAGCCCGTCCGGCGACACCTGATCGGCCGTGAACCTGACAGTTGGGTAACAAGAAGGGGGATCGGCCGGTTTGGCGGATGTTCCTCCCGTAGATTCGTCCGCCATGAGTTACCCCCAGCAAGGCCAGGGACAGCCCTACCAGCAGCAGCACGCCCAGGCCGGACACGCCCAGGCCCCGCTGCCGCAGCACGCGCCCCAGCACGCTCCCCAGCCGGTCGGCGCCGGCTACCAGATGAAGCGCCGCAACCCCCTGGGCGCCTGGCTCGGCCTCCCGATGATCACGCTCGGGATCTACGGCCTGGTCTGGTTCTACAAGGTGCACGAGGAACTGCACGGCTACGACCGCCGCATCGGCAACTCCGCGGTCAACGCGCTGCTGTCGCTGCTGTTCGGGTTCATCACGCTCGGCATCTGGCCGCTGGTGATGTGGGTGAAGCTGGCCGGGCGGATCTCCCAGGCGCAGCGCGCCGCGGGCCTGCCGGGCAGCTGCAACGCCGCGCTCGGCTTCCTGCTGGGCATCTTCGGCTTCGGCGTCCTGTACTACCAGATCGAGCTGAACAAGGTCGTCGACCGCTACCAGGGCGCCCAGGCCGGCCAGCAGGTCCCGCTCGCCGCCTGACGCGTCCCCTTCCCACGCGTCCCCTCCCCTGACCGCGCCGCCCCTTCGCGCCCTCCCCCGGGCGCGGAGGGGTTTTTCCGTTCTGTCGGTGGCGGGCGCGAGAATGATCCGGTGAGGATCGCGGTGGCCGTCGGAGCCGGCGGCGGGGGCACGCTCCAGGCCCTCGCCGAGGACGGCGCGCCCGCGGGGGAGCCCGAGACCGTCGCCGACCTGGTGGCCGCGGTCGCCGCGCGGGAACGTACCGACGCGCCGCGCTGGGTGTGGGCCTCGACCGCGCGGGCGTACCCGGCGCTGCTGCGCGCCGGGGTCCGGGTGGCGCGCTGCCACGACCTGGAGCTCGTCGAGAGCCTGCTGTCGGGGCACGCGGGCCGGTACGGGGAGCCCCGGTCGGTCGCGGCGGCCTGGGCGCGGATGCGGGGCGAGCCCGTGCCCGAGGACCGGCGGCCGGAGGAGGCGCCGCCGCAGGCGTCGCTGTTCGACGACGCGCTGCTCGACGGCGGCCCGCCCGGCGAGGAGACCCCGGCGGGCGACGACATCGCGAAGGTCGCGGGCGTGTACGCCGAGCAGCTGCGGCGCGTCGCCGGGATCGAGGGGTTCACGCTCCTGGCGGCGGCCGAGTCGGCGGGCGCGCTGGTCGCGGCCGAGATGGGCCACGACGGGCTGCCGTGGTCGGCCGAGCGGCACGACGCGCTGCTGACCGAGATGCTCGGCCCCCGGCCGGGCGGCGGGCTGCGGCCCCGCCGGCTCCAGGAGCTCGCCGACCGGATCAACGCCGCGTTCGGCGGGCGGACCCCGGTCAACCCCGACTCCCCGGCGCAGATCGTGAAGGCGTTCGCCGCCGCCGGGCTGCCGGTCGCCTCCACGCGGGCGCACGTGCTCAGGCGGGTCGACCATCCGGCGGTTCCGCTGCTGCTGGAGTACAAGGAGCTGGCGCGGCTGTACACGGCGCACGGATGGACGTGGCTGGACACGTGGGTGCGCGACGGGCGGTTCCGGCCCGAGTACGTGGTCGACGGCGTGGTGTCGGGGCGGTGGGCCACCAACGGCGGCGGCGCGCTGCAGATCCCGCGCGTGCTGCGCCGGGCCGTCGTCGCCGATCCGGGATGGTCCCTGGTCGTCGCGGACGCCGCCCAGCTGGAGCCGCGGGTGCTGGCGGCGCTGGCGGGGGACCGGGCGTTCGCCGACGCCGCCGCGCAGGGCGACCTGTACGCGGCGCTGTCGGACGCGTTCCCGGACGGCGGGGGGCTGACCGCCCGGGAGAAGGCCAAGCTCGCGCTGCTGTCGGCGATGTACGGCGGCGGCACCGGGGAGGCGGTGCAGCTCCTGGCGGTGCTGAAGAGGCGCTTCCCCGACGCGTTCGGGTACGTGGAGGCGGCGGCGCGGGCGGGGGAGCGCGGCCAGCTCGTCCGCTCCCGGCTCGGCCGCACCTGCCCGCCGCCCTCGGCGGACTGGCGGGCGCTGACCGCGACCGGCGACGAGCGGTCGGCGTCGGCGCTGCGCGGCCGGGGCCGCTTCACCCGCAACTTCGTCGTCCAGGCCACCGCCGCCGACTGGGCGCTGGTGCTGCTGGCGACCCTGCGGCTGCGGCTGCGCGCGCTCGGCCTCCCGCACCTGGTGTTCTTCCAGCACGACGAGGTCCTCGTGCACACCCCCGCCGGGCTGGCCGACCGCGTCGCCGGGGAGATCCGCGCCGCCGCCGAGGAGGCGGGACGGCTGCTGTTCAGGCGGACCCCGGTCGTGTTCCCCATGGAGATCGCGGTCGTCGACGCCTACGCGGACGCCAAGTAGGGGCGCACAATGCCGTCATGGTGGTGTACGCCGGGCTCATCGAGATCCGTTACGCGGGAGGCCAGCGCGACGAGCGCGACGACGCCCGCGCCGCGCTGGCCGACGCGCTGTCCCGGCGGCGCGTGACCGACTCCCCGGACGTCGCCGAGGGGCCCGGCAACACCGTGCTGGTCCGCGCCGTGCTGGAGGGCGCGAGCCCGCTGGCCGCGCTCACGGCGCTGGACGGGGCCCTCGGCGACGCGCTGCTGGACACCGGCCTGTTCGAGGAGTTCGACGTCTCCCGCCGCGTCCTGCACGCCGCGCCGCTCGACGTCGCCGAGCAGGCGGCGGCCTGGTCCGGCGACCGCTACCGGTGGCGCGACGCCCCGCCGGACCGCCGCCGGGCCCGGCTCAGACGCCGGAGGTGACCCCGTCCGGCCGCACCGTCCAGGGCGAGTCCCCGTCGACCGCGTCGGTGTGGGTGATCTGCCGGTAGCCGCCCTCCAGCGGGACCAGCTCCTCCGGCGTCAGCACGTCCTCGATCCGGTCGAAGCCGTCCGGGGCGCGCTCGGCGACCGCGTCGAGGATCGCGTCGCCGGGGTTGGTCCGGTTGGCCAGCACGATCGCGTTCACCTCCTCCCGGCGGGCCGCGTCGTAGGCCGCCAGCCCCTCCACCGGGCCGTCGGCGCGCGCCAGCTCCCAGGCCAGCACGCGGGCGTCCACGACGGCCTGCGAGCCGCCGTTGGACCCCAGCGGGTACATCGGGTGGGCGGCGTCGCCCAGCAGCGTCACCCGGCCCCGGCTCCAGAACGGCAGCGGGTCGCGGTCCACCATCGGGTACTCCAGGATCCGGTCCGCGCCGCGAATCAGCCCCGGCACGTCCAGCCACGGCACCTTCCAGTCGGCGAAGTACGGCAGCACGTCGGCCAGCCGCCCGGTGCGGTCCCAGTCGGCGATCTCGGTCAGCTCGGTGGTCGGCTCCTGCACCTCGCCCAGCCAGTTCACCAGCGCGCGGCCCCGCCCGTCGGCCTCCCGCGACACCGGGTAGCAGATGAACTTGGCCCGGAACCGGGTGCCGAGGACCGCCATGGTGCGGCCGGTCAGGAACGGGTCGGCCTCGGTGACGCCGCGCCACAGCCGCACCCCGTTCCACAGCGGCCCGCCCTCGCCGGGGTGCAGGGCGCGCCGCACCGCCGAGTGCAGCCCGTCCGCGCCCACCAGCACGTCGGCGGTCTCCTCGCGTTCGGCGCCGGTGGCCTGGTCGCGCAGCCGGACGCGGACGCCGGTCCCGGTGTCCTCGAACCCCGTCACCGCCGTGCCGGTGCGGACCGCGTCCGCGCCGAGCCGCTCCCGCACCGCCGCCAGCAGCACCATCTGCAGCTCGCCGCGGTGGACGAAGTACTGCGGGTGGCGGTGGCCGAGGCGCCGCCCGCGCGCCTGGCCCCACACCCGGTTGCCGTGCCGGTCGAAGTGCACCAGCTCCTCGGCCGGCAGGCCGGTGGCGGCCAGGGCGTCGCCCAGGCCGAGTTCGGTGAGCTCGCGGACGGCGTGCGGCAGCAGGTTGATGCCGACGCCGAGCGGCCGCAGCTCCCGCGCCGAGTCCACGATCCGGGCGTCGAGCCCGGCGGCGCGCAGCGACAGCGCCGCGGTGAGGCCGCCGATCCCGGCGCCCGCGATCAGAACGCGCATGCTCACTCCTCCACGGTCGGTCGTGCGGGTCGCGCCGGCTCAGCCGCGCGCGGCGTGGTGCCAGGCCAGCGTCCGCCGCTCCACCAGGTGGAACAGCAGGTTGAACAGGCAGCCCAGCACGCCCAGCAGCACGATCCCGGCCCACATCTCGGACATCTGGTAGCTCCGCTGGGCGTTGGTCAGGTGCGCGCCGATCCCGGTGGTCGCGCCGACCAGCTCGGAGACCACCACCAGGATCAGCCCGAAGGCCAGCCCGATCCGCAGCCCCGCGAAGATCTTGGGGGCGGCGGCGGGCAGCACGATCCGGACCAGCCGGGTCGCGCCGGTGATGCCGAACACGCGGGCGGTGTCGAGCTGGAGCCGGTCCACGCTCCGCACCCCGTCGGCGGTGTTGAGCAGCACCGGCCACAGCACGCCGAACACGATGATGGTGACCTGCAGCTGCATGCCCAGGTCCAGCACCGCCAGCAGGAACGGGATCAGCGTCGGCGGCGGCACCGAGCGGCCGAACTGCAGCACCGGGTCCAGCGCCGCGTGGACGCGTTCGGAACGGCCCAGCAGCACGCCCAGCACCACCCCGAGCACGGTGGCCAGCCCCCAGCCGAGGAACAGGTTCCGCAGGCTCGGGCCGAAGTCTTCCAGGGCCTTGTCGGTGAGGAACAGCCGGTCGGCCGGGCCGGTCAGCCAGATGCGGTGCAGCGCCGCCACGATGCGGGAGGGCGGCGGGAAGAACTCGTCGGCGGCGGCGCGGGAGGCCGCCTCCCACACCAGGACCAGCAGCACCGCCAGCCAGGTCCTGCGCAGCACCGTCACGGCGTCGCCTCCCCGGTCTGGGCGGCGTGCCAGCGGAACGCCCGCCGCTCCGCCGCCACCAGCGCGGCGTTCACCAGCGCCCCGAGCAGCCCGGCCCACGCGGCCCCGGCCAGCATCAGGTCGGGCCGGCCACCGCCGGACTGGGCGTCCATCAGGTAGCCGCCGACGCCCTCCCCGGCCCCGGCGACCAGCTCGGTGCTGACCACCACGACCAGCCCGACCGACGCGGAGATCCGCACGCCGGTCGCCACGAACGGCGCGGCGCTGGGCAGCGACACCCGCGCCAGCACCGACACCGGGCCGAACCCGAAGCTGCGCAGCGTGTCCTTGGCGACCGGGTCCACGTCCCGCAGCGCGTACAGCGTGTTGATCAGGATGGGCCAGGTCGCGGCGTAGCACACCAGCGCCGTCTTGCTCTGGCTGGGCATCCCGAACACCACGATGGCCAGCGGGATCAGCGCCAGCGAGGGGATCGGGCGCAGCAGCTCCACCACCAGGCGGGCGGCGTCGTTCAGCCACGGCGTCGCGTTGAGCACCAGGCCCAGCGCGACCGCGCCGAGCGTGGCCAGCAGCAGGCCGCCGAACCACGCCTTCAGCGTGTCGGCGACCTGCGTCAGGTATCCGCCGTCGGCGGCCAGCACGGCCGCCCGCCACAGCACGGTGGTGGCGGGCGGCACCTGCGACGGATCGCCGATCAGGCGGGTGACCAGCTCGGCCGCGACGACCGCGCCCACCGTTCCGGCCGCGCCGAGGGCGAGCCGGGCGGTACGCGTGAGAGCCATCGGTCCCCGATCAGTTCTCGACGACGATCGACTTCACGTCGAACGGCTCTTTGAGGTACTCGAACTGCTTCATGACGTCGGCCACCTTCTGGATCCGCTGGGCGCGGGTGGAGGTGGGGAAGGCGTTCATGCTGATCGTGTCGATGATCTGCGGGCTGAGCTGGGTGAACTTGGGGATCTCCTGCTTGAGCACCGCCCGGTCGGCGGCCAGGTTCTGCGCCTTGACCAGCGCCCGCTGGAACGCCGCGACGGTCTTGGGGTTCTGGGTGGCGAACTGCTCGGTCGAGGAGAAGCCCGTGATCGGGAAGTCGGTCGTCGGGCCGGTGGAGAAGTCGGTCAGGATGCGCGCGCCGGTGGCCTGCTGGATCTGGGTGACGAACGGCTCGGGCACCACGACCGCGTCGACCTTGTCGGTCTTCAGAAGCTGCTCCTGGGCGGGGAAGGGCGCCTCGATGACGTTCTTCTGCTCGTCGACCTTCACCTGGTAGGGGGCCAGCGCGGCGCGGACCAGCAGGCTCGTCTGGTTGCCCCGGGCGTTGGTGCCGATCCTCTTGCCCGCCAGGTCCTTCGGCGAGCGGATGTCGGAGTCCTTGGGCACCAGGATGCAGGTGAGGTTCTTGGTCATGGCCGAGGCCTCGGCCAGGATGCGCAGCTTGTAGCCGCCCTGGACATGGGCCTGGATGACGCCCACGTGCCCGGCGTGGGCGATGTCGAGGCCTCCGCCCTTGAGCATCGGCAGCGCCTCGGCCGCGCCGGTGATCCGGCGCATCTTCACGGTCAGGCCCTCGGCCTTGAAGAAGCCCTTGGACTGGGCGATCTGGATCGCGGCGCCCTCGGTGATGGGCATGACGCCCACCGTGACCTCGGACTTCTCCAGGCCGTTCTTCGGCTTCTCCTCGCCGCCGCCGCAGGCGCTGAGCGGCAGCGCGGCGGCGAGGAGGACGCCCAGTGCGGCGCGCCGGGTCGGGGTGAAACTGAAAGGCATTGACGCTCCTTGGGGGGAAGAAGGGGTCAAGCTGTCAGGAAAAGATCACCGGGACTGTAGCGCAGCGGGGGCGGGCGTCAGCGGGCCCGTGATGACGAGATGATCACATTTTCAAATTCACTTCTTGACTTTGGCCGCTGACATCACGCCCGTCGGCTTGTCGCCCTTGGCCGCCTTGGCGTCCTTCGGGGCCTCCTCGGCCTTGTCCGCGGCGTCGCCCTCGGCTTCACCCTCGGCCCCGTCCGCGGGCTTGTCCTCGGCCTTCTCCGGCGTCTGCTCCGCGCTCTCGTCCCCGTTCCCGCGCGCGGTCCCACCCTCGGCGTCGTCGCTGGTCCCGGCCTCGGCGGCCTTCTCGCCGCCGTCCTTGACCGTCTTCTTGACAGCCTCCTCGGCCTCGTCCCCGACCGTATCGCCGTTCTCACCCTCCGCCACGGGCCCGTGCTCGGGCTCGGTTTCGGGTGCGTCCTTGGCCTCGTCCGCCTTGGCCTCGTCGGCCTTCTTGACCTTCTTGACTCGCTTGGTCTTGCCGGCGCCCTTGGGCTTCTCGTCCTTGGCGGTACCAGCGACGGGCTCGTGCTCGCCGGGCATGGGGTCGGCGGCGGCCGCGCCGCGCACCAGCTTGCCCACCTCGGCCCGCAGCCGCACGAACTCGGCGTCGGCGCGGGTGCCGATCTGGTCGCGGTCGGCGGGCAGCTCCACCGGCAGCTCGGCGCGGACGCGACCGGGGTTGCGGCCCAGCACCACGACCCGGTCGCCGACGTAGACGCTCTCGTCGATGTCGTGGGTGACCAGCAGGATCGTCATGCCCTCCTCCCGGTGCACCTTCAGGACCAGGTCCTCCAGGTCCTCGCGGGTCTGGGCGTCCACCGAGCCGAACGGCTCGTCCATCAGCAGCAGCGACGGCCGGTAGGCCAGCGCGCGGGCGATCGACACGCGCTGCTGCATGCCGCCCGACAGCTGCCAGGGGTACTTCTTGCCGGCGTCGGCCAGCCCGACCGACTCCAGCGCCTTCTCGGCCTGGGCGCGGCGCTCGGCCTTGGAGCCGCCCTTGCGGCGCAGCGGCAGCGCCACGTTGTCGCGGACGGTCAGCCACGGCAGCAGCGACCGGCTGTAGTCCTGGAACACCACCGCCAGGTCGTCGGGGACGCCCTGGATGGGCGTGCCGTTGAGGACGACCGAGCCGCTGGTCGGGGTGATGAGACCGGCGATGTTGCGCAGCAGGGTGGACTTGCCGCAGCCGGAGGGGCCGACGATGCTGACCAGCTCGCCCTGCGCCACCTCCAGGTTCAGCTTCTCCAGCACGACGTGGTCGCCGTAACTGTGGGTGAGGTCCTTGATCTCCAGCATTCGTGTCACCGTGCCCAGGGCTGTCGAGGGGATGTCAGTGGGGGTTCGTCCGTGGGGTCCGTCCGTGGGGACCGTGCGTGTGGGAGTCACCGTAACGCCGGACGGCTAGCGGTCGGCGAGGGTCGGGGTGAGGGAGGGGCGGGCGTTGAGGGCCGCCGCGTCGGAGAACGAGGTCCGCCGGTAGGCGCCGGTGATGGTGGCCAGTTCCTCGGGCGTCAGCACGTCCTCGACGCGCCCGAAGCCGCCGGGGGCGCGTTCGCCGACGGTGTGCAGGACGCGGTCGGCGGGCATGTCGCGGCACGCCAGCACGATCGCGTTGACGGTCTCGCGGCGCGCGGCCTCGTAGGCGGCCAGCCCGGCGGCCGGGTCGGCGGCGTGCGCGAGCTCCCAGGCCAGGACGCGGGCGTCGATGACGGCCTGCGAGCCGCCGTTGGAGCCGATCGGGTACATCGGGTGGGCGGCGTCGCCCAGCAGCGTCACCCGGCCCTCGCCCCAGGACGGCAGCGGGTCGCGGTCCACCATCGGGTATTCCAGGATCTCGTCGGTGGCCGCCAGCATGGCCGGGACGTCCAGCCAGTCGAACCGCCAGTCGGCGAAGTGCGGCAGCACGTCCGCCAGGCGTCCGGCGCGGCTCCAGTCGGCCGGGCCGACCGGGCGGCCGTCGGCGAGCTTGACCTCGGCGACCCAGTTGAGCAGGACCTTGTCGCCGCGTTCGGCGATCGGGTAGACGACGAGCTTGGCGGCGGTGTTGCTGCCCGCCACCGCCATGGTGCGGCCGGTCAGGAACGGCTCGCCCTCGACGGTGCCGCGCCACATGCGGATGCCGTTCCACAGCGGCGCGGGCTCGTCGGGGTGCAGGGCGCGGCGGACCGCCGAGTGCAGTCCGTCCGCGCCGACCAGCGCGTCCGCCGTGACGATCTCGACGGCGCCCGACACCCGGTCGCGCAGCCGCACCCGCACCGCGGCGCCGTCCTGCTCGAAGCCCTCGCAGACGGTGCCGGTGCGGACCGCGTCCGCGCCGAGCCGGTCCCGCACCGCCGCCAGCAGGGTCATCTGCAGCTCGCCCCGGTGCACCGAGTACTGCGGCCAGTCGTAGCCGAGGGCCCGGCCGCGCGGCTCGCCCCAGATCCGGCCGCCGTGCCGGTCGAAGTGGACCATCTCGCCGGTCGCGACGCCGGTGGCCGCCAGCGCGTCGCCCAGGCCGAGCTCGGTGAGCTCGCGGACGGCGTGCGGCAGCAGGTTGATGCCGACGCCGAGCGGCCGCAGCCCGGTCGCCGCGTCGACCACGGCCGCCTCGATGCCGGCGGCGTGCAGGCTCAGCGCGGTGGTCAACCCGCCGATGCCCGCTCCGGCGATGAGGACGCGCATGTCACATCTCTCCAAAGCGTTCGGGAACGGGCGGGGCGGCGGCCGGCGCCGTCGCCCCGCCGGGTCAGGTGGTCAGCCGCCGGATGCCCGAGTGCCAGGCGAGCAGCCGCTTCTCCAGGAGCGCGAACAGCCCGTTGAACAGGCAGCCCAGCACGCCCAGCATCACGATGCCCGCCCACAGCTGGGTCATCTCGAAGTCGCGCTGGGCGTTGATGATCCGCGCGCCGAGCCCGGCGGTGCTGCCGGTCAGCTCGGCCAGCACCATCAGGATCAGCGCGAACGACAGGCTGACCCGCAGCCCCGCGAAGATCTTCGGGGCCGCCGCGGGCAGGATGATCGTCGTCATCCGGCGGGTGGCGGAGACGTTGAAGACCCGCGCGGTCTCCAGGTACAGCCGCTCCACCGAGCGGACGCCGTCGGTGGTGTTCAGCAGCACCGGCCAGACCACGCCGAACGCGATCGTGACGATCTGCATGGTGGCGCCGAGCTGGAACACCATGATGAAGAACGGCAGCAGGGTGGCGGGCGGGATCGCCCGCGCGAACTGCATGACCGGGTCGAGCAGCTCGTTCAGCACCGCCGACCGGCCGACGAGCACGCCCAGCAGCACCCCGGCCAGGCCCGCCAGGATCCACCCGACGAACAGGTTGCTCAGGCTGGTGGAGAAGTCGTCCACCGCCCGCTCGGTGAGGAACCCGCGCGAGACGGGACCGGAGAACCACAGGTCGTACAGGCCCTTGACGATCTGCGACGGCGGCGGGAAGTCGCTGGAGCCCGCCGCGCGGGTGCCGACCTCCCAGAGCACGACCAGGGCCGCGACCAGCCAGAGCCG
Source organism: Actinomadura kijaniata (assembly GCF_014138665.1). NCBI lineage: Bacteria > Bacillati > Actinomycetota > Actinomycetes > Streptosporangiales > Thermomonosporaceae > Actinomadura > Actinomadura kijaniata. The sequence goes on from NZ_JACJIA010000004.1 coordinate 682,952, forward strand.
CTCCACCGACCAGCGCAACGCCCTCATGAGATCCCCTCGACCCGGGCCGTGTTCCAGCGGAACGCCATCCGTTCGGCGCCGACCAGCAGCGCGTTGATCAGCAGCCCCAGCAGGCCCGCCCAGCAGGCCACGGCCAGCATGACGTCGATCTGCCCGCCGCCCGACTGGCTCTCGGTGAGGAAGATGCCGAGGCCGTCGTCGCCGCCGGCCAGCAGCTCGGTGCTGATGGACACGAGCAGCGCCACCGACGCCGAGATGCGCACGCCGGTCGCGATGAACGGCGCGGCGCTGGGCAGCGACACCCGCCACAGCACCGACAGCCGCCCGAACCCGAACGACGCCAGCGTCTCCTTGGCGACCGGGTCCACGTCGCGCAGCGCGTACAGCGTGTTGACGAGGATCGGCCACAGCGAGGCGTAGAACACCAGCGACATCGTCATCTGGGTCGCGGAGCTGAACAGCACCATCACCAGCGGGATCAGCGCCACCGACGGGATCGGGCGGCACATCTCCACCAGCACCCGGGCGGCGGTGCCCAGCGCCGGGACCGACCCGAGCACCACGCCCAGCGGCACCGCGACCAGCACCGCCAGCAGCAGGCCGCCCGCCCACACGCGCAGCGTGGCGACCAGGTCGGTGAGGTAGTCGGAGTCGGCGGCCAGCCGGCCCGCCTCGGCAAGGACGGTCGAGGCGGGCGGCAGCGCGGCGGGGTCGACCAGGCCGGTGCGGCTGGCCAGCTCGGCGGCGGCGATCACGCCGAGCGCGCCGAGCGCGCCCAGCAGCAGGCGGCGCGGCCTCATGAGCCCGTGACCAGCAGCGGCTTCACCTCAAGGCGGCTCGGGATGTACTTGAACTGCAGCATGACGTCGGCGACGCGCTGGAGACGGGTGTCGCTGAGGGAGGTCGGGTAGCTGCCGAAGTTCATCGTCGAGGCGATCTGGGGGGTGATGCCCCTGCTGTAGGTCGGCAGGACCTCCTGGACGACCTTGCGGTCGGCGGCCATCGTCTGGGCCTTGGCCATCGCGCGCTGGAACGCCGCCACCGTCTTGGGGTTCTTGCTGACGAACTGGTCGGAGGAGGCGTAACCGGCGATCGGGAAGTCGGCGGTCGGGCCGGAGGACAGGTCGGCCAGCACGCGGGCGCCGATCGAGCTCTGCATCTGGGTGCCGAACGGCTCGATCGCCTGCACCGCGTCCACGCTGCCGGACTTCAGGGTCGCCTCCATGTTGGGCGGGGGGACCTCGACGAAGCTCTTCTCCTCGTCCAGCACGACGCCGTTGGGCTGGGCGGCGGCGCTGACCAGCAGCGTGGAGACGTTGCGCTTGGTGTTGACGCCGATCTTCTTACCGGCCAGGTCCTTCACCGAACGGATCTTGGAGTCCTTGGGGACCAGCAGCACGTGCGTCTTGGGGCCGCTCTGGAACGCCTCGGCGACGATCCTCGGCTTGAAGTCGTTCTTGGCGGCGGCCGAGAACAGCGAGACGTAGTTGGCGAAGGAGATGTCGAGCCGGCCGCCCTTGAGCTTCGGGATGGCCTCCTGGCCGCCGGCGATGGTCTCGGTCTTGACGGTGAGCCCCTCGGCCTTGAACAGGCCCTTGCTGATGGCCAGCTGCAGGGGGGCGGTGTCACCGACCGGCATCGTGCCGACCTTGATCTCCGATTTCTCCAGCCCGTTGGCGGACTTGGGCTTGTCATCGCCACCACAGGCGGTGGCGGTGGCCGCGACCGCAAGGGCGAGGACTCCGCTGAGGACGGCGGAACGGCGACGGATGGCAGGCATGTCTGCTCCAGCTTGCGGGGGATGACGTGAGATGAAAGTGATCTTTCAACCAGTGCGGGAGCGTAGCGCACCCCCAACTGGCCTGTGACCGGGGAGATCGGCCGGAAAGATCACATGTTGATGTCCTTCTGACGAAGATTTCGAGCATCCCTCCCGGAGGGATACTCGCCGCGATCGGTCCATTACCGACTCCGGTGAGGGAGGGGCTGCATGGATCAATTGGGGTCAATTGTGACGTATGCGGCCACCGCCGTGTGTAATGATCGGGGGCATCCGGGAGTACGGTGTGCCGGTGTGGCCCCTCCGGGCCCCATCTGGCGGGCCGTTCCGCCCGTGGCTCCCCCTGTCGAGCCGACCGGCGTTGTGCCGTACCTTGCGGTGGTCCACACCGAAAATACCGTCATTGTGATCGTTCGGGTTGGCTCTGGCGGTCGCTCTGTGTTGCAATGTTCCGCGCTCGTCGGGCGCGGGCCACACGGGCACCGCGCGACGAGGAGCGAGATCACGGTCGCGCCGGGAACCAGAGAACGCGGTGAGAGGTAGCGGAGGGCAGTGCCGAAAGCGCAAGGACTCCCCGAGTCCCCAGAGACACCCCAGGCGTCCCCGCCGACCAGCGCAGACCCCGGTCCCGGGGGCACGCGGTCGGGCCGGTTCCGGCTGCGTAACTGGCGGGTGTCGGTCCGCCTCTTCGCCCTGATCGCGATCCCCACGACGGTCGCCGCGCTGCTGGCCGGCTACCGCGTCTCGGTCGCCTGGCAGGACGCGCAGAGCTTCCAGCGGATGGAGAAGCTGGCCACGTTCGGTGAGCGGCTGGCCCAGATGTCGCACGAGCTGCAGGCCGAGCGCACCGCGCTCGTCGAGCGCGCCGCCTCGGGCGGCCGCAGCGGCGAGGAGGCGGTGGAGCGCAGCCAGCAGGCGGTCGACCAGGCCGCCGCCCGGGTCCGCGCCGCCGCCGGCGAGGTGGACACCACCGACGTGCCGCGGCTGAAGCTGGTGATCGGCAACACCGTCACCCGCGTCGACGGACTCGCCTCGCTGCGCCTGCTCTCCCAGCGCATGGGCGCCAGCGCCATCAACGAGAAGTACTCCGACGCCGTCACCGACCTGAACTCCTTCCACATCCAGCTCGCCCAGGGCGCGCCGCGCACCGACCTGGCGCAGAACGCGCTGGCGCTGTCGGTGCTGGCGCGCGCCAAGGACGCCGCCTCCCGCGAGCAGTCGCTGCTGAACATCGCGCTGTGGGCGAGGCGGTTCAACGCCGGCGACCTGGCGGCGATGGACAAGGCGCGCTCGGAGTGGGAGAGCTCGCTGACCACGTTCCGCTCGGCGGCCTCGCCCGCGCAGCGGCAGCTGTACGAGGACACCGTCACCGGCCCCGAGCTGGACCGCGCCGAGTACACCCGGGTCACCGCGATGGTCAAGGCCCGCTCCAACGCCAACCTGTCGATCAGCCCGCTCGGCCCCTCCCGGGTCGCGGGCTGGAACCAGGACATGGGCGCCCGCACCGACCGCGCCCGCACCGTCGAGGCGGCCCTGGCGCGCTCGCTGACCAACCGCAGCACCCAGCTGCGCGACGAGGCCACCACCGGCGCGATCCGCGACGCGGCCCTGCTGGCGGCGGTCCTGATCATCGTCCTGTTCACCACGGTGCTGGTCGCCCGGTCGCTGGTGCGCCCGCTGCGGCGGCTGCGCGGCGGCGCGCTGGAGGTCGCCGGCACCCGGCTGCCCGGCCTGGTCGACCGGCTGCGCGACCCCGAGGCCGCCGCCGGCGGCATCGAGGTCGAGCCGATCGACATCGACTCCACCGACGAGATCGGTGAAGTGGCGCGGGCGTTCGACGAGGTCCACCGCGAGGCGGTCCGGCTGGCCGCCGACGAGGCCGTGCTGCGCGGCAACATCAACGCGATGTTCGTCAACCTGTCGCGCCGCAGCCAGTCGCTCATCGAACGCCAGCTGCGCCTCATCGAGGAGCTGGAGCAGAGCGAGCGCGACGAGGAGCAGCTCGCCAACCTGTTCCGCCTGGACCACCTGGCCACCCGCATGCGCCGCAACTGCGAGAACCTGCTGGTCCTCGGCGGCCAGGAGCAGGTGCGCCGCCGCACCCAGCCGGTGCCGCTGATCGACGTCGTGCGCGCCTCGCTGTCGGAGGTCGAGCAGTACGAGCGCGTCGCGCTGCGCGTGCAGGGCGACATGCGGGTCTCCGGCCCCGTCGTCAACGACCTGGTCCACCTGCTGGCCGAGCTGATCGAGAACGCCACCGTGTTCTCCGCCGAGAACACCAAGGTCACCGTGTCGGGCCAGCTGCTCAGCGGCGGCGGCGCGATGCTCCAGATCAACGACAACGGCGTCGGCATGTCGCCCGAGGAGCTGGAGCAGGCCAACTGGCGCCTGGCCAACCCGCCGATCATCGACTTCTCGGCCGCCCGCCGCATGGGCCTGTTCGTGGTCGGCCGCCTGGCGATCCGGCACGGCATCCGCGTCGAGCTGCGCGCCGCGCAGGGCGGCGGCCTGACCGCGTTCGTGATCCTGCCCGACACCCTGGTCACCCCGACCGAGGCGGGCGGCGTGGGCTCGCGCGCCTTCGGCGGCCCCGAGCAGCGCCCCCACGAGATGGCCGCCTTCCCCGAGGCGTCGTCCGGCCCGGTGCCGGCCGCCGCCGCGCCGGTCGCGCTGGCCGAGCCCCCCGCGCCGGACGGACCGCCCGTCCCGGGCGGCGGCCGGTACCAGCGCGAGGACGAGTTCGGGCGGCCGGCGCCGCGCCGCGACACCGGGGGCTTCCCGGCCGTCGGCGAGTCCGGCTCCTACCGCGCCGTGGACGAGTCCGGCTCCCACCGGGCCGCGGACGACTCCGGCGCGTACCGCGGGCCGGGCGAGTCCGGTTCCTACCGCACGTTCGGCGACACCGGCTCGCACCGCGCCTTCGGCGACACCGGCTCGCACCGCGCCCTGAACGACACCGGCTCGCACCGGGCGTTCGGCGACACCGGCGAGCTCCGCTCGGTGAACGGCACCGGCGCGCACCGCGCGCCCGCCGACACCGGACCGACCCCGCAGGCGGGCGGGACCGGCGAGTACCCCGAGTACCCGGACCACCCGGCCGCCGACCACGACGCTTCCGGCCACGAGGCCGCCTCCGGCGGGCTGCCCCAGCGGCAGCCCGGCTCGCACCTGCCCGGCCGCTCCCGGCCGCAGGGCGAGGGACGGCGTCCCGAGCGGCCGACCCCGGTCGTGCCCGAGGCCCAGCCGGAGGTTCCCCGGCCCGCGCCGCAGCGCCCCGAGCCCCCCCGGCAGGTGTCCTGGGACACCGGCCCGCACGACCGGGTCCCGGCCGAACCACAGGACCGGTGGGGGGAGCGTCCGCCCGCGAACCAGCCGTTCACGTTGGAGGAACCGATCCCCGAGCCGCCCGTCCAGCAGACCGAACCGACCCGGCGGAACGACCAGACGCGGCCCGCCGAACCGGCCCCGCCGCGCCAGCGGCCCCCCGCGCAGCGGCCCCAGCGCTCGCCGATCTTCGACGCGATGCAGTCGGAGTGGTTCCAGCGCCGGGACGACGACGCGGTGCCGGAGGATCCGATGAAGGGTTGGTCCTCGCCCGCCGACGCGGGCTTCCAGGCCGCCGAGGCGGCCGCCAAGCCGGTGGCGGGCGATCGCACCGCCGTCGGGCTGCCCAAGCGGGTCCCCGGCAAGAACCGGGTGCCCGGCGCGGTCAGCGCCCAGCGCTCCCAGGCCGGCCCCGCTCCCGCGGCACCGCCGCGGGAACCGGCCCGGGAACAGTCGGCCGACAACGTCCGCAACCGCTTCGCGAGCTTGCAGCGCGGAGTCAACCGTGGCCGCAGCCACGTGCGGGGAACCGGGCCGGCCGACACGTCAGGTGAGGGTCCGTCGTCATGGAACGACGGAGAGACAGGAGGAACCCGGTGAACGGGCAGGATCTCAACTGGTTGGTGACGAACTTCGCGGACAGCGTCCCGAAGGTCGCGCACGCCGTGGTGGTCTCCTCCGACGGCCTGCCGATGGCCTACTCGGCGGGCTTCCCGCCGGAGCGCGCCGACCAGCTGTCGGCCATCGCGTCGGGTCTGATGAGCCTCACCCAGGGCGCCGCCAAGATCTTCGACGCGGGCGGCGTGAGCCAGACCGTCGTCGAGATGGACCGCGGGCTGCTGTTCGTGATGTCGATCGCCAACGGCGCGGTGTTCGCCGTGCTGGCCGCGCCCGACTGCGATCTGGGTCTGGTGGCCTACGAGATGACCCTGCTGGTGGAGCGGGTGGGACGCGTGCTCACCCCGGCGCTGCGAGGGGCCCCCGACAAGTCGCCCTACGGGGGACCGCCGGTCCCGGAGATGGGCGCCGGACCGGCCCGCTACTGACCTGACTGACTCTGACGGAGGTCGGCGAGATGGATCGAGGCGGTCCCTACGGTGCCGGTCCGGGCGGCAATCCCCCCTGGGGGTACGACACGCCGCCCGCCCGGCAGCCTGTGCCCGAGGAAGACTCCAGTTCCCTGGTGCGGCCCTACGCCGTCACCGGAGGACGGACCAAACCACGGTACGACCTGGCGATCGAGGCGCTGGTGTCGGCCGCGCCGCACCCGCCGCGCGACGTGGCGATGTTGACGCCCGAGTACCGGGCGATCATGGACCTGTGCCGTTCGGCGCGGTCGGTGGCCGAGGTGTCGGCGCTGCTGAAGCTGCCGCTCGGCGTGGCCCGCGTGCTGATCGCCGACATGGCGCTCGAGGGACTGCTGCGGCTGCACCAGTCGCGTCCCGCCGGAACGCAGCCGGATCTCCGCCTGCTGGAAAGGGTTCTCGTTGGACTTCGCAACCTCTGACCGGGGCACCGGCCCCGGCGGCACCGACGGTGAGCTGACATCGGTCAAGATCGTGGTGGGCGGCGGGTTCGGCGTCGGCAAGACCACCTTCGTCGGATCGGTCTCGGAGATCATGCCGCTGACCACCGAGGCGGTCATGACCGCGGCCAGCGCCGAGGTCGACGACCTGTCGGCGGTGCCGGACAAGACGACCACCACCGTCGCGATGGACTTCGGCCGCGTGTCGCTGGACAGCGAGCTGATCCTGTACCTGTTCGGCACCCCGGGCCAGCACCGCTTCTGGTTCATGTGGGACGACCTGGTCAAGGGCGCCATCGGCGCGGTCGTGCTGGTCGACACCCGGCGGCTGGCCGACTGCTTCGCGGCCGTCGACTACTTCGAGGAACTGGGCCTGCCGTTCGTGGTCGGCGTCAACGGCTTCCACGGCGAGTTCCAGTACAACGTCGAGGACATCCGCGAGGCGCTGTCGATCAGCGCGCACGTGCCGATCGTCGAGTGCGACGCGCGCAGCCGCGAGTCGACCAAGGCGGTACTGATCACGCTGGTCAAGCACGCCATGCAGATGCACATGGCGGGCGGGCACGCCCCGGTCTGACACACCCCCGGTCTCACACGACCCCGGTCCGACGCGCGAGGAGCTCCGTCGGTGACCCGACCGTCACCGACGGGCCCCCAGGGACGTTCCGCGCGTCACATCCGGCCCGATCCGGCGTCCCTACGGTCGCGTAGGGATGTGTGCACGATGCATGATAATTCGTCGTGATCGAGCAGAGTTCTCTTCCGGGAAACGCGATGGCCGAGACTCAGAACGGGACTCCGGCCGCCGGGCGGATCGGCACCTACGTCGCCCTCGGCGACAGCTTCACCGAGGGCATGAACGACCCCTACCCCGGCCGGGACGACGTGTACCGGGGCTGGGCGGACCGGCTGGCCGAGCACCTGGCCGCCCGCCATTCCGGCCTGCGGTACGCGAACCTCGCGGTGCGCGGCAAGCTGCTGCGCCAGATCGTCGAGGACCAGGTGCCGAAGGCCGTGGAGCTGGCCCCCGACCTGGTGACGTTCTGCGGGGGCGGCAACGACATCATCCGTCCCGGCTCCGACCCCGACGCCCTCGCCGTGGAGTTCGACGACGCGGTGCGGCGGCTGCGCGCCACCGGCGCGCGGGTGGTGCTGTTCACCGGCTTCGACACCCGCAACCTGCGTTCGGGACACCGCATCCGCGGCCGGGCCGCCACCTACAACATGCACCTGCGGGCCATCGCCGACCGGCGCGGCTGCGACGTGGTGGACCTGTGGTCGATGATGTCGGTGTTCAAGGACCCGCGCGCCTGGCACGAGGACCGGCTGCACCTGTCGTCGGAGGGGCACCGGCGGCTGGCGCTGCGGGTGGCCGAGGTGGTCGGCGCGCAGGCGGCGGGCGACTGGCGGGAGCCGTGGCCCCCGCTGGAGGCGGCGGACTGGCTGACGATGCGCCGCGAGGACGTCCACTGGGCGCGGACCTACTTCCTGCCCTGGGTCGGCCGCCGGGTGCGGGGCCGTTCCTCCGGCGACGGCCGCGAGCCCAAGCGCCCGACCCCGCTGCCGCTGTGACCGCAGGCCGGACGCCGTCCCCCGCGGCGGGCGTGCCGCGGGGGCGCGGCGGGGACGGCGGTCAGGGGCGCGGCGACCGGGGGCCGCGCGCGTTCAGCGGGCCGGGGGCAGCGCCTCCTCCAGGGAGCGGACGATCCTCATGCGGCGGTGCAGCCCGGTGATCTCCAGGGTGCGGCGGACGATGGGCCGGGGACCGGCGAGCGTGAGGCTGCCACCGGCGGCGGTGACGGCCTTGTAGCAGTTGACCAGGACCGACAGTCCCTGGGAGTCCATGAACTCCAGGTCGGCCAGGTCGAGCACCACATGGTCTCCGTGGGCGGCGCGGGCGGCGCGCAGCCGTTTCCGGAGGTCGTCGGCGTTGGCGAGATCCAGCTCGCCGCGCAGGCTCACGAGCGTGCGCTCACCGTGCCGACGCGCGGTGATCTCCAGTGGAAGCACGGGGTGGTTCCCCCTCCGTTCCGGGTGCTCTCGCCGGAGCCCCGGCGAAAGCTTTCCATATGGCAACTATCGCGGACGGTCCCCGCCCTGCCAAGCGGTACCGGCCCACCGGAGCGTTCCATCGAGGTTTTTCCCGGCGCGCCGGGCCGGACGGGCCGGAAGGGATGTGCGTGATCGGCCCGCGCCGTAGGGTGCTCCTCAGGTACCCGTTCCCCTGACGACAAGGACCCTCGCTGGTGAGCGCGCCCCGGTTGCCGGACCATCTGGAACTGCTGCTGACCGACGAGCCCGTGCTGGACGTCTACGCGTTCGGGCCCTGGCGCGTTCCGGACGGGCTGTACGAGCGGATGCGGGAGCGCGCGGTGGCGTTCAACGCCGACCCGCGCGCGGCCGTGCTCTCCCGGCGGCTCAGCGACTTCTACGGTCCCGACACCTCCGTGACCGGAGCCGAGCAGTGGTCGCTGCTGACGTTCCTGCTGGGCGCGTCGGCGGTGCGGGCGGGATCGCGCGGCGACGTGGACTACGAGGTGCTGGGCGACTTCCTGGCCGCCCCGGAACGGGCGGTGCGCGACCCGTTCGCCTGGTTCACCCAGGGCGGCCGGTGGCGCCCGCCGGGGCTGTGGCTGCCCGAGCCCGCCGGGGACGACCCCGAACGCCGCGCGGTGATGTACGAGCTGGCCCGCGACGGGCTGGAGGTGTTCGAGGGGCTGGAGCCGGTGGCGGCGCGGCGGCGGGCGCTGGCCGGGCTGTTCGACCGGCGGGCCGCCGACCCGGCGCTGCGCGAGCAGGACCTGACCGCCCCGCCGGACCGCCTGGACGAGCTCTGGGCCGCCGGGCTGACCGACGAGGAGCTGGCGCTGCTGCCGGAGCTGTCCGGCCCGGTCGGCTACCTGGACTGGGCGGTCGCGGGGCTGACCGCCGCGCACGGTCGCCTCGTCGCCGCCGTCGGGGAGGGCGACCGCCTCCCCGACGCGCTGGCCCGGCTGCTGCTGGCCGCCGAGGTGCGGACCGCCCCGGCCGAGCTGGCGGTCCCGCTCGGCGCCGACGGCCACCAGGCCCTCACCGAGCGCCTGCGCGCGCTGCGCGACGATTTCGCGGTGGAGCCCTGGCAGCAGGAGGTACGCGCCTGGCTGGCGCGCGGCCTGGTGGCGGGGGAGGCCGACGCCTGCCGCGCCTGGCTCGACATGGCGGTGCGCGTGACCGGCGCGGCGCAGGGGCTGCCCGACCCGGCGGCCAGCCCGCGCTGCCTGGTGCCGATCCGGGCGTTCCAGACGGACCTGCGGCGGCTGTTCGCGGGCCGCCGCGTCGTCAACCCGATCGTCGAGCGGATGGCCGCCCGCCGCCCCGCCGAGCCCCCCGCCGAAACCGCCGCCGAGCCCGTCACCCCCGCCGAGCCCCCCGCTGAGCCCACCGTCGAGGGCGAGGCCGAGGGCGAGCCCCTGGTCGGGCAGCCGGAGCTGACCCGGGCGCTCCAGGACGGCCTGGGCGCGCGGCTGGCCGGGCTGCGCCCGCTGCGGCTGCTGGTCGCCGGGCCCGAGGGCACCGGCCGGGGCACCGCCGTCCGGCTCGCCGAGCGCGTGCTGGTCGAACGCGGCGCGATCCGCGACGCGCTGTGGATCTCCGACCAGGTGTTCGCCTCGCTCGGCGTCAGCGACGCGGTCCTGTGGCTCCAGGCGCGCGTCCGCGACTGCGTCGAGGGCCGCCTGCTGCTGGTGGTCGACGACCTGGAGCGCCTGGCCGCCCACGAGCGCTGCGGCCTGGCGGCCGTGGAGGAGCTGCGGCGGCTGATGGCCCGGTCGCCCGGCCTCGACGTGGTCGCGCTGTGCCACGCCGACGGCGACCGGCGGCTGTTCGACGTCAACCCGGCGCTGGTGCGCGCGTTCGAGGTGGCCCACACCCGCGACTTCACCGAGGCCGACCACGCGGAGCTGTTCCGCCGCGCGGCGGCCGACCGCGGCGTGGACGTCACCGCCGGGGCCGCGCGCGCCGCCGGGGCGCTGCTGGCCCGCACCCCCGCGCTGCGGAACCTGCGCGGCGCGCGGCTGGCCGAGCACCTGGCCGCCCAGTGCGCGGGCGTCGCCGTCGAACGCGCCCTGGCCCGGGGGAGCGCCACCGACCCCGCCGCCGACCCCGCCGCCGACCCCGACACCGGCGACGACGCGCCGACGATCACCGAGGCGGACCTGCCGCACCGGCTGCTGCCCGGCCACGCCACCGGCGACCCCCTGGCCGACCTGGACGCCTGCGTCGGCATCGCGCCGGTCAAACGCGAGATCCACGCCCTGGTCGCCGAGGCCCGCGCCGTCCACCTGCGCCGCGAGGCGGGGATGCGCGCCGGGGCGCGGCCCCGGCACCTGGCGTTCGCCGGGAACCCCGGCACCGGCCGCCGCACCGTCGCCGGGATCCTCGGCCGCGTCTACGCGGGCCTCGGCGTGCTGTCGTCGGGCCACCTGGTCGAGGTGGAGCGCGCCGACCTGCTCGGCGACCTGCCCGGCGAGGGCGCGATGCGGGTGCGGCGGGCCCTCGGCCGCGCCCAGGGCGGCGTGCTGGTGGTCCGCGACCCGCACACCCTCGCCGCGCCCGACGCCCCCTACGGCCGCGAGTCCCTGGACGCGCTGGTCGCCGCCGCGCAGAGCGACCCCGAGGACCTGGTGATCGTGCTGACCGGGCCGGAGGACGGGCTGAACGGCCTGCTGCGCGCCAACCCCGAGCTGGCCGCGCACGTCCCCCTGACGCTCCACTTCCCGGACCTCACCGACGCCGAGCTGGCGGAGGTGTTCCAGCGGCGCGCCGCCGCGTCGGGGTTCACGCTGGCCGACGGCGTCGCGGAGAAGGTCGCGGCGCTGCTGCGGGCCGCGCCGCGCGGGCCCGGCTTCGCCAACGCCCGCCTGGCGGCGAACCTGCTGGAGTGGGCGGTGGCGTTGCAGGGCCGCCGGGTGCTGGCCGACGGCGTGGTCGACGAGACCGAGCGCCTCGACGAGATCCTGCCCGCCGACGTCCCCGACTCCCTGGTCCCCGACCGCGAGACCGGCCGGGGCCCCGGCGACCCGCTCACCGAGATCGACCGGCTGGTGGGGCTGGCGGCGGTCAAGTCCGAGGTCGCGGGCCTGGTCGCCGACGCCCGCTCCGGCGAGCTGCGCCGCGAGGCCGGGCAGCCGGTCCCGCAGCCCGCCCGGCACATGGTGTTCACCGGCAACCCCGGCACCGCCAAGACCACCGTCGCGCGGCTCGTCGCCGAGGTCTACGCCGACCTCGGCCTGCTGTCGTCGGGCCACCTGGTCGAGGTGACCCGCGCCGCGCTGGTCGCCGAGTACGTCGGGCAGACCGCCCCGCGCGTGCGCGCCGCCGTCGAACGCGCCCTCGGCGGGGTGCTGTTCATCGACGAGGCGTACGCGCTCACCATGGGCGGCGGCGACCAGCGCGACTTCGGCCACGAGGCGGTCGCCGAGCTGATCGCCCTGATGGAGGAGCACCGCGCCGACCTGGTGGTGATCGTCGCCGGGTACGACCGGCCGATGGAGGCGTTCCTGCGCTCCAACCCCGGCCTGGCCGCCCGGTTCCCCAAGCGGATCCACTTCCCCGACTACACCGACGAGGAGCTGGTCGAGATCTTCGCGCACATGGCCACCGGCCACGGGTTCGCGCTGGCCGACGGGGTGCTGGAGGCGGTGGCGCGGCGGCTGGCGGCCGAGCCGCGCGACGAGTCGTTCGGCAACGCCCGCCTGGTCCGCAACCTGCTGGAGGAGACCATCTCCCGGCAGGGGCGGCGGCTCACCGCCGCCGCCGACACGGCCCCCGAGACGATCACCGCGGCCGAGGTGTGCCTGCTGCGCCCCGAGGACCTGCCGCCGGCCCCGGACCGGCCGGCGCGCATCGGCTTCGGCTACATCTGACGGGCGGGCGCCCTCCGCCGCCGCGGTGACGCCGGGGGCGGCGGCGTCATGCGCGGGATGGACGCGAACACCGCCCCCTTTTGTCTAAGGTCTACGGGACGGACACGCAGTCGGCCCGCCCGGGCCGAGTACAGGAAGGACGACCCGTGGCGCGCAGGCCCGCTCCCGTACCCGCTGAAGACCCCTATGCCCATGACGGGGACCAGCTGCGGGGCTACGGCGCCGCGCGCGGCCGCGACCCCTACGACCACGAGACGCACGGTTACGAGGCGCACGGTTACGAGGCGCAGGGGCACGACCCCTACGACCGGGACCCCTACGCCTCCTACGACGACCACGACGGCGGACGGCGGCGGCGCCCGCCGGTCCGGCGGGGCCGCCGCTGGCCGAAGGTCCTGGCCGGGCTCGTGGCCGTGGTGCTGCTGGTCGGCGTCGGCGGCTACTTCTACCTGGACTCCCGGCTGAAGCGCGAGGCGGTGCTCCAGGACTACGCGGGCCGCGTCGCGGACACCCCCGGCACCAACTGGCTGATCGTCGGCTCCGACAGCCGCGCGGGCCTCAGCCGGGCCGACCGCAGGCGGATGGCGACCGGCCGCGCCGAGGGCCGCCGGACCGACTCGATGATGCTGCTGCACTACGGCGCGGGCGGCACCACGCTGGTCAGCCTGCCGCGCGACTCCTACGTCCCGATCCCCGGCCGCGGCAGCAACAAGCTCAACGCGGCGTTCGCGTTCGGCGGTCCCAGGCTGCTGGTGCAGACCGTCGAGAAGGCCACCGGCGTGCGGATCGACCACTACGCCGAGATCGGGTTCGGCGGGTTCGTCGGCGTCGTCGACGCGATCGGCGGCGTGGAGATGTGCGTCAAGGAGCCGATGCGCGACCCCAAGGCGGGACTGAACCTCCAGCCCGGCTGCCAGGAGCTCGACGGCGCCAAGGCCCTCGGCTACGTCCGCACCCGCGCCTCGGCCCGCGCCGACCTGGACCGGGTGCAGCGGCAGCGGCAGTTCTTCGGGGCGCTGATGAAGCGCGCCACCAGCCCCTCGGTGATGTTCAACCCGTTCCGCAGCGTCCCGCTGGCGCTCAACGCCACCGAGAACTTCACCGTCGACGAGGACGACCACCTGTACGACCTGGTGCGGATGATGTGGGCGATGCGCGGCGTCACCGGCGGCGACGGCGTCACCACGACCGTCCCGATCGGCGGCAACGGCTCGGCGCCCGGCGTCGGCGCCTACATCACCTGGGACCGGAACCGGGCGGGACGGCTGTTCGAGGCGCTCCGCAGCGACCAGCGGGTGCCCGCCGACGTCGTGACCAAGTGACGTCGTGACCAGATGACGGCGTGACCGCGTGACCGATGGCGGTCGCGGCCCGTCGCCGAGGCGGTCCGCGAACGGGCCGCGGGCGCCGGTTACAGTCGTCGCATGACGGATGTGACGCCTGGTGCGGGTGCCGACCTGGACGCCCTGTCGACGAAGGACCTCCACGACCGCGCCCTGGCGCTGGCCAAGGCCCGGCGCGACGTCGGGTTCCTGTGGGAGCTGCTGCGCGCCATCCCGGCCGCCGCCGCGGCGCTCGGGGAGGTCGACCGCGCGAAGTTCGACATGCTGCACGGCCTGTCGCTGCTGGACGAGTTCGCCCACGCCGACGAGGGGGAGCTCGGCGAGGCGCTGCGCCCCCTCTACATCGACTACCTCACGCGGCGCGGCGACGCCGGCTGAGACGCGGACACGGCCTTTTTACCCCGCGTTGGTATGTGATCGCCGTCACTCGGGGAACTACCCTGCGTAGGCAACTGACTGCATAGGGTGGGGGACCGTGAACAAGAAGCACCTGAAGCTGGGCGCCATCGCCTTCGTCGCCTGGTACGTCATCAGCCGCCCCGAGGGCGCGGCCAACCTGGTCAACAGCGCGTTGGGGGGTCTCGGCGGCGCCGCCGAGTCGCTGTCACAGTTCGTGAGCGCCATTCCCTGACGGCTCCGTGACCGCCCCGTGCCCCTTGGGTGCGGGGCTTCTTCGCGCGCCGGGCACCATCCGCTTGCCGCGCCGTCACAGTAAAATCCCGCTTTGCGGGTCGGAGCAGATGGGCACAATCTGATCGGGTCAGTGTTGTGTCGCTGCGCTACAACAGGGACGGCGTTCGGATGAAGAAGAACCTCCGCTATGTGGCCATCGCCTTCGTCATCTTCTACCTTCTCACCTCCCCGAGAGCCGCGGCCGGGGTGGTGAACAACGCGTTCGACCAGCTCGGCAGGGCGGGGGAGCAGCTCGCCACCTTCGTGAACACGCTCGGCACCTGACGCCGGGCGGGAGGACGCGCGCCCGCCGCCTAGGATCGGCCGCATGTCTGTCTTCGATGTGGAGATCGGTGGTCTGCGCGGCGGTTCCGCGGACCTCGCGCGGTACCGGGGCAAGGCCGTGCTCGTCGTCAACGTCGCCTCCAAGTGCGGCCTGACGCCCCAGTACACGGGCCTGGAGCGGCTCCAGGAGCGCTACGCCGAACGCGGTTTCACCGTGCTCGGCGTCCCCTGCAACCAGTTCCTGGGGCAGGAGCCGGGCACGCCTGAGGAGATCGAGGCGTTCTGCTCGACCACCTACGGCGTGACCTTCCCGCTGACCGAGAAGGTCGAGGTCAACGGGGAGGGACGGCACCCCCTGTACCGCGAGCTGGTCGACGTCCCCGATGCCGGGGGTCACACCGGCGACATCCGCTGGAACTTCGAGAAGTTCCTGGTCGCGCCGGACGGCACGGTCGTCGCGCGCTTCGCGCCGCAGGCCGGGCCCGATTCCGACGAGGTCGTGGCCGCGATCGAGAAGCACCTCCCCGCCTGAGGCCTGCCTGAGGCCCGCCTGACACCCCCGACACCCGGCGCGGAGGGCGCCGTGGGCGAGGCGCTCCGCCCGGCTCGCCGGGCGGAGTCCTTCGCGGGCGGCGCGCACACGGGACGGCTCGTCGGGACAGGTCGTGTGGTCTCCGCGTTCCCCCATGCTCGCCCCCCACTCCCGGCGGGACTGTGTCGTCGGACACATCGCCGGGGATCGGTTGTCGCTATTCGACGGCACGTCTAGCTTGGGGTCGGCGGCATGACGTGGGAGGTGCGCCATGGGCGGATGGAGCGCGGCCGACATCCCGGACCTGTCCGGTCGGCGGGCGATCGTCACCGGGGCCAACAGCGGCCTCGGCTACCACACGGCGCTCGGCCTCGCCCGGCGCGGCGCCTCCGTCGTGCTGGCCTGCCGCTCCGCCGAACGCGGGCGGGCGGCCCTCGACCGGATCCGCGCCGCCGCCCCCGACGCCGACGCCGTCCTCGGCTCGCTGGACCTGGCCGACCTGTCCTCGGTGCGGGCGTTCGCCAAGCGCCACGGTGACGAGCCGCTGGACCTGCTGGTCAACAACGCCGGGGTGATGGCCCTGCCGCGCCGCACCACCGCCGACGGCTTCGAGACGCAGTTCGGCACCAACCATCTCGGCCACTTCGCGCTCACGGGCCTGCTGCTGCCCGCGCTGCGCGCCGCGGGCTCTCCCCGCGTGACCACGGTGACCAGCGGTTTCGCGTGGGCGGGCGCCGTCCGCTGGGACGACCTCCAGGGGGAGCGCCGCTACAACAAGTGGCTGGCGTACGCGCAGTCGAAGCTGGCGAACATCCTGTTCGCCAGGGAGCTCGACCGCCGCTACGCCGACCTGCTGGGCAACGCCGCCCACCCCGGTTACGCCAGCACCAACCTCCAGGCCGCGGGCGCGAGGATGACGGGCCGCCGCCTGGAGGAGCGGCTGATGACCTACGCCAACACGCTCGTGGCGCAGTCGGCGGCGATGGGCGCCCTGCCGACCCTGTACGCGGCGACCGCGCCGGACGCCGAGGGCGGCGCGCTGTACGGCCCGCGCGGGTTCCAGTACCGGGGCGCGCCGGTGAAGGTGGCGGCGCCGCCGCGTGCGGGCCGCCGGGGCCTGGCCGAGCGCCTGTGGCGGGTGTCGGAGGACCTGACGGGCGTGGTCTACGAGTCCTGATCCCGCGGGCCGGGATCGGGCGCCGCCAGGCCGTGGACGGCCTGCGCGACGGCCGCCTCGACGACGGCCGCGGCGCGGTCGGCGCGGCGCTGGGCGGCGTCGGCGGCCGCCTCCACGATGCCCTGGATGAGCTCGGCGCGCAGCTCGGGTTCGGGGACGCCGCTGTCGGCGAGCGCGGCGACCAGGGGGCGCAGGAGCTGCGCGTGGCCGTCGCGGATGCGCTCGCGGGCGGGCTCGGCCAGGGCGTGCTCGACGAGCTGGACGGCCGCCGCGTGCCGCCCGTCGGTCATGACCTCCAGCTGGGCGCGGATGTAGGCGTCCACCTTGGCGACCAGGTCGGGCGGGCCGGCCAGGGCGCGTTCGACGTGGGCGGCCCAGCGGGGCAGCTCCTCCTCGACGATCGCGGCGACCAGGTCGTCCTTGGAGCGGAAGTACTCGTACAGGCTCGGCCGGGACAGCCCCACCCGGCGGGCCAGGGCGGCCAGTGACAGCGCCTCGATGCCCTCCTCGGCGACCAGGGCGCGGGCGGCGTCCAGCAGGGTCCTCAGTTGGCGGGCGCGGTGCTCGGCGACGGTGGGTTCGCTGATTCTCGGCACCCGCCCATTCTACGTTTTCCGACATGGTGTCGGTAACTTTGCTTTCCGACGCTTCGTAGGTATCTTTGCCTACGCGATGTCGGGAAGAGAGGGGTTCGCCGTGTGGTTTCTGGCGTGGCGGGAGATCCGCCACGGCCGCGTCCGGTTCGGGCTGACCGCCGCGCTGGTGGGGCTGGTCGCGTTCCTGGTCTTCATGCTGACGGGGCTGGCGGTCGGCCTCGGGGACGCCGGGGTGTCGGGGCTGCGGCGGCTGCCGGGCGCGGTCGTGGTCTACTCGGCGGGCGCGGAGCGGGTGCTGTCGCGCAGCGCGCTGCCCGCCGCCGACGCCGCGCGGATCGCCGCCGTTCCCGGCGTGACGGCCGTGCGCCCCCTCGGCCAGTCGATGGCGCAGGCCAAGGGCCCGAACGGCGCGTTCCCGGTGGCGCTGACGGGGACCGATGGGGCCGGCGACGGGATCGTCCTCGACCGGACCCTGGCGCCCGAGGCCGGGATCGGCCAGACGGTGACCCTGCAACCGGGCGGCGTCCGGGTGAGGGTCGCGGGCTTCGCCGACCTGGGCTCGGTGCAGCACACCGCCGTGGCGCGGGTCCCCCTTCCGGTGTGGCGGCGCACCCAGCCGGCCCGCCCGGCGACGGGCGTCTACCTGGTCGACACCGACCGCGACCCCGGCGCCACCGCCGCCGCGATCACGAGCGCCGTCGCGGGGACCGAGGCGGTCACCCGGCGGGCCGCGATCGACGCCGTTCCCGGCTACGCCGCCGAGACCGGCACCATCGCCATGATCCGCGGCTTCCTGCTGGCGGTCTCGGCCCTGCTCGTCGGCACCGTCTTCTGGATCTTCACGATGCAGAAGGAGGCGAGCCTGGCGGTGCTGCGCGCGACCGGCGCCCGCGCCCGCCTGCTGGTCGGCTCCTACCTGCTCCAGGTCGCCGTCACCACGGTCCTCGGCGTCGCGGCGGGCTTCGCGGTGGTGCTCGGGGCGGGCGCGGCGATGCCCGCCGGGGCGTTCTCGCTGCCCGGCTCCGCCGCCGCCCTGTCGGCCGTGCTGCTGGCGGTCCTCGCGCTGGCCGCGTCGGCAGCGTCCCTGCACCGCCTGCTCACCGTCGACCCGCTGCTGTCCCTGGGGAGGAACGCGTGACCGCCGCGCCCACCGCCGCCCCCGCCGCGCCGCTGGTGCTGCGCGGCGTCCGCCACTCCTACGGCGAGGCCGAGGTCCTGCACGGGGTCGACCTGACCCTGCGCGGGGGAGAGGCGGTCGCGCTCCTCGGTCCCAGCGGCTCGGGCAAGACGACGCTGCTGGCCGTGGCCGGGGGCCTGCTGCGCCCCACCTCCGGCGAGGTGACGGTGCTGGGCGCCCCGCTGACGGGCCGCCGCGACGAGGCCGCCCGCCGGGTCGCCTACGTCCTCCAGGCGGGCTCGTTGATCCCCTACCTCACCGTCGAGGAGAACCTGCTGGTCCGCCGGGTGGTGACCGGCCGCCGCCCGACCCCGGCCGACCGCGCCGAGGCCCGGCGCCTGCTGGAGGCGGTGGACCTGGCGGCCAGGGCCGGCCGCTATCCCGACCGGCTCTCCGGCGGCGAGCGCCAGCGCGCCTGCGTGGCCCAGGCCCTGTTCACCAGGGCCCCGGTGCTGCTGGCCGACGAGCCGACGGCGAGCCTCGACCGGGCCCGGGGCCGGGCGGTGACCGAGCTGCTGACCGCCCACGCCCGTGACACCGGGGCGGCGGTCCTGCTGGCCACCCATGACGAGCGGGCCCTCGACCTGACCGACCGCACCGTCTCGATCGAGGACGGCCTCCTGCGCGACGGTCACTGAGAGAGAAGGGGTCTTTTGTCCGGTTTAACGGTCTTTGAGGGGGCTAGAAGGGGGCCACGGCTCACGACGGCAAGGAGGCCGATCATGCTGTGGTACTGCCGATTCCGGTACCAGCCCGGGGCGCGCGCGGAGGAGGTCCGCTCCCGCGTGCTCGACCAGCACGACAAGGGGCTGAACAGCCCCGAGAAGATCCGCGGCTGGTACAACCTGGCCGGCGGCGGTGCGGGCTTCATGCTGGTGGAGACCGACGACCCGCAGGAGCTGACCGACATCCTGGAGCCGTACATGGACGTGGTCAACTGGGACGTCCACGCCATCTACGAGCTGCCGTACGACCAGATGATCGAGAAGTTCCGCAAGCAGCGCTGAGCCGGCCCGTGACCCGCGCCGGCCCGGACGGGCCCGCGCGGGTCACGGCCCCCGCTCGGGGTCCCAGTCCAGCGTCGCGGGGATCGACCCCTCCAGGGTCAGCAGCCAGCGCTTGACCTCCACGCCCGAACCGCCGCTGTAGCCGCCGAGGCCGTTGGACGCCACGACCCGGTGGCACGGCACGATCAGCGGGATGGGGTTGCTGCCCATCACCTGCCCGATGCCCTGCGCCGGGACGCCCGCGCCGCTGCGCGTGCCGAGCTGGCCGTAGGTGACGACCTCGCCGTAGCCGACGCCGTCGAACAGCGTTCCGAGGACCTGCCGCTGGATCCGCGAGGTGAGCCGCCAGTCGATCGGCAGCTCGAACCTCGTCAGCCTCCCGGCGAAGTAGTCCGCGATCTGGGCCAGCACCGGCCCGGTGCGCGCCGGATCGGTCACGACGGGCAGCCGGAACGCCGCCTCCGCGCGCTCGCGCTCCTCCGGCCCGTCACCGAACGCCAGCCACCCGACCCCGGCCTCGGTCACCCCGACCAGGATGTTCCCGAGGGCGGTCCGTACCGACCCGAACGCCACCGTCTCGCTCATATCCCTCATCCTTCACCGTCGACCGGCGTCCCGTCATTCATACGGACACCGGCGCGGCCGTTCCGGTTGCGGAGCGACAGCAGCAGGGCGAGGGTCATGGGCGCGACGAGCGCGAGGGCCACCACGCCGAGCGCCGCGTACGACAGCGCGGTGACGACCGCGCCCGCGGTGATCCCGGCGAGCGCCCCGCCGCCGTTCATCAGCAGGTCCGACAGGCCCTGCACGGCCGGACGGTCGGCGGCCCGCACCGACTCGGTCAGCAGCGCCGAACCGCCCACCAGCCCGAACGACCACCCGACGCCGAGCAGCGTCAGCGCCACCGACAGCAGGACCACGTCGTGCGGGCCCGACATCGCCGCCAGCCCCGCCGCCGTCGCCAGCATCGCCATGCCGCCCAGCAGCACCGGCACCCGCCCGAACCGGTCGGCCAGCCATCCCGGCAGCGGTGACAACGCGTACATCCCGGCGATGTGCAGGCTGATCACCACGCCCACGACCGTGAGGTCGGCGTGCCCGTGGTGCAGGTGCACCGGCGTCATGATCATCACCGCGACCATCACCATGTGGCTGACCACGATGGCGGCGACGGCGAGCCGCGCCCGCCCGTTGCGGCGCAGCTCCCGCCAGCCGCCGCCCTTCGGGGCCCGGGTCCCGGCCGCCTTCCCCGGGGCGACCCGGAGCGGGTCGGGCCGCAGCAGGAACAGCACCCCCAGCGCCGAGACCGCGAACATCGCCGCGGCCAGCGCGAAGGGCCCCGACCAGGGGGCCAGCCCCAGCCCGCGGGCGACCCGGTCGGCGGGACCGGCCAGGTTGGGCCCGGCGATGGACCCGATCGTGGTCGCCCACACCACCACCGACAGGTCGCGCGCCGTGCGGCCGGGGGCCGACAGGTCCGTGGCCGCGTACCGGGCCGCGAGGCCGCCCGCCGTCCCGCCCCCGAACAGGAACAGCCCGGCCAGCAGCAGCGGCCAGAACTCCAGCGCGGCGGCGACGGCGGCGACCGTCCCGCCGAGCGCCGCGCTCCCGTACGCCAGCGCGAGCGCCGGCCGCCGCCCCCGGCCCGCGGCCAGCCGGGCCATCGGCACCGCCAGCACGGCCGCCCCCGTGATCGCGCTGGTCTGGGCGACCCCGCCGACCGCCTCCGACCCCGACAGCGTGACGGCGGCGAGCGTGCTGATCGCCACCCCGGTCGCCACCCCGACCTCGCCGAGGACCTGGGTGGCGGTCAGCACGGCCAGCACCCTCCGCTGCGCCGGGTGCCGCTCCCCGGAGGCCAGGGGCCTGTCGTCCACGACCGTCATCCCATTCCATCCCGTCATCAGCGAATGCGCGTATCAATCATGTTATGCCCGGTAAAGATACTCCACCGGGGTATCTATTCCGCACCCGGACCAGAGACCGGCCGACGGCCCCGGGCCTGCCGGGGGAGACACCCGGACGGCGGGGCCGCGGCTGACCGCGTTGACCTCGGTCGGAGGGGCCGCCGAGGGTCATGGAGCCCGGCTCACCCGACACGTTGACGACCCGGACGGTTCCACGGCACGAGCGGATGTGACGCGTATGCCCCCGGCTCACGCCGGCCCGCCGGGCGAGCCCCGCGATGCGCGAGGAGCCGGTGGAGGAACAGGGGGACGGCCGGAGCGCATCCCTCACGAGCACGTTCACGCGTCCATCCGCGTCGCCCGCCCGGCCCTCCCGCCGGGAACGGGATTACGCACCGGGACGCGCCGGTGCGGGTCGCAAGGGAAGATCACCGGCATCACACGTCAAGCGCTGGCCCTGGCGAGATGCGGCTGGAGGAGAGCCGGGCGTTGGGGCGCGCCCACGTCCGAGTTCGTTCCGTCCGGACGGGGACGCGCGGACACCGCCAAGGCCAGTGAGGCGCGAGCCTCCTGGGCGAGTGTCGTGGGCCAGGGCTTTGTGGCGGCGCTAGGAGACGCGGATGTCCAGGGGGACCGTGCGGAGGGTCAGGGCCCGGTGCAGGCGGGTGGCCTCGGCGGTGAGGCGGTTGGCCCCGCGGCGGGCGACCAGGGCGTCCAGCTCCGGGAGGGAGCCGGTCGCTCCCGTGGCCTCGACCGTCCGGACGGCCAGGGTGAGCAGGGCCGTCAGGCCGGAGGGGGCCCGGCGGCCGGGGACCGGCAGCAGGTGGGGGAGGGCGTCGCGGACCGCCGCCCACACGTGGGCGTGCGCGCCCTCGGCCGCCACCTCGGCCAGGGCGTCGGTGACGCGGCCGAGGACGACCTGGTCGTGGACGACCAGGGTGGCCAGGGCCGTGCCCAGGTCCGGCGGGGGCTGGTTGCGGGCGCTCAGGACCAGCAGCGCCCTGACCGCGCCCCGGCGTACCTCGGGGGAGCGGGACCCCAGCCCGAACACCAGGGCCGTCGCCGTCGCGGGGCCCGCGGGGCCGTCCGCCCCGGCCAGCCCGCGCAGCGTCGCCCCCTGGCCGTGGTCGCCCTCGCCCCACCGCACCAGGTGGGGCAGCAGGTGGGCGGCGGCGATCTCGCGGTGGGACGGCAGCACCGCGGGCCACCAGTCGTGCGGGCCGAAGAACGACGCGGGCGGGCGTGGCCAGAGCTCGTCGTGCTGGATCGAGCACAGCCGTTCCATGTCGGGCGGGACGGCCGTCGGCAGCGTGACCGTCGCCGTCAGGGAGTCGGGCGGCCCGCCCCGGTGGGGGCGCCGGGGGCCGTCGCGCTCGCCGGTGGGCGCGCCCGCCGGGAGGAGGGGGACGGGACGGTCGGCCTCCGTCAGGGTCACCGTGACCTCCGGGTCGGGCAGGCCGCCCGCCGCCATCCAGGCGCGGACCGCGCGGGCCGCCCGGGAGGTCAGATGGGAGGTCGGGGCGGCCGCGCCCCGGGGGAGGCGCAGCAGCGCCTGGACCAGGTCGGCCGGGCCCGGCTCGACGCCCGCGGCGGCCAGGCGTTCCAGCCGGCGGACCAGGACGGAGGGGTCGAGGTGGCCGCCGGACTCGGTGGGGGTGGCCAGCAGCACCGGGGAACGGCCGATCGTGCTGACGATCTCCCGCATCCGCCAGATCAGGAAGCGGTGCGGGACCGGCTCGTCGTCGGAGCGCTCGTACCAGGCCGCCTTCCGGTGGAACCGCATGAGCGGGGCGAGGCCGTCCTGGCGGTGCGCCGGGGACAGCACGGCCCGCACGGCGCAGGTCACCCACTCCTCGGGGGTGCCCATGTTCAGCGTGGCGGTGATCGTGCCCGGCCGGCCCGCGCCCGGCAGCGCGCGGACGAACGCCTCCCGCAGCCGGTCGGGCGCGCGGAACGACAGCTCGACCAGGGCCGCCATCAGCCGTTCCGCGGCGGGCCAGGAGCGGTCGCCGGACAGGTGGAGCGCCACCGCCTCGGCGGGCGTGGTCAGCGGTGGGGGCAGGGGGCGCGGCCGGTACGCCGGGGGCGCGGGCGGCGCGGGCGGCTCCGGCTCGGGGGCGGTCAGGCGCTCGCGCAGCTCGGCGGGGAGGACCACGGCGGCGTCCCGGACGAGGCGGCGGGTCTCCTGCGACGCCAGGGCGAGATGCTTGGCGGCGGCCTTCGCCGCGCGGTCGCGCAGGGCGGGGGAGCCGAACGGCGCGGTCAGGGCGAGCAGGGTCGCGTCCACCCGGTCGCGCTTGCGGGCCGAACGGTCCGCCCAGGTCAGCGCCGCGCCCGCCAGCTTGCGTTCGGGGCGGGCCAGCAGGTGCCCGGCCGCCTCGGCGAACGGCTCGACGTCCAGGCGCCCGGCCTCGTCGATCCGGCGGACCCGCTGGAACGCGGCCGCCGCCACCGGCGCGGGGGCGTCGGCCAGCAGCAGCACGTAGGCGCGCAGCCGCGCCGCGGTCTCGTCGGGGGTCGGCTCCAGGGCGTCGTGCAGCCGCACGAACCAGTACAGGTCCTGGGGGCGGCCGCCGAGCTGGAAGCGCTCCAGGCACAGGTCCAGGACCGTCCCCCGGTCCAGGCGGCCCGAGCGCGTCAGGCCGAGCACCGCGTCCGCCCACGACGCCTGCCGGTCGTCGCCCGGCTTGTCCCACACCAGGCGGCGGCCGAGGCCCTCCACCCGGAACATCCGGGGCAGCAGGGCGTCCAGGAACGGGTCGTCGGCCAGCCGCTCGGGCCGCCCGCCCCACACCACCCAGTTCACGACGAAGCCGTCGCCCAGCGGGGGCGTGTCGCCGGCCAGCGCGGCGGCCAGGTGCCACAGCGAGGCGTCCTGCCAGGTCAGGTCGGTCGCGCGGAGGCGTTCGGCGGCGCGGTGGGCGACCTCGGTCCGCCACTCGGGCGGCCGGGACGCCGTGACCGCCGCGACCGGGCCGGTCAGGTCGGCGTGGCCGGGCACGGCCGACCACGGCCGCAGCTCGGGCCGGGCCAGCCAGTCCGCCGCCTCCTCGGGGTCGTCGAACACGCCCGCCCCCGCCACCAGCAGCGCCAGCGCGCGGCCCCGGTCGGCGGGGTCGCGCGCCGCGCGCAGATATCCGGGCAGTTCCCGGGCCACGTCCTGCCGGGTGGACCGGTCGAGACCGCCGATCCACGCGACCAGGGCGGGCACGTCGGCACCGTCGAGCAGTGCCCGGGCCTGTCCCCACACGGTCGTCGCCATACCGCACAAGGTAGGCGCGGATACCGACATTCTGCGGTGACGCGCGATCGCCGCAGGTCAGGACGGGGATGTTCGCTGGAGCGGGGGTGTGCTCGGGTGCGGCCGGAGGCGGGGTACGCTCGATGACGTGCGCAGGTTCCTCACCCCCGGCTGGCTCGGCCTCCACGCGATCGCGATCTTCCTGGTCGTCGCCTTCCTCGGCTTCGGCTGGTGGCAGTTCGATCGCGCGCAGGCCGGCAACGACCGTAGCTGGGCCTACACCTTCGAGTGGCCGATCTTCGCGATCTTCGTGGTCGTGATGTGGATCAAGATGATCCGGGACGAGCTGAACGGCACCGAGACCACCAAGGGCCCCAAGGTCATCGAGGAGCCCGCCGAGGCGTCGGTCAAGCGGGAGATCATCCGGCAGCAGGAGGAAGAGGATCCCGAGCTGGCGGCCTACAACCGCTACCTCGCGCGGCTCAACTCCGAGACCCACCGGCGCGACTGACCCCGCCGGCGCGACCGAGCCGCCGGACCCCGTACTGGACCGCGCCCGCCGGGCGCGCTGAGAAAGGTGTGATCTGTGGAAGCGGCCATCAACCGGTACCGCATCCTGGCGCTGATCGTGGGCGTGATGCTGCTGCTGGTCGTCTTCGTGGGGATGCCGATCCGCTACATCGGGGGCAACGGCACCCCGTCGGCGATCATCTCCCCGATCCACGGCGCGCTCTACATCGTCTACCTGGCGCTCGCCTACGACCTGTGGCGCAAGGCGGGGTGGCCGCTGCAGAAGATGGTGGTCATGGTGTCGGCGGGGCTGATCCCGTTCCTGGCGTTCTTCGTCGAGCGCAAGATCGTCGCCGAGGCGAGGGAGACCGCCGCGCGGGGGAACGTGAAGGCCGGCAGCGCCTGACCCCTGGACCGGGCACCGCCGCCCCGCATATCGTTGACTCAGTCAAACATATGCGGGGAGGAAGGCCGTGCCCGAACCGGATGCCGACCAGATCACGACGGTCCGCGCGTTCAACCGCTTCTACACCGGCGTCATCGGGGTGCTCGGCGACAGCCTGGTCCAGTCGCCCTACAGCCTGACCGAGGCCCGGCTGCTGTTCGAGCTGGCGCAGCGCGACGCCACCGAGGTCGCCGACCTGCGCCGCGCCCTCGGCCTGGACCCCGGCTACCTGAGCCGGATGCTGGCCCGCTTCGAGACCGACGGCCTGGTCGCCCGCGACCGGTCGCCCGGCGACGCGCGCCGCCAGGTCGCCCGCCTCACCGCGCGCGGCCGCGAGGTGTTCGCCATGCTGGACGAACGCTCCGCCGGCGAGATCCGCGCGCTGCTGGCCGGGCTCTCGGAGGCCGACCGGCGGCGCCTGCTCGGGGCGATGGAGGCCATCCGCGGCATCCTCGGCGACGCCCCGCGCCCCGCCGCCCACACGCTGCGGGAGCCGCGCCCCGGCGACCTCGGCTGGGTGGTGCACCGCAACGGCGTGCTCTACGACGAGGAGTGCGGCTGGGACCGCAGCTACGAGGCCCTGGTGGCGTCCGTGGTCGCCGACTACGTCGAGCACCACGACCCCGAACGCGAGAACGCCTGGATCGCCGAGGCGGACGGCGAGCCCGTCGGCAGCGTCTTCTGCGTCCGCCGCGAGGAGAAGGTCGCCCAGCTGCGCCTGCTGCACGTCGAGCCCGCCGCGCGCGGCATGGGCGTCGGCCGGGCGCTGGTGGACCGGTGCGTGCGGTTCGCCGCCGACCACGGCTACGAAGAGCTCATGCTGTGGACGACGGCGCTCCAGAAACCCGCCCACCGCCTGTACGAGCGCGCCGGGTTCGTCCTCGCCGAGCAGGAGCCGCCCACCCGCCGCTTCGGCGACGAGATCCACGGCCAGATCTGGCGCCGCGCGCTCTGACCCGGGCCGTGCCGTCCCCGGGCGCACCACGGCCCGCGGCGGTCCGGAGACCGGCGCGGGCCGTGGGTCTGCGCTTTTCACCGGGCGGTCCTCGACGGGGGTCAGGACGTGGGTGAAGGACCGCCCGGGAGACGGGTCGGAGAGTGCGTCACCTCCCTTCCCCGACGCGCGGGCCGGCGCTGGTGGCGCTGACGGCGCTGACGGACGGCGGGAGGGCCGGGCCGGCGGCGGGTGCTCGGTGCCGCCACCGGCCCGGCGGTGAAGGACTCCGGTGCCGCGGGGGCGTACGGCGCCGGGGCCCCGTGGTGGTCGGAGGCCGCCGTCCCGCGGGCGGGGCCGCCGGGGCGGCGGGCGCGTGCCCGCCGCCCCGGTGACGTCCGCAGACCTGTCGCCGCACCGCGCTCCTGCGACGACAGGCCCGCCGCGTGCCCACCGCGAACGACCCTCCCGGTCCCCCTGGGGGCGGGGCCGGGGCCGGGCGGCCGAGGGCCCGAGGTGTGTCACCGGCCGCCGCCGTCACCGCGGGCACCGTCGGGGGGCGGTGCGGGATGCGGTGCGGCGTGCCGGGAGCGCCCTCGGCCGTCCGGGCCGGGTCGTCGGATGGGCGGCCCACCGGATCGGTGACGGGGCCGGGGTGCCGGGCGCCGGCCGTGGCCGCGCGGACCGGTGCGGGAACGGCGGTCCGCGTCGCCGCCCGCCCCGTCCGCCGCGTCCACTCCATGCCCGGCCCCCTTCTCGGCCCGAGGGTTCCGGAGCCGGGCCGGCTTTACCGGTCCCCGACCTTCTCCATCACCCAACGTCACGATCTCGTTGCGGAAAGTACCCCCGTGTCATGTGGGCGTAAACCCAGGTCAAGGAAGATTCCCGAGATCACCTGCGACTTTGCCGGGAGAAGGGGGAAACGCGAGGTGATCAGTCGAGCTGACGGAGCGTGAGGGCCGCCGCGTACAGCACCGTGCCGCGGGTGGTGCGCGGATCCACCCCGGTGAGCTCGGCGGCCCGCGCGAGCCGGTTGTCCACGGTGTTGGGATGGACGGCGAGGGCCCGCGCGGCGCGCCGCCGGTCGAGGTCGCAGTCCAGGAACGCGCGCAGCGTCGCCAGCAGCTCGGGCCTGCCCTCCAGCGGCGCGAGCAGCCCGGCGACCTGCGGGGCGCTGTCGGGCGACCCGCTGAGGTGGTAGTCCAGCAGCACGTCGGGCAGCTCGTAGACGCCCGGCGGGCGGCCGGTCGCCTGCGCGATGCGGGCGATGCGCGCCGCCCGGCCGGCGGCCTGCGGGACGTCGGCGGTGCCGCGCGACCGGGCCGCCCCGACGATGACGCGTTCGCCGCCCGCCCCCGGGTCGGTCAGCAGGGGGTCCAGCTCCGCGCGCCGCCCGGCCGCCGACGCCGGCAGCAGCACGTGCGCGCCGCGCGCGTCCAGCAGCGTCAGCGCCGTCCCCTCGGCGAACCCCTCCAGCCGGGCGCGGACGCGGCGCAGCACCCGGCGCTCCACGACCGGGCCGGCCCCGTCCGGCAGCCGCAGGTTCAGCACCAGGTAGGCCGGGGCGAGCGGGATGCCGAACCGGGCGGCGGTGGCGCGCGCCGACTCGCCGGTCAGCAGGGCGCGGGCCACCTCGCGCAGCGCCTCGCGGCGCTCGGCCAGGATCGCGGCGCGCTCGTTCTGGTACGCCTCGACGACCTCGCCGACCACCCGCCGCAGGCCGCGCAGCTGGTGGCGGGCCAGCCACAGCAGCGCCTCCTCCTCGCCGGGACGGGCCGCCGCGCACACCGCGTCCCACACGACCTCGGCGCCGATCAGGTAGGTGCGCACCAGCACGGCCAGGTCGACGCCCTCCTCGGCGCGCTGGGCGGCGCGCTCGCGGAACAGGCGCAGGTCGTCCTCGCCGACCGGGGCGCCCATCGCGGTGTGCAGGAACTGCCGGATCGCCACCCGCGCGGTGCCCGCGATCTCCAGGTCGCGCATGTCCCCGGGCAGCTCGTCGTAGTCGGGCAGCACGGCGAAATGGCGCTCGGCCAGCTCGCGGGCCAGCCGGTTGACCTGCCCCTCGCAGCGCGCGGCGATCTCCGCGGCGGCATGGCGTGCGGTGATGGCGCACCTCCCTCGGTCGTGGCAGGGATTGTGACATGTCACAACGCGCGGCCGGTCGGGGTGGTCCCCCGGGCGGTTGTCCGGGGCCGCGCCCGGCGGAAAAGTGATCGTCGTCCCCGCCGAGGAACCGAGAGGCCCGTCATGCCCGAACCTCCCGCGCGCCGCGCCTGGACGGTCGTCGTCCTGCTGTTCTTCTTCATGGCCGTCAACTTCATGGACAAGGCCGTGCTCGGCCTGGCCGGGCAGCGCATCCGCGACGACCTCGGCATCGGCGACACCGCGTTCGGGACGATCGGCAGCGCCTTCTTCCTGCTGTTCAGCGTGGCGGGCGTGGCGGTCGGGTTCCTGGCCGACCGGGTCCCGGCGCGGCGGCTGCTGGCCACGATGGTGGTGCTGTGGAGCGCGGCGCAGCTGGTGGTCGCGCTGCCGGCCGCCGGGTTCGCCACGCTGATCGTCACCCGGATCGTGCTGGGCGCGGCCGAGGGGCCGGCGTTCCCGCTGGCCAACCACACCGCGTTCGGCTGGTTCCCCGACCGGGAGCGCACCCTGCCCGGCAGCGTGCTGACCGTCGGCGGCGCGACCGGGGTCGCGGTCGGCGGGCCGCTGCTGGCCGTGGTGATCGGCCAGTGGGGGTGGCGCGCGGCGTTCGCGCTGACCGGCGCGCTCGGGCTGGTGTGGCTGGCGTTCTGGCTGCGGCTGGGCGGCGAGGGGCCGTACGCGGCGCGCCGGCGGGACGCCGCGGCGGACGGGCCGCTGCCGCCGTTCCGGCGCCTGCTGGGCCGGGGAACGGTCCTGGGCTCGCTCGCCTGCGGGTTCGCGGCGTTCTGGATGATGGCGGTGGCGATGACATGGCTGCCGCAGTACCTCCAGCGCGTCCACGCCTACAGCCTTGAGGCCGCCAGCCTGATGGCCGCCGGAACGCAGGTCGTCGGGATCGTGTTCATCCTGGCGATCGGGCAGGCGGCGCAGCGGATGCTGCGGGCCGGGCGGTCCAGCCGGGTGGCGCGCGGCCTGCTCGGCGGCGCCGCCGTGCTGACGTCGGGCCTGGCGATGCTGCTGCTCACCCGTGTCGGCGGGGGAGCGGCGCTGGTGGCGGTGATGCTGGTGGCGTTCACCGTCGGCAACTCGTTCTTCGGGCTCATGTCGTCGGCGCTGGCCGAGATCGCCCCGGCGGCGCGGCGCGCGGCGCTGCTCGGCACCGTGACGGCGGTGGCCTCCACGGCGGGCGCGTTCGGGCCCGCGCTGTCGGGCGCGCTGGTCGAGCGCGCCGGATCCGCCGCGGCGGGCTTCGGCCACGCCTTCGACCTGTGCGCCCTGCTGATGATCGCCGGCGGCCTGCTGGCCGCCGCGCTGATCCGCCCGGCCCGCGACCGCGCGGCGCTGGGCGTCGCCGAAACCCCCGAGAGGATCCCCGCGTGACCATCGACATCCGCGACCACGCCGACCGCGTGTGGCGCGGCGAGCTGGACGACAGCATCACCCACACCGGCATGAACGGCGCCGGCGTCGTCGACGTCGCCGACGGGCTCGGCTGGCAGCCCGGGTTCGGCAACGCGGTGGCGTTCCGGACCGACGACGGGCTGGTGCTGTTCGACACCGGCAACCAGTACACCGCCGGGCAGCTGCACCGGAACGTCCGGGAGTGGTGCGACGCGCCGCTGACCACGGCGTTCTACTCGCACGGGCACATCGACCACGTGATGGGGATGGCGCCGTTCGACGCCGAGCCGGGACCCCGGCCGCAGGTGGTGGCGCACGAGAACGTCCCGGCCCGCTTCGACCGCTACCTGCTGACGCACGGCTACAACACGGTCATCAACCGGCGGCAGTTCCAGGCCCCGGAGCTGACCTGGCCGACCGACTACCGGTACCCGGACGTGACGTTCCGGGACGGGCTGACGGTGACGCGGGGCGGGCTGACGTTCGAGCTGTTCCACGCCAAGGGGGAGACCGACGACGCGGCCGTGGCGTGGGTGCCCGAGCACCGGCTGCTGCTGCCGGGCGACCTGTTCATCTGGCTCGCGCCCAACTGCGGCAACCCGCAGAAGGCGCAGCGCTACCCCCGGGAGTGGGCGCACGCGCTGCGCCGGATGGCCGCGCTCGGCGCGGAGACCATGATCCCGTCGCACGGCTTGCCCGTCTTCGGCGCCGAACGCGTCCACCAGGCGCTCACCGAGACCGCCGAATGGCTGGAGGGCATCGTCGAGCAGACCCTCGCCATGCTCAACGACGGCCGCCGCCTCGACGACGTCGTGCACGCCGTCAGGCCGCCCGCCCGGCTGGCCGACCGGGTGTACCTGCGGGCCCGGTACGACGAGCCCGAGTTCATCGTGCGGAACCTGTGGCGGCTGTACGGCGGCTGGTACGACGGCGACCCCGCCCACCTCAAGCCCGCCCCCGCCGCCGACCTGGCCCGCGCGCTGGCGGACCTGGCGGGCGGCGCCGCCCGGCTCGCCGACGCCGCGCGCCGCGCCGCCGGCTCCGGCGACCTGCGGGTGGCGGCGCACCTGGCGGAGCTGGCGGTGCAGGCCGACCCGCAGAGCACCGGCCTGCACGAGGCCCGCGCCGAGGTGTACGCGGCACGGGCCGCCGCCGAGTCGTCGCTGATGGCCCGGGGCGTCTACACGTGGGCGGCCGACGAGTCCCGCCGCGCGGCCGGGGACGAGACGGCGGCGAGGCCGACGGTCCCCCGGCTGATCGGCTAGGGCGTGTTCCAAAGCCCTGGCCCACGGCGCTCGCCTGGGGGCTCGCTTCCTACCAGGTCTTGGCGAGCGCGGCATCGCTTCGCGATCCGACCTGCGGGCCCTCGCCTTCGGCGTCGGGCCCGCTGGTCAGGTCACGCGCTCGCGCGCGTGGCCCGGGCCCCCTTCGAAACAGGCCCTAGTCGAGGAGGGCGGCGGCCTGTTCGCGGGCTCGGCGGAGCCATTCGCCCCGCTGGGCTCCGGTGGAGTCGGTGACGGTGCGGAAGACGGTGCGCCTCACGTCGGTGACGCCGACGTAGGGCAGCACGCACGCGGCCCAGACCCGCTGGAGCGGGTCGCCGAACTCCTCGCGTTCGCGGTCCCCGGGGGTGTCGGAGGTGTTGAGCACCAGCGCGCGTCCGGCCTTCAGCAGCCCGGCGGGCTCCCCGTCGGCGGCGCCGAGCTTGTAGGCGACGCCGGGGACCAGGACCCGCTGCACCCACCCGGTCAGGACGGCCGGGGGCATGCCCCACCAGTTGGGGTGGACGAAGACCATGGCGTCGAGCGCGGCGACCTCCCTCCGGTGCGCCTCCACCCGCGCGTCGGCGGAGGAGCCCGCGTCCTGGACGGTCCCGGTCTCGGCGGCCGTCAGCACCGGGTCGAACCCCTCGGCGCACAGGTCGTGCGCGAGCACCTCGCACCCGCGTCCGCGCAGCTCGTCGACGACGGCGTCGGACAGGGCGTGGTTGAAGCTGCCCGGCCGGGGATGGGCCAGGTACACGGCGACGCGCATGATCGTCCTCCTCGGGTCGGGCCGATCATAGGGGCCGGGACGCCGGAGGCCTCCTCTCGGCGCCTTCGGGGGACCGGGCGGCGAGGCGGTGCGCGATCTCCGACAGCGCGACGGCGGCCACGGCGACCACGGCCGCGAGCGGGCCGAGCAGGTGCGCGCCGGTCCAGGCGATCCCGGCGGCCCCCAGCACCCCCGACAGCGAGATCGCGAGGTAGAGGACGGCGGCGTTCAGCGACACCAGGACCGGGGCCGCCGCCGGGTCCAGGGCGATCAGGCGGGTCTGCTGCGGGGTGGTCACGGCGTAGGCGGTCAGCGCGTAGCCGACCGTCATCGGCAGCGCCAGCCCGTACGACCCCCGGGCCAGCGGCAGGAGCAGCAGCGCCACCACCACCGGCCCGGCACCAGCGCCAGCACCCCGGCCGCGCCGAGGACCGTCAGCGCCACCAGGAACCACACCGTCGCCCGCCAGCCCAGCGCGTCGCCGAGCGCGGTGCCGAGGGGCGCGCCGAACGCGGTGGCCGCGGCGAAGCCGGTGGTGACCGTGGCGATCGCCCGGCCCCGGCGTTCGGCGGGGACCAGGGCCGCCGCCGTGACCGACGCGGCCGGCACGAACAGCCCCGCGCCGCCGAGGAGCTCTTCTACGCCGAGGGGATCCGCGGGGTGGGCGTGGAACGCCTGCTGGCGGCGTCCGGGGTGGGCCGCGCGTCGTTCTACCGGCACTTCGCCGGGAAGGACGACCTGGTCGCGGCGGTCCTGCGGGAGCGCGACGAGAAGTGGCGCCGCGAGCTGGACGCGGAGGTCGCCGCGCGCGGGGGCCACCCCCTCGCCGTGTTCGACGTGATGGCCGGGCGGTTCGAGCGGGAGGACTTCCACGGCTGCTCGTTCGTCAACGCCATGGCCGAGACCGGCGACCGCGACCACCCCGTCTACGCGCTGGCCGAGGAGCACAAGCGCGCCGTCGCCGACTTCTTCGGGCGGCTGCTGGCGGACTCCGGCCATCCCGCCGGCGGGGCCGGGCGCGAGGAGCTGGCGCAGCGCCTGGTGCTGCTGCTGGACGGGGCGATCGTCACCGCGCTGCGCGACCGTTCCGCCCGCCCCGCCCTGCGCGCCCGGGCGATCGCCGAACTGCTGCTCGCCCAGGACGCGGAGCTCAGCCCGTCCGGCTGAGGTGGCGCAGGGCCAGCAGGCCGCCGACGCCGGGCACGGCGGCGCGCCACCGGGCCCCGGCGCCGGCCGGGACCAGCCAGGTCGCGGCGAGGGTGGCCAGGTAGGCGGTGCCGTGGACCGGACCGCCGAGCGAGGTGATCACTTCGGTGTGGACGGTCGCCAGGTTGACCAGCAGGAGGGCCAGCGAGAGCGCCTCGACGGCGGCGGCGACGCGGAGCGCGCGCATCGGTCACGCCCCCGTGGTGGAGCCGGGGCGGACGATCATCAGGACGGTGACGGTCGCCCACAGCAGGTTGAACACGCCGGTCACCATGGACAGCCGGGCGGCCGTCGCGCGCGTCACGCCCGTGTTCGCTCCCGTGTCCATCCCCGTGTCCGCTCCCGTGCCCGTCGCGGCCAGCAGGCGCTGCTGGCCGGGCAGGATGGCCCCCACCAGCAGGATCGCGGCGACCGTGGTCAACGCGATCGACGTCACCAGCCAGGCGTCGCCCAGCACCCCCATGCGGGCGCCGGTGGCCGCGCCGAACGCCGGCACGGCGACGCCCACCACGGTGTAGCCGCGGCAGACGCGGTACAGGAACGCGGCCGTGCCGGGTGACTCCCGCGCGTACCGGGGGAACAGCGAGGCGGCCACCGCGACCGGCCCGATCGCCAGGATCGCCGCCAGGACGTGGATCGACAGCAGCAGTTTGGTCATGCGGGCTCCTTGAGTAGGTCGCCAATATGTTGGCTGCCAATACATAGCACGCCTACATGTTGGTTGTGTAGGCTGCCTACCCATGAAGGGTGATGCGGTGCGCGGGCATCTGGACGGCCTGCTGCTGGCCGCGCTGGAGTCGGGTCCGCTGCACGGTTACGCGATCATCACGGCGGTGCAGGAGCGCAGCGGTGGCGCGCTGGAGCTGCGGACCGGGACCGTGTACCCGGCGCTGAACCGGCTGGAACGGCTCGGCCTGCTGCGCAGCGGATGGCAGGCGATGGGCGAGCGCAAACGGCGCTGCTACGAGCTGACCGACGCCGGCCGGCGCTCCCTGGCCGAGGAGCGCAGCGCCTGGCGCGCGTTCACCGCCGCCGTCGGCGCGGTGCTGGACCCCGGGCCCGCGACATGACCGCGCCCGCGATCGAGGAGCACGTCACGGCGCTGGCGTCGGCGCTGCGCGGCCCGGCGCGCGTCCGGGACCGGATGGTGCGGGAGGCGCGCGACGGCCTCCTCGACGCGGCCGACGCCCTCGCGGCCGAGGGGCTGCCGGGCGACGAGGCCGCCCGCCTGGCGGTGCGCGACTTCGGCGCGGTCGAGGAGATCGTCCCCGACTTCCAGCGGGAGCTGGCCGTCGCCCAGGCGCGCCGCACCGCCGGGACGGTCGCGCTCGTCGTCCCGTTCCTGGTGGCCTGCTGGACGATGGTGGGCGACCCCGGCCCGGGGACGGCGTCCCTGGTCGCCGGGATGCTGGCCGTCCACGCCGGGGGCGTCGCGGTCGTCACGGCCGTGCTCGCCGCCGCCGCGCTGGCCGCGACCGGCACGGTGGCCCGCCGCCTGCCGGACCCGGACCGGCTGCCCGAGCTGGTCGCCTGGACGGGCACCACGGCGGGCGCGGCGCTGGGGGTCGGGGCGCTGGCCGTCACGGTCTCGTCCCTGCTGGCGGCGGACTGGCGGCTGGCCGCCCTCACCGGGATCCTGACGCTGGTCTCGCACGCCAGGGTCGCCGCGTCGGCCCGCGCCTGCCGCACCTGCGCCCGCCTGGCCCCCTGACGCCGGAGGGCGCCCCGGGCGTTCAGCGCGCCGCGGCGGGGCCGAGGATCGCGCGGATGACGTACCGGGCGTTGGCGGAGATGACCGGGTTGGTGCGCCGGTAGTAGGGGAGCTGGATCACCGCCATGGACAGCGCCCAGCCGCGTCCGCGCAGCCAGGTGGCCTCGTCGGCCCCTACGGAGTCGCGGAACGCGGCGCGGGCCGTGGCGGGCAGCAGGTTCCAGGCGGGGATCAGGTCGCAGGCCGGGTCGCCGACCCCGGCGGTCGCGAAGTCGAGCACGGCGGTGAGCCGGCCCCGGCCGACCAGCAGGTTGCTCGGCATCAGGTCCGAGTGGACCCAGCACGGCTCCCCGTCCCACGGGGGCGCGGCGAGCGACTCCTCCCAGGCGGCCAGGGCCGCGGCGGCGTCGAACGGCTCGCCGGTGCGGGCCAGGTCCGCGATCGCCCGGCGGGTGGCGGCGTCCACCCCGGCCAGCGGGCCGCCGCGGTAGGCGGGGGGACCGCCCGCGACGTCGGCCCCGCGCAGCTCCCGGACGAACCGGCCCAGGTCCCGCGCCAGCCCCTCGGCGTCGTCGAGATCGCCCTCGACGGGGTTCTCGCCCTCGATCCACCGGTGGACCGACCACGGCCAGGGATAGCCCTCGCCGGGCCGGCCGCGCGCGACCACGGAGGGGATCGGGACCGGCAGGAACGGCGCCAGCCGCGGCGGCCAG
This sequence comes from Actinomadura kijaniata, assembly GCF_014138665.1. Taxonomy (NCBI): domain Bacteria; kingdom Bacillati; phylum Actinomycetota; class Actinomycetes; order Streptosporangiales; family Thermomonosporaceae; genus Actinomadura; species Actinomadura kijaniata. Next base: position 718,523 of record NZ_JACJIA010000004.1, read on the forward strand.
CGCCGCTCGCGCTCCAGGTCCCTGACGCCGCCGGCGGTCAGGGGGAGCCGCACCGACAGCGCGCCGCCGAGCCGGTAGACGGCGTTGACGGTCCCGCCGGAGGCGACCCGGGTGACCGGCAACCCCGTCCACCGGGGGAACTGGGCACTGATCAGCCGCTCCACCAGGCGGGCGTCGGTGGGGAACTCGTCGGCGTGCATGGTGCTCACGGCGCGATCCGACCGTTTCGGGCTCCCGCCCGTCAACCGGATTTCCGGCTTCCCGGATGATCGCTCAGAGCGAACGTTGCTGAGGAAATTATTTCGTGCTCCGTTTTCTTGAGTGTGTATGACTCAACCTGAGTCGCCCGAACACGGACTTGGAGCTGAAGCATGAGCGAGACCCTGACGCTGCCGGTGCTGCCTCTGGACGACGGGGCCGTTCTGCCGGGCATGGTCGTTCCGCTGGACCTGTCGGAGGGCGAGGTCCGCGCCGCCGTCGAGGCCGCCCGGGCCGTCGCGCGGCCCACCGGCCCGGGCATCCGCTCGGCCGCCAAGCCGCGCGTGCTGCTGGTGCCCCGCCGCAACGGGCAGTACACGGCGGTCGGGACCCTCGGCGTGATCGAGCAGGAGGGGCGGCTGCCCGGCGGCGAGCCGGGGGCCGTCGTGCGCGGGGTGTCCCGCGTGCGCATCGGGCAGGGCACCACCGGACCCGGCGCGGCGCTGTGGGTGGAGGGCGTCCAGATCGAGACGCCGCCGGCCACCGGCCGCGCGAACGAGCTGGCCAAGGAGTACAAGGGCCTGGTCAGCGCCATCCTGCAGAAGCGCGGCGCGTGGCAGGTCGTGGACGTGGTGCAGCAGATCGACGACCCGTCGACGCTGGCCGACAACTCCGGCTACGCGCCCTACCTGACCGACGACCAGAAGATCCAGGTCCTGGAGACCCCCGACGTCGTCGAGCGGCTCACCCTGGTGATCGGCTGGGCCCGGGAGCACCTGGCCGAGCTGGACGTCGCCGAGACGATCCGCAAGGACGTCCAGGAGGGCATGGAGAAGACCCAGCGCGAGTACCTCCTGCGGCAGCAGCTGGAGGCCGTCCGCAAGGAGCTCGCCGAGCTCAACGGCGACCCGGCCGACGAGGAGGACGACTACCGCGAGCGCATCGAGGCCGCGAACCTGCCCGAGAAGGTCCGCGAGGCCGCGCTCAAGGAGGTCGACAAGCTGGAGCGCTCCTCCGACGCCTCCCCCGAGGGCGGCTGGATCCGCACCTGGCTGGACACCGTCCTCGACATCCCCTGGAACGAGCGCAGCGAGGACTCCTACGACATCGCGGGCGCGCGGGCGATCCTGGACGCCGACCACACCGGTCTCGACGACGTCAAGGAGCGCATCATCGAGTACCTGGCCGTGCGCAAGCGGCGCGAGGAGCGGGGCCTCGGCGTCGTCGGCGGGCGGCGCAGCGGCGCGGTGCTGGCGCTGACCGGTCCTCCCGGGGTCGGCAAGACCTCCCTGGGCGAGTCGATCGCGCGGGCGATGGGACGCGGGTTCGTGCGCGTGGCGCTCGGCGGCGTCCGCGACGAGGCCGAGATCCGCGGCCACCGGCGCACCTACGTCGGCGCGCTGCCCGGCCGGATCGTGCGCGCCATCCGCGAGGCGGGGTCGATGAACCCGGTCGTGCTGCTGGACGAGATCGACAAGGTCGGCTCCGACTACCGGGGCGACCCGACCGCCGCGCTGCTGGAGGTCCTGGACCCCGAGCAGAACCACACCTTCCGCGACCACTACCTGGAGGTCGAGCTCGACCTGAGCGACGTGCTGTTCGTGGCGACCGCCAACGTGGTCGAGGCGATCCCCGGCCCGCTGCTGGACCGCATGGAGCTGGTGGAGCTGGACGGCTACACCGAGCACGAGAAGGTCACCATCGCCCGCGACCACCTGGTCCCGCGCGAGCTGGAGAAGGCCGGGCTGGACGGCGAGGAGGTGACGTTCACCGAGGCGGCGCTGCGCCGGCTGGCGTCGGAGTACACGCGGGAGGCCGGGGTGCGCTCCCTGGACCGCGCCGTCGCCCGCGTCCTGCGCAAGGTCGCGGCGAACGTGGCCCTGGACCGGTCCGCCCTGCCGCTGACCGTGGACGCGGCGGACCTGAAGGAGTACCTGGGCCGCCCCCGGTTCACGCCGGAGGCGGAGCTCAGCCGGTCCGAGCGGCGCACGGCCGTCCCGGGCGTGGCGACCGGCCTGGCCGTGACCGGCGCGGGCGGCGACGTCCTCTACATCGAGGCGTCGCTGGCCGACCCGGAGACCGGCGGGACGGGCGTGACGCTCACCGGCCAGCTCGGCGACGTCATGAAGGAGTCGGCGCAGATCGCGCTCAGCTACCTGCGGTCGCGCGGGGCCGAGCTGGAGCTGCCGGTCGGCGACCTGAAGGACCGCGGGGTGCACGTCCACGTCCCGGCCGGGGCCGTGCCCAAGGACGGGCCGAGCGCGGGCATCACGATGACCACCGCCCTCGCCTCGCTGCTGTCGGGCCGCCCGGTCCGGCCGGACGTGGCGATGACCGGTGAGGTGTCGCTGACCGGCCGGGTCCTGCCGATCGGCGGCCTGAAGCAGAAGCTGCTGGCCGCCTCCCGGCTCGGGATCACCACCGCGATCGTGCCCAAGCGCAACGAGCCGGACCTGGAGGACGTGCCCGCCGAGGTGCTGGAGAACATGACCGTCCACACCGTCAGCGACGTCCGCGAGGTCCTGGACCTGGCGCTGGAGCCCGCCCGGCAGGTCGTCGCGGTCTGACCCGCGGGGACGGCGGGGCCGCCCCTCCCCCCGGAGGGGCGACCCCGCCGTGTTTATCTCCCGTCACAGTGGTTAGGCGGCCGGGTGGGAGCGAGGACGACCACGTCGTGGGGGAGGGACCTCATGCATGACCACGAGTTCCTGGCCCGGGTCCGCGAGCGGGGCGGGTACGCCGACCAGGACGAGGCGCGCCGGGTCACCGTCGCGGTGCTCCAGGTGCTGGCCGAGCGCGTCACGGCGGGGGAGGCCAGGGACCTGGCCGCGGAACTTCCCGGCTCGCTGGCGGGGGCGCTGGCCCCCGGGCGCGGGTCGGCCGACCGGTTCGGCGTCGAGGAGTTCTGCCGCCGGGTGTCCGGACGCGTCGGGGGCGGCTCCCGCGCCGCCGGGCGGGACGCCGGCGCGGTGCTGAGCACCGTGGCCGACGCCGTCCCGCCCGGCGAGCTCGACCATCTCACCGGCCGGCTCCCGGCCGGCTACGCCGCGCTGTTCGGCCGGGCCGGGCTCGGAGCCTGAAGGAGACCGCCATGACCGTCACGAAGTTCCAGGACCTGCCGCTGGCCGACCGGGACCGCGAGTGGGACGGCCCGGCCGCGGAGAAACGCGTCCGCGCCTGGGCCGACGCCAAGGACGAGCCGAACGCCGCCTACCGCGACGCGCACCTCTGGTACGACGGCGACAAGCCGGACAATTTCACCAGCTACAAGCTGCCGATCGCGGACGTGGTCGGCGGGAGGCTCAAGGCCGTCCCGCGCGGGATCTTCGCCGCCGCGGCCGTCCTGGACGGCGCCCGCGGTGGCGCGGGCCTGCCGAAGGACGAGATCTCCAGGGTGAAGGCCCACCTGGCCAGGTACTACGCGAAGATGGACGAGACCCCGCCCTGGGACGGGTGACACCGGGCCGCGCCGCCCGGCCATGATGGGCGGATGAAGATCCGGTGCGTGTGCGGGGCGGTCATCGTCGACCAGAGCGACTTCCTCCCGGACAAGGCGCGGCTCATCGCCGACCGGGACTGGGAGGACGTCCTCCATCCCGAGGGCGACGCCCCGCTCGACGAGGTCCGGGAACGGGCCTGGAGGTGGAGCCGCTCGCTGTGGCAGTGCGCCGCGTGCGGCCGGCTCTACGTCGACGACCGGAACGGCCGGCCGCACCGCTTCGACCCGGCGGAGGCCGGCGTCCCCCGGGACCTGCTCGGCTCGGTCCACGGGGAACGCTGGAAGGGCCAGCTGCGGGGGTACTGGCGCGCCTCGCGGCCCGGGGCGCCCGGCGACCTCTGGTGGTCGTGCGGGGCGGACGACGAGGGGTTCGAGGAGTTCACCTCCCGGGAGGCGCTGGAGAGGCGCTACCGGGAGGTGTTCGCGCGCCTGCGCTCGCTGGGCATCCTGCGTTCGGCGCTGCTCAGCGAGGGGGAGCGCACGGTCCACCGGTGGCCCGAGGCCACCCCGGACCGAGTCACCCCGGGCTGGGTCACCCCAGGCTGAGGCCGACGGCCCACATCCCCGCGCTCGCCACGCCGGCCAGGGCCAGCAGGCAACCGAGCGCCATCCGGGCGTTCTCCCCGGGGCGGCGGACCGCGGCCAGCACGCCGAACCCCGCGACGACGATCCCGAGCAGGCCGAGCCCGCCCCAGCCGACGCCGCGCCACCGGAGCCGGTCGAGCGCTCCGGCGTCGGCGCGCACCGCCTCGGCGCCGGGCCCGCCGGACGCCGGCAGCCGCGCGGGGTAGGCGCCGCCGGGGTTCACCCCGTCGGTGTCGTGCTCGTCGAAGGGACGCACGTACCGCCGCGTGACCCGGCCGTCGTCGGAGCGGAACGTTCCCGAGCAGAACCGGGACGACCGGATCCTGTCGCACGCGTCCACGGTGTACCGGCCGGGAACGCCCCGGTCGACGGCGGCCCGCGCGTCCAGGTACTTGCCGGAGAACCCCGTCCACCCGGTGAAACCGAGCGCGAGCCCGACGATGAGCGGGACGACGGCCCGCTTCCACCGTGTCCCCTGGCGCCCGTCCGTCTGCTGGTCCATGTCCCTCGCTCCCACCACCGCGGTGGTGGGAGCGTACTGGAGCGGAAGGCGCGGTGGTCCGGTCCGCCGCGGCTCGTCGATCCCGTCCGGACGCCGTCCGCGATCGTGTCGGGACGGACGGTGCGCCGGGCGCATGAATGTTGGTCAAGCGGGGACCAAGCGTGGGGCAAGGCCCCCTGGGATCCGACGAGACGCGAGGAGTGAAAGGTGACGAGCACGGCGGAGATGCGACACACGACGTCCCGGGAGGAACGCGCGCCCTGGTACGTGGTCCTGCTGCGGATGGCGGGCGTGCTGGTGGCGCTCGGGGCGCTGGGGGTGTTCTTCTACTACGCGTTCCGCCTCACCCTGATGCCCGTCCAGGACAACGGCCAGGCGGGCGGCAACCTTCGCCCCGGCCACTCGCTCAGCTTCTACCTGGAACGCCCCACCAGGGAGGCGCTGCTGCAGATCGGCGGGAACGTCCTGCTGCTCGCCCCGCTCGGCGTGCTGCTGCCGTGGATCTCGGTGCGGCTGCGCGGGCTGTTCCGCCTGGCGGTCGTCGTGGCGCTGCTGTCGCTGGCCATCGAGTGCGTTCAGGGCCTGCTGGTGCTGGGGCGCGCGTTCGACATCGACGACGTCATCCTCAACACCGCCGGGGCCGTGCTCGCCTACCTGTTCCTGGGCCGCAAGGTCTCCCGCGCCATGCGCGGGTAGCGCGGTGTCGGCTAACGCGGTGTCAGCCTGAAGACGCGCAGCTGTCGTTCCACCCGCTCCACGTAGCGGTCGTAGACCGGCCACACCTTCAGCAGCCTCGGCCACACCTCGGCGCGCTCCTCGCCGGAGAGCAGCCGCGCGGTGACCGGGACGGTGCGGCCCCGGAACGACACCTGCGCGTCGGGGTGCTTCAGCAGGTTCCCCGTCCACGCCGGGTGCTTCTCGCGGCCGAAGTTGGAGCCGACCACCACCCACGAACCGTCCTCGTCGGGCATGCACGCCAGCGGCGTCGTGCGCGGCAGGCCGCTGACCGCGCCGGTCGTGGTGAGCACCAGGCTCGGCACGAGCGCCTGCCCGAGCAGGAACCGCCCGCCCGAGGCCCGGTGCAGCGCCCGGTCGAGCGGCGGCACGATCTTCGGTCCCACCCTGGAGAACCACCGCGCGCCCGACACCCTCGTCATGAGGGGGCCGAACGCGCGCCGCGCGAAGGTCTGCTGGGGCATCGTGAGTCGCTCCTTACCGCCGGGCGCCATCCGCCCGGCCCTGCGGGGATCGAGGTGTCCCGCCTCGGCGAGCCAGCGCAGGGAGTCCGCGACGGTCTCCCGCACCGGCCGCAACGTCAGGTCCAGGGCCGCCAGCGCCGGCTCGTCGTCGGTCGGCACCAGCGTCACCATGAACTCGGCGGCGTCGCGGGTCAGCGGGTAGTCGAACGGCCGCACCCGCTTGGCGGCGTCCAGCAGCGTTCCCGCGCCGAGCAGCGCGCCGCCGGGAACGCGCAGCCGGCGGCACGGCACCCCGGTCAGCGAGTCGCACAGGTCCGCGTACCGCGGCCAGGTGAGATGGTGCCCGCCGAGCAGCCACCGCTCACCGCCCCGGCCGGCCGAGACGGCGCGGGCCAGGGCCTCGCCCAGGTCGCGCACGTCGACGACCGAGACCCCGCCCGGCGGCAGCGGCCACATCCTGCCGAGCGCCCCGGCCATGCCCTCCATGAGCGCGTCCAGCGTCGGCTGGTGCGGCCCGCACACCCCGCCCGGGTACACGACGACGACCGGGGCGCCCCCGTCCTGGAGCTCCCGCACGTACCTCTCGGCGGCCAGCTTGGAACGCCCGTAGTCGTTGCGCGGCGACGCCAGCGGCGAGGCGGCGGTGATGACTGGCCCGGCGGGCGGCACGAACACCGCGATCGTCGACACGTGGACCACCGGCGCCAGGCCCGCCCCGACCGCGCCGCCCACGACGTTCCGGGTGCCGCGCACGTTCACCTGGAGGAGGTCCGGCCGCGCCCCGCCCGCGGAGCGTTGCCCCTCCGCGGAGGAGGCGGATGCCCTGGGCGGAGCCAGGTGGGCGCGCGCGCTGTCTCCGGGTGATGCGAAGGGGCGTCCTCTCGCGGAGAGCCGGGAGCCGGGGGAGGCGGGGCCGGTGACGCCGATCGCGGCGGCGGTGTGGATCGCCGCGTCGCAGCCGCGCATCGCCTCGGCGACGGCGGCGGCGTCCAGCATGTCGCCGGGGACCAGCTCGACGTCCTCGGCGGCGACGCCGATCGCGGCGAGCACCTTGGCGGTCTTGCCGGGGTCGCGGACCAGGGCGCGCGGCCGGTGCCCGGCGGCCAGCAGGGCGCGCGCGGTGTAGGAGCCCACGAAGCCGGACGCGCCGGTGAGGAAGACCCGCATGCGGAAAAACTAGCGCTTGTTAGGCGTCGGAGGGAACCTCTGGACCCGCCGCGGGACGGGACTTTTTCGGTCGCCACCATTGCCGGGAAGGACCCGTCCCGGCCATTGACGGCCCTGGAACGCTCCATCACACTCGGGGCGCACCTACCGCCGACCGGGAGGGGAGCCATGAGGATCGGACTGGCCGGGGCGGGGCGCATCGGAGCGCGTCACGCCGCCGCCCTGTGTCAACTGCCCGAGGTCGAGTCGCTGGTGGTGGCCGACGCCGACCCCGCGCGGGCCCGCAAGCTGGCCGCCGGACTCGGCGGGGCCGCCGTCGCGGTGGACCCGGTGGAGGACCTGTTCACCGCCGGGCTCGACGGCCTGGTGGTCGCCGCCGCCTCCGCCGCGCACGCCCCGCTCGTCGGCGCGGCGGTGGCCGCCCGCGTTCCGGTGTTCTGCGAGAAACCGCTCGCCACGGACCTTGATGGAACGTTCCAAATCGTGTCCGCCGCGCGCGCCGCCCAGGTCCCGGTCCAGGTCGGCTTCCAGCGCCGCTTCGACGCCGGGTACCAGGCCGCCCGCGAGGCCGTCGCCGCCGGGACGCTCGGCTGGCTGCACACCGTCCGCTCCTGCACCCTCGACCCCGCGCCGCCGCCCGCCTCCTACCTGCCCACCTCGGGCGGCCTGTTCCGCGACTGCGTGATCCACGACCTGGACTCCATCCGCCACGTCACCGGCCGCGAGGTCGTCCGGGTCACCGCCGCCGGGGCCAACCGGGGCGACGCGATGTTCCGCGAGCACGGCGACGTCGACACCGGCGCGGCGCTGCTGGTCCTCGACGACGGCACGCTCGGGCTGGTCGCGGCGACCCGCTACAACGCCGCCGGGTACGACGTGCGGCTGGAGCTGTTCGGCTCCAAGGACAGCCTGGCCGCCGGGCTCGACCCGCGCACCCCCGTCACCCCCGTGCCGGGCGACCGGCAGCCGCAGCGCGCCTACGAGGGCTTCCTCGACCGCTTCGCCGACGCCTACGACGCCGAACTGCGCGCCTTCGTCGAGGTCGCCGCCGGGCGGCGCGCCAACCCGTGCCCGCCCGAGGAGGCGCTGGAGGCGTTCTGCCTGGCCGAGGCGTGCGACCTGTCGCTGCGCGAGGGCCGCGCCGTCGATCCCGCCGAGGTCCGCCGCGCCGCGGGGGTGGCGCGATGAGGGTCGCGGGCGCGCCGATCTCCTGGGGCGTGTGCGAGGTGCCGGGGTGGGGCCACCAGATGGCGCCGTCCCGCGTGCTGGCCGAGATGCGGGAGCTCGGCCTGGCCGCCACCGAGCTGGGGCCCCGGGGCTTCCTGCCCGCCGACCCGCGCGAACGCGACGCCCTGCTGGCCCGCGACGGCCTCGCGCTGGCGGGCGCGTTCGTCCCCGCCCTCCTGCACGAGCCCGGCCACGACCCGCTCCCGGAGGTCGTCCGCGCGATGGACGCGCTGCCCGGCGGCGCGGTGCTGGTGCTGGCCGCCGCCACCGGCCGGGACGGCTACGACCAGCGGCCGGAACCGGACGCCGCCGCCTGGGCGGCACTGCTGGACCGGCTCGACGCCGTCGCCCTGCTGGCCGCCGACCGGGGCCGCCTCGCCACCCTGCACCCGCACGTCGGCACGGTCGTCGAACGCCGCGCCGAGGTCGAACGCGTCCTCGACGGCTCCGCGATCCCGCTGTGCCTGGACACCGGGCACCTGATGGTCGGCGGCACCGACCCGGTCGCGCTCGCCCGTTCGGCCGCCGACCGGATCGGGCACGTCCACCTCAAGGACGTCGACGCGGCCCTGGCCCAGCGGGTCCTGACCGGCGACCTCGGCTACACCGAGGCGGTCGCCGGCGGCATGTACCGGCCGCTCGGCCGGGGGGACGTCGACATCGCCGAGATCGTCAGCACGCTGGAGGCGGCCGGGTACGGAGGCTGGTACGTCATGGAGCAGGACACGGTCCTCACCGCCGAGCCCGCGCCGGGCGCCGGGCCGCGCGACGACGTGCGGCGGAGCCTGGCCTTCCTGGCGGAGGCGACGCGATGAACGCCGCCCACGCCCGCGCCGCCCACGACCTCGTCACGATGGGCCGCGTCAGCGTCGACGTCTACCCGCGCGACATCGGGGTACCGCTGGAGGACGTGGAGACGTTCGGCAGGTACCTCGGCGGCAGCCCCACCAACGTCGCCGTCGCCGCCGCCCGCCACGGCCGCTCCACCGCCGTCGTCACGCGGACCGGCGACGACCCGTTCGGGCGGTTCGTGCGCCGGGCGCTCAAGGAGTACGGGGTGGACGACCGGTTCGTGTCGGCGGTGCCGGGGCTGCCGACGCCGCTGGCGTTCTGCGAGATCTTCCCGCCCGACGACTTCCCGCTGTACTTCTACCGCCACCCCAAGGCCCCCGACCTGGAGATCCGCGCCGAGGAACTCGACCTGGACGCCATCGCCGCCGCCCGCGTCATGTGGGCGACCGTCACGGGCCTGTCGGAGGAGCCGAGCCGCACCGCCACGCTGACCGCGCTGGAGGCCCACCCCGGCACGACCGTCCTGGACCTGGACTGGCGGCCGATGCTGTGGCGCGACCCCGGCCGGGCCCGCCCGCTGGTCCGCCGCGCGCTGGGGCACGCGACCGTCGCCGTCGGCAACGTCGACGAGTGCGAGGTCGCCGTCGGGGAACGCGACCCGCGCCGCGCCGCCGCCGCGCTGCTGGACCTGGGCCTGGACCTGGCGATCGTCAAGCGCGGCCCGGACGGCGTGCTGGCCGCCACCCGGGCGGAGACCGTCGAGCTGCCGCCGGTCCCGGTCGAGGTCGTCAACGGGCTGGGCGCGGGCGACGCGTTCGGCGGCGCGGTCTGCCACGGCCTGCTGGCGGGCTGGGACCTGGAGCGCCTGCTCGCGTTCGCCGGGGCGGCCGGGGCGATCGTGGCGTCCCGGCTGGCGTGCTCGGCCGCCATGCCCACCACCGCCGAGGTCGAGGCCCTGCTACGAGAGGGGAAGGGCTGACATGAAGCCGCACCTGCCCGCCGGGGCCGCCCGGCGCGGCCCCTACGACGTGTACGTCACGCCCGAGACCGCGGGCTGGTCCCACACCGCCCTGCGCGTGCTGGACCTGCCCGCCGGGGAGTCCCACACCTTCGACACCGGCGGGTTCGAGACGGTCGTGCTGCCGCTGGCCGGGCGGTTCACCGTCACCTGCGAGGGCGAGAGGTTCGACCTGCGCGGGCGCCGGAGCGTGTTCACCCGCGTCACCGACTTCGCCTACGTCCCCCGCGACAGCCGCGTCACCGTGACCGGGGAGGGCCGGTTCGCGCTGCCCGCCGCCCGCTGCGATGACCGCCTGGCCCCGCGCTACGGTCCCGCCGAGGAGATCCCGGTCGAGCTGCGCGGCGCGGGGGCCGCCAGCCGCCAGGTCACCAACTTCTGCACCCCCGAGGGCTTCCCGCACGCCGACCGGCTCATCGCCTGCGAGGTGCTGACGCCCGGCGGCTGCTGGTCGTCGTTCCCGCCGCACAAGCACGACGAGCAGACCGCCCACGAGTCGGAGCTGGAGGAGATCTACTACTTCGCCGTCCGCGACGGGGGCCGCGGCTACATGCGCGTGTACGGCACCGAGGAGCGCCCCATCGACGTGCTCGCCGAGGTCCGCACCGGTGACGTGGTGCTGGTCCCGCACGGCTGGCACGGCCCGGCGATGTCCCCGCCCGGCCACGATCTGTACTACCTCAACGTCATGGCGGGCCCGTCGCCCGAACGCGCCTGGCGCATCACCGACGACCCCGCCGAGGCCGCGGTCCGCGACACCTGGCCCGGCCAGTCCCTCGACCCCCGCCTTCCCCTCACCAGCGCGCAGGAGGCACCGTGAGACTCACCGTCGGGCAGGCCCTGGTCCGCTTCCTGGCCGCCCAGCACTCCGAACGCGACGGCGAGCGCCGCCCGTTCTTCGCGGGCTGCTTCGGCATCTTCGGCCACGGCAACGTCGCGGGCCTCGGCCAGGCCCTGCTGGAGGAGGGGTTCCCCTACTTCATGGCCCGCAACGAGCAGGCCATGGTCCACACCGCCGCCGGGTACGCGCGGATGACCGACCGGCTCGCCACCTTCGCCTGCACCACCTCGATCGGCCCCGGCGCGACCAACCTGGTCACCGGCGCCGCCCTGGCGACCGTCAACCGGCTGCCGGTGCTGCTGCTGCCCGGCGACGTCTTCGCCACCCGCACCGCCAACCCCGTCCTCCAGGAACTGGAGGACGCCCGCTCCCACGACGTGTCGGTCAACGACACCCTCAGGCCGGTCTCCAGGTACTGGGACCGGATCAACCGGCCCGAGCAGCTCCCCTCGGCGCTGCTGGCCGCGATGCGCGTGCTCACCGACCCGGCCGAGACCGGCGCGGTCACCCTCGCCCTGCCGCAGGACGTGCAGGCCGAGGCGCACGACTGGCCGGAGGAGCTGTTCGCCCCGCGCGTGTGGCGGGTGCCGCGCCCGCTGCCCGAGACCGACGCGGTCACCGAGGCCGCCGCGCTGCTGGCCGCCGCCGAACGCCCCCTGGTCGTCGCGGGCGGCGGCGTGATCTACGCGCGCGCCACCGGCGAGCTGCGCGCGTTCGCCGAGCAGACCGGCATCCCCGTCGCCGAGACCCAGGCGGGCAAGGGCGCCCTGCCGTGGGACCACCCCCGGTCGGCCGGCGCGATCGGCGCGACCGGCACCCCCGCCGCCAACGCCCTGGCCCGCGAGGCCGACGTGGTGCTCGGGATCGGCACCCGCTACAGCGACTTCACCACCGCCTCGCGCACCGCGTTCGCCCGCGAGGGCGTCCGGTTCGTCAACCTCAACGTCGCCCGCCTCGACGCCGTCAAGCTCGCCGGCGTCCCCCTGGTCGCCGACGCCCGCGAGGGGCTGCGGGCGCTGACGGCCGCGCTGGCGGGCCACACCGTCACCGACGCCTACCGCGAGGAGATCGCCGCGCTGACCACCCGCTGGAACGCGGCCGTCGACGCGGCCTGCGCGCCGCGGGGCCGCGTCCCGCTCGCCCAGGCCGAGGTCATCGCCGCCGTCAACGACGCGAGCGGGCCCCGCGACGTCGTCGTGTGCGCCGCCGGGTCCATGCCCGGCGACCTGCACAAGCTCTGGCGCGCCCGCGACCCCAAGGGCTACCACGTCGAGTACGGCTACTCCTGCATGGGCTACGAGATCGCCGGCGGGCTCGGGGTGAAGATGGCCGCCCCCGACCGCGAGGTGTTCGTCATGGTCGGCGACGGCTCGTACCTGATGATGGCGCAGGAGATCGCCACCGCCGTCGCCGAGGGGATCAAGCTCGTCGTCGTGCTGGTCGACAACCAGGGCTACGCCTCCATCGGCAATCTGTCGGAGTCGGTCGGCGCGGAGCGGTTCGGCACCCGCTACCGCGCCCGCACCGACACCGGCCTGGACGGCGGCCCGCTGCCGGTGGACCTGGCCGCCAACGCCGCCAGCCTCGGCGCCGACGTCATCCGCGCCGCCACCGCCGACGAACTGCGCACCGCTCTCCGCCGGGCCCGGGCCGCCACCCGGACCACGGTCGTGCGCGTCGAGACCGATCCGCTGCTCCCGGCTCCCGACAGCGAGGCCTGGTGGGACGTCCCGGTCGCCGAGGTCGCGGCCCTGGACTCCACCCGGCAGGCCCGCGCCCGGTACGAAAAAGATCGACGGGCGCGACGGCACCATCTCTGATCCCTACGATTCATCCCACCCCCCAGGGAGAACGGAGAGCCCCCGATGAAGGGAACGTTTCGTCTGGTGAGCGTCGCCGCGGCGGCGGTGCTCGCGTTGAGCGCGTGCAGCGGCTCGGGAGGACGCAAGGCCGAGCAGGCGGCCGGTCCGGCGAAGGGACCGCGCCTGAAGATCGCGATGGTGACGCACTCGGGCCAGGGCGACACCTTCTGGGACGTCGTGCAGAAGGGCGCGCGGGCCGCCGCCGCCAAGGACAACGTCGAACTGCTGTACTCGGCCGACCCCGACGGCGGCAAGCAGGCCCAGCTCGTCCAGTCCGCCATCGACAAGAAGGTCGACGGCATCATCGTCACCCTCGCCAAGCCCGACGCGATGCGCGACGTGCTCGCCCGGGCCAAGGCCGCGAGCATCCCGGTCGTGTCGATCAACTCGGGCGCCGACGCGTCGGCGCGGCTGGGCGCGCTGGTCCACTTCGGGCAGGACGAGAAGGTCGCCGGGGAGGCCGCCGGGACCCAGCTCGCCAGGATCGGGTCGAAGAAGGCGCTGTGCGTGATCCACGAGCAGGGCAACGTGGGCCTGGAGGACCGCTGCGCCGGGGCCCGCAAGACCTTCGGCGGCGACCTGCAGAACCTGTTCGTGCAGGGCACCAACATGCCGCAGGTCAAGTCCTCGCTCACCGCCAAGCTCCAGGCCGACAAGGGCATCGACGGCATCCTCACCCTCGGCGCGCCGTTCGCCAACACCGCCGTGGACGTGGTGCGGGAGACCGGCGGCAAGGCCAAGATCGCCACCTTCGACATGAACAAGGAGCTGGTCGCCTCCATCAAGGGCGGCGCGATCGCGTTCGCCGTGGACCAGCAGCCCTACCTGCAGGGCTACCAGGCCGTGGACGGGCTGTGGCTGATGAGGACCAACGGCAACTCCCTCGGCGGCGGCCGCCCGGTGCTGACCGGCCCGGCCATCGTCAGCGGCGACAACGCCGCCTCCATCGAGGCGTTCGCCAACCGGGGGACCCGATGAGCCAGGCCGTGGCGCGGCCGCCGTCGGCCGCGGCCGACGAGCGGCTCGGCCGGCGGTCCCCGGCGCGCCGCCTGCTGGCCCGGCCCGAGCTGGGCGCGCTGCTCGGCGCGATCGCGGTGTTCGTGTTCTTCTCGGTCGTCGCCGACGCGTTCCTCCAGGCCCCGTCGTTCTCGACGGTGCTGTACGCCTCCTCCACGTTCGGGATCATGGCGGTCGGGGTGGCGCTGCTGATGATCGGCGGCGAGTTCGACCTGTCGGCCGGGGTGATGGTCACCACCTCCGCGCTGATCGCCGCGCTGGCCGGCTACCAGCTCACCCTGAACCTATGGGTGGGTGTGCTGGTCTCGCTGGTGCTGACGCTGGGGCTCGGGTTCCTCAACGGGCTGCTGTACGTCCGGACGGGCCTGCCGAGCTTCATCATCACCCTCGGCACGTTCTTCATGCTGGCCGGGGCGAACCTCGGCGTCACCAAGCTGGTCACCGGCAACGTCGCCTCCGACTCGGTCCGCGACATGGACGGCTTCGCCTCCGCCCGCGCGGTGTTCGCCGCCGACGTCCGGATCGGCGGCGTGCAGGTCAACATGACCGTGTTCTGGTGGCTGGTGTTCGTCGCCGTCGCCACCTGGATCCTGCTGCGCACCCGCGTCGGCAACTGGATCTTCGCGGTGGGCGGGAACGCGGCCAGCGCCCGCGCCGTCGGCGTCCCGGTCGACCGCACCCGGATCGGGCTGTTCATGGGCGTGGCGTTCTGCGCCTGGTTCTCCGGGATGCACCTGGTGTTCGCGTTCGCGACCGTGCAGTCCGGCGAGGGCGTCGGCAACGAGTTCTTCTACATCATCTGCGCCGTCATCGGCGGCTGCCTGCTGACCGGCGGCTACGGCTCGGCGATCGGGGCGGCGATCGGCGCGTTCATCTTCGGCATGGTCAACAAGGGCATCGTGTACGCCGAGTGGAACCCCGACTGGTTCAAGTTCTTCCTCGGCGCGATGCTGCTGGTGGCCACCGTCGTCAACCTGGTCGTCCGCCGCAGAGTGGAGCAGTCGAGATGACCGTGCTCATTGCCGCGCGTGCGCGCGGCGGGTCATGGCGCCGGGACTCCCGGTCTTCCCCCGTCGCTTTCACGATCGCTCGCAGGCTCCCGATCCCGACACTCCTCAGTCCAGACCAGGAGGCGCCATGACCGCCGCGCGGAACGGGACGCCGCTGGTCGAGCTGGACGGCGTCGGCAAGCACTACGGCAACATCATCGCGCTGCACGGTGTGTCGCTGGACGTGTCGGCGGGCGAGGTCACCTGCGTGCTGGGCGACAACGGCGCGGGCAAGTCCACCCTCATCAAGATCATCTCCGGGTTGCACCGGCACGACGAGGGCGTCCTGCGCGTGCAGGGCGAGGAGGTCTCCTTCGCCTCGCCCCGGGAGGCACTGGACCGGGGCATCGCCACCGTCTACCAGGACCTGGCGGTCGTCCCGCTGATGCCCGTGTGGCGGAACTTCTTCCTCGGCTCGGAGAAGCGCCGCGCGTTCGGGCTGATGGACATCCCGTACATGCGCCGCACCGCCCGGGAGGAGCTGCTGCGCATGGGCATCGACCTGCGGGACGTGGACCAGCCGATCGGCACCCTGTCGGGCGGCGAGCGCCAGTGCGTGGCGATCGCCCGCGCCGTCCACTTCGGCGCGAAGGTCCTCATCCTGGACGAGCCGACCGCCGCGCTCGGCGTCAAGCAGGCCGGGGTGGTGCTGCGCTACATCGTCCAGGCCCGCGAACGCGGCCTCGGCGTCGTGTTCATCACCCACAACCCGCACCACGCCTACCCGGTCGGGGACCGCTTCCTGGTCCTCAAGCGCGGGCGGAGCCTGCACCACTGCGCCAAGTCCGAGATCACGCGCGAGGAGCTGACCGCGCTGATGGCGGGCGGCGCGGAACTGGAGGAGCTCGCCCACGAACTCCAGTCCGCCGCCGACGACCGCGCCGGCACGGCGGCGGCCGAGGAGCTCGCCCGGGAGGCGGAGGGACTGCACGCCACGAAGGAGGACTGAACGCGTCAGATCCAGGTCGCCCGCTCCAGGATCCGGTCGAGGCCCGGGGTGCCCCACTCGTCCACGACCAGGATCCTGGACTGCGGGAGGAACCAGGTGCGCTGGGTGAAGCGCGGGTCGCTCGGGCTGACCCGGCCCTGGGTGTCGGCGCGCACGCAGCGCATCCGCCACTCGTAGTACTCGGCCGTGCGGTTCCCGACCCGCGCGGTCCCCTGCCGGACCCGCCGCTCGCCGAGCGCGCCGATGTGCCGGGCCGGATCCGGGTCGGGCGGGCACACGTGACCGACGTCGTTGGAGGGATGGAAGAAGCTGCCGCGCCGGTAGGTCGCCTCGGTCCGGTTGGCCTCGGGCCCCTTCCAGAACAGCCCGTACTCGTCGACGACGGCGAAGCTCGGGCAGGCGTTGTTGTACAGGTGGGAGTAGACGCGCCTGCCTTCGGCGGACGGGCAGCGGCCGGGAACGTCGACGCGGTAGCTGGCGCCCTCTCTCGCCAGCTTCGTGACCCGCCACCCCTCGGGCAGGGTGAGGCGCAGGGGGCCGACGTTCACCGGGCGGCCCGGCAGGGCGGCGGGGGAGGAGGTCGCGGCGGCGACGCGGCGCTCGGGCGGGTCCGGCCTGGTCGCCTGGTAGACGCCGATCCCCGCCGCCGTGGTGCCGACGACGGCCGTGCCCGCCACCGCCACCGCGCCCTTGGTACCGAGCGCCGACAGGACCCCCGACGAGCCCGCCGTCGCGGCCGTCCCCCCGGCCGCCGCCGCGCCGCTCGCCGCCGCGCCGGGCACCAGACCCGCCGCGACCAGCGGGAACACCGCCGCGAACGCGACCGCCGCGCCGGCCAGCGTCCGCAGCCCGCGCGCCTCCCAGTCCGCGCCGTAGGCCGAGCGGGCGGCGTCCTCCAGCTCGCCGGCGAACGCCGCCGCGCCCGCCGGCCGGTCGCGCGGGTCCTTGGCCATGCCGCGCTCGACGAGGGGCCGCAGCGGTTCGGGCACGTCCTCCACCGGCACCGGCCGCGTCAGGTGCCCGGCGCGCACGGCGGCGCGGTCGGGCCCGTAGGGGCGGCGGCCGGTCACCGACTCGTAGAACACGCAGGTCGCGGCGTACACGTCGGTCGCGGGGGAGGCGGGCTCGCCGCGCCACTGCTCGGGGGCCATGTACAGCGGCGTCCCGGCCCCGGACGCCTCGCCCCGCACGGTCGCGACGCCGAAGTCGATGAGCTTGCTGCCGCCGTCGGCGGGGACGATCACGTTGGCGGGCTTGTAGTCGCGGTGCACCACCCCGGCGGCGTGCGCGGCGGCCAGCCCGCGGAGCGAGCCCTTGAGGGCGGCCAGCGCGGCGAGCGGGTCGAGCGCGCCGTAGCGCCCCAGGATCTCCCGGTAGGACACCCCGTCGACGGCCTCCATGACGATCGCCATGTGCTCGCCGTGCTCGACCAGCCGGTACAGCCGCGCGACGTGCGGGTCGCGGACCTGGCCGAGGAGGGCCGCCTCGCGGCGGAAGCGGTCGCGGGCGGCCGGGTCCGCGCCCGGCGCCAGGTACTTGATCGCGACCGGGGCGCCGCGTTCGGCGTGCCGGGCCAGCACCACCCGGCCCTGCGCGCCCCGTCCCAGTTCGCGCACCTCGTCGAAGCCCGACACCCGCCACTCGGACACGTCCGCTCCCTTCCCCGGCTCTCCTCGCGTGGTGGGACGCGCCGGACGCCCGGAAAGTCGATCTACAGGGGATGCTCCCGGGGCAGGCGGGCGGTGCGCCCGTCCTGCGGGGCGGCGATGTCGTGCCGGGTCGCGGGCGGGGCGGCGGGCCGCCGCGCGGCGAGGGCGAGGATCTCCTCCCGCATCGCCGGCGCGTCCGCGAACCGGTCCGACGGCTTCTTCGCCAGCGCCCGCAGCACGACCGCGTCCCAGCCCGGCGGCAGGTCCGGCACCAGCTCCGAGGGCGGCGCCGGCGGCCGGGTGAGGTGCTGGATCAGCACCGCCGACGGGTGGTCGGCGACGAACGGCGGGCGGCCGGTCAGCATCTCGTACAGCACGCAGCCGGTGGAGTACAGGTCGGTGCGCGCGTCGACCTCCCGCGCCTCGGCCTGCTCGGGGGCCAGGTAGCTGGGCGTCCCGACGGCGACGCCGGTCGCGGTGAGCCGGGTCGCGTTCTGCCCCATCATCTTGGCGATCCCGAAGTCCAGGACCTTCACCCGCGGGTTCGGGCCCCGCCCGGTGACCATGATGTTGGAGGGCTTGACGTCGCGGTGGACGACGCCGCGCCCGTGGCTGTGCTCCAGCGCCTCCAGCACCTGCGCGACGATGGCGGCGGCCCAGGCGGGCGCGACGGGGCCGCCCGCCAGCACCCGCGACAGGTTGTGCCCGTCCACGAACTCCATCACCAGGTAGGGCTGCCCCTGCTCGCCGTCGCCGTCCCGCCCCATGTCGAACACCATCGTGATGTTGGGGTGGTTGAGCCCGGCGGCGGTGCGCGCCTCGCGCTGGAACCGCTTGCGGGACTCGGGCCGGTCCAGCAGGTCGTCGGGGAGCATCTTCACCGCGACCAGCCGCGCCAGCTCGCGGTCCCGGGCCCGGTAGATCGTTCCCATGCCGCCGCGTCCCAGCGGGCCCAGCAACTCGTACCTGCCCGAGAGCACCCGCATCCCGTCGGCTCCTCCGCCCGTCGTCTCCGGCGTCCAGTATGCGCATGCGCACGGCGGTGTAAAGCGGCACAAGCCACACTCGCCGCCGTGCGCGGGGGCCGGTTCAGGCGGGCGTCTCGCCGCGCAGCACGCGGGCGACGCCCTCGTCGGGATCCAGGGTGCGGCCCTGGTCGCGCAGCAGGGTGAACGCCCGGTCGCCGATCTGGCGGCGCACCGCCGAGACGCACTCGCCGTGGCGTTCGATCAGCAGCGGCGCGCCCACCCGGTCGGTGCGCAGCGAACCCCACAGCGCGTCGGCCACGCCCACCAGGAACGCCGCCCGCCGCGCCTCGCCCTGGACGGCGGCGATCTGGGCCGTCAGGTCCACGGCGACCGCGCACCCGAACCGGTCCCCGAACGCCTGCTTGACCTCCAGCGCGGCGACCGCCGACCGCCGCGCCGCCGCGGTGTCGCCGAGCGTCAGCCGGGTCATGCCCGCGAACAGCTCGGCGTGGCTGCGCAGCCAGTCCTCGCCCAGCTCCAGGGCCTGCTCCCGGGCGTCGTCCAGCACGTCCCGCGCCTCGACCAGCCGCCGGTCGTCGATCAGGGCGATGCCGTGCACCGTCCGGGCGTGCAGGGCGCCGACGTCGGGACGGCCGATCCGGGCGAACGCGCGCTGCGCCGCCACCGCCGGCGCGACGGCCCGCGTGGGGCGTCCCCGGGCGACCGCCACGACCGACTCGATGGTGGTCGCCCAGGCGTCGGCGTGCGGGTCGTCGACCAGGGCGAGCACGGCGCGGCACTCGGCCAGCCGCCGGTCGGCGGCGTCGGGGTCGCCCTGCGTCACGGCCAGCAGCGCCGCCGCCCACAGCGCGCGGGCGTTGGCCCGGGACGGCTCGGGGCACAGCGCCAGGGCCCGGTCCAGGTGGCGGCGCCCCTCGGTGAGCAGGCCGGTGGCGGTCCAGAAGTGGGTCAGCCGTCCGGCCAGCTCCAGCCCGGAGGCGTGCGCGCCGGTCCGGCCGAAGCAGAACTCCAGCGCCGCCCGGAAGTCGGCGTGGTCGGCGCGGATCCGGCGCAGCCGCGCGATCTGGTCGGGCCCGCACCAGGCCTCGTCGAACCGGCGGGCCTTGTCCAGGTAGTGGTCGCGGTGGCGGTGCCGCAGGTCGTCGTCCTCGCCCAGCTTCACCAGCCAGTCGGCGCCGTACTCGCGCAGCGTGTCCAGCAGCCGGTACCGGCCGCCCGAGCGCAGCACGATCGACTTGTCCACCAGGTTGGCCAGCACGCGGCCGACGCGTTCGGCGGGCAGTCCGGGACCGGCGCACACCGCCCGCGCGTCCGCCTCGTCGAACGGTCCGGCGAACACGCTCAGGCGCGCCCACAGCAGCCGTTCGGGCGGGCGGCACAGCTCGTGGCTCCAGCCGATCGTGGTCAGCATCGTCTGGTGGCGCGGCGCCGAGACCCGCGCCCCGGCCAGCACGCCGAACCGGTCGTCCAGGCGGTCGTTGAGCTGGTCGACCGTCAGGGACCGCATCCGGCCCGCCGCCAGCTCGATCGCCAGGGGGATGCCGTCGAGCCTGCGGCACAGCCGCCGCACCGCCTCCTCGCCGAGCGGCGTCTCGACGTCCGGCCGGGCCGCGGCCGCGCGGTCCAGGAACAGCGCGACCGCGTGCCGGTCGTCGGCGAGCGGCTCCACCGCGTAGCGGCGCTCGGCGGGCGCCCCGAGCGGGATCCGGCTGGTCGCGAGGATCCGCAGGCCGGGCGCGGCGGTCAGCAGCCGCGTGGCCAGGTCCGCGCACGGCCGCACCAGGTGCTCGCAGGTGTCCAGCACCAGCAGCAGCCGCTTGTCGGCCAGGAACGCCGCCAGCACGTCCTCCTGGGGGAACGCGGCCTGCTCGGGCACCCCGAGCGCGGCGCTGACGGTGTGCGCCAGCAGGTGGGGGTTGCGCAGCGGCGACAGCTCCACCAGCCGCACCCCGTCGGGGAACGCGCCGCCGTGCCCCGTCTGCTGCCCCGCCCGGCGCGCCACCCGCAGGGCCAGCCGCGTCTTGCCGACCCCGCCGATGCCGGTCAGCGTGACCAGGCGTGCGCGCGCCAGCACCGCCTCGACCTCGCGGACCTCCCGGTTCCGGCCGATGAGACTGGTCGTCTCGGCGGGCAGCTCGTCACCCCGCGAACGCGTCATGAAGCCTCGGAATCCGTGATGATTGAAAACTCAAGAATAAGGGTCACTCGGCCCCGGGCCCCGGGCGCGCGGCGGTGACCTGCGCGGCCAGCGCGCGGACGCGGGGCTCGTGCTCGTCGTAGCCGACCACGACCGGGGGCTCGTTGTAGGGCATCGTGTCGGAGGAGCGGCGCAGCTTGACGTACTGGCCGCAGGCGTCGATGGCGTAGGGCTCCATGTCGTCCTGCAACGCGCCGATCACCGTGATCCCGTGCGTCTCCCCGATCTTACGGAACAGCGCCACGGCCTCCTTGCGGTGCTCCTTGCCCAGGTTGCGGCCCAGCTCGTCCAGGACCAGCACCAGCCGCCCGCCGCCGGAGGACGCCAGGGCGGCGGCGCACACCAGCTTGACCGCCTTCTCGTCCATGAGCGCGGTGTTGGCGCGGCGGTTGTAGGGGACGTACCGCTGCCCGTCGCTGCGCCGCCACTTGGGGGTGACGCGCCAGCGCCACTCCTGCTCGGGGTCGCCGGGCGGCTCGGGCGTCGGGAACTCCAGCGTCGCGCCGTACCCGCCGTACTCCAGGTCCAGCTTCTCGAACTCCTCGGCCACCCGCTGGAGCCGCGCGCGGATCGCGGCGGTCAGCGCGCTGCGGTGCGCCTCGGCCGCGCCCGCCGCCTCCTCGGCGCCCCGCTGCGCCTTGTCCAGGTCGGCGCGGCGGCCCGACACCTGCACCTCGATCTGGCGGCGCTGGTGGCGTTCGTAGTCCTCCTGCTGCCGCAGGTAGGTCCGCAACGACTTCACCAGGCCGGGGAAGGTGGACTGCTCGCGCTCGGTGCGGCGGCCCTCGCCGTCGGCCCGCTCGCGCAGCAGGAAACGCATCTCCTCGGGCATGTCCTCGTCGTCGACGCCGCCGGGGAACACGCGGCGCAGCGCCTCCGACAGGTGCCGGTCGGCGCTGTGCCACCACTCGTCGGGCGTCCAGGTGCGCTCGTCGGCGGTCAGGGCGTCCAGCCACTCGGCGGCGGCCTCGCGGGAGCCGCCCCACTCCCGCTCCAGTTCCTCGATGCCGAGCCCGGCGCGCAGCCCGGCCAGCTCGTCGGCCTTGGCGCGGATGCGGGCGCGTTCGCGCTCGGACGCCTCGCGGCGGCCCCGCAGCCGGTCGATCTCCAGCGCGCGGGTGTCGGCCTTGGCCTGGAGCCGCCGCAGCGCCTGCTCGGCCGCGCCGAGACGCGGGCCGAGCTTCGCCTCGCCCGCCGCGAGCTCGGCGAGCTCCTCGCGGATCCCGGTCATCCGCTCGCGGACGTCGGCCAGCTCGTCGGCGGCCTGCGCCCCGGCCAGGCGGCGGCCCGCCAGCGCGACGTCGGCGGCGGCGTCGGAGGTGCGCCGCCGCGCGGCCTCCAGGGTCTCCCGCGCCGCCTCCAGCGCGTCCCGCGCCGCCCGCACGCGCGCGTCCCGCCCGGTGGTCGCCTCGGGGAACCCGCCGACGATCACCACGCCGGCGCGGTCCTCCTCCAGCACCGCGAAGAAACGCGTGAGCGGCAGCGCGCAGCGCACGCCCTCGGGCAGCCCCTCCCGCGGCGGGCCCTCGGGGTCCAGGGCGCCGTCGGCCGGGACGACCATCGAGCCGGGCAGCCCGGCCAGCGCGGCGGTCGCGGCGTCCAGGTCGGCGCGGGCGACCACCACGGCCTTCCGGTAGGGCCACAGCGCCGTCTCCCACCGGTCCCGGACGCCCTCGGCCAGCTCGACCGCGTCCAGCAGCCCGACCGCCGCGACCCCCGCCTTCGCCAGGGCGCGCAACTGGGTGGGCGCGCTGCTCTCCCCGGCCTCGGCCTCGGCGAGGGCGCGCTCGGCCCGCGCGACCGCGCCGCGCGCCATGCCGAACTCCTGCTGCGCCTCGTCGCGCCGCGCCTCGGCCTCGGCCAGCTCGCGCCGCGCGGCGGCGACGTCGCGGCCGTCGGCCTCGCGGCACCGCTCCTCCAGCGCCGACACCCGGCGGCGCAGCTCCTCCATGCGGTTGCGGGCCACGGCCTTGTCCGCGCCGAGCTGGTCGGCCCGCCCCTTCAGGTCGGCCAGCGCGGCGGCGGCCTCGCCCAGCCGCGCGTCCAGCGCGCCGCCGGTGAGCTGCTCGATCTCACGGTCGGCCGCGCGGACCGCCGTGGCGGCGTCCTCGGCCTGCTCGCGCAGGCGCTCCTGCTCGGCGGCGTGCGCGGCGTCGGCCGCGACCGCGTCCACCAGCAGCCGCGCCTGCCGGGTCCGCCAGTACCGCACCGCGGCGGCGACCTCCTCGCGGGCCCGGTCGCGGCGGTCGAACGTCCTCAGCAGCGTCGCGGCCTCGCGCTCCCACTCGGCCAGGCGCTCGGAGGCCTCGGCGGCCTTGGCGCGTTCCCGGTGCTCCTCGGCGCGGGACTTGCGCTCGGCCTCCAGCTCCCGGTCCAGCCCGGTGAGCGCGGCGATGGCGCTGAAGATGCGCTCGGGGCTGATCTCGTTGAGCGGCTGGGACAGCAGGTTGGTGGCGACCTTGGACCGCACCGAGGTGGACAGGAACGACACGCACCGCACCTGCCCGCCGTACAGCACCCGTGACAGGTCCTTGGCGACGAAGTCGCGGCGTCCGGCGCTGCGCGGCAGGCTCGCCCACACCGCGTCGGCGACCGTGACGCGCTCGGCCTCCGAGGGGGCCGCCGCCAGGTGCACGCCGGGCCGCCAGCGGATCTCCAGGTGCGGGGCGTCCACGTTGACCCGCAGCCACACCGTGACGGCGCCCTCGCCCTCGGGCCGCTCGTTCTCCTCGGAGTAGTCGAACACGCCGACGATGTAGCCGTGGTCGGCGCTGGCCCACTGGGCGTCGCCGGACGCGGCGAGCTCGGCGTTGAACAGCAGCTCGGCCACCGCCCGCGCGCCGGAGGCGAACCGCCACTGCTCGTCGCCCAGCAGCGCCGTGATCGCGGCGATGAACGACGACTTGCCCGCGCCGTTGGAGTCCTTGGGGCCCTGCCCGGCCACCACGATCAGCGTGCCGGGCACGGTCGGCACCGGGTGCGTCGACAGCCGGGAGATGTTGACCGCCTGCACGGCCACCAGCGTCCGGGCGCCGACCACGTTCTCGGCGTCGGCGCCGGGACGGGCCGCCGGGCCGGGCAGCAGCGGGTCGAGGACGGCGGTCATGGTGCCTCCTGGTCTGGACTGCGGAGCGTCAAGATCGGGAGCTTGCGAGCGATCTTGTAAGCGACGAGGGAGGACCTGGAGTCCCAGCGCCATGACCCGCCGCGCGGAGGCGCGGCGATGGGCACGGTCATCGGGTCTCCCCCTGTGCGTGGACGGTGTCGTGGGCCTGCGGGTCGTGGACGCGGTTGCGGCGGCGGGCGCGGATCGCGGCGGCCAGCGGCGAGTCCGGCCCGGCCGCCAGGATCAGCTCCTCCTGGAGGCGGCGGCGCGCCGCGTCGGTCAGCCGGTGGAACTGCGGGCCGGGCACGTACCCGCCGGTCTCCTCGCCGTCGGCGCGGACCTGCGCCACCAGCCCGGCGGCGCGCAGCCGCCGCAGCGCCGCCTCCAGCTCGCCGACCGGAAGCTGGGACCGGCGCCGCAGCTCCTCCAGCGGCGTCGGGTAGGGCGACTGCCAGGAGTCCTCCGCCAGCAGGCCCGTCGCGCGCGGGATCGCCACCGAGTGGATCAGCACCAGCGCCAGCACGGCGCGCTCCTCCACCGGCGGCACGCAGGCGGGGTCGGCGGCCAGCGCGGCGGCGACGTCGTCGCGGTACCCGGAGATCCACGTCTTGGGCGCGGGCCGGACCAGCGTCCGCCCCGACAGCCCGAGCATCGCCTCCAGCGTGCGCCGCAGCGCGGGCTCGCGCAGCGCCGGGAACCGCACCTCCGGCACCGGCTCGGCGGCGTGCTCGACCGCCAGGTACGCGGCCACCAGCTCCGACCGCCGCTTCTCGTCGTAGGACCGCAGCAACGGCTCGAACAGCTCACTCATGCGGGGCGTCCTCCCGCACCGGCTGCGGCAGGCGCCGCAGCAGGTCGCGCAGCGACGCCAGCGACTCCTCGCGCCACAGCGCCACGCGCGGACCGGGCCGCACCGTGCCCGCCGTCTCGTCCAGCAGCAGCCAGCCGGTGTCCGACAGCCGCCGCAGCTCGCCGGTCGCCCAGCGGCGCGCCAGGTCGGCGCCGCCGCGCGACATCCCGGCGTACACCTCCAGCACGTCGATGACCGGCGCCTCGCCGCCGGGCCAGGGCGCGTCGTCCAGGTTGGTCCAGCAGCAGCGCAGCGCGGCCGCCAGCACCCGGCGCTGCTGGCCGGGCCGGTCCAGCGGCATCGGCGCGGTGTCGTACTCCTCCAGCAGCGCCGGGGTCGCCCCGTCGGGCCACTGCGGCAGCAGCCACACGCGGGTCCCGTCCGACGCGCCGGTCAGCCCCGACGGGACGGGCGCGGACGCGTCGGCCGACACGACGCCGAGCACCCGTGCCCGCGCCCGCGCGAGCACGTGCGGATCAACGGTCACGGCGCGGTGCCCCCGTTCGCCCGCGGCCCGCTCGGCGGCGTCCGCTCGAAGACGCCGGGGGAGACCCAGGTGGGGGAGCCCCCCGGCCGGACCGCCAGCCCGTCCGACCAGGTCAGCCGGTAGGGCAGCCCGGGATGCAGATGGGCCGACTGGAGATCTGCCAGCACCCGCCGCGCGGCGGGCCAGTCCTGGTCGAGGACGTCCTCCACCGCGACCCGGTCCCGGCCGCGCAGCACCTGCTCGGCGACGGCGCGCAGGCGGTCCACGGCGGTGGCGTCGGAGCCGGTGTCGCCGGACAGCCCGGGGTCGGGCGTCGAGGGGCGGGGCGGCGCGGGGCGCGGGGGCGTGGCGCGCGGCCCGTCCTCCACCGCCGTCACCACCGCCGACGGCTCGTGCCAGGGCGCGGGCGCGTCGAACACGAACCCGTCCAGCACCGCCGCCAGCTCCTCGCGCGACGCGGTGCGCGCGAACGTCCGCCACGTCTCGGGCGGCAGCAGCGTCAGGTTCCGCGTGGTGCCCGCCGAGTCCGACAGCCGCGCCGCCGCCCGCCGCGAGGCGTCCCCGTAGGCGTAGATCGCGGCGCGCAGGTCGGTGCAGGTGCGGTCCAGCTCGGGCCAGCGCCGCAGGATCGCGCCGTGCAGGCGTTCGGCGCGCCGCAGGATCTCCTCGGTGCCCCACAGCTTGGGGGCCTGCTCGCGCAGCTCCTCGATGGTGCCGTTGGTGAGGGTGATCAGCTCCACGCTCCACAGCCGGAACGCCCGCGCCAGCCCCTCGGCGCCGTCGCGGGCCTGCTCGGCGGTCATCCGGGGGTCGGCGACGTTGAGCTGCTCCAGCGCCAGCAGCCGGTGCATCTCGCTCTGCCCGCCGTCCAGCATCATCCGCCGGACGAACATCAGCCCGACCACGCTGGTGAACGACGCCCGGTACCGCAGCTGGTTCGGCTTGGGGAACACCTCGCGGACCGCGCCCAGGCCCTTGAGCACGCGCAGCCGGTTGTCGAAGACCTCGGCCGGGTAGCGGCGGCACACGTACCGCATCTGCTCGCGGGTCAGCCCCTCCTCGCCCGCGTCGGCGAACGCCGCCAGCAGCGTCTCGGCCACGTCCACCAGCTCCGGGTCGTCCACCACGGCCCCGCTGTCGCGGGCCAGCGCCGCGAACATCTGCCGGTACACGCCGAGCACGGCTTCGCCCACCAGCGCGTCGTCGAGGCTGGGGGCGTCGTCGGCGGCGGTCACGACGGTCTCAGAGGTGGGGGACACGGCGCACTACGGTACGTCCTCGCACCGACAATACGGGAATCGACCTCCGCGCGGCGTGTCCAGGCACACCCGGGACCCGTCCCGCGGTCAGGTCCGGAGTCAGGCCCCGGGTCAGGCCCGGAAGACGGTCCCGGCCGGTGCGGGGGCCGTGGTGACGGACGGTGACGCCTCCGCCGGGCGAGAGGTAAAGAGCGGGAAGATATCCGTCCCCCGGAAACCGGGACACCACGCCCGTGACGATGTCAGACTTCCGGGAAACGGCCGTCGCGCGGGGCGTGGCCGATCACCGACCGCTGTGGGCTCATGACATCGTTGCACCCCGACGCCGACCCCCGGCTGCCCGCCGAGACCGACACCTTCGTCGGCCGGGACCGGGACGTGGCGGATCTGCGGCGGCTGCTGGAGTCGCTGCGCGCGGTGACGCTGTGCGGCGCGGGCGGGATCGGCAAGACCCGGCTGGCGGTGCGGGTCGCGCGGTCGCTGCTGGAGGCGCGGCCGGGCCGGGTGTGGTTCGCCGACCTGTCGGACGTGGCGGTCGACGGCCCGCCGCACCCGGTGGCGCGGCGCGTGGCGGCGGTGCTCGGGGTCGCCGACGCGCCCGCGGGCGGGGACCGCCCGCCCGCCGAGGTCCTGGCCGACGCGATCGGCTCCCGTCCCGCGCTGCTGGTCCTGGACAACTGCGAGCACCTGGTGCCCGACTGCGCCGCGCTGGTGGAGGCGCTGCTGCGCGACTGCCCCGGCCTGGCGGTGCTGGCGACCAGCCGCGAACCGCTGCGGGTCACCGGCGAGACCGTCTGGCGGGTGCCGCCGCTGGAGCCCGCCGACGCGGTGCGGCTGTTCGTCGACCGCGCCCGCGCGGTGCGGCCCGACTTCACCGCGACCGGCGCGGTGTCGGAGGTCAGCCGCGCCCTGGACGGCGTTCCGCTGGCCCTGGAGCTGGCCGCCGCGCGCGTCCGGGTGCTGTCGGTCGAGCAGATCGCCCAGCGTCTCGGCGACCGGTTCCGGCTGCTGAGCGCCGCCGACCGCAACGCGCCGCCGCGCCAGCGCACGCTGCGCGCCGCCATCGACTGGAGCCACGAGCTGCTCGGCCCGGCCGAACGGGTCCTGCTGCGCCGCCTGTCGGTGTTCTCCGGCTGGACCCTCGCCCAGGCCGAGCTGGTCTGCGTCGACGAGGACCCCGGCGGCGACCTGCCGCCCGAGGTGCTGCTGGACCTGCTCACCGCGCTGGTGGACAAGTCGCTGGTCACCGTCGGCGACGAGGTCGCCGGCGCGACGCGGTTCCGGCTGCTGGACAGCATCCGCCAGTACGCCGCCGAACGCCTGGACGCCGCCGGGGAGACCGAGTCCACCCGCACCCGGCACCGGGACGCGATCCTGGAGGCCGCCGAGCGGCACGCCGAGGCCGCCCTCGCCGAGATCCCCGCCACCTGGGCCGAACGCGCCGCGCTGTTCCGCCTCTACGACGCCGAGCTGGGCAACGTGCGCGCCGCGCTCGGCTGGTCGCTGGAGCGCGGCGACCTGGAGGAGGGCCTGCGGATCTGCACCGCGCTGCGCTCCTACTGGATCGTGCGCGGCCGGTCCGCCGAGTGGGCCGCCTGGACCGACCGGTTCCTGGACCGCCTCGCCGAGGACGGCGCCCGGCTCCCGGCGTTCGTGCGGGGGCCCGCGCTGGCGGCGCGCGCCCAGCTGGCCGCCGGGTCCCGCGACTTCCCCCGCGCCGCCGCGCACGCCGCCGCCGCGCTGGAGCCGTGCCGCGAGTCGGGCGACGACTTCATGACCGCCGCCGCGCTGATCACCCTCGCCGAGGCCGCCACCGCCACGGGCCGCTTCGACGAGGCCGACGCCCGCCTCGACGAGGCCGAGGCGCTGTCGGCCGGGCCCGGCCAGGAGTGGAACCGCGGCTACGGCCGGTCGACGCGCGGCCACCTGCGGCTGCGCGAGGGGCGGCTGCGCGACGCCGGGGAGCTGCTGGAGTCGGCGCTGCGGGTCATGCGCGACATCGACCACCGGTGGGGCGCGGCGCACGCCCTGATCGGCCTGGGACGGCTGGCGGCGCTGCGCGGCGACCTGGCCGCCGCGCGCGACCGGTTCGACGCCGCGCTGCCCGCGCTCGCCGAGGTCGGCGCCCGCCCCGAACTGGCGCGCGCCCTGGCCGGGATCGGACGGATCGCGCTGGACCGGGGCGAGGCGGCGGCGGCGCGCGGGTCGCTCACCGAGAGCCTGGAGCTGAGCCGCGCCACCGGCATCCGGCTGGACGCCGCGCGGACGCTGGCGGCCTTCGCCGAACTGCTGGCCTGCGAGGGCGACCTGCGCGGCGCGGTGCTGCTGGCCGGGGCCGCCGAGGGGGCGCGGACCGGGACCGGCGGCGCCCGCGAGGGCCGCAGCCCCGGCACCGGCGCCCGCCTGGAACGCGTCCTGGAGCCGATCCGCCGCAAGCTCGGCGAACCCCTGGTCGCCCAGCTCTGGGGGCAGGGCCGCGTCACCCCCGTCGACGACGCCATCGCCTACGCGCTCAGCGGCTCGGCCCCCGCCGGACCCGAGCCGTCCGAGCCGTCCACGCCTTCCGAGCCGTCCATGCCGTCCATGCCGCTGGCCGCGCCCGTCCCGGCCCCCGCCCCGCCGAGCCCCGCCGAACCGGTCACCCCGCCCAGCACCCTCACCGCCCGCGAACGCGAGATCGTCGCCCTGGTCGCGCGCGGCCTCAGCAACCGCGGCATCGCCGAGGAACTGGTCATCAGCCCCGCCACCGTCGCCCGCCACGTCACCAACATCCTCACCAAGCTCGGCTTCGCCTCCCGCGCGCAGGTCGCGGCGTGGGCGGTGGACCACGCCAACGGCGAACGAGAGGACTGACGAGTGGACCAATGGTGGGGTGTGTACGCACCTCCTACACATGGTCCGCCCGCCGAATACGACGCCATCTGCATACTCCGGCTCATGTACCGGGGAGGGCGCGGCCCTAGCGTCGGGTCATGAGTTCGTCCGGTGCTGGATCCGCTCCCGGAGATCCGGGATTCACGGCCGCGACGTTCTCCCACGCCGCTCTCCACCGGAGCACCGTGTCGCAGGCGGTCTTCGGAACGGCCGGCGAATCCGCACGAGGGGGCCGGCTGGCCGTGGTGGACGCCACGTCCGGCCGGGGGCCGTCCCACGCGGAGCTGGCCGCCGCCGTCGGGTCGGCCGCCGCCGGGCTGGTCCGCGCGGGCATCGGGCCCGGCACCGTCGTGGCGCTCCACCTGCCCGACACCCCCGAGTTCGCCGTCGCCCTGCACGCCGTCATCGCGGCGGGCGCGATCGCGTTCCCGGTCCGCGTCACCGCCCCGGCCGCCGAACTGGCCCGCCTGCTGGACGCGACCGGCGCCCGCGTGCTGCTCACCTGGCCGGTGCTGCTCGACATCGCCCAGGAGGCCGTGAAGTCCGCCCCCGGCGTCGAGCGCCTCTACTGCTTCGGCGACGAACCCGACGTCGAGCCGTTCGCGTCGCTGCTGACCGGCGAGCCCGCGCCCGACGTGCCCGTCGACCCCGGCGGCACCGTCGCGCTGCTGGCCGCCACCTCCGGCCACTCCGGCCCGCCGCGCGCGGTCCGCCTCACCCACGCCGAGGTCGTCGCCGGGATGCTGCGCGTCGCCGAGGGCGGGATGATCGGCGCGTCCGACACGGTGCTGACCGCCGTGCCGTTCGCCGACGTCCTCGGTCTCAACGGCGTCCTCAACCCCGCGCTGCGCCTGGGCGCGACCGTGGTCGCCCGGCCCGGCGCGGGCCGCCACGACCTGCTGCGGGTGCTCCAGGAGCACCGCGTCACCGTCGCGCTGCTGCCGCCCGAGCTGGTGGAGACCCTCGCCTACGACCGCGCCGTGACCCGCTACCGGCTGCGCTCGCTGCGCACGGTGGTCAGCACCGGCGGGCCGCTGAGCGCCGAGATCGCCCGCGCCTGCGCCGCCCGGCTCGGCTGCCCGGTGCGGCAGGCCTACGGCCTGGCCGAGGCCGCCGGGATCACCCATCTCAACCTGCGGGCCGCCGAGGAGGGCACCCTCGACTCGGTCGGCCGGGGCCTGCCCGGCGTCGCCTGGCGCGTCCTGGACCCGGCCACCGGCACCCGGCAGCCCGCCTACCAGCCCGGCGAGCTGCGCGTCCGGCTCGTCACCGGGGAACGCTGGCTGCCGACCGGCGACGCGGCGTTCGTCGACGAGCACGGCCGGGTCTACATCCTCGGCCGCATCGGCGGAGGCCGCCCCGAGCCGCCCGCCGAGCCCGAGACGGTGCTGGCCGCCCACCCCGCCGTCCGCGACGTCGCCGTCGTCCCGGTGCCCGACCCCGAACTCGGGCTGGCCCCGCACGCGTTCGCGGTGCTGGCCGAGCCGGTGTCCGCCGCGGACCTGCTCGCCTACGTCAACGCCCACCTCCCGCCCTACCGGCGCGTGCTGGCCGTGCACCCCACCGACCTGATCCCGCGCACCCCCACCGGCCGCGTGCAGCGCCGTGCCCTGCTGGAACGCGCAGGTCTCGCCCCGTGATTACACATTCGCCTACACACATCTGCGGATGTGGGGCGGGGAACGCGCGGCGTAGCGTTCGCCGCATGTTCGAGGGAGAGCACGCGCGGCCGGTTCCGTCCGAGAGCACCGTCACCCGGTCGGTCATCGACGCGGCCTGGGGAAACGTCGCGCGCGGAGGGGACCGGCCCGCCCTCGTCGATCCGGGACAGCGCCTCGGCCTGGCCCGCTTCGCCTCCCTCGTGCCCGCCGCCGCGGCCGGGCTGCGCCGCCACGGGCTGCGCTGCGGCGACGTCACCGCGATCCACCTCGGCGGCGTCTGCGACCTGGCCTTGGCGGTGCACGCCGTCACCGCGGCCGGGGCCGTCCCCGCGCCGCTGCCGCGCGCCGCGACGGTCGGCGAGCTCGCCGCCATGATGATCGAGTCGGGGGCCCGCTTCCTGTTCACCGACGGCGGCACCGCCGCCGCCTCGCTCGCCGCGACCGAGCGCTCCTACGTCCGGCAGGTGTTCGCCTTCGGCGACGTGCCGGACGCGACGCCGTTCGCGCGGCTGGTCGACTCCGGAACGGCGGGCGGTCCCGTCACCGCCCCTGCCGGGCCCGCAGCCGTTCCGGGCAGGCCACCCTCACCGCACGCCACCCCTACCGAATCCGCCCGCGGCCCGGAGAGGGTCCCCGCCGGACCGGGCGGCACGGCGTGCGATCTGGCCGTCGACCCGCTGCGCGAACCGGCGTTGCGCCTGTGCGCGCCCCCCGAGGAGATCACCCACGCCGAACGGCTGGCCGACCTGCGCCGGCTGCGCGGCGTCGCCGCACTGGACGCCGGCGGCGTGCTGGTGTGCGCCGCCGACGACTGCTCCACCCCCACCCTCGTCGGCCTGCTGGACCTGTGCCTGACCGAGGGCGCGACGCTGGTCGGCGTGCCCGACCCCCGAACGGACGCGCTGCTGGAGGCGATCGGCCGCCACCGCGCCACCCACGCGGTCATCACCCCCGCCAAGCTCCGGGCGCTGACCCTGCCGCGCGACACCGCACCGGCACCCGGCGTACGACTGCTGGTGACCGGTTCCCCCGACCCGGAGGTCGTCCGCGCCTGCGAGTCCCCCCACGGCTGGACCGTGGCCCTCCTGTAACCCCGCGCCCCCGGAGCGTGGCCGCTGGTGACCGGACCACATGCGAGGCGCGGCGTGGGCGGCCGAGGCCCGAAGGCCACGTTCGCGAGGCCGCGGGTGACGAGACCGCCACGCGGCGCCTGAGCTGTGGTCACCGGTGACCGGACCGTCCGGCCCGGAAGTCGTGCGTACCTGTGAGAGGTGGCGCGGATGACCGCGGTACCGCTGTACCCCGAGAGCCGCACCCGCCAAGCGTGCCGTGCCGGGATGTCACTCCACGCGCAGGGCGATGACGGCCATGTCGTCGGTGAGGGCTCCCTTGCCGAAGTCGCGTACGGCCGACATCACCCGCAGCGTCACCGCGCGGGCGGTGAGGCCCGCGCATCCGGCCAGCACGCGCGACAGCCCGTCGCCGTCGTCCAGCAGGCGGCCTCCGTCGCGGCGCTCGGTGATCCCGTCGGTCACCAGCAGCACCACGTCGCCGGACGTCAGCAGCACGCTGTCCAGCTGGTATTCGGTGGGCACCACGCCCAGCAGCACCTGCGGCGCCCCGATCGGGATGACCTCGCCTCCGGGGCGCAGCCACAGCGGCAGCGGGTGCCCGGCCGAGGTGACCGTCATCCGCACCCCCGCCGGGCCCGGCTCCAGCTCGCCGTGCACGATCGTCAGCAACCGCGCCGCGCTCTCGTCGATCATCGCGTCGTTGAGCCGGGCCAGCGCCCGCGCCACGCCCAGGTCCTCCCGGCTCAGCGCGCGCAGCGTGTGCCGGGCCAGCCCGGCGACCGCCGCCG
Source organism: Actinomadura kijaniata (assembly GCF_014138665.1). NCBI lineage: Bacteria > Bacillati > Actinomycetota > Actinomycetes > Streptosporangiales > Thermomonosporaceae > Actinomadura > Actinomadura kijaniata. Next base: position 751,361 of record NZ_JACJIA010000004.1, read on the forward strand.
CCTCCGCCCCGGTTCCGCACACGTCGCCGAGCATGAACCGCCAGCGGCCCGGACCGGCGGGGAACAGGTCGTAGAAGTCGCCGCCCGCCTCGGCTCCCTCCCCGGCGGGCTCGTACACGATGTGGTAGTCCAGTCCCGGGATCGCGGGCAGCTGCGCGGGCAGCAGGCTGCGTTGCAGGATCCGGCTGGTGGCCGCCTGCTCGCCGTAACGGCGCGCCGTCAGCAGCGTCCGCGTGACGCGTTCGCACAGGTCCTCGGCCAGCCGCACCAGCTCCGACCGGAACTCCCCGTCCACCGGCTCGCCGAGCAGCACCGCCCCGAACCGGTGCTCCCGGTTGACCAGCGGGAACTCCATGACCAGCGGTCCGCACGCCTGCCGGGCGGCCGGGCCGAGCAGCCCCGGGCCGTTCCACGGCCGGGGTGTGCGGGCCCGGTCCGGGACCGGCGGCGACGCCGCCGCGAGGGCCTGCCGCAGCGCCGCGATCCGCTGCTCGTCGGCGTGCCACACGTGCGCGAGCTCGCCGGCGCCGTGGGAGTCCTCCAGGTAGAACGCGCACCACCCGGCGATCCGGGGCACGAACAGCTGGGCGCCGAGCGCCGGGACCAGCTTCTCGTCGAGGGTCCCCGCCAGCAGGTCGCTCGCCTCGGTCAGGAAGCCGAGCCAGTTGCGGTAGCCGTGGTCGGCGCGGGGGAGCCGGTCCCGCGCCAGCACCGGCCCCAGCGACGCGGCGGCGTGCCGCAGCCGGGTCACGTCGGGCGCGCCGAACCGGCCGGCGTGCTCGGCGGCGACCGCGACCAGGCCGAGGCGTTCCCCCTCGGCCCACACCGGGACCGTCCCGAGCGACCGCAGCCGCCCGCCGGGCGGCACCGTCAGCACCCCGCCCCGGACGGGCCCGGCCGCCGCGTGACGGCACGCCTCCTCGGCCATGGCCAGGAGTTCGGCGGCGGCCCGGGGGGAGTCGGGCCCGGTGTCGGGAACGCCGCCCGCCGGCGCGGTGGCCCGCACCCGCAGCCCGCCGTCGGCGGCGGACAGCAGCACGTACGCCGCGTCGGCGTCGGTGGTGGCGCGGAGCCACTGCACCACATGGTCGATCAATTGCTCGTCGGGCACCGGCTCGGCCGGGTCCGCCGCCCGCGCCTCGGGGAGCGTCATGGGCTCCTCCGGGGAGGAGCCGCCGGCCGTGAGACCCAGCTCGAACCACACCGTCTTGTCGGTCCTGGTGTACGACACGCCCCAGGCGTCCGAGATCCAGTGGGTCAGCATCAGGCCCCGGTACCCGTCCTCGGCGGGCCGCCCCACGACGGGGTCGCCGAGCCGGCGCGACGGCATCAGGTCGCGCACCTCGACGCGGACGCGCCGCCGGTCCTCGTCCAGCGCGCAGACCAGCTCGATCTCGGTGCCGGCGTGCACGATGGCGTTGGTGACCAGCTCGCTGACGAGCAACACCGCGTCCTCGCCCCGGTCCGAGGGCACCGGCCACCCGCCCAGGGCGGTGCGCACCAGCTCCCGGGCATCGTGGACGGCCGCGCTCTCAGGTGAGAAGACGGCTGAGGACCTGCGCGAAACGGTCACGACGTCTCCCCTGCGGAACCTGCTGAATCGCGAGGCGGGCCTCTGGTCATAGTGACAGAATGAACGGCCTCCGATACGCCGAGTCGCAAGGTTTCCTCCCATGAGCACATCGGTGCGTACCAGGGCAACGGACGACGGCGAGGAAAGGGGCGCGTCCGACGGGCCCGTGCCCGACCACGACGCCGAGGTGGGCCTGCGGGCGTTGCTGGAGGCGTTGCGGGCGATGCGCGACGGGGATTTCCGGCCCCGGTTCACCGCGCCGCCCGCCGGGACGCTCGCCGAGATCGGCGAGGTGCTCGGCCAGATCCTGGACCGCAACCGGCACGTCGCCGACGAGATGGTCCGGGTGGCCCGGCAGGTCGCCCGGGAGGGGCGCCTGGACGAACGGCTGGCGGCCATCCCCGGCCAGGGCGGCTGGACCGTGACGGTGGAGGCGGCCAACACCCTGCTCGACCTCACCACCACGCCGCTGGTGGACACCGCGCGGGTGCTGGAGGCGGTCGCCGCGGGGGACCTGTCGCAGCGCGCCGACCTCACGGCGGGCAACCGCACCCTCCACGGCGACCTGCGGCGGCCCGGCACCGCCGCCAACCGGATGATCGACCAGCTCTCGCTGTTCACCTCCGAGGTGACCCGCGTGGCCCGCGAGCTGGGCACCGAGGGGCGGCTCGGCGGCCGTTCCAAGGTGCGCGGGCTGACCGGCTCCTGGGCGCAGGTGACCGAGGCCGTCAACGACATGGCCGACCGGCTCACCGCGCAGGTCCGCGACATCGCCGTGGTGACCACCGCCGTGGCGCGCGGCAACCTGACCCGCAAGGTCACCGTCGAGGCGACCGGCGAGATGCTGGAGCTGAAGCTGACCGTCAACACGATGGTCGAGCAGCTGTCGGCGTTCGCCGACGAGGTGACGCGCGTCGCCCGGGAGGTGGGCACCGAGGGGCGGCTCGGCGGCCAGGCGCAGGTGCGGGGCGTCAGCGGCACCTGGAAGGACCTCACCGAGTCGGTGAACGTCATGGCGTCCAACCTGACCTACCAGGTCCGCAACATCGCCCAGGTCGCCACCGCCGTCGCCAAGGGCGACCTGTCACAGAAGATCACCGTTGACGTCAAGGGCGAGCTGCTGGAGCTCAAGGACACGCTGAACACGATGGTGGACCAGCTGTCGGCGTTCGCCGGTGAGGTGACGCGCGTGGCGCGCGAGGTCGGCACCGAGGGCAACCTCGGCGGACGCGCCGAGGTCCCCGGCGCGTCCGGGGTGTGGAAGGACCTCACCGACAACGTCAACGCCATGGCCAACAACCTGACCAACCAGGTGCGCAACATCGCGCAGATCACCAAGGCGGTGGCGGACGGGGATCTGTCGAAGAAGATCACGGTGGACGCTCAGGGGGAGATCCTTGAGTTGAAGGACACGCTGAACACGATGGTGGATCAGCTGTCGGCGTTCGCCGGTGAGGTGACGCGCGTCGCCCGGGAGGTGGGGACCGAGGGGCGGCTCGGCGGTCAGGCGCAGGTGCGGGGTGTGTCGGGGGTGTGGAAGGACCTGACCGACAACGTGAACTCGATGGCCAACAACCTGACGTCGCAGGTGCGCAACATCGCGCAGATCACCAAGGCGGTGGCGGACGGGGATCTGTCGAAGAAGATCACGGTGGACGCTCAGGGGGAGATCCTTGAGTTGAAGGACACGCTGAACACGATGGTGGATCAGCTGTCGGCGTTCGCCGGTGAGGTGACGCGCGTCGCCCGGGAGGTCGGCACCGAGGGCGAGCTGGGCGGTCAGGCGCAGGTGCGGGGTGTGTCGGGGGTGTGGAAGGACCTGACCGACAACGTGAACTCGATGGCCAACAACCTGACGTCGCAGGTGCG
>NZ_JACJIA010000004.1:754901-802968 GCF_014138665.1 Actinomadura kijaniata
CGAGGGGCGGCTCGGCGGTCAGGCGCAGGTGCGGGGTGTGTCGGGGGTGTGGAAGGACCTGACCGACAACGTGAACTCGATGGCCAACAACCTGACCAACCAGGTCCGCAACATCGCCCAGGTCGCCACCTCCGTCGCGGGCGGCGACCTCACCAAGAAGATCACCGTGGACGCGCGCGGCGAGATCTTCCAGCTCAAGACCACCATCAACACGATGGTGGACACGCTGTCGGCGTTCGCCGACGAGGTGACGCGCGTCGCCCGCGAGGTCGGCACCGAGGGCGAGCTCGGCGGCCAGGCCCGCGTGCGCGGCGCGTCCGGGGTGTGGAAGGACCTCACCGACAACGTCAACGCGATGGCCAACAACCTCACCTACCAGGTCCGCAACATCGCGCAGGTCACCACCGCCGTCGCCAACGGCGACCTCACCAAGAAGATCGACGTGGACGCCCAGGGCGAGATCCTGGAGCTCAAGACCACCATCAACACGATGGTGGACACGCTGTCGGCGTTCTCCTCCGAGGTGACCCGCGTCGCCCGCGAGGTCGGCAGCCGCGGCGAGCTCGGCGGCCAGGCGCAGGTCCCCGGCGCGTCCGGGGTGTGGAAGGACCTGACCGACAACGTGAACCTGCTCGCCTCCAACCTCACCACCCAGGTCCGCGCCATCGCCGAGGTCGCCAGCGCCGTCGCGCGCGGCGACATGACCCGCTCCATCACCGTCGTGGCGCAGGGCGAGGTCGCCGAGCTCAAGGACAACGTCAACCTGATGGTGGCCAACCTCCGCGAGACCACCCGCGCCAAGGACTGGCTGGAGAGCAACCTGGCCCGCATCGCCGGGCTCATGCAGGGCCACCGCGACCTGGTCGAGGTCGCCGGGCTGATCCTGTCGGAGCTGACGCCGCTGGTCGCCGCGCACTACGGCGCGTTCTTCCTGGCGCAGCGCGAGAAGGGCCGCGAACCGGTCCTGCGGCTGATCGCGGGCTACGGGTACCGCGGCCACCACCGCCGCAAGGAGGAGATCGAGTTCGGGGTGGGGCTGGTCGGCCAGGCCGCGGTGGAGCGCAAGCGCCTCATCATCGTCGACGCCCCGCCCGACTACATCAAGATCTCCTCCGGGCTGGGCGAGGCCGCCCCGGCGTGCGTGGTGGTGCTGCCGATCGTGTTCGAGGACGAGGTGCTCGGCGTGATCGAGCTGGCGGCGTTCAGCCGGTTCTCGGACGTGCACCTGGCGTTCTTCGACCAGTTCGTGCACACCATCGGCGTGGCGATCAACACGATCATCGCGAACGCGCGCACCGAGTCGCTGCTGGCCGAGTCGCAGCGCCTCACCCACGAGCTCCAGGAACGCTCGGCCGAGCTGCAACGCCAGCAGGGCGAGCTGCGCCGCTCCAACGCCGAGCTGGAGGAGAAGGCGGCGCTGCTGGCCCAGCAGAACCGCGAGATCGAGGTGCAGAACACCGAGATCGAGCAGGCCCGCCGCGCCCTGGAGGAACGCGCCGAGCAGCTCGCGCTGTCCTCGCGCTACAAGTCCAACTTCCTGGCCAACATGTCGCACGAGCTGCGCACCCCGCTGAACAGCCTGCTGCTGCTGGCCAAGCTGATGTGGGCCAACCCCGACGGCAACCTCACCGACGAGCAGGTGCAGTTCGCCCGCACGATCTACGGCGCGGGCCGCGACCTGCTCCAGCTGATCGACGACATCCTCGACCTGTCCAAGATCGAGGCGGGCAAGATGGAGATCCACCCCGAGGACATCCCGCTGACCAAGCTGGTGGACTACGTCGAGGTGACGTTCCGGCACGTGGCCGTCGAACAGGGCCTGGACTTCGAGGTGGCGCTGGCCGACGACCTGCCGCGCACGCTGCGCACCGACGAGCAGCGGCTCCAGCAGATCGTCCGGAACCTGCTGTCCAACGCCATCAAGTTCACCAGCGAGGGCGCGGTCCGGCTGGAGGTCTCGGTCGCCGGCGGGGTGGTGTTCGGGTCACCGGCGCTGCACGCCTCCGAACGGGTGATCGCGTTCAGCGTCATCGACACCGGCGTCGGCATCGCGCCGGGCAAGCTGGAGGTCATCTTCGACGCGTTCCAGCAGGCCGACGGCACCACCAGCCGCAAGTACGGCGGCACGGGGCTGGGCCTGTCGATCTGCCGGGAGATCGCCGAGCTGCTGGGCGGGGAGATCAGGGCGCGCAGCGTCCCGGGGCACGGCAGCACGTTCGTGCTGTACCTGCCCGAACGCAGCCCGCACGGCCCCGGCACGGCGGAGCCGTCCGGTGACGGCGTGGAGGTCCCGGCGGGCCTGGCGGTGACGCCGCCGCCCGGCCCGGACGCGCGGATCGAGACGGCCGCGCGGCTGGCCGACCCGGGCCCGGTCGTGGCCCGCGACCCGCTGTTCGAGGGCCGCACGGTGCTGATCATCGACGATGACATCCGCAACGTGTTCGCGCTGTCGACCGTGCTGGAGCGGTCGGGGATGCGGGTGCTCTACGCCGGTGACGGGCGCAAGGGCATCGAGACCCTGGAACGCGAGGACGGCATCGCGCTGGTGTTCATGGACGTGATGATGCCGGAGCTGGACGGCTACGCCACCACCCGGGAGATCCGCGCGATGCCGAGGTTCGCCGGGCTGCCGATCGTCGCGCTGACCGCCAAGGCGATGAAGGGCGACCAGGACAAGTGCCTGGCCGCCGGGATGTCGGACCACGTCACCAAGCCGGTGGAGATCGAACGGCTGTTCGCGGTCCTGCGCCACTGGCTCGACACCCCGAAACCCGCCGACGAACAGCATCCCACCGGGGAAGAAAAACCCGCCGACCAGGGAAGACCTCTCAACAAGGGGCTCGCCGACCCGGTGGAGCCCATCGGCCGAGGGAAGCCCGCCCGAGAGGAAAAGACCTCCGGCGAAGGCACGCCCTCCAGCAGGGAGAAGCCCGCCGACAAGCAGAAGCCCATCGGCCGGGAGGGACCCGCCGAGCAGCGGAAGGCCGGCGAAGAGGGGATGTCCTCCGGCCAGGGGACGTCGGGCGATCAGGGGGAGTGCATTGACCGGCGGAACGGAACCGTTCATGGATGACGCGACTCGTGTGCTGCTGGTCGATGACCAGGAGGAGAATCTGATCGCCCTGGCGGCGATCCTCAAGAACGTGGACGCCCGGGTCGTGTCGGCGCGGTCGGGGGAGGACGCGCTGCGGGCGTTGATGACCGACGACTTCGCGGTGATCCTGCTGGACGTCGTGATGCCGGAGATGGACGGCTTCGAGACGGCCTATCACATCAAGCGCAAGGACCGGACCCGCGACGTTCCGATCATCTTCCTGACGGCGGCGCGCAGCGAACCGGACCTGGCGTTCCGCGGGTACGCCGCCGGGGCGGTGGACTACCTGGTCAAGCCGTTCGACCCGTGGGTGCTGCGCTCCAAGGTGGAGATCTTCATCGAGCTGCACCGGGCCCGCCGCCGCGCCCGTGAGCAGGCGGCGATCATGAGTGGGCTGGTCCCCGGCCTGACGGACCTGGTGCGGGGCGTGACGCTGGTCGGCGAACTGCACGAACGCATGGCGTCGGTGCGGGAGGCGGCGGTCGCGCTGGGCGACGCGGTCGACGAGGACGCGTCCGCGGTCCACCTCAAGGAGGTGTGCGACCGTCTCAAGAGCGAGCTCGCCCGCCTGGACGCCGCCCACGCCGCGGTGCTCGGGTCACCGGTCGCCGGGGCGTAGCAGTCCGCGGTCGAACGCGGCGGCGACGGCGGCGGCGCGGTCGTTGACGCCGAGCTTGGCGTAGAGGTGCAGCAGGTGGGTCTTGACGGTCGCCTCGCTGACGAACAGCTTCGCGGCGGCCTCCCGGTTGGTCGCGCCGCGCGCGACCAGGCCCAGCACCTCCCGCTCGCGGGGGCTGAGGGGCTCGGCGGGAGGCGCCTGGACGGGGGCGCGCAGGCGCTGGAGCAGCAGCGCCGCCACCGACGGCGACAGCACCGACTCGCCGCGCGCCGCCGCCCGCACCCCGCGCAGCAGTTCCTCCTGCGGCGCGTCCTTCAGCAGGTAGCCGGTCGCGCCCGCCTCGACGGCGGGCAGCACGTCGCGGTCGGTGTCGAACGTGGTCAGCACCAGCACCCGCGCGGGCAGGCCCCGTTCGGCCATCCGCCTGATCGCGGTGACGCCGTCGGTGCCGGGCATCCGCAGGTCCATCAGCACCACGTCGGGCCGCAGCCCCTCGGCCAGCCGGACCGCCTCCGCGCCGTCGGCGGCCTCGCCGAGCACGGTGACGCCGGGCACGCCGGTGAACATGCCGCGCAGCCCGTCCCGCACCACCGGATGGTCATCAACGATCAGCAACCCGACCGAAGCACCACCCGTGCCGCCGTTCGCGCCGTCGGCCGTGCCGTCGTTCGGGTCGGGGCTCACGCCGGGCTCCCGGCGGGGACGGCTGGGACGCTCGCGTAGACGGCGGTGCCCATGCCCGGCTCGGACTCGATTTCCAGGGTTCCGGCGACGCGGCTCACCCGGCGGCGCATCGCGGTCAGCCCGTAGCCGCCGTCCGCGCGCGGCCGGACCAGCTCGGGTGCGAATCCGGTCCCGTCGTCGCGGACGTCGAGGGTCACCACGTCGCCCATGTAGGACAGGGTGACCGCGACGCGGGTCGCGGCCGCGTGCTTGGCGACGTTCGCGAGGGCCTCCTGCGCGGTGCGCAGCAGCGTTCCCTCCACCTCCGGATGCATGGGCCGCACGGTACCGGTCGTGGTGACCTCGGCGGGAACGCCGTGGTCGTCGCTCCAGCGCCGCGCGGTCGCGGCGAGCGCGTCGGGCAGCGCCGCGTCCTCCAGGGCCTGGGGCCGCAGCGCGCGCACCGAACGCCGCGCCTCCGTCAGGCTCTCGCGCGCCATCCGCTGCGCCAGGTCGATGTGCCGCAGCCGCCGCGTCTCGTCGTCGCGCGCCTGCTTGGCGGCCTGGAGCTGGGTGACGACCCCGGCCAGGCCCTGGGCGATGGTGTCGTGGATCTCCCCGGCCATCCGCTGGCGCTCGTCGTGGACGCCCGCCTCGCGGGCCTGGGCGAGCAGCTGGGCCTGGAGCCCGGCGTTCTCGGCCATGGCCCGTTCCAGTTGGATGTTGGCCTCGGCGAGCTGCTCGATCATCGCCTTGCGGCGCAGGGACTCCTGGTCGCCGCGCCAGGCGAAGAAGGCGAACGCCCCGGCCATCAGCGCGTTCACCGTGAGCATCCCCACCCAGACCGGCCAGCTCTCGGCGGTGATGTTGCCGATGCCGCCGATCTGGGACACCGCCGCCAGCGACGCGGTGGCGACCACGCCGGGGACGCGCCAGGCGGCGGGCAGCAGGAACGCGTACAGGTAGCCGGAGATGATCGCGAACCCGAACATCGGGTTGACGAGGACCAGCGCGGTGAGCAGGCCGAGCAGCCCGACGTAGGAGAGGGTGCCGGGCAGGGGCCGGTTCCGCCAGCGGGTGTACCGGAACGCCATCCAGGTGACCCACAGCGCGGTGGCCCCGGCCAGCGCCAGCACGGCCAGGACGCGTCCGGGCGAGGAGTGGTCGACCAGCAGCGCGAGGACGGTCGCCACCGTCAGTGACACGTGCGGCACGGCCGACAGGCCGAAGCGTTCGCGGCGCTGCCATGCCTCCAGCCCGGTCGTCGGCCCGTCCATCCCGTCTACTCCCACCGGAAGAGTCTGGCGGCGGCCACGGTGGCGACCAGTCCGTAGAGGGCCATTATCGCCAGCTGGGAGATCCGGACGTCGTGCCCCATCCAGGCGTCCCGCATCGCCCGCAGGCCCGCGCCGAGCGGGGTGAGGTCGCAGACGCGCTGGAGGAGGCCCGGCATCCTGTCGTAGGGCAGGTACACCCCGGCGAGGAACAGGCTGGGGAAGAACAGCAGCGAGCCGAGGGCGTTCCCGGCCCGCGCCGACGGGGCCACGGCGGTGACCAGCGCGCCGATCGCCAGCAGCGCCCCCAGGCACAGCAGCGCGGCGGCGGCGAACGCGGCCGGGTCGCGCGGCAGGGCGGTGCCGAACACCGCCGTCCCGACGGCGAGCAGCGTCGCGACCGACACCAGCGCCGCGCCCGCGTTGACGACGAGCTGGGCGACCAGCAGGGCCGACGGTTTCACGGGGGTGGCGCGCATCCGCCGCAGCACGCCCTTCTCCCGGTAGTCCGACAGCACGCCCGGCATCATCATCAGCGCCAGGATCGCGAACGCGACGGCGATGCCGAGCGCGGCCATGTACTCGGTGAGGGCCTGCCCGCCCAGGTCCTCGGCGGGCCGGTCGGCGTCGGGGACCAGCCCGAACCCGAACAGCAGGGCCAGCGGCAGCGCCAGCGCGAACAGCGGGGTGAGCAGCTCGCGCATCCGCAGCCGGAACTCGACGGCGATGATCCTGCCGAGCATCAGACCTCCAGGGGGCGGCCGGTGAGGGCAGGGTAGGCGTCGTCGAGGGTGCGCCGGTCGATGCGCAGCTCGGCGACCAGGACGTGGTCGCGGGCCAGCGCGGCGGTGACGGCGGTGGCGAAGTCGCCCGCGCCGGTGACGACGACGCGGCGGCCGTCGCGTTCCACGCCGGTCACGCCGGGCAGGGACGTCAGCAGCGACGGGTCGAGGTCGTCGACGGGTCGGAAGCTCATCCGGTGCTCGCCGCCCACCCGCGCGATCAGCTCGGCGGGGGTGCCGGTGGCGCGGACCCGGCCGCCGTCCAGCACGGTGACCCGGTCGCACAGCTCCTCGACCTCGTCCATGAAGTGGCTGACCAGCACGACGGTGACGCCGGACTCCCGCACCCGGCGGATCAGCCGCCAGGTGTCGCGGCGGGCCTGCGGGTCCAGTCCGGTGGTCAGCTCGTCCAGGAACGCGACGCGCGGGCGCCCCACCAGGGCGAGCGCGATATGAACGCGCTGCCGCCAGCCGCCCGACAGCTTGGAGTAGCGGACGTTCCGCTTGTCCTCCAGCCCCCAGTCGGCGAGCAGTCCCGGAAGGTCGCGGGGCTCGCGGTAGAACGAGGAGTACAGCTCCAGGGCCTCCCCGACCCTGATGGACCCGGGCAGCCCGGTCTCCTGGAGCTGGACGCCGATGCGCTCGCGCAGGCGGTCGCCCTGGGCGTGCGGGTCCATCCCGAGCACCCGGACGGTCCCGGTGTCGGGGACGCGCAGCCCCTCCACGCACTCGACGGCGGTGGTCTTCCCGGCCCCGTTCGGCCCGAGGATCCCGAAGATCTCGCCCTCCGCGACGGTGAAGGAGACGCCGTCCAGCACGGGCCGTCCCCCGTACCGCTTGCCGAGGTCCTCGACCTCGATGACCGCATGACTCATGCCTCCAGCGTCGCGGCCGCGGGGGCGCCCCCACATCCTCCGATCGGTTCCGGAAAGGCTGATCCCCCGTATCCACCGAACGGGGGACACGGGGGATCAGGGGGGCGGGTCAGGAAGCCGGGTGGGGCCGGGGGATGGCCTTGTGCTCCAGGTAGGCGGTCAGGCCCTCGGGGCCCAGCTCGCGGCCCAGGCCGCTGTCCTTGTAGCCGCCGAACGGGGTGTTGGGGTCCAGCACGTAGAGGTTGACGCCGCAGCTTCCGGTGCGGATGCGGCGGGCGACCTCGACGCCGTGGTCCACGTCGGCGGTCCAGACCGAGCCGCCGAGGCCGTAGTCGCTGTCGTTGGCGATGCGGACCGCGTCGTCCTCGCCGTCGTAGGGGATCAGCGCCAGCACCGGGCCGAAGATCTCCTCGCGGGCGATGCGCATGTCGTTGGACACGTCGCCGAACACGGTCGGGGCGACGTACCAGCCGCGGTCGTGCGGGCGGGTGAGGCCGCCGGTGAGCAGCTTGGCGCCCTCGTCCTGGCCGACGCGGATGTAGTTCTCGACGCGCTCCTGCTGGCGGCGGGCCACCAGCGGGCCGATCTCGGTGCCGTAGTCGGCGGGGTCGCCGACGTTCAGGCCCGCGACCATCGCGGTGAGGGCGTCGGCGACCTCGTCGTAGCGGCTGCGCGGGGCCAGGATGCGGGTCTGCGCGGCGCACGCCTCGCCGTTGTTCATCAGCGACGCCATCTTGAAGCCCTCGATGGTGGTCGCCAGGTCGGCGTCCTCCAGGATGATCGCCGCGGACTTGCCGCCGAGCTCCAGGGTGACGGGCTTGAGCTGGCGGCCGCAGACCTCGCCGATCTGGCGTCCGGCGGCGGTGGAGCCGGTGAAGGCGACCTTGTCGACGTCGCGGTGCGCCACCAGGTACGCGCCGACCTCGCGGCCCGCCGGAACGAAGTTGATCACGCCGTCGGGGACGCCCGCCTCGCGGACCCACTCGGCCAGCAGGTAGGCGTCCAGCGGGGTCTCGGGGGAGGGCTTGGCGACGACCGTGCATCCGGCGAGCAGGGCGGGGGCCAGCTTGAGCATCAGGGTGAACTGCGGGACGTTCCAGGGGTAGACCGCCGCGACGACGCCGACGGGCTCGCGGGTCACGGTGACCGGGCCGAGCATGCCGGGCCGCTCCTCCTCCCAGGGGTAGGAGGCGGCGAGGTCCGCGTAGTACTGGAGCACCATCTGCGGCAGCGCCGCCTGCCCGAAGATCGAGAACAGGATCGGCGAGCCCATCTCGGCGGTGACCAGGTCGGCCATCTCCTGCTGCCGTTCGGCGTAGATCGCCGACAGGCGGCCGAGGACCGCGGCGCGTTCGGCGGGCGTCATCCGGGGCCAGGGCCCGTGGTCGAACGCCCGGCGCGCGGCGGCCACGGCGGCGTCGACGTCGGCCTCGGTGCCCTCGGGGACGCGGCCGATGACCTCCTCGGTGTGCGGGGAGACCACCTCGATGACGCCGGTTCCGGCGGGGGCGGCCCAGTTCCCGCCGATGAACAGCCGATCGTGCTCGCGCATGCCGGTACGCCTTCCATCCCGGGGTTTGACCGAATGCTTGCTTGGTGAACAGCATCGCACGGCTCCCCCGGGGATTGGCAAGAGGCGATGAGACGCCAGTCTCACCCAAAACGGGGAAGGCTGGGGGCATGACGGACACGACGATCGCCGACCTGTGGTTCGACCCGGCCTGCCCCTACACCTGGATCGCCTCCCGCTGGCTGCTGGAGGTCACCGAGGTCCGCCCGGTGGAGGTCCACTGGCACCTGCTCAGCCTGGCCGCGCTCAACGAGGACAAGGAGGAGGACCCCGAGGGCGACACCGAGGGCTACCTGTGGCTGCCCGCCCGGATCTGCGCCGCGGTCACCGAGCGCCACGGCCAGGCGGCCCTCGGCCGCTTCTACACCGCGCTCGGCGAACGCGTCCACGGCGGCGAGTGGACGACCGAGACCGTGCCCGACGCGCTCACCGAGGCGGGCCTGCCGCCCGAGCTGGCCGGGGCCGCGATGGACACCGGCCTCGACGACGCCGTGCGCGCCTCCACGCGGGAGGGCGTCGGGCTGGTCGGGGAGCACGTCGGCAGCCCGATCATCGCGGCGACGCGGCCGGACGGCGGGCGCGCCGCGTTCTTCGGCCCGGTCCTGTCCCGCATCCCGCGCGGCGAGGAGGCCGGGCGGCTGTGGGACGGCACGCTGCTGGTCGCGGGCGTCCCGGGCTTCCACGAGCTGAAGGGCGCCCCGCACGCCGCGCCCGACTTCGACTAGACGGTGTTTCAAGGCCCTGGCCCACGGCGCTCGCCCCGGGGGCTAGGCCGTGTTTCAAAGCCCTGGCCCACGGCGCTCGCCTGGCGGCTCGCACCTCACCAGGGCTCGGCGAGCGCGACATCGCTTCGCGATCTGACCTGCGGGCCCTCGCCTCCGGCGTCGGGCCCGCAGGTCAGGTAACGCGCTCGCGTGCGCGGCTGAGGCCCACTTTGAAACAGGCCCTAGGCGTAGGCCGCGCCGAGGACCGCGTCGGGGCGCCGGGACCGCAGCAGCGCCTCCAGCTCGGCCACGTCGGCGGCGGGCTCGGTGAGGAGGCCCTCGTTGTAGTCCCGCACGAGCGTGGCGACGGTCTCGCGCGCGCACGACTTGTTGGTGCCGATGAACCCGGTCGGGCCGCGTTTGATCCAGCCGGTGACGTAGGCGGCGTCGGCATCGGTGACGCGCCCGGCGGTGTGCGGGACGGTGCCCGACGCCTCGTCGAACGGCAGCCCCGGCACCGGCAGCGCCCGGTAGCCGATCGAGGCCAGCACCAGCCCGGCCTCGACGTGCTCGACCTCGCCGGTCGGAACGGCGTGGACGGCGCCGTCGCGCGCCTCCAGGGCGGTGCGGGCGAAGTCCACGCCGTCGCCGGTGAGGCGCTGGGGGGCCAGCAGGTACCGCAGGACGACGCGCCGCCGGGCCCCGGCCGCGTCGCGTCCGGCGAGCTCGCGCAGCAGCCGCAGCTTGTGCCGGAGGGAGTGGGAGGTCTCGTCGGCGCCGGTGAGGTCGAGGTCGGCGGCCGGGACCGACACCGCGACGTCCGGCGCGTTCGCCAGGCCGACCAGCTCGGGCAGGGTGAACGCCGAGTGCGCCGGGCCGCGCCGCCCGACCACCCAGACCTCCTCGATCCGGCTGCCGCGCAGCGCCGCCAGCGCGGCGGGGGAGATGTCGGTGGCGGCCAGCCGGTCGGGGTCGGCGGTCAGGACGCGGGCGACGTCGAGGGCGACGTTGCCGTTCCCGATCACCACGGCGCGCCGGTGCGACAGGTCGAACGCGCGGTGCGCGTGGTCGGGGTGGCCGTTGTACCAGGCCGTGAACTCGGTGGCCGGCACCGCCGCCTCCGCGCCCGGGACCGTCAGGCGGCGGTCGGCGGACGCGCCGACCGCGTAGACGACGGCGTGGTGGTGGCGCAGCAGCTCCCCGTGCGTGACGTCGCGGCCGACCTCGACGCCGGTGTGCAGGTGGAAGCCGGGCTGCGCGGCGATCGTGTCGAACTGCCGGGTGACGCGGCGGGTGCCCTGGTGGTCGGGCGCGACGCCGGCGCGGGCCAGGCCGTAGGGGGCGGGCAGCTTCTCGTACACGTCGACGCGCGCGCCGGGAACGGTCAGCACCTCGTCGGCGGCGTACATCGCGGCGGGCCCGGACCCGACGATCGCCACGCGCGGCGGCGTCGGCCGCGCCCTCACCTTCAGCCGCGGCGGGACGGGGGCCAGGACCGGCAGGCCGTCGCGGGACCGGTCGCGGTAGAAGTCGGCGTTGATCTCCAGGAACGGAAGCTGCGCCCCCTCCAGCCTCCGGTGCGGGACGATCGCCCCGACCGGGCACGCGGTCACGCAGGCCCCGCAGTCGACGCACGCCCGCGGGTCGACGTACAGCATCTCCGCGGTGTGGAAGTCCGGCTCGTCCGGGGTGGGGTGGATGCAGTTCACCGGGCAGGCCTGGACGCAGGAGGCGTCGTTGCAGCAGGACTGCGTGACCACGTGGGTCATGGATGCTCCCTCTCCGTGCCGGGGTTCAGGCGGCGGGCTGGGCGGTGCGGTGGGGCTCGCTGCGGAAGCGCGACGGGTCGCCGTCGATGCCGAGCCTCTTCCACAGCCGCCGGGACGCGGCGTTCATCAGGCCCAGCTCCTCGGCGAGGGTGCGCACGTCGCCGAAGTAGGCGCGCAGGATCTCCTGGGACCTGGGGCTGTCCCAGAACGCCTCGCGCATCACCTGGCGCGGGATGTCGAACCTCCTGGCCATGTCACGCGGCGGCGTCATGATCGCCCCGGCGAGCCAGCGCATGATGATCGGGAAGGCCAGCGAGGTGGCCGCGCGGCCCGTCCTGGTCTGCCGCCGGACCCGCTCGGTGAGGAAGCGGTGCGCGAACGAGATGTGCCGCGCCTCCTCGGCGATGTGGATCTGCATGGTGCGCAGCAGCGCGGGCGGCAGCTCCTCGCCGCGCCGGATGGCGTCCTTCTGGAAGTGGTCGATCGGCTCCTCGCCGGCCAGGATGCCGATGAAGAAGACGATGGGCAGGTAGGCGCCCAGGTGCCAGAAGTGGGAGGTCGCGCGGTAGTCGGCGCGCATGCCCGGCACGTCGACGCCGATGCGGTTGACCAGCTCCTGGAACATCTGGATGTGGTTGCACTCCTCGGTCATCTCGTGGAGGCAGTACCGGAACTCCGGGGTCTGGTTCGGCAGCCGCATCGCGTACTGCATCATGCCGCGGATCAGCACGCTCTCGAACTGGAGGCCGACCTTCTGGATGTTGGCGATCCGCCACATCCCGATCTCGATCTTCCGCTCCTCCGGCAGCGCCCGGTACCAGGGGTGCGCGCCGAGCGGGTCGCAGTCGTCGGGCAGGATCCAGCGCGGGTCGTCCGGGTCGATCCGGTATTCGGGGGAGTCCCAGTCGATGTCGAGGTAGGGGTCGAAGCGCCGCGCGACCGAGCCCTCCGACAGGGTCGCCAGCACGTCCCGGTACTCCTGGTCGATCATCATCCGCAGCCACCTCCGGGGGTGTCCCGCGTCGCCGCCGCGCGGGCCAGATTTACGATTGCGCCCTGGACTGTAAATAGTAAGTGATCCCTTGGTCAAGGGAGAAGGGTCCTATAGTTGGGGTGGGCAACATCACCCTCATCCCGCCGCCCCGTCGGCGACGACCGGCTGACACCGCGACATGACTGCGAGACGACCCGTGACCGAACCGGCTGACGGCGCGCCGGACGACGCCCCGGCGCCCGGCCGGACCCGCCGGGGGGCGGCGGGCCGGACGCCCGACGAGATCCGCGCCCTGATCCTGGACGCGGCCGCCGAGTGCCTGGTGGAGGGCGGCTTCGCCAACGGGCGGCTGCTGTCGGCGATCGCCCGCCGCGCCGGGATCTCCCGCCCCACGCTCTACAAGTACGGCGGCACCGTCGAGGACATCCGCGAGGCGCTGGTCCGCCGCGAGATCGCGGTCTTCGCCGAGGACCTGATCCCCCGGCTGCGCACCGCCGCCTGGACCGGCGACGACCTGGTGGACCTGCTGGTGTTCGTGGTCGGCTACGGCCGCCGCCACCCGCTGCTCCAGGCCGCGCTGCGCGACGTCCCCGAGATCATCCTGCCGGTGTTCACGGTGAACGCCGAGTCCACCATCCGCCGCATCTCCAAGCTGCTCCAGCCGCTCATGCAGGAGCACATCGACGCCGGACGCGTCCCGCCGGTGGACGTGTCGCTGCTGGTGGACGCGCTGTTCCGGGTGGCGGTGTCGCTGATCCTGGTGCGCGGGCCGCTCGACCTGGACGACCCCGAGACGCTGCGCGGCTACCTCGACGTCGCGCTGGGCGCGGTCGCCGACCTGCGCGCCCAGCCGGTGCCGAGCTGACCCGGCACCGGGACTAGGCCGTGTTTCAAAGCCCTGGCCCACGGCGCTCGCCTGGCGGCTCGCACCTCACCAGGGCTCGGCGAGCGCGACATCGCTTCGCGATCTGACCTGCGGGCCCTCGCCTCCGGCGTCGGGCCCGCAGGTCAGGTAACGCGCTCGCGTGCGCGGCTGAGGCCCACTTTGAAACAGGCCCCTAGGCGCCGGGCAGGTGGGCGTTGGGCCGCCGGGCGCGGTCGGCCAGTTCGGGGATCACCACGACCTCCACGCCGTGCGCGCGCAGCAGCTCCGCGCCCGTCCCCTCCACGAACAGCGACGGCTCGGACCAGGCGAACACCACCCGCCGCACCCCCGCCGCGACGATCAGTTCCGCGCAGGGCCGGGGCCGCGACCCGCGCCGCCCGCACGGCTCCAGCGAGGAGTAGACGGTGGCGCCGCTCAGGTCGGCCGCGCCGAGCCGGGCGAGCGCGGCCTCCTCGGCGTGGTCGTGCGGGTCGTGCTGCCGGGAGAATCCGCGCGCCAGCTCGCGGCCGTCGCCGTCCACGACCACCGCGCCCACCGAGAACGCGGTCGGCGACGGCGGGCACCGCTCGGCCAGGTCGCAGGCGAGCCCCAGCCAGGCCCGGTCGCCGGGGCGCTCAGCCACGCGCGCCCCCGACCAGGTAGCGCAGCAGCGCCAGGTTCCCGATGCGGGTGACCTCCTCCAGCCGCATCGGCCGGTCGGGCGACTGCGGGAAGACCCCCGACTTGGCGAACCGGGGCGCCGACGGGTCGCCGATGAAGAACGGCGCGACCACCAGTTGCAGCTCGTCCACCAGCCCCGACGTCAGGAAGTGCGTGTGGATGCCGCCGCCGCCCTCCACCATGAGCCGCCGCACGCCGCGCGCGCCCAGGTCGTTCAGCATCGCCGGGAAGCTCACCGGGTCCCCGGCGTCGACCACCTCGGCGCGGTCGCCGAGCCGGACCGCCACCTCGTGCGCGGTCTGGGAGTGGGAGTAGACGAGCTTGGGCGCCTCCCCGGTGGTGAAGAACCGCGACTCCGGGTCCAGGTCGCCGCTCCAGGTCACCGTCACCTTGACGAGGTCGGGGCTGCGGCCGCGCGCCTTCCGCCTGGCCCGCCGCGCCTCCGACTTGACCAGCAGTTTGGGATCGTCGCGGCGGACGGTTCCGGCCCCGACCAGGATCGCGTCGCAGGTCGCGCGCACGTCGTCCACCCGGTCGAAGTCGGCGGGGCTGGACAGCCGCAGCCGCTCGGGGGAGGCGTCGTCGATGTAGCCGTCCACCGACATCGCGCAGCTCAGCAGCACATAGGGACGCTCGCTCACGCCGTGAGCATAGGGCAGGAGACCCGCCGGCGCGTGCGGTGATGAAAACATCACTCCTTGTGACCGAAAAGGATCGTGTCGGCCCGGAAGTGTGATCCTTTGGTGCGGACCGGCGTTTCTGTGCCGGATGTGCCCCCGTGGTGCCTAAGGTGAGTGCGCGATGCGAATCCTCCACACCTCCGACTGGCACCTCGGCAGGTCCTTCCACCGCGAGGACCTGCTGACCGCGCAGGGGACGTTCGTCGACCACCTGGTCGAGACGGTGCGCGCCGAACGGGTCGACTGCGTGCTGATCTCCGGGGACGTGTACGACCGGGCGCTGCCCGGCGTGGACGCGGTGAGGCTGTGCAACGAGGCCCTGGAACGCCTGGTCGCGCTCGGCGTCCGCGTCGTGCTGATCGCGGGCAACCACGACTCGGCGCACCGCCTCGGCTTCGGCTCGGCGCTCATGGACGCCGCGGGGGTCCACCTGCGCACCGACTTCGCGCGGGTGGGGGAGCCGGTCCTGCTCGACGGCGCCGCGGTCTACGGCGTCCCCTACCTGGAGCCGGAGCTGCTGCGCCACGACTGGGAGCTGGACGAGCGCAGCCACGCCGCCGCGCTGACCGAGGCGATGCGCCGCGTCCGCGCCGACGCCGCCACCCGCCCCGGCACCCGGACGGTCGTGCTGGCGCACGCGTTCGTCACCGGCGGCGAGGCGTCCGACAGCGAGCGCGACATCTCCGTCGGCGGCACCTCCCACGTCCCGGTCGGGGTGTTCGAGGGCATCGACTACGTGGCGCTCGGCCACCTGCACGGGCGGCAGGCGATGACCGACCGCGTCCGCTACTCGGGGTCGCCGCTGGCGTACTCCTTCTCCGAGGAACGCCACCTCAAGGGCTCCTGGCTGGTGGACCTGCGCGACGACGGGATGGAGGCGGCGTTCGTCGAGGCCCCGGTGCCCCGCCGCCTCAAGCGCCTGCGCGGCACCCTGGAGGACCTGCTCCACGACCCCGCCCTCGACGCGTACGAGGACCGCTGGATCCAGGCGACGCTGACCGACGCGCGCCGCCCGCCCTCGGCGATGGAACGCCTGCGCCGCCGCTTCCCGCACGCCCTGGTGCTGGGCTTCGAACCGCGGGAGGGGCCGGGCGAGGACGCGCGGACCTGGACCGAGCGGGTGAGGGGGCGCTCCGAGCTGGACGTGGCGGGCGACTTCGTCGCCGAGGTCACCGACGGCCCGGCGGGCGAGGCCGAACGCGCCCTGCTGCACGAGGCGTTCGAGGCGTGCCGGCTGAAGGAGGCCAGAGCGTGAGGACGGGGGGCGGGGCGTGAGGCTGCACCGGCTGGAGGTCACCGCGTTCGGGCCGTTCTCCGGCACCGAGGTGATCGATTTCGAGGCGCTGTCGGACGCGGGGCTGTTCCTGATCCAGGGGCAGACCGGCGCGGGCAAGACCAGCGTGCTGGACGCGGTCTGCTTCGCCCTGTACGGGGCGGTGCCCGGCGTCCGCAACGACGTCAAGGGCCTGCGCAGCGACCACGCCGCTCCGGGCGCCGCGCCGCGGGTGGTGCTGGAGGCCACCATCCGGGGCCGCCGGTTCCGGATCACCCGGTCCCCGGCGTGGGAGCGGCCCAAGCTGCGCGGCACCGGCACCACCACCGAGAACGCGAAGATCGTGCTGGAGGAGCACGACGGCGACTGGACCGGCCTGACCACCCGCATCGACGAGGCGAGCGACCTGGTCGGGCAGTTGCTCGGGATGAACCGCGACCAGTTCTGCCAGGTGGCGATGTTGCCGCAGGGGGCGTTCGCGAGCTTCCTGCGCGCCGACGCCGCCGAGCGCCGCAAGGTGCTGGAGCGCCTGTTCGCCGCCGAGGTGTTCACCCGCGTGGAGACCTGGCTGGCCGACCGCCGCGCCGCCACCCACCGGCAGGCCGAGGCGCTGCGCGCGCGGGTCGCCGACGTCGCGGGCCGGATCGCCGAGGTCGCCGCCGCCGAGCTCCCCGCCGACCTGCCGCCGGAGGCGCTGCCCGCGTGGGCGGCCGAGGTCGCCGCCCACCACGCCGACATCCTGGCCTGCGCCGAGACCCTGCGCGCCGAGGCCACCGCCGGCCTGGCCGCCGCGCGGGCCGAGGGGGAGGCCGCGCACGCGCTCGCCGAGCGGCAGGCCCGCCACGCCCAGGCGCTGCGCCGCCGCGAGGCGTTCACCGAACGCGCCGAGGAGCGCCGCCGCCTCACCTCCCGCCTCGACGAGGCCGAGCGCGCGGGCCGCGTCGTCGGCCTGGTCCGGCAGGCCCGCCGCCACGCCGAGCAGGCCGACCGGTCCCGCCGGTACGCCGCGCACCTGCGCGAGCGGGTGGAGCCGCTGGTCGGCGCGGACGTCGCCGAGGACGTGCTGGGCAAGGCCGAACGCGACCGCCGCGACGAGATCGCCACCCTGGACGGCCGCCGCGCCGACGCCGAGCGCCTGCGCCGCTACGACGCCGAACGCGCCCAGCTGGCCGGGGAACGCGCCCGCCTCGAACCCGCCGCCGCCGACCTGGCCCGCCTGCTCACCGAACTCCCCGACCAGGTGCGGGCGCGCGCGAGGGCGCTGGAGGCGGCCAACGTCGCCGCCGCCGAACGCCCCGGCGCGCAGCACGCCGTGGAGACCGCCGAACGCCGCTTGGCCGCCGCCCACCGCCGCGACCGCCTGGACGACCTGGTCGTGCAGGCCGAGGACGCCCACCGCGCCGCCACCGACGTCGCGCAGGAGGCCCGCGACCGCGTCCAGGCGCTGCGCCAGGCCCGGCTGGACGGCATGGCGGCCGTGCTGGCGCGGGAGCTGGTCCCCGGCGAGCCGTGCCTGGTCTGCGGCTCGCCCGACCACCCGCGCCCGCTGGCCTCCTCCACCGACATCCCGGGCCAGGACGAGGTGGACCGCGCCCAGGCCGAGGCCGACCGGGCGCAGTCCCGGCGCGAGGAGGCCGCCGCCGAGGTCGCCCGGCTCCGCGCCGAGCACGCCCACCTGGCCGAGGACGTCGGCGACACGACCGCCGAGGCGCTCGCCGAGGACCTGGAGGACGCCCGCGCCGCGCTGGAGTCCGCCGCCGCGCGGGCGGCGGAGGCCGACCGGCTGGCGTTCGAGCTGAGCCGGGCCGAGGAGCGGCAGGACAAGGCCCGCGCCGAGCACGACCAGCTCACCGAGCGCCTCACCCGCAACCGCGCCCGCGACGAGGAGCTGGCCGCCGAGCGGGACCGGCTGGCCGCCGCGCTCGACGAGGCGCGCGGCGAGGACCCGTCCCTGGACGCCCGCGTCGCCCGCCTCACCCGCGAGGCCGACGCCCTGAAGGAGGCCGTCGAGGCGGAGCGGCAGGCCGCCCACGCCGAGCGCGCCCACGCCGAGTCCCGCGAGGTGGCGGCCACCGCCCTGGCCGACCAGGCGTTCCGCACCGCCGAGGAGGCCCTGACCGCCTGGCTGGAGGACGAGGAGCAGGGCGAGCTGCGCGGCCGGATCGACTGGTTCAGCCGGGAGGAGGCCGCCTTCCGCGACCGGCTCGCCGACCCCGAACTGATCGCCGCCGCGGCCGAGCCCGCGCCCGACCTGGACGCGCTGCGGGCCACCCTGGAGACCGCCGAGGCGGTCCACACCACCGTCGCGTCGTCCGCCGAACGCGCCGCCCGCCGCCGCGCCCGCCTGGCCGAGCTGCGCGCCGACCTCGACGCCGCCGTCGACGCCTGGCTCCCGGCCGCCGAGGAGCACCGCGTCGCCGAGCACCTGGCAGGGGTGGCCTCCGGCAAGTCGGGCGCCAACCGCCTGGGCATGTCGCTGTCGGCGTACGTCCTGGCGGCCCGCCTGGAGCAGGTCGTGAACGCCGCCAACGAGCGCCTGGCCCGCATGTCGGCGGGCCGCTACGCCCTGCTCCACACCATCGACAAGGCGGCGGGCGACCGCAAGAAGGGCGCGGGCGGCCTGGGGCTGCGCGTCACCGACGCCTGGACCGGCCAGGACCGCGACCCGGCGACGCTGTCGGGCGGCGAGTCGTTCATCACCTCGCTGGCGCTGGCGCTGGGCCTGGCCGACGTGGTGACGGCCGAGGCCGGCGGCACCGAGATCAACACGCTGTTCGTGGACGAGGGCTTCGGCACCCTGGACGAGCAGACGCTCGACGAGGTGATGGACGTCCTGGACGGCCTGCGCGACGGCGGCCGCGCCGTGGGCATCGTCAGCCACGTGGCCGAGCTGCGCGCCCGCATCCCCGCCCAGCTCCGCATCCGCAAGGGCCGTACCGGCTCCACGACGACGGTGATGGTGTGACCATGGACCTCTCGGAACTCCTCGGCCCCGGCGCGGTCTGGTCGTCCGACCACGAGGGGGCCAGCGGCACGGTCCGGCGGGTGACGGCGGGCGGCGGGACGTTCTACGTCAAGCAGGGCCCCCCGGCCGCCGCCGAGCATCCGCGCCTGCGCTGGCTGGGCAAGTACCTGCCGGTGCCCGAGGTGGTGGCGTTCACCGGCGGCGCGCTGGTCCTGGCCGACGTGGGCGCGCCGTCCCTGGAGGGCGCCGCCCCGGCCGACATCGGCGCCGTCATGGGCCGCGCCCTGCGGGCCCTGCACACGCTGCCGGTCCCCGACTGCCCGTTCGACGGCCGCCTGGCCACGGTCCTGGAGCGCGCCGCCGCCAACGTCCGCGACGGCGCGGTGGACCCGGACGACTTCGACGACGACCATCGGGACCTGACCCCCGGGCAGGTCCTGGACCGCCTGTTCACCACCCGCCCGCCGACCGAGGACCTGGTGGTGGCGCACGGCGACTACACGCCGTCCAACGTCCTGCTGCCCGCGTCGGGCGACCCGGTGCTCATCGACGTTTCGGCCCTCGGCGTCGCGGACCGCTACCGGGACCTGGCGATCGCCCGGCGCGACCTGGTCGAGGACCACGGCGAGGCGGCGTGGGAGGCGTTCTGGGAGTCCTACGGACTGGTCCCCGAGCCCGACGCGGACCGCCTGGACTACTACCGCCTGCTGGACGAGCTGTTCTGATCCCCCGGCCGGGCGGGCGAAGGCCCCGCGCCGATGACGGCCGGGGGGCGACGCGGGGCCTTCGGTCCAGGGGGACCTGCCCGTGTTACGGGCGATCACGGCGAAAGGTTCATTCCGGGCCTGGAGGCGCCCCGCGCCACGGGAGGGTCAGGGCCGTCGCCAGCAACAGCAGCGCGCCGGCCGCCATCGCCACGCGCGGCGCGGTCAGCGTCGCCAGCAGCCCCCAGGACAGGACGCATCCGGCGCGGGCGAGCTGGGAGGTCACCGACCAGGCCGTCAGGACGCGGGCGAGGCCGTCGCGGGCGGCGCGTTCCAGCCGGTACGTCGCCATGATCGGGTTGAACATGCCCATGGCGAGGACCGTGCCGGTGTGGACGGCGATGATGAGGGCGAGCCCGCCCCAGCCCGGCCCCGCCAGCGGCAGCAGCGGCATCCACAGCACCCGCGCGACGCCCGCGCCGAGCAGCACGGCCCGCCGGTTCCGCCGGGCCAGCCGGCGGCCGACCCGCGCCCCGACGACCCCGGCGACGCAGGGCACGCCGACCGACAGCCCGTACTGGAACGGCGTGAACCGCAGCTCGCGCAGCATCAGCACCGCCAGCACCGGCGCGACCGCCATGATCAGCGCGCTCACCGCCACGGTGTTGAGGAACAGCGGCCACAGCACCCGGTCGCGGCGGATGATCCGCCACCCCTCGGCGATCTCGCGGCTCCGGCGGGCGTCCCCGGCGCGGCGCGGCGGGGCGGGCTCGGCGGCGCGCAGGGACCGCACGCCCACCGCCGACAGCAGGTAGCTCGCGGCGTCCACCAGCATCGACGCGGCGGGCCCGAGCGCCGACACCAGCAGCCCGCCGACCGGCGGCCCCACCGCCGAGGACGTCCACTGCACGCTCTCGAACCGGGCGTTGGCCGCCGTCAGCGCCTCGGCCGGGACCAGCGCCCGCAGGTGGGGGCCGGAGGCGGCCACGAAGACGATCTGCCCGACCGCCATGAGCACCGCCGCCAGCAGCAGGTGGACGTAGGTCAGCGCGTCCAGCGCCAGCGCCACCGGAACGGTCAGCAGCACCGCGCAGCGGGCCAGGTCCGCGCCGACCAGCAGCGGCCGCTTGCGCCGGAACTCCACCCACGGGCCGAGCGGCAGCGCCAGCAGCGCCCCGAACGCCCCGCCCACCGCCATCAGCAGCGACACCTGGAACGCGCCGACCGCCAGCACCGTGACCGCGAGCCACGCGAACACGTCGGTCGCCACCGCGCTGCCGACCGCGCTGACCGCGTACGCGGTCCACAACCGCGAGAAGTCCGTTCCCACGCCGGTCCCTCCACCTCGACGACCAGCGCAAGCAGACCGGATCCGGCGTCCGGAGACAAACAGCCGCCGGGCGTGGGGGGACAACCGGCGGTTGTCCGCGCCGGTCGCCGGGGGCGCGGGGCGCCCCGGGGGTCAGAGGTAGAGGCCGGTGCCGTGCTCGGGACGCTCGGAGGCGATGGCGTGCAGGTCGCGTTCCCGCATCACCAGGTAGTCCTCGCCCTGGATCTCCACCACGAACTGGTCGTCGGGGTGGAACAGGACGCGGTCGCCGACCTTCACGGTCCGCGCGTGGTGCCCGACCCCGCAGACCTCGCCCCATTGCAGGCGGTTGGACTGCTCGACGGTGGCGGGGATGACGATGCCGCCGCTGCTGCGGCGTTCCCCGCTGTCCTTCTCGACCTTGATCATGACACGGTCGTGGAGCATCTGGACTTCGAACTTGGCCTCGGACACGCTGGGAGTTTATCCGCCCGATCGGGGCAGGGCGCGCCACGCGCCCTCGATGATCTCCGGCAGCGCCGACCGCTCGGGCCGCCAGCCCAGGTCGCGGCGGATCGCCGCGGAGTCCCCGACCAGCAGCGGGGGCTCGGGGCGCGGGGGCCGCCGCAGCACCGGGACGGGCCGTCCGGTGACCTCCTCCACGGTCGCGACCACCTCGGCGACCGAGGCCCCGGAGCCGCCGCCGACGTTGTAGACTGCCTCGGCGCCCGGCCGGGCCGCGTCCAGGGCCGCGACGTGCGCCGCCGCGAGATCGTCCACGTGCAGGTACTCGCGGACGGCCGAACCGTCGCCGTTGACCTCCAGGTGCGGGGCGTGCCCGGCGGCGACGGCCAGGGCGCGCGGGATCAGCCGGGTCGGGTCGGGGTCGGGGCGGCCCGCCACGGACCCGGCGGCGTTGAACGTCCGCAGCACCACCGCCCCGGCCGCCCCGGTCCGCGCGTGGTACCGCACGGCCTCCTCGGCCGCGAGCTTGGACGCCCCGTACGGGCTGGCCGGGGCGGGCGGCTGCGTCTCGGGCACCGGCTGGACCGGCGGCGCGCCGTACACCGCGGCCGTCGATCCGTACACCACGCGCGGCGCGGGCACCGCGCGCAGCAGGTTGACGGTGCCCTGCACGTTCACCTCGAAGTACCGCAACGGGTCGGTGAACGACTCGCGGACCCGCGTCAGCGCCGCCAGGTGCACCACCGCGTCGAACGGCCCGTCGAACGTCAGGCTCCCGGCGTCGAGCAGGTCCCCGACGACCGGCCGCACGCCCGGCGGCAGGTCCCGCGCGGCGTCGCGGACCAGGCCCGCCACCTCGTGCCCGGCGGCGACCAGCCGCCGCCCCACCGCGTACCCGACGTACCCCGCCGCCCCCGTGACCAGCACCCGCATGGCCGCCAGCCTCTCACCGGGGCGCGACCGCGCGCGAACCCGCCCCCCGCACCCCGCGCGCCGACTCCTCCTCGTACCGGGGGAACAGCAGCAGCGCCGCCAGCGCCAGCGCGAACCCGGCGGTCCGCAACGCCGACGGCCCGCCCTCCCGCGGCCACGCCTCCCCGAACAGCACGGCGCTGCTGAGCACCAGGTACATCCGCCCGATCACCGTCAGCACCGTCGCGACGACCGCGACCCGGCACCGCTGCAACGCCACCTGCAACTGCCCCAGCGCGATCGCCGCCATCCCCAGCGTCAGGTACGGGTAGGGCGACCCCAGCACCGCGACCGCGTCGCCGGTGTCCTCGTACACGAGGGACATCCCGCGGATGCCCGCCTCGGCGAGCCCCGCGCACACCCCGGCGCCGATCCCGTAGGCGACCCCCGCCAGCCGCCGCGCGTGCCGCCCGGCGCCGCGCCGGTCGCCGACCAGCCACACCAGCCCCGCCACCAGCACCGCCGGGGCCACCACCGCCAGCATCGCCCACGGTTCGCGCAATGCGGCGGTCAGCGACGGCTCGGCCCGCAGCGGCCCCGCCGGCTCCGCCGACAGCCCGATCAGCATGGTGGCCAGCACGAACAGCGCCACGCTCGCCCACTCGCGGACGACGAGGCGCTCGCCCAGCCGCGCCACCGCGTAGACCACCAGCAGCACCAGGCTGACCGCGAACACCGGCTGCGCCACCGCCAGCGGCAGTTCCGCGAACGCCACCACCTCCGCCGCCAGCCCCACGAACAGCAGCAGCCCGCCCGCCAGCCACACCGGGTCGGTCAGCATGTGCCAGGCCACGTGGAAGGGGCGGCTGCCGCGCAGCGGCGGCATCCGCCCGGCCGCGGCACGGAACACCAGGAACGCGGTGTAGTAGGTGACGGTGGCGAACAGCGCGAGGGCGGCGTGCCCCAGGTCGTGGCCCATGCGCGGAGGGACCTCTCAGCGGACGGCGGGCGGGTGCGCCGGAGGTCCCCCCGCTCCGGCGGTGTCAGGACACCCTGCCGTGTCCCCGCCGGTAGATCAAGACCGGGCCGGTCAGTCGTACCTGCGGCCCGTCCGGGCCGACAGCCGCCCGACGAGGTCGCGCGGCATCATCCGCGTCGCCGCCACGATCGCCTTGTACTGGGCGCCGGGGACGCTGACCTGGACGCCCCGCCGCAGGTCCCGCAGCGCGGTGTCCACGACGGCGTCCTGCTCCAGCCACAGGAACGACGGCACGTTCGAGGTGTCCATCCCCGCCCGCTGGTGGAACTCGGTGCGCACGAACCCCGGGCACAGCGCCATGACGCGCACGTTCCCGCGCCCGGCGATGTCCTGCGCGACGCCCTGGCTGAACCCCACGACCCATGCCTTGGACGCGCCGTAGGTGCCGCGCGAGGCGAACGCCGCGACCGACGACACGTTGACGACGCCGCCCCGGCCGCGTTCCAGCATGCGGGGGAGCGCGGCGGAGGTGAGGCGCAGCACCGCCTCGCAGTGCACCTTCAGCATCGCGAGCTCGTCGGAGACCGGGACGTCGAGGAAGGTGCCCTTGTGGCCGAACCCGGCGTTGTTGACCAGCAGGTCCACGCCCTCGCGCAGCCGCGCCTCGGCGGCGGCGATCCCGTCGTCGGTCGCCAGGTCCGCGACCAGCGTCCCGGCGCGCACGCCGTAGCGTTCGGCGAGGTCGCGGGCGCTCCTGTCCAGCCGCTCGCCGTCGCGCGCGAGCAGCACCAGGTCGAATCCGTCGGCGGCCAGTCGGCGGGCGAACGCGGCACCGATCCCCGCGGTGGCTCCGGTGATGAAGGCAGTCGGCATGCACCGAGCCTAGGACGCGCGGCGGGCGGTGAAGTCGCGGGGGTCGGGGCGGCGGGTCGCCCGGCGGTAGGCGAAGGTGAAGCCGGGCCAGTTGTTGACGACCTTGCCGTCGGCGGTCATGTACCAGCTTTCGCAGCCCGCCTCCCAGACGGTGGCGCGCAGCCGTTCCTGCATCTGGCGCCCGAACGCGTCCTGCACGTCGGCGCGCACCTCGATCCAGTCGAGCCGGTGCCGCCGGAGCGCCTCGACGCACCCCAGCACGTACCGGAACTGGGATTCGAGCATGTAGATGATGCTGTTGTGCCCCAGGTTCGTGTACGGCCCGTACAGCAGGAACAGGTTGGGGAAGCCGTGCACGGTGATGCCGAGGTGGGCCTCCGCTCCGTCGCGCCACTCCCGGCCCAGCTCGCGCCCGCCCCGCCCGTGGATCCGCATCGGCGCGAGGAACCCGGTGGACCGGAACCCGGTCGCGTACACGATCACGTCGGCCTCGTGGGTGGCGCCGTCGCGGGTGACGATCCCCGCGGGGACGACCCGGTCGATCGCCTCGGTGACCAGTTCGACGTTCGTCCTGGTCAGCGCGGGATAGTAGTCGTTGGAGATGAGGATGCGCTTGCATCCCATCGGGTAGTCCGGCTCCAGGGCCGCGCGCAGCCCGGGATCGGGGATCTGGCGGTGCAGGTTCCGCCGGAACCGCGCCCTCATCCCCTCCATCAGCTTCGGGTACTTCACGAACGCCAGCGCCCGCGACTCGTACAGCGCGTAGGTCCTCGCGCGGCTCAGGTGGTAGGCGCCGGGCACGCGTTCCAGGACGGTCCTCTCCCAGTCCCGGTAGGGCCGGTCGGGCTTGTCGACGACGTAGGGGGCCGACCGCTGGAACAGCGTCAGCCTCCCCGCGACCCCGGCGATCTCCGGAACGATCTGGACGGCGCTGGCGCCGGTCCCGACGACCGCGACCCGCTTCCCGGCCAGGTCCACCCCGTGGTCCCAGCGCGCCGAGTGGAAGCCGGCGCCCGCGAACGTCTCGCGCCCCTCGATCGGCGGCAGCGCGGGCCGGTTGAGCTGCCCGCACGCCGAGACCAGCACCCGCGCCGACAGGTCGCCGTCGCTGGTGGAGATCCGCCACAGCGCCGCGTCCTCGTCGAACCGAGCCCCGGTCACCTCGCACCCGAACCGCACGTGCGGCAGCACCTCGTACTTGCGCGCGCAGTGCCACAGGTACTCCAGGATCTCCCGCTGCGGCGGGAACCGGCGGCTCCAGTCGGTCCTGGGCTCGAACGAGAAGGAGTACAGGTGCGAGGGGACGTCGCAGGCCGCGCCGGGGTAGGTGTTGTCGCGCCAGGTCCCGCCGAGCCCGCCGGCCTTCTCCAGCACCACCAGGTCGTGGATCCCCGCCTGTTTGAGACGGATCGCCATCCCGATCCCGCCGAACCCGCTCCCAATGATCACAACCGTGCGCGGAGAGGCCATCGCTGCGTCCCGAATGTCGTTCTGGCTGTCGACCTCCGAGCGTAGTGACCGACGGGTCACCTGAACAGCCTCACACGCTTCTGTCGGCCGCCCCTGGCATGATCCCGCCATGCCCCTCGACGACCTGCCCGCGGACTGCCTCCGCGACGACACCTTGGACGGCGTCCGCCTCGACGCCCTGGAACGCGGCGCGTGGCTGCCGGACCTGCTGCGGCGGGGGATGGCGGACGCGCGGCGCCTCCGCGACGGCGAGCCGGGGGCGTTGCGGGCGGTGGAGCGGATCCGCGCCGAGATCTCCGAACGCCTGGCCGCGCTTCCGGCCGGGGAGACCCGCCCCGCCGTCCTGGCCTTCCTGCTGGCCGCCGCCCGGGAGGCGCAGGTCGCGTGGTACTTCGGCGCGCGCGTGACCCCGACGCTGGCGAGGACCGAGGGCTTCGGGCCGTCCGAGACCGCCGTGCTGGTCCGGGCCGCCCTCGAATACGAGCGGTCGGACGGTTGGTTCACCGACGTGACGAAGTTCGCCGCACGCGTCGCCGAAGGGCTCCCCGCCGAGGAACGCGCGGCGGCGGACGAGTGGCTGCGGGCGCTCCAGGAGCGGGTGCTCGCCGACCCGGCCTTCGCCGGAGGCGAGCGGAGCGCGCTGGTGCGGCGGCTGGAACGGCTGCTTCCCGAGCGGGACCCGGCGCTGCTCCCCGAGGGCATGGTGCCCGGACGGCAGTGGTGGGCGGCCCCGCTCCGCGACCGCCTCGCCGAGGCGCCCACCGCCGGGCTGGCCGCGCTCGTGTGGCACCTCGCGGTCTTCTCCGGACCGCGCCCGCCGCAGAAGTGGCGCAGGGAGTGCGTCCGTCTCGTCGAGGCCGCCAAGGCGGGGGAGACGCTCGTGGCGTGCGTGCGCGAGATGGCCGTCGAACCCGAGGAGGTCGAGCGCGGGCACGGCGACTACGTCGACCCCGCCTACAAGGACCTGGCCTGCGGCGTCCTGTGGGCGGCCGCGCTGACCGCCGGGGCGGAGACGGCCCCGCACCTGGAACGGCTCGCCGGGCTGGCGGGCATGTTCAACCGCGCGACCTGGGACGGCAAGCTCGCGGGAGCGGCCGTCAACGCGCTCGGCGCGGTCGAGGACCCCGCCGGTCTGGACGCCCTCCGGGAACTGGACGCCCGCCTCCGCCACAAGGCGCTGCGCAAGCAGCTCGACACCGCGATCGAGACGGCCGCCGGGCGCCAGGGCGTCACCCCGCGGCAGCTCGTCGAGAGCGCCGTCCCCGACCACGGCCTGGCCCCCGGCGGCACGCTCACCCGCACGGTCGCCGGCCACACCGTCACCCTCGCGGTCGAGGACGCCGTCACCGTCCGCCTCACCTACACCGCCCCCGACGGGACGGCCCGCCGCACCGCGCCCCCCGCCGTCAAGGACGCCCCCGAGGTCACCGAGATCAAGGCGCTGGCCAAGCGCGTCCGCGCCACCCTGGCCGCCGAACGCCGCCGGGTCGAGGCGCTGCTGTCCGCCGACCCCGAGTGGTCCCACGACGAGTGGGCCCGCCACTACCGCGACCACCCGATCGTCGGCGTCATCACCCGCGACCTGATCTGGGACTTCCAGGACGAGGCGGGGGAGTGGCGCGCCGCCCTGCCCGCCGACGCCCCGCCCGCCGCTGCTGCGAGGACCGTCCGGCTCTGGCACCCGATCCACCACACGCCGGACGAGATCCGCGCCTGGCGCGCCACCGTCGCCGACCGCGGGATCCGGCAGCCGTTCAAGCAGGCGTTCCGCGAGATCTACCTGCTGACCCCGGCCGAGGAGGAGACCGCCGTCTACTCCAACCGCTTCGCCGCGCACATCGTCCACTACAACCGCTTCTACGCCCTCACCAAGGAACGCGGCTGGCAGTCCAACTACCTCGGCCGTCACCACGCGGGCGCGTTCGGGCAGGCGCGCGGCACGTTCGGCGACGGAGGGTGGCGGGCCACGTTCGAGCACACCCCGGCGACCGAGGACTTCGACTGGGCCCCCGAGCACGCCGCCACCGACCGGATCGTGTTCGAGCGCCGCGCGGGCAAACGCTGGACCGAGGTCCCCCTCGGGGAGGTCCCGCCGGTCGTGTTCAGCGAGGCGATGCGGGACGCGGACCTGTTCGTCGGCGTCACCTCGATCGCCGCCGACCCCGGCTGGGTGGACCGCGGCGACGACCGGTACACCGAGTACTGGCGCACGGCCACGTTCGGCGCGCTCACCGCGACCGCCGAGACCCGCCGCGCCGCCCTGGAGCGCGTCCTGCCGCGCCTGCGGATCGCCGGCCGCTGCGAGCTGACCGACCGCTTCCTGAAGGTCAGGGGCGACCTGCGCACCTACAAGATCCACCTGGGGTCGGCCAACATCCTGATGGAGCCCGACGACTCCTACCTGTGCATCGTGCAGGCCAGGGGCGGGACGAAGGTCCACCTGCCGTTCGAGGACGACCGCCTGTCGCTGATCCTCAGCAAGGCGCTCCTCCTCGCCGCCGACACCACGATCACCGACGAGACGATCCTGCGCCAGATCCGGAGGACGGTCCCGTGACCCCCGACCAGATCCGCGTCGCGCTCCGGACCGGCGACCACCACGCCCACCCGGCCGTCGACCTGACCGCGCTCAGCGCCACGGACCTGGGCGACCTGCTGCCCGACGCCTACACCAGCGCCTCGACCGGCCTGCGCTTCCTGATCGAGGACGAGGCGCAGGCGCGCCCGGCGGACTTCACCCCGCGGGCGTGCCTGCGCCTGTTCGACGCGCTGGTCACCGACCTGGACCGGCGCGACTGGGCCGACCTCGGCCTCGGCCTGGCCGCGCTGCTGCGCTGCACCGGGCCCTGGCCCGACGGCCTGGCCGAACGCGCCGACACCCTGGCCCGCTTCATGAACGCCAAGGGCGAGGACCGCCACGTCCACGACCAGCTCGCCGTCGCGGCCCTGGCCGGTCCCGACCGCCACCGCGAGACCGCCGAACGCCTCGTCTCCGGCCGGGGCCCGAGCGCCGAAAGGGAACTCGACCTGATGTCCCGCTGGCCCCTGGTCGACCGGGTGCGGTTCGCCGTCCTGCACGGCGTCGCCGAGAGACGCCGCGCGATGGTGCCGCCCGACACGGAGGAGCGCCTGCGTTCGCGCCCCGGCTACCTCGGCTTCCTCTACGCCGAGCTGCGGGAGGCCGAACGCCGCCTCGCCGACATCCAGTCCGGCAGGACCCCCTACAAGGCCGACGCCGCGTTCACCCCCCACGAGGTCGAGGCCCTCGAACGCGCCCTCCGCGCGGCCCTGGCCAACGACGAACCCTGGCTGCCCGACTACCTGGCCCGCGTCCTGCCCGCCACCGCCGTCGCCCCCACCGCGGCGAGGACGCTGCCCTCCCAGGCGTTCCTGTACGCGGTCGCCCGCGCGGGCCAGGACCACCCCACCCCCGAGCTGGTCACCGCGCTCCGGCACGTCAAGACGGTCGTCCGGCACGCGGGAGTGCCCAAGCAGCTCGACAAGATGCTCAAACGCATCGAGGCGGCCCTCGCCGAACGCACCGACGTCGCCCTCCGCGTCCCCGACCCCGGCCCCCTGCGCCGGCGCGTCGGCGACCACGAAGCGGAGATCACCGTCACCGACACCGCCACCCTGGTCTGGCACCGCGACGGCAAACCGCTGCGCGGCGTCCCGGCCGCCGTCCGCGCCGACCACAGGACCGTCCTCAAGGACCTGCGCGACCGCACCAAGCGGATCAACACCCAGCTCGCCACCCTCGCCCGCGCCCTCGAAGGCGGCTACACCGCCGACCCCGCCCACACCTACGCCCGCTGGCGGTCGGCCCTGCTCGACCACCCCCTGGCCGGGGCCGTCGCCGGCCGCCTCATCTGGGAGATCGACGGCCGCGCCGTGCTGCCCGCGCTCCAGGACGTCCCGGACGCCGCCCCCGACGCCCCGGTCCGGCTGTGGCACCCGATCGGCCACGCGCCGGAGGAGATCCGCGCCTGGCGCGACCTGATCACCGAACGCGAGCTGCGCCAGCCGTTCAAGCAGGCGTTCCGCGAGATCTACCTGCTGACCCCGGCCGAGGAGGAGACCGCCGCCCACTCCCACCGCTTCGCCGCCCACCTGGTCCACTACCGCCGCCTGTTCGCGCTGTTCCGCGCCCGGGGCTGGAGGAGCGACCTGCTCGGCCCCTGGGACGGCGGGGACGAGGACGAGGCGACGCGCGTCCTGGCGGCGGGGGAGTGGCGGGTGGCGTTCCGCCACGTCTACGCCGACCCCGCCGGGGAACGCGAACTCGCCTCCACCGACCGGGTCCGCTTCTCCCGCCGCGAGGGCGGCGCCTGGCGGGAGGCCCCGCTGCGCGAGGTCCCGCCCGTGGTGTTCAGCGAGGCGATGCGCGACGTGGACCTGTTCGTCGCGGTGACCTCGATCGCCGCCGACCCCGACTGGACCGGCCAGGGTCCCGGACGCGCCTACTGGGAACGCGACGGCTTCGGCGCGCTCACCGCGACGGCCGAGACCCGCCGCGCCGCCCTGGAGCGCGTCCTGCCGCGCCTGCGGATCGCCGGCCGCTGCGAGCTGACCGACCGCTTCCTGAAGGTCAGGGGCGACCTGCGCACCTACCGGATCCACCTGGGGTCGGCCAACATCCTGATGGAGCCCGACGACTCCTACCTGTGCATCGTCCCCGGCCGGTCCGACCCCCGGGTGTTCCTGCCGTTCGAGGACGACCGCCTGTCCCTGATCCTCAGCAAGGCGGCCCTGCTGGCCGCCGACACCACGATCACCGACCCGACGATCCTGGCCCAGATCCGACGAGGGGAACGATGAGCGCCGTCACCTTCCGCGACGAGACCGCGACCGGCACGTCCCTGGCGGGGTTCCAGGTCACCGGCCTGCCGTCGACCATGACCGTCCGCGAGCTGATCCGCCTGCGCGTCCGCGAGGAGGTCGCCCGCCACAACGCCCGCCCCGCCTCCCGCTTCAACGGGCTGGTCCAGCCCGACGACGCCGAGGCCGACCTGAACGGCTACCACCTGCCCCGCGCCCGCCGCCTGGACTGGGAGCGCCAGGCCGACATCGCCGAGCGGGCGTTCCTGCGCAACGGCTTCTTCGTCCTCACCGGCGACCGCCAGGTCGACGACCTCGACGAGGTCGTCGACCTGACCGGGGACCCCGACCTGGTGTTCATCAAGCTGATCCCGCTGGTCGGGGGCTGACCGGATCGGCGGCCTCGCGCCGGAAGGCCGCGCGGTAGTCCCTGGGGCGCCGGCCGGTGTGCTTGGCGAACAGCGCGGCGAAGGTCCCCGGGTCCCTGTACCCGACGGCGGCGGCGACGGCGGCGACGGTCTGGTCCGTGGTCTCCAGCAGATGGCGGGCCCGGCGGACGCGTGACGCCTGGAGGTACTCCAGCGGGCTCTGGCCGGTCTCGCCGGAGAAGCGCCGCAGCAGCGTCCGGGTGCTGACGTTGCAGGCCGCCGCCAGCGCGGTGAGGTCGTAGCGGGCGGCCAGGTCCTGGTCGAGCCGGCGCATGACCCGGTGGGAGAACTCGTCGCCGGGCCGGGGCAGCAGCCGGGCGTCCATGTAGGGCGACTGGGACGACCGCGCGTCGTCGAGCAGCGCGATCCGCGCCGTCGTCCGCGCGACGCCCGCGCCGCTGTGCCGCCGGATCACCTCCAGCGTGAAGTCGTACATGGCGCTGAAGGCCGCCGTCGTCGTGACCCCCCGGTCGGTGACGACCAGCTGCTCGGGCCGGACGTCGGCGTCCGGGCAGCGCCGGGCGAGCCGGTCGGCCAGGAGCCACGCCGTGGTGGCGCGCCGCCCGTCGAGCAGCCCCGCCTCGGCGAGCAGGAACGCGCCGACGCAGATCGACACGACCGCGCGGCCCGCGTCCGCGTGCGCCCGGATCGCCGCGACCTCCGGGCCGAGCGGCGCGAGCCTGCCGTCCACGTCCAGGCCGGGAGCCAGCTCGAACCCCGGCACCACCAGGACGTCCACCTCGCGCAACGGCGAGACGGCCAGCTCCTGCCCGCCCGACGCGACGACCCGCCGGCGCGGCGAGACGACCGAGACCCGGTACCCCGCGTGCCGCGGCCCCGCGACGTGCGCGGCCATCGTCAGCAGGTCGGGCACCCCGAAAACCTCGGACGCGAAACACCCCGGATAGGCCAGGACCCCGATCCTCAATGCGCTCACGCCTGGCGAGATTACCCCCTTGTCTGGCGATCCGGCCTCTCGCGGTCCGCCGCGCCCACCGTCCACGCTGGTCGCCATGAACGCCGCAGACCACCCCCTCGACGACCCCCTCGACGACTTCTCCCACCGCCGCGTGGACGTGGACGGGACGGTGAAGACGGTCCACGTCGCCGGTTCCGGCCCGGCCGTCGTCCTGATGCCGGAGATGCCCGGTATCAGTCCCGACGTTCTGCGCCTGGCCCGGTGGATCCGGGACGCGGGCTTCACCGTCCACGTCCCCTCGCTGTTCGGGACCGACGGCGCCCATCCCACGACCGAGGCGGGCCGCGAGGTCATCCGCCGCGCCTGCGTCAGCGCCGAGTTCCGCGCGTTCGCCGGGGGCGGCACCAGCCCCGTCACCGCCTGGCTGCGCGGTCTGGCCCGGCGGGCCCACGCCGAATGCGGCGGGCCGGGCGTCGGCGCCATCGGCCTGTGCTTCACCGGCAACTTCGCCCTCACCATGACGCTGGAGCCGTCCGTCATCGCCCCGGTCGTCAACCACCCGTCCCTGCCGCTGGACGACCCGGCCGGGCTCGAACTCGGCGACGAGGACGCCCAGGCCATCCGCGAACGCGTCACCCGCGACGGCCTGCGGGTGCTCGCCTACCGGTTCGAAGGCGACCGCTGGTGCACGGGCCGGCGCTTCGCCGCCTACCGGCGGCTCCTCGGCGACGCCTTCGACGGCCGCGTCCTCGACGGCGCCGTCGCCAACCCGGACCCGCCGCCGTTCTTCCGCGAGATGGTCGAGACGCCGCACAGCATCGTCACCGCCCACCTGGTGAACGAGGAGGGCCACCCGACGGTGAAGGCCCGCGACGAGATCCTCGCCTTCCTGGCGGAACGGCTCCAACCCGGCGGCTGACCTCCGCCCGCCGGATCGAAAGGACCGCGGCCGCGGCGTGACCAGCGGGAACGCCGCGCCCCGCGGGTTTTTGTGCGGGCCTGCTAAGCGGCCGGTGAAAGCCGGGCCTTCGCCCACAAGACTGCCGGCCGCGGCGGCCGTACCTTACTGGCAGCTCCCCAGGGGAACGGCGCCGCCCCTCTCCCATCCACCCCCACGGCAGGTTTCACCGAACGCCCGGACGAGGATCCCGCAACGCCGCGGGCCGGCCGGAGAAGGTTCCCGCCCCTCGCCGGGCGCGTTCGGCATGCCCTCGCCGTGCCTTCCGAAGGAGAGGCAGATGCCTTCCCACCGCACCCGCCCGCACACCCGCCTGCGCGCCGTCGCGGCGGCCGCGCTGGCCGCCGCCGTCGGCCTCGGCGTCATGACCCCCACCGCCGCGCACGCCGAGATCTCCCCGCCCGGGGCCAACGACTGGAACTGCAAGCCCTCGCTCACCCGCCCCCGGCCCGTCGTGCTGGTGCACGGCACGTTCGAGAACATGGCCTTCAACTGGCAGAAGGTCTCGCCCGCCCTGAAAAAGGAGGGCTACTGCGTCTACGCCCTCAACTACGGCGGCGCCCCCGACGCGCCCATCCAGGGCACCGGCGACATCCCCACCTCCGCCCGGCAGCTCGCGGCGTTCGTCGACCGCGTCCTGGCCGCGACCAGGACCACCAAGGTCGACATCGTCGGCCACTCCCAGGGCGGCATGATGCCGCGCTACTACCTGAAGAACCTCGGCGGCGCCACCAAGGTCAACAAGCTGATCGGGCTGGCGCCGTCCAACCACGGCACCAACATGAGCGGCCTGGTGGCGCTCGGCAGCCTGCTCGGCATCACCCAGGCCGTCGTCCGGGCGGCCCCGGCCGCCGGCCAGCAGATCACCGACTCCGCGTTCCTGCGCGACCTCAACTCCGGCGGCGACACCGTGCCCGGCCCGACCTACATCGTGCTGGCCACCAAGTACGACGAGGTGGTCACCCCCTACACCTCCGCCTACCTCAACGGCTCCAACACCCACAACATCCTGCTCCAGGACAAGTGCCCGAACAACACGAACGCGCACGTGGGAATGAACTTCGACCCCGTGACGATCCGGTTCGTCCTGAACTCCCTGGACATCCGGGGCCCCTACTGGCCCATCAACTGCTCCAACCCGCTCGGCTGACCCACCCCGGCCCGGCCGTTCCGCCCGCCCGGCGGAACGGCCGGACCGATGGCTTACACGACCGCTGACTCCTGGGTATTTTGCGGCCTACCGATGTGATGCGGCTACGGCGACATGTGGGGCCTATGCGCGACCGGCTGTTGCAGGAACTCTCCGAGGACGAGACCGCCGAGATCGTCGCGCTGCTCCGCGCGGAGGTCCCCGGGACGATCCGGGAGGCCGTCCGCGAGATCGAGGAGGAGTTCCCGCAGTACACGAGGCTCCAGGACCCGGCCCACGCCGACTTCCTCGAACGCACGGTGGAGCGGTCGATCGCCGGTTTCCTGGAACTGCTGCTCGACCAGCACGCCTCGTTCGACGCGGCGACGTCGTTCTTCCAGCGCGTCGGGGTGATCGAGACCGAGGAGGGGCTGTCCGAGGAGGTCTCGCAGGCCGCGTTCCGGCTCGGCGCGGCCGTCTCGATCCGGCGGCTGACGGCGGTGGCCGAGAGCCATCCCAGCGTCACCGTCACCGTCATGGGCCAGGTCGCCGCGGCGGTGCTCGACTACCTCAACACGATCGCGGCCGCCGTCTCCGAGGGGCACACCGACGCGAGCGCCCGCGCCACGGGGGACATGCGGGTGCGCCGGGGCCGCCTGGTCGACCTGCTCGTCGCCGCCGAACCCCAGCCCGACCTGGTCAAGCAGGCGGCCGACGAGGCGGCCTGGCCGCTGCCCCGGACGGTCGCGGCGGTCGCGCTCCGCCGCCCGAGCCGCCCGCCCTGGCCCGGCACCGCGCTGCCGCCCGAGGTGCTCGTCGGCCTGCACTTGGACGAGCCCTGCCTGATCGTCCCCGACCCCGAGGGCCCCGGCCGCCACCGCATGCTGCGGGCCAGCCTGCGCGAGTGGCGCGCGGCGATCGGCCCGCCCGTCGCGACCACCGACGTCGTCCGCTCCCTCGGCCTGGCCCGCCAGGCCCTCGACCTCGCCGACGGCGGCGCCCTGCCCGCCGGGGACCCCGTCGTCGTCACCGACCACCTGCCCCTGCTGATCCTGCTGCGCGACCGCCTCCTGACGGAGACGCTGGTCTCCCGCGCCCTCGCGCCCCTGCTGGAGAGCAGCCGCCCCCGCCACGCCCGGCGGCTGGCCGAGACGTTCCTCGCCGCCCTCGAACACGGCTTCAACGCCACCGCGGCCGCCGACAGCATGCACATCCACGCCCAGACGGTCCGCTACCGGCTGCGCCAGCTGGAGGCCCTGTTCGGCGACGACCTCCACGACCCCGACCGCCACCTCGAGTTCCACATGGCCCTCCGCGCCTGGCTGG
Source organism: Actinomadura kijaniata (assembly GCF_014138665.1). Lineage (NCBI taxonomy): Bacteria > Bacillati > Actinomycetota > Actinomycetes > Streptosporangiales > Thermomonosporaceae > Actinomadura > Actinomadura kijaniata. The sequence continues at coordinate 790,000 of NZ_JACJIA010000004.1, forward strand.
CGACCACCCCGCCCGACTGACGCCCCGGCCGGCCGCGGCTAGGGCCGCTGGCCCGGCCGGTCCACGAACCCGGCGACCTGCCGCGCCGACTGGCTGTCGACCGTCCCCTTCCGGATCGCCCAGCCGCCCTCGCTCTGCCGGTCCTGGTGGTCGGCGACCGCGACCGAGCGGTGCCCCCGGTACACGTAGGTCTTCGGGTCCAGCAGCACGTCCAGCCGGATCCAGCCCTCCTCCACCACCGACACCGCGATCACCGGGCGGCCCGCGATGTCCTTGCCGCCCCTGGTGAGCCTCACACTGGGCAGCTTCGCCATCGCCCGGTAGATCGTGGCCTCCCGGTCGGGCGGCAGCACGCTGTTGTTGAGCGCCGAGCTGAGCATCGCGAACACGGACTCGTCGCTCTGGTTCATCAGATGCCACGTCTCGCGCACGTGCGCCAGCAGCGCGTCCGGGTCACGCGGCAGCCTCGACAACGTCGCGTAGTCCGTCGGCGGTGACCCGCCGCCGGTGGCGCTCTCCAGCAGCCTGCCCTTCTCGTAGAGGGCCATCCGGGTCCCGTCCACCCGCGTCCATATCCGCTCCACGGTCGTCTTGCGGGGCGTGGACACCGTCGCGACCTGCCCCCTCTTCAACGACCCCATGCCGATCCGCTCGTAGCGGGTCTCGATGTAGGCCCACTGGTGGGGCCGGGGCGCGGTGAACGACCGTTCCTGCGCGGCGGTCGCGGCGCGGTCCAGCAGCTCCCGCGCGTTGGCGACCTCCCCGCCGGTCAGCCCCGGCACGACCGCCGTCCCGGCCGCCACCGCGAGCCCCGCGCCGCCGACCGCCGCGACCCGCAGCCAGCGCCGCCGCGTCCACGCGTCACGCCCCCGGTCGGCGGTGATCCGCACGTAGGCGGCCTGCCCCCGGCCGTCCCGCGCGGCCCCGGCGAACGTCCCGGGCGGGCACGGGTCGGCGTCGGCGAGCAGCGCGCGCACGGTCCTCACATCGTCGTTCATGACGGGACACTCCTCTTCACGGTCGGGACGGGCACACGCCGCTCACCGGCGTCGATCTCTTCGAGCACGGCGGTCAGCCGCCTGCGCGCACGGTGCAGCCGCACCGAGAACGCCTTGGCCGAGCACCCGGCGGCGACCGCCGCGTCCCTCGGCTCCAGGCCCTCCCACGCGACCAGCAGCAACGTCTCGCGGTCGCGTTCGGGCAGCCGCCGCAGCGCCGCCACGACCCGGCCGCCCTCGGCGAGCCCGACCGCCACGTCCGCCACCGGCTCATGGGTGGCGCGGTCGTCGCGCAGCCGCCCCCACAACCGGAAGCGCCGCCGCTGCCCGCGGGTCTCGTTCGCCAGCACGTTGCGGGCCACGTTCAGCAGCCACGGGAACGGCCGGTCGGCCGGGATCCGCCCCCGCCGCCGCCAGGCGACCAGGAACGTCTCGGCCGCCACGTCCCGCGCCGTGTCGAGATCGACGCGCCGGGCCGCGTACCCCAGCACGTCCTCGTAGTGCGCGTCCCACAACTCGGCGAACCCATCATCGGGATCCGGCACACCGGCTCCTCTCTGGTGATGTCGCTGTCACCCCGAGATGTCCGGCATCCCACCCGCGACTACAGCCCGGGGAAAATACGCCCACGACGAAACAAGATCGAACAGACCGTACGGTCCGGCTACGTTCCTGGCATGCGCGAAGTGAGAACCGCCGACGGCCGCGTCCTCGCCGTCGAGGAGTGGGGCACCCCGGGCGGCACCCCCGTCCTCTACCTGCACGGCACCCCCGTGGGCCGGCTCGCCCGCCACCCCGACGACACCGTGTTCACCTCGCGCAGCATCCGCCTGATCACCTTCGACCGGCCCGGCCTCGGCGGCTCCACGCCCCGGCCCGGCCGCCGCGTCGTGGACGGGGCCGACGACGTCGCCGCCGTCGCCGACGCGTTCGGCCTGGACCGCGTCCCCGTCTACGGAGTGTCCGGCGGCGGCCCGCACGCCCTGGCGTTCGCGGCCCTGCGCCCCGACCGCGCCACCCGCGTCGCGTCCCTCGCCGCCCTCGCCCCCCGCGACGCCGACGGCCTGGACTGGACGGCCGGGATGATGGAGGGCAACGTCCGCACCGCCGCCGTCGCCCGCCGGACCCGCGAGGACATGCGCGCCCACCTCGGCGCGGACCCCTCGGCCCCGCCCCGGCTGCCCGAGACCGAGACCGCCGTGCTGTCCCGTCCCGGAGTCGGCCGGATGCTCGCCGCCGCCTACGCCGACGCGGTCCGCCCCGGCCTGGACGGCTGGATCGACGACGCGCTGGCGCTGTTCGGCCTGCCGTGGGGCTTCGACCCGGCGGCGGTCACCGTCCCGACCCTGCTGTGGCACGGCGCGCTCGACCCGGTCGTCCCCGTCGCCCACGCCCGCTGGCTGGCCGCCCGCCTTCCCCACGCCACCGTCACGATCGACCCGGACGCGGGCCACGCCGGCCACTTCGACGCGACCCCCGCCGTCCTCGACTGGCTGCTGGAGAAACCGTCCGCCTGACATCCTGGACGGGTGCGAACGCTGATCGTGCTGCGCGGCAACTCCGGCTCGGGCAAGACGACCGTGGCCCGGCGGCTCCGCCGGGCCCGGCCCCACCGCGACGTGGCCGTGGTCGGCCAGGACGTCGTCCGCCGCGAGATCCTGCGCGAGCACGACGTCCCCGGCGGCGCCAACATCGCCCTCATCGACACGATCGTCCGCCACGCCCTGGACGCGGGGTACCACGTGATCCTCGAAGGCATCCTGGCCGCCGCCCGCTACGCCCCCATGCTGGAGGCCCTGCGCCGCGACCACGGCGGCCCGAGCCACTGGTACTACTTCGACATCCCCTTCGAGGAGACGCTGCGGCGGCACGCCACCCGCCCGCAGCGCGCCGAGTTCGGCCCCGCCGAGATGGCCGGGTGGTACCGCCCCCGCGACCTGCTCCCCACCGCCCACGAAAAGATCATCCCGGCCGGCAGCACCCTGCCCGAGACGGTCCACCGCCTGCTGGCCGAGACCTCACTCCTCGCCGGTGAACCGCTCCCCGCCCGAGAACCGCTCCCACGCCGACTGCCGGGTGATCCCGAGCACGCCCCCGATCCGCGCCCAGGTGACCCCGCGCCGGCGTAGCTCCCGCACCCACACCCGCAGATCGGCCTCCACCTGGTCGGCGACCGCCGCGATCCGCGGGATCTGGGCGAGCATCTCGTCCTCGCCCATCCCGTCCCACCGGGGCAGCCGCACCTGGACGGCCCCGTCGGTGTACTCCCGCACGATCGCCTCGGCGGCCCCCGCGCACTCCCGGCAGATGTTCATCCCGGGACCGGCGAAGACCTCCCCGGCCTCCCCGGCCTCCCCGGCGGACCTCCCGCAGAACGAACACCCCGCTCCCTCGGTACCCGCGTCCATCCCACCTCTTTGTCAGGGGTTCCCTGACACGCTAACCCGTCAGGGAACCCCTGACGACCACGATGGCTCCCGCCGAGCGCGTCAGATCCGGCTGACGTCCAGGACCGCGCGGACGACGGCGTCGGTGTCACGCAGGTCGGCCAGCACCAGCTCGGCCCCGGCGTCCCGCAACGCGGCCTCGTCGCTGGCCCCCGTCGCCACGGCCACCACCCGGGCCCCGCCCTGATGCCCCGCCGCGACGTCGAGCGGGGTGTCCCCGACCAGGACCGTGGACCCGGGACCGAACGGCTCCCCGTACTTGGCCTCCGCGCGCTCCCTGGCCAGCCGGACCAGCGGCGGACGCTCGACGCCGTCCATGCCGTACGCGCCGACGCCGAAATCCACGAGCCCGTCCAGACCGAACGCCGCGAGCTTGCAGCGGGCGATGGACTCCATGTTCCCGGTCAGCAACGACTGCACGACGTCCGGGCGGGACGCCAACGCCTCCAGCCCGGCCCGCGCCCCGGGGAGCGCCCTGCCCCGGGACGCGATCTCGTGCCGGCGCTCGGCGAACCCGCGCCCGAGAGCGTCGGTGAACCTGACGACCAGCTCCTCGTCCGGATCCACGCCGTGCAGGCGGAGCGTCTCAGCCGTGATCGCCCGGTCGGTGCGCCCGGCCATGACGGCGACCCGCTCCAACGGCCACCCCACGACCTCCCGGAAGGCCGCCGCGTAGATCTCCCCGCTGAGCCCGGCGATGCTGAGAAGCGTGTGGTCGATGTCCCAGAGAACGAGGGTCCGCACCCGGCGATGCTACGACAGCCCGACGACGAGCCCCAGAGGACCGCCCCCAGCCATGCGCGGCCGGGGAGCAGGTCGGTGATGGCGGTGCGGATGGCGTCGCGCCCGTAGTGCGGGGTCAGCTACTGGAGGGTGGTGTGGGCGAGGGCGTCCGGGGGGTGGCGGCCCAGGAGGCGAGCAGGCGCAGGCCTTCTTCGGAGGGCGATCCGGGCTCGGCGGTGTAGATGGTGAGGGTGAGGCCGGGTTCGGCGTTCATCTCCAGGCTCTGGTAGGCGAGGGTGAGGTCGCCGACGGCCTGGTGGTGGAAGTGTTTGGTGCCGGTGCCGTGGAGGCGGACGTTGTGGGCGCCCCAGCGGGTGCGGAAGGCGTCGCTGCGGGTGGACAGTTCGCCGACCAGGTCGTGCAGGTCCTTGTCGTGGGGGTTGCGCCCGGCCTGGGTGCGCAGGATGGCCACGGTCATGTCGGCGGCCTGGTCCCAGTCGGGGTAGAAGCGGCGGGAGGCGGGGTCCAGGAAGTTGAAGCGGGCCAGGTTGGCCTGGTTGCCGGGATGGGCGTAGAGGTCGGTGTGGAAGGCGCGGGCGAGCTGGTTGGCGGCCAGCAGGTCCAGGCGGCCGTTGTGGACGAACGCGGGCCCGGCGGTGATGGCGTCCAGGGTCCATCGCAGGCTGGGGTGCGGCTTCCACCGGCCTGTGGCGCGTCGGCGGCGCGGGCGGGTGAGGGCGTCGGTGCCGTCGGCGGCCTGGGCCAGGTTCAGCAGGTGGGCGCGTTCGGCGTCGTCCAGCCGCAGGGCGCGGGCCAGGGCCTCCAGCACCGAGGGGGAGACACCGGCCAGGTTGCCGCGTTCGAGCTTGGCGTAGTACTCCACGCTCATGTCGGCCAGGGCGGCGACCTCGCTGCGGCGCAGCCCTGGCACCCGGCGCCGGGAACCGGACGCCAGCCCGGCCTGCTCGGGAGTGATCTTCGCGCGCCGCGAGGTCAGGAACTCGCGGACCTGCTCACGGTTGTCCACCCCTCAACGGTAGGTCCTGCCTGCGGCGGTAGAGGTGTACTGGCAGTACACCCTTCGCTGGTGACTGGTTGGGCGCGCCCACCGGGGGTTACCTAGAAGGTGTGGTGCTCCCTGGGCCGGAGGTGAAGCCGGTGACCGGAGGGGCCCCCACCTGGCCCGGGCGGTCGGCTGTCTGACGCCTCGGGCTCCCGACCGCACGCGGCGCCGCCCGGCACCCTGCCGGCGCGCGCCCATCCCACCACCTCAAGGAGCCTTTTCATGCGCGGAGCAGTGATCCACGCCCCCGGCGACATCCGGGTGGAGACCCTGGACGACCCCAAGATCCTCCACCCCACCGACGCGATCATCCGCACCGCGGTGACGTGTGTGTGCGGCTCGGACCTGTGGCCCTACCGCGGCGCCGAACCCACCGGCGAGCCGCACCCGATGGGGCACGAGTACGTCGGCTTCGTGGAGGAGGTCGGCTCGCAGGTGACCGCGGTCAAGCCCGGACAGTTCGTCGTCGGGTCGTTCGCGACCTCGGACAACACCTGCGCCAACTGCCGCAACGGCTTCCAGTCCAACTGCCTGGACCGCGAGTTCATGAGCACCTGCCAGGCCGACTACGTCCGCATCCCCAACGCCCAGGGCACGCTCGTGGCCACCGACGGAGTCCCCGAGGAGCGGTTCTGGCCGGGGCTGCTGGCGGTCTCGGACGTGATGGGCACCGGCTGGTGGGCCGCCGACGCCGCCGAGGTCAGGCCCGGCTCCACCGCCGTGGTGGTCGGCGACGGCGCGGTCGGGCTGTGCGCGGTGATCGCGGCCAAAGAGATGGGGGCTGAGCGGATCATCGCCATGTCCCGGCACGAGCCCCGCCAGCGGCTGGCCCGCCGGTTCGGCGCGACCGACATCGTCACCGAGCGCGGCGAGGACGGCGTGGCCCGGATCAAGGAGCTGACCGGCGGGATCGGCGCCGACAGCGTGCTGGAGTGCGTCGGCACGCCCGAGGCGATGCGCCAGGCCCTGCACGCGGCCCGGCCGGGCGGCAACGTCGGCTTCGTCGGCGTCCCCCACGAGGTGGCGCTCGATGGGCAGGAGCTGTTCTTCTCCCACGTCGGCCTGCGCGGCGGCCCGGCCCCGGTGCGCCGCTACCTGCCCGACCTGATCGACCGCGTCCTGACCGGCGCCATCGACCCGGGCCAGGTCTTCGACCTCACCCTTCCCCTGGACCAGGTCGCCGAGGGCTACAAGGCCATGGACGAACGCCGCGCCATCAAGACCCTGCTGCGGCCGTAGACGGAGATCGCGGGCCTCGACGCCCCGGCGGCGCGGGCGGGCGCCCACGACGACCACCACCACATGGGCCGGCCGAGGCGGCCGAAGCCGTCTGCCCGCGGTGCGCTGTGCCGCCGGCCCGGGCGCACAGCCGATACCGGCGGACGTCGCGAGATCTGCTCACCTCGATCGCGATAGCGCTGGCCAGCCGGGCCGGTGCCCGCCTGGCGGCCGTGGTCGGCGTACCGGAGGCCCCGAACCTGCGTGCTCGCTCATCCGGGGTTTCTGGGAACGATGGCCAGTCCGGCCTCGATGGTTTCGGCCAGGTGGTCGCCGAGAAGGTCGGCATGCTCGGTGAGGGAGGCGACCGCGGTCGTGTCGGCGGTGTGGGCCAGGAGGTCGAGGTACGCGGTGTCGTCGCCCAAGCGCTCGGACGCGCGGATCGAGTCGGCGCGGGCGACGAGGTCGGCGTAGCGTTCGAGGGTCTCGACGCGTTGTGTCACCTCATGGACCGATTGGTCGAGGGCGGCCAGCTGGGGACCCAGGGCCTTGTCCAGCTCGGGGGTGTCAGCCATGCGGTCGTACTCGTCGAGCTTGGCCCGCAGAACGGTCTGCCGGTGGAGCAGCTCGGCGATCTGCCAGCGTTCGTCGGGAAGGACGACCGCGTTTGCGATCTCGTCGAGTAGCCCGTCACGGGTGACCTCGGCGTCCAGGACGACGGCGATCGCCTGCCGGGTGCGCTCCATCAGCTCCTGTGAGGGCTGGTCCAGGTCGGAGGCCCGCAGGTACCGGCGGTGGTGGGCGCGGGCCCCGGCAAGCTTTGCCCGCAGCGGCCTGGGGAGGTTGGAATCCGATGTGGGGTCCAGGTAGACCCAGATCCCGAGGATGACCGTCACGGCGCCGAGGATGCCGGCGGGGATCAGGGCGAACTCCGACGCGGCGCCGGCGGGCAGGTCCGGGATCAGTCCGACCAGGCTGAGGATCCAGGTGACGAACAGGGTGACCAGGCCCCCCACGCCTGCGACCATCGCGGCGAGGATGGTGGTGAGGATGAGATGCAGGGTCGCGCTCAGGATCGTCAGGATGAGGGTGCTCCAGAACGGAATCCGGGGGAGCGGATCGCCGTACGGGTAGCAGACGGCGACGCAGGCGCTGAGGCGTTTGCGGGCCTTCTCCGGGACGTCCGGAGCGAAGACGATGAACTCGGAACTGGTCACGGGGGCCTTTCGGACTCTGCGGATGAGCGGCCTCTGCAAGATCGTGGAGGAGCTCTTGCCCTGACAGACGAGGTCCGGGTCCAGGACGACCTGCTGCCATCGCCAGAAGGCACGGTACAAGACGGGCATTAGCCGCAGAAGTCCGCAAAACCGAGACCGCCGCAAGCCTCCGTTCCCCTTGAAGAAGGCTCCGAGGCGGGACATGTGGCAGCCGCTCCGTGTTGCGCGCGGAATCAATGGGCTCTGGCTCACTCTCGATGATCGAGGCGGCAGAGCGTGATGTACGGGTCAGCGGTGGTGGAGTACTCGATCCTCGACAGGTCGAGGTCGGCGCGGCCGAACATCTGCCCCTTCAGGAACTTGATCTTGTTGACGGTGCCTTCGACGGCTCCGCCGCCGTGGGACGGGGACGACCCGGCGGTCACTGAGGTGAGCCCGCGGCTGCGGTCGCGGCGATCCAGCCCGAACGCGCCGCGGTCGAATACGCCCCCAGGGGCATCCGTATCAACGCCGTGCGCCCCGGCGTCATCGAGCCCCCGATGGTCGCCGACATGCTCGAAGGCCAGGCCGAGGCCATGGCCGAAATCATGGAGCAGCAGCCCGGCCGCCGCCTTCGTCCTCGCAGCTCAGACGGCAAGCCAGAAGCGACACGGCCATACCGGATCCATCGGACTCGGAAGGTCAGTCCGCGTACGCGTCAAGTTCCGCTCCGGCGTCATACAGCTGCTGGAGACATTCGTATATTTCGGGTGCATCGGTCTCCGGTGCGCTGAAGGTCTTACTGAACGCGATGTCCGCAGGACTGTAGTCCTCGCCGTCATGGATCGTGGGGTCCGCCCCTCCGGCCAGCATCAGCCTGACCACGTCCGGCAGCGACGCGCGTAGGCCGACGACGTAGTCGATGCCGAGTTTCCGCAGGGCCGAGTGCAGAGGTGTTTCACGCTCGTAGAGAGCCATGTCCAGCAGCGGGTCGAACTCCGTCCGGCGGCCACGGTACGGCTCGAAATAGGTCGACCAGACGTCGAGCGCCGACACCTCCTCGGTGATCGCCGCGTTGGGATCGGCTCCGGCGGCGAGGAGAAGACGCACGGTTTCCACGGATCCGGAGAACGTGGCCAGGTGAAGGGGCGTCAGGCCGGACCGCTCCAACGGCCCCGTGCCGAGACCGCCTTCCAGCGCCGCCCGTACGCGCTCCACGTCACCCCAGGCGCAGGCCCGTCCGAACTCGATAGCGGGGGTCGACCGCCGCAGGCCGGAGAGCCTGTCGGAGAGCCAGACCCTCACCGGCACCGGCTGGCGGCCCTCATGGTCGACGCGGTAGGTCGGCACCTCGGCCGTCGTCGCGGCCTCGGCCAGGTCGACGAGCAGATACCACTGCCCCTCGTCCTCGCCGATCGTGTACCAGGCGCGGTCCTCGGCCACGAGACCGGGCTCGGTTTCCGAACCCTTCCCGCTGTAGAGGTCGACCTCCCACTCGAAGTCGTCGGTCGTTCGCAGGCACTGTCCGGCGGGCCAGACCACGGCCAGCAGCGCCTGGACGGACGGCGGAACGGGGTACTTCCCCGCAGGAGTCGTGACGACCCACTCCCGTGGTTCGAAATCGTCACGGACGCGGCCATGGAGCCGCTCGATCTGCTCCACGACATGCGGGGAAAGGAGGTCGGTGCCGTCGGGCATGGACGATTGTTCCTTCTGCTCACCGGAGGCGGAGCGGGACGTCGCCTGTGTCAGGAGTTCTTGATGCGTGCGGCGAGTGCGCGTGCTTCCGTCCGGTTCAGGAGGATCGCGCCGCGGTCGGGGTCCTTGGAGTCCCTGATCCCGGCCACGCTGGCATCAGCGGCGACCTCGATGCAGGCGTCTCCTGAATCGCTGCTGAGGGAGGACTTCCGCCACTTCGCTTTGCTCAGGTCCATCGCTCGTCGATTACCTTCCTGATCAGCGCCCTAGAGTCCAGCTCATTGAGTGACTGCGCTTGCAGTGTAGCGAACGCCTCGCTTACCTGAGCTATACGGACAGGATCACTGGTGGTTTCACCGCCAAGAGCGTTGGCCGCGTAGGTGACTTCTTTCCGGTCCTGTTGGGTCGCGATGTGAAAGGCTCCCCGCACCCCACGGTAGAACCTGAACGGTGCTATCTGAATATGGATGCGGTCTCGCTGAGAGACCTCGATGAGATACTCAAGCTGCTCCCGCATGACCTCGGATGAGCCGACCAAGGTGTACAGGACCGCCTCGGACATGACGACGCAGACGAGCGGAGGACGCTCGCGTTCCAGAACGGTCTGGCGTTCCATGCGTCCCGCGAGCTCATTTTCATCACGCAGCAGGACGCTGGCGTACGCCTTCGTCTGGAAGAGCCCGTAGACCCAGCTCTGCTCATACGCGCGGATCATGGTCGCGTTCTGCTCGGCGCGGGGGAAGTTGGCGAAGAAGGTGGGGTACTTCTCCTCCTGCAACGGCTCGATGAACTCCCGCCACGCCGACTGGACCTCGTCACCCGTGTCCAGCGCGACGTCGATACGAGCGGCGAAATCCGCGCGGCACTGTGTCGCCCCGGTCTCTATCTGCGAGATGTAGGAGCGCACGACGTTCAGGCGTTCGGCCAGTTCGTCCTGCGTGATCCTCGCCCGTTTGCGACGCCTCCTGACTTCCTGGCCGAAGGACATGGACTCAGGCGTGCGAGGGGGGTTCGCCATGATCCGCCTTTCGCTAGCGATCCGTCAGTGGAGGTCAGGAGCGTCAGCCGCCCGCGCGTGTTGCGAGCGTGACGACGTTCTTACGTAGCGATGTTATGCCGCGTCATGACTACATGGAAGTGCGTTATCCGATATTGACCCGGAGTCACAAACCAAAGGCAGCAGCCATGATCGACGAGCCGAGGAATTCCCCCGTTCCCGCCATGACCGATCCGTCCGTGTTGATGCTGACTTCCTCTCCCGAGGCGATCAAAGCCGCACGGGATTTCGCACGCGGCTGGCTGGACGGGAAAGGCTTCCAGCGCACGGCCGTCGAGATCGCGTTGCTGATCGTCAGCGAGCTGGTCACCAACGCCTACAAGCACGGCAGCGAGCCGGGACAGGCGATCTCCGTCCGGCTGTACCTGTCCGAGGCCGGACCCGTGGTCGAGGTACGCGACGGCAGCGACGCCGAGCCGCACGTCAAGCCGCTGACCCTCGACACGTTCTCCGGCCGGGGACTGGCGATCGTCTCCGAGCTGGCGCGGGCATGGGGCTTCCGGCACCTGGCGTCCGGCGGCAAGACCGTCTACGCGGTGATGAGGGAGAAGACACCATGAATCCGCGCGTCGTGCTGCTGGCGATCCTCCAGGACCTGTTCCCGACCTGGGAAATCTGGATCTGTGACCGGGGAGTGTGGCGGGCCGCCGGCGTCATGCTCGTCAGCGCCTCGACGATCGACGGACTGGTGGAACACCTGGCGGGCGCGGACCCGGACGGCTTCACCCAGGCCGCGCGCCGGTTCACCAGGGGCACGTCGTCGCCGGGTCAGAACGGTGGCTGATCGACGAAGGCTCCTTCTGCGCGAGGGGCCGGAGGAGGGGTGCCGCGCCAGTCATGGAGCATCGCCACGGCCTCATCGGCGCGCCCCTGGCGGATCAGCAGCTCCGCGATGACGACGGTGCTCCGATGGCTGTCGCGGTTCGGCTCCAGAACGGCGATCGCCTCGTCGAGACGTCCCGCATCAGCCAACAGGCGGGCCAAACGTTCCGCCATGAACCACTCACCGGCCTCGGGGTGGGCGCGCAGTTCGTCGATCGCCTGCTCGGTCCGGCCGCAGTAGGACAGCAGCGACATGCGTTCCAGGAACAGATCGAGATCCAAGCCCGCCGACCGCGCGGCGAGTTCGTCGAAGAGCGCCAGCGCCTCCTCCACCCGCTGCTGGTCGACCAGCAGCGTCCACAGCATCCGCAGATCACATTCGCAGCCGCCTCTTCCCAGCACGGCGCGCAGCGCCTCAACCGCCTCATAGACGCGCCGGTGCCGGGTCAGCAGTTCCGCCAGCTTCATCGCGGCGTTGGAAGAACCCTCCGCCACGAACGGCCGATACACCTGCACGGCGGCGTCCACCTGCCCTCGCTTCTCCAGCATGTCGGCCAGGGGCTCGGCGGCGTACTCCTCACCCGGCCCCGCCACCAACTCCCGCAGCTCCACCTCCCGCCCGTGCCGGGCCAGCACGTCGGCGAGCTGTTCGAGTTCGTTGACATGGACGACATCGCCACGCTGGTAATGCGCGTACAGGAACGCCACCGCCTCATCCACGCGCCCCTGACGCTCCAGCATCCGGGCCCTGAGCTCGACGATGTTCGCGGGCTCGCACCAACGGCCGTCCCGGTCGACCTCCGGCAGCAGCGACATCACCCGTTCGTCGCAGCCTCGATCATGGGTCAGCTCGACCAGCGCGCTTGCGAGGAACCAGTCGTCGACCCGGGGACCCAACAACGCGATCACCTCGTCGGTACGCCCCTGCCGGGCCAGCAGCCTCGCCAGCCGTTCCACCGCGAGCCGATCCCCGGCCTCGGCCAGCGGACGCACCAGGGCGATCGCCTCGTCCGTGCGCCCCCACTCGTGCAGAAACGCCGCGACCGTCGACACCGCCTCCCACCAGCCGGTGTCGACGAAAGGAGTGAGCACGTCCAGGGCGGCGTCCCGTTCACCCCGCTCGATCAGGTCCAACGCGACATGGTGAGCGCAGTACCAGTCACCGCGCTGCGCCTGCATGCGCACCTCGTCCAGATGCCCGTGTTCGGCGAGCGACGTCACCACCCACGGCGGGACCCATCCCGAGTAGGTGCGGAACCGCCAGTCAAGATCCTCAGCGTCCATGGCGGCGGACCGTACCGACTGCCACCGACACGCCCTCGCCGATTTGACGGGCCCCGCGCGAGGGCATACCTTCTTCCCTTGTCCCCAACGGGATGCAGGACGCCCATGAGGCGGCCGGCCCGGGGAACCCACTAACGATCACGCCGACGAGGCGGTTTCGTCGCGTCCGCGTGCCCGTAGGTGGATCTCGATCTCTTCAGAACCACCCGATTTTGCAAAGTCGGACGGTTCTGGTGAAATAGAGACATCGCCCGAACGGGACCCGGAAACGGGAAACTGAAAGGGTGAAATCGGGGAAGACCGGTGAAATTGACAGACCGGCCGGAACTGATAACGTAAAGCGAGTCGCCCCGGAGCGAGAGACGCGCAAGCGGATCGAGCGCGGTGGGTGTCCGTTTCTTGAGAACTCAACAGCGTGTTAAAAGCCAGTGCCTTTATCGATCAGGCAAGGTCCTGATCGCCC
>NZ_JACJIA010000005.1:0-627546 GCF_014138665.1 Actinomadura kijaniata
CAGCGCCGATGGTACTGCATGGGAGACTGTGTGGGAGAGTAGGACGCCGCCGGACTCATATTAGGAAAGGCCCCGCCGTTACCGGCGGGGCCTTTCTTGTTTTAGGACAAGTGTGCTCGGTGGCAGGTATGCCGGTGTCTCCAGGTGAGCAGGCTGCCAGTCGGCCTTGCCGCCGCCAACATTTCCGACGGAATCGCTCAATGGGATGGGCGCGCAGACCTCACCGTCCTTTGGGGCCGCGTGTGCCGGGGGCGGAGGTGTCGGGGCAGGGGCTGGTTCTGGTGCAGTCGGCGCGGTCGCCCGGCAGGAGGCCGGTGAGTAGGTAGCGGTTGGCGAGGCCGTCGATGCAGGGGTTGTCCTCGAAGAAGGTCACGGAGCGTGCGGCCATCTGCGGTGATCCGACGACGATCGGTGGCATGCCCTGCGCCATCCAGGTCACGCCGGAGAGTGACTCATTGGGCCCGCCCGTGTTGACCACCAGGGTGCCCAGCCGGTGGGCTCGGTCGGTGGCCTTGCGCCGGGTAACCGCCACCGTGGTCGTAGGGCCGTCGGGCCTGCCGTAGTCCACCGGGACGGTGACCTGCGCGCACTGCGCCCCGGCCGCGTCCAGTGCCTTGCCGACCTCGTCAGCCGCGTCCAGTTGGCAGCCGCGCCAGGTGATCGACTGGTCGTGGAAGCGTGCCGGCGCCCCCGCGGAAGAGGCGGTGCGGGCAGGGAGCTTCCGGTCGGCCGCGGCCGCCCGGGCCTGCACCCCACCCGCGGCCAGCACCAGTCCCGCAGCGACCACGGACGCTGTCGTTCGTGTGAGTGGCGAGAGCCCCGAGCGGCCCGCTCCGCGACGCCTGTCCCCGGCCTCGATCATTGTCATGCGCGCAAAGCCAGGAGCGCGGCATCTCACCGGACGTCACTCCTGCGCGCGATATGCGGCCTGGTCACCTCGATGCGGGCGCAGCTCCGCCGACGCCCCGCAGAGCGATCATTTCGCACTTGGAACGCCTCATACCGCCATGCACGGCACCCGCTCACGACGGTTCCGGAACCTGTGCCCGGAGATCGTCGGTCTGCTCGCGCATCCGGACCCTCCGACCGGGAACGCGACGCGGCGTCCGGCGGACGCGGGGTGGTATCTCGCAGGGTCGCCACGCGTGAGGGCCGGCAGGACCGTTGCGGCCGTTCGTCGCGAAGCCGCAACCGCTGGTCGTGTCCGGTGCGCGGGCATCCGCCGACCGGGCTAGTTTTCTGGACGTCGACCAACCGGCCCGGGGCGACGCGGCCCAGGTGAGGGGATCGGGACCGGCGTCCGGTGCCCGGTCGGTCGGCCGCCTCCGTGGGCACGTCTCGTGCCCGGCGCCATCCGTCCGGCGCCATGTGTTCCCAGCACCGGCTAGGGCGCGCCCACGGAGGACGAGAACACCCCCGACCAGAGGGGCCCGGCCTCCGGGCGTCCGCGCCGCCGTGCACGGTGGATCATCGATACGTCCTGCGGCCCTGCCGGTTCATGACCGGACCCGCAGGTGGGTGGTGAGGAACTCGATCTGGTCGGCGACGAGCCGTTCGACCAGCGGCGGATGGTAGACGGTGAAGTGGTCGGCGTCGTAGTGCCTGAGCACGCCGCGCGGCGCCGTGGCGGCGACCTTCTCCGCGATCGCGGTGTCGACCAGGTTCTCCCGGTCGCTCTGGCACACCAGCAGCGGGCACCGCACGCGGGCGGCTCGGGCTGCGGCGTTGTAGAACAGCATCCCCAGCCCGGAGGCGGCGGTGACGCGGTTGTCGAACTCGTAGCCCGGCGGGCACACCGACCGCCAGCCCTCCAGGGCGCCCGGCTGGTTGACGAAGGCCGGCTCGCCGGGGCGGCCCACCAGCGGAACGTACCGCCGCGACCGCCCCAGCGAGGCCCGCACCAGGTCGGAGGTGATCGGGACGGTGAGCCGGGCCAGGTGCCGCAGGCCGGCCCGCAGGGCGACGGCGCGTCCGCTCAGCACCGGGCACTGCACCACCGCCGCCGACAACGTCGGATGCCGGGCGGCCGCGGCCACCACATGGCTGGCGCCGAACGAGGTCCCCCACAGCGCGATGTGCCCGGCGTCCAGCTCGGGCCGCGAGCGGGCGAACTCCAGCGCCGCGTCGATGTCCTCGGCGTACCGGCGCGCGCTGACCAGCTGGCGCGGCTCGCCGCCCGACTCGCCCAGGTGGCGGAGGTCGAAGGCGAGCACGGCCAGGCCCGCCTGGGAGAACCACTTCTCGTACTGGCCGAGCATCATCTCGTGCGTCGCCCCGCCGCCGTGCACCAGGACGACGACCGGATGCGGTCCGGGACGCTCGGGAACGGTGAGCCAGGCGGCGCACCGGTCGCCGCCGGAGGTGAAGGAGGTGCGTGTCGTCATGATCTCCCCATCAAGTACCTTGTACGTGAACGAGGCGAGTTAAACACGTACCTTGTACGTAATCAAGTGGAGGGACCCGTGCCGGCACCGCGCAAGTTCACCCATCAGCAGTTGCGGGCCGCGGCTCTGGAGCTGATCGACCAGGAGGGCCTGACGGGGCTGACCATGCGCGCCCTGGCCACCAGGCTCGGCACCGGCCCCATGACCATCTACAACTACGTCGACGGCCGGGAAGGGCTCGAACGCCTCGTCACCAGCGCGGTCATGGCCCAGGCCCACTGGCCCGACGACCCCTCGGGCGACTGGCGGACGCGGGTGGAGGCGATCGCCGAGGCCATCTGGCGCGCCGTGCGCGCGCACCCCAACGCCATCCCCCTCATCCTCACCGCACGCAGCCTCGACGAGGACGCGCTCGTCCCCACCGAAGCCCTGGTGCAGGCCCTCGCCGACAGCGGAAGGTCCGGAGCCGACCTGCTGGCCGCCTTCCGCGTGGTCTCCGGATTCATCGCCGGGTTCGCCCAGGCCGAGCTCACCGGCCTTCCTGTTTCCGTGGCCGGACAGGACGCCGGGACCATCACCGCGCGGATGGCCGACCTTCCGGCGCGGCGGTTCCCCAGGCTGATCGAGATGGCCCACGCGGCCACCGGCGATCCCCGATCCGAGTTCCGCTCCGGTCTGAAGATCCTCCTCGCCGGGCTCGACGCCTCAGTCCCGTGACCCTGTGGCCGCCCCTATACTTGCCGAGACTTGATGCTCGGTAATGTTTGACGCTGACCCCAATCAGTCTCGTCCCCAGTTCACTTCCGAGGGGGTTGCCGTGTCCGGCCTGCGCGTGCAGCCGTTGACCGAGCTGGTCGGCGTACGCGCCGTCGGGGAGGTGAACGTGCTCACTCGTGACATCTGGGAGTCCACCCTGTCGGAGCTGCCCCCCATCGGTACCAGCACCGACGCCGCCGTGGTGCATCTGGAGCTGTCACAGCTGGTGAGCGTGGACGCCGGTGGCGCCGCGGCGGTCGCCGCCGTCGCCCATCGCCTGGCCCCCACCGGCCGAGTGGTCCTGCACAGCCCGCCCCCGGCCCTGCGGCGCATCCTGCAGGTCATGTGGCCCGACACCCCGGGGATCGAGGTGCTCGCGCCGTGACCGTCCCGACCTCTCACGCCTCCCGTCCCGCCGACCCGTTCTGGCATCCCGCGCTGTTCTACCGCGGCCCGGAGCAGTACCTGGCGGGTACCGTGCCGTTCGTCGTCGACGGCGTGCGGGCCGGGGAACCGGTCGCGGTGGCGGTTCCCACCTGGCGGCTGGAGCCCCTGAGCCGGGCCCTGCGCGAGGAGCTGGGCGCGGCGGCCGACGCGGTGACGCTGCTGGACATGACGCGGGCCGGCCGCAACCCCGGCCGCATCATCCCCGGCGTGCTGCGCGCCTTCGCCGACCGCCACCCCCAGGCCCGCGTCCGCATCATCGGCGAGCCGATCTGGCCGGGCCGCTCGGCCAGCGAGTATCCCGCCTGCGCCCAGCACGAGGCGCTGATCAACCACGCCTTCACCGGTCGCGACGTGGCGATCCTGTGCCCCTACGACCTCGACGGGCTGGACGAGCGGGTGGTGGCCGACGCCGCCGCCACCCACCCGGTGCTGATCGACGCCGACGGCGAGACCCCCAGCGACCGCTACGCGCCCGACGCGATCGTGGCCGCCTACAACCAGCCGCTGCCCGACCCCGCCCCCGGGCAGGCCACGACGCTGCCGTTCGACGTGGACGCCCTGGAGCGGGCCCGCGCGCTGGCCATCGAACACGCCAGCACCGCCGGGCTGGACCCCGAACGCGTGCTGGACGTGGAGCTGGCCATCAGTGAACTGATCTCCAACTCGGTCATCCACGGCGGCGGCACGGGCACCCTGCGGATGTGGATCGAACCCACCCACCTGATCCTGGACGTCTCCGACCAGGGCCATCTCACCGACCCGCTGGTGGGACGCCGCCCCGTGCCGCCCGACACCGCCGGCGGCCGCGGCGTGCTGCTGGTCAACCAACTGGCCGACCTGGTCCGTATCCACACCACCCCGCAGGCCACCACCGTCCGCGTCTACTTCACCCGCTAGCCCCGGCTTCCCCGCCGCCCGGCCGGGATGCCGGCCCTGTTCGTTCAAGCCCGGCGCCGCTTCGGCCAGGATGCGCGGCAACGACCGTCCCGGCTTCTACGGCCGCATCATGCCCGCCGCCCCACCGATCGCCTGCGACTGGCCGTGGACTGGTGCACGCTGATGTTCCTGCTCGACGACGCCCAATGCGATGAGGGACCGGCCGGCACCGGCCTCCACCCGTTCACCGCCCTGGCCGCCGGCGTCCTGCGAACCCTGGAAGCCCCCACCGCGGGCACTGGAACGGACCGTCGAGCTGTGGCAACCGACTCACCCCGCGATTCCTTCAACCGCGCGGGCAGGTCCTTCCCGGCGCCAGCCGACCGCTGTGCCGCTACACCGACCCTGACGGCCGCCACCCCGGCGCCGTCGCCACCAGCGTCACCTTCACCCAGACCGCGCCACTCTCCGGGTCCTCGCTCCACTCCAGCGACCTTGCGGGGGACCGGAGACGGTCGTTCAGTTGTCGAGGAGGTGCCAGGCGGTGAGGGCGAGTTTGGCCCGTGTCAGGCCGGCGGGCCGGGTGAGGTCGATGTCGAG
Source organism: Actinomadura kijaniata (assembly GCF_014138665.1). Taxonomy (NCBI): domain Bacteria; kingdom Bacillati; phylum Actinomycetota; class Actinomycetes; order Streptosporangiales; family Thermomonosporaceae; genus Actinomadura; species Actinomadura kijaniata. The sequence goes on from NZ_JACJIA010000005.1 coordinate 5,064, forward strand.
GGTCTTGCTGATGTGGTCGAGCCGGCGGGCGACGCTGCTGTGGTGCAGGTGGAGGAGGCCGGCGGCGCGGCGCAGGGAGCCGGTGGCGCAGTAGGCCTCCAGCGTGTCCAGGTCCTGGGGGACGGTGGCCAGGTGGGCGACGGCGATGACGTCGGGGTTGGCGCGCAGGGTGTGCGGCGGCAGGTCGGCCAGCAGGGCCAGGGAGCCCAGGTCATGGTGGTGCAGGACGGGCTGGCGCGCGGTGGTGAAGCGCAGGGCGGTGCGGGCGTCGCTCCAGGAGCGGTCGGGGCGGGGGGTGGAGGCGATGCCGGCGCGCACGCCGGGAGGGAAGCCGGCGGGGTCCAGGGTGGTGGCCAGGATGACGCCCACCTCGGCCAGCGGGGCGGCCTTGACCGGACGGGACGGGCAGATCAGCGTGCCGAGCCGGTCCAGGGGGAGCCGGGTGTGGACGGCGGCGACGTGGACGGGCAGGTCGGCGGCGAAGCCCAGCAGGCGGAGGGCACGGGCGCGGGCGGCCTCGTCGCTGTCGGCGCTGATCACCAGTTCGACCAGGGCGGGGTCGGCCATGGTGGTGCGGGCCGGGCCGTAGCGTTCGACGCTGGCGGCGGTGGCGATGGCCAGCCGGTCCAGCAGGACCTCGTCCAGGGGGTTGGGCGGGCCGCAGCGTTCCAGCCAGACCGTGCCGATCCGCTCGTCGTCCAGGGTGATGGGGGCGGTGCTGGAGGCGGGGGCCTGCGGGGTGGGGGCGGAGGCGCCGTCGGGGGCCATGCGGATGGTCCGCCCGGTGCCGTGCAGCCCGATCCCGGCCACGCACTCGGCCAGGCCCGCCGTGGCCCGGGCCAGCGCCGGCAGGTCCACCCGCCGGCGCATCAACGTGTCATAGAACGCCACGACGCGGATCGCGCCCTGGACGTGCGAGTCCAGCTGTGACAGCCGTTCGGCCAGGGCCTCCATGGCATCAGCATAGAGGCCGCCCGGCGCGCCGATCGGCGCGTCATCGGGGCGGGATGCCCGACGAATGGCGGATGATCGCCGGGGACGGGACCTGGAGGATGGGGGCATGGATCCCGAGCTGGAAGCCTTCATCCCGTTTCTCCCGCAGGTCGATCTGAACGATCCGCTCACCGCGCGCAAGCACCTCGCCGAGCTGGCCGCCGCGCGGCCGACGCCGGACGTCGCGGGCCTGGAGGTCGAGGACCGCGTGGTGCCCGCCGATCCGGAGGTGCCGGTGCGGATCTACCGCCCGCACCAGGCCCAGGGCGCCCTCGTCTGGATGCACGGCGGCGGGTTCGTGATGGGAGACCTGGACACCGAGCACCTGTGGGCCGCCCGGCTCGCCGACGGCTCCGGCGCGGTGGTGGTCTCGGTGGGCTACCGCCGGGCTCCCGAACACCCCTTTCCGGCGGCCCTGGACGACGCCTACGCCGTGCTGGCCTGGACGGTCGAGCACGCGGCCGAACTCGGCGTCGACCCGGAACGGATCGCGGTCGGCGGGCACAGCGCCGGTGGGAACCTCGCGGCCGCGATGGCGTTGCGGGCCCGCGACGAGCAGGGGCCGCCGATCCGCTTCCAGCTGCTCAACCAGCCTGGGCTCGACGACCGGCAGCAGACGTGGTCGGCGCGGAACTTCACCGACACGCCATGGATGAACCACGACACGATCGCCGCCATGTGGCGGCACTACCTGGGCTCACAGACCGCCACGCCGTACGCCGCCCCGACACGGGCCACCGACCTGTCCGGCCTGCCACCGGCCTACGTCGCCACCGCCGAGTTCGACCCGAACCGCGACGAGGACATCGACTACGCGGTCCGTCTGTTGCAGGCGGGCGTGCCGGTGGAGCTGCACCAGTGGGCCGGTACCTTCCACGGCTCGCAGGCGATCCTGTCCGCCGAGGTGTCCCAGCGGCAGATCGCCGAACTCTCCGCCGTCCTGCGCCGCGCCCTGGCCGGGTGAGACCGCCGTCCACGGCCGGAGAACCCGAACGCCGCCCTCATCCACCCTCGGCTCGGCCGGACGCCCGGTCGTGACGGATTCGACGAAGACGAGAAGACGATGAACGCCACCGCCCCCGCCCAGGCGAGACAGAAGTCCCCACCGCCGTCGGACGCCGACCCCGAGGCGGGACAGAGCATGGCGCGGCTGCTGCGCCCCTATGGATGGGGCTTCGCGGCCGTGGTGGTGTCGCAGGTCGTCGGGGCCGTCGCGGGGCTGGCGCCGCTGCTGGCGGTGGTGGAGCTGGGCCGCGCGCTGCTGGCGCCCGGCCCGGTCGACCACGGCCATGTCCGGGCCGTCGTGGTCGTGGGCGCGGCCGGGCTGCTGGTCCGGCTGCTGTTCACGGCCGCCTCCTCCGGGATCGGGCATCTGCTGGACGGCAGGGTGCAGCTGGCGCTGCGCCGGCAACTGGCGGCGCGGCTGGGGCGGGTGCCGATCGGCTGGCTGTCGCGGCGCCGGACCGGCGAGCTGGCCAAGGTGGTGGGGGAGGACGTCAGCGCGGTGCACCCGTTCATCGCCCACGCCCCCGGCGAGCTGGTGGCGGCGTTCGTGGTGCCGCTGGTGTCGCTGGTCTACCTGCTGACCGTCGACTGGCGGCTGACGCTGATCACGCTGGTCCCGGTGGTGCTGGCGGTCCTGCTGGTCCCGCTGCTGATGCTGCCGGCCCGGCTGCGCGAGCAGCGGCGGTTCGACGCGGCCATGGCCCAGATCGCCAGTGCCGCGGTGGAGTTCGTGCAGGGCATCGCGGTGGTCAAGGCGTTCGGCGGCGCCGAGCGCGCCCACCGCCGCTTCCGTACCGCCACCGAGGAGTTCGTCGGCGTCTTCGCCCGGTGGGCGCGCGGCATGGCGCCGATCGCCGCCGGGATGCAGCTGGCGCTGTCGCCGCCGTTCGTGCTGCTGGTGGTGCTGCTCGGCGGCACCGTCCTGATCACCGACGGCTCCCTGGCCCCCTCGGACCTGCTGCCGTTCGTCCTGCTCGGACTGGGCCTGACCGCGCCGGTGGCGGCGCTGGGCCACGGGTTCGACGACCTCCAGGCCGCCCGGCGCGCCCTCGACCGGATCCGCGAGGTGCTGGCGGTGCCACCGCTGCCCGAACCCGAGCACCCGGCCACGCCCCGGGGACACCGGGTGGAGCTGCGCGGGGTCAGGTTCGGCTACCGGGACGACCACGAGGTGCTGCGCGGGATCGACCTGGTTCTGGAGCCGGGAACGGTCACCGCGATCGTCGGCCCGTCCGGGAGCGGGAAGTCCACGCTGGTGCAGCTGCTGCCCCGCTTCTTCGACCCGACCGAGGGATCGATCACCGTGGGCGGGGTGGACGTGCGCGAGCTGGGCAGCCGCCAGCTGTACCAGCGGGTGTCGTTCGTGTTCCAGCAGGTGCGGCTGCTGAACGCCTCGGTCGCCGACAACATCGCGCTGGCGGTGCCGCACGCCGGCCGCGAGGACGTGGAGCGCGCCGCCCGGCTGGCCCACATCCACCACCGCATCCTGGAGCTGCCGCGCGGCTACGAGACGGTGCTGGGGGAGGAGACCCGGCTGTCGGGGGGCGAGGCGCAGCGGATCGCGCTGGCCCGCGCGCTGCTGGCCGACACCCCGGTGCTGGTGCTGGACGAGGCGACCGCCTTCGCCGACCCGCACACCCAGCAGGCGGTGCGCCACGCCCTGGCCACCCTGCGGGGCGAACGGACCCTGGTGGTCATCGCGCACCGGCTGGAGACCATCGCCGACGCCGACACCGTGGTGATGCTGGACGGCGGCGCGGTCGTCGAGCACGGCGCCCCCGCCGACCTGCTGGCCCGCGACGGACGGTTCGCCGCGTTCTGGCGCTCCCAGCGAACCGCGATCCCCACCGAGGTGACCCGATGATCGGCACGCTGCTACGGGTGCTGGGCGACCGGTACGCCCGCCCGGTGCGCGCCACCGTGGCGCTGATGACCGCCGCCGCGATCGCCGAGGGCCTGTCCTACGCCCTGCTGGTCCCGGTGCTGCGCGCGCTGCTGGGCGACGCGCCCGCGGACGCCTGGCCGTGGATGGGGGCGCTGGGGGCCGCGGTGGCGGCCTACGCGGCGCTGCGCTACGCCAGCGACCTGGCCGGGTTCCGGGTGGGGACCACGCTGCTGCGCGGCATGTACCACCGCCTGGGCGACCACCTGGCCCGGCTCCCTCTGGGCTGGTACCACACCGACCGCCTGGGGCAGGTGTCGGTGCTGGCCGGCCGCGGCCTGCTCCAGGCGATGAGCATCATCGCCCACCTGCTGGCCCCGTTCATCTCCGCCCTGGTCACCCCGGCGACGATCGTGGTGGTGATGCTGGCCTTCGACTGGCGACTGGGACTGGCCGCGCTGGCCGCCGCGCCGGTCGTGGCGGCCACCCAGCGGTGGACGGCCCGCGCGACGGCCGCCACCGACACCGAACGCCACGCCCGCGACCAGCAGGCGACCGGCCGCGTCATCGAGTTCCTCCAGGCCCAGCCGGTGCTGCGCGCCGGCGGCCGCACCCGCGAGCGCTTCGGGATGCTCGACGAGGCGCTGCGGGAGGTCCAGCAGGCGTCGCGCCGCCAGACGCTGGCGACCCTGCCCGGCGCGGTGGGCCTGACGCTCGTGGTGCAGGCGGCGTTCACCGTGCTGCTGGCCCTGGCCGCCTACCTGGCGCTCGGCGGCGCTATCGGCGCGGCCGAGGTGCTGACGATCCTGGTGCTGGCCGCGCGCTGCGCCGACCCGCTGCTGTCGCTGTCGGACCTCGGCGGCAAGCTCCGCGCCGCCCGCGCCGAGCTGGACCGGCTCGACCAGGTGCTGCGCACCGAGCCGCTGCCCGAGCCCGCCGACCCCGTCCAGCCCGCCCACCAGGGCCTGGAGCTGGAGTCGGTCACCTTCCGGCACGGCGACCGCACCGTGTTCGACGACCTGTCGCTGACGATCCCCGAGGGGCAGCGGCTGGCGGTCGTCGGACCGTCGGGGGCGGGCAAGAGCACCCTGCTGCAACTGCTGGCCCGCTTCCACGACGTGGACGCCGGCGCGGTGCGTGTGGGCGGGGTGGATGTGCGCGAGACCAGCACCCGGGGGTTGATGGACCGGATCGCCATCGTCTTCCAGGACGTGTACCTGTTCGACGGCACCATCGAGGAGAACGTGCGGCTGGGCCGCCCGGACGCCACCGACGCCGAGCTGCGGGCGGCCGCGACCGCCGCACGGCTGGACGAGGTGGTCCAGCGCCTGCCCCAGGGGTGGGCGACCGGCGTCGGCGAGGGCGGCGCGCTGCTGTCGGGCGGGGAACGCCAGCGTGTCTCGATCGCCCGGGCGCTGTTGAAGGACGCCCCGATCGTGCTGCTGGACGAGGTGACCTCCGCGCTGGACCCGGTCAACGAGGCCGCCGTCCACCAGGGCGTCCAGCACCTGATGGCCGGGCGCACGGTGGTGATGGTGGCGCACCGGCTGCGCACCGTCCAGCGCGCCGACCGCATCGTCTTCCTCGACGACGGCCACATCGTCGAGGACGGCACCCATGACGAGCTGCTGCGCCGGGGCGGCCGCTACGCCGGCTTCTGGGACATCGTCACCGCGCCGACGGCCGACCGGTGAGCCGGGGCACCGGCCGGGCCGGCTCAGGGGGCGATCGGCAGCCGCCGCTTGTGCTCGGTGAGCCGGTAGCGGCGGACGATGGCCTCGAAGGCGGCCTCGCCGACCGGCTCGCCCTCCAGGAAGCCGTCGATCTCCTCGTAGGTGACGCCGAGCGCCTCCTCGTCGGGCTTACCCGGGCTCAGCGTCTCCAGGTCGGCGGTCGGGACCTTGCCGACCAGCTCGGGCGGCGCGCCCAGCGCCTGCGCCACGGCCCGCACGCGCCGCTTGGTCAGGCCGGTCAGCGGGACCACGTCGGCCGCGCCGTCGCCGAACTTGGTGAAGAAGCCCGAGACCGCCTCGGCGGCGTGGTCGGTGCCCACGACCAGGCCCTCGTGCGCGCCCGCCACCGCGTACTGGGCGATCATGCGCTGCCGGGCCTTGATGTTGCCGTGCACGAAGTCCTGGTGGTGCTCGTCGCGGAAGACCGTGTCGCCGGCCAGCAGCGCCGCCAGCGCGGCGTCGCTGGCGGGCTTCACGTCGACGGTCAGGACCCGGTCGGGGCGGATGAACTCCAGCGCCAGCCGCGCGTCCTTCTCGTCGGCCTGGACGCCGTAGGGCAGCCGCATCGCGAAGAACGTCGCCTCGTGCCCCTCGGCGCGGACCCGTTCGACCGCGAGCTGGCACAGCCGCCCGGCGGTCGTGGAGTCCACACCGCCGCTGATGCCCAGCACCAGCGAGCGCAGGCCCGTGGAGGTCAGCTGGCCGGCGAGGAAGGACACCCGGCGCTCGATCTCCCGCCGCGCGTCGAAGGACGCGCTCACCTGGAGATCCCGGGCGATCTCCTGCTGCATGGACGCCGGGTCGGTCACGGTTGCTCCTCGTTCGGTCCGGTGTGCGGGAACGCCAGCACTCTAGGGGAGGGCCGTTGGGTCCTGACCAGGGGAGGTGACCCGACGACCGCTCACCACGTCATCTCGAACCACACTGTTGCCCGCAAAGCCGCGCGTTAAGCCTTCACGGCCGTGACGTAGCGGACGAGCGGGCGCAGATCGCCCTCCTGCTCGACGGTGAAACCGGCGTCGGCCAGGAGTTCCGGTCGCGGTGAGGCGACGTCCGCTCCTTCGTCGCCTCCCATGGCGCCCCGTCGCGCCGCCTCAGGTCGCGTTCAGCACGGCGTACACGGTCTTGCCCCCGGAGGCCAGGAGCCGGTAGCCCCAGCGGCGCGCCAGGCGTTCGACCGTCGCCAGGCCTCGGCCCGACACGCCGTCGAGGGTGAGGGGATGGACGGCCGGCGCGGCGGTGCTGGTGTCGCGGACCTCGACGACCGGGCCGGCGTCGGCGAGGTACAGGTGGAGGGAGATCACCTCGCCGGGACGGGAGCCGTGCCGGTGGGCGTTGGTGGTCAGTTCCGTCACCACCAGGGCCGCCAGGAAGACCGTGTCCTCGGGGAAGCCCCGCGCCGCGAACCAGCCGCGGGTGAAGTCCCGTGCGGCCCCGATCGCCTCGGGGGTCGACGCGAGCAGCAGCGTGGCCGGGGCGCCGCGCGGGACGGGCGGCGGCGGGCAGGTGCGCGCTGTGGACATGGCCGGTGCCTTCGAGAGAGGCGAAGTTTCTCTGACCATTGAGGCATCATGTCGGTACCGTGTGTAACAAAGCGCAGCGTGCGGGGGTGTAATTCGGTGGGTGCGGCCCCTCTTGGTTGGGGGCGACTTGGGTCGTACTTTGGTGGGAGGAGAGGGCGAGATCATGGCTCCTAAGCGCAACAAGGCCACCGTGTCCCCCAGCCTGCTCGCCTTCGGCAAGCGGTTCCGCAGTTACCGCGAGGCGAAGCACTGGACCCAGGAGGCGTGCGCCGCGCGCGCCAACAACGGCGCCGGCGTCAAGTACCAGTACATCGGCGCCATCGAGAACGGCCGCACCCGCTGCACCCTCGAGTTCGTCGAGATCATGGACCGCGAGCTGGAGGCGCGGGGGGAGCTGGTGGCGCTCTGGCACGACCTGGTGAAGGAGGCCGCCTACCCGACCTGGTTCGACTGGCCCGAGGTCGAGAGCCAGGCCGCCGAGCTGACCACCTGGGAGCACACCATCATCCCGGGTCTGCTCCAGACGCCGAACTACGCGCGCGCCTTCCTCGGCTCCGACGAGGCGCTGGAGGCGCGGCTGGCGCGCCAGCGCATCCTCACCCGACCGGAGAACCCGGTCGCCCTCGTCGCGCTCATCAGCGAGACCGCGCTGCGCAACCTGGTCACCTCCAGGGAGGTGATGCGGGAGCAGCTGGAGTACCTGGTCGAGGTGAGCGCGCTTCCCAACGTCACCGTTCAGATCGTCGTGAACGACGGCCGCCCGGCGGGGACGGGCGGCGCGTTCGTGGTCGCGACCATGGAGGACCGGAGCGAGGTGGCGTACCTGGAGACGGTCGTGCGGGGGATCACGTCGGACGACCCCCAGGACCTCTCGGGGATCGCCCGGTCACTGCGGTCGCTGAGAGGCAGGGCACTGCCCGTTGACATGTCGCGAGACGCCGTAAGAAAGGTGATCGAGGAACTATGGACCTGAGCAGCGCCACGTGGCGGAAGGGTGCCCGCAGTGGCGAGAACGGCGGCAACTGCGTGGAGGTCGCCGCCGTGCCCGGTGTCGTCGCCATCCGCGACAGCAAGGACCCCGAGGGGCCCAAGGTGTTCGTCGAGTTCGGCATCTTCCGCCGGCTCGCCGACGCCATCAAGAACAACTGAATCCGAAAACAGAACAGCGGAAAGAAGGACGTCTCCGCCCCGCGACGCGGGACGGAGACGTCCTTTCCGTCGTTCAGGCCGGGCCGGTCCGCTCCAGGATCTCCAGGTAGTGGACGTTGCGCATGACGCCGAGGACGTTGCCGAACGGGTCGACCACCGAGGCGGTGACGAAGCCCTCGCCGTGCTCGGTGACCGGCATGTGCTCCTTGGCCCCGAGCGACAGCAGCCGGGCCACCGCCGCCTCCAGGTCGTCGACGTGCCAGTGCGTGACCGCGCCGCCGGGCGCCGTCCGGGTGGGGGCGTAGCGGTTGTCGATGATGCCGAGCTCGTGCTCGTAGTCCCCGACGCGGAACTCCAGGTAGGCCGTGGTGCCGTCGGGGTTGGAACGCCGGAAGTACGCCTGGGCGCCCAGGAACTGGGCGTACCAGCGGCCCGCCTCCTCCACGTCGTCGGCCCAGATGTTGATGGTGGCCATTCCTCGCAGCATGTGCTGTTCCCTTCGTTCCGGCTGATGGGCACCACGTTAGGCGGCCTTGCGGAACGTACGTTTCCTCAAGGGATGGCAGGCTTGGACCATGTTGGAGACATCGGTTCGGCTGCTGCGCCTGCTGTCGTTGCTTCAGTCCCGGCCGGTCTGGTCGGGCGGCGAGCTGGCCGCGCGGCTCGGCGTGACCACCCGGACGGTCCGCAACGACATCGAGCGGCTGCGGATCATGGGGTACGAGATCGGCTCGACGACGGGGACGGCGGGCGGGTACCGGCTGGGCGCGGGCGCGGCGCTGCCGCCGCTGCTGCTGGACGACGAGGAGGCCGTCGCGGTCGCGGTCGGGCTGCACGCGGCGGCGGGCGGCACCGTCACCGGGATCGAGGAGACCTCGCTGCGGGCGCTGACCAAGCTGCGGCGGATGCTGCCGTCGCGGCTGCGGCACCGCGTCGACACGCTGGGCGCGGCCACCGTCGCGGTGGGCGGGCGCGGGCCCACCGTGGACGCCGAGACCCTCACCGCCATCGCCGGGACGGTCCGGGACCGGGTGCGGCTGCGCTTCGACTACGTCGGCCACGAGGGGGGCGCGAGCGTGCGCGACGTCGAGCCGCACCGCCTCGTCTACACCGGATACCGCTGGTACCTACTGGCCTGGGATCCGGACCGGGGCGACTGGCGGACCTTCCGCGCCGACCGGATCCGCCCGCGCGTCCCGAACGGGCCGCGGTTCACGCCCCGGGAGATGCCCGACGAGGACGCCGTCGCCCGCGTCATCCGCGGCACGAGCTCCAGCGCCTGGCGGTACCCGGCGAGGGTGCGGCTGCACGCCTCCGCCGAGACGATCGCGGGCATGCTCCCGCCGGCCGCCGGGCTGCTGCACGCCGACGGCGCGGACGGGTGCGTGCTGGAGACCGGCTCCGACACGCTGCACAACCTCGCCGGGTTCCTGGGCGGTCTCGGCGTCGGCTTCACCGTGCTGGACCCGCCGGAGCTGCGCGGGTACCTGGTCGAGCTCGCCGACCGCTACCGGGCCGCCGCCCGCCTCACGTCCGCCGGAACGTCTCCACCGGACGGCCCGGCCGCCACGGGCGGATGACCGTCTCGTTCCCCTCGACGCCGGTCGGCACCGCCTCCCGCGGGTCGAGGCGGAACGCGGGGAAGCCGCCGGGAGGCTCGCCCCCGGTGGTGTGGCGCCGCCCCTCCTCCGGATCGGTGACCTCCACGGCGATCCCGGCGACCTTGGCGTCGCCGTCCTTGGCCGGGTGCGCGTGGATCGCGCGGCGGCCGTCCCGTCGCAGGCCGCGCGCCTTGACGGCGTTCAGCGTGGAGCCGAACGACAGGTCCGGCCCCTGGAAGCCGACCTCGGTGCCGCTCACCCGGGGCTCCGGCATTCCTCGCCGAGCGCCAGGTCCAGCGTCACGGCCCACTGCCGCAGCAGCCGGGAGCGCCGCGCCGAGTCGTCGGTGAGCAGGTCCGCCAGGCCGAGGCCGCGCATCAGGTCCAGCGTCGCCTGGACGGTCTCGCGCACCCCCGGCACCGACTCGTCCGCCCCCAGGGCCTCCACGGTGAGCCGGTGCGCCTCCCGGCCGACCCGCGTCTCCAGCGGCACCGCCTGGGCGCGCAACGCCTCGTCCGAGCTGGCCGCCACCCACAGTTGCAGCGCCGCGCGGAACAGCGGGCTGGTGTACATCTCGCCGAGCAGCTCCAGGACCTCCAGCGTGGACAGGCGGCGGTCGGCGAGCGCGCGCAGGCGTTCGCGCATCTGCGTCATGCGCACGTCGGCGCCGTACTCGACGGCGGCGGTGACGAGCTCCTCGCGGGTGCGGAAGTGGTGCTGGGCCGCGCCGCGCGACACGCCGGCGCGCTCGGCGACGACGGCGACGGTCGTCCCGGCCCAGCCCGCCGACGCCAGGCAGTCGACGGCCGCCTCCAGCAGCCGCCGCCGCGTGGCGCGGCTGCGGTCCTGGCGCGGTTCGCGGGGGAGGGCCCGGGGGGCCGTCGCATCGGTGGTCATCGCGTCCTCGGTTCGGGTGGCGTCCCAGTCAACCAGACCGCGTCCCCAAGAAAAAATCAAGCACGATTGATTTTTTCGAGGCGGGCTGCCATGGTTCAGCCATGAGCCCACCGCTGCGGATCGGCAACGCCTCCGGCTTCTACGGCGACCGCCTCACCGCCGTCCGGGAGATGCTGGAGGGCGGCCCGCTGGACGTCCTCACCGGCGACTACCTCGCCGAGCTCACCATGCTGATCCTCGGACGCGGGAGGCTGAAGGACCCCGGCGGCGGGTACGCGACCACGTTCCTGCGGCAGATGGAGGACACCCTCGGGCTGGCCGCCGAACGCGGCGTGAAGATCGTGACCAACGCGGGCGGGCTCAACCCGCGCGGCCTGGCCGACCGCCTCCGGGAGCTCGCCGGCCGCCTCGGCGTCGCGGTGCGGGTCGCCCACGTCGAGGGCGACGACCTGCTGCCGCGCGCCGAGGAGCTCGGCCTGGCCGACCCCCGGTACGGGCGGCCGCTCACCGCCAACGCCTACCTGGGCGCCTGGGGCATCGCCGAGTGCCTGCGCGCCGGGGCCGACATCGTCGTGACCGGGCGCGTCACCGACGCCTCGCTGGTGGTCGGCCCGGCCGCCGCGCACTTCGGCTGGGCCCGCGACGACTGGGACGCCCTGGCCGGGGCCACGGTCGCCGGGCACGTGCTGGAGTGCGGCGCGCAGGCCACCGGCGGCAACTACGCCTTCTTCCGGGAGATCGACCGGGCGAGGCCCCTGGGCTTCCCGCTCGCCGAGATCCACCCCGACGGCTCCAGCGTCGTCACCAAGCACGAGGGCACCGGCGGCGCCGTCACCGTCGAGACCGTCACCGCGCAACTGCTGTACGAGATCGGACCGCCCCACTACGCGGGACCGGACGTGACGGCCCGGTTCGACACGGTCCGGCTCCGCCCGGACGGGCCCGACCGCGTCGCGATCGGCGGGGTGCGCGGGACGCCCCCGCCGCCCACCACCAAGGTCTGCCTCAACCACCTGGGCGGGCACCGCAACGAGATGACGTTCGTGCTGACCGGGCTGGACGTCGAGGCCAAGGCCGCGTTCGCCCGGGAGCAGGTGGAGGCGGCGTTCGGCGACCGGCGGCCCGCGCGGGTGGAGTGGACCCTGGTCGGCGCCGCCGCGCCCGATCCCGCCACCCAGGGCGCGGCGACCGCGCTGCTGCGGTGCGCGGTGCTGGACCCCGACGCCGACCGGGTCGGGCGGGCGTTCAGCGGGGCGGTCGTGGAGCTGGCGCTCGCCGGGTACCCGGGGTTCACGATGACGTCGCCACCGGGGAAGGGAAGCCCGTACGGGGTCTACACGCCCGCGTTCGTGCCGAACGGGGAGATCGAGCACGTCGCGGTCCTGCCCGGCGGCGAGCAGGTGGTCATCCCGCCCGTCCCGGTCACCGCGCCACTGCCCGAACCGGAGAACGCCCCGGTCCCGGCCCCGCCGCCCGGGCCCACCGTCCGCGCCCCGCTCGGCCGCGTCGCCGGAGCCCGCAGCGGCGACAAGGGCGGCGACGCCAACATCGGCGTGTGGGCCCGCACCGACGCCCAGTGGAGCTGGCTGGAGGCGTTCCTGACCGCCGACCGCCTCACCGGGCTGCTCCCCGAGACCCGCGGGCACCGGGTCACCCGCCACGTCCTGCCCGACCTCCGCGCCGTCAACTTCGTCGTCGAAGGGCTGCTGCAGGAGGGAGTGTCCGCCTCGACCCGCTTCGACCCGCAGGGCAAGGCCCTCGGGGAGTGGCTGCGGTCCCGCCTCGTCGACATCCCGGAGGCCGTCCTTTGACCCTCAAGAGCACGCTCGACCCCACCGCTCCCGAGTACCGGGAACGCCGCGCGGCGATGCTGGCCCGGCTCGCCGACCTGGAGGCCGAGCACGCCAAGGCCCTGGCCGGCGGCGGCGACAAGTACGTCGCCCGGCACCGGAAGCGCGGCAAGCTGCTGGCCCGCGAGCGCATCGAACTGCTGCTGGACCCCGACTCGCCGTTCCTGGAGCTCAGCCCGCTGGCCGCCTGGGGCAGCGACTTCCCGGTCGGCGCGAGCGTCGTCACCGGCATCGGCGTCGTCGAGGGCGTCGAATGCATGATCGTCGCCAACGACCCGACGGTGCGCGGCGGCGCCAGCAACCCCTGGACGGTCAGGAAGAGCTTCCGCGCCTCCGACATCGCCCTGGAGAACCGGCTCCCGGTCATCAACCTCGTGGAGTCCGGCGGCGCGGACCTGCCCTCCCAGAAGGAGATCTTCATCCCGGGCGGCCGGATGTTCCGCGACCTGACCCGCCTGTCGGCCGCCGGGATCCCCACGATCGCGCTGGTGTTCGGCAACTCCACCGCCGGCGGCGCCTACATCCCCGGCATGTGCGACCACACCGTCATGGTGAAGGAGCGCGCCAAGGTGTTCCTCGGCGGCCCGCCGCTGGTGAGGATGGCGACCGGCGAGGAGTCCGACGACGAGTCCCTCGGCGGCGCGGAGATGCACGCCCGCACCTCCGGCCTCGCCGACTACATGGCCGCCGACGAGCACGACGCGCTGCGCCTGGGCCGCCAGATCGTCCGGCGGCTCAACCACCGCAAGCTCGGGCCCGCGCCCGGCCCGGTCCGCGAGCCGCTGTACGACGCCGAGGAGCTGGCCGGCATCGTCCCGGAGGACCTGAAGATCCCCTTCGATCCGCGCGAGGTGCTCGCCCGGATCGTGGACGCCTCCGAGTTCGACGAGTTCAAGCCGCTGTACGGGACGAGCCTGGTCACCGGCTGGGCGCGGCTGCACGGCTACCCGATCGGCGTCCTCGCCAACGCCCAGGGCGTGCTGTTCGGCGAGGAGGCCCAGAAGGCCGCCCAGTTCATCCAGCTCGCCAACCAGGCCGACACGCCGCTGCTGTTCCTGCACAACACCACCGGCTACATGGTCGGCCGCGAGTACGAGCAGGCCGGGATCATCAAGCACGGCGCGTTGATGATCAACGCGGTGGCCAACAGCGGGGTGCCGCACCTGACCGTGGTCATGGGGGCCTCCTACGGCGCGGGCAACTACGGCATGTGCGGCCGCGCCTACGACCCCCGCTTCCTGTTCACCTGGCCGAGCGCCAAGTCCGCCGTCATGGGCCCCCAGCAGCTCGCCGGCGTGCTGTCGATCGTCGCCCGGCAGGCCGCCCAGGCGCGCGGCCAGGCCTACGACGAGGAGCAGGACCGCGCCATGCGGGAGATGGTCGAGGCGCAGATCGAGGCCGAGTCGCTGCCGTTCTTCCTGTCCGGGAGGCTGTACGACGACGGTGTGATCGACCCGCGCGACACCCGCACCGTCCTCGGCCTGTGCCTGTCCGCCATCCACAACGCGCCCGTGCGCGGAGCCGACGGCTTCGGCGTCTTCCGGATGTGAGCTGATGATCGACAATCTGCTGGTGGCCAACCGCGGCGAGATCGCCCGCCGTGTCTTCCGCACCTGCCGCGACCTCGGGATCGGCACCGTCGCGGTGTTCTCCGACGCCGACCGGGACGCCCCGCACGCCGCCGAGGCGGACGCCGCCGTACGGCTGCCCGGCGCCGCGCCCGCCGACACCTACCTGCGCGCCGACCTGCTGATCGGCGCCGCCCGGTCCGCCGGCGCCGACGCCGTCCACCCCGGCTACGGGTTCCTGTCGGAGAACGCCGACTTCGCCCGCGCCGTCGCCGAGGCCGGGCTGACCTGGGTCGGCCCGCCGCCGGACGCCATCGCCGCGATGGGCTCCAAGATCGAGGCCAAGAAGCTGATGGCCGCCGCCGGGGTCCCGGTGCTGCCCGAACTCGACCCCGGCGCCGTCGCCGAGACCGACCTGCCGATCCTGGTCAAGGCGTCGGCGGGCGGCGGCGGACGCGGCATGCGGGTCGTGCGGGCCCTCGCCGACCTGCCGGACGCCGTCGCCGCCGCGCGCCGCGAGGCCCGGTCGGCGTTCGGCGATCCGGCGGTGTTCTGCGAACCGCTGCTGGAGCGCGCCCGCCACATCGAGGTGCAGATCCTCGCCGACGCCCACGGCACCGTCTGGGCGCTCGGCGAACGCGAGTGCTCGGTCCAGCGCCGCCACCAGAAGATCATCGAAGAGGCCCCGTCGCCCGCCGTCGGCGACGCCCTGCGCGCGGAGCTGTGCGAGGCCGCCGTGAACGCCGCCCGGGCCATCGGCTACACCGGCGCGGGAACCGTGGAGTTCATGCTCGCCGCCGACGGCCGCTTCTTCTTCCTGGAGGTCAACACCCGCCTCCAGGTCGAGCACCCCGTCACCGAGTGCGTCTACGGCCTGGACCTGGTCCGCCTCCAGATCGAGGTCGCCGAGGGGGCGCGGCTGCCCGCCTCGCCCCCGCAGCCGCGCGGCCACGCCGTCGAGGTCCGCCTGTACGCCGAGGACCCCGCGGCCGGCTGGCGGCCCGGCAGCGGAACGCTGCACGCCTTCGCGATCCCCGGCGTGGACGCCGCGTTCGCCGTCCCCGCCGGGCACGGGCTGCGCCTGGACAGCGGCGTGGAGTCCGGCAGCGAGGTCGGCGTCCACTACGACCCGATGCTGGCCAAGCTCATCGCCCACGGCCCGACCCGCGCCGCCGCGGTCCGGCGCCTGCGCGCCGCGCTCACCGGCGCCCGCATCCACGGCGTCACCACCAACCGGGACCTGCTCGCCCGCGTCATGGCCGAGCCCGCCTTCCAGGCGGGCGACACCCACACCGGCTACCTCGACCAGGTCGGCCTGGACGTCCTCGCCGCGCCGCTCGCCGACGCCGCGGCGGTGGAGCTGTCGGCGCTGGCCGCCGCCCTCGCCGGCGCCGCCGCCCACCGCGCCGCCGCCCCCGTCCTCGGCGGGCTGCCGTCCGGCTGGCGCAACGTCCCCTCCCAGCCGCAGCGCAGGACCTACGAGGGGCCGGACGGGACGATCGAGGTCGCCTACCGCCACACCCGCGACGGCCTGCGCGCCGACGGCCACCCCGGCGTCACCCTCGTCGAGGCCACCCCCACCGGCGTGGTCGTCGACCACGACGGCGTGCGCCGCGCGTTCGCGATCCACACCGTGGGCGACCGCGTGTACGTCGACTCCACCCTCGGCCCGGTCGCGCTGCGCGCGGTGCCCCGCTTCGCCGACCCCAGCGACCTGGTCGCCCCCGGCTCGATGCTCGCCCCCATGCCCGGCACCGTCGTGCGCGTCGAGACCGGGCCCGGCGCGACCGTCACCGAGGGCCAGACCCTCCTGGTGCTGGAGGCGATGAAGATGGAGCACCGCATCGCCGCCCCCGCCGCCGGGACCGTCGCCGAACTCCCCGTCACCGCCGGTCAGCAGGTCGAGGCCGGAGCGGTCCTCGCCGTCATCTCGGAAGGAACACCCCAGTGAGCTTCATCGAGTCCGAGGAGCGGCGCGCCCTGCGCGCCGCCGTCGCCGAGCTGGCGTCCAAGTACGGCGTGGACTACTACGTCGCCAAGGCCAGGGCGGGCGAGAAGACCGACGAGCTGTGGAACGAGGCGGGCCGCCTCGGCTACCTCGGCGTCAACGTCCCCGAGGAGTACGGCGGCGGCGGGGGCGGCATCGGGGACCTGGCCGCCGTCTGCGAGGAACTGGCCGCCGCCGGGTGCCCGCTGCTGCTGATGGTGGTCTCCCCGGCCATCTGCGCCACCATCATCGCCCGCTCCGGCGCCGAGGAGCAGAAGAAGCACTGGCTGCCGCGGTTCGCCGACGGGTCGGTCAAGATGGCGTTCGCGATCACCGAGCCCGACGCCGGGTCCAACGCCCACCGCATCACCACCACCGCCCGCCGCGACGGCGACGGCTGGATCGTCAACGGGCAGAAGACGTTCATCTCCGGCGTCGACGAGTCCGACGCGGTGCTGTTCGTCGCCCGCACCGCCGACCAGAAGGGCAACCTGCGGCCCTCCCTGTTCATCGTGCCGACCGACGCCCCCGGCTTCACGTGGACGCCGATCGAGATGGAGATCGTCTCGCCCGAGAAGCAGTTCGTCTGCCACCTCGACGACGTCCGCCTGCCCTACGACGCCCTGGTCGGCGACGAGGACGGCGGCCTGCTCCAGCTGTTCGCGGGCCTGAACCCCGAGCGGATCATGGCCTCGGCGATGGGCGCGGGCATCGGCCGCCTCGCCCTCGGCCGGGCCGTGAACTACGCCAAGGACCGCCAGGTCTTCAAGACCCCGATCGGCGCCCACCAGGGCCTGGCCCACCCCCTGGCCCAGGCCAAGATCGAACTGGAGCTGGCCCGGCTCATGGCGCACAAGGCCGCCTGGCTGTACGACTCCGGCGACGACATGGGCGCGGGCGAGGCCGCCAACATGGCCAAGTACGCCACCGCCGAGGCCGCCGTCCACTGCGTCGACCAGGCCATCCAGACCCACGGCGGCAACGGCCTGACCACCGAGTACGGCGTCGGCATGCTGGCGGGCGTGGTCCGCCTGATGCGCATCGCCCCGGTGAGCCGCGAGATGATCCTCAACTTCGTCGCCCAGCACTCCCTGGGCCTGCCCAAGAGCTACTGAGCCCGGGCTCTGACCAGCGCCTCGACCTGCGCCGCCAGCGGCGCCGGCGCGGCCAGGCGGTTGTCGACCTCCCGGTGCGGGACCGGCGGCGGCTCCTCGGGGCGCATCCGCTCCACGAACGCCTCGAACGCCGCCAGCTTGCCCGCGTCCCGGGGCAGGCCGCGGGCCCCCAGCCGGTGCCGGAGCGTCGCGGGGTCCGTGCGGATCCAGACCAGGCGCACCGGCGGGCCGCCCAGCTCCGCCGCCCATGCCGCCCAGCGTTCCGGGTCACGGATCTGGGCGGTGAACGGGCCGCTCAGCAGCACCGGGCAGCCGTGGGACCGGATCTCCGCCGCCGTGGCCGTCATGCCCGCGTACTCGTGCCGTTTGACGTGCTCGTCGTACCAGGGGCCCTCGCGCTCGCCCGGGTCACGGCCCCCCGCCGCCAGGACGGCCGCCACGAACGACCCGAACATCGTGTCCTTGTCCAGCAGCGCGGGCGTCGGGTCCAGCCGCGCCAGCAGCAGGTCCGCCACCGTCGTCTTGCCGCCGCCCGGCGGGCCCGCCACCACCCAGACCGGGGCGGGCACCGTGCCGGGCATCAGACCGGAAGGCGCATGCGGCGGCTCGCCAGCCGCTCGATGCGCTCCTCGTCGACCTGGTGCCCGAGGCCCGGCTGGGTCAGCGGGACCCCGACCACCCCGCCGGAGGAGCGGACCGGGGGGGTGACGAACACCGGGCCGCCCGCCGGGTCGGTCACGTCGCTCGGCAGCGTCACCCCCGGCATCGCCGCCAGGGCCACCGTCGCCGCCTGCCCGATCCCGAACGCGCCCGGCCCGGTGCACCAGATGTCCCAGCCCGCCGCGTAGGCGCGGTCGTGCGCGCCGCGCGCGGCGGTCAGCCCGCCCAGCAGGTCGATCCGCAGGTCCAGCACCCGGCCCGCCTCCAGCGCGACCGCCGCCTCCAGGGTGTCCAGGTCCCCGATCGCCGGGCCCACCGCCGTGCCGGTCCGCCGTTGCAGGCGGGCGTGCGCGGCCAGGTCCCCGGCGGGGAAGGGCCGCTCGATCGCCAGCAGCCCGTAGCCGTCCAGGGCCTCCAGCGCCGCCAGGTGCTCGGGCGTCTCCCGGTAGGCGTGTCCCGCGTCCGCCACGACCGCCAGCGCCGGGAACGCCTCCCGGACCACCCGGACCGGCTCGATGTCCCAGCCCGGCCGCACCTCCACCGTCACCCGCGTGTGGCCCGCGCCGACCGCCCGGTTCACCCGTTCGGCGACCGTGTCCAGGATCGGCTCGGGCGAGATCCGCGCGCCCGTCACCAGCGACGTGCGGGTGCCGCCCAGCGCGTGCGCCAGCGGCAGCCCCCGCGTCCGGCACCACAGGTCCCAGCAGGCGGTGTCCACGGCCGCCGCCGCGCCCCTGCCGCCCAGCTCGGCCGCCGCCGACACGTCCTCGGGCCGCTCCCACTCCAGCCCGATCAGCGCCGGGCCCATCCGCTCGGTGAGGTCGGCCCACGCCCCCGGCCCGTCGGAACGGTCCATCAGGGCGACCTCGCCCCAGCCCACCACACCGTCGTCGCCGGTCACCCGTACCAGGATGCTCTCGGGTCGCCTGCCGCGCGGCATCGCCACGTGGAAGGCCTCACAACCCTGGATCTGGGGCACTCGGTCCGCCTTTCCGCCTGAGGACGTTCCCTTCCATGATCCCCCCTTCCCGGACCGGCCCGCACACCGCCGATCCGGCTCACCGCCGGGCGAACCAGGGCGGACGCCGCCGGTAACCGCCCTCCTCCAGGCCCGCCAGCCGCTCGAACGGGTTGTAGGAGGCGTGGTCGCCGCACAGCAGCAACGACACCCCCGCGCACACCGGATACGCCACCAGCATCACCGGGCCCAGGCAGAACGCGTACTGCGTGGCGTGCCGCCCCTCGTGCCGCAGCAGCGCCGGGCGCGCCAGCAGGTCGCCCGCCGCGCCGCGCACCAGGATCACGTTGCCCACCGTGAACGCCGGGGCGTCCGGCAACGGCAGCCGGTACCCGCCCCGCACCAGCAGCCCGCCCGGGGCCCGCACCGTGTCCCGGCCCCGCGTCCCCACCGCTCCCAGCAGCAGCCCCAGCGGGGTCGACAGGTTGACCAGGTTCACCACCCGGCGGGCCCGGAGCGCGCGGTTCACGTCAGGGAGCGTTCCCGGCGCGGCACGCCGGCACGCCGGGGGCCGCCCGTCACGTCCGGACCGCCGGTCAGGACGGGCAGGTCGCGTCCAGCGACACCGGCTTGGCGTCGGAGGCGCGCCTCCCGGCCGGCGTCCGGTCCGCGCGCGGCGTCCGGGACGCGCCCGGCGACGCGGACGCCGAGGTCGAGGGGGACGCCGAGGGGGAGGGGGTGGCCGAGGGGGAGGACGTCGCACCCGCCTCCTGCCTGCTGACGGCCTGGGCGGCCAGCCGGCGGATCAGCGCGAAGTCCGGGGAGCCGGTGGCGATCAGCGGCGGCACGAACTGCAGGCTGTCGATCCGCGCCCCGTTCTTGACCTTGCCCGACAGCCGCACCAGCGCCGGGAGCAGCTCCTGCGGGATGTCGGTCGACAGGGTCCGCTTGGCCGCCGCCGCCAGCCGGTCGAACTTGGTCAGCACCGTCTGCGGGTCGGCCTGCTGGGCGATCGCCCGCAGCAGGCACTTCTGGCGGCCCATCCGCGTGTAGTCGTCGCTGTTGGTGCGCGAGCGCCCGTACCAGAGCGCCTCCTTGCCCTTCAGCGTCCGGTGCCCCGGCTGGAGCACCCCGCCGTCGGTGCCGTAGGGGATCGGCTCGGGGATGCGCAGCTTCACCCCGCCCATCGCGTCGATGAGGTCGGCGAAGCCGAACATGTCGACCAGGATGTAGTAGTCCACCCGCTGCCCGAGGATCCCGCTGATCGTCGCCTTGAGCAGCTCGGGGCCCCGGCTGTTCTTGGGCACGCCCGGAATGATGTCGGGGTGGTCCTCGGCGTACTGGTACACCTCGTTGAGCAGTCCCGGCGTCTCGGGCCCGTCCCCGGTGAAGCCGTAGGGGAACCGGTCGCGGGCCGGGCCCGGCGGCATCTGGAACCTCTCCAGGTTGCGCGGCAGGCTCAGCAGGACGGTGTCGCCGGTGCGGGTGTCGACGCTGGCGAGGGTCATGCTGTCGGTGCGCACGCCCTCCCGGTTGCGGGCGGCGTCGCCGCCGAGCAGCAGCACGTTCACGCGCGACTGCCCGCTCCACGGGTCCCGGGTGTCGACCTGGCGGCCGTTGGCGCCGCCGACCCGGAAGATGCTGCTCAGCGCGTCCTGGTACAGGTAGGTGCGGTGCGCCGCCCACGAGACCGGGACGGCCACCGCGAAGCACAGCACCGCCACCGCCGCCGCGCCCGCGGTGCGGGCCGGCAGCCGCAGCCCGCCCGGCCGGACCAGCTGGTAGGAGCGGACCACCACGCTGATCCAGACCAGGCCCAGCACCAGGAACCCGGCCGACAGCCCGGTGATCCAGTCCGGCTGGACCGCCAGCTGCCGCAGGTCGTCCTGGAACACCGTCCAGGCGACCACTCCGGCCGCGCCCAGCGTCGCGTACAGGGCGAGCAGCAGACCTCCGGTGAGCCGGCGGCCGGTGACCAGGTGGGCCACCCCCCACACCAGCGCGGACGCGAGGGTCAACCCCAGCGCGCGGGGCAGCCCGGGGTCGTCGCTGGTGCTGCGGTCGGCGTCCCTTTCCTCCTGGGTACGCTCGGCCGATCGACTCGCCATGTACGCTCCGATCCCCCACGCACGGTGATTTCAGGCTCCGAACTACATTATGGACGCGCAAAACCGGGTAAGGGTTGCGTGGTAGTCGACCGAATACGAGCTGTGGTGTTGTCAGATGCAGCTTTGGTTCAGGATATGCAATCGGGCCCGGGTACGCACGGCCGCCCCCCGGTTTTCGATCATTCGCTCCGCCGTGCGCCGGATCGCCGGATAGTCCGGCCGGGCCGGTGACACGAGCGGCGGCACGAACTGCAGGCTCGTGACCCGCGCGTTCCTGATCCGCGCCGACAGCGCGACCAGGTGCGGCAGCGTCCCGCGCGGCAGATCGGTGTTGACCGAGTACCGGAACACCCGCGACAGCCGCTGGAAGCTGCGCAGCACCGTCCACGGGCCGGCCTGCCGGGCGATCTCCCACATCAGGCACTTCTGGCGGCCCATCCGGCCGTAGTCGTCGCCGCCGGTCCGCGAGCGCCCGTACCACAGCGCCTCGCGGCCGTTCAGCCTGCGGCAGCCGGGCCGCAGCACCCCGCCGGGGATCTGCTGCCGGGGCACCGGCACCGCGCGGTCCACGCACACCCGCACCCCGCCGACGGCGTCGACGATCTGCCGGAAGCTGCGCATGTCGACCATCGCGTAGTAGTGGACGCGGCGGCCCAGGATGTGGCCCACGGTCCGTTTGAGCAGCTCGGCCCCGGGGTTGCGGGCCCCGCCCCCCACCAGCTCCGGATGGGCCAGGCCGTGCTGGTAGACGGCGTTCAGCAGTTCGCGGCGGGGGAACGGCACGCGGCGGCGGCCCGACCAGACCGGGACGTTCTGCAGGTTGCGCGGCAGGCTCAGCAGGACGGTGTCGCCGGTGCGGGTGTCGATGCTGGCCACCGTCATGCTGTCGGTGCGGACGCCGGGACGGCCCACGTCGGCGTCCCCGCCCACCAGCAGGACATTCAGCCGCTCCAGGCGGCGCAGGGGGTCGGCCGGGGGAGCGGCCGGGGCGGCCGGAACGGCGCCGGGGGCGGGGGCCGCGGGGTCGTCGGCGAAGACGCTGCCGACCAGGTCCCGCTGGAGCTGCCCGTAGCGCGCGACGGTCAGCGGCGGCGCCAGCGCCAGCGCGCACAGCGCCGCCACCACGACCCGGCCCGCCCGCCGCTCCCGCGCCGAGAGCGCGGCCGGGCGCAGCACCGCGTACGAACGCGCCACCAGCGCGACCCAGGCGACGGCGGCCACCGCGCACCCGGCGATCAGTCCCGCCAGCCACTCCGGGCTCACCAGCAGCTCCAGCAGCCGTCCCCGGGCGCGCCCGGCGACGACGGCGAGGGCGGTCAGTGCCAGGGCGTACCCGGTCAGCAGCGCCGCCCCGGCGCGGACCCGTCCGGCCCGCAGGTGCGCCAGGCCCGGCATCACGACCGACAGCGCGGTCAGCGCCAGCGCCTCGGCCAGCCGCGGCAGGGCGGGAGAGCGGCGCGGGCGCGCCCACCACGGCGGGATCGGATCGAGATCCGGTTCCCCGGGTCCGATTCCGTCCCCGGCCGGTCGTGGTGCTTCCAGACGCGCGCGGATGGGTCCGCCGTCGTACATGTGCCGCCCCCCTCAGGGGCGGCGGCCCCCACCGGCGCCCCTGAGGGGCAAGGGTGGACGGCCGGACGCCGCGGCCGACAGCGCGACCACGGCGTCCTGGGGGAAAACGTGCGGCTCCGCTACCAACTGGTGGCCAGCGGCATACCCTCCGCGTAACCGGCCGAGCCCTGGATACCGACCACGGCCTTGGCGTGGAACTCCTCCAGGTCGCGCGCGCCCGCGTAGGTGCACGACGAGCGCAGCCCCGCCACGATCGAGTCGATCAGGTCCTCCACGCCCGGACGCTGCGGGTCCAGGAACATCCGGGAGGTCGAGATGCCCTCCTCGAACAGCGCCTTGCGCGCCCGGTCGAACGGCGAGTCCTCGGCGGTGCGCAGCCGGACCGCGCGGGCCGAGGCCATGCCGAAGCTCTCCTTGTACAGGCGGCCGTCGGCGGCGCGCTGCAGGTCGCCGGGCGACTCGTAGGTCCCGGCGAACCAGGAGCCGACCATCACGTTGGCCGCGCCCGCCGCCAGCGCCAGGGCCACGTCGCGGGGGTGGCGCACCCCGCCGTCGGCCCAGACGTGCCGGCCCACGCGGCGTGCCTCGGCGGCGCACTCCAGCACGGCCGAGAACTGCGGGCGGCCCACGCCGGTCATCATCCGGGTGGTGCACATCGCGCCCGGGCCCACACCGACCTTGACGATGTCGGCCCCGGCCTCGATCAGGTCGCGGGTGCCCTCGGCGGTGACCACGTTGCCGGCCACGATCGGCACCTGCGGGTCCAGCCCGCGCACCGCCCCCAGCGCGCCGATCATCTTCTCCTGGTGGCCGTGCGCGGTGTCCACCACGATCAGGTCGGCCCCGGCCTCCAGCAGCGCCTTGGCCTTGCCGGCCACGTCGCCGTTCACGCCGACCGCCGCGGCGACGCGCAGCCGGCCCCCGGCGTCCACGGCGGGCTTGTACAGGGTGGCGCGCAGCGCGCCGGTGCGGGTCAGGACGCCGACCAGGCGCCCGTCGCCGTCCACGACCGGGGCCAGGCGGTGGCCGCGCTCGTGCAGCCGGTTGAACGCCTCGCGCGGGTCGACCCCGGCGGGCAGCGTCACCAGGTCGCTGGACATGATGTCGCGCAGCTGGGCGAAGCGGTCCACGCCGTGGCAGTCGGCCTCGGTGACCACGCCGACCGGCCGGTCGTCCTCGACGACGATCACGGCGTTGTGGGCGCGCTTGGGCAGCAGCGCCAGGGCCTCGCCCGCGGTGGAGGTGGGCGCCAGGGTGATCGGGGTGTCGACGACCAGGTCGCGCTGCTTCACCCAGCCGATGACGTCGGAGACCACGTCGACCGGGATGTCCTGCGGGATGACGGCGATGCCGCCGCGCCGCGCGATCGTCTCGGCCATGCGGCGGCCCGACACCGCCGTCATGTTCGCGACGACGAGCGGGACGGTCGTTCCGCTGCCGTCGAAGGTGGCCAGGTCGACCTCCAGGCGGGACCCGACCGAGGAGCGGTTGGGGACCATGAAGACGTCGTTGTAGGTGAGGTCGTGAGCGTTGTGCTCACCATTCAGCAGTCGCACGGCTGTCTTACACACCAATCGCGATCAGGAGTGGCTGGGCCACCGTACATTGTGAGCCATACCCCAGGGTGCTGTGACCAAGCACGCACCGCTACGAAGATCGAACGGTCGCGACCGGCGGACATCGCTGACCTGCGCGACCCCGCCGAGCGGCGGAATCGATGGCCACGGCAGGGTTGGCTCTCTGTAAAGTTACCTCTTGACGTCGCAGCGCCCCCGATGCACTTTTCTTACATGTGCCTCGCGCGGACGGACGTGCGCCCGTAGAGGCGGCACAGCAGAACACCGGGGAGACGCGCATGCAGGTCACGCTGGCAGGCCCGGTGAAGGCTGCCTTTCCGCGTCCGTGCGGACGCCGCCGAAGTGACCATCGCCACCCCCCTCGCCGCCGATGCCCCGCGGGCCCCGATCCGCCTTCGGGGGAGGGCTGTGCGCGTTGCGTTCCCGCGTCGTGTGGCAGGGCCCCCTATTCGGCGCCCAACGGACTTTTCGCCGACGCTTCGACGGCGGCGCGCCGTGCCGAACACGAGCAGGATCAATATTTGACGGGATACCGCCCCGAAATGGAATGATCTTGCAGTTGCGACAAAACGATCTTCAAGGGATGTCGAGGAGGACAGCCGTGCTGGATGCGGTCGACGCCGTGCTCGTCCGCGAGCTCCAGCGGGATGGCAGGGCCACCTTCCAGGCCCTCGCCGACCGGGTCGGGCTTTCCCGCACGGCAGTGCGGGCACGCGTGCAGAACCTTCTCGAAACGGGGGTCGTCCGCGTCGTGGGCATCGTGCACGCCGCGGTCGTCGGGGCCGAGGCCGTGGGGCACGTGTCGGTCACGGTCACCGGGTCGGCCCGCGAGGTCGCCGCCGCCATCGCCGAGCGCCCCGCCGTCAGCTTCACCGCGCTCACCGCCGGACCCCAGGACCTGGTCGTCCAGGTCCGCACCCGCGACGACGCCGCCCTGGCCGCCGAGATCGACCAGATCCGGTCGGTGCCCGGCGTGCGGTCGGCCGAGGTGTTCCGCTCGGTGTCGACGGTGCGCGACACCCACGCGGTGGTGCGCGAGCTGGGCGACATCACCCTCGACGACATCGACTGGCGGCTGCTGCAGGAGCTGCAGCGCGACGGCCGCGCCCCCTACACCAGGCTCGCGCAGATCATCGGGCTGTCGCAGGCCGCGACCCGCGCCCGGGTGGTGCGGCTGATGCGCTCGGGGGTCATCCAGGTCACTGGCCTGGCCGACCCGCACGCCCTCGGCGCCGCCGAGCTGGGCGGGTTCGGGCTGGTGGTGACCGGGGGGCTGCGCCGGGTCGCCGAGGCCGTCGCCGAGCAGGAGGGCGTGCGCTACCTGGCGACCGGGTTCGGCCGCTACGACATCGTCGGGCAGGCCGAGGCGGCCTCCCGCGCCGAGCTGGTCGCGGTGCTGGACGCCATCCGCGCCATCCCCGGCGCGACCGTCCGCGAGTCGTGGCACCACCTGGACGTGGTGAAGGAGTCCTACGCCGTCGAGCTCCCGGACAAGCCGCTGAACGGGAACTGACCGCCGCCAGGCCCCCGCGGGCTTGACCTTCGAGCCGGGTCGAAGGCCTACCGTCGGGGGCATGGACGGTATGCGGATCTCCCAGCTCGCCGAACGGACCGGTGTCCCGGCCACCACGCTGCGCTTCTACGACACCGCGGGACTGATCCCGGCCGAGCGCTCCCCGTCGGGGTACCGCCTCTACGGCCGGGACGCGGTGGAGCGGCTGGCGTTCATCCGCGAGGCCAAGCGGCTGGGCCTGCCCCTGGAGGAGATCGCCGAGCTGCTGCGGGTGTGGGCCACGGGCGCCTGCGCGGACGTCAAGGCCGACCTGCGGCCGCGCGTGGCCGCCCGGCTGGGCGAGGCCGAGGCCCGCATCGCCGAGCTGACCGCCTTCACCGCCTCGCTGCGGCGGGCGCTGGCCCACCTGGACGCCCTGCCCGACCGCTCGGGCCGGTGCGACCCGCGGTGCGGCCTCCTCGCCCCGGAGGGGGAGGAGGAACGGTGGCGCGGCGCCCCGGTGGCCTGCTCGCTGACCGGCGAGGCGGCGGCCGAACGGGTCGGCCGGTGGCGGCGGGTCCTGGACGGCGCCGAGCCGCGGGAGATCGACGAGGGCGTGCGGGTCACCCTGCCCGCCGACCGCGCCGCCGAGCTGGCCGCGCTCGCCGCCGACGAGCAGCGGTGCTGCCCGTTCTTCGACTTCCGGCTCCATCTGGACGGCCCGGCGGTGCACCTGGAGGCGCGCGCCCCGGCGGAGGCCGCCGACCTGCTGGCGGAGCTGTTCACCCCCGCCTGACGGTCTATCCCTCGCGGACCGCTCGCTGGACGCGTCCCAGATGGCGCGTGGCGCGTGGCGCGCCGCACGCCGGGCACGCCGAGGGCCCCAAACGCCAGCAGGTACGGCGCCCGCTCCCGCCGCTCCCGCCTCTCCCGCACGAGGTCGTCGCGCGTGCGGGGCCGTATCCGGTGAAGCACGTGAAGCGGCCGTCGTCGGGCATCGCCTCGCCGCCGCACCCGACCGGCCGGTGGGCCTGGTGGAGGCCCTGGACGCCGACGAGGACCATGAGCAGGCCGAAGAAGATCAGCATGCAGAAGACCGGCCAGAGCAGCAACGCCGCGATCGCCCGCGGGCGGCCCCCGGGAGGCGCTGGGGACGACACGTGACCACCCTTCGCGAGACGGGGAGCAAGACCTGTTTCAGGGTAGACCCCGGCCGCAGGCCAGGGCTGGGAGCACCGGCTAGTCGCGGTTGAGCGCGGCCTCCTCCAGGTCCAGTTCGTGCAGCATCCGCTGGAGGACCTCGTCGTCGATGCGGCGCTCGTTCCGCATCCGCACCAGCGTCGCGCGTTCGGCGGCCAGCATCTCCCGGCGCAGCCGCCGGTAGACGGCGGTCGGCACCTCCTCGCCCTCCGGGCCGGTGCCGCCGCCCAGCCGTTCCCACGCCCGCAGCTGCCGGTGCTCGGCCATCGCCCGCAGCCGCTCGACCACCGTCGGGTCCAGCATGTCGCCGGTGTCGGCGGCCAGCTCCTCCAGCCGCGCCATCGCCGCGTTGGCGGCGGCGTGCTGGGCGCCCGCCTCGGCCACGCTGTCCTCGTAGCGTTCCCGCTCGGCGGCCACGCCCAGCCACCGGATCAGCGGCGGGAACGTCAGCCCCTGCACCAGCAGGGTGCCCAGCACCGTGGTGAACGTCAGGAAGACGATCAGGTCGCGGCCGGGGAACGGCGCGCCGCCCGCGACGGTGGCCGGCACCGCGAACGCCGCCGCCAGCGACACCACCCCGCGCATGCCCGCCCACGACACCACGATCTTGGCGCGCCAGTCGAGCGTCCGGGGACGGCGGCGCCCCGCGGGCGTCAGCCGGAACGGCAGGTACCCCGTGAACACCCACACGAACCGGGCGACGACCGTCACCGCGAACACCGCCAGCGCCCACCAGGTCAGCGAGCCCCACCCGTACCCGGACAACCCCTTCAGCACCGACGGGAGCTGGAGCCCGATCAGCAGGAACACCACCGACTCCAGCAGGAAGACCATGACCTTCCAGAAGGAGTGGCCGATCAGCCGGCTCACCGCGGGCGACTCGGTGAAGCGGTGTCCCAGGTACAGCCCGCTCACCACCACCGCGATCACTCCGGAGGCGTGCACCGCCTCGGCCGTCAGGTAGGCGGCGAACGGCGCCACGACCACCACCGAGTTCTCCGCCAGCGGGTCGTTCAGCCGGGTCCGCAGCCAGTGCAGCGGCGGCCCCAGCAGCAGCCCCACCGCCGCGCCGACCCCGGCCGCGAACAGGAACCGCCCCATCCCGTCGGCCAGGGTGAAGCCCGCGCCGACCGCCGCCGCCAGCGCCACCCGGAACGCCGTCAGCGCGGTGGCGTCGTTGAACAGGCTCTCGCCGACCAGGATCGTCACCACCCGCCGGGGCAGCCCCAGGCGCTGGGCGACGCTGACGGCGGCGACCGCGTCCGGCGGCGCCACGATCGCGCCCAGCGCCAGCGCCGCCGCCAGCGGCAGGTCCGGGACCAGCAGGTGCGCCGTGTACCCGACCGCCAGGGTGGTGAACAGCACCAGCCCGACCGACAGCAGCCCGATCGGCCGGCGGTTCTCCCGCAGGTCGTAGTAGGAGCTCTGCCACGCCGCCGAGAACAGCAGCGGCGGCAGGAACACGAACAGCACGAACTCGGGGTCGAGCCTGAACTCCGGCACCCCCGGCACCAGGGACACCAGCAGTCCGGCGACCACCAGCGCCAGCGGTGCCGAGATCGCGTACCGGCGGGCCAGCGCGGCCACCCCCAGCGCGCAGACGGGTACCGCCAACAGCCACAACGCGTGTGTCGCTCCCACGAAACCGATCATGGCAGATGGACGGGGCGAGGCGTTCAGTGCGGTTTGCGTTCCCGCGTCTCCCGGGCCGTCTCCTTGGCGAACGCCAGGAAGTCGCGCGCCACCGGGGGCAGGTGCCGGTGCGGGTGCACCAGCCCGATCATCCGGGTGATCGGTGGCATGAACGACCGCACCACCAGCCCCTCGGCGTCGTCGATCTGGTTGCGGTACCACACCAGCGAGCCCATCCCGGCGCGCACCCAGCCCAGCCAGGAGCCGCGCTCGTCGGACTCCACGGCCGGGACCACCCGCGCCCCGACCCGGTCCAGCATCGCGTCGATCTCGGCGCGGCGGGCGCTGCCGCGCGCCGGCAGCACCAGCCGCATCCCGTCCAGCGCCGTCAGCGGCACCGGGTCGCGCAGCTTCAGCGCCGGCGGCGAGATCAGCACGACCTCGCGCTGCTCGAAGGGGTGGGCCGCCAGGTCGCCGGGCACCGGCAGGTCGGTCAGCGCCAGGTCGGCGCGGCCCGCGCGCAGCGCGGCGGCGACGTGGTCGCGGCCGTCGCAGCGCACCACCCGCACCCGCACCGCGGGCTGGTCGCGGGCGAAGCGGGGGATGAGCCGGCCGGTGAGCTCCGGCTCCAGGGAGGAGGTGGTGGCGATGCGCAGCTCACCGCCGCGGCCGTTGGCCCGCGCCACCGACAGGCCCTCGATCGCGTCGACCGCGTCCAGCGCCACCCGCGCCTGGCGGACCACCTGCTCGCCGACCGCGGTGAGCACCACGCCCCGCCCCGAACGGGCGAACAGCTCCACGCCGAGCTCGCGTTCCAGCTCGCGGACCGCCCGCGACAGCGCGGGCTGGGCGACGTACAGCGCCTGGGCCGCCGATGTCATCGTGCCGTGGTCGGCGGTGGCCACGACGTAGCGGAGCTGCCGCAGATTCATGCCCTGACCGTATGACAACGAACCGATCCGGTCTTGGACATAGCCGGAATAGGCCCGGAGATTTGCAGGCAACGCTCACCGGCCCGGCGCACCGGCCCCCACCGGCCGCCGGGCCCAGCCCCCGTGAGGTGTCCCATGACACGAGCCGGCCCCCGTCCCCGGACCGTCCTGGCCCTGGCCGCGCTGCCCGCCCTCGCCCTGGCCGCGCCCGCCACCGCGTCCGCCGAGACCGCGTCCGCCGGGACGGCCGCGCCCCGGCACCGCGCCCCCGCCCCGCTGAACATCCTGCTCACCAACGACGACGGCTACCGGGCGCCCGGCCTGGCCGCCGTCCGGCAGGCCCTCACCGACGCCGGGCACCGGGTCACCGTCGTCGCGCCCGCCACCGACCAGTCCGGCCGGAGCGCCGCGATCACCGCCGCCCTCGGCGCGCGGCTGGCCGCCCGGCAGGAGTCGCCCGGCGTCTGGTCGGTCGGCGGCACCCCCGCCGACAGCGTCTACTTCGCCCTGGCCGTGGTGTTCGCCGACCGCGCGCCCGACCTGGTGGTGTCGGGCACCAACTTCGGCCAGAACACCGGCACGGTCGCCAACCACTCCGGCACCGTCGGCGCGGCGATCACCGCGCTGGAGCGCGGGATCCCCGCCATCGCCGTCAGCACCGAGTACGACCCGAGGGCCGGGAACGAGGCGACGCTCCGGACGTTCCCGGCCACCGCGCGGTACACCGCCGACCTCATCGCCAGGCTGCGGCGCGCGTCGGGCGGGCGGGCGGTGCTGCCGCCCGGCACCGCCCTGAACGTCAACTACCCGATCACCGAGGCGGGGCCCAGGGGCACCAGGCACACCCGCCTCGGCAGGACCGCGCAGTTCACCCTGACCTACACCCCGGCGGGCGACGGGCAGTACGTGATCGGCGGGCGGATCTCCAGCGAGCCCGAGCCGGTCCGCAACGCCGACACCACCGCCCTCGCCCAGGACTACGTCTCGGTCACCCCGCTGGACGGGGACTGGACGCACCCGTCGGCGGCGCCCCTCCCGACGCGCTAGCCCGGGCGGGCTCCAGCGGAGGGGCCCCGACCGCGCAGTGGCTGCGGCACTGCGGCTCCTTCTCGGCGGGGGCGGCGCGCAGCACGTCGTCGCGCACGGCGGCGAACGTCAGCGCCGCCCCCGCCACCAGCAGCACCGCGCACACCGTCAACGCCATCCGGTAGCCGTCGGCGAACCGCCCGGGATCCCGGTAGGCGTCGCCGGTCAGCCCCGCCAGCGGCGGGACCGCCGCGACCGCCAGCAGGCCCGCCGCCCGCGCGACCGCGTTGTTGACGCCGCTGGCGATCCCGGCGTGCCGCTCGTCGGCCGACGCCAGCACCGTCGCGGTCAGTGGCGCGACCATCGCCGACAGGCCCAGCCCGAACACGACCGCCGCGGGCAGCACGTCCCGCACGTAGGAGGTGTCGGGCCCGAACCGGCTCGCCATCAGCATCCCGGCCGCCGCCACCAGCAGCCCCACCGCCATCGGCCGCCGGGGCCCGATCCGCTGCGCCAGCGCCCCGGCGCGCGAGGACAGCAGCAGCATCAGCACCGTCACCGGCAGCAGCGCCGTGCCGGCCGCGACCGGCGAGAACCCGGCCACCACCTGGAGGTCCAGCACCAGCAGGAAGAACATCACGCTCATGCCGCCGTAGACCAGGAACGTCACCGCGTTGACCGCCGAGAACTGCCGCGACCCGAACAGGCCCAGCGGCAGCATCGGCGGGATCTCCCGGCCGTCCGCGCGCGTCCGGTCACGCGTTCCGTCCGCGCGGCCCCGGGACCGTTCCACCCACCAGAACGCCACCGCCGACAGCAGCCCCACGGCCGTCGCCGCCACCACGGCCGCGCCGAACCCGCTCGCGGGCCCCTCGGTGAGCGCGTAGGTCGTCCCGGCCAGCGTGGTCGCCGCCAGCACCGCCCCCAGCACGTCGAACCGGCCGTGCGTACCGGGGTCGACGCTCTCGGGCACGTGCCGCACCGCCACCAGCACCACGACCGCCGCCAGCGGCAGGTTCAGCAGGAACACCCAGCGCCAGCCCGCCGCCTCCACCAGCCAGCCCCCGGCGAACGGCCCGATCGCGCCCGCCACGCCGCCCAGCCCCGACCAGGCCCCGACCGCGCGCGGCCGGTCGTCGGGCGCGAACGACGCCTGGATGATCGCCAGTGAGCCGGGGGTCAGCAGCGCCCCGCCCACGCCCTGCAACGCGCGGGCCGCCACCAGCATCGGCACGTTCTGCGCCAGCCCGCACAGCAGCGACGCCACCGCGAACCACACCACGCCGATCACGAACACCCGGCGCCGCCCGTACCGGTCGCCCAGCGCGCCGCCGAGCAGGATCAGCCCGGCCAGCGCCAGCGTGTAGGCGTTGACCGTCCACTGCAACCCGGCCATGTCGGCGCCCAGCTCGTCGGCCAGCCTCGGCAGCGCCACGTTCACCACGGTCGCGTCGAGCATCGCCACGCTGGAGCCCAGCACGGTGGCCAGCAGGATCCACCGGCCGGCGGGGGTGCCCAGCCGCACCTGGGCCATCAGACGATCATTTCGTCGACGAAGCACCAGCGCCAGTCCTCGCCCGGCTCGAACGACCGGACGACCGCGTGCGCGGGATCCTCCCGGCGGCTGTCGTGGAAGTGGCGGGTGGCGTGCCGTTGCGGCGAGGAGTCACAGCACCCCACGTGCCCGCACGTCAGGCACAACCGCAGGTGCACCCAGCGGGTGCCGTCCCGAAGGCACTCCTCGCAACCCCGCGGCGTGCGCGGTTCCGGGGCGGCGTCGGGGAGGTCCTTCACATGGTCACATGTAGCCATGACAGCATGATCGCACGCCCCCGGCCGTCACCAGTGGTCGGGACTGAACGGCTCGTCCTCCGGCCGCGCCGACCCGCTGAGCAGCCTCAGGTCCGACTCGACCATCCTCGTCACCAGCTCCTCGAAGGTGACGCGCGGCTCCCACCCGAGCTGCTCGCGCGCCTTCTTGGGGTCGGCGCACAGCAGGTCCACCTCGGCGGGCCGGGTGTAGCGGTCGTCCAGCACCACGTGGTCCTGCCAGTCGAGGCCCACGGTGCGGAAGGCGAACTCCACCAGGTCCCGCACCGAGTGGATCTTGCCGGTGCCGATGACGTAGTCCTCGGGCGCCTCCTGCGCCAGCATCATCCGCATGGCGCGCGCGTAGTCCCCGGCGTAACCCCAGTCGCGGCGGGCCTCCAGGTTGCCCATCCGCAGCTCGGAGGCCAGCCCCAGCTTGATGCGGGCCGCGCCGAGCGTCACCTTGCGGGTGACGAACTCCGCGCCCCGGCGGGGCGACTCGTGGTTGAACAGGATCCCGCTGACCGCGAACATCCCGTAGGACTCGCGGTAGTTCTGGGTGATGTAGTGCCCGTAGGTCTTGGCGACGCCGTAGGGGCTGCGCGGGTGGAACGGGGTCCGCTCGTTCTGCGGGGTCTCCCGGACCATCCCGAACATCTCCGACGAGGAGGCCTGGTAGAAGCGGATCTGCTCGCCGCCCGGCGTGCGCGACTGGCTGATGCCCGACACCACGCGGATCGCCTCCAGCATCCGCAGCACGCCCATGCCGGTGACCTCGGCGGTCAGCTCCGCCTGCTGCCACGACATCGGCACATAGGAGATCGCCCCGAGGTTGTAGACCTCGTCGGGCCGCACCCGCTCCACCGCCGAGATCAGGCTGCCCTGGTCCAGCAGGTCACCGGTGGTGATCCGGACGTCGCCGATGTGCTTGCGCAGCCGCGACACGTGCGGATTGGCCTGACCCCGTACCAGGCCCCAGACCTCATACCCCTCGGCGAGCAGATGCTCGGCGAGGTAAGAGCCGTCCTGCCCGGTGATGCCGGTGATGAGTGCTCGCCTGGACAGCGGATCCTCCAAGGCTGAAATAGGTCAGACGTTGCGGCTCGGCGGGGTGGACCACGACGAGCGTGAACCATGAGGTTAGCGACCCTGGAGCGCCACTGACGAGACAGGGGCGACTTTCCACCGAATTTGCTTCTGTTCCGGCCTTCCGGTGCTCAGACCCGGGTCGGGGCCGGTGTCCGGGCTCAGTGCTCGGTGGAGCCGACCGCCTTCGGCTCGGCCTCGCGGCGGCGCGCCCGGTAGGCCGCCACATGCATGCGGTTGCCGCAGGTGCGGCTGTCGCAGTACCGGCGGCACCGGTTGCGCGACAGGTCCACCAGCACCCGTTCGCAGTCCGGGGCGGCGCAGGTGCGCAGCCGGTCCAGCTCCCCGGCCGACACCACGTAGGCCAGCGCCATCCCGCAGTCGGCCGCCAGGTGCTCGCCCATCGGCGCGCCCGGCGCGAAGAAGTGCACGTGCCAGTCGTAGCCGTCGTGGTCGGTCAGGTGGGGCCGGGCGCGGACCTCGGCGACGACCTCGTTGATCAGCCGGACGGCGGCCGGCACGTCCTCGGCCCGGAACACCGCGTGGAACCGCTCGCGCAGCCCGCGCACCCGCGCCAGGTCCGCCCCGGTCAGGTCGCCCACGTCGCTGAACCGGTTGCGGCGCACGAACGCCCGCAGCGCCGCCAGGTCGCCGAGCAGTTCGGTCCCCGCCGCGGCGGGGCCGGTGTTGATCAGATCGACGACGGTGCCGAGCGCGTACTCGGTGTCATGCGTGAAGATCACAGGTGGCTCCAGTCTCGCGCGGACCACCTCTCACCCTACGGCGGCCCGAGCCGCCGCGTGTACCCCCCGGTCCCGCTGGAAACGATCATGGGGTGGAGCCTGAACGCCTGTTCGTCGTCCTGCTGGTGGTCGCGGTGGTGGTGCTGCTCGCCCGGACGCTGGCCGCGCGGGGCGGCGTTCCCGACGCCATCTGGCTGGTCGTGCTCGGCATGGCCGCCGGGTTCGTGCCCGCGCTGCCCGCGGTGGAGATCTCGCCGGACCTGGTGCTGCTGGGCTTCCTGCCGCCGCTGATCTACCACGCGGCGTTCTTCACCTCCCCGCGCGAGGCCCGCGCGGACGCGGTGCCGATCTTCGCGATGGCGTTCGGGCTGACCGCGGTGACGACCCTGGCGGTCGCCGGGACCGCCTACGCGCTGCTGCCCTCGGTCGGCTGGGCCGCCGCCATCGCGTTCGGCGCGGCCGTCGCCCCGACCGACGCGGTCGCCGCCACCTCGGTGCTGAAGCGCCTGGGCGCGCCGCGCCGCATGGTCACCATCCTGGAGGGCGAGAGCCTCATCAACGACGGGGTGGCGCTGACGGTGTTCGGGCTGGCCGTCGAGGCGATGACCGGCGGGTTCAGCCCCGGCCACGGCGTGCTGCGGGCCGTGCAGGTGGTGGTCGGCGGCGTGGTCTACGGCCTGCTGGTCGCCGTGGTGGCCCGCCGGGTCCGGCGCCGGGTCTCCGACCCCATGAGCCAGGTCATCGTCTCGCTGATCATCCCCTACGCGGCCTACGTGCCCGCCGAGAACCTGGGCGCCTCGGGCGTGCTGGCCACCGTCGTGACCGGCTTCCACCTCGGCACCCGCGGCGAGGGCGTGCTGCAGCCCGCCTCCCGGGTGGCCGGGCAGCTGTTCTGGCGCATCCTGATCTTCCTGCTGGAGTCGGCGCTGTTCGTGCTGCTGGGCCTGGAGATCCGGGAGGTGCTGCGCGACCTCGGCGCCTACACCTGGGGCACCGTGCTGCTGACCGCCCTGGCCGTCACGGGCGTGACCGTCGGGGTCCGGCTGCTGTGGCAGTGGGGGCACGGGCCGCTGCTGGTGCTGCTGCCCGGCGGCCGCCACCTGCGCGGCCTGGGGTTCCGGGAGCGCACCGTGATGGGCCTGGCCGGGATGCGCGGCGCGATCACGCTGGCGATCGCGCTGTCGCTGCCCCGCGACGCCGGACCCGGCCGCGACGTGCTGGTGCTGCTGGCCGCCCTGGTCGTGCTGGCCACGCTGGTCGGGCAGGCGCCGCCGCTGCCGCCGCTGCTGCGCCGCCTCGGCCTGCTGGAGGCCGGCGACCGCCGCGTCGCGGCGATGTCGGCCCGCGAGGACATGGTGCGGGCCGCGCTGGCGCGGCTGGACGCGATGGCCGACGCCGCCGAGGTGGACGAACGCACCGCCGAGGCGTTCCGCCAGATGATGGAACTCCGGCTGGAACGCCTGCGTTACTTCAAGGACGAGGAGAACGCGGAGGGCGAGCCGCCCGGCGGCCGGCGCGTGCGCGCCGCCCTCGCCGAGGCCGAGCGCGCCAAGCTCAAGGAGCTCTACGGGAAGGGACGCATCGACGGTGACACCTACCAGGCCATCGGCAGGGAGCTGGACCTCGCGGGCCCGGTGTCGCTCGTCCGGCCCCTGACCTGACCGCGGGGCGCGGGAAAGGCGATCAGCGTGAGTAGTGCGGGTCGGCCACCACGGGGTAGTAGGCGCCCTCGTGCTGGACCCGCATGACGACCGTCTGCCCCTCCAGGGCGTAGTCCGCCTTCACCTGACGGAACATCGAGTCGCACGCCCAGGGGTTGTAGAACCGGCCGACCGTCGCCCCGTACCGCAGGTGCACCACGTCGTAGCCGCCCGACGGCATCGCCTCCAGCGCCAGCCCGTCGGCCAGCGAGACCGGGAAGCGGAACTCCGCCGGCGCGTCGGGGCCGTGCACCACGGTCAGCAGCCGGATGCCGCTGGCGGTGGTCTGGGCGACGATGTCGGTGTCGACGTCCACCCCCACCAGCACGCGCAGCGTCGGCCGCAGCACCTGGTGGACGGTGTCCCCGGCGGCGACGTCGATGCCGACGTGGATGCGCTGGCCGTCCTTGGTGGGGACCCACACCCCGTCACGGGCGCGCTGCCCCCAGGCCACGTCCGGGTTGTCGAGCTCCTGAGGCTCGTGCTTACCGCGGGCGACGAGGATCCGGGAGGCGGCGTTCATGGCCGCGGCAGCCCCGTCCCGTGCGTGCCTCATGGCGGGCCCCCTAGCCTTCTTACGTAACGGTCACGTCGGGTGTCGCGACGTTGTTCTGGGTTTACCACGGGGAAGCGTGACACGACCTCCCTTGGTCGGCACTCGGGTGCTTTGTGACGTTTGCCCGTGCGACGTTGGACCTTACACCACGCTTAACGCAGGTTGGGCGGAAGTCGCCGAGGTCGTCCCGCCCCCGGTCACGGGCGGGAACGGGGTGTGCCGCGGGGGTGACGCGGGGCCACCGGAAAAAACGTTGCGACCGATCATGAACCGGCGCATCCTGGGAGGCGTCGAAGAAAGGCGAAAGGGCCTACGGGAAAAGCACCCGGGCCGAAGGAGTGAGCCACACTGGATAGGCGGCTGGTCTCCAAAACCAGCGGAATGCAGGTTCGATTCCTGCCACTCCTGCGAGGACACGACGGGCTTGTGGTGTGAAGGGGAACATCTCTCCCTTGCAAGGAGAGGATCAGGGTTCGAGTCCCTGCGGGTCCACGCCGTAGAGGCCTTGGCGGTGAGGCGACAGGCTTCCAACCTGTACAACCGGGTTCGACTCCCGGCTACGGCTCGAACGGCCGGCGAACCGGCCGGAAAGCGATTCCTCCGCTTCCCGCGGAATGAGGCTCCGGCCGGTGGAAAACCGGCCGGAGCCTTTCGCGTCGGCGGGCGACGCTCAGCGCATTACCGTCAGGACGCCGCCGCCGCGACGGGGGAGTGGCCGGATCCGGTCCGGTGACCCGCCCCACACGCCCGCCCCGGCGCCGGGGCGGCCAGGTCGGTCAGGTCGGTCAGGTCGGCCAGGACCCCCGACAGGCGGTCCAGCGCCCCGGCGATCCACGGCAGCGACACCGGGTCGGGGGAGCCCAGGGCCTCCAGCCGCCGGTCGTCGTCGTCCCCGTACAGCATCGTCGGCGCGACGCGCACACGCAGGACGCCGTCCGCCTCGCCGAACGCCGAGGCGGGCAGGACACCGACCCCGTAACGTTCCAGCAGCAGCCCGGTCAGCTCGGCGCCGGTCGTGACGCCGTGCGCCGCCCGCAGCCGGTCCCGCAGCGGCTCCAGGTCCGGGTAGACGTAGAACGCCGCCTCCGGCCGCCGCACCCGCGCGCCCGCCGCGGCGAACCGGTCGGCGACCGCGCCGGTGACGGCCGCGTGCAGGCGGCGGCTGCGCTCCACGTGCGCGACCAGCTCCGGGGGCTCGCCGAAGGCGTAGGCGGCGGCGTGCTGCATCGGGGCCGGGGACGCCGACCAGATCTCGCTGGCCAGCCCGACCAGGCTGGCGCGCAGCGCCCGCCCGAACGGCCCCTCCGGCAGCCGCGCCACCCCCAGCCGCCAGCCGCCCGCCGCCAGGTGCTTGCTCAGCGCGGTGGTGACGACGGTGCGCTCGGGGGCCACCCGGGCCGGGGAGAAGACCCGGCGGGCCGGGTCGTGCACCAGGTCGCCGTAGATCTCGTCCGAGATGATCAGCAGGTCGTGGTCGCGGGCGACCCCGCACAGCTTGCGGACGGTCTCCTCCGACGCCAGGGTGCCGGTCGGGTTGTCCGGAAGCGTCACCACCACGGCCCGGATGGGACGGCCCTCGGCGCGGGCCCGCACGACCGCGTCGGCCAGCAGCGCGGCGCTGGGGACGCCGCCCTCGCCGGGCGGCGTGGCCACCAGCGCCGGCGCGTGGCCGGCCAGCGTCGCCTGGGCCGCGTAGCTCACCCAGGAGGGGGAGGGGACGGCGACCCGCCCGCCGACCGCCAGCAGCAGGCCGAACAGCAGCGCCTTGCTCCCCGGGCCGCAGACCACGGTCTCGGGGTCGGTCGGCAGGCCGCGGCGGCTCCAGTACCCGGCGGCGGCGGCGCGCAGGGCGGCGGAACCGGCCACCGGGCCGTAGGCGCCCCGGCCGGCGGCGGCGGACAGCTCGCGGACCAGGGCCGGATGGATGGGGACGCCCGCCTCCCCGAAGCCGAGCGGGAGCACGGGGACCCCCTCTCTTCGCTTACGGACGATGGCCTCGTTCACGGCGAGGGTGGGCGACAGGGGAACCGGACGCGGGTCGATGGGCATGGAACGCTCCTGGGACGAACGGCGCCGTACGAGGACGACGCCGCGGCTTATGACGTTGGGTGGCGACGGCGATTCCGTCAGTGACCCGGCCGGGTTCGCTCCATGCTTTACCCCGCAGAAGCATCATCACAAGCGAGTCTGATCGATGCCGACCGTAAGCTGTTCTTATGCTTGAGGTGCGTCGGCTGCGTTTACTGTGCGAGTTCGCCCGCCGGGGGAGCATCGCCGCCACGGCGTCCGCGCTGGGCTACACGCCCTCGGCGGTGTCCCAGCAACTGGCGGCGCTGGAACGGGAGGCGGGGGTGCCGCTGCTGGACCGCACGGCCCGCAGCGCCGAGCTCACCGACGCCGGACGCCGCCTGGTCGACCGCGCCGAGGAGATCCTCACCCTGGTGGAGGCGGCCGAGACCGAGCTGTCGGCGCAGGCCGACATGCCGAGCGGCCGGGTGGTGGTGACCGCGTTCCCGACCGCCGCGGTGGCGTTCGCCCCGGTGCTGGTGCAGAGCCTGGCCGACCACCCGGAGCTGACGTTCGTGCTGCGGCAGACCCGTCCCGGCGACGGGATACGGCAGGTCAGCGGTGGGGAGGTGGACATCGCGCTGGTCGACGACTGGTCGGGCAACCTGCCGGAGAGGATCCCGGCGACGCTGGAGCTGTTCCGGCTGCGCCGCGATCCGGTGGTGCTGGTCGTCCCCGGGGACCACCGGCTGGCCGACCCGGAGCGGCCGGTGGACCTGCGCGAGCTGCGGGACGAGCCGTGGATGGCGGCCCCGCCGGGCGAGTCCTCCCGGCAGGCGGTGGAACGGCTGCTGGAGACCGTCGGCGGGGCGCGGAACATGCCGTGGGAGTTCGAGGGCCTGCACACCATCCTCAGCCTGGTGGCGCGCGGCATCGGCATCACGGCCGTGCCCGCGCTGGCGCTGGCCGCCGGTGACCACGGCCTGGTGGTGCGCGCCATCCCCGGCTGCACCCTGGCGCGCGAGGTGTACGCCGTGACCCGGGCCGCGAGCGTGCGGCGGCCCTCGGTGGCGGTGACGCTGCGCGCGATCTACACGGCGGCGCGGGACGCCTGGCCCGCGCCGCCCGGCGACCGGCCACGAGCGGACGGGCCCTGACCGGCCCTGACCGGCCCTTGGAGGGACACGCGAGGCGGCCCGCCCCCCGTCGGAAGGGGGCGGGCCGTCGTCATCGCGGTTGCGATCCCCGTCTCTACAGCAACCCGAGATGGAGGTCGAGAAGACCGTGATGGTGGTGGTAGCAGTAGGGGTGCCAGGGCTTCCAGTAGCAGGGATGCGACGCGGCGGAAGCCTGGGCGACCGTGGCGCGCTCCGGCGCCTGGGCCGTGGCCGTGCCCGCCAGCGGCGCCACGCTCACGGTGGCCAGGGCTGCGACGGCCGCCACGCGGCCGAGGGACTTGATCATGATTCCTCCTTCGATGCCCGATAGGACCACCTCGATCATCCCCGTGCGTAATCAATCAGTATCTGTTTGTAGTCGCATGTTTGCGGAGATCGCCGGAATCAAGATCGCCCGGCCGCGGACGCGGCGCGGGCGGCCCACCCCCGGCGGGGACGGCCGCCCGCGTCCCCTCAGCCGTAGTCGAACCAGCTTTGCATTTTGGCGGCGAACATCATGTCGCCGGAGATCTTGATCTTGCCGGTCATGACGGCGGTGACGCCGTTCAGCTCGCCCGCGCACAGCCGCAGCAGGTTGGGCAGCGACATCCGGAGGGTGACCCGGGGCTTGTCGGGCGCGCCCCGGCGGCCCTCGGCCCTGCCGTCGGCGATCACCAGCTGGTAGGTCCTCCGGTCCTCGGGCGTCTTGATCTCCCACTGGACGACGCCCCCGTCCCCGCCCGCCTTCTCGGGCACCAGCCGGGTCCCCATCAGGCCGAAGATCCGGTCGAGGACGGGGTCCACCCCGATCTCGGCGACGAACTGTTCGATGACCTTGTCGTCGACGCCCTCGGCGTTCAGCAGTTGCCGCAGCTCGCCCGGCGTGCCGACGGCGTTGAGCATGTCCTGGGGAGACCCGGGGTCGTCCGGCTCCGGGGGGTGGGCCTGGCTCATGTGCGCCTCCTCGTCGAGACCCGTCGTCCCCCCGAACTATTAACAATGGATCTAATAAGGTCAAGAGGGGGCGGCGCGGCCGACCTCGCCGAACCGGCGAGAAGAGGGGCAGATCATGACGTACCGTGGGGCGGGTCCTGACCTCTCCGGGGCGGCGCGGCCGCCGAAGCACCGACGCGGGGGCACAGCGCTCGATGCAATCACCCTCCACCACGCTCGTCACCATGCCCGCGGGCACGCCCGCCGGCATGCCCGTCACCACGCCCGCGGCGGTTCCCGCCGCCGTCCCCGCCGACCGCGCGGGGCACGGCGCGTTCGAACTGCCCCGGCTGACGGCCATGCTCCGGCACGCGCTGCCCCGCTTCGTCGAGGGCGTCATCGCCCCGGTCGCGGTCTTCTACGCCGCGTTCGCGCTGCTCGGCCTGAACGGCGCGCTGGTCGCCGCCGTCGCCTGGGTCTACGGCGGCATCGCCTGGCGCTGGCTGCGCGGGCACGGGGTTTCGGCGATGCTGCTGCTGGCCGGGCTCGGCGTCACGGCCCGCGCCGGGCTGGCGGCGTTCACCCACAGCGCGGTCCTCTACTTCCTCCAGCCGACCCTCGGCACGCTGATGGTGGCGGTCTCGTTCCTGGCCTCGGTGCCGCTCGGCCGGCCGCTCGCCCAGAAGGTGGCCACCGACATGGTGCCGATGCCCGAGGCGTTCCTGCGGCACGCCCGCGTCCGGCGCTTCTTCCGGCGCATCTCGCTGCTGTGGGCGCTGGTCTTCTTCGTCAACGCCGCCGTCAGCCTCTGGATGCTGTTCCACCAGTCGATCGGCGTGTACCTGTGGGTGCGCACCGGCCTGGTCGCCGCGCTGGGCGCGGCGGCGGTGGCGGTGTCGGTCTGGGGCTTCCGCCGCTGCCTCCACCAGGTGAACGCGGTCACGGCCTGACCCCGTCCTGATCTTTCTTGCGGCAGGAGCGAACTTCTGCGGCTTTTGGGGCGTCTCTCTTTCTCGGATAGATTCACGGCGCACGGGGTGAATCTGGGTATATGGGAGAGTTTGTGGCTTTCAAGGGTCGTGTCGGGCTTGCGGTGACCGGCGGCGCGGGCGCGGTGCTGATGCTGGCGACCGCGTGCAGCGGCGGAGGAGACAAGGGGTCGGGCGAGCTGTCGGCGGCCGACAAGAACACGGTGACGATCACGCCCGGCAACGGCACCGACAAGGTGAAGCCGGACGCGCCGATCGAGGTGCGGGCCGGCGAGGGCACCCTGGAGGGCGTCACCGTCCAGGGCAAGGGCGTGACGGTCACCGGCCAGTTGTCGGCCGACAAGAAGTCGTGGCGCTCGGACCGCACGCTGGCCCCCGGGACGTCCTACACCGTCACCGCGCAGGCCCGTCTGGACGGCAAGGTCAACACGGTGACCAGCACGTTCAAGACGCTCCGGCCGTCCAAGACGCTGACGATCACCGACATCACGCCGAACCAGAAGGGCGAGGAGGTCGGCGTCGGCATGCCGATCTTCGTGCGCTTCAACCGGCCCGTCACCGACCGGGCCGCCGTGGAGCGGGCGCTGAAGGTCACCCCCGACCACCCGGTCGA
The DNA here is from genome assembly GCF_014138665.1 of Actinomadura kijaniata. Taxonomy (NCBI): domain Bacteria; kingdom Bacillati; phylum Actinomycetota; class Actinomycetes; order Streptosporangiales; family Thermomonosporaceae; genus Actinomadura; species Actinomadura kijaniata. Next base: position 47,117 of record NZ_JACJIA010000005.1, read on the forward strand.
GGGCGCCTGGCGCTGGATCGACTCCCAGCAGGTCATCTACCGCACCAGGACCTACTGGAAGGCGCACCAGAAGGTGCGCTTCAACGCCGCCCTGGCCGGTGTGAACGCGGGCGGCGGCGTCTACGGCGCCAAGGACGCCGAGGCGACGCTGAACATCGGCGCCGCGCAGATCGCCACCGGCAACATCAACGGCCACCACATGACGGTCCGCCGGGACGGCAAGAAGCTGCGCACCATCCCGTTCAGCGCGGGCAACGGCACCACGCGCGAGTACACCACCACCAGCGGCGTGCACCTGCTGATGGAGAAGGCCAGCCCGGTCACCATGGTCTCGCCCGGCCGCAAGGAGGGCGACCCCGGCTACTACAAGACCGTCGTGCAGTGGGCCGTCCGGTTCTCCAACAGCGGCGAGTTCACCCACTCGGCCCCCTGGTCGGTCGGCTCCCAGGGCTCGGCGAACGTCAGCCACGGCTGCCTCAACCTGAGCCCGGCCAACGCCAAGTGGTACTACGACATCATGCAGCGCGGCGACGTGCTGAAGCTGACCGGCACCTCCCGCGAGGTCGAGTGGAACAACGGCTGGGGCTTCTGGCAGCTGCCCTTCTCCCAGTGGAAGAAGGGCAGCGCCCTGAAGGACCAGACCGCCGCGGGCACCCCCACCGCGCCCACCACGGGCGCCCCCACCACGGGGGCCGCCGGCAACTGACGCCCCCGTCCGGACCGCCGCGCGGCCCGCCGCCCCACCGCGGGGCGGCGGGCCGCGCGCCGTTCCGGGGCGTCCTTGCAACGCTTTGATCTCGGAGTCTGGGCAAATGCCCAAGTAGTGACATGCGCAACGACTTTTGTCGCTAATGTCTCCCAGACAAGGCGGGGTCTGGGGAGGTCCACGGTGCAGCGAAGGCTTGCCGCTGGGGTGCGGGCGAGTGCGGGCATGGCGGGAGCGGTACTGCTCCTGACGACCGCGTGCTCGGGTGACGGGGACGGTGGCGGCGTCACCGTCGGCGGCAACGGCGAGGCGGGTGCGCCACAGGTGACCGTCACGCCCGGCAACGGCGACGGCAAGGCCAAGCCGGAGGTGGGCGTCCAGGTCACCGTGACCGGCGGAACCCTGGAGCAGGTCACGGTCACGCGGGGCGGCAAGCCCGTCGAGGGCGCGATGGCGAACGACAAGACCGGGTGGAAGTCGCGGACCCTCAAGCCCGGTTCGAGCTACCAGGTGAACGCGGTCGCCCGCAGCCCCAAGGGCAAGACGACCACGGTCACCGCCAGGTTCTCCACGCTCAAGGCCGCGAACCCCCTGGCCGTCACCGACGTGACGCCCAGCGCGGGCGAGACCGTCGGCGTCGGGATGCCGATCATGGTGACGTTCAACCGCGCCGTGGGCGACCGCAAGGCCGTCGAGCAGGCGCTGGAGGTGAGGTCCACCAAGCCCGCCGTCGGCGCCTGGTACTGGGTGAGCGACACCCAGGTGATCTTCCGGACGCAGAACGGCCAGTACTGGAAGCCCAACCAGCGGGTCAGCCTCAAGGCGAAGCTGGCCGGGGTGAAGGCCGGCGCGAAGGTCTACGGCACCAACGACTTCACCCGCTCCTTCAAGATCGGCAACTCGCAGATCACCACGGTCAGCACCAAGACCAAGCGGGCCGTGATGAAGGTCAACGGCAAGGTCCGCAAGCAGTGGAAGATCAGTGCCGGCAAGGGCGGCCGGGTCCGCAACGGCGTCGACACCTACCTGACCACCAGCGGCATCCACCTGACCATGAGCAAGCACCTGGTCGAGCGGATGACGTCGGCGTGGATGGGCGTCACCGACAAGAAGCACCCCGAGTACTACGACCTGAAGCTGCCGCACGCGGTGCGCATCTCCGACTCGGGCGAGTACCTGCACGCCAGCCCCGACCGCTACTGGGCGTTCGGCCGCGTCAACGCCAGCCACGGCTGCGTCAACATGCCGCCGCCCATCGCCGCCTGGTACTACGGCGTCACCAACCGCGGTGACGTGGTCGTGATCACCGGCAGCAAGCGCGGCCTGGCGTGGAACAACGGCTGGAGCTACTACCAGATGCCCTGGTCCAAGTGGGTGAAGGGCAGCGCGCTGGACCGCACCGTCACCACCGGCTGACCGGATTTTTCCACGGCGCCCCCGGGGAAGACCCCGTTCCCCGGGGAACGGGCACATCATGGATACGCAGGGGAGCGCGCGCCGCCTGACGCGGCGAGGACTGAGACCGGCCCACTACGCGTTGCGGCGGACCGCGCTGTGGGCGCTGCGGCCGGTGGCGCTGCTGCGCCCCGCTCCCCGCCGCGGGGACCGCCCGCGCGTGCGGTTCCTGCTCCAGCACGCCCACGGCAGCGGCGGCACCATCCGCACCGTGCTCAACCTGAGCGGTCACCTGGCCCGCGAGCACGACGTGGAGATCGTCAGCGTGCTGAACCGCCGCGCCACCCCGTTCTTCCCGGTGGCCGACGGCGTCCGGATCGTCGTCGCCGACGACCGGCTGACCCCGCCGGCCGGCCGGACGGGGCGGCTGCTGGCCCGGGTGCCGAGCCTGCTGACCCCGGTCGACGACGCCTCGTTCCGCTCCATGAACCTGCGCGCCGACCTGCTGCTGCTGCGCGCGCTGTGGCGGCGGCCCCCGGACGTGGTGATCGGCACCCGGCCCTCGCTCAACCTGCTGGTCGCCGAGCTGGCGCCGCGCGGCACGGCGGCGGTCGGGCAGGACCACATGAACCTGGCCTCCTACCGGCCCGCGCTGCGCCGCCGGCTGGAGCGCGCCTACCGGCGGCTGGCGCTGCTGGCGGTGCTGACCGAACGCACCCGCGCCGAGTACGCCGCCGCCCTGGCCGGGGCGCCCACCCGGCTGGAGGTCGTGCCCAACGCGCTGCCCGAGCTCGGCGGCGGCCCGTCCCGGCGCGAGCACAAGGTGCTGCTGGCCGCCGGGCGCTACACCCGGCAGAAGGGGTTCGACCTGCTGCTGGACGCCTACGCGCCGCTGGCGGCCGAGTACCCGGACTGGACGCTGCGCATCTTCGGCGCCGGGCCGATGCGCGACCAGCTGCGCAAACGCGTCGCCGACCGGGGGCTGGCCGGACGGGCCGAGGTGGGCGGGCGCACCGCGAAACTGGGCGCGGAGATGGAACGGGCCGCCGTCTACGTGCTGTCCTCGCGGTTCGAGGGGATGCCGATGGTGGTGCTGGAGGCGATGAGCAAGGGGCTGCCGGTGGTGGCGTTCGACTGCCCCACCGGCCCCGCCGAGATGATCACCGATGGCGAGGACGGGCTGCTGGTGCCCGCCGAGGACGTGGCCGCGCTCACGGCGGCGCTGCGCCGGGTGATGGGCGACGCGGACCTGCGGGACCGCCTCGGCGAACGCGCGCTGCGCACCGCCGAGGAATACCGTCTGGACCGCATCGGCCCGCGGTGGGCGCGCCTGATCGCCGAACTGCGCCCCTGATCCGGACCCCTCCCCGGGCCCGGCGGCGGTCAGGGCCGGCGCCAGCCCAGATGGATCACGGCGACGTCGTCCTCCAGGCCGTCGTGGTCGGCCGAGGCGGCCTCGGCCCCGTCCACCAGCGCGTCCACGAACGCCTCGGAGTCCATGCCGGGCCCGGCGGCGGCGCGCGCCAGCCCCAGCAGCCCGGTCAGGTCCAGCCGCTCGCCGTCCGGACCGGTCCGGCCCTCGAACAGCCCGTCGGTGAACAGCACCAGGCCGCCGCCCGGAGGCAGCGGCACCTCCTCCTCGGACCAGCCGCCGAGGCCCGGCACCATGCCGAGGGCGATCCCGCCGGGCGGCTCCACCAGGTGGACCCCGCCCGCCGAGTCGTAGCACAGCAGCCCCGGATGCCCGGCCCGCACGATCAGCGCGCGGTCCCGTTCCGGCGGCAGCGTGACGCTGGTGAGGGTGACGAACGCCTCGGTGTCGTCGCGTTCGGCCAGCAGCAGGTCCTCCAGCAGCCCGACCAGCCGCGCGCCGCTCAGCCCGGCCAGCACGAACGACCGCCAGGCCACCCGCAGGCACACCCCCATGGCGGCCTCGGCCGCGCCGTGCCCGGCCACGTCACCGATCACCGCGTGCAGCGCGCCGTCGGCGGACTCCACCACGTCGAAGAAGTCGCCGCCCAGCAGCGAGTGCGCGCGGCCGGGACGGTAGCGGGTCACCACGTCGGGCCGGTCGCTGGAGATGAGGGGGCGGGGGAGCAGGCCGCGTTCCAGCCGGGCGTTCTCGGCCGCGCGCAGCCGTTCGGCCTGGAGCTCCGCCGCCGACAGCGCCACCTGCTTGCGCTGGGCGGCGTAGCGGATGGCCCGGCCCAGCCACTGGGGCTCCAGCTGCCCCTTCACCAGGTAGTCCTGCGCGCCGACCGCGACGGCGGTCAGGCCCGCCTCCTCCTCGGCCAGCCCGGTCAGCACGATCACCGCCGCGCGGGGCGCGGCGGCCAGCATCGCGTGCAGCCCCTCCAGGCCCTGGGCGTCGGGCAGGTGCAGGTCCAGCAGCACGCAGCCGGGCGAATCGCCGCCGGCCAGCACCTCGCGGGCCTGCGCCAGCGAGCGCACCCAGGTGAGCTCGGCGCGCAGCCCGCTGTCGGCCAGGAACTCCTCGATCAGCAGGGCGTCGCCCGCGTCGTCCTCGACCAGCAGCAGACGGCCGAGCCCACCGCCCTCGAGCGCACCGGGAGCCCATGCGGCCGTCACGGGTCCTCCCGGCGCTCCGGCCGTCCCGGTCACATCCACTCCCGCCCTCGCGTCGTCCCTCGCGTCGGCCGCCGGATCGCGGACGACACGATGATCGAACAATAGTGGTCAATGGACCAGGAAAACGCTACCGCTTCACGGGCGTTCGCAGCGGGCGAGTCAGGTCACTGCAACGCTCCGGCGAGCGCGCCCGCGGGCGGGGTCAGCCGCCGGTCCGCGCGGCGGCCGCCCCGCCCGCGCCGACCAGGTCGTTGCTCGCCCCGGCGGCCAGCCAGGCGGCCTCGTGCCGGGGCATCATCCGGCGCGCCTGCCGGGTGACGGTCGCGGGCAGCGCGGCCCGCACCACCTGCATGGCGGGCAGCCACGCCTGCCCGTACACGTGCGGGCGGCGCGCGGCGATCCCGGCGAGCAGCCGCGCCACCGTGGGCCCGAGCGGGTAGGTGCGGTTGGCGGGGAACGGCAGGCCCGCCCGCATCTCGCGCAGCGCCGCGTTGCGGTCCGCGCCGCGCACCATCTCGGTGTCGGTCCAGCTCAGGTAGCCGATCCCGACGGTCACGCCGTGATGGGCGACCTCGGCGCGCAGGCTGTGCGCGAACGCCTCCACGCCCGACTTGCTGGCGCAGTAGGCCGCCATCATCGGCGCGGCGGTCAGCGCCGCCAGCGACGCGACCTGGAAGAAGTGGCCCCGGCTCTCGCGCAGCGCGGGCAGGAAGGCCCGGGCGGTGTTGACGCTGCCGAGCAGGTTGACCTCGATCACCTTGTTGAAGGTGCGGGGGTCGGAGTGCTCGACGGGGCCGCCGGTGGCGATCCCGGCGTTGGCGACCACCACGTCGATCCGGCCGTAGTGCGCGGCGACCTCGGCGGCGACCCGGGCCAGCGCCTCGGGGTCGGTGACGTCCACCTCCCACCACCGCGCGCCGGGCCCGCACCGGCGGGCCGCCGCCGCCAGCCGCTCGGGCTCCAGCCCGAGCAGCGCCACCCGCGCCCCGGCCGACGCCGCGCCGCGGGCGAGCATCGCGCCCAGCCCGCGCGCCGCACCCGTCACCACGACGACCCCGCCCCCGAAGTTCGTGTTCCCGCCCAACGCACACCGCCTCGACATCGCACTGCCTACCTGCCGGTAACCCACCGGCCCGGGCCAGAGTAGACCATCCGTCCAATAGCTGCCGGGCCGGGCCCGGTTAACCTCGCGCGATGAACGCCGAATGGGCCCCCGAACGCGAGACCACGCCCGCGCAGGCCGCCGCCCTGGTCGGCGCGCGGTTCCCCCGGCTGCGCGGCGTCCCGGCGCGACCGCTGGCCACCGGCTGGGACAACACCGTCTTCCAGGTCGGCGACCGGCTGTTCCGCTTCCCGCGCCGCGCCGTCGCGGTCCCCGGCGTCGAACGCGAGATCGCCGTGCTGCCCGCGCTGGCCGGGCGGCTGCCGCTGCCCGTCCCGGTCCCCGACCTGGTGGGGGAACCGTCCCCGGAGTTCCCCTGGCCGTTCTGGGGCGCGCGGATGATCCCCGGCCGGGAGCTGGCCGACAGCGGGCTGCCGCAGGACCGGCGCGCCCGCGCGGCGGCGGACGCCGGGGCGTTCCTGCGTGCCCTGCACGCCCCGGACCTGGCGGCCGAGCTGGGCGACCGGCTGCCGTACGACCCGATCCGGCGGGGTGTCCCGTCCGAACGGGCCGCCCGGGCCGCCGAACGCCTCGGCCGCCTGGCCCGGCGGGGCGCCTGGGAGCGCGACCGCGCCGTCGAGGCCCTGCTGGACGCCGCCCGGACGATGCCGGAGCCCTCCGGCCCGGCCGTGGTCAGCCACGGGGACCTGCACGTCCGGCACCTGCTGGTCGACGGGGAGGGCCGGGCGTGCGGCGTCATCGACTGGGGCGACCTGTGCCTGGCCGACCCCGCCGTCGATCTGTCGCTGGCCTACGGCGGGTTCGCCGGGCCCGCCCGGCGGGCGTTCCTGGAGGCCTACGGACCGGTGGCCCGGGAACGGGAGGACGCGGCGCGGGTGCTGGCGGTGATGCTGTGCGCGGCGCTCGCCGAGTACGCCGCCGCGACCGGCCGCGCCGCGCTGCTGCGGGAGTCCCTGGCGGGCATCGGCCGGGCGGCGCGCGACTAGGGCGTGTCTCCAAGCCCTCGCCTCCGGCTTCGGGCCCGCAGGTCAGGGAACGCGCTCGCGTGCGTGGTCGAGGCCCGCGTCGGAACGGGCCCTAGGACGACAGGTAGACGCGGACCTCGGTGCCCTCGGGGCCGGTGTGCAGCCGGACCAGGTCGGCGATGTGGTTGACCATCAGCAGGCCGCGCCCCCCGTTGGTCGCCAGCTCGGCGGGGATGCGCCCGACCAGCGGATCGGTGATCGTCCCGGTGTCGCGGACCGCGCAGACCACCTGCCCGCCCTCGGCCCAGACCAGCAGGGTGCCCGTGCCGTCGGCGTGGACGATCGAGTTGGCGGCCAGCTCGTTGACCGCCAGCTCCAGGTCGTCGGCGCGGCGCGCCGACAGGCCGAGCGCGGCGGCGTGGTCGCGGGCGAACTGCCGGACCCGCGGCAGCGCGTCGTGGTCGAAGCGCAGCCGGTTGGCGTCCGCCGGGGGAGCGGGCAGCGGCCGGTTGTAGGCGGCGACGATCCGTTCGGGCGCGTAGGCGTCGCTGTCGTGGGACCCGTCCCGGTCCAGGAGGGTCGGGTGGGTCGCCCGGGCGTCCTCCAGGATGGGCTCGGGCAGCCCCTTGGTGTCGTAGGGGCACAGGATCGAGACCCGGCGGCCGCTGAACGCCAGGTTGATCAGCGCCTCGTGGGTCACGCAGGCCGGGTACTCCAGCGCCGAGCGGCCCGGCCAGATCGGCTCGCCGATGATCCGGACCCGCCGGTCGCGGGGGTGCCGGTCGGCGAACGCGCGCAGCACGCCGGGGATGATGCGGCCGGGGTTGCGCCCGGCCCTGGTCATGTCCAGCCACACGACCCGCACGGCGTCCGCGCCGAGCGCGTCGCGCAGCAGCGTCAGCTGGCGTCCGGGCACCGCGACCGCGACCGGCTGGCCGTCCGCCAGCCCGGCGCTCAGGAACGGCACGGTCCCGGCGAGGTACTCGTCATCGTTCCCGTAGAACAGCGCCGGATGGACGAACGGGGCACCGGTCAGTGGGGCCGACCGGGTCATCATGGGTTCGTCACCTCGGGTGGGGGAGTCTGCGGGGACACCTTGTCGAGAGTACGCACTTCCGGTGACAGAAGGCGACGCGGGACCTCCCCTCGCGGTACGGAGACCCCCGCGTGAGCCGTCGTCACCGTGACCGCTACCCCGAGGAAAACCCCGGAAACCGGCACTTCGGGACGGAATGTCAGGGGCGCAGCAGGGCGGCGTCCACCACGTCGGAGAACCGTTCCCGGTCGCGGTAGGCGGCGCGCTGCCGGTCCGCGCCGGTCCCGCGCGTCAGCAGGGACCGCAGCCCGGCGCGGACGCGCGCCAGGTCGCCGTTGTCGCGCAGCGCGGGCGCGGCGCGCGCCATCATGGCGCGGGCCAGGTCGGCGAACCGGGCGGGGCGTCCGGTGCACACGTCGACGCCGTCGCCCGCCAGCCCGTAACGGGCCGCCAGCCAGTACGCGGCCCGCAGCATCTCGGGGGCCGGGTCGGGCGCGGGACGGCCCGCCTCGACGTCGCCGAGCGCCGCCTGCGCCAGCCCCCGGACCAGCGCGGCGAACAGCGCCGCCTCGTCGGCGGTCAGCGCGACGTCCCCGAGCCGGACCTCCAGCGTCGGGAACCGCGCCGACGGCCGCACGTCCCAGAAGATCGTGCCGGCGTCCATCAACGCCCCGCACCCCAGCAGCACGGCGACCAGTTCCTCGTAGTGCGCGGTTGACCGGAAGAACGGCGGGGGACCGGCCACCGGCCACCGCGCCCACGCCATGACCCGCCAGCAGACGTGGCCGGTGTCGCGGCCCGCCCAGTAGGGGGAGTTGGCGGCCAGCGCCAGCAGCGTCGGCAGCCAGGGCCGCAGGTGGTTGCTCACCCGCACCGCGTGGTCCAGGTCGGGCATCTCGACGTGCACGTGGCAGGAGGCGATGCACTGCTCGTCGTCCAACGCCCGGTAGGTCGCCAGGCTGTCGGCGTACCGGCCGCCCGCCGCGATCGGCGGCGGCACCAGCTCGCCCAGCACCGGCGTGCCGGTCGCGGCCAGCCGCACCCCCTCGGCCTCGGCGGCGGCGGCCATCGCCGCGCGCATCGCGTGGATCTGCTCGGTCAGCTTGTCCAGATCGTCGCAGGGAGAGGTCTTGGCCTCGGCGAGGAAGGCGATCAGCTCGGTCGAGGCGCGGTCGCCGAGCGTCCCACCCGCGCGCCGCACCACCGCGGCGGCGCGGGGGACGACCGCGCGGGAGACCGGGTCGACGACGAAGTACTCCTCCTCGATTCCGAACCGAAGGGCCATCCCACCACCTCGTGTCGGGGTCACTTCGACGGTACGTCGCGGCGGCCCCGTTCGCACGCACCGCCGCCCCGGGTCCGCCCCGGGTCCGGCCCGCGTCCGGCCCGCGTCCGGCCCCGGCCTCCCGGAACGACCCGTGGGGGACCCCGGTGGCGGCCCGCGAGTACCCGCTCTCTTACGATCCCTGCCATGACGGTGCCGCCTGAACGACTCGAACTGGCCGCCGCCTTCCCCCCGGCCGAGCGGGACCGGTGGCGGGAGATGGTGAAGGGGGTGCTGCGCAGGACCGGCGCGGCGACCGACGACACCCCCCTGGAGGAGATCGAGGGTCTGCTGACCCGCACGTCCTACGACGGCGTGCCGATCACCGCGCTCTACACCGCCGCCGACACCGCGCCCGGCCGCCCCGGACTGGCCTCGCGGGTGCGCGAGGTGCGCCCGGACGGCGAGGGGCTGGCCGGATGGGACGTGCGGCAGCGGCACGCCCGTCCCGACGCCGCCGCCACCCGCGAGGCGATCCTCGCCGACCTGGAGAACGGCGTCACCTCGGTCTGGCTGACCCTCGGCGACGCGGGACTGCCCGTGGCGGCCCTCCCCGAGGCCCTGCGCGGCGTCCTGGTCGACCTGGCCCCGGTCGTGCTGGACGCCGGGGAGCACGCGGCCGAGGCCGCCGAGACGTTCCTGGCGCTGGTCACCGAGCAGGGCAAGAACGGCACCGCGCTGGGCAACCTGGGCCTCGACCCGATCGGCCTGACCGCCCGGACCGGCGCCGCCGCCCCGCCGGCGCCCGCCGCCGGACTGGCCGCCCGGGTCGCCCGCGAGTTCCCCGGGCTGCGCACCCTCACCGTGGACGCCACGCCGTACCACGACGCGGGCGGAAGCGACGCCGACGAGCTCGGCGCGGCCGTCGCCACCGGCGTCGCCTACCTGCGGGCCCTCACCGACGCCGGGCTGGGGGTGGACGAGGCGTTCGGGCAGATCGAGTTCCGGCTCGCCGTCAACGCCGACCAGTTCCTGTCGATCGCCAAGCTGCGCGCCGCCCGCCGCCTGTGGGCCCGCGTCGCCGAGGTGAGCGGCGCGGCCGAGGGCACCGTCGCGCGGATCCACGCCGTGACCTCGTCGGCGATGATGACCCGCCGCGACCCGTGGGTGAACATGCTGCGCACCACCGTCGCCTGCTTCGCCGCCGGGGTCGGCGGCGCGGACGCCGTCACCGTGCAGCCGTTCGACGCCCGGCTGGGCCTGCCCGACGACTTCTCCCGCCGCATCGCCCGCAACACCCAGACCCTCCTGCTGGAGGAGTCGAGCCTGGCCCGCGTCGTCGACCCGGCGGGCGGCTCCTGGTACGTCGAGCGGATCACCGAGGACCTCGCCAGGACCGCCTGGGAGTGGTTCACCGAGATCGAGAAGGCGGGCGGCGCCGCCGCCGCGCTGGAGTCCGGCAAGATCGCCGGGCGGGTCGCCGCGACCTGGGAGCGCCGCCGCCGCGACGTCGCGCGCCGCAGGGCCCCGCTCACCGGCGTCAGCGAGTTCCCCAACCTGGCCGAGAAACTGCCCGAACGCGACCCCGCCCCGGAGCGCCCCGTCCGGACCGGCGGAGGTCTGCCGGTGATCACCTACGCGCGGGACTTCGAGGCGCTGCGCGACCGCAGCGACGCCCACCTCGCGGCCACCGGGGCCCGCCCTAGGGTGTACCTGGCCACGCTCGGGCCCGTCGCCGTGCACACCGCGCGCGCCACGTTCGCCGCCAACCTGTTCCGGGCCGGCGGCATCGAGACCGTCTCCGGGCCGCCGGAGGACTTCGCCGCGTCCGGCGCCACCGTCGCCTGCCTGGCCTCCAGCGACAGGCTGTACGACGAGGGCGCCGCCGGGGCCGCCCGCGCGCTCAAGGAAGCCGGAGCCATGAAGGTGTGGCTGGCGGGTAAGGGCGACTACGAGGGCGTGGACGACCGCGTCTTCGCGGGCTGCGACGCGGTCGCCGTGCTGGAGACCACCCTCAGCGATCTGGGAGTGAACTGATGATCCCCGACTTCTCCGAGATCGGGCTCGGCCCGGCGACGCCCGCCGACGAGGCCGCCGCGCGGTGGCGGGCGGCCGCCGAGGCCGCCGGGCACGACGTGGCCGCCCAGACCTGGGACACCCCCGAGGGCATCGGCGTGCCGCCGCTCTACACCGCCGCCGACCTGGGCGACGTCGACTTCCTCGACACGCTGCCCGGCATCGCCCCCTACCTGCGCGGCCCCTACCCGGCGATGTACGCCACCCAGCCGTGGACGATCCGCCAGTACGCCGGGTTCTCCACCGCCGAGGAGTCCAACGCGTTCTACCGGCGCAACCTGGCCGCCGGGCAGAAGGGCCTGTCGGTCGCCTTCGACCTGGCCACCCACCGCGGCTACGACTCCGACCACCCGCGCGTGGCCGGCGACGTCGGCATGGCGGGCGTGGCGATCGACTCCATCTACGACATGCGGCAGCTGTTCGACGGGATCCCCCTCGACGAGATGTCGGTGTCGATGACCATGAACGGCGCGGTGCTGCCCGTCCTGGCGCTCTACATCGCCGCCGCCGAGGAGCAGGGGGTGGCGCCCGAGCAGCTCGCGGGCACCATCCAGAACGACATCCTCAAGGAGTTCATGGTCCGCAACACCTACATCTACCCGCCGGGGCCGTCGATGCGGATCATCTCCGACATCTTCGCGTTCACCTCGCAGCGGATGCCGAAGTACAACTCCATCTCGATCTCCGGCTACCACATCCAGGAGGCCGGGGCCACCGCCGACCTGGAGCTGGCCTACACCCTCGCCGACGGGGTGGAGTACATCCGGGCCGGGCGCGAGGCGGGGCTGGACATCGACGCGTTCGCGCCGCGGCTGTCGTTCTTCTGGGCGATCGGCATGAACTTCTTCATGGAGGTCGCCAAGCTGCGCGCCGCCCGCCTGCTGTGGGCGAAGCTCGTCGGGGGGTTCGGCCCGCGCAACCCCAAGTCGCTGAGCCTGCGCACCCACTCGCAGACCTCCGGCTGGTCGCTGACCGCGCAGGACGTGTTCAACAACGTCGCCCGCACCTGCGTCGAGGCGATGGCCGCCACCCAGGGCCACACCCAGTCGCTGCACACCAACGCCCTGGACGAGGCGCTGGCGCTGCCGACCGACTTCTCCGCCCGCATCGCCCGCAACACCCAGCTGCTGCTCCAGCAGGAGTCGGGCACCACCCGCACCATCGACCCGTGGGGCGGCAGCCACTACGTCGAACGCCTCACCTACGACCTGGCCCGCCGCGCCTGGGGGCACATCACCGAGGTCGAGCGGGCGGGCGGCATGGCCCGGGCCATCGACGAGGGCCTGCCCAAGCTGCGCATCGAGGAGGCCGCCGCCCGCACCCAGGCCCGCATCGACTCCGGCCGCCAGCCGGTCGTCGGCGTCAACAAGTACCGCCCCGACGCCGACGAGCCGATCGAGGTCCTCAAGGTCGACAACGCCGCCGTCCGCGCCCAGCAGATCGAGAAGCTGCGGCGGCTGCGCGCCGAACGCGACGAGGCCGGGGCGCAGGCCGCCCTCGCCGCGCTCACCAAGGCCGCCGAGGCCGCCGAGAACGGCACCCGCGGCCCCGGCCTCGACCAGAACCTGCTGGCGCTGTCCATCGACGCCGCCCGCGCCAAGGCCACCGTCGGGGAGATCTCCGACGCGCTGGAGAGGGTGTACGGGCGGCACGCCGCGCAGATCCGTACCATCTCCGGCGTGTACCGCGAGGAGGCCGGAAAGGTGACCGCCATCGAGAAGGCCAGGGCCGCGACCGCCGCGTTCGCCGAGGCCGAGGGCCGCCGCCCGCGCATCCTGGTCGCCAAGATGGGCCAGGACGGCCACGACCGGGGCCAGAAGGTGATCGCCACCGGGTTCGCCGACCTCGGCTTCGACGTCGACGTGGGCCCGCTGTTCCAGACGCCCGAGGAGGTCGCGCTCCAGGCCGTCGAGGCCGACGTGCACGTCGTCGGCGTCAACTCGCTGGCCGCCGGGCACCTGACCCTCGTCCCGGCGCTGCGCGAGGAGCTGGCGAAGCTGGGCCGCGACGACATCATGATCGTCGTGGGCGGGGTGATCCCGCCGCAGGACTTCGACGAGCTGCGCGCGGCGGGCGCGGCCGCGATCTTCCCGCCCGGCACCGTCCTCGCCGAGGCCGCCCTCGGGCTGCTGGAGGACCTGTCCGGCCGGCTGGGGCACCGCGCCGCATGAGCGGACCCGCGCTCCAGGACTACGTCAAGGGCGTGCGGGAGGGCTCCCGGGCGTGGATCGCACGCGCGATCACGCTCGTGGAGTCCTCCCGGGCCGACCACCGCGCACTGGCCCAGCGCCTGCTGGTGGAGCTGACCCCGCACACCGGGGACGCCCGCCGCGTCGGCATCACCGGCGTGCCGGGGGTCGGCAAGTCCACGTTCATCGACGCGCTCGGCGGCAACCTCACCGCCGCCGGGCACAAGGTGGCGGTGCTGGCCGTCGACCCCTCCTCCACCCGCACCGGCGGCAGCATCCTGGGCGACAAGACCCGGATGGGGCGGCTGGCGGTCGATCCCCGCGCGTTCATCCGGCCCTCGCCCACGGCGGGCACCCTCGGCGGCGTCGCCAAGGCCACCCGCGAGGCGATGGTCGTGATGGAGGCGGCCGGGTACGACGTGGTGCTGGTCGAGACCGTCGGGGTCGGGCAGTCGGAGACGGCGGTCGCGGAGATGGTGGACTCGTTCCTGTTCCTCACCCTGGCCCGCACCGGCGACCAGCTCCAGGGGATCAAGAAGGGCGTGCTGGAGCTGGCCGACGTCATCGCCGTCAACAAGGCCGACGGCCCCCACGAGATGGAGGCCAGGAAGGCCGCGCGGGAGCTGTCGGGGGCGCTGCGGCTGCTGCGCAGCGACGAGCGCGTCCACGACACCCCCGTCCTGACGTGCAGCGCCAAGGAGAACACCGGGCTGGACGAGGTCTGGCGCACGATCGTCGGGCACCAGGACCGGCTGCGCGCCTCCGGCGAGCTGGCCGAGCGCCGCCGCCGCCAGCAGGTCGGCTGGACCTGGCAGATGGTCCGCGACCGGCTGCTGGCCGAGCTGCACGCCCACCCGGCCGTCCGCGCGCTCGCGCCGGAGCTGGAGGCGCAGGTCGCCGCGGGGACGCTGACGCCGGCGCTGGCCGCCGACCGTATCCTGGAGGCGTTCACCCGCTGATCACGTATCCGGCTTTCCCGGTAACGGTTGGCGCGGGTCCCGGCCGTGCGGCGGCGAAATCCGGTAGAACAGGCGGATGGACGTCACCGCGCTCGATGATCCGACGGACGCGCAGATCCGGCAGTGGCACGCCGTCCTGACGGCCGTGCACGCCGCCGACCCCGCGGGGGAGCCCGCGCCCGAGCTGGAGCAGACCATGGCCCGGCTGCTGGGCGTCGAACCGGGCGGCCGGCAGCGGCTCTGGACGGCCGTGTCGGACGGCCGGGTGATCGCGGTCGCGACGCTGCGGCTGCCCGGCGAGCCCGGCGCGGCCCGGCCCGGTGAGATCGACATCCAGGTGCGGCCCGAGCACCGGCGGCGCGGGATCGGCCGCCGCCTGCTGACCGTGGCCGCCGAGGGGCTGCGCGCCGACGGCCGCTCCAGCGTGATCGCGCAGGTGCTGGAGGGGACGCCCGCCGTGCCGTTCCTGGAGGCGCACGGGTTCCGCTGCGTGCTGACGCTGCGCGGCCTGCTGCTGGACATGGCCGACGTCCCGCCGGAGCGCACGGCCGCGCTGCTGGCGTCCGGCCCCGGCGGCTACGGCCTGGTCCGCTGGCGCGGCGTGGTGCCCGACGAGCACGCCGAGGCCCTCGCCCACGCCAAGCACGCCATGGCGGACCTGGCGCAGTACGAGGGCGCGCCCTGGGACGCCCACCGGGTGCGGGAGATGGCCGAGATGGTCGCCAAGCGCGGCGACGAGCTCTACACCGTCGCGGCCGTCCGGGACGGCGTGATCGCCGGGTTCACCGAGGTCGTGGTCCCGGCCGACAGTCCCGTCCGGGCCGCCCAGTACGACACCGCCGTGGTGCCCGAGCACCGGGGCCGCCGCCTGGGCATCCGGGTCAAGGCCGCGATGCTGGACTGGCTGCGCGCCGAGCGCCCCGAGGTCCGCGAGATCGAGACCGACAACGCCGGGGACAACGTCCACATGCTCGCCGTCAACAGGGAGCTGGGCTTCCGCCCGCAACGCGAGTCCCGCGAGTACCAGGCCGACGCGACCGACCTGCCGACCTGATCCCGGGGTTTTCCACAGAACGGGGTTCGGCATGGCGGCCGCCACGAGCGGACGTCCAGGCTGAACCCCATGACCCCGAACCCGAGAAACCCCGACCACGAGCCCTCCGCTCCCACCCACCCCACCCCCGAGCAACCACACTCCGAGCCGCCGGACATCGCGCCCCCGATTCCCACGCGGCCGGACCACGCGTTGTCGGACTCCAAGGCCCCCGGTACCACCCGGTGGGACCCCCCTCCGCCGGACTCCGAGCGACCGCACTCCGAACAGCCGAGCCGTGTACCGCCGGACCCCGCACGACCGGATCCTGAGCCGCCAGAGATCAGACCGCCGCTTCTCGCACGGGGCCGTGCGGGAGCGGACTCCAAGGCGTCCCACGGTGCGCGGCAGGATCCCAGGCCATCAGACTCCGGGCCACCGAGTCTGATGCTGCCGGGCCGCATACCACTGCCGCCGACCCCCGCATGGAAAGATCCCGAGCCGCCGATCCCCGAACGGCCGAGCCTCGCGCAGTCGAACGCCGAACATCGGAATGCCGAGCGGCCAGGCTCCGTGCAGCCGGTGTCGGAACGGTCGGATGCCACCCGCATGGATTCCGGGCCGCCGGCTCCCGAGCGCCCGGACTTCGTGCGGTTGAACGTCGAACATCGGAATGCCGTGCGGCCGGGCTTCGTGCGGCTGGTGTCGGAACGGTCGGATGCCACCCGCATGGATTCCGGGCCGCCGACTCCCGGGCGCCCGGATCCCACATGGTCGGGTGCCGTGCGGCGGGGTGCCGCGCATCTGGGGACTGAGCGGCTGGACTCCTCCCGGTCGGGCCTCGTACGCCCGGATCCCGACTGGTCGGACGCCGGGCGGGCGGGCGGTGCCGTGCGGTCGGGTGATTCGGCGGGATCGGGCGCGGGACGGGGTGCGCTGGCCGTTCCGGAGACGGTCATCAGCCGGTTCCTGGTGGTGGCCGCAGGGAGGGGCGGGCTTCCGGACCTTGGTGGTCTTCTCGGCGCGGGGACGTTGGCCGATACGGCGCGGAGGCTGCTCCGGGCCGGGCGGATCACCGTCAGCGGGCATGACGTGCCCACGCCGTGGAGTTCCCGGCTGCCCACGATCGGGTGCCTTCCGGACGACACGGTGGACGCGGTGCTGGACGCGCGGCGGCATGTCCTGGTCTCCGGGGCGGCCGTGCCCGCCGAGCAGCCCCGGCATGCCCAGGCGGTCCGGCTCGTCGCCCGGGTGCTCGCGGCCGAGCTGGAGGGGCGCGTCGTGGATCTGGAATCCCATCGCCTTCTGTCCCCGGGGGAGGGAGTGGCCGACGAGCCGGAACGGTTCCGCCTCGATGCGGAGTGGTTCGGTGTGTTCCTGACGGGCGCGGGGCCCGGCAGGGCGCGTGCCGACACCTATGGGCTGCATCGCTTCGGAGCGCCCGAGCTGGTGCTCCGGGATGTCCTGTACGGCGACCTGCCCGCCGCCGTGGATCTGCTGGGCGACGCGGCCCGGTGGCTGTACGCCGAGTTCGCCGCGGAGGCCGCGCGGGGAGCGCGCACGGTTCCGGTTCCCCAGGGGCTGACCGTGACCGGGGCGGGCTGTCCCGGCTGCGGCACCGCCCTCGTCCTTCCGCGCCGGAACGGGGACGGAGCGCCGTGACCGGCGGAAAAATGCGTTGCCCCGAGCATGCGACGATCGGCACCCTGATGATGCCTTCCGGCAAAAGCCGGAAGGCGGAGGAATTCCCAAGCCATTCCCTCGTGGTTCAACGGAAGAACGCCGCACCGTTAATGCGGATATCCAAGTTCGAATCTTGGCGGGGGAGCGGACGGAACGGGCAGGGAGGTGTACGGTGCACGTTCTCGTGCTGAACGCGTCGTACGAGCCGTTACAGCGCGTCGATCTGCGGCACGCCATCCGCATGCTGGTGCGTGAGGTGGCGGTCGTGGAGGAGGCCGAGGAGGGCCGCACGATCGGCCGCTACCCGATGCCCCGGGTGCTGCGGCTGGTCCGCTACGTGGCGATGCGCTGGCGGCACGGCAAACGCCCGCCGTGGAGCAAGCGCGGCGTGCACCTGCGCGACCGGGGGCGCTGCCAGTACTGCGGTGGCCGGGGGCACACCATCGACCACGTCGTCCCGCAGTCGCGCGGCGGGCCCGACACATGGGAGAACACGGTCCTCGCGTGTGGGAAGTGTAACAACCGAAAAGGGAACCGTACGCCCGCGGAGGCCGGGCTGAACCTCCGCGAGCCCCCGCGCGTACCGCGGTGGGAGGAACTGATGAACCTGTCGTGAGTCCCGGTGGGACGCGCGGTGGGGCCGGGTCGTGGCGAACGCGGCCCGGCCCCGCGCGTTCGCCAGCGGAGGCGGCTTTGGGTAGCGTCAGCGCTACTCTGTGTGTTTTGGGAAGCCGCCGAGGCTAATTGGCCGATTGTGGTAGCGTGCCGCCAATCTTCCGGATGGTGCTTAAGGAGAGATCAGTGGCGGCCCTCGACCCTTCCGGCTCCGTACGGCGTTTTCCCCGCGCGCGCCCGATCCGGCGGGGCGGCGCGGCGCTGGCGTTGATCCTGGCGGGCACCGCGCTGTTTCCGACCGCGACCGCCGCCGGCGCCCCCGCCGCGCCCAAGAAGGACCCGAAAAAGGAATACGCCGAGCTGAAGAAGCGCGCCGACCGGCTGTCCAAGGAATACCGCGGTGAGCTGATCACCCTGGACCAGGCCAAGAAGGCCGCCGAGCGCGCCGGGACCGACGCCGACCGGCTCGCCGCCGAGTACGAGCGCTCCCGCGGCGACGTCAGCCGCATGGCGGCCACCAGCTACATGACCGGCAGCATCGACACCATCCCGCTGATCACCGCCGGCGATCCGCGCGCGGCGGTCCGCGACGCCGCCGTCGTGGAGCACATGGCCCGCAACAACGGCCGGCGCATCGAGAGCCTGCGGGTCCTCGCCGACCAGGCGAAGAGGTCCCAGGAGGACGCCCGGACCAAGCTCGCCGCGGTCCGCAAGGAGATCGAGGACCTGGAGAGCCAGCGCGACCGGGTCCGCAAGCTGCTGAAGAAGTACAAGCCCGAGGCCCCGCCGAAGAAGGGCGGCGGCTCCTCCGGCCGCCCCGACGGCGTCAGCGGCACCAAGTCGCCGATCATCGGCAACTCCATGACCCCGCGCATGCGCACCGTCCTGGTGGAGGTGGACGGGAAGTTCGGCCCGTTCCCCGCCGTCGGCTGCGCCCGCCCCGGCGACCCGCAGGACCACGGCTCGGGCCGCGCCTGCGACTTCATGGAGAGCACCGCCGGGCGTATGCCCAGCGCCTCCGCCACCGCGCACGGCGACGCCGTCTCCCAGTACCTGATCAGCAACGCGTCGCGGCTGGGCCTGAAGTACATCATCTGGCGCCAGCGGATCTACGACTTCCGGGGCAGCGGCGGCTGGCGGCAGATGGAGAACCGCGGCAGCGTCACCCAGAACCACTACGACCACGTCCACGTGTCGGTGCTGTAGCGGTCCTTCCGGGTCCCCCGCCCCGGTGCGACGATCGCGGTATGGCCTATGACATCGAGCAGCCCTACGGGCCCCCGGTGGAGACGACCCTGCGGGTCGTGACCTGGAACGTGTGGGCCCGCTACGGCCCCTGGCGCGACCGCGAACGGGCGATCGTCGCGACCCTCGCGGACGCCGGGCCCGACATCGTCGTGCTCACCGAGGCGTGGGAGCCCCAGGACGACGCCGACGGCCAGGCCGCGCGGCTGGGCGCGGCCCTCGGCCTGCCGCACCAGGTCTTCCGCGGCGACTCCGCCGAGCCCGTCGACGACGCGCGGTCCGGGATCGCGGTGCTGTCGCGCTGGCCGCTGGACCGGGTGGGCGACCAGCGCCTCGGCGACCAGGAGGGCTGGGACCGGGGCCGGGCGGTGCACGCGCGCGTGACCGGTCCGCGCGGGCCGCTGGACGTGTTCGGCGTCGGGCTCGGCTGGAAGCTCGGGCACAGCCGGGAACGCCAGCAGCAGGTCCGCGACCTGGGCGCGTTCGTCCGCAAGGCCGCCGACACCGCGACGGTGACGCTGGTGTGCGGCGACTTCAACGCCGCCCCCGACAGCGACGAGATCCGGATGCTCACCGGCCGCGCCGAGGTCACCGCGCCGGGCCTGGTGTTCTATGACGCCTGGGAGACGGCGGGCGACGGCACCCCCGGCTTCACCTGGTGCGACGACAACCCCTGGGCCCGGCCCGTGCTGTGGCCGCCGCGGCGCATCGACTACGTGTTCTCCGCCTGGCCCCGCGCGGGAGGCGCCGGGCACCCGGTGCGGTGCGAGCTGCTGGGCGTCGAGCCCGCCGACGGCGTCGTCCCCTCCGACCACTACGGCGTGCTGGCGGACGTGCGCTACTGAGCCGCGCGGGCCCGACGCGGGGCCCGGCCGGGCCCCGCGGCGTCAGTGGCCGGGCGCGTGCGGCGCGACGATCGTCCCCTCGCGCGCCGAGCGCAGCGCGGCCTCGATCACGTCCAGCCCCGCGATGGCGTCGGCCAGCGTCACCGGCGGCGGGGCCTCGCCGCGCAACGTGCGCGCGACGCCCGCGTAGAAGTCCTGGTAGGTCCCCGGTTCGGTCGGCTCGGGACGGGCGTCGTCGACGGTGCCGAGCAGCCCGTAGGTCTCCGGGGGCATCCGCCCCCAGTCCTCCTCGCGCGGGGTGCGGCCCGCGCGCAGCGCGTCCTCCTGGCCGTCCATGCCGTGCACGGTGTAGGCGGCGCGGTCGCCCAGCACCCGGAACCGCGGCCCCAGCTGCGCGGCGGTCGCGCTCATCCACAGGTGCGAGCGGACGCCGTTCGGGTGGGCCAGCGCCAGGAACACGTCGTCGGCCGCCACCGCCCCCGGGCGGCGGACCTCGATCTCGGCGTACACCCTCGACGGCCGCCCGAACAGCGCGATCGCCTGGTCGACCAGGTGGGAGCCCAGGTCGAACAGGATGCCCCCGGCGTCGCGCGGGTCGGCGCTCTCCTTCCAGCCCGGCTTGATCGTCGGCCGCCAGCGCTCGAACCGGGACTCGAACCGTTGGATCGTTCCCAGCGAGCCGCCGGCCGCCAGCCGCGCCACGGTGCGGAAGTCGCCGTCCCACCGCCGGTTGTGGAACGGGATCACCGGCAGCCCGCGCACCGCGCTGAGCGCCGCCAGGGAACGGGCGTCGGCCGCCGTCGCCGCCACCGGCTTGTCCACCACGACCGGGAGCCCGGAGGTGAGCGCCGTCCGGGCCAGCGGGACGTGCTGGCGGTTCGGCGCGGTCACCACGACCAGGTCGTACTCGCCGGTGGACCCCCACAGCCGGTCGGGACTGTCGAGGATCCTGGCGTCCGGGTGGCGCTTCCGCACGGCCGCCTGCCGTTCGGGGTTGCCGGTCACCACGGCGGCCAGCCGCAGTTCCGGCACCGAGGAGATCAGTGGTGCGTGGAACACCGCGCCCCCCGTGCCGTATCCGATGAGTGCCACGCGCAGAGTCATGCATCGATCATGGCTGATGGACATTTGGGACACTGATGGGAGGGGTGCGGGTCGCGTGGCACGGCCCCGGGGGTATTTGAAGATCATCGGGCGTGCGCGCCGCAGTCGCGGGCGCCCGGAAGCGAGAGGCGAGCCGTGTCCAAAGCCGTGATCCTGACCGTCGACGACGACCCGGGGGTGTCCCGCGCCGTGGCGCGTGACCTGCGCCGCCGGTACGCCGAGCGGTACCGCGTGGTGCGGGCCGAGTCCGGGCCGCAGGCCCTGGAGGCGCTGCGGGAGCTGAAGCTGCGCGGCGACGACACCGCGCTGCTGGTCGCCGACCACCGCATGCCCGAGATGAACGGCGTGGAGTTCCTCGAACACGCCATGGACCTGTACCCGTACGCGCGGCGGGTCCTGCTGACCGCCTACGCCGACACCGACGCCGCGATCCGCGCGATCAACGTGGTGGACCTGGACCACTACCTGCTCAAGCCGTGGAACCCGCCGGAGGAGAAGTTCTACCCGGTGATCGACGCCCAGCTGGAGGGCTGGGAGCGCGCCGACCGCCGCGCGCCGACCGAGCTGCGGGTGGTCGGGCACCGCTGGTCGGCCAGGTCCTACGAGGTCCGCGACTTCCTGGCCCGCAACCAGGTGCCCTACACCTGGCTGCTGGACACCGCGCCCGAGGCCGCCGAGCTGCTGAAGGCCGCCGGCGACCCCGAGCTGCCGCTGGTGGTGACCTCCGACGGCACCGTCCTGTCGGCCCCCACCGACGCCGAGCTGGCCGCCGCGGTCGGGCTGAGCACCGCGCCGGGCGCCCGGTTCTACGACCTGGTCGTGGTCGGCGGCGGCCCCGCCGGGCTGGGCGCGGCGGTGTACGGCGGCTCGGAGGGCCTGCGCACCGTGCTGATCGAGCGGCACGCCTCCGGCGGGCAGGCCGGGCAGAGCTCGCGGATCGAGAACTACCTGGGCTTCCCCGACGGCGTCAGCGGCGCCCAGCTCGCCGACCGGGCGCGCCGCCAGGCCGAGAGGTTCGGCGTCGAGCTGATCACCACCGGCGAGGTCACCGGGCTGGAGGCGCGCGGCCGGGCCCGCGTGATCACCACCGCCGACGGCGGCGAGATCGCCGCGCACGCGGTGATCCTGGCGACCGGCGTGACCTACCGGAAGCTGGAGGCGCCCGGCCTGGAGGAGCTGACCGGCGCGGGCGTCTTCTACGGCGCGGCGATGTCGGAGGTCCCCGAGTGCCGGGACTCGGAGGTCTACGTCGTCGGCGGCGCCAACTCGGCGGGCCAGGCGGCGGTCAACCTCGCCCGGTTCGCGCGACGGGTCCACATCCTCGTCCGGGCCGACGGCCTGGAGAGGTCGATGTCGCACTACCTGATCGAGCAGATCGCCGCGATCCCCAACATCGAGGTCCACACCGGCACCGTCGTGGTCGCCGGGGAGGGCGAGGGGCACCTGGAGCGCCTCACCCTCCGCGACGCCGACGGCGAGCGCACCGTGGACGCGCAGTGGATGTTCGTGTTCATCGGCGCCCGGCCGCACACCGAGTGGCTGGACGGCGTCGTGGAACGTGACGAACGCGGCTACGTGCTCACCGGCCCCGACCTCACCGAGCGCGGGCTGCTGCCCGCGAACTGGACGACGCCCGCGCGTCCGCCCCACTTCCTGGAGACCAGCCTGCCCGGCGTGTTCGCGGCGGGCGACGTCCGCGCGGAGTCGATCAAACGGGTCGCCTCGGCGGTCGGCGACGGCGCGATGGCCGTCGCGCTGGTCCACCGCTACCTGGAGCAGGCATGACGACGATCACCACCGGGGAACTGCGCGAGCTGTTCCTGTTCGAGTCGCTGTCGCAGGGGCAGCTGGACTGGCTCGCCGGGCACGGCGTCGTGCAGGACCATCCCGAGGGCGCGGAGGTCTGCGCCCAGGGCGAGCCCGCCGAGTTCTTCTTCGTGCTGCTGGACGGCGAGATCTGCCTTCTCCAGGCGGTGTCGGGCCACACCCTGGAGGTGACCCGCTCCGACCGGCCCGGCGTGTACGGCGGCGCGGTCCAGGCGTACATCGACGAGGTCGACAAGTACGCGCACACGATCCGGGCGGTGCGGCCGTCGCGGCTGCTGGCGCTGCCCGCCCGCCCGTTCGGCAACGCGGTGCGCGAGTGGTTCCCGATGGCCACGCACCTGCTGGAGGGCCTGTTCGTGGGCTCGACGAACGCCCGCCGGGTGGTGGACCAGCGCGAACGCCTCACCGCCCTCGGCACGATCACCGCCGGGCTCACCCACGAGCTCAACAACCCCGCCGCGGCCGCCTCCCGCGCCGCCGACGAGCTCGGCGGCCATCTCGTCGAGGCCCGCCGCAGGCTGTCGCGGCTCGCCTCCGACGGCGTCGACTGCGACCGGCTGAAGGAGCTGGTGGAGCTGCAGGAGCGGTTCGTGGACCGCGCCCGCGCGGGCGGCGGCGCCGAACGCTCCCCGCTGCGGGTCAGCGAGGCCGAGGACGAGCTGGGCGACTGGCTGGAGGAGCACGGCGTCGAGGACGCCTGGGACCTCGCCCCCGCCATGGTCGCCGCCGGGTTCGGCCCGGACGACGCCCAGGCGGTGGTGGACGTGGTGGGGGAGGAGATGGCCGCGCCGGCGATGCGCTGGCTGGCGGAGGTCCTGGAGATCACCCAGCTCCAGGGGGAGATCTCCGAGGCGACCGGCCGGATCACCGCGCTGCTGGACTCGGCCCGCCAGTACTCCCAGCTGGACCGGGCCCCGCACCAGCGCGCCGACCTGCGGCGGTTGCTGGACTCCACGCTCACCATGCTGAAACGCAAGGTCCCCGAGGGGGTGCGGGTGGTCACCGACTACGACCCGGACCTTCCGGAGGTCCCGGTCTACGCCGCCGAGCTGAACCAGGTGTGGACCAACCTGGTCGTGAACGCGCTGGAGGCGATGGGCGGCACGGGCACCCTCACCGTGCGGGCCTTCCGCGACCGCGACCAGGCCGTGGTGGAGGTCGCCGACACCGGGCCGGGGATCCCCGAGGAGAACCTGCCGCGCATCTTCACGCCGTTCTTCACCACCAAGCCGGTCGGCCAGGGCACCGGCCTCGGCCTGGACATCTCCTGGCGGATCGTGGTGAACCGGCACGGCGGCGACCTGAGCGTGGAGTCGCGGCCGGGCGACACCCGCTTCCGGGTGGCGCTGCCGCTCACCGAGGCCCCGGAACGGGAGGGGTAGGTCACCCGCGGCCGAACGCCAGCCCGTGGCCCGGCCCCGACAGCCGGTACACGCCGCCCCGGCCCCATCCGAGCACCTGGAAGCGGACCTTGACGGCGTGGACGCGGCTGCCGGTCAGGTGGGCCATCATCTTCTCCGACAGGTCGATGATGGCCGGGACCTCGTGCTGCGCGATCGCCCAGTCGGCGGGCCCGAAGTCCTCCACCACGCCGACCACGGACCGGCCGCCGTGGCTGACCCGCACGCGCGTGCCCAGCGGCCAGTACGGGCTGGCGATCGTGTCGTAGGACATCCGCGCCCCGCGCGCGGTGGCCGGATCCCAGAACGAGGTCGCGGTCGCGACGCCGCGCGGCAGGCCGTTGTCGGGGTGGTCGGGCAGCCGGAGCCCCGAGTACGCGCCGGACCGGCCGCGCGGCGACGCGCCGAACGCGGCCAGGGGGCTGAGCGCGTCGGCGACGGGGGCGTGCCGCGCCGCCCCGGCGTGATGCGCCGTCCCGGTCTGCGGGGCCCGCGGCGGCGGCGCCTGCAACGCGAACGCCGCCGCCGCGCACCCGACCAGGACGCTCCCGGTGATCGGCGCGACCAGGAGCGTGACCGTGCTCCGGCGTCCCGGACGGTCGGGCCCGGATGCCGGGGCCGCCGGGGGCGGCGCGTCGAACTCCTCCAGCAGCCGCCGCAGATGCTCCTGCACGGCGCGTTCGGGCAGTTCCAGCAGCTCGGCCAGGCGCGCGGTGTACCAGCCCCGCACGATCAGCCCGAGCACGTGACGCTCCCGGGCGGTCAGCTCGGCCTGGTTGTGCCGCAGGACGCGGGTGTCGCGCCGTCCGGCCGCCGTGCCGGTGGGCGGCTCCGGCGGGTCGTCGGCCCGCACCACCAGTCGTGTGAGCCTGACCAGCTGGTCGGCGGCCTCCCGCGCCGTGTTCACCGCGTCCTCCACCGTCTCCGTCCCACAACGGATCGAACACCGAGAGTAATGATCCGATGGCGGGTTGGAGTCTAGGGTGTGGAGCGTGTCAATGAAAGGTCAGTGGAGGGTAAAGCCTGGACGGGTTGTCGCCGCCTGGTGAGGCGGATGAGGCGAAAGCGCTCGATACGCCTGGAGTTCCGGCAGGTTTCGGGCGGGGCCTCAGAGGTGAACGGTCCGACCGGTGTGACCCGCGCGGCCGACGGGCGGGGGCGACGGCCGCGCGGGCCGCGGATCACTCGAACATGTCGGGCTGCTCGCGGGTGATCTGGTCGAACAGGGGCTGGTAGTTGATCCAGCCGACCAGGTCGTTGCCGATCTGCTGGTGGGTCAGCACCGCGTTCTCGTGCTCGATCGGCACGACCTGTCCGGCGGCCTTGGCCAGCAGCTGCACCTGGCAGGAGCGCTCCATGGTGATGAACCACCAGGCGGCGGCGTCCACGGTGTCGCCGACGGTCAGCAGCCCGTGGTTGCGCAGGATGACGGCCTTGTGGTCGCCGAGGGCGGCGGCGATGCGCTTGCCCTCCTCCAGGTCGGTGACGACGCCGGTGTAGTCGTCGAACAGGCCGTGGTCCTGGTAGAACGCGCACACGTCCTGGGTGATCGGCTCCAGCTTCTGGCCGAGCGCCGACAGGGCGCGGCCGTGGACCGAGTGGCTGTGCGCGGCGGCGACCACGTCGGGGCGGGCCTGGTGGACCTGGGAGTGGATCGCGAACGCGGCCTCGTTGACGGGGTAGCGTCCCTCGACGACCTTGCCCTCGTGGTTGACCAGGATCAGGTCGCTCATCCGCACGTGCTTGAACGACATGCCGAACGGGTTCACCCAGAAGTGGTCGGGGTGCTCGGGGTCGCGCGCGGTGATGTGACCGGCGACGCCCTCCTCGAAGCCGAACCTGCCGAAGATCCGCAGCGCGGCGGTGAGGCGCTCCTTGCGGTGCCGCCGCTCGTCGGCGACGTTGTCGAAGGTGGGCGGCAGCCGGAAGATCAGGTCGGTGGGCAGCTTCTCGAGGAACTTCTCGTCGTCGGGCATGGGTTCTCCTCGCTGATTGTCTGCCGTCACCAAAGCGCACCGGCGGGCCGATCGCCTAGAGTCGGGAGACCCAACGGTCCCGAGACCGGTTGTCGGTCCGGGACAACCACCGGGGCGGGACGACCGGACGAGGGGGCGCGGGATGGACCGGGGGCCGTTCCTGGACCTGGTGGCGGAGCTGTCCGGCGACCCGGCGCTGCTGGAGGCGACCGTCGCCGCCGCGCGCGGCAGCTCGCCGGTGGTCGCCGAGCTGCCGGAGGAGGAGACCCGGCGGCACACCCGGGCGCTGACCGACGGGGTCCTGGCGGCCCTGCGGCACGACGGCGAGCCCGGCCCCGGCGCGCTGGCGGCGGCCGAGGCGCTGGGCTCCGACCGGGCCCGGCAGGGCGTCCCGGTCGCCGACTTCCTCGACGGGTTCCAGGCGGGCCGCACGTTCCTGGTCCACGCGCTCATCGCCGCCGGACGCGCCCGCGGCGTCCCCGCCGACGCGCTGCTGGAGGGCGTCACCCGGATCGACGCCGTCACCACCGTGCTGATCCAGCGGATGGTCCACGCCCACCGCGTCGCCGAGCTGGAGCTGGCCCGCACCGCCCGCGAGAGCCACCAGCAGATGCTGCGCCAGCTCCTGCACGGCGAGCCGGTCCCGGTGACCGAGCCCCTGGACCCCGACGCCGCCTACCACTGCGTGGTGTCCGGCGTCGCCGACCCGGCGGCCGCCGCCGGGCTGGAGGGCGTCCTGACCGCCCAGGGGCACGGCCTGGCGGGGCTGGTGGACGGGCGGCTGGCCGCGCTGGTCACCCGGCTGCCCGAGCCGCGGCCGCACGGCCCGCTGCTGGTCGCCGCGCCCCCGGCGCGGCCCGCGCGGGCCGCCGACCGCTACGCCCTGGTGCGCCGCGCCCTGCGCGCGGGCGAGACGGCCGGGCTCACCGGCCTGTGGCGGCTGACCGACCTGGCGCTGCTCACCGCCACCGAGGCCGAACCCGACCTCGGCCTGCTGCTGGCGGCCGAGCTGCTGGACGGCCTGGACCCCGGCGACGCCTTCCACCGCGAGCTGGCCGAGACCGCCCTGTCCTACCTCGACCACGGCGCCCGTATCGAGGCCACCGCCGCCGCGCTGCACGTCCACGGCAACACCGTCAAGTACCGGCTGCGCCGCCTCCACGACCTCACCGGCCGCTCCCTGACCGACCCCGGCGGCGGCCCCGCCGTCCCCCACGCGGCGCACTGGTGGTGGGCGCTGCGAAGATGGCTCGCGGAAGGCTGAGACAGCGAAGCGACGGAACGAACGGAGGACCCGGGTGACCGAGCCGCGCACCGGAACCGTGATCTGGCCCATGCAGTCCTGGCCGGAGGCCGGCGACCTGTGGCGGAGGGCCGAGGAGCTGGGCTTCGACACCGCGTGGGTGTACGACCACACCGCCTGGCGGGGCGCCACGCCCTGGTACGACGCCTACACCACGCTGGCGGCCGCCGCCGCGACCACCTCCCGCATCCGGCTGGGCACCCTGGTCACCTCGCCGAACTTCCGGCACCCGGTGCCGACCGCGCACGCCGCCCGGACGATCGACCACATCAGCGGCGGCCGGCTCACCCTCGGCATCGGCTCCGGCGGCACCTCCCGCACCTCCGACGGGGGCATCCTCGGCGGCCCGGAGTGGACCCCGCGGGAACGCGCCGAGCGGTTCACCGAGTGGGTGGACCTGCTGGACCGGCTGCTGCGCGGCGGCGAGACGACCGTGGAGGGCGCCCACTACTCGGCGCGCGAGGTGAACATGGGGCCCGGCTGCGTGCAGCGCCCGCGCGTCCCGTTCCTGATCGCGGCGACGGGGGCGCGCGGCATGCGGCTGGCCGCCCGGCAGGGCGCGGGCTGGGTCACCACGGCCAACGGGCCGGGGGCCGGCGACCCGTTCGAGCTCGTCCGCGTGCAGGGCGAGCGGCTGGACGAGGCGTGCGCCGCAGAGGGGCGCGACCCCGCCGGGCTGCGGCGGGTGCTGCTGACCGGGTTCACCGGCGAACCGTGGCTGGAGTCGGCGCAGGCGTTCGCCGACCTGGCGGGCCGCTACGCCGGGATCGGCATCACCGACATCGCCGTCCACTGGCCCCGCCCCGGCACCGACTGGGACGCCGACACGAAGGTGTTCGAGGCCGTGGCGCCCGCCGCTCGCCGATGACGGACATCGGGTATCCGGCGGCGTTCCTCGGCGGCGCGCTGGCGCTGCTCAGCCCGTGCGGCGCGCTGCTGCTGCCCGCGTTCTTCGCGTACTCGATCACCGGTCCGGTGACGCTGCTGACCCGCACCGGCGCGTTCTACGCGGGGCTGGCGACGACGCTGGTGCCGCTGGGCGCGGCCGGAGCGGTCGCCGGGCGGCTGTTCAACGGCCACCGCGAGCAGCTGGTCACCGCCGGCGGAGCCCTTCTGATCGCCCTCGGCGCGGCGCAGATCCTCGGCCGGGGCTTCGCGCCGCGGAGGGCGCGGGAGGCCGCCGGGCGCATCCGCCCCACCGGCCACGTCTCCACCTACCTGCTCGGCACCGTCCACGGCCTGGCCGGGTTCTGCGCCGGGCCCATCCTGGGCTCGGTCCTCACCGTCGCGGCGGTCGGCGGGAACGCCGTCTACGGCGGCGTGCTGATGGCGCTGTACGCCCTCGGCATGGCGCTGCCGCTGTTCGCGCTGGCGCTGCTGTGGGACCGGTTCGACCTGGGCCGCCGCCGGTGGCTGCGGGGACGGACGGTCACGGCCGGGCGGCTGCGCCTGCACACCACCTCGCTGCTGTCGGGGCTGCTGTTCCTCGTCCTCGGCGTGCTGTTCCTGGCCACCGAGGGCACCGCCGGGTTGCCGAGCCCGATCGGCGCCGACCGCGAGGTCGAGCTCGAACAGTGGGCGCGCGGCGTCGGCGGCGCGGTGCCGGACGTGGCGTTCGTGCTCGCGCTGGCGGCCGTGGGCGGCGGCGTCTGGCTGGCGCGGCGCCGTTCCGGCAGGCCGGGCGGACGGGACCGCGCGCCGGTGGCAGGATCGGACCGGTGACGACCCCGCAGACCAGAGGGAGAACCCCCATGCCGTACGTGCTGCTCGCGCTCGCCATCGCCTCGGAGGTCACCGCGACCCTGTCGCTGCGGGCCTCCGAGGGCTTCACCAAGCCGGTCCCGTCGGTGGTGGTGGCGGTCGGCTACCTGGTGTCGTTCTTCCTGATGGCCAAGGCGCTGACCGCCCTGAACGTCGGCCCGGTCTACGCGATCTGGTCGGCGCTGGGCACCGTCGGCGCGTTCGTGGGCGGCGCGCTGCTGTTCGACGAGCCGGTGCGCCCGCTCGGCGTCGCGGGCGCGGCGCTGGTCGTGGTGGGCGTGGTGGTGATGAGCCTGGGCGGCGGCGTCCGGCACGGCTGAGGCCGCCGGGGCCGGGCCCGCCGGGTCCGGGACGGCTCACCCCTCGCGGCGCGCGACCTCCCTGGCCCGCGACCGGCGCGAGTGCTCCTGCCACAGCGCCAGCACCAGCCAGGCCAGCGCGGTGGTGTCGTCCACGATCCCCACCGGCAGGAGCACGTCGGGGATCACGTCGATCGGCGAGACGATGTACAGCACCGCCGCGATCATCGCGAACGTCTTGCCGCGGCTGGTCCGGTAGTGGTCCCGCACCACGCGCGCCCCGGCCAGCCGCGACCGGCGCAGCCGCAGGAACCCGGCCACCGCCAGCACGGCCCCGGCGGCCATCGCGACCCCGCCGACCAGGGCGAGGCTCACCCCGCCGACCTCGCCTCCGAACCCGAACGCCGCCGCCATCCCGGCGACGACCAACGCGAGCCCGACCCAGACCATGGTCACCTCCCCGGTCGCATGAGGTATTGCCCGCCGGTTCCGCCCTACTCGTACATCTGGCCGCAGACCGCGATGCGGGCCAGATCCGCCCAGGTCATCGTGGTGATCTCCCGGACATACGAACGGGCCGGGGGCTGGCCGGGCCCGCCCGGCAGCGGGACGCGGGCGCCGTCGGCGGCGTCCCAGCCGCCGAGGCTGCCGGCCACCGCGCACTCCAGGTAGGTCGCCGGGTCGAAGTTGCACCAGGTCGGCGGGGTCGCGCGGCGCCCGGTGCCGGGCGGGCGCGGGGCCCGCACGCCGAACCGGGCCTGCGGGCCGGGCGGGGCGGTCAGGAAGTCCTCCAGGTCGGCCAGCTGCGACAGGACGACGCGCTCCCAGTCGGCGTACCCGTCGGGCTCCTCGCCGGGCAGCGCCAGGTCGCGGGTGCTCCACTCGGGGTCGTAGTCGGCGGGCGGGACGGTCGCGGCGGCCTTGAACAGCGCCGCCACCTCGTCGGGTTCGAGGGTGTCGCGGTGGCTCAGCGGGGCGCTGACCTTCCACAGCGCCCGCAGGAACGCCGACAGCGACCACGAGGTGGCCCGCGCCTCCTGTCCCAGGTGCAGGAAGTGCAGGTACAGGTCGCGGTTGGTACGGACGACGGGACCGGGTGGACCGGCGACGAAGTAGGTCTGCTTGTGCGCGACGCCGGTCTCCATCACCAGGACCTGGGCGAGCGCGGAGATCCGCGAGTCGTGGGTGTTCATGTGGTACTCGACGCCGTTGTCGTCCTGGCGCATGACGTCCCACGTGTGCATCCGGGTCCTCCACGGTCGGCGATGCGTCGGCTTCACGTCCCCGCGGAGAAAGTGTCCCATTCAACCGTCGAGCCGCCAGTGGTGGTCATGTCACTATCCGGACTCGATGTCATGACCTTTGTCGGAAAACGGTGATGACGGATCCGGGGGACCCGCCATCACCGTCGCGGGCTCAGCCCTTGGCGCGGTGCACCACCTGGAGCTCGGTGAAGCCGTACAGGCCCCACGGCCCGTTCTCGACGCCGACGCCGCTCCACTTGAACCCGCCGAACGGCTGGTGCGGCGCGAGCGCCAGGTGGGTGTTGGCCCACACGGTCCCGGCGTCCAGGCGCGCGGCGACCTCGGCGGCGCGTTCGGGGTCGGCGCTCCACACCGAGCCCGACAGGCCGAAGTGGGTGCCGTTGGCGCGGTCCAGGGCCTCCTCCAGGTCGCGGTACCGCACGACCGGCAGCGCCGGGCCGAACTGCTCCTCGTCCACGATCCGGGTGCCGTCCTCGACGTCGGCGAGGATCGTCGGCTCGAAGAAGTAGCCGGGGCCGTCGATCGGCCGGCCGCCCGCCGCCGCGCGCGCCCCGCCCGCGATCGCCTCGGCGACCAGCTCGTTCACCCGCTCGAACTGCGGCTTGTTGTTGACGGGCCCGTACTGCACGCCCTCGGCCATGCCGTCGCCGACCTTCACCGAGCGCGCCTTGGCGGCCAGCGCCTCCACCACGTCGCCGTACAGCGACTCGGGCACGTACACGCGCTTGATGGCCGAGCAGACCTGGCCGTTGTTCTGGAACGCGGCGGCGAACAGCTTGTCGGCGACCGCGGCCGGGTCGGCGTCGTCGAGCAGGATCGCCGGGTCGTTGCCGCCCAGCTCCAGGGTGACGCGCTTGAGGTCGGGCGCGGCGGCCTGGGCGACCCGCTTGCCGGTGGCGACGCTGCCGGTGAAGCTGATCTTGCGGGGGACCGGGTGGCCGGTCATCCAGGCGCCGAGGTCGTCGCCGCCGCTGACGACGTTGAGCACGCCGGGCGGCAGCACGTCGCGCAGCACCTCGCCGAGCCGCAGGCTGGACAGCGGGGTGAACGGCGAGGGCTTGAGGACCATGGTGTTGCCCGCGCGCAGCGCCGGGGCCAGCTTCCAGATCGCCAGCAGCAGCGGGTAGTTCCACGGGGTGATGGCCGCGACCACGCCCATCGGGCGGCGCACGACCTCGACGAACGCCCGGTCGTCGTCCTGGATGACCTCGCGCGGCAGCTCCAGGTCGGCGAAGTACTTCAGCCAGACCCCGGCGCCGACCACCTCCATCGTCGCGTCGGCCAGGGGCTTGCCCTGCTCCAGCGTGATGATCCGGCCGATCTCCTCCGATCGCGCGAACAGCACGTCGGCCGCCGCGTGCAGGGCCTTGACCCGGGCCTGCTCGTCGCGCCGCCAGGCCGGGAGCGCCGCCAGCGCCGACTCCATCGCGGCGTCGAGCTGCTCGCGGGTGGCGTCGGGCGCCCGGTCGGCGACCTCGCCGGTGGCGGGGTTGACGACGCCGAAGTCGCGCTCGGCGGCCACCGCCCGGCCGTCGATGGTCATCGTGTAGTCAGGCATCCAGGACCTCCGCTCCGAGGGCATACCGAATGCCGTTCAGTATTCACGGCCGCGCGGGCGACCACCACCCCCGCACCGGAAGTGTCGCGGTCACCGCCTCCCGGGCGGCCGGCACGCGACCGCCCGCCGGGGAGAGGGTTCCCGGCGGGCGGTGGCCGGCGGGCTCAGGAGTCGAGCATCCGCTCCAGGAACGAGCGGTAGCCGCGCAGCGCCAGGCGGAGCCGCTCGGTGTCGGGGCGCTCGTCCTTCTCGGTGCGCCAGCGCTCGTCCAGCGTGCGCTTGTGCGAGGTGAGGGCCTGGCCGAGGGCGTTGACGACCTCGGCGGCCAGCTCGTCGGCGCGCCGCACCGCCTCGTGCGGGTCGTCGACGAACGCCGACTGCACCTCGCGCCACCGCTCGTGGAAGCGGTCGGCCTCGGCGCGGTCGAGCAGCCGGTCCACCGGGCTGTCCTCGGCGGGCCGGCGGCCCGGCCCGCCGTCGTCCTCCCGCTCCCGCCCGGCGGCGGGCTGCTCGGGGAACTGCGTGGCGACCTGCTCGCGCGGCAGGTCGGGCACGGTCTCCGGGGGCGGCGCCACGTCGGGGCGCGGTCCGGGCGGCGGCCCGGCCACGCGCATGTCGCCGGTCACCGCGGCCTCGCCGGTGCCCGCCGCCTGGGCGCGCTCGTCGGCGGACAGCTCCTCGGCGGCCGGGTCGTGGGGTTCGTTGTCGTGACGGGACAGCGGGTTGCGCATGTCAGCTCCTCGGTTCAGGTCCTGGGGGTCTGCTCGTCGCCGCGCCGCTCACCGGACGGGGTGGTGTGCTCGTGCCGGGGTCCGGCGGCCCGCTCCTGGTCGGAGCCGGCGGACCGGGCCGAGCCGGCGGGTCCGGCGGCGGAGCCGGGGGAGGGCGTCGCCGACCGCTCCGCGGCCGGGACGGCCAGCAGGTCCTCGAACAGGGCGCGGTAGTGCACCATGGCCTGGCGCAGCTCCTCGGTCGAGGCCTCCTTGGCGCTGGCGCGGGTGCTGATCGCGTGGCCGCGCCGGTAGTGGTCGAGCGTGCGGCCGTGCTCGACCGACAGGTGCGTGACCTTCTCGTCGAAGTTCCCGGTCGGGTAACCGCGCTCGCCCATCACCACCGTGACCAGGCGGTCGGCCTGCTCCACGGCGGTCTCCGGCGCGTCGACGAACTGCTCCTGGACGTGGGTCCACTGCTCCCGGTACAGCTCGCGCTGCCGGGGGTCGAGGTCGCGCAGCTCCAGCTCCTGGTGTCGCTGCTCGCGGGACATCAGTTCCTGCTCGGCGGCGGAACGGTTGCCGTGGCGCTCCATCGCGCGGTCGTATTCGGGGCCGAATCTCCGGCGCAGCCGCCGGGTGCGCGACTGCTTCCAGGCGAAGTACCCGATCGCGGCGAGGACGGCGATCACGACGACGGCGACCACGACCATGACGGCGGTCGACATGTGTCCTCCAACTTCCGTCGAAACGAATGCCACGCCGATGCCCCGACATTCGCCATCAAAACGGACTGCCTGCCTGCGGTTGGGCCCACTTTGGGGATTCGGTCACCTCCTTTGGTGCACCTTTTGTCGAATTAGGTGAGATTTGCTGCGTTGGGCTGGTGGGTGTGCTGTGATGAGCGCACCCCCTTCGCGGGGCCTCGTTCTGGGGAGGTCGCCGATGCGGCACGCGTTCGGACTCCTGCTCGGCGTCCTGCTGACCCCGGCGCTGCTGTACGGCGCGGCCTGGGGATACGCGCAGGCGGGACAGTCCTTCGACGGGGCGGGCGGGCAGATCACCGACGACACGCGCATCTACGGGGCGTTCGCGCTGCTGGCGGCCGTGGGCCTGGTCACCGGGGTGATCGTCATCGCGCGGTGGGCGTCGCCGCTGGTGTCGCTGGTCCCCGCGCTGACGCTGCTGGGCCTGACGGTGCTCTTCCTGGTCGACCCCGGGTGGGCGCTCGGCCTGCCCTCCCGCGTCCCGCCCGCCGGTGACCTGGACTTCGGCCTGCGCATGCTGCTCGGCTCGGGCGTGTACGCGCTGCTGGGCTTCGCGCTGCTGGCGCCGACCTGGGCCCCGCGCCGCTGGGGCGGCGAACACCTCGACGAGGAGCCGCTCCCGGCCGGGTACTCCACCGCCGGGCGCTGACCACCGCGCCGCGCGGCTACCGGGCCAGGGGGTCGCCCTCGTAGGAGTGGTCGCCCCGGTACAGGCGGGCCAGCACGTCCTCGATGTCGGCCTCGCGCAGCGTGATGTCGGCGATCGCGTAGCGGGCGGCGAGCGCGGCGACGACGGCGGCGGCGTTGACCGAACGCGGCAGCCGCAGCCACTGCCGGGGGCCGTCGACCCGCTCCACCGCGACGCCCGGCACCTCCACCGGCGGTCCCGGCCGTTCCAGGTCCACCACCAGCATCCGGCCCGCGTCGACGGTCGCCCGCAGCCGCTCCAGGCTCCCGTCGTAGGCGAGCCGCCCGTGGTCGATGACCAGCACGCGGCGGCACAGTCGTTCGATGTCGCCCAGGTCGTGGGTGGTCAGCAGGATCGTGGTGCCGCGCTCGGAGTTGAGGCGCTCCAGGAAGCCGCGCACGGTCGCCTTGCTGACCACGTCCAGCCCGATCGTCGGCTCGTCCAGCACCAGCAGGTCGGGCGCGTGCAGCAGCGCCGCCGCCAGGTCGCCGCGCATCCGCTGGCCCAGGCTGAGCTGCCGGACCGGGGTGTCCAGGAACGGTTCCAGCTCCAGCAGGCCGGTCAGCTCGGCGAGGCGCTCGCGGTGGGCGCCGGCCGGGACCCGGTACAGCCGCCGCACCAGGGCGAGGCTGTCACGCAGCGGCAGGTCCCACCACAGGGTGGTGCGCTGCCCGAACACCACGCCGATCCGGCGCGCGAGCGTGGTGCGCTGCCGCGCCGGATCCATCCCGCAGACCCGCACCGTGCCCGACGAGGGCGTGAGGATGCCGGTCAGCATCTTGATGGTGGTGCTCTTGCCCGCGCCGTTGGGGCCCAGGTAGCCGACGAACTCGCCGCGCGCCACCTCGAACGACACCCCGTCCACCGCGCGCACCGTCGTGCGCGCCCGGCGCAGCAGCCCGGCGCGCCGCCGCACGGTGAACGTCTTGACGGCGTCCACGACCTCGATCATCTCAGCTCCCCGTCGATCGGTAGCGCCGCAGCCCCGCCCGCCACGCGACGCCCGCCACCGCGCACACCGCGACGGCCACGGCCGGGGAGGCGAACCGCAGCGCCCCCGGCAGCCCGAGCGGGTCGGGCCGGTCCAGCACGTACAGCGCGGGCTGCCAGTTCACGAAGGCGAGGGGCACCACGAACGTCACCCCGCGCACGAAGTCCCGCCCGAACATCGTCATCGGGTACTGGGTGAGGAACGACCCGCCGTAGGTGACCGCCTTGGTGGCCGCGTGCCCGTCGATCAGCACGAACTGGAGCGCCGAGGTCAGCACCCACAGCCCGCTGAAGATCGCCGCCCCGGCCGCCACCATCACCGCGACCATCGCGGCCCGGCCCGGCGTCCAGGCGGTCTCCAGCCGGGGCAGGGCCAGCGCCAGCGCGGTGACCGCCGGGACGAGCTTGCCCAGCCGGCGCGGCGAGAAGTCCTCGGTGGCGATCTGGACGAGGGGGCTGACCGGCCGCACCAGCATCGTGTCGAGCGTGCCCTCGCGGATGTGCCGCCCGAGCCGCTCGCTGGTGCCGAGCAGGACGTCGGAGATCGCGAACGACATCGCCGAGGTCCCGTAGAGGAACACCACCTCCGCCACCGTGAACCCGGCGATGCGCGGCGCGTGCGCGAACAGCAGCAGGACCCCGGCCAGGTCCAGCGCGCCGACCAGCGCGGCGCCCACCGTCAGCAGCGCCATCGACAGCGGATACCGCGCGGCCGAACGGATCCACGTCCACGCCAGCAGCGCGTACAGGCGCACCGGCTCAGCCACCGTGGATCACCAGCCTCCGCCGCACCGCCGCCGTCACCGCGCGCCCCGCGACCAGCAGCGCCACCGCCCACGCCGCCTGGAACCCCAGCGCCGCCAGCAGGTCCGCGCCGGTCCGCTTGCCGAGGAACACGTCCGCCGGGACCTGGATCAGCGCCGCCCATGGCAGCGCCCGCGCGGCCTCGCCGAGCCAGCCGGGGAACGCCACCAGCGGCACGATCATCCCGGAGAAGAACATCCCCATCACCAGCGACGCCGACGCCAGCCCCCGGTCGTCGTGGACCCAGAACACCGCCAGGGCCACCAGGTACCGCAGCCCGAACGACACCAGCACCGCCAGCAGCAGCGCGACGCCGAACGCCGCCAGCGTCCCCGGCCCGGGCCAGCGCAGCGGGAACACCATCGCGCCCGCCACCAGCGGGGGACCGCCGCGCAGCAGCAGCGTCGCCGCCGCCCGCGCCAGGTCGTCGGCCAGCCACCAGCCCTGGAGGTCCACGGGCCGGTGCAGGTCCACCGCGACGTCGCCGTCGCGGATGCGCTGGGTGAGCTCCAGCCCGCCGAAGATCTGCACCGGGCCGATGAGCGCCTGGGTGAGGAAGCAGAACGTGACCGCGTCGGTGACGTCGTAGCCGCCGAGGGAGGGCCGGGCGTTCCACAGCGCCATGAGGACGAACGCGCGGACGAATCCGAACGCGACGTTGGAGGTCGCCTCGGCGAGGGCGCTCAGCGGATAGGCGGAGTGCCGCCGGAACCCGTACCACGCCACCCACGGAAGAACGCCCACTTGCCGAAAGCATAGGGCTCCTCCGGGAGGTCGGAGGAGCCCTGCGCGGTCCTGCTGTGGCCAGACCCGGGTGCGCCCGGGGTCAGCCCGGCGTCACCAGCCGGTCGGCTTGCCCGGCGTGAAGATCCACACCCGGAAGAAGTCGTCCAGCTGCCGCCCCGAGATCTTCTCGGCGAGCGAGATGAACTCCTCGGTGGTGGCGGTCGAGTACCGCTGCTGCACCACCCAGGTGCGCACCAGCCGCAGGAACCTCTCGTCGCCGATCTTCTGGCGGAGCGCCTGGAGCGTCAGTCCGCCGCGCGAGTAGACCGCGCCGTGGAACATCTGGTCGCGGGTCGGGTCGGCGACCACCACGTCCCAGAACGCCGGGCGTCCGGGCGGGCTCGCGGGCGGGTTGTCGTAGGTCTGCTGGAAGGAGACCTGCGCGGACTGGCCGCCGTGCCGCTCGGTCCAGTACCACTCGACCCAGCGGGCGAAGCCCTCGTTGAGCCAGATGTCCTTCCAGCGGTGCGTGGAGACGCTGTTGCCGAACCACTGGTGGGCGATCTCGTGGACGACCACGCCCTCGGCGCGCGGCCGGTGGTAGACCGGGCGGCTCTGGGTCTCCAGCGCGAACCCGACGTTGAGCGGCGGGACGTTGTTGTTCTCCACGATCGAGCCGGTGGTGGTGAACGGGTAGCGGCCGAAGTAGTCGGCCAGCTCGTCGGTGGCGCGCGTGGTGTGCCGGGGCGTGGCGACCGCGTCGGGATGGGCGGCCACGTCCGGGTCGACCGCGTCCAGCTGCGGGATGCCCTTGGGCGTCCGCGTGGTGGACACGTTGAACCGGCCGATGGAGTTGGTCGCCAGGTAGGGCGCCATCGGGCGGTCCTCGTGCCACACGAACGTGCTGGTGTCCCGGCCGTCCCACTGCCTGACCAGGTGGCCGTTGGCGATGGCCTTCAGGCCCCGGGGCACGGTGGTGCGGATGGTGAACAGCGCCTTGTCGCGCGGGTGGTCGTTGGCCGGGAACCAGGTGGAGGCGCCGTCGGGCTCGGAGGTCACCGTCGCGCCGTCGGGGGTGTGGATCCAGCCGTAGGGCAGCCCGAACACGATCGGGCCGCCGAGGGTCTGCGGGACCCCGTCGTAGACGACGGTCACGGTGAACTCGCGGTGCTTGCGCAGGCCCTGGCGCGGGGTGATGACCAGTTCGCGGTCCCCGGTGCGGGTGAACCTCGCGCCGCGCCCGTTCACCTGGACCGACCGCACGTTCAGCTTGTACAGGTCGAGGTTGAAGCGGGACAGGTTCTGGGTGGCGCGGGCGGTGATGGCCGCGCGGCCCCTGAGCATGTCGGTGGCCGGGTCGTAGGCGGTGTCCAGCCCGTAGTGGCGGACGTCGTACCCGCCGTTGCCCAGGTACGGGAAGTAGGGGTCGCCCAGCCCGGCCGCGCCCGGGGTGAAGCGGGCGGTGGCCGACGCGGACGGCGCCAGCGCGGCGACGCAGGCGGCGGCGAGGGCCAGGGGCAGCAGAGTCCGTGGGCGGCGAAACGCCATCGTGCTGATCCTCTCCGTCGAGTGATCGAGACGTTCTGCCCGACCCTCGCCCGTGACGGGGGATGTGTCGACGGAGGTGCCGATAGCGGTCGCCGTGAAAACCACCGGCCATGATCGTGCGTCGGCGCCCCCGGGGCCCGGCCCCGGAACGGCCGAAGGCCCCCTCCGGGTGTAGGACGGAGGGGGCCTTCGGCGCCGGGCGGGGACCGGCGTCCTCAGCGGGCTTCGGTGACCGGGGACCGGGGGAGCAGGGGGCTCAGTGGAACTGGCCCTCTTCGGTCGAGCCCTTGAGCGCCGTGGTGGACGAGTC
Organism: Actinomadura kijaniata; assembly: GCF_014138665.1. Taxonomy (NCBI): domain Bacteria; kingdom Bacillati; phylum Actinomycetota; class Actinomycetes; order Streptosporangiales; family Thermomonosporaceae; genus Actinomadura; species Actinomadura kijaniata. Next base: position 85,876 of record NZ_JACJIA010000005.1, read on the forward strand.
CGGGGCGATCGCGGTGCTGACGCCGTCGAAGTAGCCGGTGCCGGCCTCGCGCTGGTGCTTGACGGCGGTGAAGCCGCGGGAGGCGGCGGCGAACTCGCGCTCCTGGAGCTCGACGTAGGCGGTCATGCCCTCGCGGGCGTAGCCGTAGGCCAGGTCGAACATCCCGCTGTTGAGCGAGTGGAAGCCCGCCAGGGTGATGAACTGGAACTTGAAGCCCATGTGGCCGAGCTCGCGCTGGAACTTGGCGATGGTCGCGTCGTCCAGGTGCTTCTTCCAGTTGAAGGACGGCGAGCAGTTGTAGGCCAGCATCTGGTCCGGGTGCTCGGCCTTGACGGCCTCGGCGAACTTGCGGGCCTGCTCCAGGTCCGGGGTGCCGGTCTCCATCCAGATCAGGTCGGAGTACGGCGCGTAGGCCTTGGCGCGGGCGATGCAGGGCTCGATGCCGTTGCGGACCCGGTAGAAGCCCTCGGCGGTGCGCTCGCCGGTGATGAACTCGCGGTCGCGCTCGTCCACGTCCGTCGTGATCAGGGTCGCGGCCTCGGCGTCGGTCCGCGCGATGATCAGGGACGGCACGTTGGAGATGTCCGCCGCGAGGCGGGCGGTGTTGAGGGTCTTGATGTGCTGCGAGGTCGGGATGAGGACCTTGCCGCCCAGGTGGCCGCACTTCTTCTCGGAGGCCAGCTGGTCCTCCCAGTGCACGCCCGCCGCACCGGCGGCGATCATGCCCTTCATCAGCTCGAAGGCGTTGAGCACGCCGCCGAAGCCGGCCTCGGCGTCGGCCACGATCGGGGCCAGGAAGTGGGTGTCGCCCCCGCCCTCCATCCACTGCACCTGGTCGGCGCGCAGCAGGGCGTTGTTGATGCGGCGGACCACGGCCGGGACCGAGTTGGCCGGGTAGATCGACTGGTCGGGGTAGGTCTGGCCGGCCAGGTTGGCGTCGGCGGCGACCTGCCAGCCCGACAGGTAGATGGCCTTCAGGCCCGCCTTGACCTGCTGGACGGCCTGCATGCCGGTCAGCGCGCCGAGGGAGTGGACGTAGTCCTCCTCGTGCAGCAGCTTCCACAGGCGCTCGGCGCCGAGCTTGGCGAGGGTGTGCTCCTCCTGGACCGAGCCGCGCAGCTTGACGACGTCCTCGGCGGAGTAGGTCCGCTCGATGCCCTTCCAGCGCTCGTCGGTCTCCCACTGCTTCCGCAGCTCGTCGGCTGCGCCCTTGAGGCGACTGTCGCTCATGGTTCTGCCCTTCCGGTGTCGTCCCCTGGGTGCTTGACCACGACTATGCCCCGGATGCAAGCGGTAAATAAACTGGCGAGTAACGAAAGATCTGCGGATTTTTCGCTAGCATGAACCTGTGACGACCTTGCGGCCAGAAGAACCCCTCAACTTGACGAGTGACGTAGATCTCGTCACCTTCGGGCAGCGCCTGCGCCACCTCCGGCGCAGCCGCAACATGACCCTCGCCGACCTCGGGGCGCGCGTCGGGCGCGCGCCCTCACAGTTGTCCTTGCTGGAGAACGGGCGCCGCGAGCCCAAACTGTCGCTGCTGCAGTCCCTGGCGTCCGCGCTGGAGGTCCCGGTGGAGGAGCTGCTGCGCCGGCAGCCCCCGAGCCGCCGCGCGCAGCTGGAGATCGCGCTGGAGGAGGCGCAGCGCGACCCGCTGTACAAGTCCCTGGGCCTGCCGCACCTGAAGGTGTCCAAGCGGATGCCCAACGACGTCATCGAGCACATCCTCAGCCTCTACGGCGAGCTGCGGCGCTCCCGCACCAAGCCCACCGCCAGCCCCGAGGAGGCGCGCAAGGCCAACGCCGAGCTGCGCCGCCAGATGCACGAGCGCGGCAACCACTTCGGCGAGATCGAGCAGGTCGCCGCCCAGACCCTGGACGCGGTCGGCTACCGGGGCGGCGCGGTCTCCCAGGGCATGCTGATGACCCTGGTCAGCCACTTCGGCTTCGGCCTGCAGTACGTGCAGGACCTGCCGCGCTCGGTGCGCTCGGTCACCGACCTGCGCAACCGGCGCATCTACCTGGAGCGCGAGCAGCTCGGCATGCACACCCCGCGCACGATCCTGCTCCAGACCCTCGGCCACATCGCCCTCGACCACGACGTGCCCCGCGACTTCGCCGACTTCCTGCGCCAGCGCGTGGAGGCCAACTACTTCGGCGCGGCGATCCTGATGCCCGAGCGCGCCGTGGTGCCGTTCCTGACGGAGGCCAAGGCCAACCGGGAGCTGTCGGTGGAGGACCTGGCCGACGTGTTCGCCGTCTCCTACGAGATGGCCGCGCACCGCTTCACCAACGTCGCCACGCAGCACCTGGGCCTGCACCTGCACTTCACCAAGAACGACGAGAACGGCACGATCTACAAGGCGTACGCCAACGACGGGCTGATCTTCCCCCAGGACGAGGACGGCGCGATCGAGGGCCAGCGGATGTGCCGCCAGTGGGCGGGCCGCCACGTGTTCGAGGCCCCCGACCGGTTCTCGGTCTACTACCAGTACACCGACACGCCCAAGGGCACCTACTGGTGCCTGTCGCACGTCGATCCCAGCCACGAGCGCGACTTCGCGATCACGCTGGGCGTGCGGTTCGAGGACTCGCGCTGGTTCCGGGGCCGCGAGACCACCAACCGGGTCAAGTCGGCCTGCCCCGACGGCGACTGCTGCCAGCGCCCGCCCAAGGAGATGGCCGAACGCTGGGAGGGCATGGCCTGGCCGTCGGCCCGCGCGCACTCGCACGTGCTGTCGGTGCTGCCGCCCGGCGCGTTCCCCGGCGTGGACGAGGCCGACGTGTACGAGTTCCTGGACCGCCACTCCCACGCGTGAGGCGCGTCGGCACGTGAGGGCCTCGCCGCCGCCGGCTCCGGGTGGCGGTGCGGCCCGCGTCCGGCGGGGTCAGCGGGAACGCGGGGGCAGCGGCCGGTCCGCCGCCGCGCGCAGCCGCTCCAGGTAGGCGTCCCGCTCGCCGAGGTCGCCGCGGTAGCCCTGGATCACCTTCATGACGTGCGCCACCCAGGCGTCCCACTCGTCCCGCAGCGCCGGGTCGAGCCTGCCGTGGGACTCGGCGAGGTCGAGCACCGCCCGGGAGATCTCGGTGCCCATGTCGGCCTTGTAGCGGAAACGCTGTTTGAACAGGCCGATGTGGGTGAGCGCCGTCGGGCGGCCCGACAGCGCGGCCGACAGGTTCAGGTACGCCTCGATGCCGAAGTCGCGGGGCGCGTCGTCGCCGACCAGCTCGGGCCGCACCGCGCGGAACCCGCTGAGCGGACGGCCGCCGAACCGGCCGTCGGCCTCGGGGAACAGCGCCCGCACCAGCGGCCCGTACAGCGCGATCGTGGCGCTCAGGATCGGCGGGGGCGGCGGGTCGTCGAAGTCGGCGACCACCATCGCGGTGCCGGGGCCGGCCGCCTCCACCGCGCGCCGCAGGGTGAGCGGGATGTTCACGCCGTCCTCGACGATGTCGGCGTCCAGGAAGCAGAGCCATTCGGCGTCGGCCCCGCGCGCGGCCGCCGCCATTGCCGCGCCTTTCCCGAGAGGCGCGGAAATCACCTCGCAGCCGAGCGCCCGCGCGCGTTCGGCGGTGCCGTCGGTGGAGGCGCTGTCCACCACGACGATCCGGGTTTGCGGGTCGGCCGCCGCGCGCGCCTGGGAAATGGCGTTGGCCAGATAGGGCTCTTCATTGTGGGCTACGATCGCGATCATGAACATCGCGGGACAAATACCCCCTGACTGGACTATTAGCTGGATTCGGGCCTACGACCTCGGTGACCTCGCTCACACCGCCCCCGGTGCCCTGGTGGCGACCGGCGGCGCCGGAACCGGGGTCGACGTCGTCGACGTCGACGAGCAGGCGTTCTTCGACATCCAGACGCTGCGGTTCGGCCACGTGGCGCGGCTGCGCCTGCCCTGGCTCCGGTTCGACGGAACGCTGCGGCTGGCGGCGGGGGAGCGTCCCGTCGCGGGGCGGGTGCGGGGTCACCTGCTCGTGCACTCCTCCGGCTTCATGGTGGTCAGGCTCACCCTACGGGCCGACCGGCTGGAGTACGAGGGGCCCGTGACCGCCGAGGTCCTCGGCCAGTTGGAACGGGCCATGTGGGTCACCGGTTATCCGCTGCGCTGGCACGTGCCGCAGGGGCGCGTCGTGGAGGGGAACATCCGGTGCGCCATGAACTGGTTCTTCCTTGATTTCTACGAGCGCGCCCATGGCCGCCCGTCCGGGGCGCACATCGCCGAATGGGCGTCCGAGGGAATGCAGGGCTGCGAGAAATTGCACGAACTTTATCGCGAAGGTTATGTCGGGCATCCTTTTCCGGTGAGTTTCGGCGCCCAGTTCGAAATCGTGAACCCGCGGCTCAGCCCGCTGGCCGGGTCGCTGGACCGGGAAAGGGAGTGGCAGGGCGTCATCGACTCCCTGATGTTCCCCGGCCGCGGCGACATCCGGGCCGTCCCGGTCGCCCTGGGCCGGGAGACGCTGGACCGCTGGTACCTCACCGAGAACCAGGCGCTGACCCTGCTGCTGTCGGGAGCGGTCGACGGGGAGACCGACGTGATGGACCCCGACCGGACCCAGCTGCTGGAGTACCTGACCCTGCGCCGCGCCGCCCTGCGCTGCGTGCAGCGCGACACCCAGCGGGTGCTCACCGAGCGCCTCACCATCACCCGCGCGCAGCTGGAGCGCTGGCAGCACATGGTGGCCAGCACCACCGACGACTACGTGCTGCACGACCGCATCGGCCAGCTGATCGAGCCGATCCGCGGGCACTACACCAGCGAGATCCTGCTGCGCGACCTGGGCGACCTGGAACGCCAGGTGCGGGCGAACCTGACCTGGTTCCAGGAGCGCCTGGACACCCTGTCGGACTGGACCGGCGGCCTGGTCGGCGCCTCGGTCGGCGCGGCGGCGATGGTGCTGAGCCTCCAGGAGTCGATCAAGGGGGTGCTCGGCGACGTGCTGGGCGGCGGGCCCGAGAAGGTGCTGGCCAACCACCCCTGGGAGTTCGCGGGGACGATGCTGACGCTGATGGTGCTGAGCTTCGGCCTGGCGCTGACGCTGATCCGGCGGATGACCAGCCGCCTGAACCCGTTCTCGGCGCCCGCCACCGCGGGGCCGCCCTGGAGCCGGCGGCGGGGCCGGCGGGCCACGGGTTCCGCGCCGCCCTCCTGAGCCCGCGCTCCCGGGCCCCGGCGACCTCGCGGACGCCGGGGCCCCGGTTGTTCCCGGAGGGAGCGTCCGGTGACGGCCGCCACCGCGTTACCCCAGGTGACGCGCGAAGGTGCTACCGTTGGTAACAGGTGATATTGGAGAAAGGGTCAATAAAGATGACGAGCACCGACGCGACGCCGTTCTCGCTGGAACCGAGCGAGGACGTCCGCGAGGTCCAGCAGTGGGTGCACGAGTTCGCGCGCGACGTGATCCGGCCCGCCGCCGAGGAGTGGGACGAGCGCGAGGAGACCCCCTGGCCGCTCATCCAGGAGGCCGCCAAGGTCGGCATCTACTCCCTGGACTTCTTCGCCACCCAGTGGCTGGAGCCGACCGGGCTCGGCATCCCGGTCGCGTTCGAGGAGCTGTTCTGGGGCGACGCGGGCATCGCGCTGTCGATCGTCGGCACCGGCCTGGCCGCCGCCTCCATCGCCGCCACCGGCCTTCCCGAGCAGGTCGCCGAGTGGGTGCCGCAGATGTTCGGCACCGCCGACGACGTGAAGCTCGGCGCGTTCTGCGCCTCCGAGCCCGACGCGGGCAGCGACGTCGGCTCGATCCGCACCCGCGCCGCCTACGACGAGGCCAAGGACGAGTGGGTGCTCAACGGCACCAAGACCTGGGCCACCAACGGCGGCATCGCCGACATCCACGTCGTGGTCGCCTCGGTCCACCCCGAGCTCGGCACCCGGGGCCAGGCCAGCTTCATCGTCCCGCCGAACACGCCGGGCCTGAAGCAGGGCCAGAAGTTCAAGAAGCACGGCATCCGCGCCTCCCACACCGCCGAGGTCATCCTCGACGGCGTGCGCGTCCCCGGCCACCTGATCATCGGTGGCAAGGAGCGGTTCGACGAGCGGATCGCGCGGGTGCGCGAGGGCAAGAGCACCAAGGGCCAGGCCGCGCTGAAGACGTTCGAGACCACCCGCCCGACCGTGGGCGCGATGGCCCTCGGCGTCGCGCGGGCGGCCTACGACTACGCCCTGCAGTACGCCCGCGAGCGCGAGCAGTTCGGCAAGAAGATCGGCGACTTCCAGGCCGTGGCGTTCAAGCTGGCCGACATGAAGTGCCAGATCGACGCCGCCCGGCTGATGGTGTGGCGGGCGGCCTGGATGGCCCGCAACGGCAAGGACTTCACCAGCGCCGAGGGCTCGATGGCCAAGCTGATGGCCTCCGAGGCCGCCGTCCGCTGCACCGAGGAGGCCATCCAGATCCTCGGCGGCAACGGCTACACCCGCGAGTACCCGGTGGAGCGCATGCACCGCGACTCCAAGATCTTCACGATCTTCGAGGGCACCAGCGAGATCCAGCGCCTGGTCATCGGCCGCACCGTCACCGGCCTGCCGGTCCGGTAACCTCCCGTCCGCCAAGACCCGTCTCCGGCCGGGCCCCTCCGCGCCCGGCCGCGGCGGGGCCGTGGACGAGAGAAGGAGTCCATGACCGACGAGCAGGGCCACCGGGCCCGGTCCGCCCCCGCTGGCCGGGGCCTGTTCCTGGTCGACATCGACGGCACCGTCGCGCTGCGCGGCACCGGCCCCGGCGCCCGCACGCCCTACGACTGGGCGCGCGTCGGCGAGGACGCGCCCAACCCGCCCGTCATCGCCGTCGTCCGGGCGCTGGCCGCCGCGGGGCACCGCGTCATCTACCTGTCCGGCCGCTCGGACGCCTGCCGCGACGCCACCCGCGCCTGGATCGCCGAGCATGTCGGCGTCCCCGGGGAGGCGCTGCTGATGCGCGCTGACGGCGACCGCCGCCGCGACACCGTCGTCAAGCGCGAACTGTACGAACGCAGGATCGCGCCGGTCGGGCCGGTCACCGCCGTCCTGGAGGACCGCGCCAGCGTGGTCGCGATGTGGCGCCGCCTCGGCCTGACCGTCCTCCAGGTCGCCGAAGGGAACTTCTGAGTCCCGGCCGTCCGCGCCATGACCAATTCTTTACTGTTGGTCACCTTTCCGTTACCCAGGGTTGGGAACCCTAGTGGGTACTCCCGACCCGAGGAACAGAAGATGACCTTCCCCCGCATGGCCGCCGCCGCGGCCGTACTCCTCACGACCACCGCCATGGCGTCCTCCGCCCACGCCCCCACCGCTCACGCCGCTCCCGTCGTCCACACCTACACCTGCGACCGGACCTTCGCCGGCGTCAAGCACAAGGGATGGGGCTGGCTGAACTGCGCCGCCTCGAGGGGCGCCCCGCACGCCGGCGAGATCCGCGGCACCTTCCTGATCGTGTCGAGGAGAGGCTCCGACCCCCGGCTCGAATGCGGGGAACGGCCGCCGGACCGCTTCCCGTCCGGGCACGCGGAACTGCCCGCCCGCGTCGTCGGGTTCTTCTGCGTCCCCCGCTGAGCCCCCGGCGACGTATCGCGCTTCGAGATGGCACGACGAAAGGCAAGCCGATGACCTCATCGCAGGGTCACGACCGGAAACAGTGCCCCGAGAAGGGGACGGGCAGCGACGAACGACTGTTCGCCAAGGACACCGAATCGTTCATCCAAGGCGGCGAGGCGGGCAGGCAGGCCCGCGACAAGGTGCAGGAGACGCGTCCGCGCCCCACCACGCCCGGGCAGGACCCCAAGGCCTGCGAGCTGCACGTGTGCATGGGGCTGAACTCCTGCGCCGGACACGGGCGCGACGGCACCGGCTGGATGGCGGGCACCGGACAGTGCGCCACGGTCTTCCACGAGTGCCACGGCGCCAACGAGTGCCGGGGTCAGGGCGGCTGCGGCTACACCGGCCACGAGGCCGAGCAGGCCGTTCCCGGCGCCCAGCACTGCCGCTACTCCGGCAGTTGCGCCAGCCCGATCAACGTCAGCCGGGTGCACGCGGCCGGACCCTTCCGGGGCACCAGCGTGTGGAAACGCGCCCGCAAGGTCTTCGAACAGCGCATGTACGAGGCGGGCGTCCCGTTCGGCCCGTCGCCCGGTGAGGGCTACCCCGACGACGAGGTCCCCTCCTACGAGACCGGTCGCGTCGACCAGCCGAAGAAGAAATGACGGCCGCCCCCTCGTCCGTCGCGGACGACCGGGACGCTGAGACGGGCCCACGGCTCGGCCTGGGGCTCGGACTGCGGTCCTCGCACCTGGCGCACGTGCTGGCGGAGTGGCCGCGGGTGGGCTGGTTCGAGGTCATCTCCGAGAACTTCATGGACTCCGGCGGCTACCCGCGCCACGCCCTCGACCGGATCGCCGAGCGGTACCCGGTGGTGATGCACGGGGTGTCGATGTCGATCGGCGGCACCGACCCGCTGGACATGGACTACCTGCACCGGCTGCGGCGCCTGGCCCGCTCGGTCGGGGCGCGGTGGGTGTCGGACCACGTGTGCTGGACGGGCGTGGCCGGGGTGAACACCCACGAGCTGCTGCCGGTCCCGTTCACCGAACGGTCCCTGCGGCACATGGCCCGCCGCGTCCGCGTCGTCCAGGACGTCCTGGAACGGCCGCTGGTGCTGGAGAACCCCAGCACCTACGCGGCCTTCGCACACTCGACGATGACCGAGTGGGAGTTCCTGGCGCGGCTGTGCGAGGAGACCGGGTGCCGCCTGCTGCTGGACGTCAACAACGTCTTCGTCTCCGCGACCAACCACGGTTTCGACCCCGAGGAGTACATCCGGGCGCTGCCCCACGACCGGATCGCGCAGATCCACCTGGCGGGGCACGCCGACGGGGGGACGCATCTGGTCGACACCCACGACCGGCCCGTCGCCGCGCCGGTGTGGCGCCTGTACCGGCTCGCCACCGCCCTGAGCGGCCCCGTTCCGACGCTCCTGGAGTGGGACGACCGGCTTCCCCCCTTCCCCGACCTGCTCGCCGAGCTGCACAAGGCCCGTCGGCATCTCGGCGCACCCTCTCCGACCGACGACGCCGACCAGGACGGGGGCCACCATGGCTAGACCCGACGACGAACCGTCGCTGGCGGCGGCCGAGCGTTGGCTGCGCGACGCCATCATGGCCCCCGGCGGCCCCACCGGACCCGCCGCCGCGATGCTGGCGGAGACGCCATCGCTCAGCGCCGGGCAGCGTCTGGACATCTACCGGCACGGCTACCGGGAACGGCTGCTGGAGACGATGCGCCACCAGTATCCGGCGCTGCGGGTCCTGCTCGGCCCGGAACTGTTCGACGAGTTCGCCGCTGGCTACTTGGACGCGCGGCCCTCCCGCTCCTACACCCTGGCGCGGCTGGGCGAGGGCTTCGCCGACCACCTCGACGCCTGCCGTCCCGACCGCGGGCTGCCGCCGTCCGAACGCGAGCCGTGGATCGACCTCATGATCGACCTGGCGCGGTACGAACTCGCCTTCGCGCGGGTCTGCGACGGTCCCGGTCTGGAGGGGCGCCAGGCTGTGGAGTGGTCACCCACGCCGTGGCCGGCCGCCGACATCGGCGGCCTGACGGCGACGCCCGCGCCCTGCCTGCGGCTGCTGCGGGTCCGCGCGCCGGTGCACCGCTACCACGACGACGTCCGACGTCGCCGCCGCCCGGGGCCACCCCCGCCCGAACCGGCACACCTGGTGCTGTTCCGGCGCGACTACCGCGTCCTCACCACACCGATCACCGCCGGCGCCTTCGCGCTGCTGGACGCCCTGATCCGGGGAGCGTCCCTCGAACGCGCGGCCGTCGTCGGCTCGGTGGACCTCGGCGAGGCCCACCGTCACCTGCGCGGCTGGGCCGCCCGCGGATGGCTGCGGGTGCTCCGAGGCGCGCCGTCCCGCGCCGTCCCGCACGGAACAGCACGATCCGCGCACATCCAGCCCTCTTGAGGAGGCCGCACCGTGAGCAACGACGCTTCCACCCCCTCCGGCGCGTCCCTGGCCACCATCCTGGACGCCAGCCCCGTCAACGCCGCCGAGGGGATCACCACCAAGGACGACCTGCGCAACCACCTGATCCAGGCCGCGGCCGTGGAGACCCAGACCATCCCCATGTACCTGTACGCCATGTACTCGATCGGCGGGCAGGGCCATTCCCGCTGGGCTCCCGGTATAGGGGCCCAGCGTCTGATCCGCAGCATCGTCATTGAGGAGATGCTGCACCTGTGCCTGGTGCGCAACATTCTGGTGGCCCTGGGCTTCGGGGACCAGGTGAGGTTCTACGACGAGGACTTCCTGCCCGACTACCCCGAGTACATGCTGCACCGCCACCCGCCGCTGCTGCTGCGGCTGAGCCGCTGCGACAGGGCCCTCGTCCGGAAGATCTTCATGGAGTTCGAACGCCCCCACCCCGCACCGGGCGAGGGCACGCCCCCCAAGGGGCAGTACGCGACCATCGGCCGCTTCTACAAGGCGATCTGCGAGGGCCTGGAGAAGCTCGACAAACAGCACGGCCAGAGCCTGTGGGCGAACAACCGTCCCGAACTCCAGTACACCGCCGCCTACTGGAACAAGGACGGCGGCGGGGAGCCCATGCCGGTCAAGGACCTGAAGACCGCCGAGCAGGCGCTGAAGATGATCGTCGACCAGGGGGAGGGGGCCGACCCGAGCAGGCCCTCGGTGCCGATCGACCCGCTGCACCCCACCCCCGGCCTGGACGAACTGCCGCACTACACCAAGTTCCAGCGCATCGCCGAGGGGATCGAGCCGATCGGCCCGACCTGGAAGGTCCCCACCGACCCCAAGTCCTTCCAGTACCTCGACGACAAGGCCGCCGACGGCATCAACAGCCTGTTCAACGCGGCGTACTGCTACGTGCTCCACCTCATCGACGTGCTGTACCAGACCCCCGCGACCGACGTCGTCCCGGGACGGCACAGCACGCGTTACGGATACGAGCGGCAGTTCGTCTCCGCCATGCAGGGGCTGCTGGCCAACATCGCCGAGATCATGGTGGCCACCCCCGTCGCCGGCGGCCCGCTCGCAGGCGACAAGCTCCAGATGGCCCCGACGTTCGAGTACGTGCGGCTGCCTTCCACGGGCAAGAAGAAGCACCTCATCGAACTGTGCGACAAGGCCGTCACGCACTTCCCGCAACTGGGCGGCGACAACGGCGTCCGCTGGCTGCTGGAGAAGATGCCCGACATCTGACCGGCCGGGAAACGACGGCTCCCCGGCGTCCGCGGTCGTCTCCCCGGCGTCATGGCAGACGCCCGGGAGACGACCGTGCGGGCCGGTGCGGGGCCGGTGCGGCTCAGCCGAAGCCGATGCCCCAGGCGTCGGCGGTGGGCCGGGCGGGCCGGACCGCGCCCGGCGACAGCGCCGCGACCGGGTGCGCGGCGGACTCGGGAACGCTCCCCTGGAAGGGGCCGCGCTGGGCCGGGACGCGCGGCAGGCCGGAGCGCCGCGGGCCGGTGCGCGGCAGCCCGGTGCGGGCCGGGCCGGGGTGCGGCAGGTCGTCCTCCTGCGGGCCGGACTCCAGCAGCACCTTGCGCTCCTGGTCGCTCCAGGGGCGCGCCGAGCCGCTGTCGACCTCGACCTTCACCACCGTGAGGGTGCCGTCGACCGAGGGACCGTCGGAGCCGCACACGTCGAACAGGTAGCGCATCGAGGAGCGGCCCACCTCCGCGACGCGCAGCCGCGTCTCCACGACCTCGTGCCGCCACAGCCGCCGCCGGTAGCTGGCGCTGTAGTGGACCCGGGGCATGATCGGAAGGTGGTCGAGGCCGAGCCGGTGCAGCAGCGTCTGCTCGGCGGCCTCCACCCAGCGGATCACCGTGGAGTGGTGGTAGTGGCCCGTGACGTCGGTGTCGCAGAGTTCGATGCGTTGCAGGACGCGGACGCTGGCGGGCTCGCCGGACATGGATCACCTCGTGTTTCGGAAGGGGACTGCGGAGACCACCTCGAAGTTAGGGCGGCCGAATACCGAGAGCAAGCAGTTGATCACTCAATGTTTCGTGTGTCGCGGGCGGGGAACGCCGCCGGGGCGCTCGCGCGGACCGGCCGCGGACCGTTGGCCCGTCGCCCGGGAGCCGGACCTGCCCCGGGGCTGGACTAAGGTGATCGGACCATGACGGGCACGAACGGGGACGGGACGGGATCGCGGCGCGATCCCGGACGCCGCCGTGCCCTGCTGGAGGCGGCCGACCGGGTCATCCAGCGGGAGGGCCCGGAGGCGTCGATGGCGTCGATCGCCGCGGAGGCGGGGATCAGCAAGCCGATCCTGTACCGCCACTTCGGCGACAAGAGCGGCCTGTACCAGGCGCTCGCCGAACGCCACACCCGCAGGCTGGTCGAGGGCATCCAGGCCGAGTTCTCCCGGCCCGGCTCGATGCGCGCCCGCACCCGCTCCACGATCGACACCTATCTGGCGACGATCTCGGCGAACCCGCACCTGTACCGGTTCCTCATGCACCGCGCCAGCGCCGAGGACGCGGCCACGCACAGCGCGATGAGCACGATGATCCGCGGGGTGAGCCGGGAGCTGGCCGAGGTGCTGGTCGCCGAGGGCGGGCTGGGCGACGGCCCCGCCGACCGCACCCGCGCCTACGTGTGGGGGCACGCCGTGGTCGGCATGGTCCAGACCGCGGGGGACTGGTGGCTGGACCACGCCGACGAGGTGCCGCGCGAGGCCGTGGTCGACGGCCTGGCCGACCTGATCCTCGGCGGGCTGCCCGCGGCCCGGCTCTCCACCACGGCCGAGGGCCGGGTGCTCGAAATGTTCCAGGAGTGATGAACGAGGTGACCGTGCAGACCCAACCGCGCCCCGAACCCGCCGTCGAGACCGACCGGCGCCCCTGGGGCGGCTTCGAGCGTTTCACGCTCAACGAGCCCACCACCGTCAAGCTGATCCACGTCGACCCGGGGCAGCGGCTGAGCCTGCAGCGCCACCGGGACCGCGACGAGCTGTGGGTGGCGCTCGACCCGGGCGCGGTGTTCGAGGTCGCGGGCCGCCGCATCGAGCCGGAGGTGGGCGAGCGGGTGTTCATCCGGGCGGGGGAGACCCACCGGCTGGGCTCGGCGGGCCCGGCGGTGCGCGTGATGGAGATCGCGTTCGGCCACTTCGACGAGGACGACATCGAACGCCTGGAGGACTCCTACGGCCGCGCCTGACCGGTCGGCCCCGCGCTTCCGGACGGGTTCGGGCCTCCCGTCGGGCTCGGGCCTCCGGACGGCGTGAGCCCGCCCGTGGGAGTGATGCCGGGGGTGCCCCGGGGAACGACGCTGAGCGCGACCAGCCGCGCCCGTTCCCGTTCGGCGCCCGCGCCCTTCAGCGACACGAACCCCCAGGCCCCCGGCCGCCACTCCCACGCCATCTCCACCGCCCCCGTCCGCAGCACCGGCGAGGCCAGCCAGCGGGCGGGGCGGCCGTGGACGTCGGGAGCGGCGCTCCCGGAGGGGGGAGCGTCGAGCCCGGCGGGCAGCGCTCCCCCGGGGTACATCTCCACCAGCGCGTCGGCGCGCGGCGAGGTGCTCGGCCGCTCGGGGCGCAGCGTGATCCGCTGCACGTCGGCCCCCGCGTCGTAGTCGACGGGGGCGAACCCGCCCGCGCGGCCGACCAGGAACTCCTGCCGGCCCTCGGTGAAACGGCCCGCGGCCGGCTCGGGGGAGGGGGCGAGCATCTCCCGCCCGGCCAGCACCGAGACGACCGCCACCCCCGAGATCGCCGCGGCCGACGCGGCCGCGCCCAGCGCGCGCCGCCGGCGGGCCCCGCGCCGTCCGGCGCGCACCGCCCGCCCGGCCAGGTCGCCGCCCGCGGCCGGCGGCTCGAACCCGCGCAGCCCTCCCAGCAGCCGCGCGCCCTCACGTTCCTGCTCGTCCATCGCGGCTACCCTTCCTCCAGCGTCGGAGCCCGGTCGCCCAGCAGCGCGCGCAGCCGGGCCAGGCCGCGGGCGGTCTGGCTCTTGACGTTCCCCTCCGAGCACCCGAGCACGGCGGCGACCTCCGCGACCGGCAGGTCGCACAGGAACCGTAGTACCAGCACGGCCCGCTGCCTCGGCGGCACCCGCTCCAGCGCCGCCCGCAGCACGGTGCGGGTCTCCACGTCCGACGGGCCGGCGGCGGGCGGGTCAGGGGTGTCGGCGGGCGCGCCGGTGAGGCGGACCCGCGCCCAGGACAGGCGGCGCTCGTTGAGGAACGAGCGCACCAGGATCCGCCGCACGTAGCGGTCGAGGTCGTCGGCGGCGCGGGCGCGCCGCCAGTGCAGGTACAGCCTGGTCAGCGCGGTCTGCACGATGTCGTCGGCGCGGTGCGGGTCGCCGCACAGCAGGTGCGCGACGCGCCGCAGCCCGGGCAGCGCGCGGGCCACGTACTCCTCGTAGTCGCGTTCGTCGTCCGGTCGCACGGCGGCGTGCCCCTCGGGAGCCCTCGGCCCGCTGCGGGAGACGGCGGGAAGGGAAGCGATCATAGTGCGGGGAACGGTCACGGCCGGACCCTCCAGACCCACACGCCGCCCTCCCGGACGCCCGGTCCGAGCAGCGCCTCCACGGTGGCGCGCAGGTGCTCCCCGCGCGGGTGCGGGCCGAGCACGACCGCGTCGGCCCGCCAGTACGCCAGGTCGGCGCGGGCGGCGGCGCGTTCGGCGTCGCCGACCGGGGGCGGGCCGTCGTCGGCGGCCCGCCGCAGCAGCCGGGAGGTGGGGCGCGGCTCGGCTCCGTAGCCGCCCTCCCGGCGCGGGCCGAACGGCCCCACGAAGTAGCCCTCCGGGACCGGGAAGCCGAGCCCGGACCGGACCTGCCAGTGCAGGGGCTCGGCGTCGCCGGCGCCGGGGAGCGGCACCGGCACCAGCGCGCGGCCCGGCGACACGTGCCGCCGCCAGGTCCCGTCGGTGAAGAACGCCGGGACCTTCCGGCGCGGCTCGGCGGGCAGCGGTTTGGGCACGACCGGGACCAGCGCCAGCGCCAGGACCACCGCGCACAGCCGGGGGCCCTCGGCGGGCGCGCGGGCCCGCAGCCGGTCCACGCCGAGCGCGACCAGCAGCCCGATCGCCGGGACGCACGTCATCGTCAGCCGCGACTCCAGCACCGACTCGTACAGCGGCAGCCGCGCCGTCCAGCGCCACGGCCCGGGGACGCCGGTGGGTTCCCCGTTCACGACGATCTCCGGGCCCAGCGACAGCAGGACCCCGGTGACGACGACCGCGCCGAGCGCCCGCGCGAGCGGCAGCCGCCGCAGCCAGACCAGCAGCACCGCGACCAGGACGACGACGGTCCAGCCGAAGAACGCGTTCTGCTCGGTGGTGCTCACGTCCAGCGGCCCCGGCGGGGCGGGATGCCCGGCCAGCGACTGGCGGGCGAACGCCGCCAGCACCGCCACGTCGTTCCCGGAGGGCCCGTGCAGCAGGCCGTCGTAGCTTCGCGGCCCCGCGAACTGCCACCACAGCGGATAGGCGCTGAGGGGGGCGGACACCGCCAGCGCGACCGCCAGCCCGGCGAGCAGCGGACGGGCGGCCGCCCGCGCCGCGTCGGGCCGCGACACGGCGTACACCGCGGCGAACGGCACCAGCGCCGTCGCCGCCAGCAGCAGCGCCTCCTCGCCCATGTGGATCTGGTAGGCGGCCAGCAGCCCGAGGACCGCGCCGTCGCGGAGCGGCCGCCCGCCGCGCGCCAGCATCACCAGCCGCCCGACGAGGAACGGCAGCACGAACAGCGCCACGAAGTTGGGGTGGGCGTTGGCGTGCGTGACGATCGGAGGGGCGAAGCCGCAGAACGCGCCGCCGACCGCCGCGGCCGGGCGCGACCCGCCCAGGTGGCGCCGGACCAGCCGGTACCAGCCCGCCGCCGTCCCGGCCAGCCCGGACGTCAGCACCACCGCCCACGTCGCGCCCGGCCCGCACGCCAGGGTCAGCGGCGCGAGCGGGACCGAGACGCCGAGCATGACGGTGTTGCCCATGAGGTTGACGCCGTCGGGATGGTTCTGGAGCGTCGTGAACAGCGGGTTCTCCAGGCGCGTGACGGCGCGCGCGGTCACCGCGAAGAACCACTCCCACTGGTTCTGGTCCGGGCCGCCGTCCACCAGGTAGCGCCCGGAGGGGGAGGCCCACAGGTTCTTCAGGACCGCCACGGCGGCCAGCGCGTACCCGGCCAGGATCAGGGCGTCGGCGCGGCGGCCCCCGGCGCGGCGCCGGACGGGCCGCGGGGCGCGTTCCCGGCGGGCGGGCCCGGCGACGGCGCGCGTCACGCCGGGATCCGGGAGGGGAGCCGGGCGCCGGGGGCGGGGACCGGCGGCGGGGGCGGGCCGTGCCGCAGCCGGATCGCGGCGACCTCGCCGAGCACCCGCAGGTAGTCCGCCGGACGCAGCTTGGACCCGGCCCGGTGCGTCCACGCCACGGGGACCTCGGCGACGGGCCAGCCGCGTTCGGCGAACAGCCGCAGGATCTCCACGTCGAAACCCCACCCGTCGGTCCGCGCCAGCGGGAACACCGCGCGGGCGCGGTCGCCGTCGAACAGCTTGAAGCCGCACTGGGTGTCGGCGAACCCGCGCACGGCGAGCCGCCGGATCACCGCCGCGCCCACCAGCGCGGGCAGCAGCCGCGCCGGATGCCGCCGCGCGTGCCGCCGCGAGCCGATCGCGGCGGCGTAGCCCCGCCCGATCCCGGCGCGCAGCCGCGCCAGCTCGCCCGGGGGCGTGGCCAGGTCCGCGTCGGCGACCAGGACCAGGCGGCCCCGGGACGCCCGCACGCCGCGCCGCACCGCGTGGCCCTTGCCGCGGTTGGCGGGGGAGCGCAGCAGCCGGATGCGCGGGTCGCGGCGGGCGGCGGCCCGCACCAGCGGGGCGGTGCCGTCGCGGGAGCCGTCGTCGGCGACCAGCACCTCCCAGGAGCCCGCGGCGCGCTCCAGGTGGGCCCGGAGCACCGAGAGGGTCGCGGGCAGCCGGTCCCGCTCGTTGTAGGCGGGAATGACGACCGTCAGCTCGACCGAGGATGCGTTCACGTCCCGGTGACCGTTCCGGCCGCGCGTCCGGTTGTATGACGTAGGTCACATCCGCCGGGCGGGGGCGCGCTGCCAGGATGACGGTATGGATCTCGACCGGCTGGCCGGGCCCCTCCAGGAGGTGCTCGCCGGGCACTACGGGCCGGGCGCGCGGGTCCGCGGCCTGGCCCGCGACAGCGGCGGCGCGTCCCGTGTCACCTGCGCCTTCGACGCCGTCACCGAGGACGGCACGGTCCATCCGCTGATCCTGCGGCTGGCCTCGCCGGGGGCGGCGGCGGGCATCCCCCTCACCCGCGAGGCCGCGCTGATGCGGGCGGCGCGGGCGGCCGGGGTGCCCAGCCCGCGGGTGGTGGCCGAGGGCGACGCGGACGGGCCCCTGGGCGCCGAGTTCGTCGTGATGGAACGCGTCGAGGGCGAGACCATCCCGCGCCGCGTCCTGCGCGACCCGGCGCTGGCCGGGGTGCGGCCCCGGCTGGCCGCGCGGTGCGGCGAGATCCTGGCGGCCGTGCACCGCATCCCCGCCGACGCCGTCCCCGGCCTCGACGACGCCGACCAGCTCGCGGCGTGGCGGGAGGTGCTGGACCTGACGGGGCGCCCGCATCCGGCGCTGGAGTTCGCGCTGCGCTGGCTGGACCGCAACCGCCCGCCCGTCCGCCGCACGACCGTCGTGCACGGCGACTTCCGCAACGGCAACCTCATCGTCGGCCCCGACGGCGTCCGCGCCGTCCTGGACTGGGAGCTGGCCCACCTCGGCGACCCGCTGGAGGACCTGGGCTGGCTGTGCGTGAAGGCATGGCGGTTCGGGGCCGCGCCGCCGGTCGGCGGGTTCGGCTCCTACGACCAGCTCACCGCGGCGTACGAGGAGGCGGGCGGCGGCCCGGTGGACCGGGACGCGCTGCGCTGGTGGGAGATGTTCGGGGTGGCGCGGTGGGCGGTCATCTGCGTCATGCAGGCGCAGCGGCACCTGACCGGCGGCGAACGCTCGGTCGAGCTCGCCGCGATCGGCCGCCGCGTCGCCGAGAACGAGTGGGACCTGCTGCGGATGATGCCCTGACCGCCACCGGTCCCGCCTCCACCGGTCCTGCCGACCCGGCCGTCAGCCCTCGCCCACCAGGTGCGCGTAGACGATGACGTTGTCGCGGTAGGAGTGGTCCCGCTTGTCGTAGGCCCCGCCGCACGTCACCAGCCGCAGCCCGGCGTAGCGCACGTCGCCGTACACGCGGTTGCGCGGGAACTCCCACTTGGGGACCCGCTCCACGGCGTCCACCGTGAACACGGCGGTGCGCCGGTCCTTGCGCACGACCCGCACCGTCGCGCCCGGCTTCAGCCGGTGCAGCCGGAAGAACACCGCCTGCCCGTCCAGGTCGTCGTAGTGGCCGAGCATGACCGACGAGCCGCGCGCGCCGGGCGCGGGGCCGTGCTCGTACCAGCCGACGTCGTCGGACCGGGCGAACGGCGGGACCTGCACGGTCCGGTCGTCGTTCTGCCCGACGCGCATCACCTCGGCGTCGACGCCGAGGTCGGGGATCCTCAGCCGGGCGGGCGGCGAGGCGGGCAGGTCGGGGCCGTCGGGCAGGTTCCACAGCGCCTTCGGGCCGCCCTGGTCGCGGTAGCGGGGCGCGGGCCCGTCGCGCATGCCGTGGCCCATCGCCAGCGCGCCGAGCAGCGCCAGCCCGGCCGCGACCAGGTAGCCGGGGTTAGGCGCTCCCACGGGTCCGGGCGCGCAGCAGCACGGTCCCGCCGACCGCCGTCGCGGCGAGGAGCATCGTCAGCCCCAGCGCCGTCCACGGCACGTCCGGCCCCTGCGTCCCGCCGCCGCCGGTCATCGCCCAGCCGTGCGGCCGGTCGTGGTGCCGGGGCCGCGGCTTGTGCTTGCGCACCACGACCGTGCCGTTCTGGGAGTAGTTCGACGGGATGCACTTGGCGTCGACGCGGTAGCGCCCCGGCTTGCTCTTCCTCACCTTGACCTTGACGCTGAACCAGCCGTCGTTGACCGGTCCCTGGCCGGTCGCGGCCCCGGTGACGCTGACGAAGGTGTCGTTGCCGCGCTGGCCTCCGGAGGTGCAGCCGCCCGAGACGGTGACGGTCTGGCCGGGGCGGGCGACCCGCGGATCGACGTCCAGGTCGTCGGCGTGCGCGGGCGGGCCCAGCCCGACGGCGCCCGACAGCACGGCTCCCGAGACGAGCCCGGCCCACGCGGCGGCTCTCACCTGCACCTGTCCCCCCGAAGTCCTCGTGCCCGCGAGGCTGGCGCCCCGTTTCGGAGGTGATTCCCGGGGCTGGAGCGGCCAAGGCGACGCGGGGGGTTTCTTTGGCCGAGTATTACCGGCGGGGGAGGGGCCGGGCTCTTCCCCCGCCGGTCATCGGCTCACCGGAGCGGCGTCCACCAGCCGGGGGACGTGTCGGGGGACCGGCCCGTGCCCGGCCGCGTCGCCCGGAACAGCTCGCCCTGGTGGGTCACCAGCGCGCCGGGCGCGTAGGCGGCGCCGCCCCGCCAGGCCGGGACGCCCACCGGGGAGAGACGGCTGACCCTCCCGTCGGCGGCGCGGGTGCGGGTCAGCGCGTACGCGCCGACCTTCACCGGCCCGGTGTAGGTCCGCCAGCGCGTGCCGTCGGTGGAGTACTCGACCGGCAGGCCCGGGTTGCGGACGTTGGCGGTGAGCACGCCGCCGTCCAGCTTGGCGCCGGGCAGCGGGATCCGGTAGTTCACGCCGCCGCCGGGCGCGCCGACGGGCCTGTAGTGCGACAGCAGCGGGAGCGTGACCTGCCCGAGCGTGTTGGTGAACACGTTCCACGCCGCGGGCATCCGCTGCGGGGTCGGGATGTCGCGGTTCCAGGCGCGTTCGGCGACGCCCAGCAGCTTGGGGAACGCCTGGTACTCGCGCAGGCCCTCGGTCTTGCCGTTCTCGGCCCACAGCTGGGCCTCGATGCCGAGGATGTTCTTCTTGCCCTGCTCGGTGAGCCGCACCCAGTCGGGGCTGGGGGTGACGGGGTTGCCCCAGCGGTCCTCGACGGCGTTGGCGTACACGTCGAACGGCTGGTAGGTGAAAGTGCTCTTGTCGTCCACGTACGCCGCCCAGTAGTAGCCGGGCTCGTCGGGGTCCTTGTTGTAGGCCAGGTCCAGGTACAGGTTGGTGGCGTGCGCGAGGATCACCGGGGTGCCCTCGTTGGCGAACCGGTACGCCCAGTCCTCGCGGCCCCAGCCCCACACGTTCTGCCAGGGCAGCGGCGCGAAGTTCTTCAGCCGCAGCCCGCGGTGCGGGTCGGTGGCGTCCTCCCACCCGGTGGTGGTCGGCGCGGCCTTCAGCGCGATGGCGTTCCACCTGGTGAAGAACAGGTCGGCCAGCTCCTCGCCGCTCTTGCCCGCGGTCTCGGGGTTGGCCTTGCAGGCGGGCGAGCCGTTCCACCAGCCCGACGCCGGGCCCGGCGGCTCGTCGCCGCCGAGGTTGACGCGGTTGAGCGGGGCGCCCGCCGCGGTGTACATCTTCTTGACCTCGCCCACGACCTTGCCGAGGAACGCGTAGGTGCTCTTGATGCACGGGTTGACGAGGTTGTCGTTGTAGTACTGCACGCTGACGTGCCGCGAGGTGTCGGCCGGATCCAGCAGCCGGTAGGTGGTGTCGCCGCGCTGGGCGCGCCGTTCCATCGCCTGCACGGCGGCGCGGGCGTGGGCGGGGAAGTTCAGCTCGGGGATGACCTCGATGTGCCGTTCGGTCGCGTACCTCAGGATCTCCCGGAAGTCGCGCGCCGAGTAGTGGCCGCCGCCCTTGCCCACGAAGTTCAGGGTGGACTGCTCGAAGCCCTGGTAGGCCGGGCGGCGTCCGAGGTTGGCCTCGGTGTGGTTCCGGGCCTTGCCGGTGATCCCGTCGCCGCCGCCCAGGTCGTTGACCGAGCCCATGCCCTGGTGCAGCGCCCGCTTCTCGGGCGGGTCGAGGGCGCGGCGCGCGCCGAAGCCGGTCAGCTCGGGCAGGCCGGGGATCTCCAGCCGCCAGCCCTCGTCGTTGGTCAGGCCGAGGTGCAGCCGGTTGAGCTTGGTGAACGCCATCAGGTCCAGGAACCGTTTGATCGTCCCCTTGGACTCGAAGTGCCGTCCCACGTCGATGTGCAGGCCCCGGTAGCCGAACAGCGGGGCGTCGGTGACGACCGCGCGGGGCACCGGGACCGTCGAGGTCCGCGCCCGGTAGGCGTCGACGGGCACCAGCTGCCGGAGCGTCTGCACGCCGTACAGCACCCCGGCGCGCCCGCCGCCGACGATCTCCACGCCCCGGCCGCCGACGGTGAGCCGGTAGCCCTCGGCGTCGGGTTTCCCGTCGGCGGTGACGTCGAGCCTCGGGTCGAGCCGCAACGTGATCGGCGCGCCCCTGCCGCCCGCCACGTCGGACAGGGCCTCGCGCAGGTAGCGGGCCTCGCCGCGCAGCGCGGCCGGGGCCGACACCGCCGAGCCGCCGCCGACGCGGGTCGTCCCGCCCGGGGCGGTCGCCGACAGCGGCTGGGGGACCAGGCGCTGCCGGAGCGTCAGGTTCACCTTGGTGGAGGTGTTCTCGGCGTAGCGGACCCCGGCGTTCTGCACCGGCCGCCGGTCGCCGAAGAACGCCTTGGTCTGCTTGGGGTCGTCCGGGTCGAGCAGCGTCTTCGCGGGCAGCCAGCGCGCGGGGCCGTTCCCGAACGCGATGCTCCAGCCCGCCGGGGCGTCGGACTTGTGGGTGGTCCACAGCTCGATGTTGATGTCGATCTTCCGGCGCTCGCCGGGCGCGACGGGCCGGAACCCGGCCAGCGGCCGGAGGGCGAAGAAGTCGCCGCTCTGGGCCCGGTCGCCGCGCGTCACCGCGAGTCCCTGGTCGGCGAGCTGCCTGCGGGCGAGGTCGCCGGGCGCTCCCGCCAGGACGGCGGCGGGCTGGCGCACGGAGTTGAAGTACATCGTCCAGCCGCCGCCCAGGGAGCAGCGGCGGTCGGCGTTGGAGAGGGTCAGCCGGGCCCGCAGGTACTGGGCGTCGGTGACGGTGTGGTCGACCGGCTGGTAGGTCATCAGCAGGTCGCGGGGGTCGGGGTGGCAGCCGGCCGAGGCGGTGCCGGAAGCGAGCGCGGTCCCGAGCGCGGCGGCGACGATGGCGGCCGCGCCCAGAGCTGTCGATCTCGGTCGTGATCTCAGCGCCATGAATAGGAAAGTAACCTTTCTGTTTCCTCTGGGCACGGCGCCTGATCCGGCCACCCCCGAACGCGCAGGCAGCCC
This sequence comes from Actinomadura kijaniata, assembly GCF_014138665.1. NCBI lineage: Bacteria > Bacillati > Actinomycetota > Actinomycetes > Streptosporangiales > Thermomonosporaceae > Actinomadura > Actinomadura kijaniata. The sequence goes on from NZ_JACJIA010000005.1 coordinate 108,088, forward strand.
CGCCGGTCCGCTCCCGGACACGCGGAAGAGGTTGACGGGGCTGCCGTTGTCAGCGGGTCAGCGGAGGCCGAACTCCCAGTTGCGGCCCGCGGCGTACTCCCTGAGGACGCGGCGCGCGGTGGTGGTGATGTGGACCTCGTCGGGCCCGTCGAAGATCCGGCCCGCCCGCGCGTGCCGGTACATGTGGTCCAGCGGCGTGTCCTCGGTGAGGCCCTCGGCCCCGTGGACCTGGATCGCGCGGTCGATGACGTTGTGCAGCATCCGCGCCGCCGCCACCTTGATCACCCCGATCTCCACTCTCGCCACCGGCCCCCGGCTCGGCTCCCCCGCGTCGATCTTGTGCGCCGCGTGCAGCGTCAGCAGCCGCGCCGACTGGATCTCGTGGTAGGAGTCGAACACGTGCTGCTGCATGAGCTGCTTCTCGTGCAGCGGCCCCCCGAACGCCGTCCGCCGGTGCAGCCGCGCGCACATCAGGTCGAACGCCCGCTGCGCCTGCCCCAGGAACCGCATGCAGTGGAAGATCCGCCCCGGGCCCAGGCGTTCCTGGGCGATGACGAACCCGTGCCCGCGCGGCCCCAGCAGGTTCCCCTCCGGCACCCGCACCCCGTCGTAGACGACCTCGCAGTGCCCGCCGCGCAGGCCGAGCACCGGGGTCTCGCGCACGATCGTGTAGCCCGGCGTGTCCGTCGGCACCAGGATCATGCTGAACGCCAGGTGCGGCGGCGCCCCCTCCGGCTCGGTCCGGCACATCACCGTCGTGTAGGCGGCCCGGTCGGCGAGCGTGGTGAACCACTTGCGCCCCCGGATCACCCACTCGCCGTCCTCCAGCGTCGCCGACGTGGTGAGCTGCGTCGGGTCGGAGCTGGAGATCCCCGGCTCGGTCATCGCGAAGCTCGGGTAGATCTCCGCCCGCACCAGCGGCGCGAGGAACCGTTCCCGCTGCGCCGCGTTCGCGTACCGGTGCAGCATCAGCGAGTCCTGCAACGTGAACGTGCCGAGCGCGAGCTGCCCGAACTCGCTGCGCCCCTGCACCTCGTTGACGAACACGTAGTCCAGGAACGGCAGCCCGCCCCCGCCCAGCTCCTTCGGATGGCCGAGCGCCCACAGGCCCTCGGCCTTGGCCTGCCGCCGCAACTCCCGCAGCAGGTCCTCGGACTCCTTGTCGCCCCGGCGCAGCACGGGCTCGGCGGGCTCGACCCGCTCGGTCATGAACGCGTGGACGGCGTCGCGGACCGGCCGCACGGACGCGGGCACCTCGAAGCTCATGATCCCTCCTCGGTCTAGAATCGCATTCTGTCCCGGACCGAAGGGAAACGCGATGCCCCCGCCGCACGACGCCCCGTCCGCCGCCGAACTCGTCACCGCCGTCCGCGAGTTCCTGGAACGCGACGTGCTCCCCGGCCTGGAAGGCCGCACCCGCTTCCACGCCCTGGTCGCCATGAACGCGCTGGCCGTCGTGGAGCGTGAGATACGCCTGGGGGCGGAGCAGGCGGCGGAGCACGCCACGCGCCTGAAGGACCTGGGCTACCGGGACGACGCGGCCCTGGCCGCCGCCATCCGGGCGGGTGATCTCGACGCGCGTCACGCCGAGCTGAAGTCGGCCCTGGCCGCCGCGGTCCGGGACAAGCTGCTCGTCTCCAACCCGGCGTACCTCGACGGGTGAGCCCGCCGGGTCGCCGAGGCCCTCATCGCGGACACGCGCTCGTGGCCGCCAACACGTCGGGGGTCGTACGCGAAGCGGCCCGGTCAACGAGGTGACCGGGCCGCTCCGCGTGACGTGCGGTGAGGATCAGGTGCTGGAGGCCAGGTCCAGTTCCTTCTTCACCTTCGGGTCGCCCTCGTCGGCGACGTAGTCGGACGCCTGGGTGGCGTCCTCGCCGTCGGCGACCTTGGCCGCGCGCAGCACCAGGGTGCCGAGCACCGCGATGACCAGGTTGACCGCCAGCGCGAGCATGCCGACGTACACCGTCATCTTGGTGTCCAGGCCCAGCTCGCCGAGCGGGTAGGCCGAGCCGCCGAAGTGCGCCTTGCCCTTGGCCGGGTTCGGGATCTGGTAGAGCATCCACAGGCCCACCGCCAGGCCGGCGGCCCAGCCCGCGATCAGCGCGCCGCGGTGGAACCAGCGGGTGACCAGGCCCAGCGCCACGGCCGGGAGCGTCTGCAGGATGACGACGCCGCCGATGAGCTGCAGGTCGATGGAGAACTGCGGGTCCAGCAGCAGGATGCAGGCGACCGCGCCGACCTTGACGACCAGCGAGACCAGCTTGGAGACCTTGGCCTCCTGCGCCTCGGTGGCGTCCTTGCGCAGGTACTCGCGGTAGATGTTGCGGGTGAACAGGTTCGCCGCGGCGATCGACATGATCGCGGCGGGCACCAGCGCGCCGATGCCGACCGCGGCGTAGGCGACGCCGGTGAACCAGCTCGGGAACATCTGGTCGAACAGCACCGGCACGACGGTGTTGGTGTCGGGCTTGCCGTCGGTGACGATCGGCTTGACGTTCGCCGCGATCGCCATGAAGCCCAGCAGGGCGATCAGGCCGAGCACGAAGCTGTAGGCGGGCAGCGCGGCCATGTTCCGCTTGATGACGTCGCGGTTCTTGCTGGCCAGCACGCCGGTGATGCTGTGCGGGTACAGGAACAGCGCCAGCGCCGAGCCCAGCGCGAGCATCGCGTAGTTGAGCTGGTTGGTGCCGTTCAGCAGGATGCCGTCGCTGGGGACGGGCGTCTTGTCGAACTTGGCCTGGGCGGAGTCGAAGATGTTGCCCCAGCCGCCGAGCTTGCTCGGGATGTACAGCACCGCGACGATGATGACCAGGTAGATCAGCACGTCCTTGACGAACGCGATCAGCGCGGGGGCCCGCAGGCCGGACTGGTAGGTGTAGGCGGCCAGGATCCCGAAGGCGATGACGATCGGCAGGTGGCCGGTGATCCCCATCGCCTTCAGCACCGCCTCGATGCCGACCAGCTGGAGCGCGATGTAGGGCATCGTGGCGACGATGCCGGTGATCGCGACGACCAGCGCCAGGGTGGGGGAGCCGAAGCGGGCCCGCACGAAGTCGGCCGGGGTGACGAAGCCGTGCACGTGCGACACCGACCACAGCCGGATCAGCACGAGGAAGACCAGCGGGTACACCACGATGGTGTAGGGCACCGCGTAGAAGCCGGCCGCGCCCGCGCCGAACACCAGCGCCGGGACGGCGACGAAGGTGTAGGCGGTGTACAGGTCACCGCCGATCAGGAACCAGGAGACCCAGGTGCCGAAGTTGCGGCCGCCGAGGCCCCACTCGTCCAGTGACTCCATGGTGGTCGGCCGGCGCCACCGGGCCGCGACGAAGCCCATCCCGCTGACCAGCAGGAACAGCACGCCGAAAATGATCAGTTCGGTGAGGTGCTCGCCCGTCACGGATCAGCCCTTCCTCTTGGTCGCCCGGTAGACCACGACCGTGCAGAGCACGCCCAGCGGGATGAAGGCGAACTGGATCCAGTAGAAGGCCGGGAATCCGGCGATCCGGGGTCCGTCGCTGTTGAACAGGAAGGTCAGCAGCGGGACCACCACGGGGATGACCAGGAGCCAGTTCCAGGGACTGCGGTCGCTCCGCCGTGTCTCCGGCGGAGAATCCTTCGTGACCACGGCTCCTCCTCGTCGCGTGTCGTGCGGGCGTCGGCGGGCGGGATGTCCGCATGCTGAGACGGCCCGCGGGCTGGGGTGAGTGGCGAGAGCCTATGAGTTTCCGGTCACGGGTCGATCTCGGAGATGGTACGAGTTGATGGATCGTTCCATAATTTGGACTAAACCGGACTAAGCGGACGGCGGGGGAGTCTCCACCGGATCCTCCACCGGGTCCTCCCGGTCGTCGAACTCCAGGCGCAGCGCCTTCGCCATCGTGGCGTGCATGTCGTACAGGCACGTCACGTAGGTCAGTTCGAGGATCTGCTCGTCGGGCAGGTGCCGTCTCAGCGTCTCGAACACCTCGTCGTGGACGCGCCCGCCGTTCAGCACGAGCGCGTCGGCGTAGGCGAGCACGGCCCGCTCCAGGGGGTCGAACAGGTCCGACACCTCCCAGTGGGCCACGGCCTGGATCTTGTCCTCCGGCACGCCCAGGGCCCGCATCTGCCTGCGGTGCTGCGCGTACACGAACCGGCTGCCCCGCGCCCACCCGGCCCGCGTCTGCCCGAGCTCCCGCAGGACGGGGTCGAGCGAGACCTCCCGGTAGAGCTGGAAGCCCGCCACGCAGTGCTTGAAGACCGCGTGGTCGAGGGCGAAGACCGTCCACCAGTCGCCGGGGGTCCCGTCCGTCGTCCCCGGCTCCGCGACCGGGTCGCGGCCCTCGCCGAAGAGCAGGTCGTAGAAGAACTGAACGAGCTTGTCGTCGCGCTCGGTGGCCTCGGCGCGGGAGACCTGGCGGAGTCTGGGCATGCTGCGGCGGCCTTTCGGGGGGCTTTCGGGGAAGCGGTGAACGGGGCGCCCGCGGTCACACGGTGCGGTCGGCGGCGGTCTTCGGCTCGTGGCGGACGTCGGTCCCGGGGTCCAGCCCGCGGGTCCAGGCGGCGAACTCCACCAGGATCCCGTCGGGGTCCTTGAAGTAGAGGGAGCGCACGAACACGCCGTCGTGCACCTCCTTGGCGACGCCGAACTCGCTGTCGTCGTGGTTGAGCAGGACGCCGACGTCGACGCCCTTGGCGATCAGCCGGTCCCGGTACTCCTCGATCCTCTCGGGCGGGACGTCGAAGGCCACGTGGTTCATCGAGCCGACCGCCGACAGCAGCTCGCCCCGGTCGGGCAGGTTCTTGGGCGCCGACACGCCGGGCACGGGCTCGGGCGCGTCGGGGAACCAGAAGAACGCCAGCGCGTTGCCGCCGCCGCAGTCGAAGAAGAAGTGCTGGCCCCAGCCCATCGGCAGCTCGATCGTCTTGATCAGGGGCATGCCGAGCACGCCGGAGTAGAAGTCCACGGTGGCCTTCATGTCCCGGCAGACGAGCGCCAGGTGGTTGATGCCGCGCAGTTCGAACTCGGTGTTCCCGCGGTCCACGGTGGGTCCTCCCGCCTCGTGCCGTAAGTGATCGCTTTTCATCTTCGCAGGGTCGGCGGAGGAACAGAACCCCGGCCTGGTCCGCGAGGCGGCGGCGGCGACCGGCCGGGTCCGGCGGGCGGGCCCGTCAGGCTTGGCCCGGGGCCATGACACCCGGTAGTCTCGCTCCATGCGAACCGGAACCCACCAGTGGTGGTGGCGCCGCTGAGGCGGCGCCGGTTCTCGCACGTTCGACATCCAGGCGACCGCCCCCAGCCGGCGGTCGTTTCCCGTTTCCGTCGGCGGGGGCCCGAACACGAGGGGCCACCACGGTGGAGACCGTCTCGCATCAGCCGCTGACCACCGAGTTCGTCACGGCCGGGGGGTTGCGGGTCACCCGTACCGCCGCACCCGTCGACCCCGAGCGCAAGTCCGACGTGCTCAACGCGCTCGTCGCCGCCGTCGGGGAGCGGCGCGGCGGCGTGCTCAGCTCCGGCATGGAGTATCCGGGCCGCTACAGCCGCTGGCACATGGCCTACATCGACCCCTGCCTGGAGATCGTCGCCACGGGGCGCACGATCGCCGCGCGGGCCCTCAACGGCCGCGGCCGGGTGCTGCTGTCCGCGGTGGCGGGGGCGATGCGCGGCACCGGCGAGGTCCGGGCCGACGAGGCGGACCGGTTCGCGGTGTTCGTGCCGCCGACCGAGGAGTTCTTCCCCGAGGAGGAGCGCAGCCGCCAGCCCACCGTCTTCACCGCGCTGCGCGCCGTGGTCGACCTGTTCCGCTGCGACGACCCACACCTGGGGCTGTACGGGGCGTTCGGGTACGACCTGTCGCTGCAGTTCGAGCCGCTGCGCACCCGCCTGGAACGCCCCGACCACCAGCGCGACCTGGTGCTGCACCTGGCCGACGAGCTGATCGTGGTGGACCGCAAGCGCGAGACCTCGCACCGGATGTCCTACGACTTCGAGGTGGACGGGGCGAGCACGGCCGGGCTGGCGCGCGCGACCGAGCCGACGCCCGTCCAGGTCGCCGCCGAGCCGCCGCCGCAGCCGGTGCCGGGCGTGTACGCGCGGATGGTGCGCGAGGCCAAGGAGAAGTTCGTCCGGGGCGACCTGTTCGAGGTCACGCCGGGGCACGCCATGTACGGGCGGTGCACCGACCCGGCGGCGTTCTTCGAGCGGCTGCGCGAGACCAACCCCGCCCCCTACGAGTTCATGTTCAACCTCGGCGAGGGCGAGTACCTGGTCGGGGCGTCGCCGGAGATGTTCGTGCGGGTCGGCGGGGACCGGGTGGAGACCTGCCCGATCGCCGGGACGATCCGGCGCGGCGCCGACCCGCTGGAGGACGCCGAGCAGATCCGCACGATCCTGTCCTCGCTCAAGGACGAGTCGGAGCTGACGATGTGCACCGACGTGGACCGCAACGACAAGTCGCGGGTCTGCGTGCCGGGCAGCGTCAAGGTGCTGGGCCGCCGCCAGATCGAGCTGTACTCGCGGCTGATCCACACCGTGGACCACATCGAGGGGCGGCTGCGGCCCGGGTTCGACGCGCTGGACGCGTTCCTGACCCACATGTGGGCGGTGACGGTGACCGGCGCGCCCAAGACGTGGGCGATGCAGTTCATCGAGGACCACGAGGACTCGCCGCGCCGCTGGTACGGCGGGGCGGTCGGTTGCGTCGGCTTCGACGGCTCGATGAACACCGGGCTGACGCTGCGGACCGCGCAGATCCGCGACGGGATCGCGACCGTGCGGGCGGGCGCGACGCTGCTGTACGACTCCGACCCCGACGAGGAGGAGCGCGAGACGCACCTGAAGGCGAGCGCGCTGCTGGGGGCCCTCGCCGAGTCGCAGGAGGGGGCGCGGGCGGCGGACGCGGCGGACGCGGCGGCGGAGCCGGCCCCGGCGGGCGCGGGCGAGGGCCTGAAGGTGCTGCTGGTCGACCACGAGGACTCGTTCGTCAACACCCTGGCCGACTACTTCCGGCAGCAGGGCGCCGACGTGGTGACGCTGCGGCACGGGTTCCCGGCGCGGATGCTCGACGAGCACGCCCCCGACCTGGTGGTGCTGTCGCCCGGCCCGGGCCGTCCGGAGGACTTCGCCACCGACGCGCTGCTGGACGCGCTGGACGAGCGGCGGCTGCCCGCGTTCGGGGTGTGCCTGGGGCTCCAGGCGATGGTGGAGCACGCGGGCGGCGAGCTGGCGCTGCTGCCCGAGCCGTCGCACGGCAAGCCGGGACGGGTGCGGGTGAGCGGCGGCGCGCTGTTCGAGGGCCTGCCGGAGGAGTTCACCGCCGCCCGCTACCACTCGCTGCACGCCACCCCCGAACGCGTGAAGGGCTTCCAGGTCACGGCGCTGACCGGGGACGTGGTCATGGGGATCGAGGACACCGGGCGGCGGCGCTGGGCGGTGCAGTTCCACCCCGAGTCGATCCTCACCGCGCAGGGCCGCTCGGGGCACCGGATCGTGGCCAACGTGCTGCGGCTGTGCCGCGACCGCTGACTTCCGGACAGCACACAAGGATGATTACGGCCACCCCGGACGGGTCGAAGGTTTGTTCCCCTCCGTCCGGGGGACCTCCGGGCCATGCTTGCCACACTGTGCGCCATCGCCGCGCTGATCCTGATCGTCTACGGCATCTACATCCTGGTCGCGCGCCGCGACCTGCTCTGGGGGATCGTGCTCATCGTGGTCGGCTTCCTGGTCGGCCCCGGCGGGTTCTGGATCTTCAATCCCTGACGCCGCCCCGGAAAGACTGACATGAGATGTCAGGTTTCGGTGCCAGCCTGGACGGCATGGAACGAGATCTGACCGGAAAGATCGCGCTGGTCGCGGGGGCCACCCGGGGCGCGGGCCGGGGCATCGCCGTCGCCCTGGGGGAGCGGGGCGCGACCGTGTACTGCACGGGACGCACCACCCGCGCCGGGCGTTCGGAGATGAACCGGCCCGAGACCATCGAGGAGACCGCCGAACGGGTCACCGCCGCCGGCGGCGAGGGGATCGCGGCCCGGGTGGACCACTTGGACCCGGGCCAGGTCGCCGACCTGGTCGCGCGGATCGACGCCGACCACGGCCGCCTGGACGTCCTGGTCAACGACATCTGGGGCAGCGACCACCTGTTCGAGTTCCGCACGCCGTTCTGGGAGCTGTCCCTGGACGACGGGCTGCGGATGATGCGGCTGGCGCTCGACACCCACCTGATCACCGCCCACCACGCGCTGCCGCTGCTGCTGCGCGGGCCCGGCGGTCTCCTGGTGGAGGTCACCGACGGCACCGCCGAGACCAACGCCGACTACCGCCGCGACTGCGGGATCTTCTACGACCTGGCCAAGTGGGCGGTGATCCGGCTGGGCCGGACGTTCGCCGAGGAGATCGGGCCGCGGGGCGCCACCGCGCTGTCGCTGACGCCGGGCTGGCTGCGGTCGGAGGCGATGCTGGAGCACTTCGGCGTCACCGAGGAGAACTGGCGCGACGGCACCCGGGTCAACCCGCACTTCGCGATCTCCGAGACGCCCCTGTTCGTCGGCCGCGCCGTCGCCGCGCTGGCCGCCGACCCCGACCGGTCCCGCTGGAACGGGCGCTCGCTGTCGGCCGGGGGGCTCGCCCCGCTCTACGGCTTCACCGACACCGACGGCAGCCGGCCCGACGCCTGGCGGTACATCGCCGAGGTGGAGTCGCAGGGCAAACCCGCCGACGTGACCGGCTACCGGTAGAGCGCGGCGACGCGGCGGGCGGTGGCGGCGAGCTCCTCGCGCAGCCCGGCGGGCTCGACGACCTCGACGTCGGCGCCCAGCCGCAGCAGCTCGTGCAGCGCGACCTCGGGGGACTCGACCGGCAGGGTGGTGGTGACCCACCCGTCCGCGTCGGGCTCCCCCGCCGCCTCGGCGGCGTGCCGCGCCGCGTACGGCTCCACGGCGTACCGCAGCCCCCGCAGCCCGGCGGGGCTGAGCCGGACGGTGATCCTCTCGCGCAGCATCGACCGCAGGAACGCCTCGGCCTGCTCGCGCCAGTACCCGGGCAGGTCGAAGCCCTCGTCCCGGTCGAACACCGCCCCGGTCGGCCGGACGGCGACGATCTTGTCCACCCGGTAGGTGCGGTGGCCCCCGCCCGCCGCGCGGGCGGGGCCGCCCCCGACCCGCGCCACCAGGTACCAGGTGCCGTTCTTGAGCACCAGGGCGTACGGCTCGACGGTCCGCACCACCTCGCGGTCGCGGCGGTACCGCAGCTCCACCACCTGGTCCCGCCACACCGCGCCGGTCAGCTCCCGCAGCAGCGGGGGAGGACCCGACTCCCCGAACCAGCCGGGCGCGTCGAGATGGAACCGCTGCCCCGCGCGCCCGGGGGCGTCCCGCAGCGTCGCCGGGAGCGCCGCCAGGACCTTCAGCTCGGCGGCGGCGACCGCGTCGGCCAGCCCCATGTCCCGCGCCGGGCCGGGCAGCCCCGCCAGGAACAGCGCCTCGGCCTCCTCCCGGCTGAGCCCCGTCAGCCGGGTCCGGTAGCCGTCGACGAGCCGGTATCCGCCGCCCCGCCCCTGCTCGGCGTAGACCGGGACGCCCGCCGCCGACAACGCCTCCACGTCGCGGTACACCGTCCGCTCCGACACCTCCAGCTCGGCGGCCAGCTCGGCGGCCGTCATCGAGCCCCGCGACTGGAGCAACAGGACCAGGGAGATGAGCCGGGACGCACGCATGCGCCCATCTTGACATTCTTGTGTGAGAAACCGGGACTTTCGCTGTTCTGTGAGGTCGTGGCGTTGCTAGCGTCCGGGGCGTGCCGAACACCCACACCACCCAGAGCCCCCTGACTGCGTTCGTCGACGCCCTGCCCAAGGTCGAGCTGCACGTCCACCTGGTCGGCTCGGCCTCGGTGCCGACCGTGCTGGAACTGGCCCGCCGCCACCCCGGCGGCCCCGTTCCCCTCACCGAGGAGGCGCTGCGCGACTTCTACGTCTTCCGCGACTTCCCGCACTTCGCCGAGGTGTACCTGGCGGTGTCGGACCTGGTGCGCGACCCCGAGGACGTCGCCACGCTCGTCGTCGGGACCGCCCGCGACCTGGCCGCGCAGAACGTCCGCTACGTCGAGCTGACCGTCACCCCCTACAGTCACCAGCGGGTCGGCATGCCGATGCCCGCCATCACCGAGGCGCTCGACCGGGCCGTGCGCGACGCCCGCGAGCGGCACGGCATCCGGGTCGCCTACATCTTCGACATCCCCGCCGAGTTCGGCGAGGACGCCGCGCGCGGCACCCTCGACCACGCCCTGAACCACCCGCCGGAGGCGCTGGTCGGGTTCGGGATCGGCGGCGACGAGAGCGTGCGCGCCAAGCACCGCGACGCGTTCCGGGACGCGTTCACCGCCGCCCGCGCCGCCGGGCTGCGCAGCCTCCCGCACGCCGGGGAGATGACCGGCCCCGAGACGATCTGGGAGGCGCTGGAGCACTACGGCGCCGAGCGCATCGGGCACGGCACCAACTGCCTGGCCGATCCGCGCCTGGTCGCCCACCTGCGCGAACACCAGATCCCGCTGGAGGTGTGCCCGACCTCCAACGTGTGCACCGGCCAGGTCGCGACGATCGCCGACCACCCGCTGCCGCACCTGCTGGAGGAGGGCCTGTACGTCACCCTCAACAGCGACGACCCCCCGATGTTCAACACCACGCTGACCGGCGAGTACCGGGCCGCGGCCGAGGCGTTCGGGCTCGGCGCGGCCGACCTGGCCGACCTGGCCCGCAACGCCGTGCGCGCCTCCTGCCTGGACGCGGCCGGGCAGCGGGAGATCCTCGACGAGATCGACCGGGTCGCGGGCTGAACCGGGCCGGGCTGAACCGGGCCGGGCTGAGCCGGGCCGGGCCGGGACCGGCTCAGCCCCAGGCCAGCAGCCGCCACGGGCTGGCCGGATCCTGCGTGAGGATGCGGTGCCCCGCCAGGGACCGCTCGTACCACTCGCCGAACTCGCCCTCGTCGAACCGCAGCATCCGGCCCAGCACGTACCCGGCCGAGAACTCCCGCCACGACCGGTAGACCCGGCCCGCCAGCCGGCCCGCCCGCAGCACCGCCTCCTCGGCGGCCTCGGCGTCGCAGAACCGGGCGCCGAGGCCCCAGCGGGCCATGTTCACCGCCCGCCCGAAGTCGTAGCCGAACACGCTGTCCACCCGCCCGTCGGGCGGCAGCAGCCCGTCGGACCGGAACCGCGCCTCGTACCGCAGGACCAGCGCCGACAGCTCCACCAGCTCGCCCGCGGCGTCGGCGGGCACCTCCTGCCCGGCGCACCAGTCCACGATCGCGTCCCGCCAGTCGCGCGGGCCCATGCCGTGCTGCCGCCGGTCCAGCACGATCTGGATGGCCGGATCGGAGTTCTCGGCGGCCAGCAGCCGGTCGATCTGCTCGCGCCAGGACGCCGGGCCGGTGACGCCCCAGTCGCGTTCCAGCAGCGTCCGCTCGCCGGCCGGGTCGCCGCCGTGCTCCAGCACGTTCCAGGGCACGCCGTTGCCGACCGCCAGGTGCGCGCCGACCGCGAGCGCCGCCGCCAGCCGCCCCCACGTCGCGTGGCCCGGGTCGGCGACCAGCACGTCGTGGTCGCGGTCGGGACGGCGCTGCGCCCGGGCGAGGATCTCGGTGACCCGGCCGTGCCCCTCGCCGCCCGGCGGCAGCAGCCCCAGCAGCTCCCGCAGCGGCCCGATCGCCGCGCGCTCCCCGGCGTCGCGGACGATCAGCCGGGCGGCGTGCACCCCGGCGCGGTCGGCGCGCTCGTTCTCGCCCAGCGCGCGGAACGCCGTCATCGCCGCCCACGCCCGCCGCGCGCCCTCGCCGTCGCGCCCGGCCCGGGCCAGCACGTGCGCGGCCTGGTCGTCCAGGATCGCGCGCGGCTCGGCCGCCTGCGCGGGCAGCGCCGCCGCGGCCCGCCCGAGATCGGCCAGCAGCCGCAGCGCCTGCTCGGCCCGGCCCGCGTCGGCCAGCGCCCGCGCCTGCCGCGCCCGCACCGCCACCACGCCCGGCCAGTCCGCCCGCGCCTCCAGGGCGTCGGCGACCCCGGCGAAGGCGGCCGCGGCCTCCTCCGACCGGCCCTGCCGCTGATACCGGCGGGCGCGGTCCAGAAGCTCCCCGGTGTCGGTCCGCATCGCCATGATCACCTCCGTGCCGGGACACACCGTACCGGTCAGCCGACCGCGGCGGCACCCCCGTCCCCGACCTCGACGCGGGTGTCGTGGAACACCGGGCCGTCACCGAGGTCGGTCAGGTCGCCGCCGGTGACGGCGTTGACGTTCGCGCCGCCCGACAGCTTGGCCCACAACCCCTTCGCCGAGGCCGCCACGCCCGGCCGCACCGCGTCGCTGACCTCCAGGACCGCCTCGAACGCGCCCCGGTCGTTGTGGACCCGCACCCGCTGCCCGTCCGCCAGCCCGCGCGCCGCCGCGTCGTCCGGATGCAGCCGCACCACCGGGCCGCCGGAGCGGCGGCGCAGCTCGGGGTTGTTGCCGAAGACGGTGTTGAGGAAGTGGTGCGACGCCGCCGACACCAGCGCCAGCGGGTAGCGCTCCGCGCGTCCGGGATCGACGACCTCGGCGGGCGGGACGTACCCCGGCAGCGGGTCGTGCCCCTCGCGCGCCGCCCGCTCCGACCGGAACTCCAGCCTCCCCGACGGCGTCGGGAACCCCTCCGCGTACGGCACGAACGGGTCGGGCACCGACAGCCGCACGAACCCCTCCTTGCGCAGCCGGTCCAGCGTGACCCCCGCCATCCACGGATGGCCGGACGACAGCGCCTGCTCGGCCAGCTCCTCGTCGGAGTCGAACAGCGCGGGCTCGGTCAGCCCCATCCTCCGCGCCAGCCGCCGGAACGTCTCGGTCGACGGCAGGCACTCGCCGGGCGGCGCGACCGCGGGCTGGTTGCACGCCAGGTACAGGTGCCCGTAGCCGTCGTTGAGGTCGAAGTGCTCGTGCTGCATCGTCGCGGGCAGCACGATGTCGGCGTAGTCCACGGTGTCGGTCGGGAACTGCTCCAGCACCACCGTGAACAGGTCCTCGCGCGCCAGTCCCCGCCGGATCCTCTCCTGGTCGGGGGAGCTGCCCACCGGGTTGGCCGCGATGACGAACAGCGCCTTGACCGGCGGATCGCCCGCCTCCAGCAGCGTGTCGCCGATCCGGCTCATCGTCAGCGTCCGCACCGGCCGCCTCCGCAGGTCGTCGCGGTACAGCGCCGCGCGGTCCAGCTTCATGTGCGCCGACGTGGAGAACGACAGGCCGCCGCCCCGCAGCGCCCAGTCCCCGGTCACCCCCGGGACGCAGGCCAGCGTCCGCAGCGCGGTCCCGCCGCCGGCGTGCCGCTGCAACCCCTGGGTGGCGCGGATCGCCGTGGGCCTGGTCCGCGCGATCCGCTCCCCGAGCGCCACGATCCGCTCGGCCGGCACACCGGTGATCGACGCGACGGCCTCGGGCGGGAACCCCGCGATCCGCTCCCGGAACCCCTCCCACCCCAGCGTGTGCGCGGCGAGGTACTCCTCGTCCTGCGCGCCCAGCCCGACGATCACGTTGAGCAGCCCCATCGCCAGCGCCGCGTCGGTGCCGGGCAGCGGCGCCAGGTGCTCGTCGGCCTGCTGGGCGCTGCGGGTCCGCACCGGGTCGATCGCGACGACGTGCGCGCCGTTCCTCCGCGCGGCCTGCACGAACTTCCACACATGGTGCCCGCTGGTCAGCGGGTTGGTGCCCCACAGCAGGATCAGCCCGGCGTGCGCCAGGTCCTCGGGGTCCAGGCCCGCCGGCGACCCGACGGTGTACTTCAGCCCGGCGCTCCCGGCCGACGAGCAGATGTTGGCGTGGTGGTCCGACGCGCCCAGCACGTTGAACAGCCGCCGCCCCGGCAGGCCCTCCAGCCCCTGCAGGTAGCCGAGCGTCCCGGTGCCCCAGTACGGCCAGACCGCCTCCCCGCCGTGCTCGGCGACCACGCCCTCCAGCCGCGCGGCGATCTCGTCCAGGGCCTCGTCCCAGGAGATCCGCTCGAACCGCCCCTCGCCCTTGCGCCCGACCCGCCGCAACGGGTACAGCAGCCGGTCGTCCTGCCCGGCCCGCTCCAGCCACCGGCTGACCTTCGTGCACAGCGCGCCCCGCGTGTACGGATGGTCGGGGTTGCCGCGCAGCCTCACCGCCCGCCCGTCACGGACGGTCACCACCCACGAGCAGCCGTCCGGGCAGTCCAGGGGGCAGGCCCCCAGCACCTTCAGCTCAGGGCTCGTCTTCTCCTGGGACAGGGACACCTCGACCTCCACGAATCCGCCGCGAACACCCAGTCTGCTGCATAAAGCCAGGAGTCTCACGCTGAGACGGACATTACGCGGGGACGGCTTCCGTTCTCGGCCCCCGCCCCGGCACCCCGCACTAGGCTTACGGAGGCCGTTGAGGACGACGAAGAGGGAGCACCCGGTGGCGGGCGAGGACACGTTCGAGATCGAGTTCCGTAGCGACGTGGTGGTCGAACTGATCAAGTCGGCGGCCTCCGACGCCGACGTGCTGTGGGCGGCCCGGGTGTCCACCAAGGGCGAGAACTCCCTGGCCGAGATCGAGGCCGACCCCGAACGCTCCAAGGGCCTGATCAACTACCTGATGCGGGACCGGCACGGCACGCCGTTCGAGCACTCCACGATGACCTTCTACGTGAAGGCCCCGATCTTCGTGTTCCGCGAGGCGATGCGGCACCGCACCTTCTCCTTCAACGAGGAGAGCGGCCGGTACCGCAAGCTGGACCCCGTCTTCTACGTGCCCGGCCCGGACCGCAAGCTCGTCCAGGAGGGCAAGCCCGGCAAGTACCACTTCGTCGATGGCACCCCCGAGCAGCACAAGCTGGTGACCGAGGCCACCCGGGAGAGCTACCGGCAGTCCTACAGGGCGTACCTGGAGATGCTGGAGGCGGGCGTGGCCCGCGAGGTCGCCCGCACCGTCCTGCCGGTCGGCCTGTACTCCTCGATGTACGTCACCGGCAACGCCCGCGCCCTGATGAACTTCCTGTCCCTGCGGACCAAGCGGGAGGACTCCACGTTCCCCTCCTTCCCGCAGCGCGAGATCGAGATGGTCGCCGAGCGGATGGAGGAGGAGTGGGCGACCCTGATGCCCCTCACCCACGCCGCCTTCGAGGCCAACGGCCGCGTCTGCCCGTAACCCCCCCGCCGGAGCCGTCGACCCGTTGGACGTGAGGCGTGTCACTGTGGTCGGTGGGGTCTGGGCGGGGGAGGGGCGGTCGGTCAGGGTGGGGAGTCATGGTTGACATCACGATTCCCGTCGGGGACCGGCGGGTGCCCGGCTACCTCGCCGTGCCCACGGGGGAGGGGCCCTGGCCCGCCGTGGTCGTCCTGTTCGAGGCGATGGGCTACACCCGCGACATGCGCGACCAGTGCGACCGGCTCGCCGAACACGGCTATCTGGCGGTGCTGCCCGACCTGTACGGCGGACGGCCCTGGATCAGGTGCGTGCGCAAGGCGATGCGGGACATGCTCGCCCAGCGGGGGCCGACGTTCGAGGCCATCGACGCGACGCGGGCGTGGCTGGCCGGACGCGACGACTGCACCGGCCGCGTCGGCGTGATCGGGTTCTGTATGGGCGGCGGGTTCGCGCTGGTCGCCGCCGCCCGGTACGACTTCCAGGCCGCGGCCGTCAACTACGGGATCCTGCCGCGCGACGCCGAACGGGCCCTGGAGGGCACCTGTCCGGTCGTGGCGAGCTACGGCGGCCGGGACCGGACGCTGCGCAACGCGGCCCGCAGGCTGCGGCACACGCTGACCGTGCTGGACGTCACGCACGACGTGAAGGAGTACCCCGAGTCGGGGCACTCGTTCCTGACGAATCCGGAGATCCCCCGCCCCTTCTCCCCGATCGTCAAGATCGTGTTCGGGATCGGGACGGGCCGCGAGCACGCCGCGGACGCCTGGGAGCGCATCTTCGCCTTCTTCGACGAGCATGTCGCCCAGAAAAAATCTACAACGTAAAGGCGCTTGCCTGGGTCCGTCGCAGAACGGTGATCCCTCGACCGGCGGCCAGCAGGGGGCGCCGGGCGGTCCGACGCCTCGGTGATCGCCGCACGTCGGGTCGTCGTCGCGTCCACTCCAGCGGGCGGGTCCGACGTTTCCGGCGGGTCAGCCGCCCGAGACCGACGGCAGGATGTACACCTCCGCGTCCGGGACCAGCGGCGTCGCCAGCAGCGCCAGGTCGCGGATGTTGGCGGCGCCGACGAAGACGTTGACGTGCGGACGCAGCACGCCCCGTTCGTCGCGGACGCGGCGTTCCACGGCGGGCAGCACGGCGGCCAGGGCGTCGAGCAGGTCGCCGACCGTGGCGTCCGCGGGGACCTCCAGCGGGACGGCCGGGCGCGCGCCCGCGATGTCGCGCAGCGCTCCCGGCAGCCGGACCGTGACGGTCATGCGGCCGGCGGGACCGGTCACAGCACCGCCGCCCGCACGCACAGCACGTCGGGCAGGTGCCGCACGATCTCGGTCCACGTCTCGCCCTCGTCGCGGCTGGCGTACACGCAGCCGTCGCGGGTGCCGAAGTACAGGCCCGCCGGGTCGGCGGCGTCGGTGCAGAACGCGTCGCGCAGCACCGAGGCGTGGCACGGTTCCGCCGGCAGTCCCTCGGTGAGCGGCCGCCAGGTCTCGCCCGCGTCGTCGGAGCGGCAGACCTGGTAGTGGTGTCCGGCGGGGGCGCGGTCCTCGTCGGAGTTGAGCGGCAGCACGTAGACGGTGTCGGGCCGGTGCGGGTGGACCAGCAGGGGGAAGCCGAAGTCGGCGGGCAGGCCCTGGTCGATGGGGGTCCAGGACTCCCCGTCGTCGTCGCTGCGGTAGACGCCGCCGTGGTGTTGCAGGAACAGCCGGCGCGGGGCGTCGGGATGGAAGTCGACCTTGTGGACGCACTGTCCGTACTCGGGGTAGGGGTCCTCGGGCAGGAAGTCGGCGCGGATGCCCCGGTTGCGGGGCTCCCAGGTGTCGCCGCCGTCGGTGGTGCGGTAGACGCCGCCGGTGGAGATCGCGACGACGAGGGTGTTCGGGTCGTTGGGGTGCGGCAGGACCGTGTGCAGGCACAGCCCGCCGCCGCCGGGGTGCCACAGCGGGCGGTGCGGGTGGTCCCACAACCCTTCGACCAGGGAGAACGTGCGCCCGCCGTCCTCGGAGCGGAACAGCGCCGCCGGTTCCACGCCCGCGTACACCACGTCGGGCTGGGTGGGGGAGAAGCGCAGCTGCCAGATGTCGTTCAGGGAGGCCTCGGCGGAGGGCGGGAACGCGACCGGCGCGGTGTCGTCCTCCCCGGCGGGTTCGCTCCAGGTGCGGCCGTGGTCGCGCGACTCCACCAGCGAGACGCCCCAGAACGGGCTGTGGACCGCGGCGAGGATCCGGCCGTCGGCCGGGTCGACGGCGGCGGCGGTGACCGGCGTGGAGGGGAACGCGACCGGCGCGACCTCCCACTCGGCGCGGCCCCGGCGGCTGTGGGCGGTGAACAGCCCCTTGCGGGTTCCGATGACGAGGACGACGTCGTCCATGGTGTCTCCCCGGGTGGGCGGGACGCGGTCCCGGCCATGGTCGCACGGTGCCGGGAAGGCCGCCGTGCGACTCGCGCAACGGTCGGGGACGGGATCGGTAAAACCCTGCCGGAGGGGCATCGGCCGGGCGTGCCCTTTACCTGCCGGGTCATCGTCCTCGTGACGTCGGTGCCGCTAGCGTCGGCGGCGTGACAGCGATGACGACCGCGACGGTGACGACCTCCCTCGGTGACGTGCGACCGGTGGGCGAGCAGCTGCGGGCCTGGCGGCAGCGCCGCCGCCTCAGCCAGCTGGAGCTGGCCTCCACGGCCGACGTGTCCACCCGGCATCTGAGCTTCGTGGAGACCGGCCGGTCGGTGCCCAGCCGGGAGATGGTGCTCAGGCTGGCCGAACACCTGGAGGTCCCGTTGCGCGACCGCAACCTGCTGCTGGTCGCGGCCGGGTACGCGCCGGTGTACGCCGAGACCCCGATGGAGGAGCCCCGGATGGACGCGGTGCGCACGGCGTTGCGGCAGGTCCTGAACGGGCACGAGCCCTACCCGGCCGTCGTGGTGGACCGGTTCTGGAACCTCATCGACGCCAACGGGGCGGCGGCGCTGTTCCTGGAGGGCGCGGCCCCGCACCTGCTGGAGCCGCCGGTGAACGTGCTGCGCCTCAGCCTGCATCCCGAGGGCATGGCCCGCAACATCGTCAACCTGGCGCAGTGGCGCGCCCACATGGTGGACCGGGTGCGGCGGCACGTGGCGCTCACCGCCGACGCCTCGCTGGCCGCGCTCTACCGGGAGCTGCGCGACTACCCGGCGGCGGGTCCGGTGGCCGAGGCGTTCGCGCCGCCGACCGGCAACGAGGTGCTGGTGCCGCTGCGGGTGCGGGTGGGGGAGGCGGAGCTGTCGTTCTTCAGCACGATCGCCACGTTCGGGACCCCGGTCGACATCACGGTGGCGGAGCTGGCGATCGAGTCGTTCCTGCCCGCCGACGAGACGACCGCGGCGTTCCTGCGGCGGCGCGCGGCGGGGGAGGGCGCGGGCGGGTGAGGGTGGGGCGGCCGGTCCCCCGGTGGCGGCGCCGTGATAGACAGCTGAGCCGAACCGCGTTCGGGGAGGGCCGATGAAGATCACGGGGAACCTGCAGCACCAGGCGTGGCAGGAGAAGGTGCTCCCGCCGGTGGAGCAGGTGCGGCCCGG
The DNA here is from genome assembly GCF_014138665.1 of Actinomadura kijaniata. NCBI lineage: Bacteria > Bacillati > Actinomycetota > Actinomycetes > Streptosporangiales > Thermomonosporaceae > Actinomadura > Actinomadura kijaniata. The sequence continues at coordinate 126,798 of NZ_JACJIA010000005.1, forward strand.
GCTGTGGTCGATCCCCGTCCCGCTGCCCGACAACCCGCTGCGCTACGTGCTGGTCTACGGGCTGGAGCTGCCCGACGGCATCGCGCTGGTGGACGCCGGATGGGACACTCCCGAGGCGTGGCGGGCGCTGTGCGGCGGGCTCGGCACCGCCGGGTACGCGATCACCGACGTGAAGGCGGTGCTGGTCACCCATCTGCACCCCGACCACTACGGGCTGGCCGGGCGGGTGCGGGAGGCGTCGGGCGCGTGGGTGGCGCTGCACCCGGCCGACGCGGGCCTGCTGCGCGAACGCTACCGGGACTTCGACGGACTGATCGCCGCGATCGGGCGGCAGATGACGCTGCACGGCGTGCCCGAGGCCGAGGCCGGGCCGCTGGCCGAGGCGTCGCGCGCCGTGCTGCCGCTGGTCCGCCACACCGATCCCGAGCTGCTGCTGGAGGACGGCGAGCAGGTGCCGCTGCCGGGCTGGAACCTGCGCACCGTGTGGACGCCCGGCCACTCGCCCGGCCACGTGTGCTTCTTCGAGCCGGACCGGCGGGTGCTGCTGTCGGGCGACCACGTGCTGCCCCGCATCACCCCGGCGATCACCGTGCACCCGCAGCAGCGGCACAACCCGCTCGCCGACTTCTACGGCTCCCTGGACAAGGTGCGCGGGCTGGACGCCGAGGAGGTGCTGCCCGCGCACGAGTACCGCTTCGCCGGGCTGGCCGACCGGGTCGCCGACCTGGCCGCCCACCACACCGCGCGGCTCGACGAGATCGCGCTGGCGGTGGTGCGGGCCGGCGCCGACGGCGTGACCGCCTGGGATCTGGCGCGGCGGCTGACCTGGTCGCGGCCGTGGGAGGAGATCCGGCCGTTCATGCGCCGCACCGCGATGCTGGAGACCCTGGCGCACCTGGTGATGCTGGAGGCGCAGGGCCGGGTGGACGCGGTGGACGGCGGCCCGCCGCTCCGGTGGCGCGCGGTGCCCGTCCCGCCCTGAGCGCCTCCCGCCCCGTGCCCTCCCCGTCCCGGCGGCGGTCCGGGGAGGGCGGTCCCGGCCTGCCCGCGCCGCAGGCCGGGACCGGTCCGGTGGTCCCGGCGGTCAGAGCCGGGACGGGCTGGCGGGCACGGACGGCACGGCCAGCTTGTCCGCCTCCAGCAGGTCGTGGTGGACGCGTTCCAGCGGCATCCCGAGACGCTGCAGCTCGCCCACCGTCCGCCGGATCATGTCGGCGGGGCCGGAGACGTAGGCGTCGTGCCCGTCCCAGTCGTGGAGGCGTTCCAGCGCGTCGGACACCGGCCCCCGCGGGCCGTCGGAGTCCGGCTCGTCCGACAGCACCGGCACCACCCGCAGCGACGGGTAGGAGGACTCCAGCAGCCGGAGGTCCGGCAGGTCGTACAGGTCGCGTTCGGTGCGGGCCCCCACCACCAGGTGGACGTCGCGTCGCCGTCCCGCCATGATGACCTGCTCGGCGATGGCCTTCAGCGGTGACAGGCCGGTGCCGCCCGCCACCAGCAGCAGGTCGCGGTCGCCGTCGGGGTCGAGGGTCATGGTGCCCATCGCCGGGCCGAGCGACACGGTGTCGCCCTGGCGGGTGTGCCGCACCAGCGCGCCGCTCACCCAGCCCCCGGGGACGGCCCGCACGTGCAGCCGCAGCAGCCCGTCCGAGCGCGGCGCGTTGGCGATCGAGTAGGGCCGCCACACCCTCGGCCACCGCGCGGTCTGCACGGTGACGTACTGCCCGGCCCGGTACGGCAGCGGCTGCGCGGTCCGCAGCGTGATCACCGCCAGGTCGGGGGCGCGGCGGTCATGCTCGACCACCTCGGCCACCCACCAGGGCGGCGACTGCGCGGCGTCCTGCTCGGCCGAGTCGACCATGATGGCCGCGGCGGTCCGGTAGGCCTCCCGCCAGGCCGCCTCCGCCTCGGGCGTCCACTCGTCCGCGGCGAACCTGCGCAGCGTGGCGATCAGCGCGTCGCCCACGGCCGGGTAGTGCTCGCGCAGCACCCCGAACTTGCGGTGGTCGCGGCCCAGCTGGCCGAGATAGGCCGACAGCGTCTCCGGGCTGTCCAGGCTCCACACGATCCTGGTGAGCGCGTGGAACAGCCGGTCGCGCTGCAGGTCCATCGCGGGCGGGAACAGCGCCCGCAGTCGGGGATTCTCGGCGAAAAGACGGCCGTAGAAATAGGCGGTCGCCTTTTCGCCGTCGGGTTCGATCCGGTTGAAACTCTCTTTGACGATTCGGGGTTCCAAGGACATAGGCCAAGCTCGCCCCCTTGGCAATTGTGGGCCGGCCCCGACGTCCCCCGGCGTCTCCGATCGCCCTCGGGGTGCCCGACTCGGTGTGATTCTCGCACCCAAAGTCCCTGGTACTCAACCGTTTCTCATCAACCCGCGCACAGTCATGCGAAGGGTAATCACCTCATGATTCTCCGTAATCACCGATAGTCGGCGAAGGATAAATATACTTACCAGTATCCGCTGGCGGGGTGCGATGCGCCGATGATCGGTCCGGAATGTGAACGGAGGTCGCCGGCGGGTCGCGGCGGATTTTTGACTCGTCCTGATGAGATCGTGTGTGCGGTCAGTCAAGGTGGAGGAGGATCCTCAACCCGAGAAGAAGAATTCTCAATTCTCGGGGTCGGGGGCGCGGCGGCGGGCCGGCGCGGGCCGGTGCGAGGAGGGGCGGACCGGGGCGCGTCCGGAAGGCCGGTACTTGGAGCGATCTATCCGCTTCCGCCCGCGTGAGCCGGGACCGTGCGGCAAGCTGACCGGTATCAGGCCAGGGGAGGGACTGTCCGAAACCCGGGAACGGGTGGGGACGGTGGACCGTGGCCGGCGTACGGCAGGAGGGGAAGGCATGCAAGAGGAGACCCGCGGGGGAGCGGTGCCGCTCATCGGCGTCACCACCTACCTCGAGCCGGCCCGCTGGGGGAGCTGGGTGCGGGAGGCGGCGCTGCTTCCGGCGCCCTACGTGCGCATGGTGGAACGGGCCGGGGGAGCGCCGGTCCTGCTGCCGCCGACCGGCGGGCTGCGCGGCGTGGACCGGGTGGTCGCGGGGCTGGACGGCATCGTGTTCGCGGGCGGCGGCGACCTGGACCCGCAGCTGTACGGCGCGGCGCGGCACGCCGAGACCGGGCCGCCGCAGCCGCAGCGCGACCGGTTCGAGATCGCGCTGCTGCGCGCGGCGGTGGCGGCCGACCTGCCGTTCCTGGCGATCTGCCGGGGCATGCAGGTGCTGAACGTGGCGCGCGGCGGCGACCTGATCCAGCACCTGCCCGACGTGGTCGGCCACCAGGGGCACCGGCCCACCGAGGGGAAGATGGGCGCGCACCGGGTGCGGATCGGCGGCGCCAGCCTGCTCGGCAAGATCGTGGGGGAGGTCGCCGACGTGCCGACCTACCACCACCAGGCGGTGGGGAAGCTGGGCAAGGGCCTGGCCGCGGTCGCCTGGGCCGACGACCAGGTGGTGGAGGCCGTGGAGCTGCAGGGCCACCGGTTCGGGCTGGGCGTGCAGTGGCACCCGGAGGAGGGCGACGACCGGCGGCTGTTCGACGCCCTGGTCGCCGAGTCCGCCGGACGCTGACCCCGGGCCGCCGGCGCCCCCCGGATTGATCGACGCGTCGGTGGGAAATGTCGTGGACGATCCTTTTGTCGCTCCGGGGGAGGTCGTCACATGGCGTTGCACCCGCAGACCGTGGAGTTCCTGCGGCAGTTGCGCGCCTGGACGGCGACCGGCGAGCCCGAGCCGACGATCGAGGAGACCCGCCGGCGGCTGGAGACGGTGCTCCCCGTGCGCCGCCGGGAACTGCCGCACGTGGCCGACCTGACCGTGCCGGGTGCGGCCGGGCCCGTTCCGGTGCGCCTGTACCGCCCCCGCCCGCTGGACGGCGCGCCGCTGCCCGCGCTGGTCTACCTGCACGGGGGCGGCTGGGTGCTGGGCGGCCTGGAGAGCGTGGACGTGCCCTGCCGCGAACTGGCGGCGCGGGTGGGCTGCGCTGTCGTCAGCGTGGACTACCGGCTGGCCCCCGAGCACCCGTTCCCGGCGGCGGTCGAGGACGCCTGGGCGGCGGCGGCCGCCGTGGCCGGGGACCCCGGGCGGTTCGGGGCCGACCCCGCGGCGGTCGCGGTCGCCGGGGACAGCGCGGGCGGCAACCTGGCCGCCGTGGTCGCGCTGCTGGCCCGCGAGCGCGGCGTCCGCCTGGCGCACCAGCTGCTGGTCTACCCGGTCACCGACACCGCGCGCTCCACCCCCAGCTGGCGCGAGTACGCCGAGGGCTACGGCCTGGACGCGGCGGCGATGGCCCGCTTCATGGAGATGTACCGGGGGAGCGCCGACCCGGCCGACCCCCGGCTGGCCCCGCTGAGCGCCGCCGACCTGTCGGGCCTGGCCCCCGCCACGGTGATCACCGCCGAGTGCGACATCCTGCGCGACGAGGCCGAGGAGTACGCGCGGCGGCTGACCGCCGCCGGGGTGCCCGTCGAGTCGCGCCGCTACGACGGGGTGGTGCACTCGTTCTTCCTGATGCCGGAGATCTTCGACGCCGGTGCCGAGGCGTGGGAACTGGCTGTGCGACGATTGCGCGCGGCGTTCCGGTCGATCACCGGGCCCGCGCGCGAGGACGCGGCCTGACCGTCCCCGCGGGGCGCGGCGGCCGGGGCCGGGAGCGCGCGACGAGGGAGGGCGGCGCCGCCGAGGCGCCCCGGAAGGGTGCGGGAGACAGCGATGAACAACGCCACCGGAGACCCCAGGTACGACTCCTACCAGCGGCTCAGGCTGGACTGGGCCGCGCCGGGCGTGCTGCGGGTCACCCTCTCCACGCCCGGGAGGCTGAACGCGGTGGACACCGTCGGGCACGGCGAGCTGGCCCGGATCTGGCGGGACGCCGACGCCGACGAGGCGGTGCGCGCGGTGCTGGTGCGGGGCGAGGGCACGGCGTTCTCGGCGGGCGGCGACCTGGCCATGATCGAGGAGATGATGGCCGACCACGCGGTGCGCTCGCGGATCTGGCGCGAGGCCCGCGACATCGTGATGAACGTGATCGACTGCTCCAAGCCGGTGGTCAGCGCGATCCAGGGCCCGGCGGTCGGCGCGGGCCTGGCGGTGGCGCTGCTGGCCGACGTCTCGGTGGCGGGCCGCACCGCGAAGATCATCGATGGGCACACCCGGCTCGGCGTCGCCGCCGGGGACCACGCCGCCATCGTCTGGCCGCTGCTGTGCGGCATGGCCAAGGCCAAGTACCACCTGCTGCTGTGCGAGACGCTGACCGGAGAGGAGGCCGAACGCATCGGCCTGGTCAGCGTGTGCGTGGACGACGACCGGGTGCACGAGCGCGCCCTGGAGGTCGCCGTGCGCCTCGCCGAGGGCGCGGCCGAGGCGATCCGGTTCACCAAGCACGCCCTCAACAACTGGCTGCGCCTGGCGGGCCCGAGCTTCGACGCCTCGCTGGCGCTGGAGTTCCTGGGCTTCAGCGGCCCCGACGTGCGCGAGGGCGTGACGGCCCTGCGCGAGAAGCGCCCGCCGAAGTTCCGCTGACGGCCCGGCCCGGCGGCCCGGATCAGCCGAAGCGCCTGCGCAGCGCCCCCAGCCCGATGGCGTAGATGGCGGTGCGCAGCGTCTTCTCCATCGCCTCCTCGTCGCCGGCGTCGGCCGAGAAGTCGCTCCACCACTCCACGAACGCCTGGTCGGTGTCGGTCACCGGGGCGACGCGCAGCCGCCCGCGCGCGCCGCGGATCGGCAGCGGGGCCTCCAGGGTGTCGTACCAGTAGGAGCTTCCGGCGTCGTCCAGGCCCGCCAGCCGCTCGCGGAAGACCGTGCCGTTGGGCCCGATGACGCGGCGCACGCAGCCGATCCGGTCGGCCGGGCCGCCGTCCTCGATCGCGACGGTCTCCACGCCCGGCATCCACTCGGCGAGGTTGCCGAAGTCCCGCAGGTAGGCCCAGACCCGGTCGGCGGGGGCGTTGAGCACGGCACTGGCGTAGGACCTGGGCATGGGCGCCCTCCTCGGCGTCGCGGGGTGGTGATCGACGACCCCATGCTGCTCCAGGCGGTGTGATCTGGGCAACACCGGGCCCTTGACCCGGCCGAATTCCGTTCGGGAGGATGCGGGCATGCTGCTCGGCGACCTCGCCCACCGGGGCGCGACCCTGTGGCCGGACCGCACCGCGTTCGCCTGGGACGGGCGCGGGCGCACCTACCGCGAGCTGCACGAACGCGTCCTGCGCTGGCGGCGGCTGCTGGCCGGCGGGGGAGTGCGGCACGGCGACCGGATCGCGCTGCTCACCGTGAACGCCCCCGAGGCGATCGAGGCCGCGTTCGCCGCGTCCCTGCTCGGCGCGGTGGTCGTCCCGCTGAACGTGCGGCTGGCCCCCGACGAGATCCGCTTCCAGGTCGCCGACGCCGCCGCCCGGCACGCGATCGTCCACCCCACGCTGGCGGACCTGGCCCGCGCCGGCGGCCTAACGGAGCTGACCTGCTGGACGCCGGGCCCCGGCCTGGAACGCGACCTGGCCGCCGCCCCCGGCACCGACGCGCCGCGTCCCGCCCCCGACGCCCCGGTCATCCAGCTCTACACCTCCGGCACCACCGGCCGCCCGAAGGGCTGCCTGCTCACCAACCGCGGCTGGGCGGCGGCCACCGCCAACGCCGTGCAGGCGTTCGGCCTGACCGGCGACGACGTGCTGCTGGGCGCGCTGCCGCTGTTCCACGTCGCCGGGTACGGGGCGGCCCTCGGCCACCTGGCGGTCGGCGGCACCGTCGTGCTGCCCCCGATCCGTCGCCCGGGACGCTGTGGCCGCTGGTGGCCGAGCACCGCGCCACCGTCGCGGTCCTCCCGGCCGGCACCGGCCGCGCGCTGCGCCTGGTCTTCGGCATGGCCGGCACCGAACGCGCCGCCACCCTGCGCTCCCTGCGCGACCTCGGCATCGACTACCGGGGCGTCTACGGGTCCACCGAGGCGGGCAACCTCGTCACCGTCTCCACCCTGGCCGACGAGCTGGAGCGCCCCGGCACGGTCGGCCGCCCGCTGCCGCCGTTCGACCTGGCCGTCGACGGCGCGGACGGCCCCGGCGCGGTCGGCGAGCTGCTGCGCGGCGCCGGCGTGATGGCCGGGTACGCCGCCGGCTGCCCGAGTCGGGCGGGTAACGTTCCCCCATGTCCCTGTCCCGCCGCGCGTTCCTGCTGCTCACCGCCGGTGCGGCGGCGGGCTGCACCGGCGGTGGCGGCGACGCCGCGCCGCTGCGGCTGGCCACCGGCCCGGCGGGCGGCCCCTACGGCGTGCTCGGCGACCGGCTGGCGGCCGAGCTGCGCCGCGCCGGGCGCCGCGTCCAGGTCGTCCCGACGGCGGCGAGCGTGGCGAACCTGGAGCTGCTGGCGGCTGGCCGCGCCGACCTGGGGTTCGCGCTGGCCGACAGCGCCGACGACGCGGTGCGGCTGCACCGCCGCCCCGTCGCCGCGCTGGCCCGCGTGTACCTCAACTACGTGCACCTGGTGGTCCCGGCCGGCTCGCCGGTGCGGGCCCCGGCCGACCTGGCGGGCCGCCCGGTCTCGATCGGCGCGCAGGGGTCGGGGACCTCCGTCACCGCCGCGCGGGTGCTGGCCTCGGCCGGGCTGCGCGAGCCCGCGCGGACGCTGCGGCTCGGCCTAGACGACTCGCTCGCCGCGCTGCGGCAGGGACGGATCGCGGCGTTCTTCTGGTCCGGCGGGGTGCCCACGGCGGCCCTGGACGCGTTCGCCCGCCACACCCCGGTGCGGCTGGTGCCGCTCGACCGGCTGGTGGCGCCGCTGCGCCGCGCCTACGGCGCGGTCTACGAGAGCGCGACGGTGCCCGCCCGCTCCTACGGGGCCGGGGCGCCGGTGGCGACCATCGGCACCGCCAGCTACCTGGTGTGCCGGGCGGACCTGCCCGGCCGCGACGCCCACGCGGTGACCGAGCTGCTGTTCGCCCGCCGGGACCGGCTGCAGGCGCCCGACGCGCCCGGCGGGCGGCTCGACCGGCGGTACGCCATCGGCACCGGCACGGTGCCGCTGCACCCGGGCGCGGCCCGCTACTACCGGTCGGTCTACGGCTGACCCCATGGCTGACCGGCCCTAAGGCCGAGGGGTCAGCCGCAGCTCCACCACCAGCCCGCGCGGATCGCCCGGCAGCAGCTCCAGCCCGGCGCCGCTGGCGCGGGCCAGCTCGGCGGCGATCGCCAGGCCCAGCCCGCTGCCGGGGACGTTGGCGTGCGCGCCGGACCGCCAGAACCGGTGCACCGCGGCGGCGCGCTCCTCCTCCGGCAACCCCGGCCCGTCGTCGGCGATCCGCAGCGTCGTGCCCTCCAGCGTCACGGCGACGGTGCCGCCCTCGGGGACGAACTTCCCGGCGTTGTCCAGGGCGATGTCGGCGATCCGCGCCACCGCCTCGGGCACCGCCAGCACCCGGCGCTCGGCGGGCAGGTCGGCGGTGAGCGTCAGCCCCCTGGCGGCGTACACCTCGCGCCAGCCCGCCAGCCGGGGCTCCAGCTCGGCGACCACCTCCACCTCCCGCGCGATCGCCCCGGCCTCCACGCGCGCCAGCGCCAGCAGGTCGTCCACCAGCGCCGCCAGCCGGTCCACCTCGGCGAACGCCTCCTCGTACTCGGCCTCGCCCGCCGCGTCCAGATGGGGTTGCAGGTTCTCCAGCCGCAGCGACAGCACCGTCAGCGGGGTGCGCAGCTCGTGGGAGGCGTCGGCGACGAACGCCCGCTGCCGCTCGATCGCGGCCGACACCGCGTCGGCCATCGCGTTGAACCGCTCCTCCAGCCGCCGCAGCTCCGCCGGGCCGCCCGCCGACGCCCGCGCCTCCATCCGGCCCTCGGTCAGCTCCCGGGTGGTGCGGTCCAGCTCGCTCACCGGACGCAGGATCCAGCCCGCCAGCCGCCGCGCCACCAGCACCGACCCGGCCAGCGCCACCAGCGCGACGGCGGCCAGCGCCGCCCACACCAGCGCCACGTCCCGCTGCGCCCGCGCCGTGGGGGCCTGCACCAGCACCGCTCCCGCCACCTGCGCGTCGCGCCCGGCGGGCTCGGCGACCAGCACCAACGGCGGCCCGAACGGCGTCACCGTCGGAAGCTGCTCGGTGGTGCGGCCCGACAGCGCCCGCCGCGCCGCCTCCCGGTCGTCGCCGGTCAGCGTCCCGCCCGCCGCGACCACCCGGCCGTCGCGGTCGCGGATCCGCACCGCCGCGCCGTACAGCCCGGCGTACCGGGTGACCTCGGCGGACAGCGGCGTCCAGTCCGCCTCGCGCGCCGCCCGGTCGGCGAGCTCGGCGAAGCGGGTGGCGTCGGCGCGCCGGTCCAGCAGCAGCCGCCCGGTGCGGTGCGAGGCGTAGGCCCAGCCCAGCGGCACCGCCAGCCCCGCGATGACCAGCGCGATCAACGTCGTGAACGTCACGACCAGCCGGAACCTCATGCGGTACCGATCATGACGGTTCCGGGACCCCCAGCCGGTACCCGGTCCCGCGCAGCGTCTCCACCAGCCCCGGCCGCCCGGTCTTGGACCGCAGCCCCGCCACGTGCACGTCCAGCGACCGCGACGCCGACAGCAGCGGGTCGCCCCACACCGCGTCCAGGATCTCCTCGCGGCCGCGCACCACGCCGGGCTCGCGCGCCAGGAACGCCAGCACGTCGAACTCGCGCCGGGTCAGCGCCACCTCCCGGCCCGCGACCGTCACCCGGCGGGACTCCAGGTCCACGCGCACGTCCCCGACCGTCACCACCTGCGGCCGGGCGGGCAGCGCCCGGGTGCCGCGCCGCACCACCGCCTCCATCCGCGCCATCAGCTCGCTCGTCCGGAACGGCTTGACCAGGTAGTCGTCGGCGCCCGACCGCAGCCCGCGCAGCACGTCGCGCTCCCCGGTCCGGGCCGTCACCACGATGATCGGCACGGTGGACACCTGGCGGACCCGGCGCAGCGCGTCCAGGCCGTCGCCGTCGGGCAGCCCCAGGTCCAGCAGCACGAAGTCGACGCCCCCCGCCAGGCGGAGGGCGTCGACGGCGAGCCCGGCCCGCACGACCTGGTGGCCGTGCCGGGCCAGGGCGGTGGTGAGGGCGGACGCCAGACGGTCGTCGTCCTCGACCAGCAGCACACGCATGCGGGCCAGACTAGACGCGTTCGGGCACCGGCTCGGCCGCCTCCTCGCGCCGCGACAGCGCCGCGTCGCGGGTCTCGCGCATGAACACGTAGACCACCAGCGACACCGCCGCGCACCCGGCGACGTACCAGTAGAAGCCCGACTCGATCCCGGAGTCCTTGAACCACAGCGCCACGTACTCGGCGGTGCCGCCGAACAGCGCGTTGGCGATCGCGTACGGCAGCGCCACGCCCAGCGCCCGCACGTGGGTGGGGAACATCTCGGCCTTCACCACCGCGTTGATCGAGGTGTAGCCGGTGACGATCACCAGCCCGGCCAGCGACAGCAGCAGCGCGCCGGCGAAGTCCTCGACGTTCGACAGCGCCGTCATCAGCGGCACGGTGCCCAGCGTCGCGCCGATCCCGAACGCGATCAGCAGCGGGCGGCGGCCGATCCGGTCCGACAGCGCCCCGGCCAGCGGCTGCAGCAGCATGAAGATGAACAGCGCGCAGAAGCTGACCACCGACGCGGTGGTCTTGGGCAGCCCGGCGGTGTTGGACAGGTACTTGGTCAGGTAGGTGGTGTAGGTGTAGTACGCCAGCGTGCCGCCCATGGTCAGGGCGATGACCAGCACGAACTCCCGCTTGTGCTGGAGCAGCGCGCGCAGGGTGCCGCGCTGCTGGGCGCCGGTCTCGGCGGCCTTCTCGTCGTAGGCCTCGGTCTCCATGAGGTTGCGGCGCAGCCAGAACACCACGGCGGCGCCCAGCGCGCCGATGATGAACGGGATCCGCCAGCCGTAGGAGTGCAGCGCCTCCTCGCTCATGGTGCGCTGCAGGATGATCTGCAGGCCCAGGCCGAGCAGCTGGCCGGCGGTCATGGAGACGTACTGGAAGCTGGAGGCGAAGCCGCGCTTGCCCGGCGGGGTCGCCTCGGTGAGGTAGGTGGCGCTGGCGGCGTACTCGCCGCCGACCGACAGCCCCTGCATGAGCCGCGCGACCAGCAGCACCACCGCGCCGAAGTAGCCGACCGACTCGTAGGTCGGGGCGATGGCGATCAGCAGGGCGCTGCCCGACATCAGCATGACCGTCGCCGTCAGCGCCGCCTTGCGGCCCCTGCGGTCGGCGAACCGCCCCAGCAGCCAGCCGCCGATCGGCCGCATGAAGAACCCGACCGCGAAGATCCCGGCGGTGTTCAGCAGCTGCGCGGTGGGGTTCCCCTTGGGGAAGAAGGAGGCGGCGAAGTAGGTGGCGAAGCTGGCGTAGACGAACCAGTCGTACCACTCGACCATGTTGCCGACCGAGCCGCCGAGAATCGCCCGCCATGGCGTGCGCGCGGTCTTGTTCACCGTCGTCACTGGACCTCCTACCGAGTCGTTGCAGGCAGGAGCTTCGCGGTGACTCAGGTCACCGTCCAGGAGGGAGGCCGGTTATCTAACCTGCCGTTAACACAGGGGCAACGCGAGGCTGAGGGTGCGTGTGCGCCCGTCCGCGGAGCGCGCCCCCGGTGACCAGCGGCGGCGATTTTCGGCGGTGATGAGATACGTCAATGTCATGGCCGAATAGAGCCGGACCGTTCGGCGAACGGCGCGTTCCGCCGCGGACACCGCCGGAACGCGGAATTCAAACTGGCCCTTTCGTTCTATTCTCCGGGGCGGCGGTTAGTGCGCGGGGCCCTGTCGGGCGGTCTCGGCCGGTTGGCATGCTCGGGGCCGTCCAGCCCCGCTGGCGGAACCCCCCGCCCGCGTCTGTCGATCTCGAAAGAGATGCGCATGCACCGGATGATCGCCACCGCCGTCGTCGTCTCCGCCTCCGCCGCCCTGTTCCCGGCGGCCCCCGCCACCGCCGCGGCCTCCGCCCCGAAGGCCGCGCCGAAGGCCGCTCCCAGCGTCGTCGCCGCTCCCGAGGTCACGTCCGCCGCCTGCAAGAAGCCCTGCAACCGCAAGATCGTCAACGACTACCCCTACAAGACGAGTTCCTGGCACAAGACCGACCCGTGGAACTTCTACCGCCGCGAGTGCGTGTCCTTCGCCGCCTGGCGGATCCGCCAGCGGCTCGGCGTCAAGTTCCACAACCACTTCCGGGGCGTCCAGTGGGGCAACGCCAAGAACTGGGACAACGCCGCCCGCCGTGCCCGCGTCAAGGTGAACCGCACCCCGAAGGTCGGCGCCATCGCCCAGTGGAACGCCGGGAAGTTCGGTCACGTGGCCTACGTGGCGCGGGTCAACCGTTCGACCGTCGTGGTCGAGGAGTACAACAAGGGCGGGACCCACCGCTACGGCACCCGCACGATCAAGCGCAGCAGCGTGCAGAACTACATCCACTTCTTCTAAAGGGCAGAAAGACGCCGCCGGTCCCCTGACCGGCGGCGTCTCCGTTTTCCCCGGGTCCTCTAGTAGGACTTCGGCAGCCCCAGCTCGTGCTGGGCGATGTGCGCCAGCACCAGTTCCTCGGCGACCGGGATGTTCTTGGCGATGCGCGCGTCGCGGAACATCCGCGCCACCGGGTACTCCAGCGAGTACGCCATGCCGCCGTGGGCCTGGAACGCCCGGTCGGCCGCCTGCCAGGCCGCGTCGGCGGCGGTCAGCTTGGCGATGTTGGCCTCCGAGCCGCAGGGGCGGCCCCGGTCCCACAGCCAGGCGGCCTTGTAGGTCATCAGCCGGGCCAGCTCCACCTGCGCCTTGATCCGGGCGAGCGGGAACGCGACCGCCTGGTGGGCCCCGATCGGCGTGCCGAACGGCGCGCGCTCGGTGGCGTAGTCCACGGCGACCCGCAGGACGAGTTCGCCGAACCCGACGCCGCTGGCCGCCGCCAGGACGCGTTCGGGGTTGAGGATGTCCCACAGCACCGCGAAGCCCTGGTCGGCCGCGCCGAGCACGCGGTCGGCCGGGACCCGCACCCCGTCCAGGAACACCATGCTGGACGCCACGGTGTTGGTGCCCAGCTTGGGGATCGGCTGGTAGGTGAGGGTGCCCTCGGCGACGGCCTGCCTGACGTCCACCAGCAGCACCGTGAAGCCGTTGGTGCGCGGGCGGGCCTCGGCCGCCGGGATGGTGCGGGTGACCAGCACCAGGAAGTCGGCCCGCTCCACCCCGGAGATCCAGATCTTCTGCCCGCTCACCACGTAGTGGCCGCCGTCGCGGCGGGCCTGGGTGGTGATGTTGATGGAGTTGCTGCCCGCGTCGGGCTCGGTGATGGCGAAGCAGGTCTCCAGCTCCCCGGAGGCGATCTTCGGCAGGAACTCCCGCCGCTGCTCCTCGGTCCCGTGCCGGGTGATGGTCAGCCCGCCGAACGCCGGGGTCAGCAGGTACATGAACGAGGCCGCGCCGCCCGCGCCCCCGGCCGCCAGGCTCTCCAGCGCCACCGCCAGCTCCAGCAGGCCCTGGCCCGCGCCGCCGTGCTCCTCGGGGATGGCGAGGCTGTGCCAGCCGCCCGCGACCAGCTCCCGCCAGACCTCCTCGGGCCAGCGGTGGTCGGCGTCGCACCGGCTCCAGTACTCCTGGTCGTACCTGCGGGCAATGGCCTGCACGCCCTCGCGCACCGCGAGCGCGCTCTCGGGCAGGTCGAAGTCCACCTCGCGCCTCCTCAGAACGTCGGTCAGGGCCACCGTAGCGGATGGGGTAAGTGGACACTGACGCCGGTCATGGGGGTGGGATGACGCCATCCCATACGGTTTGGTATGGTCGGTACGTACCAAACCGTATGGAATGGCGGGGGCGATGGCGGGCAAGCGCGACTGGCTTGAGGCGGGGCTGGACATCCTGGGCGAACACGGCGCCCCGGCGTTGACGATCGAGCGCCTCACCGAGCGCCTCGGCCTGACGAAGGGGTCGTTCTACCACCACTTCAAGGGCATGGGCGGTTACAAGACCGCGCTGCTGGCCCATATCGAGGCCGAGGGCACCGCCGCCTACATCGCGTACGCCGACAGCGGCCCGGACCGTTCCGCGCGCGCCCGGCTGGACCGGCTCGCCGAGCGGGTGAGCGACGACGACCGAGGCCCCGCCCTGGAGGTCGCCGTGCGCGCCTGGGCGCAGCAGGACCCCGAGGTCCGCGCGCTCCAGGAACGGGTCGACCGCACCCGCATGGCCTACCTGCGCGACCTGTGGCAGGAGATCACCGGCGACCCCGCCGCGGCCGAACAGACCGCGCTGCTGCTCTACCTGGTCACCATCGGCGCCGACCATCTGGTCCCCGCCGCCTCCGGCCGCGCCCTGCGCGGCCTGTACGACCTGGTCATCCGGCTCGGAGCCGGTGACCGCGCCCCCTGAGGAGGGTTCCATGAACGGTCCGGCCCGCTGGACGCCCCGGCTGATCATCGCGATCGCCGTCATCCACACCGTCTTCGCCTTCGTGGTGAAGTCCGACGTCTGGGCGGACATCGCCCGCGCCGGGGTCGTCGCCGGGATCGACGGCGTCCCCGAACGCGAGGCGGCCCTGTGGTTCGTCTACGCCGGGATCGGCTTCCTCGCGCTCGGGACCCTGGCCGCGCGCTCGGTCCGCGCCACCGGCCGCGTCCCGCGCCAGGTGGCCGTCTACCTGGTGGTCATCGGCGGCACCATGATCGTCGTCGATCCCGCCTCCGGCGGCTGGCTGGTGCTGGCCGCGGGCCTGCTGGCGGCCTGGTCGCGCCGCGCCCCCCACCGCCCGGCCGGGGCGCAGGCCGCTCCGGACCGGACGGAGCCGGTCACCCCTTGACCGTCAGCAGCGGGCGCAGCTCGGCGACCGGGGTGGCGACGCCGCCCGCGGCCAGGGAGGACACCACCGGGCCGATGTCCTTGTAGGCCCACGGGGCCTCCTGCTTCAGGTCGCGCCGCCACGCCGCCATCACATCGGAGCGGCGCGCCACCAGCGGGTCGCGGTGGTCCAGCGGCGTCACGATCCGGAACTCCCGCAGGAACGCGTCCAGCTCGGCGTCGCCGCCCCGCGCGGTCGCCCCGCGCGGGACGCGGCGGCCCGCGCCGTGGCACGCGCTGGCCAGGGACCGCGGGTTGCCGTGCCCGCGCAGCACGAAGCTCGACGCGCCCATCGACCCCGGCACGATGACCGGCTCGCCCCACAGGGCGTGCGGCCCGCCCGCCGTCTCGGCGTGACCCCCGGCCGGGGTCGCGCCCTTGCGGTGGACGGTCCGGTCCCCGTCCGGCCAGAACAGGTTGTGCGGCGCGTCGTACAGCGGCCGCGACGTCAGCTCCCCGTACTCGGCGGCCAGCCCGGCGCGCATCGTCAGGGCGAGGAAGAAGCGGTTGCCGAGCGCGAAGTTGGCCGCGTTGGCGAACGCGTCCAGGTACCGCCGCCGCGCCGCCTCGGTGCGTTCGCCGGGCAGGAACGGCAGGATCCCGTTGCGCGGCCGGGGCAGCCCGGCGGGCCAGCCCGCGCGCAGCAGGTCCAGCGCGGTCCCGTTGGCCTGGTGCCCCAGCGACAGGGAGCCGCTGTGCGCCATCAGCACGACCGTGCCCGGCGTCAGCCCCCAGGCGTGCGCCGCGGCCGGGTCGTGGACCTCCGACACGTACTGCAGCTCCACGAAGTGGTTGCCGCCGCCGATGCCGCCGATGATGCTGTCGTAGCTGGCGCCGCCCGCGCTGCCGATCCAGTCGGCGAACGCCTCGGCGGTGCGCGCGGGGAACCACGGCAGGTGGGCGCGGTCCACGGCGTCGTCGGCGTCGGTGGGCTGGAGGCCCCGCCAGGGGGTGTCCCCGGTCAGGAGCAGGCCCGGCAGCCCCTCACGCAGCAGCGCCTCGCGCTGCGCGGGCGTGAGCGCCACCCGGCGGCCGCCCTCGAAGAACAGGTGCCGGAGCCGCTTCTCCAGCCGGTCCAGCCGGGACCGCACCCGGTCGGCGCGCAGGGAGGTGACCTCCAGGCGCATGCCGCAGTTGACGTCGTTGCCGACGGCCTGGGGGAGGAGGGCGTTCTCGGTCTCCAGGACGGTGCCGATGGGGATGCCCGCGCCCTTGTGGAGGTCGGGCGTGAGGACGACGCGGGTGATGCGGGGCTCGGGGCCGTCGAAGCCGGTGGCCTCGGCGAGCCGGGCCAGGGTGTCGGCGGTCTCCAGGAGCGAGAGGGCCTCGTCGACGGCGGCGGGCTCCAGCGGGACGCCGGGGCCGGCGCAGATCTCCACCGGCACGTCCCAGCGGTTGGGCAGGCGGAGCCAGTGGTCGTCGAGGCGTTCGAGACGGTGGTCCTGACGGGTGCGCAAGAGAGGGATCCTTCGGGGCTGCTTGAGGGCGTGGCGAACGGGACGCTCGGTGGCGTCGGGGTGCCTCCGGTTCAGCAGCCGCGAGGTGGGGCCCAGCGTAACGGGGCGCGCCCTCAGGGGACCAGCGGTTTTTCCGGGATGTCCAGATAACGGGTGACGGTGCGGGCGATCATCCGGGCGACGCGCTCGGGCGGCTCGGCGGGCAGCACGATGTGGCTCATCGCGAGCCGGACGGCCGTGTCGGCGATCTCGGTGAACGCCTCCCGGTCCAGTTCCGGCCACTGGCGCAGGGCGTGCTCGACGAGCCGCTCCTTGGCGGCGAACAGCACCGGCTGGGCCCGGGTCGTCAGCAGCGGCAGCAGCTCCTCGCCGTCGGTCCCGGTCAGCACGGTCTTCTTCAGCGGGTCGTCGGCCGACAGCTCCAGGGTGAACAGCACCGCCGCCTCCACCGCCGAGTACAGGTCGTCGTGGCCGCTCAGCACGTGGTCGATGCCGTCGAGATAGCGTTCGTGGTCGCGCAGCACCACCGCCTGGGCCAGGCCCCACTTGTCGCCGAACTCGTTGTAGACGGTCTGGCGGCTCACCCCGGCGGCCGCGGCGACGTCACGCATCCGCACCGCCCGGTACCCGCGCTGGACGAGCAGGTCGGCGGCGGCGTCGATGAGGGCCTCGCGCACGGGGCGCCCAGCGGTGGTCATGACGTTCCTCCAGGTGAACGGGTGCCGTACCGTCCCCCCGGCTCCATTATCGTCACGCTCCGCCCGCGCGGGTCACAGCGACCTGACGCGCGGGTCGGCGCGCACCTCCACCGGCGGGCCCGAGGCGACGACCCGCCCGGCGTCCAGCACGTACAGCACGTCGCACACGCCGATCAGCGCCTCCAGGTCCGAGCCGGTGAGCAGCACCGCCGGGCCCTCGGCGGCCAGGTCCCGCACCAGCACCTCCAGCGCCCGGCCCCGGGGCTCGGACAGGTCCGCCCACGGCTCGTCCAGCACCAGCGCGCGGGGCCGCGCCGCCAGCGCCCGCGCCAGCTCCAGCAGCCGCGCCACCTCCGGCGGCACGGACCCGGCGGGGCGCTGCGCGTAGGCGGCGATCCCGACCCGCTCCAGCAGCGCGTCGGCGACCTCGCCGGCCGCGTGCCGCGCCGCCCGGCGCCGCCGCCACCGGTCGCGCGCCGACCGGCCCGGCGGGCGCCGGGTGACCGCGTGGATCTCCGCCGCGAGCCGCACGTTCTCCCGCACCGTCAGCGACCAGAACGCGGTCGGCCGCTGGAAGGTGCGGGCCAGCCCGCACCGGGCGCGCTCGTGCGGGGGGCGGCCGGTCAGCTCCGCGCCGTCCAGCCGGACGGTGCCGCGCGCCGGACGGCACAGCCCCGTGAGGACGTCGCACAGCGTCGTCTTGCCCGACCCGGCCGGGCCGACCAGGCCGGTGACGGTGCCCGGCGGCGCGGTCAGGGCCGCGCCGTCCACGGCGGTCGTCCCGCCGAACCGGACCGTGACGCCCATGGCCCGCAGGCCCTCCCCGGCCTCGGGACCGGGTCCGGGCCCGTTCGCGGGCAGGACCGGTGCGGGGTCGGGCAGCGTCGGGATGGGCAGCGGGGTGAGCACGCTCCATCGCCTCCCGGTGCGTCGTCGCGGGGCGGCCGTGATGCGGATCACGTGATGTGGATCACTCGTCCGGCCACGATACCGATCGGCCCGGTGGGGAGGCAATGGACCAATGGGGGAGGGGGAACGGGGCCGGCCGACCGGATCGATCACGTTTCGGTTGCACGTCGGTCCTGATCTTGCCGGACGAATGCGACATTCCGTAGGTTCGCGGCCAACAGGACGCCCTGATCCTGCAGCGGTCGACGACGACCAGGCCCGCGATCCGGGCCGGGCGGCGTTGCCCGCCTGCCCGACTCCGAGGAGACGCATGACCGAGGTCAACCGCCGTGATCTGCTGGCCGGGGCCGCGGCGTTCGCCGGATTCGCCACCGTCGGCCTGCTGCCCGGCACGGCCGCCGCCGTGACCCGGCAGCGCCCCGGGGCCTCCCACGGCCCCGCGCTGACCACCGGCGACAAGGCCGTGGTCGCCCGCGTCGACGCCCGCCGCGCGCTGCGGCACCTGCGGGTGCTCAGCGACCAGATCGGCTGGCGCATCGCCGGGACCGACTCCGAGCACCGCGCCGCCTGGTACACCCAGCGGGTGCTGCGCGACCTGGGCTACAAGGTGAAGCTCCAGCCGTTCCCGGTGCCCGACAAGATCCTCGCCGAGATGTGGGGCCGCGACGCCCACTGGCAGGCCCCCGGCTCGCTGCAGGGCGGCACCGGCCGCGTCCGGGGCGACCTCGTGGACCTGGGCGCCGCCACCACGGTCACCGCCGACCTGACCGGCAAGATCGCGGTGTTCACGCGGGTGGCCGACAAGGAGACCGACCAGGCCGTGGCCGCCGCCGCCAGGGGCGCCGCCGCGGTCCTGATCGTCAACGTCCGCAGCGCCAGCTTCCCCGAGCGCAAGGCCGCCACCTTCACGCCGGTCCTCAAGCAGGAGGTGGCGATCCCGGTGCTCGGCATCGCCGAGTACCACGGCGCGGAGATCCGCAAGGGGATGCGGAAGCTGTCGCTGAAGGCCACCAAGCACACCAACCTGACCTCCTACAACGTGCTGGCCGAGCGCAAGGCGAACCTGCCCAACCCCGAGGGCAAGGCCGTCATCATCAGCGCCCACTACGACAGCGTCCCCGGCTCGCCCGGCGGCAACGACGACGGCAGCGGCACCGCGCTGTGCCTGGAGCTGGCCCGCGCGCTGCGCCGCCTGCCCATCCAGCAGGACCTGCGCATCTACCTGTGGGGCGCCGAGGAGCTCGGCCTGGTCGGCTCGCGCCACTACGTCAAGGGGCTCGACGACGCCGGGGTCAAGGCGATCAGCGGCTGCTTCCAGAACGACATGGTCGCCACCAGCCACCCGCCGGCGGGCACCTACTGGCTGCTGTCGCTGGACGGCAAGCCCAACACGACCACCACCGCGATCCAGGGCGCGGCCGAGCGCCTCGGCTACGTCGACCAGACCAAGGGCCCGGTCGCCCGCGGCGCGAGCGACCACCAGTCGTTCGCCGAGCGCGGCATCGCGGCGGGCAACTTCAGCTGGCGCGGCGGCGAGGCCCCCAGCCAGCTGGAGCCGGTCTACCACACCCCCGAGGACACCGTGCGCGGCAACATCAGCCTGGAGCGCCTCCAGGTGTCCCTGGAACTGATCGGCTGCGCCGCCTACGAGGTGGCGCGCCACCGCTGACCGGCGGGGACAGGGCGGCGGCCCCGCTTCGGCCGCCGCCCGGTCCAGCCTCCTCGATCCCGGCGGCTCAGTCCCACTCCCACCGCACGCCGTGCACCCCGGGCCGGATGTCGACGTCGGCCAGGTGCGCGGTGTGCGAGCCGGTCAGCCGCAGCTCCTGCAGATCGGTCGGTTCGGTGGACACGTTCGGCTGCCAGTCGCGGTAGCAGCGCGCGGGCAGCGCCGCCGCGTCGAACTGCACCTGCAACAGGTAGTCGTGCGCCGGGAACCGGAACCACCGCCGGTAGAACGTGGTGAGCGGCGCGTCCTCCCCGTAGCCGAACTCGTACTCCACCACCGTCGTCTCGCCGCGTTCCAGCGGCCGTTCGAACAGCAGCTCCACCGCCGTCACGCCGTCGGCGCGGTCGGTGCGCGTGCGGCCCGCCCGGCAGTAGGCGGTGCCGCGCAGCTCCGGCAGGAGCCCCAGCTCGTTGTAGTGCAGCGCGACATGCCGGTCCACGCCGTCGGCCAGCGCCCGCAGCACCAGCCGCGTGCGCACCCCGACCTCCCGGCGGTCCGGCCCGACGCGGAACCGCTCGTGGCAGCTCAGCCACTCCAGCCGCCCGTCGCCGGGCCCGTCGATCTGCTCCAGCAGCCGGTCCACGCTGGCGTGGACCGGGCACACCTCCCGGTAGGGCAGCGCGCCCGGCACGTGCCGCACCCACCGGCCGCGCGGGCGCGGCGGCCCCAGCCGGGACACCAGGGAGTCCTCCGGAACGCCGAGGATCTGCTCCAGCGCCCGCACCGCGTGCAGCGAGTGCGACCGCTCGGGGCGGCACCGGCCGCGCTGCCAGTTGGACAGGCTGGCCAGGCTCACCCGGATGCCGCGGTCGGCGAGCCGGGCGTGCAGCCGTTCCAGGCTCAGCCCCCGGGCGCGGATCGCCGCGCGCAGCGCCTCGTCGAACGGGGCCGCGCGCGGCACCTCCGGAGCGGCCGGACGCGTCGTGGACGTCATGCGGACCTCCTGACGGCCGATGATCACGAACGGTACCGGCGTCCGCGCCACGCCGTCGAGGGGTGGGCCGAGGGGATCAGAACGTCAGGCTCCAGGCGTCGATGTGGCCGCTGTCGTTGACGTCGACGTCGCGCACCCGCAGCCTCCAGGTCCCGTTGGCGGTCTCGGCGGAGGCGTCGACGGTGTCGGTCTCGTGGATGATGTCGGCGTCGTCGTCGGCGTCGCGGTCGCGCAGCCGGTAGGCGCGCCCGCTCGGCCCGACCAGGTCGATCTCCACGTCGCCGCGCCAGGTGTGGTGGATGTCCTGGAACACGCTCAACGCCCTGGGCGCGTTGCCCGGGATCCCGGTCACGGTGATGGTGGACTCGGCGGTTCCCCGGTCGGGGATGGTGACGTTCTCGGCGTTCTCGAAGACCCGGCCCGGGTCACCGCCGCCGCCGTGGTTGATGAGGTTGCAGCAGGCGTTGCGGTAGATGCGCGTCGTGCCGCGCTGGGCGTACCCGGCGTAGGCCGAGGAGCCCTCGTACCAGGTCCACCCGCCGATGGTCTTGCCCTGCACCGCGACCGGGGTGTTGGCGCCCGAGCCCGACCACAGCGTCCAGTGGACGTGGTCGCCGTTGGCGGACCCGCCGCACGGCAGCTCCTCGGCGATGCGGCCCAGGTACTCGCCGAGCCGCACGGCGCTGCCGCTGGCCTTTGCGGTGGTGTCGCGCAGGTGGTAGTAGCCGGTGGTGTACCCGTCGTCGTGCACGACGGTGATGTAGGGCCAGCGTCCGCCGCTCGTGCAGTGCCGGTACATCGTCCCGGCGCGCGAGGCGAGGACGTTGCCGTCGCCGCCGAAGAAGTCGATCGAGTTGTAGGGGCGGGACTGGCCGCTGTTGCCGTGCACGCCCCAGTGGCCCCAGCCGGTGCCCTGCTTCCACGGCAGCGACAGGCCGGTGTCGGCCGACAGCGACCCCACCTCGGCGGTGCGGGCGAACGGGACGCGCTCCTCGTCCCGGACCACCGGCGCGGGCGCGGCGTGCGCGAGCGCCGCGAACCGGGGGGTGCCCTGCAACCCCACCGTCCAGGTACGGCCGTCGAGGCGGGCCACGAACAGCGCGGTCACCGGCGCGGTCTCCACGCCCGAAGGGATCAGGAACGCCGCGCTGCCGAACGCCCACCGCCGGTCCGGCGACCACCGCTGCGGTTCCACCAGCGTCCGCAGGGGGGTCGTGGCGGGCACGCCGTAGGACCCGCGCGCCTTCCCGGAGAGCGCGGCGTCCATGGCGGCCCGGACGGTCGGCTCCAGCTCCGGGGCCGGGGCGGACGCCGCGCCCGCCGGGAGAGCGGTGGCGAGGGCGGCGGTGAGGGTGGTGGCGAGGCCCGTCGCGAGCGCCGCTCCGAGGGCCCGCATCCGTGTTCTCATGGCTGTCTCCTTCGGTCGGGAGCGGCGGCGAGCCCCCGGTGACGCCGCCGCGAGGCAGCGTGCGCCGCCGCCCGGACGGGATCAAGGAGACGGACGAGCGAAAAGCCGAAAACCTGAAACCGGCAGTCTAAAAACTGGAAATTCGATCCGGCCGGGATCGGTCCGGCAGGTTTGGGCGCAGGTGGGAGCGCATCCGGCGGGCCGCCGGGAGGGCCGGAACCGAAAAATCCGCGACCGGACGCCGCCGCGAAACTGAATCTTTAGATTCGCGCGGCGGCGCCCGGCCGGGGGCGGTCAGCGCACGCTTCGGACGGGGAGGATCGCCAGCGCCCCGGCCACCGCCAGCACGGCGGCCACGATGTAGAGCGAGGAGTACCCGCCGAGGCTGTTGATGATCACCGAGGCGACGAACGGGGACACGATCTGGGGTCCGGCGTTGGCGATGTTGAGCACGCCCATGTCGCGGGCGGCGTCGCCCTGGGAGGGCAGCACCAGGGTGACCATCGCGGTGTCGACGGCCATGTAGACGCCGAAGAACAGGCCGTTGACCGCCATGAAGAGCATCATCGTCGTCCAGCTCGGCGACAGCAGCGGCAGCAGCAGCGAGCCCGCGCAGCCCATGCTGGAGACGAAGACGAACATCTTGCGGCGGTCCAGCCGGTCCGACAGCGGACCGCCGACCAGGGTCGCCAGCACCGAGGCCACCGTGGAGATCATGGTGAGGACCGCCACCGCGTTGGCCGGGTCCATGCCCCGGGGCACGCCGATGTGGTCCTTCAGCATGTACATCAGGTAGCCCAGGATGCTGAAGTACCCCAGGGTGATCATGGCGCGGCCCAGGAACACCCACAGGAAGTCGCGGTGCCGCAACGCCGACAGGAACGACCTCAGGTCACCGGCCGGCGACGAGCGGCGTCCGGCGACGTCGGCGGCCAGCTCGTGCGGGCGCGGGTCGTGGGTGAGGGCGACCAGCGCGACCGCGGCGGCGACCAGCAGGCCGCCCAGCACGACGTAGCCCACGTCGATCGACCGGGTGAAGCGCCCGGCGACCAGCACCCCGAGCAGGATGCCGAGGTTCATCCCGGCCCCCGCCATCGCCGAGGCCAGGCCGCGCCGCTCCCGGGGCACCCGGTCGGGCACGATCGCGGTGACCGCGGCCTGGTAGACGTTGCCCATGCCCTGGGCCAGGCACCAGCCCACGATGATCATGGCGAGGCCGGAGGCGGAGCCCATGACCGTCAGGAACGCCAGGGCCAGCACCGCGCCGCCGAGCAGGAACGGGTTGCGGCGGCCGAACCGGGACCGGCTGCGGTCCGACAGCGCGCCGCCGATCGGGTTGAGCAGGGTCGCGAAGACCGCGCCGATGCCGGTGACCAGGCCCAGGTTGGCGACCTTGTTCGCCGGGTCGAGCCTCTCGATCTGCAGCGGCAGCAGGATGCTGACCACGCCGCCGTACATCGAGAACAGCAGCAGGTTGCCGCTCAGCAGCAGCGGCATCAGGCCGCGCTGGCGGCCGGGAGCCGGGACTCCGGTGGCGGCGGACGCCGCACCGACGGCGGTCACCGCCGGCTCCGCCGGGGGACACGGGGACAGGGGCCGAGGGTCCTCATGACTTCTCCTCGCAAGGGGCCGGGGAAGGGCTCCGGAGCCCGGCGTCAGGGGAGGCCGGACCGCCGGAACGGGGCTGGTGATACGCATCACTTATACGTATAAGCGTTGTATAGCATCCGGCTTCGCCCGCTGGCAAAGGTCGATGTGCGAAAGACTGGTCCCATGGTCGACCACGCCCCCGCCGCGCGCCCCGCGACGAGCACCGACGTCGCCCGGCTGGCCGGGGTCTCGCAGGCCACCGTCTCCTACGTGCTCAACGACGCCCCCGGCGTGAAGATCAGCGAGGAGACGCGGGAGCGGGTGCGCCGCGCCGCCGAGGAGCTGGGCTACGCCCCCCACGCCTCGGCCCGCGTCCTGCGCAAGGGCACCAGCGACATCGTGCTGCTGCCGCTGCCGCCGTTCCAGATCGGCGGCCTGTTCCTGTCCTGGCTGAACGACGTCGGCGAGCGGCTGCGCCAGCACGGCCACACCGTCGTGCTGTACGGCGACACCCGCTCCAAGGGCGTGGCCGCCGCCCGCGAGTGGGCGCAGTGGCGGCCCGCCGCCGTCATCGTGGAGGCCCACCGCCTCACCCGCGCCGCCGTGCGGCAGCTGTACGCCGCCGGGACCGCCACGGTGATCGCGATCGGGGCGGAGCCGTCGCCGCTGGTCCCCACGCTGCTGGTGGACGACTACGGCGTCGGCGCGACGGCGGCCGACCACCTGCTGGACCGGGGGCGGACCCGGCTGGCGGCCGTGGTCCCGGCCGAACCCGGCCTGGACGCCTGGGGCGAGCGCCGCCTGGCGGGCGTCGCGCGGGCCGCCGCCGCGCGCGGGCTGGAGGCGCGCCGGGTGGACCTGCCGTTCGACGAGGACGCCGCCGCCGCGCTGGCGGCCTCCTGGGCGGCCGGCGCCGACCGCCCCGACGGGGTCTTCGGCTACAACGACGACTACGCGGCGCTGCTGCTGGCCGCCCTGGGGGACGCGGGGATCGACGTGCCCGGGCAGATCGCGGTGGTGGGGGCCGACGACCAGCCGGTCGCCCGGCTGGTGCGCCCGAGGCTGACGTCGGTGCGGGTGACCGGGCGGCTCGACGACGACGCGGTGGCCGCCCGCCTGCACGAGATGATCGTCTCGCGGGACCGCGACCCGGCCACCGTCCTGCCGGTGAACGACTTCGCGATCGCGCAGCGCGACTCCGGCTGAGGGTACGCTCGGGGGTTCGCCGTCACCGCCCCGGAGGCCGTCGCCCGCATGACCCGGACCGTCACCCGCACGACCGAGACCGTTCTGCCCGCCGTCCCGCCGTTCGACTTCGCCGCGACCCTGCGCTTCCTCGACGGCTTCGCGCTCGCTGCCGACGCCCAGGAGGTGACCGGCGGCACCCTCGTCCGGGCGGTGCGCGCCGGAGGGCGCACCGTGCTCGCCCGCGTCACCGCCGAGGGCGAGGCGGCCGTCCGCTGCGTGCTGCACGCCGACGGGCCGCTCGACCCCGGGACGGCCGGGGAGGCGAACGCGCGGATCGCGTTCAGCCTCAGCCTGGACGACGACCTGACCGGCTTCTACGCGATCGGCCGCGACGACCCCGACTTCGCCCCGGTGCTGGAGCGGCTGCGCGGCTACCACCAGGCCAAGTTCCCCACGCCGCTGGAGTGCCTGGTCTGGTCGATCCTCACCCAGCGCAACGGCCTGACGGTGACGCTGCGGGCGCACCGCGCCCTGGCGCGGGAGATCGGGAACACCGTCGTCCTGGACGGGACGGCGTACACGGCGTTCCCCGAGGCCGAGCAGCTCGCCGCGCTGTCGCCCGGCCGGATCGCCGAGCTGGTCGGCAACCAGCGCAAGGGCCCCTACCTGCACGGCGCGGTGCGCGGCTGGCTGGACCTGGACGAGGAGTGGCTGCGCACCGCCCCGTACGCGGAGGCGAGGAAGGCGCTGCTCGGCCTGCCGGGGGTGGGGGAGTGGGCGGCGGCGTTCATCCTGCTGCGGGGCCTCGGCCGCACCGACGAGACCCCGAACGAGCGCAAGCTCCTGGACCCGGCCGCCCGCGTCTACGGCCGCGAGCTGACCATGGCCCAGGTCCAGAAGCTCGGCGAGCGCTACGGCCGCTGGGCCGGCTACTGGGCCCACTACCTGCGCGCCGCCCCCTGACGGTCGGCGGGCTCCGCGGCGAGCGTGGCGCGACGCAGCGCCGGGAACGCCACCGCCACCGCGGCCGCCGCCACGACGCAGACCGCGCCGCCGGACACCACGGCGGTGCGGGGGTCGGTGAGGTCGGCCAGGAACCCGACGGCGGCGTTGCCGAGGGCGGGCGAGACGATCGCCTGGACCATCCACAGGCCGCTGACCCGCCCGCGCAGCTCGTCGGGCGTGCCGTGCTGGAGCAGCGCGCCGCGCAGCGTCTCGGACACGAAGTCGCCCAGCCCCGCCAGCGCCAGGAAGGCCACCGCCGCCGGCAGCGCCGGGCTCAGCCCGAACCCCACCAGCGCGCCGCCCCACAGCAGCACCGCGCCGACCAGCACATAGCCGGTCGCCCGCACCCGCCCGGTCCATCCGCTGGCCGCCGCGCCCAGCAGCGCGCCGAGCGCGGGCGCGGCGTACAGCAGCCCGGTCACGCCCGGCGACCCGAACTGCCGGTCCGCCAGCACCGGATACAGGGCCTGCGGCATCGTGAAGACCATCGCGGCGGCGCCGACCAGCATCATCCCCAGCAGGAGCCGGTCGCGGCGCACGAACCGCAGCCCGGCTCCCACCGCCGCGAACGCCTGCCGCACGCCCCGGTCCGGCGCGGCGTGCGCGGGCGGCAGCGGCCGGACGAACAGCATCGCCAGCGAGAACACCAGGTATCCGGCCGCGTCGACCGCGTAGCAGGCGGCCGGCCCCGGGCCGGCGACCAGCAGCCCGCCGACGGCCGGGGCCGCCAGCGCCGCGAGCTGGGTGGAGGCCGAGGTGAGCGCGCCCGCCGCCGCGAGCCGTTCGGTCCCGACCAGCGCCGGGGTCGCCGCGAGCAGCGCGGGGCCGCCGAGCCCGGCCAGCAGTCCCGTCACGGCCGTCGCGGCGTAGACGACCCACAGGCGCGGCTCGGGCAGCAGCGCGTTGACCGCCAGCGCGGCCGCGACGCCCGCCAGCGGCAGCCGGGTCCACAGCATCAGCGCGCGCCGGTCGTACCGGTCGGCCAGCACGCCGCCGGCCAGCAGCCCGGCCACCATCGGCGCGGCGCGGGCCAGCGCCGTCAGCCCGATCTGCGTCGGTGACCCGGTCATCTCGTAGACCTGCACGGACACGGCGACCGCCGTCATCAGCGTGCCGAACAGCGCGCCGAGGAACCCGGCGAAGAACAGCCGGTAGTCGCGGCTCGCGCGCAGCGGCGACAGGTCCATGGCGACGGAGGACGGGCGCATGAACGACTCCCGAGGGGAGTTAGGTGAGCCTTACCTGGATCACCGTGCCCGCTCCCGCGCTTGAAGTCAACATGTGTGAAGTTCAAGGAGGGCTAGCATCGTCCCCGATGAACGAGCAGCCCGCGCCCGCGTCCCGGCGGCGCCCCACCCACCGCAAGGGCCGCCCCACCCTCACCCGCGAGGCCGTCGGCCGCGCCGCGCTGGACTTCCTGGGACGGCGCGGCGCGGCCGAGCTGACGATGCGCTCGCTGGCCGCCGAGCTCGGCGTCTCGCCGCGCGCGGTCTACAACTACGTCGAGGACCGGCGCGACCTGGTCGCGCTCGCCGCCGAGATCTTCGCGTCGGAGTGGCGGCCGCCGCCGCTGGACCCCGCCCGCTGGCGCGACTGCCTGCGCGCCTACTGCGACGACCTGCGCGCCCACTACCGGCGGCACCCCGGCATGACCACCCTCGCGCTGCGCGAGAACGTCACCATGGCCCGCCATCCGACGATGCTGCGCAACGTGGACGCGCTGATCGGCTTCTTCGCCGCGGTCGGCCTGCCGCTGCCCGACGCCTACCGCGCCTGCATGGAGACGATCCGCGCGGTCGTCGGCTTCGTGGAGTTCCAGGACGCGCCGTACGACCGGCCGCCCGCGCACCTGGACCCGGACGACCTGGAGCGGACGCCGCCGTCCTGGCTGCGCCCCGACGGCGGCCTCGACCTTCCGTACCTGCGGCGCTGCGCCGACGAGCTGGAGCCGGACGACAACGACGCCCGGTTCGCGTTCACGGTGGAGGTGCTCGTGGAGGGGATCGCCGCCCGCCCGGCCCTCACAGCACGGTGAACGAGCGGTGGTCGGCCCGGGCGAGCGCGCGGACGAAGGCGGCCGTCCCGAGCGCGCGGCGGGCCAGGAAGCGGGTCGGAGCGGAGTGGCGCGGCCCGTAGGCGACGGACCACAGGAAGGGCACGTGGTTCACGCGCCCCAGCATGCGCGCGGGCGCTCCCATCGGTCCAACACATCATTTCGTTGGCAGCCATCGCTATCGTAGATGGATGGAACTGCGCCAGCTCCGGCATTTCGTGGCCGTGGCCACCCAGGGCGGCTTCACCGCCGCCGCCCGCTCGGAACTGATCGTCCAGTCGGCGCTGAGCACCTCCATCCGCAAGCTGGAACACGAGCTGGGCGCGGACCTGTTCGACCGGACCGGGCGGCGGCCCGTGCTGACCCCGGCCGGGCACGCGCTGCTGCCGGTCGCGCGGCGGCTGCTCGCCGACGCCGCCGCCGCGCGGGAGACGGTCGCCGCCGTGACGGAGCTGGCCGCCGGCCGGGTCGCCGTCGGCAGCATCCAGACCCTGACCAGCGTCGATCTGCCGCGCGAGCTGGCAGCGTTCCACCGCGCCCGGCCCGGCGTCCAGATCGCGGTGAGCGAGGCCCCGACCGGCGAGCTGCTGGACGCGCTGCTGGCCCGCGAACTCGACCTGGCCTACGTCGCGCTGGACGGCGCGGCCCTGCCCGACGGGCTGGCCTCCTTCCGGTCCTGGCGGGAGGAGCTGGTGCTGGTGACCGCGCCCGGCCACCGGCTCGCCGGGGCCGGGCGCGCCCTGCTGAGCGACCTGGCCGAGGAGCGCTTCGTGGACTTCCGCGCGGGCACCGGCCTGGAGACCGCCGTGCGCCGCCTGGCCGCCGGGTGCGGCCTGCACCGGCAGATCACCTGCGAGGTCACCCAGATCCGGTTCCTGGTCGACCTGGTGCGCGCGGGCATCGGCGTGGCGATCGTGCCCCGCCCGGTCGGCGAGCGGGCGGGGCTGCCGTGCGTGCGGATCCGCCAACCCGTCCCGGCCCGGACCGTCGAGCTGGTGGGCCGCGCCCCCCGGCCGGGCAACCCGGCCGCCGCCGCGCTGCTGGAACACCTGACCTGACGGGCGATCTCACGGTTGACGGCGTCAGCCCGCACTTCCTAGGGTGGGCCCCATACCGACCGGTTGGTATGTATCGTCGCCCACCCCGCGGAGGTCCGTTCCCGTGAGCACCGCACCCCCCGACGCCGCCGCGCTGCGCAGGCGGGTCGAGGAGTTCCTCGCCGAGCACGATCCGGCCGCCATGGAGCCGCTGGAGTTCCTGCGCGCCCGGTTCGACGCCGGGCTGGCCTGGGTCCACTACCCCGAGGGGCTCGGCGGCCTCGACGCGCCGCGCCACCTGCAGCCCGAGGTCGACCGGGCGTTCGCCGCCGCCGGGGCGCCCTCCAACCAGCCCGAGCGCAACGGCATCGGGCTCGGCATGGCCGCCCCGACGATCCTGGCCTTCGGCACCGAGGAGCAGAAGCGGCGCTTCCTGCGGCCCCTGTGGACCGGCGAGGAGATCTGGTGCCAGCTGTTCAGCGAGCCCGGCGCCGGCTCGGACCTGGCCGCGCTCGGCACCCGCGCCGTCCGCGACGGCGACCACTGGACCGTCAACGGCCAGAAGGTCTGGACGTCGATGGCGCACGAGGCGCGGTGGGCGATCCTGGTCACCCGCACCGACCCCGACGTGCCCAAGCACCGCGGCATGACCTACTTCGTGTGCGACATGACCGCGCCCGGCGTCGAGGTCCGCCCGCTGCGGCAGATCACCGGCGAGGCCGAGTTCAACGAGGTGTTCCTCACCGACGTCCGCGTCCCCGACGAGCACCGCCTCGGCGAGGTCGGCCAGGGGTGGCAGGTGTCCACCGCCACCCTCATGAACGAGCGCGTCGCCATCGGCGGCCAGGCCGTGCCCCGCGAGGGCGGCATGATCGGCGTCGTCGCGGGGCTGTGGCGCGAGCGCCCCGAGCTGCGCACCCCCGGCCTGCACGACGAGGTCCTGCGGCTGTGGGTGGAGGCCGA
This sequence comes from Actinomadura kijaniata, assembly GCF_014138665.1. Lineage (NCBI taxonomy): Bacteria > Bacillati > Actinomycetota > Actinomycetes > Streptosporangiales > Thermomonosporaceae > Actinomadura > Actinomadura kijaniata. The sequence continues at coordinate 156,575 of NZ_JACJIA010000005.1, forward strand.
GGCCGCCCGCCTCACCGGGCGGCGGCTGCGCCAGCAGCTCACCGCCGGGCAGCCCGGTCCCGAGGGCTCGGCCGCCAAGCTCGCCTTCGCCGACCTCAACCAGCGCATCTCCGGCCTGGAGCTGGAGCTGCTCGGTGAGGAGGGGCTGCGCTACGACGACTGGACGATGCGCCGCCCCGCCGAGGTCGACTTCACCCGCCGCTCGCCCGGCTACCGCTACCTGCGCGCCAAGGGCAACTCCATCGAGGGCGGCACCTCCGAGATCCTGCGCAACATCATCGCCGAGCGCGTGCTCGGCCTGCCCGGCGAGATCCGGGTCGACAAGGACGTGCCGTGGAAGGACCTGCCGAAGTGAGCGACCTGCTCTACAGCGAGATCGAGACCGACCTGCGCGCCGGCGTCCGCGAGCTGCTCGACGACAAGGCCCCCTGGAACGACGTGCTCGCCGGGACCGAGCGCGACGAGCCCCTCGACGCCGCCCTGTGGCAGTCCCTCACCGACATGGGCGTCACCGCGCTGCCGGTCCCCGAGGACCGGGGCGGGGCCGGGGCGACCTGGCGGGAGACCGCCGTGGTGGCCGAGGAGATCGGCCGCGCCGTCGCGCCCGTCCCGTTCCTGACCGGCGCGGTCCTCGGCGTCGCCGCGCTGCTGGCCGCCGACGACCGCGAACTGCTGGAGTCCGGGCGCGCCGCCGTGCTCGCCGTGCCGTTCACCACGGACCCGCACGCCGCGTTCGCCCCGACGGTGCGCGCCGGGGACGGCACGCTCACCGGTGCCGTGACCAGCGTCGCCGACGGGGCCGCCGCCGACGTGCTGCTGGTGCCCGCCGCCGACGGCCTGTACGCCGTGGAGGCCGCCGACGCCGCCCGCACCCCGGTCGTCTCCCTCGACATGACCCGCCGCCTGTGCGACGTGACGTTCGACGGCGCCCCCGCGCGGCGGGTCGCCGAGGGCGACGCGGCACTGCGGACGGCCCTGCTGACCGGCGCGGCGATCCTGGCCTCCGAGCAGCTCGGCCTGGCCGAACGCTGCCTGGAGTCCACCGTCGCCTACGTCAAGGCCCGCTACCAGTTCGGCCGCCCGGTCGGCTCCTACCAGGCGCTCAAGCACCGGCTGGCCGACCTGTGGACCTCCGTCACGCAGGCCCGCGCCGTCGCCCGGCACGCCGCGTCCTGCGCCGCCACCGGCGACCCGGACCTGCCGGTCGCCGTCGCGGTCGCGCAGGCGCACTGCTCGGCCGTCGCGGTGAAGGCCGCCGAGGAGTGCGTGCAGATGCACGGCGGCATCGGGTTCACCTGGGAGCACCCCGCGCACCTGTACCTCAAGCGCGCCAAGAGCGCCGCGCTCGCGCTGGGCGCCCCGGACCGGCACCGGGCCGCGCTGGCGACCCTGGTGGACCTGCCGCCCGCCCCGTGAGAACGCGCCCGCCGCCCGGCCGGACCCCCGCCCGGCCGGGCGGCGGGCGGACGCCACGGGTCAGTCGTCGAAGACGTGCCAGCAGATCGCGCTTCGACGCCGCTGGTCATCGAGGACCAGCTCCCGAAGCTCCGCGGGGATCCTCTCCCGCTGCCAGTCCCGCTCCCTGAGACGTGCCGCCTCGGCGTCACCGGCGGCGGCAGCGGCGGCCGCCCTGATCGCGTACGCCGCGGCGCCCAGGTCGTGGGCCGCGACGTGGGCGACCGCCACCGCCTGCCCGGCGGCGAGGGCGGCGAACCTCGCCGGGTCGGGCAGCCCGCGCCCGGCGGCGTTGGCCACGAACGCGGTCTGGTGCGCCTCACGCATGCGCACCTCGCCGCGGATCCAGGCGCGGCCGACGCCGATGGCGTCGCGCGGGCGGGTGTCGTGCGGCCGCTCCCGCTCGAAAAGGTGCAGGACGTGTTCGGCGCAGAGCGCGGCCCACTCCGCGAGCAGCCGGTGGTGCTCGTCGGTCAGCGTTCCGCCGCGGCGCACGGTGATCAGCCGGGGGTCACGCTCGGACGGCAGGATCGGCATGGGTTCCCTCCTTGGCGCCGATGGCCATGCCTTCGACGGTATCGCTGAACTTTCGAGTGAGACTTCGAACGCGGTATCCACACGTTTTCCGGGTGAAAGTCTCAAACCCGGGGGCCGATGTCCGCGATCCGCAAAGGGCGGCGTCCGCCACAGGAAAGACCGGGGCCCCACCCGGGAGGTTCACTCGCAGCGACACGACCGCGAGAGGAGCCGTTCGCATGCCGGAGACCCCTGGTTCGGAGTTCTGGAAGAACCTGAAGCCGATCGAGAACTCGCAGAAGCCCGACGCGCTGCCCGAGGTGTACCTGCCGAAGGTCGCCACCGACGACGACCGGTACTACGTGCCGTTCACCGAGACCGTCGGGTCGCGGCCGCTGTGGATCAACGTGAAGGACAACACCTGGTCCGACATCCTGCGGGCCAAGGAGGCCGGGCTCGTCAACCGGCACTACCACCCCCACGAGGTGTTCGCCTACACGATCTCCGGCAAGTGGGGCTACCTGGAGCGCCCCTGGACGGCGACGGCGGGCGACTTCGTCTACGAGGCGCCCGGCGAGGGCCACACCCTCGTCGCCTACGAGCACGAGGAGCCGATGAAGACGCTGTTCATCGTCAAGGGCCCGCTCATCTGGCTGGACGAGAACGGCGACCCCCAGGGCTACTTCGACGTCCACGACTACATCGACATGTGCCGCAGGCACTACGACGCGGTCGGGCTGGGCGCCGACCACATCGACTCGCTGTTCCGCTGATGGCCCCGGTCCTCACGCGGGACGACCCCGCCGCCGACCGGTACGAGAACCGGCTGCTGGCGATCCTGTTCCTGGCGTTCGGGTTCGTGTTCTTCGACCGGCAGGCGCTGGCGTTCCTCGCCCCGTACATGGACGACGACTTCGGGCTGTCGAACGCGCAGCTCGGCGTGCTGTCCGGGGTGCTCGCGCTGACCTGGGCGCTGGCCGGGATGTGCGCCGGGGGACTGTCGGACCGGCTCGGGCGGCGCAAGCCGATCCTGCTGGCCGCCGTCGTGCTGTTCTCGCTGTTCTCCTCGGCGTCGGGGCTGATGACCGGGTTCCTCGGGCTGCTGGCGGCGCGCGCGCTGATGGGCGCCGCCGAGGGCGCGGTGCTGCCGATGGCGCAGGCGCTGATGGTGGAGGCGTCCCGGGAGTCGCGCCGCGGCCTCAACATGGGGCTGCTCCAGGGGTCGTCGGCGGGGCTGCTCGGCGGCATCGTGGCGCCGGTGGCGGTCGTGTGGCTCGCCGACACCTTCGGGTGGCGGACGGCGTTCTACGTCACGATCGTCCCCGGCCTGGTCATCGCCGCAGTGATCGCGAAGTACGTGCGGGAACACGCGCCCCGGGCGCGGGCGGCGGCCGGACCGGTCGCGCGGGTGCCGGTGCGGGAGGTCCTGCGGCTGCGCAACGTCGTGATCTGCATGCTGGTCGCGCCGTGCTACCTGACGTGGTTCGTCACGATGATCACGTTCACGCCCCGGTACCTGACCGACGAGAAGGGCTGGGGGCCGGGCACGATGAGCGCCGTCATGACGTGCCTCGGCGTCGCCTGGGTGCTGTGGGGCTTCGCCACCCCGGCCGTCTCCGACCGGATCGGCCGGCGCGCCTCGCTGATCGGGTTCACCGCCCTCGCGGCGTGCTGCCCGCTCGCGGTGGTCCACGTCGACGACCCGGTGCTGCTCGGCGCGCTGATGATCCTCACCTACACCGGGCTCGGCTGCTTCACGCTGTTCATGGCGACGATCCCGGCCGAGACCGTGCCGCGCGCGGCGCTCGCCACCGCGCTCGGCGTGATCATGGGGGTGGGCGAGCTGGCCGGCGGGTTCCTCGGCCCGCTCGTCGCCGGGCGCGCCTCCGACATCTGGGGGCTGGACGCGGCCATGTTCATCGCGGCGGGCGGGGCGGCGCTGGTGGTGGCGCTGTCGTTCGGGCTGCGCGAGACGGCCCCGGCCGTGCTGCGCCGCCGGGGGGAGGTCGCGTGAGGGCCGCGGTGTGGCACGGTCCGCGCGACGTCCGGGTGCAGGACGTGCCGCGGCGCGCCCCCGGCCGGGGCGAGGTGGAGATCGCCGTCGCCTACTGCGGGATCTGCGGCAGCGACCTGCATGAATACGCCGACGGGCCGCACGCCATCCCGGTCGGGGAGCCGCACCCGGAGTCGGGACGGGCCGCCCCGCTGACCCTCGGGCACGAGTTCAGCGGGACGGTCGCCGAGGTCGGGCCCGGCGTGACCGGGTTCGCGCCCGGCGACCGGGTCGCGGTGGAGCCGCACTACCGGTGCGGCCGCTGCGCGCGGTGCGCGGCCGGCGAGTACAACCTGTGCGCCCACTTCGGTTTCGCGGGCCTGATGGGCGACGGCGGGCTCGCCGAGCGGGCCGTCGTGCCGTCCTACATGCTGCACCGGCTCCCGGACGGGGTGTCGCTGCGGCAGGCGGCCGTGTTCGAACCGGCGGCGGTCGCGCTGCACGGGGTGCGCAGGTCCGGGCTGCGGGACGGGGAGACCGCCGCGGTGGTCGGCCTCGGCCCGATCGGGCTGCTCGTCGTCGGGCTCGCCGTCCGGTACGGGGCGGGACGGGTGGTCGCGTGCGACCCGTCCCCGGCCCGCCGGGCGCTGGCGCGCCGGCTCGGCGCCGCCGAGACCGTGGACGCCGGGGGACTGCCGCCCGGGGCCGCCGACCTGGCGTTCGAGGCGGTCGGGTCCGGGCGGGCGCTGGCCGACTGCCTGGCCGGGACCCGCCACGGGGGCCGGACCGTGCTGCTCGGGCTCGGCGGCACGGTCGCCGTGGACGCGTTCGCGCTGGTCAACAACGAGCAGTCGATCATCGGGAGCGTCGGCTACCGGGACTGCCACGGCGAGCTGATCCGGCTCGCCGCCGAGGAGGGCATGGACTTCACGTCCATCGTGACCTCGGTCGTCCCGCTGGCGGAGGTCGTCCGGGACGGGTTCCGGGCGCTGCTGGACACCACGGAGGAGATCAAGGTGCTGGTGCGGCCATGACGGCACGCCGCGGCGGCCGTGCTGGCCGCATCCCGGCCGGGCGGTACGGGCGCCCGCCGGAGGTCGCCTCCGTCGTGGCGTTCCCGTGCTCGCCCGCCGCGTCCTACGTGACCGGCGCGGTCTTTCCGGTGGACGGAGGCTACCTGGCCGTATGACCCAGGTCACGGCATAGGCTCCGTCGCAGGACCGCCCGGGCGGGAGGAGCGAGACCATGCCGGCGCCAGCACTGATGATCTCCGAGGCCAGCACCGAGGACGTCGACCCGCGCGACCGCATCGGCTTCTGGGAGGACTACAACCGCAGGGCGCTGGTCGGGCTGTCCTGCACGTCCTACTCCGAGCGCGGGCTGCTGGCGCGGCAGGCCAACTTCCGGCTCGGGGACGTCCGGCTGGCCGAGATCAGCGGCAACGCCCACTCCGTGGAGCGCAGCCCGCAGGTGGCGAGGTCCGCGCCGAAGGACTCGGTGTTCGCGACCCTGCTGCTGAAGGGCGAGGCCGTGTTCCTGCACGAGCACGGCTGCCTGTCGGCCACCGCCGGCGACCTCGTCGTGTACGACACGCGCCGGCCGTACCTGTTCGGGTTCTCCTCGACCATGCGGCAGTTCCTGGTGGACATCCCGCGCGACCTGTTCGCCGAGCAGTGCATGGCGGGCGGGGTCCCCGCGCCCATGCTGTTCGGGCGCGGGACGGTCCGCGAGGGCGAGCTGGTCGTGGCGCTGCGGTCGGTCCTGGAGGACCCGGGCGCGGCGGGCCCCGAGGGCATCCGCGACGGCGTCCTCGACCTGCTGCGGCTGCTGGCCACCGAACGCTCCGGCGGGCGGCCCGCACCCGCCGCGTACCGGACCCGGCTGGTCGTCGCCGAGAACTACATCGAGCGGCACCTGCACGACCCGTGCCTCACTCCCGCGCGGGTCGCGGGCGTGACGGGGGTGTCGGTGCGGCATCTCGGCCGGATCTTCGAGGCGGCCGGCACCACCCCGGCCCGGCACATCCTGGAACGCCGCCTCCAGCGCGCCCACGGCGACCTCACCGCCCCGGGGGCGGCCCGCACGACCATCGCCGACATCGCCTACCGCTGGGGCTTCTCCAGCCAGGCCCACTTCGCCCGGCACTTCCGCGCCCGCTTCGGCCGCACCCCCAGCGAGGCCCGCGCGTCCGCCCGCTGACCCGGGTTCCGTTGACCGGGGCGTAGCGGTCCTAGCCCGCCAGGCGGGCCAGCTCCACGCGGGAGCGCAGGCCCAGGCGGGTGAAGATGTTGCGCAGGTGGCCGTCCACCGTCCGGGTGCTGATCATCAGGCGGGTCGCGATCTCCCGGTTGGTGGCCCCGGCCGCGACCAGCGCCGCGATCTGCCGCTGCTGGGCGGTCAGCGCGGCCAGCGGGTCGCCCCGGCCGGGCGTCTCCGCCGCGCCGCCCGCCGCGCGCAGCTCGGACCGCGCCCGTTCCGCCCACGGCCGCGCGCCGAGGTCGGCGAACACCCGCAGCGCGTCGCGCAGGTGGACGCGGGCGTCGCGGGGCCGCCGCGCCCGCCGCAGCCGGTGCCCGTACAGCAGCGCGGTGCGGGCCGACTCGAACGCCGACCCGCCGCCCCGGTGCAGCCGCAGCGCCTCCTCGAAGCACTCGGCCGCGACGCGCTCGTCCTCGGCCAGCAGCGCCCGGCAGCGCGCCGCCGCCGCCCGGTGGCCCGGCCCCGGGGCGGCCTCGCCGGTCCAGCGCTCGAACTCGGCGAACGCCCGCCGCGCCGCCGCCCGCTGCCCCGACAGCACGGCGGCCTCCACGTAGTGCGGTGTCGCCAGCGTCCGGACGGCCGGATGCGCGCCGGTCGGCGTCCGCAGCCGGGCGGCGGCGTCGGCGGGCCGGTCGGCCGCCAGGTCCAGGCAGGCCAGCGCCCAGGACGCCAGCGCGCCGGCGCGGGCCAGACCGCGCCGCGCCGCCTCCTCGGGCACTCCCGCCAGGTGCTCGTGCGCGGCCCCGTCGCCGCGGAACGCCGCCAGCAGGCCCAGCAGCGCGCGCAGCTCGACGGCCCGGTTGCGGTGCCCGGCGGCCCGCGCCAGCCGCAGCCCGTCGCGGGCGGCCGAGGCCGCCGCCGCGTGGTGGCCCAGCGCGACCTCGGCGTAGGCCAGCACCGCCAGCGCCCGCGACTCGGCCGTCGCGTCGCCCGCCCGCCGGGCCGCCGCGACCGACCGCGCCGCCAGGGACCGGGCGGCGTGGTCGTCGCCGAGGACGAGGGCGGTGACGTCGGCGTACGCCGGATCGTCCACCGCGGCGGCGAGCGCGAGCACCTCCCGCAGCGCCGCGCGGGCCTCCCGGCGCTCCCCCCGGAACGCGGCGGCCATGGCGCGGGCGTGCAGCACCGCGAGCCGCCCGGCGGGGTCGGCGGGGGCGAGGGCGGCGGCGCGTTCGGCGATCGCCGCCCGGTAGGGGGCGTCGCCCAGCACGTCGGCGGCCTCGCCCGCCAGCGTCAGCGCCGCCAGCGCCGTCGCCGGGTCGGCGGCGGTCCGGTCGGCGGTGTCCAGCAGCGTCCACACCGCGATCACCGGCAGCCCGTCGCCGAGCTCGATGGCGCCGCGCAGCAGCCCGGCGGCGGGATCGGGTTCGACCTGCCGCAGCAGCGCGCGGGCGCGGGCAGGCCGCCCGGCCGTCCACGCGCAGCGCGCCGCGGCCAGCAGCCGGTCCCGCCGGACGCCCGGGTCGGCGGTGAGGGCGGCGGCCCGCTGCCAGGACCGGGCCGCCTCGCCGTGGCGCCCCGCCGCGTCCGCGCCGCGCGCGGCCCCGGCCAGCTCCCCGGCCATCGGGTCGTCCGGCCCGGCGACGAGCGCGGCGCGGTGCCACACGCGCCGGGACGCGTCGCGCTCGCCGTCCAGCGCCGCCGCCAGCAGCCGGTGCACCGCGCGCCGCTCGCCGGGGACCGCGTCGGTGTAGAGGACCGACCGGACCAGCGGGGTGGACGCCGACACCGTGCCGTCGGCGACGCGCACCAGGCCGCACTCGCGCGCCGCCTCCAGCTCGCCCGGATCGACGCCGTCGGCGCGCGCCGCCCGGGTGAGCGCCTCCACCGGCACCCCGTCGTCGTCGGCGCAGGCCAGCAGCACCAGCCGCCGCGCGCCCGGCGCCAGCCGCAGGTAACGCCGCTGGTAGCGGGCGCGCAGGGCGCTGTGGGCGGGCAGCGTCCGGGGCGGCGGCGCGGTCCCCGACAGCTGGCCGGGGGTGAGCGCCGCCGCCAGCTCCGCCAGCGCCAGCGGGCAGCCCCCGGCCAGCTCGGTGAGCTCGACGGCGACGTCCGCGCCGAGGTCCCGGCCGACCAGCTCCTCCAGCACGCGCAGGGCGGCCTCGTCGTCCAGGGCCTCCAGCGCGATCCGCGGCAGGTCGTCCAGGCAGCCCGGGGGCGGCGCGGCCGGGTGCGGGACCCCGGCCGCGAACAGCATCGCGACCGGCAGGCCCCGCAGCCGCCGCGCCGCGAACGCCAGCGCCTCCAGCGACGCCCGGTCCATCCGGTGGGCGTCGTCGGCCAGGCACAGCACCGGCCGCAGCGCCGCGGCCTCGCCGAGCGCCTCGCACACCGCCGCGCAGACCGCCAGCGGCTCGGCCCCGCCGGCGAGCCCGTCCGGCAGGCGCCCGGCCAGCTGCCCGGCCAGCTGCCCGGCCAGGGGCCGCAGCAGCCGGTGCAGCCCGGCGAACGGGATGCCGCTCTCGGCCCGCACGCCCCGGACGTCCAGCGTCTGGAAGGCGTCCCCGGCGCGTTCGGCGGCGGCGGTGAGCAGGGCGCTCTTGCCGAGGCCGGGGCCCGCCAGGACGGTCAGCGCCCCGCCGCGCCCCCGGCGCGCCCGGTCCAGCAGATCGCCGACCAGGCCCATCTCCCGGTCCCGGCCGTGCAGGGTCGTCGCGGGAAGCCGGGCCGTTCCGGCGTGCGGGATCATCGCACCGCCCCTTCCGCTCAGCCGCCCGCGGGCGGACGGTAGTCGCGGACCAGGTCGGACTCGGTGGCCTTCTGCACCAGCGAGGTCCCGCCGACCGCCTTGCGGTCGGGCCGCACGACGTAGCTGGCGCGGGCGGCGGGCACGTCCCAGCGGGTGAAGTCCTCCGGCGCCGAGCCCAGGCCGAGGTCGGGGCTCTTGCCGGAGCGGTGGGCGTTGACGATGCCCTCGCGGGTGAGGTCCTTGCCGGCGCACGCCTTCCGCAGCGCCTCGCCGACGACGGCGGCGGTGCTGTAGCCCGACAGCACGGCGCTGTCGAGCGGCTGCCCCTTGTAGGCCATCTGGTACTCCCCGGCGAGCTTCTTCAGGCCGGGCAGGTCCATGCTGAACGGCGCGGCGGCGGTGACGATGTAGTAGTTCTTCTCCATCACCGGCCCGACCGGGGTGGCCAGCAGCTGCTGGGCGAACGCCGAGTTGCTGGCGACGAACGGCACGTTCAGGCCCCCGGCGGCGCTCACCCCGACCAGCGAGGCGGCCTGCTTGGGGCTGACGCTGACCAGGACCGCCTTCACCCCGGCCCGCCGGAACGCCCCCACCTGCGCGGTCATGTCGGCGTCGGTCGGCTTGACCTGCTGCTCCACCAGCGTCAGCCCGGCCTTCTGCGCCGCGTGGCGGGCCCCGGTCAGCGAACTCTGCCCGTAGTCGCCCTCCAGCCGCAGGTGCCCCACCTTGTCGCCGCTCTTGATCCCCTTCTCCCCGGTCAGGAACGCCACCGCGTTGACCATGTCGACGTCGTAGGTGGTGCCGGTGATCTGCACGTACTTGCTGCCGAGCAGGGTGTGCGCCCACGCCTGCGGAATGGTCAGCAGCTTGTCGGCCTCCACGCGCTGCCGCAGCGCGACGGTGATGGGGGAGCCGATGACCTGGGGGAGCGCGGCCGAGCGGGGCGCGACCTCGCTGTAGGCGGCCAGCGCCTTCTGCACGTCGTAGCCGTGGTCGCGCACCACCAGCTCGACCTTGCGGCCGCAGATGCCGCCGGCGTTGTTGACCTGGTCGTAGTAGAGCTTCTGCGCCTGGGTGACGCCCTTGCCGAGCGCGGCGTAGGGGCCGGTCAGGTCGGTGAGCGCCGACACGGTGATCTTGTCCTTGGTGACGCCGGGGCCGGTCTTGACGCCGTCCTGCGAGGCGCCGCCGGTGGCCTTGCCGCTGCATCCCGCGGCGGTCAGGGCCAGCAGCAGGGCCGCGCCGGTGAGTCGGGTGAGGTGGTTCATGCGGGTTGCTCCTCGGTCTTCGGGGTGGCGGGGGTCGGGTCGGCGGTGGCGCGGGCGGGCCGCGCGGGCGGGCGGAGCCGGGCGGCCAGGCCGCGCAGGCCGGTGGGCAGGAACAGCAGCACCGCGACGAACACGACGCCGTAGAGCATCCGGGCGGCCTCGGCGGGGGCCACACCGGGCCCGCCGGGCTCGGCCACCAGCGGCAGCGCGTCGCCGTAGCGGGTCAGCAGCGACGGCAGCAGCGCCACGAACACCGCGCCCGCCACCGCGCCGCCCACCGACCCCAGCCCGCCGATGACGATCATCGCGAGGTAGTCCAGGGCCAGCGCCAGCCCGAAGTACTCGGGCACGGTCCGCTGGAACACCAGGGCCAGCAGGACGCCCGCGAGCCCGGCGTACATCGACGACAGCGCGAACGCCGTCGCCCGCAGCCGCGCCACCGGCACGCCCAGCGCCCCGGCCGCGATCTCGTGGTCGCGCAGCGCGTTGAACGCCCGGCCGGGCCGCGACCGCAGCACGCCCCGCGCGAACCACGCCGCGCCGCCGAGCACGACCAGGGCCAGGTACCACAGCTGCTCCAGCCCGCCGAACGGCACGCCGAGCACCAGCGGCGGCTCGGGCGCGTCGGCGAAGCGAAGCCCGAACACCTCCAGCGGCGGCACCGCGCGGCCGTTGGCCCCGCCGGTCACCTCCTCGGCGCGGTACATCACGTGCTGGCCGACGAACACCAGCGCCAGGGTCGCGATGCCGAGCGCCGCGCCCTTCAGCCGCCCGGCCAGCGGCGCGCACAGCCAGCCGACCGCGCCCGCCAGCGCCACGGCCGCGACCGCAGCGAGCCCGGTCGGCAGGCCCAGCCCGCTCAGCTCCACGCCGGCGGCGCGTTCGGATCCGGCCGACAGCCACACGTAGGAGTAGGCGCCGACGGCGAGGAAGAACGCGTGGCCCATCGACAGCTGCCCGGCCGCGCCGGTGAGGATGTTCAGCCCGATCGCGCCGACGGCGGCCGACATCGCGAACAGGCCCGCCTGCAGCCAGAACGGCCCGGCGTAGAACGGCAGGGCCACCAGGCCCGCGACGAGCAGGACGAGGGGGAGCCTAGACACGGGCCACCTCCCGGGTGCCGAGCAGGCCCGCCGGACGCCACAGCAGCACCAGCACCATCAGCAGGTAGGGCGCGACGTCGGCGAAGCCGTGGCCGAGCAGGCCCCACTCGTTCTGGTAGCCGACGACCGCCGCCTCGGTGATCCCGATCAGCAGCCCGCCGACCAGCGCGCCGGTGGTGGAGTCCACGCCGCCGATGACGGCGGCGGGCAGCGCCTTGAGCGCCGCGAACGAGGTCGCCCGGTCCAGCCCCGGCGTGGGGAAGGCGCACAGGAACACCGCCGCCAGCGCCGCGAACACCCCCGCCACCGCCCACGCCCCGGCCGACACCCTGCCGAGCCGCACGCCCATCAGCGCCGCGGTCTCCCGGCGCTCGGCCGTCGCGCGCATCGCGACGCCCCAGGAGGTGAACTTGAACGCCAGCAGGAACGCGGCGATCGCGGCGACCGCGACGGCGATCGCCGCCAGCCGCGCCTGCGCGACGGTCACCCCGCCGAACCGCACGACCGCGTCGCCCCACGGGTCGCCCAGCGGCAGCACCCGCGTGCCGATCCGCCGGGCCAGCTCGACCGTCAGCACGATGTCCACGCCGATCGTGACGATGCTGAGCGTGCCGTGCACACCGGAGCGCACCCGGCGCAGCACCAGCACCTCCACCAGCGCGGCCAGCAGCGCGGTGGCGGCGACCCCGGCGACGACGGCGGGCCAGAACCCCAGCTCGTCGTGGAACTCGGCGATCACGTAGCCGCCCGCCAGCAGCAGCGAGGGGTGCGCGAACGACACCACCTCGGTGGCCTTGTAGATGATGACGAAGCCCAGCGCGATCAGCGCGTACACCGAGCCGGCCGACAGGCCGTTCACCAGGACCTCGACGAGCCCGGTCATGGCGCCTCCTGGCCTGGACTGAGGAGCGTCGAGATCGGGAGCTTGCGAGCGATCTTGTAAGCGACGAGGGAAGGCCTGGAGTCCCAGCGCCAGGACCCGCCGCGCGGAGGCGCGGCCATCAGCGCCGTCATGGCGTCGACCGGGTCGGGCCGGAGGCGGGGGAGGACCCGGCGTCCAGGTGCCGGGGTCCGTCGTGCCGGAGGCACGGTGATGCGGGGGTCATGACTGTTCTCCCAGGTAGGCGCGGATGACGGCGGGGTCGCGGCGGACCCGGTCGGGCGGTCCGGCCGCGATGCGGCGGCCGAAGTCCAGGACGGTGACCTCGTCGGCCAGCCGCGCGACCATCGCCATGTCGTGCTCGACCAGCACCACCGACAGGCCGAGGGCGTCGCGGGCCTGGCGGATCGCGCGGGCCATCGCGTGCCGCTCGGGGCCGTTCATCCCGGCGACCGGCTCGTCGAGCAGCAGCAGGCGTGGTTCGGCGCACAGGGCCCGCGCCAGCTCGACGCGTTTGCGGACCCCGTAGGGCAGCGCCCCGGCGGGCACGGCCAGGTGCTCGGCGACGCCGACGAACTCGGCGATCTCCGCCGCGCGCGCCCGGTGCCGCCGTTCCTCGCTCCGGGCGCGCGGCAGCCGCAGCCCGGCCGACAGCACCCCGGCGCGGGTGAGCCGGTGGCGGCCGAGCATGAGGTTGTCGGCGGTGCTGAGCCGCTCCGACAGCGCGATGTTCTGGAACGTCCGCGCCACGCCGAGGGCGGCGATGCGGTGCGGGGGCAGCGCGGTCAGCTCGGCGTCGCCGAACCGCACGCTGCCCGCGTCCGCCCGGTACACGCCCGACAGCACGTTGAAGCAGGTGGACTTGCCCGCGCCGTTGGGGCCGATCAGCGCGTGCAGCGAGCCCGGCCGCACGGTGAGGTCCACCCCGTCGAGCGCGGTGAGCCCGGCGAACCGCACCGTCAGCCCGGTCGCCACCAGCTCGGGGACGTCGGTGGCGGTCACGGCGACCACCTCGCCAGCGCCGGGGCGGCGGTCTCGTCCTCGGGGGCCTCCTCCGGGACCAGCCCCAGGTAGCGGTCGCGGACCTCGGGGGAGTCGGCCAGCCGGTCGGCCGGGCCCGACAGGGCCACGCGGCCGACCTCCAGCACGTAGGCGTGGTCGGCCAGCCGCAGCGCCAGCGCGGCGTTCTGCTCGATGAGCAGGATCGCGATGCCCTCGCGGTTGACGGCGCGGACCGTCTCGGCGATCCGGTCGATCATGATGGGGGCCAGCCCGAGCGACGGTTCGTCCAGCAGCAGCAGCCGGGGCCCGGCCATCAGGGCGCGGCCGATCGCCAGCATCTGCTGCTCGCCGCCCGACAGCAGCCCGGCGCGCTGGCGCTCGCGTTCGGCCAGCACCGGGAACAGCCGCAGCACGCGGTCGCGGGCCGCCGCCACCCGTCGCCGGTCGCGGGCGCCCAGGGCCCCGGCGCGCAGGTTCTCGCCGACCGTCATGCGGGCGAACACCTGCCGTCCCTCGGGGACGTGGACCACGCCGCGCGCGACGATCTGGTCGGGCCGCCGGCCGCGCAGCGACACGCCGTCCACCAGCACCTCGCCCTCGCGGACCGCGCCGCCGTGGAACGCCAGCACGCCCGACACCGCGCGCAGCAGCGTGGACTTGCCCGCGCCGTTGCCGCCGAGGACGGTGACCAGCCCGCCCTCGGGCACCTCCAGCGACACCCCGCGCAGGGCGCGCACGGGCCCGTAGTCGACGGTCAGGTCGCGGACGGTCAATGCGGGGGAACTCATCGGGGCGGCCTCCCGCGCCGGCCCTGCTCATCGCGCACCCTGCCTCCTCGGTCCTCGCGTGGGGTGATCGGGGGCATACGTCAGCACGCGGTCCGCCCGCAGGTCTAGAGCGACGTTCTAATTCGGGGAGCGGGCGCAACGCGGGAGCGGTCCGGTTGTGACGGCTCACAATCCCCTGGTCTTCGGGCGGCGGCGGTGGGACGATGACGCCCACTCGGTTGGAGGTGACCCTTGGCGCAGGTGACGACGGCCGCCGACCGCTCCGGCGGCGAGATCATGCGTGGCGCGGTCCGGCGGCTGGCCGACCGGCTGCCCGAGCTGGCCGACCGGCTGGTCGCCGAGATCCTGAACGGCGAGGAGCGCGCGCGGCCCGCCACGTCCCGCGAGGACCTGTGGCAGGTCGCCCGCACCGGCCTCGGCCACGGCATCGAGTCGATCCTCGACCCCGGCCGCCGCCGCGCCGACCTGGAGTGGGCCGAACGGCTCGGCCGCCGCCGCGCCGAGCAGGGCCTGCCGCTGGACCTGCTGCTGCGCTCCTACCGGCTGGCGGGCCGGGTGTTCTGGGAGGCCGTCGTCGAGGTGGTCGCGCAGGACGACCCGGCGCACGTCCCGGTGCTGGTCCGGCAGGCCACCCGCACCTGGGACACCATCGACGAGCAGTCCAGCGCGGTCGCGGCCGCCTACCACCGCACCGAGTACGACCTGCTGCGCCGCAACGAGGAACGCGTCCAGGCCGTCGTGGACGCGCTGCTGGAGGGCCGCGAGGACGGCCTGCCCGCCACCGCGACCGAGGTCCTGGGGCTGCCCGCGCGCGGCCGGTACGCGGTGGTGGTGCTGGGACGCCAGCCGGAGCCGGTCGCGCACCGCCCGGCGGGCGAGGACGGCGTCCGGTTCCTGTGGCATACCCGCGCCGACGGCACGCAGGCCGCCCTGGTGTCCCTGGGCGCGGCCGACCCCGCCGACCTGGTGGGGATGCTGCGCCCGCACGCCGGGGCCAGCGCCGGGATCAGCCCGGTCGTGGGCACCCTGGCCGAGCTGGGCACCGCGCGGTGGCTGGCCGAGCTGGCGCTGCGCTCCTGCCGCCCCGGCGAACAGGAGATCGTGCTGCTGGACCGGCGGCTGCCCGACGCGCTGCTGGTGTCCCAGCCCCGGCTGGCCGACCGGCTCAGCTCCACCGTGCTCGGCCCGGTCCTGGCGACCGACCCCGGCTCGCGCGAGGTGCTGCTGGAGACGCTGGCGGCCTGGCTGGAGTGCGACGGGTCGGCCGCCCGCGCCGCGACCCGGCTCTACTGCCACCACAACACCGTCCTCAACCGGCTGCGCCGCATCGAGAGGCTCACCGGGCGCGTGCTGTCGAACCCGGCCGACCTGGTCGAACTGGTCCTCGCGCTCAGCTCGGTGCGGCTGCTGCGGCCCTCCCCGCCCGAGTGAGCCGCCACGGGTGACACCGCCCGGACGGCTCAGCAGCCGGGGGCGCAGACGCGGCGCGCCGTCACCGTCCGGAAGATCTGCCGGATGTCGGCGGCGTGCCGGGCGGCGTACACGCCCCCGCCGGTCACCCCGGTGACGCGGCGCAGCGCGGCGGTGTCCACGCCGGGCCCGACGCCGATCGCGACGACCTGCACCGGACGGACCGGGTCGCGGGCGGCGCGCAGCAGCCGCAGCGTCCGGTCCAGCGACGGGCCGCCGGGGTCGTCGTTGCCGCCGTCGGTGAACACCAGCAGCGTGTTGACCATGTCGGTCCGGTAGGTGCGGATCAGGTGCCGGTAGGCGGCCAGGATCGTGTCGTACAGGCCGGTGCCGCCGCCCCGCTCGTGCCGCAGCGCGGCCAGGGAGCTCAGGATGAGCTGGCGGCGGGTGGCCGATCCGGCGCGCTCGCCGAGCGGGCCGATCGGCACCGTCTCCCGCCAGTCGCGGGAGCCGTCCAGCCGGGTGGCGAACAGCCACTGGCCCAGTTCGGTGTCGTCGGGCTGGAGCGCCAACCCCTCGCGGGACACCTCGGCGACGGCCTGCAACCGGGTGCCGCCGCCGGGGACGGCCGCCCCCATCGAGCCCGACACGTCGATGAGCGACAGCATCCGGGAGCCGAGCGCCAGCCGCGACCACGACTGCGCGATCTCCCGGATCCGCGCGTCCGCCGGGACCGGCAGCGCCCGCACCGGCAGGGCGTCCGAGGCGGTGCCCGGGTCGCGGAACCCCTCCCGCCGGAACGCCGCGCGGGCGCTCCGCTCGCGCAGCGCGCGTTCCAGCAGGCGCGCGGCGCGGGCCCGGTCCGGCGACGCCTCCGTCTCGCGCGGCACGGTGAACGGGTGGTCCAGCACCACCGTGCCCTCCCGGGGCAGCGCCGCGGTGGCCGCCGGCGCCGGGGAGCGGCGGTTGTGCTCCCGCACCGTCTGCTCGGGGGCCACGACGACGGCCGGACGGCCCGGCGCGGCGGTCAGGCCCGCGCGGACGTCGCCCAGCGTTCCCTGCCGCAGCGTCCGGGCCAGCGCGGCGAACGAGGCCCCGGCGTCCCGCGACCCGCCCAGCAGCGTGCGCGCGACCACCAGCACCCCCATCCCGGCGGCGTCGCGTTCGGGGTCGGGCAGCCGCACGCGGGTGCGGCCGTCGGCCGCCAGCACCGGCCGCCACGACGTCACCGGCGCGGACGCGCCGACGGTGACCAGCACCAGCGGGGTCGCGGCGACCGGCCCGCCCACCGCGGGCCGCCGGCCGGCCGGGATCCGGCCCGGCCACAGCGACGAGTCGGGGATCCACACGTCCGGTCGCCGCGTTCCGGGGCCGGGCAGGGCGCGCCCGGACAGCAGCGTCGCCACGTCGGCGGGGTCGGCGGCGCGGACCGCGGCCCGCACGCACCGGCCCCCGGCCTCGTGCCCGGCCCGCCCGAACCGCCCGGCCACCGCCGCGACGGCGGGCGCGAGCCGGGGCGCGACGGCGACGTCGAGCACCAGCGGGGCGTCGCAGCCGCGCACGGCCTCGACGGCGTACACCGTCGCGGTGGCGCAGAGGGCCGCGGAGCCGAGGGCGGCGACGGTGGCGGCGACCGGGAACCGGCGGCCGCGCCGCCTGCGGCGCCCCACGGCCGACGGCGGCCGCGTGGAGCGGCCGCCGTCGGTGGGGTGTGTCACGGTGATGGTCCTTCGGGGAGCCCGCCGGGGTCAGGCGTGCGGGCAGGTGTCGCGGTACTCGGAGATCTCCCGTTCGCGCGGCGCGGGGCACAGGAACTGCTCGTAGCGGGTGTCGTTGTCGATGAACCGCTTGAGCCAGGAGATGCTGTACTTGGCGATCGTGGTGTTGGAGATGTTGGGCGCGAAGTGGGAGGCGCCCGCCAGCTCCAGGTACGCCTTCTCCGACGAGGCGGGGATCGTGGAGTAGAACGGCTCGGAGTGGGAGGACACCGGCGCGACCGAGTCGTTCTGCGCGCCGATGATGAGCGTGGGGACGCGCACGTCCGACCAGGTCTTGTCCAGGTTCCACGGGGTGAGCGGGATCGCCGCCTGCAACTGCGGGCGGCTCACCGAGGCCTCCAGGGAACCGCCGCCGCCCATCGAGTGGCCCATCACGCCGAGCCGGGTGGCGTCGATGCGGGACCGGACCGAGCTGCGCTGGGTCAGGTAGTCCAGGGCCGCCTCCAGCTGCCGGCCCCGGCTGTCGGGCTGGTCGAAGCGGGTGAGGGTGTCGATGGTGAAGACCACGAAGCCCTGCGAGGCCAGCCGGGGGCCGTACCAGGACATGCTGCTCTGGTCGGCGGTGTAGCCGGGCGCGATCGCGACCGCGCCGAACGTGCCCTCGGCGGTGCTGGTCGGGTAGTAGATGGTGCCGCCGCCGAAGCCGGTGACGGACAGCGACGACACGGTCGTCTGCGAGGTGGCGAACGGGCCGCGCGGGGCCTCGATGCTCGCCTCGGTCGGGGCGGGACCGCGCTCGTAGGGGTTCTGTGCGGCCTGCGCGGGCGGGCTGAGCAGCCCGCCCCACATCACGGCCGCCAGGGCGGTGGCGGCTGCGGTCTTCTTCGGGAGCATGTCGATGCACTCCTTCGGGGGAGGAAATCCTCCGGGACGCGATGCGGGGGCACGGCGCGTTCCGCGTGAGGATTCCGGGGGGAAATCGACAGCCGTGATTCTTGGAGGGCCCGGGCCGTCCGCCATCGGCGAGATCGCCTGTCTTCTGACGGGAGGGCGCGCGGGCGGCGGGGGAGGGCGCGGGTGAGGCGTCTGCGATCCCGGCGTGGCACGCGGAAAGCGCGAGGAAAACGGAGGCCGCTTTTGGTGCCCGCCTACAAAAGTTCGGTCCGCCGCGGCCCGGTGTTCGTAGCCCGGTCCACTAGGAGTGATCGGCGCCACTTGCTGTACTGAGCCCACGACGCACGATCTCGGGGGTTGTCGCCCGGTTCACATTACATGCAATGTGTTGGTGAGCCGGAGCCGGCAGGACGGATGGAATCCTCCGCGCCCGGCGCGGAGGGGAGGGAGACGCCGCATGTCCTCGATCCGCAACCGGTCTCCGGAACCACCCGGCGCGTCCGGGCCCGACCCCGTGGACGCCGTGCCGCGGCTGCGCGTCCTCGCCCCGCTGAGCGTCCAGCACGTGCTGATCGCCTACTCCGGCATGGTCACCGTCCCGCTGCTGATCGGCACGGGCATCGGCCTGCCCGGCGACCGGATCGCCGCGCTGATCACCGCCAACCTGTTCGTCAGCGGCGTCGCCACCCTGCTGCAGACCATCGGCGTCTGGCGGGTCGGCGTGCGGATGCCCATCGTCATGGGCTCCACCTTCACCGGCATCGGGCCCGCCATCATCGTCGGCCGCGACGCCGGGCTGCCCGCCGTGTTCGGCGCGACGCTGGTCGCGGGCGCGCTGACGTTCCTGGCCGCACCCTACTTCTCCCGGCTGCTGCGGTTCTTCCCGCCGCTGGTGACCGGCACGGTCATCGCCATCATCGGGTTCAGCCTGGTCCCCTCCACCGCCCACCTGGTCGCGCACCACGACCCGAAGGCGGCCACCGACGGCGCGGCCCCGGCCAACATCGCGCTGGCCGCCGGGACGATCGCGTTCATCCTGCTCATGGAGCGGTTCGGGCCGCCGGTCGTCGCCCGCGTCGCGGTGCTGCTGGCCCTGGTCGCCGGAACGGCCGTGGCGGTCCCGATGGGACTGGTCGACTTCTCCGGCGTCGGGAGGGCCGACGCGTTCGGGATCGTCATGCCGTTCGACTTCGGGGCGCCGGTGTTCGTGCTGTCGGCGATCCTGCCGATGGTCATCGTGCAGCTCGTCAACATGGTCGAGTCGGCGGGCGACACCCTGGCCATGGGGCAGATCGTCGGCCGCGAGGTCGGCCCGCCCGAGGTCGCCCGGGCGCTGCGCGCCGACGGCGCGGGCACCGCCGTCGCCGGGGTGTTCAACTCCTTCACCATCGTCACCTTCGGCGAGAACGTCGGCCTGGTCTCCATGACCCGGGTCCTCAGCCGGTGGGTGGTCGCCGGGTCCGGCGTGATCCTGGTGGTGCTCGGCCTGGTGCCCAAGCTCGGCGCGGTCGTCGCCGCGCTGCCCGGCCCGGTGCTCGGCGGCGTCGGCGTGGTGATGTTCGGCGTGGTCGGGGCGGTGGGCCTGCGCATCCTCGCCCAGGCCGACCTGGCCGACTCGCGCAACATGCTGGTCGTGGCGGTGTCGTTCGGGATGGGCTTCATGCCGGTCGGCGCGCCGCACGTGTACGACCGGTTCCCCGCGTTCGCCCAGACGGTGCTCGGCAGCGGCATCGCGGCGGGCGGCATCACGGCGTTCCTGCTCAACCTGCTGCTCAACGAGACCCGCCGCCGACGCGCCGCCGAGCCCGCGCCCGAACCCGCGTGACAGACCCGCATGACGGAAGGGAACCCCCGCGATGACGAGCACCGCCCCCACGATGATCCGCGATGTGACCGTGTGGACCCAGGGCCGCTGGATCGGCGGCCAGGACGTGCGCCTGCGCGACGGGAGGGTGACGGCGGTCGAGCCGCACGGCACCGGCCCGGCGGCCGGCGAGGTCCTGGACGGGGGCGGCGGCCATCTGATCCCCGGCCTGGTCAACACCCACACCCACCTGCACCAGGCGGTGATGCGCGGGATCGCCGAGGGCGAGCCGCTGATCCGCTGGCTGCGGTACGTCGCCGAGGGCACCGTCGCGCTCACCCCCGAGCAGGCCTACGTCGCGGCGGCGGCCGCCTCGCTGGAGGCGCTGCGCAGCGGGACGACCGCCCTGGTCGAGCACATGTGGCCGCACCCCTCGCGCGCGGTCCACGACGCGATCCTCCAGGCGCTGGCCGACACCGGCATCCGCGCGCTGGTGTGCCGGGGCGTGGCCGACCGGGGCGACGCCACCCGCCGGTGGGGCTTCGAGCCCCGCCTGATGGAGCCCCTCGGCGAGGTCTTCGCCCACATCGACGCGCTGGCCGACCGCACCGCCGGAAGCCGGATCCGGATGGGGGTGGCGGTGCCGAACCCGCGCTCGCTCACCCCGCGGGGGCTGCGGGCGGTGCGGGCGTTCGCCGGGGAACGCGGCATGACCGCCAGCATCCACCTGCTGGAGACCGCGACCGACGAGGACATGTGCCGGGAGCACGCCGGGACGGGCGCGGTCGCCTACCTGGAGGAGTCCGGTTTCCTGTGGGACCGGCTCCTCGCGGTCCACTGCTGCGCGCTCGACGCCGAGGGCCGCCGCGTCCTGGCCGGGCGGGGCGTGGGCGTCTCCTACAACCCCCTGAGCAACATGCGGCTGGGCAGCGGTGTGGCCCCGGTCCCGGCGATGCTGGAGGCGGGCATCCGCGTCGGCCTCGGCGTGGACGGGGCGGCCAGCAACGACACCCAGGACGCCCTGGAGACCATGCGCATGGGCGCCTACCTGCAACGCGCCGTCCACGGCCGCTCCGACCTGCTCGGCTTCGCCGACATGCTGGACCTGGCCACCAACGGCGCCAACGCCGTCCTCGGCCTGGAGGAGCGCCCGGACGGCGTGGTCCCGGGCGTCCGGGCTGACCTGGTCCTGCTGCGCTTCGACCGGGACCTGGGGTGCGTCCCGGTCCTGGACCCGGGCGCGACGCTGCTGACCACCGGCAGCGCCCGCACCGTGGACACGGTCCTGGTGGACGGCGAGGTCCTGGTCGCCGACGGCCGCAGCACCCGCGTGGACGAGAAGGAGCTGATCGCCCGCGCCGTCGCGGCGGCCCCCGACCCGTCCCTGCTGGAGGGCCCGCCCCGGTAGGTGTCACACTCGGGCGGCCCGCGTCGTCCTTCGGATATGAGAATCGCTGTGATCGGTGGGACGGGAACGCTGGGACGCCACGTCGTCGCGGACCTGGAGGGGCGCGGGCACCGGGTGCGGGCGCTGAGCCGCGGCTCGGCCGAGCACCCGGTGGACCTGCGGACCGGGGCGGGCCTGCCGGAGGCGCTGGCGGGCTGCGCCGTCGTGGTCGACGCCAGCAACGACCAGTCCCGGCAGGCCGCGCGGACGCTGGTGGACGGGACGCGGCGGCTGCTGGAGGCCGAGGCGGCCGCCGGGGTGGGGCATCATGTGTGCGTGTCGGTCCTGGGCTGCGGGCGCGTGCCGATCGGGTACTTCCGCACGAAGGTCCGCCAGGAGGCCGCGGTGACCGAGGGGCCGGTGCCGTGGACGATCGTGCGGGCCGCGCAGTTCCACGAGCTGGTCGCCGCGACCCTGGGCGGCCCGGTGCTGCCGCTGCCCAGGGTCCTGTTGCAGCCGGTCGCCGCCGCCGACGCCGCCCGCGCGATCGCCGAGGTCGCCGAACGGCCCGCGCGCCGCGGCTGGGTCGAGGTGGCGGGCCCCGAGGTCGCCGACGCCCGCGCCCTGGCGCGGACCTGGCGTTCGGTGACCGGGCGGCGGGCACTGACGTTCCCGGTCCCGCTGCCCGGACGCCTGGGCCGGGAACTGCGCGCCGGGGCGCTGACCAGCGTCCGTCCCGACCATCAGGGCAGCGCCACCTTCACCGCCTGGCTGGAGCGCCCGTGACCCCCGACGAACTCGCGCGCCGCTTCGACGCCGAACGGCCGCGCCTGCTGCGCGTGGCGTACGCGACGCTGGGCTCGCTCGCCGAGGCCGAGGACTGCGTGCAGGAGGCGTGGCTGCGGCTGCGCGGGCTGGAGGACCCGGACGCGATCCGCGACCTGCGCGGCTGGCTGATCAGGACGGTGGGGCGGCTGGCGCTGGACGCCCTGGGCAGCGCCCGCGCCCGGCGCGAGAGGTACGTGGGCACCTGGCTGCCCGAGCCGCTGGTCGGCGACCCCGCCTTCGGCCACGCCTGCGACCCCGCCGACCGGGTCACCCTGGACGAGTCGGTCAGCACCGCGCTGCTGCTGGTGATGGAGAGCCTGTCGCCCGCCGAGCGCACCGCGTTCCTGCTGCACGACGTGTTCGGGCTGACCTTCGACGAGGTCGCCGAGGTGGTGGGCCGTTCCCCGGCCGCCGTGCGGCAGCTGGCCTCCCGCGCCCGCCGGCACGTCGCCGAGGGCCGGCCCCGCTTCCCGCCCACCCCGGGCGAGCAGCGGCGGGTGGTCACCGCGTTCGCCGCCGCCTGCCGCGACGGCGACCTGGAACGGCTGACGGCGCTGCTGGACCCCCGGGTGGTGTGCCGGGGCGACGGCGGCGGCAAGGTCAGCTCCCTGCCGGGGGAGGAGCGCGGCGCGGGGCGGGTGGCGCGCCTGGTGCTGTCGTTCGTCCGCGACCCGCTGCGCGAGATGCGGATCACCACCGTCAACGGCGCGGCGGGCCTGGTGCTGCGCGGCGACGACGGGGTCCTGTCGGTGGCGTCCCTGACCGTCGACGACGGCCGGATCACGGCCATCGACGTCGTCCGCAACCCCGACAAGCTCGCCTCCGTCCCCGGTGGAACGGCCGTCGCGCCCGCGCCGGGCGGAGCGGTGGATCAGGGGGTGGGGCCGGACGCGCAGGAGGGCATGGCCGGGGCGCAGTCCGCGCAGGAGTAGGCCGGGCTCCCGTCCGGGAGGCGGCCGATCCTGACGTCCGGGCGCGGCCAGCGCTTGTCGCACACCACGCAGGCCGTACCGCGCCGTTGCGGCCCCGAGAGCCCGGCCGGGTCGAAGGTCGGCCCGCGGTCGTGAGGGTGTTCTCCGTCGGGGCGGCACGGCTCGCCGGGAGGGTCCGTGACCTTGTGGTCACCGGGAGACGACGGATTGTCCATAAAATTGATCTTGCCTGTGACCTGCGGAGAAAGTCCTTACAAGGCACTTACCGGCCGTCCATGATTCCGTGGCCGCGACGATGCGGGGTCGCGTTTACATGCAATCGCCCTCAGCAGCCTCTAGTCGGAGAGGTTGATTGCATGTAACGTGTGTCGCGAGCGAGGGAGTGGACATGACGACCAGCTACAGCGCGGTGAAGGCCATCGCCCCCGGCAGCCTGCTGGCCGACCGCGCCTACGAGGAGCTGAAGGCGGCCATCCTGGAGAACCGCCTCACCCCCGGCACGCCGCTGAGCGTCCCCGCCCTCGCCGACCGGATGAGCATCAGCCGCAGCCCCGTCCGCGAGGCGGTGCAGAAGCTCATCCACGACGGACTGGCCACCCACGTCCCGCACCGGGGCGCGGAGGTCAGCAGCGTGGACGTGGAGGACCTGCACCAGCTCTACGCCGTGCGCGAGTCCCTGGAGGGACTGGCCGCGCGGCTGGCCACCGAACGGCTGGACGTCGCGGCGCTGACCGAGCTGGAACGGATCCTGGGCGAGCACGAGAAGGTCCTCGCCGAGGGCGGCGGCGAGGGCGCCCACGTCCGCCAGGACATGCGCTTCCACCAGGCCATCCGCGCCCTCACCGGCAACCGGCACCTCATCGACGTCCTCGACCAGCTCCAGGGCCGGGCCCACCTGGGCCTGCACTCGCTGTGGCGGCACCCGCACGCGCCCCGGCTCGCCCTGGAGGAGCACCGCCGGATCTACGAGGCGATGGCCGCGGGCGACCCCGACGCCGCCGAGCACGCCGCCCGGACCCACGTGTCGCGGCTGCGGGTCCGCCTCCGCCAGGCCACCGGCCGCACCGACCCCTGACCGGCCTCCGACCTCCCTCCGACCACCGCCACGCCTCCTCTTCTCCCACCCCCCGAGCGCGCCGCGCGGCGCGGAGGAAGGACGACCCGCGTGAGCACCATGACCACCGGGCGCCGGGCACGCGCCACCACCCCGGACGGGGTCGGCGCCAGCGCCCGCCGCCCCGACGGGATCCCCAAGGTCCGCGGCACCTTCGAGTACTCCTCCGACCTGCGCCGCGAGGGCATGCTGTGGGGCGCGACGCTGCGCAGCCCGCACCCGCACGCCCGGATCGTCCGGATCGACACCGCGCCCGCGCTGGCGGTGCCCGGCGTGCGCGCGGTCCTCACCCACCAGGACGTGCCCGGCAGCGGGACCTACGGGATGAAGGTCCCCGACCAGCCGGTGCTCGCCCGGGACGTGGTGCGCCACCAGGGGGAGCCGGTCGCCGTCGTGGCCGCCGACGATCCCGAGGCCGCGCGGCGGGCGCTGGAGCGGATCGTCGTCGAGTACGCGGTGCTGCCGCCGCTCACCGACCCCGGACGCGCCCTCGACCCGGACGCGCCGCGTGTGCACCCGGGCGGGAACCTCGTCCGCCACGTGCGGATCCGGCACGGCGACGTCGCCGCCGCCCGCGCCCGCGCCGACGTCGTGGTGTCCGGCGAGTACGAGGTCGGCATGCAGGACCAGGCGTTCCTGGGACCGGAGTCGGGGCTGGCCGTGCCCGACGGCGAGGGCGGCGTCGACCTGTACGTCTCCGCCCAGTGGCTGCACGAGGACCAGCGCCAGGTCGCCGCGTCCCTCGGGCTGCCCCGGGAGCGGGTGCGGCTCACCATGGCGGGCGTCGGCGGCGCGTTCGGCGGTCGCGAGGACCTGTCGGTCCACATCCACGCCTGCCTGCTGGCGCTGCGCACCGGCCGCCCGGTGAAGATGGTCTACAACCGCGAGGAGTCGTTCTTCGGGCACGTCCACCGGCATCCCGCGCGGATCCGCGTCGAGCACGGCGCGACCCGCGACGGGAAGATCATCCACCTGACGGCGCGGCTGCTGCTGGACGGCGGGGCCTACACCTCCACCTCCCAGATCGTCATCGCCAACGCCTGCTACTTCGCCGCCGGGGCCTACGAGGTGCCCAACGCCGACATCGACGGCCACGCGGTCTTCACCCACAACCCGCCCTGCGGCGCGATGCGCGGCTTCGGCGCGGTCCAGTCCGCCTACGCCGTCGAGTCCAACATGGACAAGCTCGCCCGCGCGCTCGGCATGGACCCCGTCGACCTGCGCGTCCGCAACGCCATGACCACCGGCACGGTCCTGCCCACCGGCCAGGCGGTCGACGGCCCCGCGCCGGTCCGGGAACTGCTGGAACGCCTCAGGGCCACGCCCCTGCCGCCCGACCCCGGCCACCACCGCGACCCCCGCGCCTGGCCCGGCGGCCTCGGCAACGTCACCCGCGGTGAGTCGCTGCGGCGCGGCGTCGGCTACGCGGTCGGCGTCAAGGCGATCGGCTACTCCGGCGGCGTCGACGACATCTGCACCGCCCGCGTCACCGTCGCGGTCCGCGACGGCCGCCCGCACGCCGAGGTGTACACCGCCTCCGCCGAGTGCGGACAGGGCGTGGTCACCGTGCAGGCGCAGGTCGCCCGCACCGAGCTCGGCGTCGCCGACGTCACGGTCCGCAACGCCGACACCCTGATCGGCGACTCCGGCTCCTCCTCGGCCTCCCGCCAGACCTGGATGACCGCCGGGGCCGTGCAGGGCGCCTGCCGCGCCGTCCGCGCCCGCGTCCTGGACCGCGCCGCCCGCGTCCTCGGCGCGGTGCCCGACGACCTGGCCCTGGAGGGCGGGGCGGTCGTGGACGCCGCCTCCGGGGACGTCGCGATCCCGCTGGCCGAGCTGCTGGCGGGGGAGGAGCTCGCCGCGACCTTCGAGTACCACCACCGCGCCACCGAGCCCGTCGACCCCGAACGCGGCCAGGGCGACGCCCACATCGCGTTCGCGTTCGCCGCCCACCGCGCCGTCGTCGAGGTCGACACCGAACTCGGCCTGGTCCGCGTCGTGGAGATGGCCACCGCCGAGGACGTGGGCAGGGCGATCAACCCGCTGGCCGTCGAGGGCCAGATCGAGGGCGGCACCGCCCAGGGCCTCGGGCTGGCGCTGATGGAGGAGGTGCGGGTCGTGGACGGGAGGGTGCGCAACCCCTCGTTCACCGACTACCTCATCCCCACCATCCTCGACATGCCGCCGGTGCGGATCGACCTGCTGGAGACCCCGCACCCCGACGCGCCCTACGGCCTCAACGGCGTCGGCGAGCCGCCCACCCTGTCGTCCACCCCGGCGATCGTCAACGCGCTGCGCGACGCCACCGGGCTGGAGCTGCCCCGCGTCCCCGTCCGGCCCGACCAGCTGGCCGGAATCGAGGAGGTGAGCACTTCCTGACCTGGCGTAGGTACGGCCCCCACCCGTGACCGGGGCCGTGGCCGGCCACGCAAGACCCGGCGCGCCCCCGCGCCGGAACACCGTGGCAGAAAGGTCATCCACCGTGATCATCGACACCCACATGCACCCGACCAACATCGTCGACCAGGCGTGGCGGCACGACGGCGACCCGTTCACCGGCGAGCGCACCCTGGAGATGATGAACGGCCCGTACATGATCAACGGCAAGCCGCGCCGGATCGACTACGGCTGCATCATGCCGCCGCCCGGCAACTCCGTCTGGCAGGACGGGATGCGCGGGGGCCGCGAGGGCATCCGCGACTACATGGCGTACATCACCGAGCTGGTCCAGCGCTATCCGGACCGCTTCATCGGGAACTTCATGTACAACCCGCGGTTCGGCCCCGAGAACGGCGCCAAGGAGCTGGAGTTCCACGTCAAGGAACACGGCTACAAGATGATGAAGCTCCACGCCAACATGCACGCCTACCGCCCCGACCGGGCGCTGGACTGGCTGCGGCCGGTCCTGCGGGTGTGCGACGAGCTGGGCGTGGTCGTGCTCATCCACACCGGCGACGGCCCGTACTCGATCCCGACGCAGTTCTACCCGATCATCCGGGAGTTCCGCGACGTCAACTTCATCCTGGCGCACTTCGGCGTGCAGACCGGCGGCGTGTACTGCTTCGAGGCCCTCTACATGATCCTCGACAGCCCCAACGTCTACGGCGAGTCGGGCTGGCTGCTCCAGTCCCGCATCGTCGAGTTCGCCCAGCAGATGGAGCGGCACCAGCTGGTGTTCGGCACCGACTCCCCGCCGAACGAGCCCGGCATGTGGGCGCGCGAGCTGGAGGTCCTGTGCGGGCCCCCGCCGCAGGGCATGAACCTGTCGGAGGAGGACCTGGAGGGCTACCTGGGCAACAACATGGCCAAGCTGCTCGGCCTGAAGCCCACCCCGCCGCCGCGCAACCTCGTGGAGGCCGAGGCCCGCCTCACCGACACCTACGCCTACGCGGACGAGCCCGCCCCGGTCCCGGCCGCGGGCTAGGGCCTTCCCAAGGACGGTCATCCGCGCAGGTTCACCTGGTCCACGGACCTTGGCTGAACGCGCGAGCGCCTGACCCGCCCCGGTGAGGCGACGCCGAAGGCGAGCCTCACCGGGGCGGATCGCGAAGCGACGCGGCGCTCGCCCAGGCACGGTCAGGGCGCGAGCCCCCAGGCGAGCGCCCTGGGCCGGGACTGTGTCAACACCGCCTGGAGGTGGCCGGCGTGCGGCAGACGCCTGGCGAAGAAGCAGAAGTTCCGACCGTTCCCAAGCATCCCGTGGACGAGGTTCCGCGCCCCGGACGGCTCGTCCCCCTCGGCGTCCAGCACGTGCTGGTGATGTACGCCGGCACCATCGCCGTTCCGCTCATCGTCGCGGCGGGCCTCGGCCTGCCGCACCGCGACATCGGGGCCCTGGTGGCGGCCGACCTGCTGCTGTGCGGGGTCGGCACGCTGCTCCAGTCGGCCGGCGTGCTGCGGGTCGGCGCGCGGCTGCCGCTGGTCATCGGCGCGGCCTACAACGGCGTCGTGCCGATGGTGCTGATCGGCACCGAGTACGGCCTGCCCGTCATGTACGGGTCGGTGGTCGCCGCCGGGCTGGTGATGGTGGCGTTCGCGCCGGTCTTCGGACGGCTGCTGTGGTTCTTCCTGCCGGTCGTCGTCGGCACCACCATCACCCTCATCGGGATCACGCTGATCCCGGCCGGGGCCCGCATGGTGTTCGGCGGTGAACCCGGCGACCCCGGGTTCGGCGCGGTGTCCGGCATCGTGCTGGGCGGCCTGACCCTGGTGCTGGTGGTGCTGCTGTACCGGTTCCTGCCGCCGCCGGCCTCGCAGCTGTCGATCCTGGCCGCGCTGGTCGTGATGACGGCCGGGGCGGCGCTGACCGGACACGCCGACTTCGGCGGGGTGGGCGGCGGGCCGGTCGCGGGGCTGCCCGAGCCGTTCCACTTCGGGACCCCGTCGTTCCACCCGGTCGCCTCGCTGTCGCTGGTGCTGGTGCAGTTCGTGCTGATGGTGGAGACCGCCGGGCAGGTCCTGGCGGTGGGCGAGGCGGTGGACCGGCCCGCGTCCCGCCGCGACATCGCCGCCGCGCTGCGCGCCGACGGCGTCGTCACCGCCCTCGGCGGGGTGTTCCAGCCGTTCGTCTACGTCACCTTCACCCAGAACATCGGCGTGGTGAGCCTGACGAAGGTCCGTTCCCGCTGGGTGACGGCCTGCGCCGGGGCGATCCTGGTGCTGATGAGCGTGTTCCCGGTGATCGGCCGGGTGGTCGCGGCGGTGCCGGGTCCGGTGCTGGGCGGCGCGACGCTGGTGATGTTCGCGACCGTCGCGGTCATCGGCCTGCGGATGCTGGCGAACGCGCGCGGCGACACCGCCGGTCTCGTGATCGTCGCGGTGTCCCTCGGCGTCGGCCTGGTGCCGATGGCGCTGCCCGGCGCCTACGACCGGTTCCCGCAGTGGGCGCAGCTGTTCCTCGACAGCGGCGTCGCCGTCGGGACGGTCACCGCCGTCCTGCTCAACCTGCTGTTCCACCATCCGCCGCCGCTCCGCCGGGAGCGGCCCGAACAGGAAGCCGCCTGATGACGACGACACGCCCGCGGCTGGTCGTGGGGATCTCCGGGTCCAGCGCGCCCCAGTACGGCATCGCGCTGCTGGAGGCGCTGCGTAAGCTCGGAACCGTCGAGACGCACCTGGTGGTGTCGGCGGGCGCGCGCCGCACCATCGAGCTGGAGGCCCGCCGCGACCCCGGCGAGGTCTGCGCGCTGGCCGACGTGGTGCACGACTCCCGGGACCTGGCCGCGGCCGTGTCGTCCGGATCGTTCCCCACCCTCGGCATGGCGGTGGCGCCGTGCTCCATGAAGACCCTCGCCGCCGTCGCGCACGGCCACACCGACGACCTGCTGAGCCGCGCCGCCGACGTGACGCTCAAGGAGCGCCGCCGCCTGGTGCTGGTCGCCCGCGAGACGCCGCTCAGCCTCATCCACCTGCGCAACATGACGGCCGTGACCGAGGCCGGGGCGGTGGTGCTGCCGCCCGTCCCCGGCTTCTACTCCGGCCCGCGCACCATCGACGACCTGATCCACCACATCGTCGGCAAGGTGCTCGACCAGTTCGGGGTCGAGCACGACCTGTTCCGGCGCTGGACCGGCCCCACCCGGGAGTTCTCGTGACCCTCTCGCCCCGTCAGGACCTGCACGCCTTCCTGGACGCCCACGACGGCGACGACGTCCTCGTGGTGGACGCGGAGGTGTCGGCCGAGGAGGAGGTGACCGCGCTGGCGTTCGGGCTGGCGGCGCGCGGGCGCCACGACCTGCTGCGCTGCCCGAGGGTGGCCGGGCTGGGCGTGGAGCTGGTCACCAACGTGTTCGCCTCCCGCGCCCGCGTGGCGGGGCTGCTCGGCACCGACCCGGCCGGGCTGCACGCCGCCTACCAGGAACGCTTCCGGGACCGCCGCCCCATGCAGGTGCTGGCGGCCGGCCCCGCCCTGGACGAGGTGCTGGCCGGCGACCGGGCCGACCTCGCCGCGGTCCCGATGATCCGGCACTTCGCCTCCGACCTCGGCCGCTACCTCACCAGCGGCATCGTCGTCGCCGAGGACCCGGACGGCGGCGCGGGCAACATGAGCTACCACCGCGCGACCCCGCACTCGCCCCGCGAGCTGGCCCTCAGCCTGCACTCGCGCGGCGACCTGTGGCGGCTGCTGGGCCGCGCCCGCGAGCGGGGCCGCCCGCTGCCGGTCGCGATGGTGGTCGGCGGGCACCCGCTGTTCATGCTGGCCGCCTCGGCGCGGGTCGGCGCCGACGTCGACGAACGCGAGATCGCCGGCGGCCTGTTCGGCGAGCCCCTCCAGGTGGTGCGCACGCCCCGGCACGGCATCCGCGTCCCCGCGACGGCCGACTACGTCATCGAGGGCGTCATCGACCCCGGCGACCACGCGCCCGAGGGGCCGTTCGGGGAGTTCTCCGGCTACTCCTCGCACCGCTCCACCAACAACGTCCTGCGCGTGGAGACCGTCTGCCGCCGCCGCGACCCGGTCCTGCTCGACGTCGTCGCGGGCAACTCCGCCGAGCATCTCAACCTCGCCCGCATCCCGCGCGAGTCGGAGATGGCCGAGCAGCTCACCACCCGCTTCCCCGACGTGACGGCGCTGCACTACCCGAACTCCGGCACCCACTTCCACGCCTACGTCGCGCTCCGGCAGCGCCGTCCCGGCCAGGCCCGGCAGGTGATGCTCGGCCTGCTCGGCTGGGACCCCTACCTCAAGACCGTCGTCGCCGTGGACGACGACGTGAACGTCACCGACGACGCCGCCGTGCTGTGGGCGCTGGCCGCCCATCTCCAGCCGCACCGCGACGTGTTCGTGGTCGACGGGCTGCCCGGCAGCCCCCTCGACCCGTCCTCCGGCGGCGACGGCACCACCTCCCGCATGGCGCTGGACGCCACGCGCGGGCCCGGCTTCGACGGCGAGCCCATCGAGCTGTCGCCCGCCGCCCGCGACCGCGCCGCCCGCCTGCTGGACCGCGCCCTCCCCGCCCGCACGTTCCCCGACACAGCCGGAAAGGACTGAACGCATGGACTACCTCCAGCCCGCGAGCTGGGCCGAGGCCCTGGCCCTGCGCGCCCAGCGGCCCGACGCCGTCCCCGTCGCGGGCGGCACCGACGTCATGGTCGGGCTGAACTTCGACCGGCACCGTCCCGCCGCGCTGCTGGACCTGTCGCGGCTGCGCGAGCTGACCGGCTGGGAACGCGACGGCGACCACGTCCGCCTGGGTGCCGCCGAGCCCTACGCCAGGATCGTCCAGCGGCTGCGGGACCCGCTGCCCGCGCTGGCCCAGGCGTCCCGCACGGTCGGGTCCCCGCAGATCCGCAACCGGGGCTCGGTCGGCGGCAACCTCGGCTCCGCCTCGCCCGCCGGCGACGCCCACCCTCCGCTGCTGGCCGCCGGCGCGACCGTCGAGGCCGCCTCGGTCCGCGGCACCCGGCTGATCCCGGCCGCGGAGTTCTTCACCGGCGTCAAGGCCAACGCGCTCGCCCCGGACGAGCTGATCGCCGCCGTCCGCGTCCCGGTCGCGCGCGGCCCCCAGCGGTTCGCCAAGATCGGCACTCGGAACGCGATGGTGATCGCCGTGTGCTCGTTCGCGGTCGCGCTCGACCTGGAGGGCCGCCGCGTCGGCACCGGCGTCGGGTCGGCCGCGCCCACCCCGCGCCGCGCCACCGCCGCCGAGGAGTTCGCCGCCGGGGAGCTGGAGGCCGCCGGGCTGTGGGACTCGCGCGGCCCGCTGCCCGGCTCCCTGGCCCGCCGCTTCGGGCGGCTCGTCGCCGACGCGGCGTCCCCCGTCGACGACGTGCGCGGCACCGCCGCCTACCGGCGGCACGCGCTGTCGGTCATCGCCCGCCGCACGCTCACCTGGGCGTGGGCCGACCTTCGGAAGGAGACCAGCGGATGCGGCTGTCATGCCATGTGAACGGTGAGCGGCGCTGCGCCGACGGTGTCCGGGCCCGGGAGAGCCTGCTGTTCGTCCTGCGCGAGCGGATGGGCCTGCCCGGCAGCAAGAACGCCTGCGAGCAGGGCGAGTGCGGGTCCTGCACCGTCTACCTCGACGGCGTTCCGGTGTGCGCGTGCCTGGTGCCCGCCGGGCAGGCGCGCGACCGGCAGGTCGTGACCGTCGAGGGGCTGGGCGACGACGGCGGGCTCGACCTGGTGCAGGAGGCGTTCGTCGAGGCGGGGGTGGTGCAGTGCGGGTTCTGCACGCCCGGCTTCGTCGTCGCCGCCCACGACCTGGTCCGGCGCGGCTACGCCCCGACCGAGGAGGAGATCCGCGAGGCCCTCGCCGGGAACCTGTGCCGCTGCACCGGCTACGAGAAGATCATCGACGCCGTGAAGCTGGCCGTCTCCCGCTGGTGGGCCCGGAGCGGGTGAGCGTCGTGGCCGGGCCACGGCCGGGTGGGCCGACACTGGGCGGGCCGACGCTGGCCCGGCTCGTGTCCGCCGAGGACCTGGGGCTGCGCGTGCTGACCGGCGGCGACCTGCTGGACCGCACGGTCCGCTGGGTGTTCACCACCGACCTGCGTGACCCGGGCCGCTACCTGGCGGGCGGCGAGCTGGTGCTGACCGGGCTGATGTGGCGGCGGCGGCCCGCCGACTCCGAGGTGTTCGCGGCCGCCGTCGCGGCCCGGGGCGCGGTCGGCGTCGCGGCGGGCGCGGCGGCGCTCGGCGGCGTCCCGGACGACCTGGTGGAGGCGTGCGCCCGGCACGGGCTGCCGCTGCTGGAGGTGCCCGCCGAGGTGTCGTTCGCGGCGCTGACCCGCCGGGTGATGACCGACCGGCGGGGGAGACCGGCCGACCGGGGCGCGCTGCTGGCGGCCGTCGCCGCGAGCGGCGACCTGGCCGCGCCGCTGGCGATCGTCGCCGGGGAGCTGGGGCGGCCCTGCTGGATCCTCGGCTCCACCGGCGCGACGCTGGCGGCCTCCCGCCCCCTGCCGCCCGCGCTGGCCGAGACGCTGACGGCCCGGTTCCACCGTTCCGGCTGCCAGCCGCGCCGGGCCCGGCACGCCGGGCGCGCGTTCGCGCTGCACCCGCTCACGCCCGCCCCCCGGTCCCGCTTCCTGGCGGTGGAGACCGGCGGGGACCCCGACCTCGACCTCGGCCCGGTCGCCGCCGACCTGGCCTCGGCGGTCGCGCTGCACGCCGCCCGCGAGGAGGAACGCGCCGCCGCCCGGCGCGTCCCGGCCGCGCGCCTGGTCCGGGGCCTGCTCACCGACGACCGCTCCCCCCGCGAACTGGGCGAACTGCGCGCCGACCTCGGCCTGACGATGCCGCTGACGGCCGTGTCGGTCGCGGTGACCGGCGCGGACGGCCCGGCCGCGGCGGCGTTCCTGCTGCACGGCCTGGACCCGGCGGCGATCACCGAGTGGGACGGGGAGACCCTGGCCCTGGTCCCCGCCGACCCCGACCCGGCCCCGCGCCTGCGCACCGCCGCCCGCCTCCTGGCGGCCGCCCTCCCGAGCCGCCGCCTGACCGTCGGCGTCAGCGGGACGGCCTCGCGCGGCCTGGGCCCGCGCGAGGCGCTCCAGGAGGCCCGCAACGCCCGCCGCCTGGCCGCGCTGCGCCCGGACACCGCGGCCGTGACCAGCGGCGACGACATCGACTCGGTGGACCTGCTGATCGCCGCGATGCCCCGCGGCATCCGCCGCCGCTTCCGCGAGGGCCTGATCGGCGCGGTGGAGGCGTACGACGCCCGCCACAACGCGCGGCTGCTGGACACGCTGTCGGCGTTCCTGTCCCACTCGGGCTCCTGGCAGCGCTGCGCCGCCGACCTCCACGTCCACGTGAACACGGTCCGCTACCGGATGCGGAGGGTGGAGGAGCTGACCGGCCGGGACCTGGGCCGCTTCCCGGACCGGGTGGACCTGTTCCTGGCCCTGCGCCTGGCGGAATGGGAACGCCGCCGCTGATCCCTTTGCCAGAATGCCGTCGTATGGGTGCTGCGGAGACACCGGCGAACGCCGGGGACCAGAAGGAGCCCGGCAAGTGGGCCATGGCGTGCGGATGCCTGGTCATGCTGCTAGGGGTAGGACTGATCGGCGGTCTCGTCTGGGCCGTGGTGTCGTTCCTCAGATGGGACCCGCCGGTTCCCTACAGCGAGGCGGCCACCCAGAAGGTCGTCCAGCCCTCGCCGAAGTGCTACACGATCACGGTCCCGCCCCTGCCGAAGGAGAAGCGCCTTGACCGGCGCGCGAAACTGGA
This sequence comes from Actinomadura kijaniata, assembly GCF_014138665.1. NCBI lineage: Bacteria > Bacillati > Actinomycetota > Actinomycetes > Streptosporangiales > Thermomonosporaceae > Actinomadura > Actinomadura kijaniata. The sequence continues at coordinate 190,786 of NZ_JACJIA010000005.1, forward strand.
GTACGACGCGCGGAGGGACGCGGTGGGCATGACCTGCGACACCGACGTCAAGGTCGCCTGCCCGGACGACTGCGTCGTGACCTACAAGGGCAAGCAGGCGACCATCGCCGTCCTCAACCAGGGCTGCACCTCCTGGGGCACCATACGGTCGTGCAAGTACAGGCTGGAACCGCGGGCCTACTTCGTGACGACCAGGCATCTGCACAACGCGTTCTGGGGACGCACCGACCGGGAACGCCGCGAGGGCCACCACGTCCGGTGCGACACCATCCCCGGGGACGCGGAGGTCATCCCGCCCACGCCGAAGGAGACGGGCGGGGAGGGGGTCAAGCTCAGATACCGCTGCCACACGCGCAACCCCGGCTCCATCACCTACTCCTACGCGGTGTGGACGAAGGACGGCTCCACCTTCACGTTCGAGGAGATCGACGACTGACTTGATCATTTGTTGCCGGTTCGGCAAGGAAGTTTGCCTCTTCCGCATCGATCACGCAGAGTCGAGGCGGAGGTGGTTCTCGTGTCGAGAGCAACGAGTGAGCAGGTCATGGACGCGGTCGTCATCGGCGGAGGCGCCGCCGGGCTGTCCGCGGCGGTGGCACTGAGCCGGTTCCGCCGCCACGTGGTGGCGGTCGACGCCGGGCAGCCGCGCAACGCGCCCGCCGAGGGGGTGCACAACTACCTGTCCCGCGACGGGATGCCCCCGGCCGAGCTGCTGGCCGCCGGACGCCGCGAACTGGCCGGGTACGGCGGACAGGTCGTCGAGGGCACCGTCGTCGCGGCCCGGCGGGCGGACGAGGGGTTCGCGGTCGAGCTGGCCGACGGGCGCGCGCTGCGGGCGCGTCGGCTGCTGGTCGCCACCGGAGTGGTCGACGGCCTGCCGGACGTGCCGGGGATGCGGGAGCGGTGGGGGCGCGACGTCCTGCACTGCCCCTACTGCCACGGCTGGGAGGCCCGCGACCGGGCCATCGTCGTCTACGGCACCAACCCGATGGCGGCGCACGCGGCGCAGATGTGGCGGCAGCTCAGCGACGACGTCACGCTGGTGCTGGAACCGGGCACGCGGCTCCGGCCGGAGCAGGCCGAGGAACTGGCCGCGCGGGGCGTCGAGGTCACCGACGGGCCGATCACCGAACTCCTCACCGAGGGGGACCGCCTCACCGGGGCACGGCTGGCCGACGGCCGCGTCCTGCCCTGCACCGCGCTGGCGGTCGGCACCAGGCTCGAGGCGCGCGCGGACTTCCTGTCCGGCCTCGGGCTCGAACCGGTCGAGCACCGGATGGGCGACGCCGTCATGGGCACCCGCGTCGAGGCGGACGCGACCGGGGCCACCCCCGTGCCCGGGGTGTTCGTCGCGGGCAACGCGGCCGACCCGTTCGGCCAGGTCATCGGCTCGGCCGCGGCGGGGCTGACGGCCGCGGGGGCCCTCAACGCCTCCCTCATCGCCGAGGAGGTCGAACGGGCGGTCGCCGAGCACCGCGCCCGCTCCGAGGAGCCGTTCTCGGCGCGGATCGAGGCCGAGGTCAGCGAACGGGTCGTCGGCGCCCGGCGGCACGGCCTGTGAGCGGCGGTCCTCCCCACGCGGCCCGGACGCGTCGCAGCACCTCCTCCTGGGGCACGGGCTCCAGGAGGAGGCCGGGGCCAGCGAGGGCGGTGACCTCCTCGAAGGGGCCGCCCAGCCGCCGAACGACAGGCGACCGGCCGCGTCCCGCACGGCGATGACCGCGTCGGCCAGGCCACGCGCCACGAGGTTCGGGGCTTGTGGCAGGGGATGCCCTCGGTGGTGTGCATGAGCAGGGCGAAGCCGGTCCACCCCACCGCGTTCACCGCGTGCCCGCTCCCACAGGGCCGATTCTGACGCCTGGACCCTCTGGAAATGGCCGGATTTTCCCGGCTAGCGTACCGACCGTCTGGACGGTCGGGAGGTAATGGTGCGGGATCGGATTCTGGACGCGGTCGAACGGATACTGGTGGCGGGCGGGGCCGACGCGATCCGGCTGGACGCGGTCGCGGCGGAGGCCGGGGTCAGCAAGGGCGGACTGCTGCACCACTTCCGGACCAAGCAGGCGTTGCTGGAGGGGGTGCTCGACCGGCTGGTGGAACGCTTCGAGGCCGAGCTTCCGCCGCCGGGATCACCACCGGGGACGTTCACCCGCGCCTGGCTGGACGCCACGATCCCGCCCGACGACGTCCCCGCGAAAGCCCATGGCGACCGGGTCGCGGTCGCGATACTGGCCGGGCTGTCCGGCGGCCCCGAAGTGCTCGACGCGTTGCGGCGCCGCTACCGGATCTGGCAGGAACGCCTGGCCGGCGACGGCCTCGACCCGGCCACGGCCTCCCTGGTCCGGCTCGCCGTCGACGGCTGGTGGATGGCGCGGCTGCTGGACCTGGCCCCGCCCCGCGACGACCTGCACCGGCAGGTCCGCGCCCGGCTGGACGCCATGATCGGGCAGGAGGCCCGGTGAGCCGCGTCCTCGGTCCGACGAAGACCGCCATGCTGATCACCGACGTCGGGCTGCTGCTGTACTGGGCGGTGGTGTTCGCGGGCCTGATCCCGCCGGAGTACGCCTACCGCGACTACACGAACCCGATCCTGAGCGACTGGAACCACTCGTTCGTCCCGCTCGACCTGGCCGCGAGCCTCACGGGCCTGGCGTCGCTGTGCGCCCGCGCGGCGCAGCGTCCCCTCATGACGGTCTCCCTCACGCTGACGAGCACGGCCGGACTACAGGCGATCGCGTTCTGGGCGCTGCGCGGCGACTTCACCCTGGCATGGTGGCTGCCGAACCTGTTCCTGCTGCTGTTCCCGCTGCCCGCGCTCGTCGTTCTGGCGCGAGGCGGCGAACGCGCACCGGTCAGCCGGTGACCACCGCGAGCACCCGGGTGCCCTCGGGGAACGCGCCGCGCTCCGCAAGCGAGTGGACACCGGCCAGCATCTTCGCGACGTACACCCAGTCCAGCAGCAGCCCATGCCGCCGCTGGAAGTCGGCGACGAACGCGTCCAGCTCCCCGTCGCGCCGGGCGTAGCCACCGAAGTGGAAGTCGGTGTCGATGCTCCAGTTCCCCCGACGTTCCCCGTACGCCTCACGTTGCAGGCGCTCGACGTCCTCGTTCAGGAACGCGCCGCCCTTCAGGACGGCGAAGCCCAGCGCCCGCTGATGCGGGGCGAGCCCGGCGGCGAGGCCCGCGAGCGTTCCGCCGGTCCCGACCGCGCAGCACACGACGTCGAATGACGGATCGACCTCGGCCCCCAGCTCGGCGCATCCCCGCACCGCCAGCGCGTTACTGCCGCCCTCCGGAACGAGGTAGAAGTCGCCCCACCGTTCGCGCAAAGAGGCGATGACGTCCGGCTCGGTCTTGCGCCGGTAGGTGCCCCGGTCCATGTAGTCGAGCCTCATGCCCTGCGCGACCGCGTACGCCAACGACTCGTTGAGCGGAAGGCGCTCCTCCCCGCGCACGATCCCGACGGTGCCGAACCCGAAGATCCTCCCGGCCGCCGCCGTGGCCCGCAGATGGTTGGAGTAGGCCCCACCGAACGTCAGCAACGTGCGGTGCCCCTGCTCGGAGGCGGCCCGGAGGTTGTACTTGAGCTTGCGCCACTTGTTGCCGGGCAGGTCCGGATGGACGAGGTCGTCCCGCTTCAACGACAGCCGGACCCCGACCCGCTCCAGCCGCCCGTCCCGAACCTCCTCAACCGCCGACGGAACCCGCACCGTCACGCTTGATGCTCTCCGTGAGAAGCCGGAAGCCGTCCCCTCCGACAACGAGGGCGGGACCGCCGGGGTCCTTGCTGTCGCGGATGGCGACCCTGGTGTGAACGAACGCCAACTCGACGCAGTCGCCCCCGTTGGGCGCGCTACGCGTTGACTTGCGCCATCGAACCCTGCTCAGGTCCATCGGTCTTCAATCACCCTTCTGACGAAGTCGCGGGACATGTCCGCAGGCAATGCGCGTGACCGCAGATCGATCAGCGTGAGCGCGAGGGCCGCGAGATCGTCGGTGGAATCCGTCGTGATGGCCCGGATGGTCATTTCCATATACGCTACCTCGCTCCGATCTTCCATCGTCGCGACCACGAACGCGCCCCCGTTGCCGTTGTGCTCGCCGCTGCTGCGCACGACCTGCACCGTGACGTTGGGACGCTCGCCCATGGCGATCAGGTGCTCCAGCTGCGCGCGCATGACCTCGGGGGAACCGACAGGACGGTGAAGCACCTGCTCGTCGACGAGCGCGACGAGCGAGGTGGGAGCGGGGCTGTCACGGGTGAGGATCTGCTGCCGCGCCATGCGCGCCGCGCTCTTCTCCTCGGAACGCAGCGAAGCGCCGGCGTACTCCGGAGTCTGGAGCAGGCCGGGGATCATCGAGTGCTGGTAGGTGGTGAGCGTGACGGCCTCCTGCTCGACCTCGGGCCAGTCGAACCACAGCGGCACGGGCGAGCCGTCCCTGTTCAGATCGTCGTACAGGTCGAGGAGCGCGCCGCCCGCCCCGGTCAGCTGGTCGACCGTCGCGGCGAACGAACGCTGGCAGCGCTTCTTGCCCGTCTCCACCTGCGACACGAACGAGGTCGTCGTGTTGGTGCGCGACGCTACGGCCTGCTGGAGGAGGTTCGCCTGCTCGCGATAGCGCCGCATCTGGCGGCCGAACGCCTGGAGGGCAGGCTGTGGCGTGGGGCGGGGACGCCGGGCGGCCATGCCGCGATCCTTTCACTCGATTAACCAAACAAGCTCGAACTTTCGGCTTGTGGTCCATCAGGTCTGGTTAACCGACACGGTACGTGATGGGTGACTAACTAGAGGTGGCAATAGCCGAAAACCTCACGCGAAGGCAGCCGCCATGGCCACAGCGCGGGAAAACGCGCCGCCCGTCCCCGTCACCGACCCGTCCACGCTGGTGATCGCCGCCGTTCCGGAGGACATCAAGACCGCGCGTGACTTCGCGCGGCGCTGGTTCGAGGCCAAGGCGATCGATGACCGCGGGACCGGGCTGCTCGTCATCTCCGAACTGGTCACCAACGCCTACCGGCACGGCTCCGAGCCCGGCGGCCCCGTCCTGGTGCGCCTCTACCTCTCGCACGACGGCCCGGTGGTGGAGGTCCGCGACACGAGCGCGGCCGAGCCGTACGTGAAGCCGTTCACGCTCACCGAGTTCTCCGGCCGGGGGCTGGCGACGATCCAGCTGATCACTCGCTCCTGGGGGTTCCAGCATCTGGCGTCGGGCGGAAAGGCCGTCTACGCCGTGCTGGGGGAGAGGCCGGACCACCCCTCACCTGGGCGATACTCGCGGAATGGACGAGCCCTTTGACTCCTCCGACGACGGCTACGTGAGCATCGGGCCGCGCGAGTACCTGGACAGGCTGCTGGCGGAGTACGGGCTCACCGAGGACGAGGCGCGCGACGCGGTCCGCGTCCGCCCCGCGCCCTACGGGATGCAGGAGTACCTGGTCCACGCGTCGATGCTGCGTTCCCAGGGGGAGTTCCCCTGCGCCGGGGACGCGGAGGCGCTGGAGTTCTGCCGCGAGGTGGCCGAAGCGCTGGCGGCCGACCTCGGCGTCACCCGCGAAGAGGCGGTCGCCCAGGTGAACCGCCACTGGTCCGACAACGGCCCGGACCCGAAGCCGCGCGTCTGGATCGTCGGCCTGGAAATCGCCTACCACGAACTCCCCGAGTACTGGGCGGAACGCATCCGCGAGCAGGGCGACGCGCCCGCACCCCGCGCTTCTTTCTGAAACCTTGCGCAAGATGGCTGCAAGTTCGTAACGTGGCCGCGCCGGTTCCTCCAGGAGGAGCGACCACCGGTCGCATCGGCCCGCACGGCTGCGCGGGCCGCGTCACCCCTTGCTGAGCAACGCCGGTTCTTGCGTGAGGAGAGTCGCGTGCACGACGTCCTGGTGGTCGGTGGCGCGGGGATCGACACCATAGTCAGGGTCCCCGAGCTGCCCGTCCCGTTCGCGGACTCGGTGGCGGTGCCGCCGATCGAGGAGTACGTCGGCCACACCGGCAACGGCGTGGCCCTCGGTTGCCACGCCCTCGGCCTGCGCGCGCGACTGATCGACTTCATCGGCGACGACCGCCACGGCCGCCTCATCGTCGAGCACCACCGGCAACGCGGCCTGGCCTTCTCCTGGCAGATCTCCCCGGCGGGCACCCGCCGCGCCGTCAACCTGGTGGACGGCAAGGGGCGGCGCAGTTCCCTCTACGACGCCCGTGACGTTCCCGACCAGCGCATGCCCGAGTCGTTCTACCGCCCGTTCCTGGAGAACGCGCGTCACGTGCACCTGTCGATCGTCGACTACGCCCGCCACCTGCTCCCGGACGTACGGCGGCTCGGCCTGCCCGTCTCCACGGACCTGCACGATTGGGACGGTGAGAACCACCACCACCGCGACTTCGCCTACGGCTGCGACATCGTGTTCCTGAGCGCCGCCCGACTCGGCGAGCGGGTCGATGCCGTGCTGACCGGCATCGTCGAGCGTGGCCGCGCGCAGGTCGTGGTGGCCACCGACGGCGAGCGCGGCGGCTCCTTCCTGCGGCGGGGCGGGACGGTCCAGCGCTTCGCCGCCGAGCGCGGTCCCGTCGTCGACAGCAACGGGGCGGGCGACGCGTTCGTCTCCGGGTTCCTCTTCGGCCACCTGACCGGACGGCCGCCGTCCGAATGCGTCCGCTACGGCGCCATCGCCGGGCTGCACGCCTGCGGCGCGGCCGGAACGCACCGGTCGCTGATCACCGCGGACGAGCTGATGGGACGCTTCGCCGACCGGTAGAGCCGCGCCCTCCCGCCCACCCGCCCGGCCCGTGGCGGACCGCCGTCAGAGGACCCTGCCGGCGGGGGAGACGGGGACGATCCGCCCGAAGCGCTCCCGGACCTCGGCCGGAAGCATGCCGATGATCCGCAGGGTGTTGGTGTGGGCCGCCTCGTCACCGTTGCGGTGTCCGGCGGTGCCGCCCAGCACGCCGACGACAGGGTCGGGCCAAGGCACGACCAGTCGGGTGCTGGCGCGCAGCGCGGCCAGGTGCACCCGCAACGCATGATCGACACAGGACGCTCCGGCCTTCCGGACCAGACAAGCGCCGTCCGGGCCGCCTGGAAGCAGCCTCAACGGCAGATCCAGCTCGTCGTGCGGAACCGAGGGGCCCTCGTGCAGCGTGTAGATCGCGTAGGCGAGGCTGGACCTGTCCAGGGGAACGTCCACCCACCCCTGTTCGGAGGGCGGCGTGCGGGGCACGGGCACCAGCCCGGCCCAGTACAGCCTCACGGCGTCGACCTCTGTGCGCACCGCGCCAGCCGAGGAGGTCGGCGCCCGGTACACGGTCTCCACCAACAATCCGTCGCCGCTGTACCACAAGGCCACCTGGTGGATGCGCTCCCCGTCACCGGCCCCCGACGCTTCTGGCCACAGCGCGGTGTCCACGGCTTTGCTGAATCCCTCGTCGGCCAGGACCGCGCCGACACGTTCGAGGGTGTCGCCGTAGACCGTGTCGTCCAGGGCGGCCCGCCGATCCCGGTCGTGGTTCGCAACGCGGTGAGGCGTTCCGTCGATGGACTCCCACGCCCAGTCGGCGGCCAAGCCCCACGCCGCCGCCGCATCCTCCTGGGCAAGAGTCATACGCACCTGGTCACCGCGACCGTCGCGCTCCATCAGCTTCCAGATCGGTGTCAGGTCGTCCAGATCCCAGCGCATCACCACGGAACCATAGAGCAGCACCGAGACGAGCAGGTGCCATGGTCCGGAACGAGCCGGGCTCCTTCCAGCCTCCAGGCCGACCCTGCTCCAGACTGGGCAGGTGACCACGTACCGTCTGTGGCTGGCCGCGCTGCCCGCCCCCGTTCCCGAAGCGGAAGCTCGGATCTTCTGGAACTGCAAGGATGAGCCCACCCCGGCGCTGGACGAGGCGCTGAGGCGTGCGCCCCATATCTACGTGGGCTCATGGGGTGAGGAGCATGAGGAACTACTGCCGCGGTCATGCCGCTGCCCTGCCGCCCGGCTCTCGGCCTGGCTGTTCTTCAAGGGCACCATCGATCGCTGGCAGGCCCCGATCCTCGACCCCCGGCTGCATGACGAGCTGCTGGAGCTTCTTCGGCCTCGACCGGACGACCTCCCCGCCCCCACCGCCCCCACCGCCCGAGCCCACGAGATCCGGAGCTTCCTGTCGGCGCATGCGGGAAGGAGCCTGATCCCCCAGGAAGAACCACCATCGGCCGACCAGGACGCCCTCTCAGCCCAGAACCCGTGAGCAGCGCAGACGCGTCCCTGAAACAAGCCGCGCCCCGCCAGGCGCATCCGGCCGTGCCACTCGTCGGTCTGGCCCGTGGAGCCCGGGAAACGAAGTGCGGCTGTCAGATCACATCTGCCGTGCGCGCAGGACGGGCTCGGCGAGGAGGCGGGCGGCGAGCGCGTGGTCGCAGCCGAGCACGGTGTACGAGAGGTCGGGGTCGCTTGACAGGCACCAGGAGCGGTCGGCGGGCCAGAGCATCGTCACGGGCTGCTCGTAGTCCCAGCGCGCCTCCCATGAGGTGTACACCAGGTCCTGAAGGGGGCCGGCGACCAGGAGGTAGGCGATGTGCCCGCTCACCCGTTCGGCGAGGTCGTCGACAGGCGGGCCACCGAGGCTGTCGGGGGACACGACGTCGTCCGGTGGTGACGCCGGGCCGGGACCGGTGGAAGTGAGGATGGGATCCGTGCCGGAGCCGGGGTCGGCGTCATAGGACGCCAGGCAGGCCGGGGCGTCGGGGCCGGTGGTGGTGAGCAGGATCCGCTCAAGGACGGTCTTCTGCCCGTCCGACGGGTGTCCTTCGGCCGAGGACGGTCCAAGGAAGGGCGCGGTCAGGTCGCTGGTAGCGGGTTCGGCACCGGGATGGAGCACCGCGATCGTGCGGTCGTAGTCCGCCGGCAGCGGAGGGCCGTCAGCCCGTTCGGCCGAGGCTGCGGCCCAGGCGGCGAACCAGGAGAGCTGATCTGGGGCGATGCGTTCGAGCATGGGACAAACCTATATTGCCCCAGGGCCGTTCGCATTCTCGGATTGTGAGACGGTGAGGGCGGGTCATGGAATGACCGCGGAAGGCGTGTTGCGGCCTGACCTGCAACTCTACCTAGAGAGTGGGAAGTTGTTGAAAATTTCATCCGCTGGCCCCGTATGTCGATACAGTGTGTCGTGTCCACGGTCATGTCGGCTATCGCGACCCGCCGCTCGACGAGGTGGGGTGGCTTCGGGAAGGCGGGCCCGTTGAAGCAGCCCGATGTGCTGTGACGACTTCCATCGCCCTCTCGTGGTACTCGGTTTATTGGTTGAGAACGTGATCGGCTCCTGATATTTTCCCTATGATTGTTCGGACGCGTCAGGAGGCAAAATGAAGAAACTTTCGAGGATGGCCTGCTTTTCTGCGGCCCTCGTCGTTGGTGCGGTCTCGTTCTCTCCGTCACCCGTCCATGCCGGCACCGGCTCTGCGGCCGCGCCCGCCGCTGAAAGCCTCGGAGCGGGAACGCCTCAGGGCCCCGTGGCCTCCACCAGCGCCGATGGCGAGGAGGTCTTCACTTTCACGGCCCGGTCGACCGCGCCCGGCGCCAAGAGCGCCGCTGCCGATCGCATCACCTGCAAGGGCGCGTACAGGGGCGGCAAGTACTATGACGCTCCGCACCCCGGGGCGAGCTCGAAGAAGCGCAGGATCAACGCTCACCTGTCGGTCACCTGCACCGGTGGGGGTGCCGGAGCGACGCACGTCACGGTCGCTTCACGGATGGTCGATGGCCGCCGGGCGGGCAAGGTGAGCACGGACAAGGGCTTCCGCAGCGCCAAGACCGGCGGCGACCTCGCCTGTGTGTCGAGCAAGCGCGGCTACCAGGGCAAGGGCTACGTGTACGTGAAGTTCCCCCCGAGGTACAGCCCGCCGGCGGCGTCCTTGAACCCGGTCAGCATCATCAAGGCCTTCAAGAAGGGCAAGAAGGGCATCTGCGTCAAGGCCTGACCGACGCATTTCAATGAGGCTTACCCGAAACCCCTGCCCTGCCTATAACGGCACACTGACCTGCGGTAACGCTAGCCGGTCAGGCGTTCGGTGGAGGGTTTCGGGTAGGCCTTAATGCGGGAACGACCCCCGAAGGGGTTCTACCAGTGCCCGGTTCACTCGAATGAGCCTGTTGTGTCGTTCCCCGAAATGACTCCATGAACGCGTGCTCGAGGCAGTCACCGACCGCTCCCATGGAGTCGAGCGAGGCGCCCACCCGGACGTGCCCGGTGGAATACCGGGCGTCGATGGAGTTCGTCCCGAACGGGATGGAACCGACCAGGCCGACAACGCCGCCGACCGCGAGGCGTCCGAGGAACTGCCCGGATCACCGATCCACAGATGCGCGACGTACAGCCGCGTCACCTGGTGGCGATGACCGAACGCGGTTCCCGCCCGACCGATCTCTCCGCTGCCGAGTGGAGGTCGACCGCCGGTGCGCACCCGTCGGGAGATCGTGAACGCCCTGGCGTACTGGATGCGGGCCGGGTGCGCCTAGCGGCTGGTCCCTCATGATCTGCCGTCGTGGTAGACGATCGACCACCACTGGCCAACCTGGCAGCCGGAGGACGGGTGGGGCGGATCCTGGCGCGCCCGGTGCCCCTCCGCCGCCGCACTGGGCTGGCCGCAAGGAGAAGCGTCCCCACCGGGACATCGTCGATTCGATCTTGCATCTGAACCAGGCCGGGTGCGCCCGGTCAGTGCGCAGCACCGGCGGGCCGCTGGGGATCATCGTGCGCAAGCCCACTGACAGCACGATTTCCGGGTGCACCCCAAAGGCTGGGCGCTGGAACGCACGCTGGGCCGGTCGCTGTCGCACTGGCGGCGGCCGGTCCATGGACACCTCGCCCACCGGCCCGGACCACGCCCACTCGAATACGCGGTCTGATCCAGACGATCACCTGTCGAACGCGTTCTCAAAGCGTCCGGCTCGGGCAGAGGCCACGCGACCGCCTCGTTGAAGCGCGCACGTGCTATATGGACCTGTATCCCCGCACGTTGAACCGGGGAATGATCGAACGGTCCGCGCGACCTTCCTGTTGCAAAGTGACGCGGTTCACATATGGGCGCGGACAACAGTGGTCTTGGTTCCCATGGCGGCCGTTCCGTTGCGATCTTAACGTGAAGCCACCTCGGCCCCCGCCTATCTGTTCACCCGTCCGCCCTGCCGAGCCGCATGCGTTGTTCACGCGCATGCTGAAGGTGACGGGTAGGAGGTTTCAATGTCGTACCCCGGTTCTGGTGAAACGGCTCGGCCGCCCAGAAATGGACGCCGCGGATTCCTCGCCGGCGTCGTCTCGGCCGCGGTGGCCGCGCTGACCGCCACCGTCGCCGCGTTCGCGGTCCCCTCGGCCACGGCCACCGCCGCGCCGGCCCATGACCCGGTGATCATGATCCCGGGGATGACGGGCGATCCGGGCTACATGATCCCGATGCAGACCAACCTGCAGTCCAACGGCTGGCCCTCCAACCGGTTGTTCACCTGGACCGACAGCAGCAAGATGACCCAGGACCTGGCCGTGGCCGCCCGGGAGCTGGGCGCCAAGGTCGACCAGGTCCGCTCCCAGACCGGCGCCTCCCGGGTGGTCCTGGTGACCTGGTCGGCCTCCACCCTGGCCGCCCGCTACTACATCAAGAACCTGGGCGGCCAGGACAAGGTGTCGCAGTACATCGGCTTCGCCGGCCCGCAGCACGGCACCACCAACAACGGCTGTCAGCAGTACGTGTCCTGCCAGCAGTTCAAATCCGCCGACACCCCGTTCCTGCGCGACCTGAACTCCGGGACCGAGGTGCCCCACCGCGACAAGGTCGCCTACATGACGGTGCGGTCGGTCAACGACATCAACGCCACCCCCTACGACACCGCCAAACTCGAGGGCGCTCACCACAACTACCTGATGACCGGCGTCACCGCGCCCGACCACTTCAGCATCGTCCTCAACTCCACCGCGCTGGCGGAGATGCGCAAGTTCATCGTCGAGCACGAGGGCACCGCCCCGCCCACCACGCCGCCCACCACCCCGCCGACGACCCCGCCCACCACGCCGCCGGGTGACTGCTACACCGCCACCAACCCCACCCACGTTCAGGCCGGTCGCGCCCGCGCCGTCTGGGGACGGGCCTACGCCAACGGCTCCCACCAGTACATGGGCTACAACCTGGCCTCCCGCACCACCAAGCTCCGCATGAAGAGCGCGAACTACTACGTCATCGACAACACATGCCCTTGATCGGGCCGCCCGCCCCAACGGGATCGGAACTGCGGCCGACCCGCTGAGGAACGGGACCCGTTCCAGGTCGGCTGGGGAGAAACGGCAAATCCCTGCGGGCGATGCGCGGACGCCCGCAGTGTGAACAAATCCGGCCGCCCACGGCGCCCGTCCATTTCGCGATCACATCTCCGGCAACGACCACGCCTGTAATGAGCGGAGCCGCGATGGCGCCAGGGTCGGCCAGGGTTCTCCGTCAGCCACACCACAACAACTCGAACGCGCTGCGGGAGGTGCCATGTACGGAAGCTAGGTCCTCGACACGAGACGACGAACTCGAGCAGAACTCGTCCCCTCCGAGAAATCACGCTCAAGCTCCCACTCGAAGGAACCATCATGCGCAACCAAACGAAAGTCATGGCGGTCACCGCTGGCCTGGCCATCGCGTCCGGGTTGACGTTCGGTGTGAACGCGACCGCGGCCAGCGCCGAGCAGCGCCCCGCCGGCAACCCCCACCCGGCGCTGGGGGCCAAGCTCCAGGCGAAGGCCGCCAAGGCGACGCAGGGCGGCCAGTCGTGCATCGCCGCCATCGACGACAAGGAGGTGCACGGAGGCTGCGCCACCACGCCCCCCGCCACCGACTTCGACGCCTTCTACCTGGTCGCCGTCGACGAGGACGGAGCCGTCCAGTACAGCCCGCCGATCTGGTACTGGGGCGCCGCCTTCACGCAGCTGACCTTCAAGAAGCCGGTGCAGTCAGCCGCCATCGTCGGTGTGCAGGACGACGGCACGCCCGGCCAGACCCTCGCCCGGGAGGGCGACAAGGTCCCGGCCGTGCGCCTGCCCGCCGCCAAGGCCAACCCGGCGTTGGCATCGAGGCTCCAGACGAAGGCTGCCAAGGCGAAGGCCGCCAAGGCGACGTCGCCGACCGCGCAGGGCTGCACCACGACGATCCAGAGGACCGTGCTGCACGGAGGCTGCGGAGCCGTCCCGACCAACAGCTACGCCGCCTTCTTCCTGGCCGGCCAGGACGTGACCGGCGTCAACCAGTCCAGCCCGCCGATCTGGTACTCGGGCGCCGCCTTCACGCAGCTGACCTTCAAGAACCGGGTGAAGCGAGCCGTCATCATCGGCATGCAGGGCAACGGCGAGTCCGGCCCGGTCCTCGCCCGACAGACCGGCTAGCCCGGCAGGGCCGATGCCGCAAGAAGCCGCGCGGCCGGCCGTCGGCGCACCGGGTGCGCCGACGGCCGGCACCGAACCTCATGGCCTCGATCGGTAGCCGGAACCCGGCTCCCGTCGAGGCCATGATCGTGGTGGCCTCATCGCGGCCCCGCGCACCGGCCGGACGCGCCATCACCGCCGCCGACCCCCGCTCCTCCCAGCGGTGCAAGCGGCAGGACGCCCTCTGGTACTCCAGCCGTAGATCGTTACATGCCCTGGTCTTGGGATCGTCCGCCGCTGGCGGAAACTCAGATGATCTGAGGCCACCATCCGGTTAGGGTCGGGCGGTGCCCAAGCTGGAGCGGCTGCATGCTGGCCATGCCCCGGCGGTCCTGGCCTTCGAGCTGGAGAACCGCGCCTACTTCGCTGCCTCGGTCCCCGACCGCGGCGACGACTTCTTCGACGAGTTCACCGACCGGTACGGCGCCCTGCTGGCCGAGCAGGAGGCCGGCATCTGCGCCTTCTACCTGCTCGTTGCCGAGGACGGTTCGGTTCTGGGCCGGTTCAACCTGTACGACCTCGAGAACGGCACTGCTGAGCTCGGTTACCGGGTCGCGCAGCACGTCGCCGGACGCGGCGTGGCGACCGAGACCGTCCGGGAGCTGTGCCGGCTGGCGGTGGCGCGGCACGGGCTGCGCACCCTGCGGGCGGGCACCTCCCGCGAGAACGTCGCGTCCCAGAGGGTGCTGATCAAGGCCGGGTTTGTCCTGGCCGACCCGGCCGACCCGGCCGACCTCGGTGGTAGGTCAGGCCCCTGGTATCAGCGCGACCTGGTACCGCAGCGGTAGACCGTGATCTTGCTGGTGGACCGGTTACGGCCACCGCTGATCATCGGTGTGTGAAGGCAAACGCTCGTGCGGTGGCCGCAGGTCACAGCGTGGACCCTGCCCGCTGGCAGGAGGCGTTCGAGGCAGCGATGTCCCGGATGGCGGGCCGGTTCGCGCGGGTGGAGCCCCGGCGCCGGGTGAGGGACTTGGTGCTGGGGCCGCTGTCGGACCTGCCGCGCAAGAACTGCTGGTCGATCGCCGAGTTGGCCGGGGAGGCGAGTCCGGACGGCATGCAGCACCTGCTCGCCCGGGCCAGGTGGGATGCCGACCGCGTGCGTGATGACGTGCGTGCGTATGTGCTGGAGCATCTGGGCGACCAGGATGCGGTGCTGGTGGTCGACGAGACCGGGGACGTGAACAAGGGCACGCACACCGTCGGTGTCCGGCGCCAGTACACCGGCACCGCCGGGAGGATCGAAAACGCGCAGGCCGACGCGGGCACGCGGCGGTGGACCGGGAGCTGTACATTCCGCGCTCGTGGACGTGCGACCCGGACCGCTGCCGGGCCGCGGGTGACGAGGTCTACGGCGGCAACCCCAAGCTACGGTCCGCGCTGGAAGAGCGCCAGGTGGGCTACGTGCTCGCCGTCGCCTGCTCGGCCGAAGCGACCACCAGCGCCGGGAAGCTCCGTGCGGACGGCCCTGGCCGCGAGGGCACCGAAGCGAGCTTGGCAGAAGCTGTCGGCCGGGGCCGGCGCCAAGGACCACCGCTTCTACGACTGGGCCGTCATCGACCTGGCCGAGCCCCAGCCCGGCTGTCACCGGCTGGTGATCCGCCGCAACCGCACCACCGGTGAACTCGCCTGCTACCGCTGCTACTCGCCCGCTCCGCTGCCCCTGACCACCCTGGTCCGCGTCGCCGGGTCGAGATGGTGGATGGAGGAGACATTCCAGGCCGGAAAGGGGCCTGGCCGGACTGGACGGGCACCAGGTCCGACGCTTCACCTCATGGTTCCGCCGGGTCACCCTGGCCATGCTCGCTCACGCCTTCCTCGCCGTCGTCCGCGCCGATGAACACGCCCGCCATCCCGCCCCGGACGGTGAACGCCTGTGGTCAGCGCGCCGACTCATGGGGTCGGCGCCCGCCCGGCGGGACGCGCCACCGAGGCTCGCGTCGAACGCCGGTTGGCCGTGGCGGCCAGGCGCGTTCCACCGGCTCACTCCGGTGCGGAGCCGCCATGCGATGCCGTGCGGCGCCTGCGCGCGCACCGTCCCGACGGGGTGCTCGCCGACCGAAGTGCAACCGGAGGGTTGCTCCTCGGGAATCCATGTGCAACTCTGGAGTTGCACTAAAGGAGACCGAGAAGGAGTCACCTCATGAACGAGGACCGGATCGAACGTGAGACCCTGATCGAGGCGTCGCTGGAGCGGGTGTGGTCGCTGGTGGCCGAGCCCGGCTTCTGGGTGGCCGACGAGGCGGCCGTGGCGGGCACCGTGGCCACGGAGGGCGCGTCGTTGATCACGAACACCCCCCATGGGGGCGAGGTCCGGGTGCGCGTGGAGAAGGTCGAGCCGCCGACGTACGTGGCCTACCGTTGGACGAGCGCGTTCCCCGGAGAAGAGTTGCGTGAGGACAACAGCACGTTGGTGGAGTTCACGTTGAGCACCGAAGGCGACAGGACGCGGCTGCGCGTGGTCGAGAGCGGGTTCGCGGCACTGAACACGTCCCAGAAGTCGCGCGAGCAGGCATGGCGGTCCAACACCACCGGCTGGGCCCAGGTGTTCGACGCCTTCAAGAAGCGCGCCGAGCAGCCACCGGTGTGACGGCCGAACACCGCGGCGACGTCCAGGCGGTCGACAGCGTCCTCGCCGCGCTGGCCGACCCGACCCGACGCCAGCTGCTCGATCTGCTCGCCGCGGAAGGCGAGGCCACGGCGACGACGCTCGCCGCGCGCCTTCCCGTCTCGCGCCAGGCGGTGGTCAAGCACCTCGCCACCCTGGACGCCGCCGGGCTGGTGAGCGGCAGCCGCGTCGGACGCGAGGTGCGGTACGCGGTGCGGCCCGCGGCGCTGGACGCGACGGCGCGGTGGATGGCCTCGCTCGCAGCCGACTGGGACCGCCGGCTGGCGAACATCAAACGCATCGCCGAAGCGGCGGAGCGCGACGCCCCCTAGCGCTCCGTCCCCGTTCCCTCACCTGACCGACGGTGGACCGGCCGATCCGGCCGATGGCGCGTGCCCACGGTCGTCACCCGGCCGCCGCGCTCACACCCGTCCTTCACCCGCGCTCATCGCTGCGGGAACCCCGTGACCGTGGACGGGCTTCGCCATGCCCTGATCCCAGACCCCACGTCACCGAACGAGCCGGTCAGCCCGGCGACTCGTCACCCGTGCCCGTCAACGGGTCCACGAAAGAGAAAGACGCCTCATGTCTGATGGCACGACCTCGCCGACACGTTTCACCGGCAAGCAGCGGGTGATCCTGCTCGTCCTGCTCGGCGCCGGGTTCATGGTGTCGGTCGACTTCTCGATCCTCAACGTCGCGCTCCCGGAGACCGGCGCGGGCGTCGGGATGCGGGTGGCGGAGTACCCCTGGATCACCGCCGCCTACGCGTTGCCCTCGGCGGGTTTCGCGCTGCTCTTCGGCCGGTTGGCGGACCTGTTCGGCCGCCGCGGGCTGTTCATGGCCGGCATGGTCCTGCTGACCGGGGCGTCGTTGCTCGGTGGCCTGGCGTCCAGCCCCGAGGTGCTGCTGACCGCGCGTGCGTTGCAGGGCCTGGCCACCGCGATGGTGCTCCCCGCGGCGCTGTCCCTGCTCACCACCACGTTCGCGGAAGGCGCGACGCGCGAACGCGCCCTCGGCCTCAACGGCGCGCTGCTGTCCGGCGGCTTCACCGTCGGCGCGCTGGTCGGCGGCTCCCTGGTCAGCCTGCTGGGCTGGCGCGCCACCTTCCTGATCAACATTCCGGTCACCGTGCTGGTGCTGGTGTGCACGCCGCTGGTGATCGGCGAGAGCCGGACGCCCGAGCGGGCGAAGCCGGACCTCGCCGGTGCGGTCACCGTGACCGGCGGCCTGCTGGCCGTCGTCTACGCGATCGTCGAGAGGAACGTCATCGCGGCCGGGCTCGGCGCGGTGCTGCTCGCCGCGTTCTGGATGATCGAGCTGAGGGCGCCCGCGCCGCTCGCCCCGGTCCGCATCCTCCGGCGGCCCACGGTGAAGTGGGGCAACTACGCGGGGTTCGTGATCTTCGCCATGGAAACCGGGATGATCTTCCTGCTGACGCTGTATCTGCAGCGCGTCCTGGACTTCTCACCCCTGGCCACCGGCCTGGTCTTCGGCGTTCCCGGTCTGGCCGCGGTGGCGGCCGGAGTGATCGCCGGACGTCTGGTCGGACGTTTCGGCGCCCGCGAGGTCCTGACCACGGCCATGCTCGTCCAGGGCCTCGCCACCCTTCCCCTGGTCTTCCTCGGCACCGGCCGGACGGCGCTCGTGGTCCTGGTCCCGGCGCTGTTCGTCGGCTTCTTCGGGCACGTCGCGGCCATCGTGGCGTACACGGTGACCGGAACGTCGGGCCTGCCGGACGAGGAGCAGGGCCTGGCCACGGGCCTGACCACGATGACCCAGCAGGTGGCCGTCTCCGTCGGCATCCCGATCCTGAGCGCGGTCGCCGCGACCCGGAGCGTCGAGCTCACCGGCATCCGCCTCGCGCTGAGCGTGAACGTGGCCGTGACGGTCATCAGCGTGGCCCTGGTCTGGATCGGGCTGCGACCGCGGACGGGACAGGCCCGACCGCACCGGCACCGGCCCGCACCCGACCTGGCCGCGCCGCGGCCATGACACAAGGAGAACACCCAGTGGATCTGCAACTGGCAGGCAAGACCGCGGTCGTCACCGGCGGCAGCAAGGGCATCGGCCTGGCGCTCGTCCGCACCCTGCTCGCCGAGGGAATGCGCGTGGTCACCGGCTCGCGCACCATCACGGCGGAGCTGAAGGAGACCGGCGCCGTCCCCGTGACCGTCGACCTCGCCACCGCCGATGGACCGGCCCGGCTCATCGACAGGGCCATCGACGAGCTCGGCGGCATCGACCTGCTCGTCAACAACGTGGGGGTCGGCGACACCGACGACTTCGCCAAGGGCGTCCTGCTCAACCTGCTCGAACTGCCCGACGACGCCTGGGAGCACACCTTCGACCTGCACTTCTACAGCGCGCTGCGAGCCAGCCGCGCCGCGCTTCCCAGCCTGGTCGAACGGAAGGGCACGATCATCAACGTCTCGTCGGTCGGGGCGCGCAACCTCACCGCCGGGCCCGCCGACTACAACGTCTCCAAGGCCGCGCTCAACGCCCTCACCAAGGTGATTGCCGAGCAGTTCGGAGACCAGGGGGTGCGGGCCGTCACCGTGTCGCCGGGACCGGTGGACACCGGGGTGTGGACCGACCCCGACGGCTTCGTCGGCCGTCTGGCGAGGGAGCAGGGCGTCCCCCACGAGGCGTTCGTGGAGCAGGCGATGGGCGGGTTCGGCGTGACCACCGGCCGCCTCAGCACGGCGCAGGAGGTGGCGCGCCTCATCGCGTTCCTCGCCTCACCGAGCAACATCACCGGCAACGAGTACCTCATCGACGGCGGCATGACCAAGCACGTGTGACCCTCGCGGACCACCTCGGACAGCTCCACCTGACGCCTACCGCCGTCCGGCCCGGGACGCTTTCCCCCAAGGCCGGACGGCGGACGCGCTGTCATCGAGCGAAACCGGGGACGGGGAGGGGACGTCCGATCCCCATGGGAGAACCGACGTTCCGGCCGAGGCTCGTGACCCGCGTCGCCCAAGCGTTCCTCAGCGTCACCGTCCTCCCCGCCATAGGCGTGTCAGGGGCGGTCCTGGAACCTCTGGCGGAGGGTTCCGCCCTTGGCATGGCCGTCGCCGTCGTGGTCACGCTGGCGATGCTGGCTTTCGGGGTGGTGCTGGCGGTCCGCGGGTTCCTGATGGGCGTCGTCTGCCGGCCCGGCGAGATCGTCGTTCGGGGCTACCTGAGGACCGCGCGCGTGCCCGTCGACCGGGTCATCGCCGTCCACGTCCTGGACGCCGAGATCTCCTGGCAGGACCACGCGGGCAGGCGACGCCGGACCTCGGTGACCGCGTTCAAGAACGGCCCTCGGACGATGGCGCCGATCGCTCGCCACCACGAACAGTCCATGGAGCGGGTGCGCGCCTGGTGGCTCGCGAACCGCGGTCCGGCGGCCTGAGCCGAAACCCCGCCGCGGACGACCGGCGGGACGTGCCCGTTCACCAGATTTCGCCGATGGCACCTTCATCCGCATGCCGCGACCCGCCCAGGCGGCCGGGAACTTCGACTTGCCGACGGCGGTGGACTCCATCACTTCCCTGGAAATGAGCCGCACCCATGCAAGCAAGGTCATCCACCTGGCCCGGTGAGCGTCATGAGAGGGCTCAGCCGCGTTCGTCCTTCGCGATCGCCTCGCGGACGGCCGGGACGATCTCGTCGGCCCAGCGGCCGAGTGAGACGAGGTCGGGTGTTCCGCCGCCGGCCGAGAAGAGCGTGAAGCCCGACGCGCCGTGTTCCAGGACGGCGCCGGTCAGTTCCTCGGTCCACTGGCCGACGGAACCGCCGACCCAGCGGCCCTCGCGGTCACGCGTGGCGGGCAGCGGCCGGTCGGTGACGCGCCCGGGGAAATTGAAGATCGTGCGGATCTCGCGCGGATCGCGGCCCACGGCCGCCGCCGCCTCGTCGATGACCGGGCGCGACGCCCGGTACCGCTCGCTGAGCCAGTCCGCCGCGTGGCCGGGGATCCAGCCGTCGGCCACCCGGCCGGTGGCGGCCAGGGACTTTCGGCCGACCGATCCGGTCCACACCGGAGGCGCGGCCACCGGAGACGGCTCGATCTCGTTCACCTGGTAGTGGCGGCCCTGGTAGGTGACCGGTGGGCCGCCGCCCGAGAGCATCTTGACCAGGACGATCGCCTCCTCGAAGGCGTCCACGGCATCGCCGGGCGACAGCCGCGGCACTCCCATGTCGGAGATCCGGTCCCACAGCCCGCCCGCGCCCATGCCGAGCACGACGCGGCCGCCCGACAGCGCCGACAGCGATGCCAGCGTCCGCGCCAGCACGGGGGCCGGCCGGGTCGGCAGGTTGGTGACGTTGGCGAAGCCCGAGATGTGCTGTGTACGCCCCAGGATGAAACCGATCGAGGCGTAGGCGTCCAGGCGGCCGCCGATGTAGGGGTGGTCGGAGAGCGAGAAGTGGTCGAGCTCGGCGCGGTCGGCCAGCTGCGCCATGCGCAGCAGCTCCTGCGCGTCGTCGATGCCGGGGTGCGTGCCGAAGCCGAAGGCGACTTCCGGTGCGGTCAAGGTTCTGCCTTTCGTTCGAGGGGGCTGTTCCACCGGCCGGTCCGCCGCGCCGGGGTGTGATCACCAGGCGTACGCCTCGGGCGCGGGCTTGGCCCCGTTGGGCGCGGGCGGGGGGAAGAGCTCGTCCAGCCTGGCGAGCGTGCCGTCGTCGAGCGTGATCCGCAGGGCGCGCAGCGAGCCGTCGAGCTGCTCGACCGTCCGCGGTCCGATGATCGGCCCGGTCACGCCGTCCTGCGCGAGCAGCCACGCCATCCCGATGTGGGCCGGGTCCTCGCCGAGCTCGGCGCACAGCTTCTCGTACGCCTCGATGGTCTCCCGGTGCCGGGCGAGCGTGGCGGCCGAGCGCCCCGAGTCGCCCCGGGAGGCGCCGCCCTCCCTCTGCTTGCGGAGGACGCCGCCGAGCACTCCGCCGTGCAGCGGCGACCACGGGATGACGCCCAGCCCGTAGTGCCTCGCCGCGGGCAGCACTTCCAGCTCGACCCAACGGTTCATCAGGTTGTAGATCGACTGCTCGCTGACCAGGCCGAGGAGGTGCCGGGACCGGGCGGCCTCCTGCGCCTGCGCGATATGCCAGCCGGCGAAGTTGGAGGAGCCGAAGTAGAGCACCTTGCCCTGCTGGCGCAGGACGCTGAACGCCTCCCAGATCTCCTCCCACGGCGTGTCCCGGTCGACGTGGTGCATCTGGTACAGGTCGATGTGGTCGGTCTGCAGGCGCCTGAGGGACGCCTCGCACGCGCGCCGGATGTTCAGCGCCGACAGGAACCTCTCGTTGGGCCAGTCGCCCGTCGGGAGGTAGAGCTTGGTGGCCAGGACGGTCTTCTCGCGCCGTCCGCCACCGGTGGTGAACCACCGGCCGATGATCTCTTCGGTGACGCCGTCGCCCGGCTCCACGCCGTACACGTTGGCGGTGTCGAAGAAGTTGACGCCGTGCTCGTGCGCGCGGTCCATGATCGTGTGGCTGTCCTTCTCGGCCGTCTGGGGCCCGAAGTTCATGGTGCCGAGCACGAGCCGGGACACGGAAAGGCCACTGCGGCCAAGGCGGGTGTACTCCACGTGTTGCAACCTTTCAGGCGGTGGGGGCGAGGGCCGCGCCGCCACGCTAAGCGATACGGAACGCTCCGTGCCGCCTGAAGTATGCGCGCATCGTTCGCGCGCAGTCAAGACGGAACGATCCGTGCCGCCTGATGGTTATCCTGGGGTCATGTCACCCCGACGACCGGAACGCCGCAGCGAAGAGTCAGCCAGGGCCATCGTGCGAGCCGCTTTGGACCTCTGCCGTGAGGTCGGCTACCGCAAGCTCAGCATCGAGGGCATCGCCGCCCGCGCCGGGGTCGGCAAGAACACGATCTACCGGTGGTGGCCCTCCAAGTCCGCCGTCCTGCTGGACGGGCTGGTGTCCGCCGTGACGGACGTCGCCTTCCCCCACACCGCGGACGTGGCCGCCGATCTCAAAACGCAGATGGTGACCGTCGCCGGCAGCATCGCCAGCCCCGACATCGGCCCCCACTACGCCGCGCTGATCGGCGAGGCCCAGCAGGACCCCGAACTCGCCCGCGCCCTGTGGGACCGTCTCATCAGCCATCTGGTGGCCGCCGCCGTCCAGCGCATCCAGCTCGCGCAACGCCAGGGCCAGATCCGCCCGGACCTGGCTCCCGACCTCGTCGTCGAGCTGCTTTACGGCCCCATCTACTACCGCTATCTCATACGCCAGCGTCTCCCCGACGAGGAGCACATCAACGCGATCGTGGACACCGCTCTCGCCGGTTTGGCCCCGTCACCGGCCTCCTCCCAGACGGCCCCTCCCGCATGAGGGGTCCTCTCATGCGGTGAGTCAGCGGAGGCGGACGAGAGCGGCGGCGACGCCGATGCCGGAACGCCGGGCACCTGCTTGGGCAGAACCGGAGGCGAGACCGTCCGCGCGGTCGGTATTCCGCGTCGGCCGTCAGTGCCTGTCTCTGAACCCGGCGCTCAGGAGGGCTTTGAAGGACCTGGTAGCGGATGGCGCCGACCATGGCGATCTGGTGATAGGCACCGTGGTGTAGGCCAGCCGCCCACCGCCGCCCCGTGTCCAGGTCAGCGGCACCGGATTCGCCATCGCCGCAGTCTCGCGGACATGAATCACCCGGGCGGGGGAGCGTCCCGCCCGGCACGGGTGATCACCAGGGCGGGGCGGGAGGGAACGCTGGTGGCCATGGCCATCGACACGTTCGTGCGCATGATCCTGCACACCGCCCCGGCCGGCGGCGACACCGAGCGGCCCGTTCCGCGTCGGGTGCTGCGACTCGCCTATGCGATGCCGTTGCTGCTGTTGCCCTCCTGCCTGTGGCGGCTGCCTTTCGCCTTCCATTTCGACATGGGACAGCAGCACGAGGCCGGCATGCCGAGTTTGTGGGTGAGCATTCCGTATGTGTTCGCGCTGAGCGTGGTGTCGGAGCTGATCGCCTTCCTGTGCATCGGGCTGGTGCGCCGCTGGGGTGAGGTCGCGCCCGCCTGGATCCCGTTGGTCGGCGGCAGGCGAGTCCGGCCCCTGGCGGCGGTCATCCCCGCGGTGCTCGGCGGGCTGATCCTCACCGCGGTGTTCGGCTCCGTGCCGATCGACGGCGGGCAACACCTCACCGTGTTCGGCGTGGGCGACGACATCTCCTACGACAACGGCTGGTGGAAGGCACTGGCGATGATCTGCACCGCCCCGATCGGCATATGGGGACCGGTCGTCCTCGTGCTCGCCGGCGCTTACTACCTGCGCCGCCGCCCCGAGACCGGCCGGACCCCGGCACCTGCGGAACAGGACGCGAACGTCAGCCCTTCCTGCTGAGGCTGGTGGCCTGGCCGACCGGGCTGAGCGGATGTAGGTGGCCTGTTGGCCCTGGCGGACGGTCTATGGCTTCTTCGCCCGCTGGACCCGAGCCGGTGTGATCACCCAGATCCGTGACCAGCGTCGTGAACAGGTCCGGGTGCACGCGCAACGCCGCCCGCGCCCGGCCGCCAAGCATCGAGCGCGGCTACGACGGGGGAAAGAAGATCAACGGCCGCGAGCGGCACGTCGTGGTCGGCCCCCGTGACCTGCTGGTGATGGTGCCGGTCACCCCGGCCAGACCAGATCAATCCGGCTTTGAACACGGGCTCCCACCGGCTGCGGTGGGTGGTGCCTGCGCCGCGGTCAGTCGCACGGTGATGGCGGTGAGGCGTTCGGCCAGCGCGCCGGGGGCGGATCTCGTCATCGCGGTGAGTTCGATGGTCGCCGTCGCGTGACGGAGCGGTCTGAAGCGGACGGCGGGGCGTGGCGCGGACGCCGCGGCGGGCACGACGGTGACGCCGAGCCCGCACTCGACCATGGCGATCTGTGAGGTCACCGACCGTGCCCAGTGGGCCGGGGCGGGGCTGAAGCCGGCCGCCCGGCACAGGGCCGCCATGGCGTCGTGGTAGTCGGGCGAGATGTGGCGGTGCAGCCACACCCACGGGGAGTCCGCGAGGTCGGCCAGGTCCAGTGGGCCGGTGGCCTCGGCGGCGGGGTGGCGCGGGGGCAGGGCCGCGACGAACCGGTCGGCGAAGAGCGAGGTCGCGGTGGTGCCGCGCACGGGGGCGGTCTGGCGCACGATGGCCCAGTCGAGCGAGTGGTCGAGCAGTCCTTTCGCGGCCTCGTGGGTGTCGATCTCCTGGGTGCGGATCTCGACGTCCGGCAGGGCCGCGTGGAAGCGTTCCAGCACGAGCGGCAGGGGCCAGGAGAAAGCCGAGGCGACGGCGCCCAGGCTCAGCCGTCCACCGCGCCCGGTGGCGGCCTGCCGGGCGGCGGCCTCGGCTTCCTCGGCCTGCCGGATCAGGGCGCGGCAGTGGTTCAGGAACACCGCTCCGGCGTGGCTGAGGGCGACCGACCGCTGGGTGCGGTGCAGCAGTTCACAGCCGAGTTGGTGCTCCAGCTGTTTGATCGCCTGGGACAGCGGCGGCTGGGACATCCGCAGCCGCCGCGCCGCGCGTCCGAAGTGGAGTTCTTCGGCGACCGCGACGAAGTACCGGGCCTGCCGGATCTCAACCATGATTCGCTCGGCCTCTTACTGAGAGAGGTGATCAGACCTTCCGAATATATCTGGAGGCTGCTGAAGTGGAGGGCATGAGCGACTCATCTCTCCTGGACCGCTTCGCGGCGCTCGACTCCGCCGCGGTCAGCGACGCCCTCGACCGGCTCGGGCTTCCTTGCGGCGTCGGCGGCATCGGTCCGGTGTGGGGTCCCGCGGCGGTGGTGGGGTTCGCCGTCACCGTGGGGCTCGAACCGCGTGCCGAAGGACCCGCCGGAGCCCACATCATCACCACGGCCGTCGAGAGGTGCGATGACCAGAGCGTGATCGTCGTCGACAACCAGGGCCGCACCGACGTGTCGTGCTGGGGCGGCATCCTGAGCCTGGGCGCGTCCCTTCGCGGTGTTCGCGGTGTCGTCGCCGACGGCGCGTGCCGCGACGTGGCGGAGGCCCGGGAGCTGGGCTTCCCGGTGTTCGCGCGGGGTTCGGTCCCGGCCACGGCGCGGGGCAGGCTGCGGCAGCGCTCCACCGGCGAGCCGGTCGGCGTCGCCGGGCTCACGGTCGAGCAGGGCGACGTCGTCGTCGCCGACGAGAGCGGCCTGGCCGTCGTCCCGCGCGAGCGGGCCGAGGAAGTGGTGCGGATCGCCACCGCGATCGTCACCCGGGAACGCGCCATCGCCGGCGAGGTGCGCGCGGGCGCGCCGCTCTCCCGGGCCATGCACGACGCCCGCCTCACCGAGGACGGGGAGGTAGGCCGATGAGCGACCCCACCGCCGCCTCGCGCCTCGCCGCCGGCCTGTCCACCGCGTCGGTCTCCGACGCCCTCGACTCGCTCGGGCTCCCCGGGTCCCTCCACGGCATCGGCGCGCTGCGCCAGGGCCAGCGGACGGCCGGACCGGTCTTCACCGTCACCTACGAACCGGTCGGCGAGACCGGCGGCACGGTGGGCGACTTCCTGGACGACGTCCCCGCCGGCGCGGTGGTCCTGATCGACAACGCCGGCCGCACCGACTGCACGGTGTGGGGCGGCATCATGAGCCGGACCGCCCGCGAGCGCGGCATCGCGGGCACCGTCATCCACGGCGCCTGCCGGGATGTCGCCGTCGCGGCCGCCGCCGGTTACCCGATCTGGTCGGTCTCCCGGTTCATGCGCACCGGTAAGGACCGCGTGCGGGTGGCCGCGGTCCAGGCGGCCGTCACCATCGGCGGCGTCCTCGTCCACCCCGGCGACGTCCTCGTGGCCGACGACGACGGCGCCGTGGCCGTCCCGGCCGGGCGCTGGGACGAAGTGGCGGACATCGCGCGGCGCATCGACCGCGTCGAGGAGGCCGTCGTCGAGGCCGTCCTCGGCGGCGCCACCCTCGCCGAGGCGCGTGCACGGCACGGCTACCACTCCCTACAGACCCGTAAGGACCCCTCGTGAGCACGAACGACCTCGCCCGAGGCCACTCCAGCGCCACCCTGTCCGAGGCGTCCGGGCTTCCCGTGGCGCTCTCCCCGCGGATCCGGCCGCTGTGGCCCGGTGCCCGGCTGTGCGGCCCGGCGTTCACCGTGCAGGGCGCCGGCGGGGACAACCTCGCCCTGCACCACGCCGTCCTGGAGGCGCCGCCCGGCTCGGTCCTGGTCGCCGACGTCGGCGGCGCCCGCTTCGGCCACTGGGGCGAGATCCTCACGGTGGCCGCCCGACAGCGCGAGATCGCGGGCCTGCTCATCGACGGCGGCGTCCGGGACGCGGCGGAGATCCAGGCGCTGGGCTTCCCGGTCTTCTCGCGCAACAACGCGATCTTCGGCACCCGCAAGGACTTCCGCGGCGTCCTGGGGCGTCCCGTCACCGTCGGCGGTGTCGTCGTCCACGCCGGTGACCTCGTCGTCGGGGACCTCGACGGAGTCGTGGCGCTTCCCGCGTCCGACACCCGGCCGATCCTCGACCGCGCCGACGCGCGCGTGGCCCACGAGAGGGAGCTGATGGAGCGGCTGCGGGAAGGCCGCAGCACCCTGGAGCTGCACGACGGCTTCGAAGCCGCCGGGCGGTGACGACGATGACCGACAACCCGATCCTCGCCGTGGCCGACAAGGCGCGGGCGCTGCGGGCCCAGGGCGTGGACGTCATCACCCTGGCCGCCGGAGAGCCCCAGGCGGCCACCAGCGCCGTGGTCGTTCAGGCCGCCGTCGACGCCGCCCGCGACCCCGCCACCCACCACTACGCGACAGCGCAGGGCGACCCGGCCCTGCGCGAGCGCGTCGCCACCGCCGTCGCCGGTGACACCCGGCTCTCCTGGACCCCCGACGACGTCCAGGTCACCCTCGGCGCCAAGCACGCCCTCTTCCTGGCCGTCCAGGCCCTGGTCGGCGCCGGCGAGGAGGTCCTGGTCGCCGCGCCCGGCTGGCCCGGCCACGCCGAGGCCGTCACCGCCGCCGGCGGCATCGCCGTCCCGGTCGCCACCGACCGGACGTTCCGGCTCTCCGCCGAGGCCCTGGAGACCCGCCGATCCCCGCGCACGCGGGCGGTGATCCTCTCCAGCCCCGGCAACCCCACCGGCGCCGTCCACCCCGAGGCCCGGCTGCGGCAGATCGCCGACTGGGCGCGGCGGCACGACGTCTGGGTCATCAGCGACGACATCTACCGGGCCTTCGACTACACCGGGACCTACCGGTCCATCCTGCGGGCGGCCCCCTCACTGCGCGGCCGCGCCGTCGTGGTGGGCGGCGTGTCCAAGGAACACGCCATGACCGGCTGGCGCGTCGGCTGGCTCGCCGCGCCGCCGCAGGTCATCGCCTCGGCGCGGCTGCACGTGTCCCGCACCATCACCCACGTCCCGACGGTCAACCAGCGGGCCGCCCTGGCCGCCCTGGACGACACCGCCACCCCCGTCCGGGCCGCGTCCGACTACCGCCGCCGGCGCGCGCTGCTGGTGCGGGCGCTGAACGGGATCGACGGCATCGACTGCCCGCTGCCCGACGGCGGCATGTTCGCCTTCCCCGACGTCGGCGCGCTGCTCCGCGACCGCGGCTGGACCAGCGGCGCCGACCTCGCCGCGTGGCTCCTGGACACCGCCCGTCTGGCGGTCGTGCCCGGCGAGGCGTTCCGCGCCCCCGGCCGCATCCGCGTGTGCTTCGCCGTCGACGACAGCACGCTGATCACCGCGGTCGAGCGACTGCGGGCCGTCCTGGCCCCACGCGGCGCGGGAAGGCCCCACACCACCTGAGGCGGACCCGACGAGCCCCGCCGGGAAGCCGGAACCCTTCACGCTCGCCCTCACTGGCGGCGCGACCCGTCACGGCTTCGGCTCGACCAGGATCGCAACGTCGGCGACGACCACACGCAGCTCGATGGGGAACTCCGCGTCGGCCTGCCCGACGCACAGGCCGACCCACCGATCGGCCGCCGCGGGCCGCCAGACCAGCATCTGGGAGCTGAGCAGGCAGAGCTGCGCCATGGGCTCAGGCGCTGGAGCCGTGCTCTCCAGATACGGTTCCAGGTCCATCTTTCCGGGAGCGCCCCAGCGCGTGGTGAACACCTCCGCCAGCGCCTGGAGCGCGGAGTCGATCCGTTCCTCGGCGGCTTCGGTGATCTCAGGGTCGCGGCTCTCCCAGAAGTCCTGGCTGGCTTCGAGGACCCTCACATGGTGACCGGGCCCGCTGAGAGCGCCTCCGGTCCACTCGCTCCGTTCGAGGAACGGCGAGGCGAGCAGCTCGTCCACGATCGCCAGGTGCTCATCAAGCGTCATGGCCGGAGACTAGCGTCGTCCACGCGGACGGCCGCGTCCTGCCCGCGGACGCTGTGGACGCGACTCCTCAAGAGCCCGATCGCCCCACCACCGGCTCCAGGTAGCCGAGCAGGACCTTCTTCATCTCCCTGATCTCGGCGGGGCGTTCGGCCTCGTCGGCCGCGGTGACCATCGAGATCATCGCCTGGAAGACGCGGACCAGGACGCGGGCCGTGCGGGCGCGGTCGGCGGCGGGCAGGTCCGGGGCGCGGACGGCGATCATCTTCTCGACGCGGCCCAGCAGCGCCGCCTGGATGGGGCGGGCGGCGGCGGCCAGGCCCGGCGGCATGTCGGGGCGGGCGAACAGGGCCTTGAAGCCGGGGTTGGCCAGGTTGAACGCCACGATCGGGTCCGCCATCCGGTCGACCAGCTCCGGCAGCTCCAGCGCCGCGAAGTCGAGGGAGTCGAACGCCTCCCGGTGCGCCGCCCCCATGTCGGCCACGAAGCGGTCCGCCAGCGCCTGGGCGATCGCCTCCTTGTTGGCGAAGAACTGGTACAGCGAGCCCGGCGAGATCCCGGCCGCGGCGGCGATGCGGTTGGTGGTGGCCGCCTCGTAGCCGATGTCGGCGAACACCCGCGCGGCGGCCGTCAGGATCTCGGCCATCCGCCGTTCGCCGCGCGCCTGCCGCCTGCGCGGCCGCTCCTCGTCCGCCAACGCCGCCCCTTCCCCGTCTGTCAGCAGAGTATTGCAAACGCGAGTGATTGCTCGTAATCTCCGGTCGAAACACGAGCGATCGCTCGTAAATCGGAGCGGGGGAACCCATGCTGGGAAGGACACTCGTGCGCCGGGCGCGGTGGATCGTCACCGCCGGTGTGCTGCTGGCGGTCGGGGCGGCGCTGGTCGGCGCGGGGACGATCGGCGCGTTGTCGCTCAACCGGTTCGAGGCGCCCGGGTCGGAGTTGATGCGGGTCCGCGACGTGCTGGCCCGGGAGCACTCCACCGGCAGCCCGAACGTGGCGCTGCTGGTCACCGCCCGGAACGGCACCGTCGACGACCCGGTCGCGGCCGCCGCCGGACGCGCGCTGACCGAGGAGCTGCGCGCCCGGCCCGGCGTCGGCGACGCCTGGTCGTACTGGACGCGCGGCAGCGCCGGAACGCTGCGCGGGACCGACGCCCGCCAGGCCCTGGTGCTGGCCTGGGTGCCCGGCGACGCCGACCGGGTCCGCCGCGAGGTGCTGCCGGAGCTGGCCCCGCGCTTCACCCGCGACGGCCCGGTCCTCCAGGTGCGCGTCGGCGGCGGCGACGAGGTGTTCCGGCAGGTCATGGAGCAGGCCCGCGGCGACTTCCTGCGCGCCGAGCTGGTGATCCTGCCGCTGGTGCTGCTGATGCTGTGGCGGGTCTACCGGCGGCTGGTCCCGGCGCTGGTGACGGTCGGCGTCGGGCTGTTCGCGGTGGCGGGGTCGCTGGCGCTGCTGCGCGGCGTGCTGGGCTTCGCCGAGATCTCGACGTTCGCCTCCAACATCGCCCTGGTGATGGGGATCGGCCTGGGCGTCGACTACGGCCTGTTCATGATCTTCAGGTTCCGGGAGGAGCTGCGCGGCGGCGCGGAGGTGCCCGAGGCCGTGGCGCGGACGGTGCGCGGCACGGGCCGCACGGTGCTGTTCAGCGGCGCGACGGTCGCCGCGTCCCTGGCGGTGCTGCTGGTGTTCCCCTTCCCGTTCCTCAGCTCGTTCGCCTACGCGGGCGTCGCGGTGGTGATCTCCGCCGTGGTCGGCGCCACGGTCGTGCTGCCCGCCGCGCTGGCGCTGCTGGGCCGCCGCGTCGAACGCAGGCGGCCGCCCGCGGACGACGGCCCGTCGGGCGCCTGGTACCGGACGGCGGCCCTGGTGACCCGGCGTCCCCTGCTGCTGGGCGGCGCGGCGCTCGGTGTCGTGCTGCTGCTGGGCGCCGTTCCTGGGCATCCGCTTCGGCCTGCCCGACGACCGCGTGCTGCCCGGCTCGGCTCCGGTCCGCCAGGTGTACGACCAGGTCCGCGCCAACTTCCCCGCCGAGGAGGCCGACGCCCTGCACGTCGTGACGAGCGGCGGCGACCCCGCCGGGATCGCCGCCTACGCCGGGAGGCTGTCGCGGATCGAGGGCGTCGTGCGGGTCGACTCGCCCGCCGGGTCGTTCACCGGCGGCCGCCGGGTGGAGGCCGCCACGGAACGGATGCGCGACCGGCTGGCGGTGGTGCCCTCCTCACGGCGGCTGGAGCGGGACGCCGTCGGGCTGGTCCGCGAGGTCCGCGCCGTGCCCGCGCCGTTCGCGACGCGGGTCGGCGGCTACCCCGCCGAGCTGGCCGACTACCGCGACGGCGTCACCGAACGCCTGCCGCTGGTCGCCGGGCTGATCGTCGTGGTGACGTTCGCGGTGCTGTTCCTGATGACCGGCAGCGTCGTCGCGCCGCTGAAGGCGTCGCTGCTGAACGCGGTCAGCCTGACGGTCATGTTCGGCGCGCTGGTGTTCGTCTTCCAGGACGGCCACCTGTCGGGGCTGCTCGGCTTCACCCCGACCGGGTCGATCGAGCCGAGCGTGCCGCTGCTGATGTTCTGCATCGCCTACGGCCTGTCCATGGACTACGAGGTGCTGCTGCTGTCGCGGATCAAGGAGGAGTACGACCGGACCGGCGACGCCGTCGCGGCCGTGCCCGCCGGGATCGCCCGCAGCGCGCCGCTGGTCACCGCCGCCGCCGTCATCCTGGCGGTGTCGTTCGCGGCCTACGCCACCGGGCGCGTGGTGTTCCTCCAGCAGCTCGGCGTCGGCATGGCGTTGACCGTGCTGGTGGACGCCACCCTGATCCGCGGTGTGCTCGCCCCGGCGCTGATGCGCCTGGCGGGCCCGGCCAACTGGTGGGCGCCCCGCCCGCTGCGCCGCCTGCACCGGCGGATCGGCCTCGCCGAGGAGCCCGCCCCCGTGGCCCCCGTCCCCGTCTACGGGCGCGTGTAGTCGGGCAGCCCCAGGCGGGTGCGGATCTCCTGCTGGATCGTGTGGACGTCGGAGCGGGCGTCGATCGTGAAGACGAACTCCTTGCGCCCGAACAGCTCGATGATCGGGTCGGTCTTCTCGTGGTACAGGCGCAGCCGCTCGGCCAGGGCCTCCTCGGTGTCGTCCTCCCGGGACACCAGCTCGCCGCCGCACACGTCGCAGCGGCCCTCCACCTCCGGACGGTGGGCGATCAGGTTGTAGTCCATGCCGCAGCGGGCGCACAGGCGGCGGGCCAGGACGCGGCGGCGCACCTCGGAGTCGGGCAGGTCGAGGTGGATCACGCCGTCGATGTCGTAGCTCTCCAGGAAGAACTCCGCCTGGCGCGCGTTGCGGGGGAAGCCGTCGATGACGAAACCGTAGTTCCAGTCGTGCTGGGCGAGGCGTTCGCGCACGATGCTCTCGACCAGGTCGTCGCCGACCAGCTCCCCGGCGCTCATGGTGCGGCGGACCTGCGCGCCGAGCTTGGTGTGGTGCTGGACGTGCCAGCGGAAGATGTCACCGACGCTGATGTGCACCAGGTCCAGGTCCCGCACCAGCAGCCGCGACTGGGTCCCCTTGCCGCTGCCCTGGGCACCGATGATCACGTATTTGCGCATGGGCGCAGCGTCTCACGGAAGCGGAATCCGCCGGACGCGGGACCCGCCGGACGCGGGGTCGCGCGGACGCCGGACCTCAGGGGCGCGGGCGGCGTCCCAGGCGGCGCAGCAGGCCGCGATCGGGAGGGTGGTCGCTGAGCGAGCGCAGCAGCGACTCCAGCGTCGGCGGGCGCACGCACACCAGCGTGGCGCGGGCGCGGCGGGCGCAGTGCAGCCGCACCGACGGCCGCATCAGCCGCGACAGCAGGCCGCGCGTGCCGTGCCCGACGACCAGGATGTCGTCGTCGCGGGCCAGCCGCACCAGGGCCGCGCCCGGCTCGCCGACCAGCGCCAGCGCGCTGGTCGGCACGTCGGCCGGGACGCCGCCGGCGACCTCGTCCAGCAGCCGGTCGATGAGCTCGGCGCCCGCTCCGCGCAGCGCCTCGGTGATGCCGCATCCGAGCTGCCCCGCCGCCGACACGTGCGGCGGCAGCGGCGCGGCGTGCACGACCAGCAGGGGCAGGCGCCGGAGCCGGGCCTCGCCGATGGCCCAGGACAGGGCGCAGCGCGCCCCGGCGGAGTCGTCGACCCCGACGACCACGCGGGGGCCGCCGTCCGGTCTCGCGATCACGGTGCCTCGATCCTCCGAACACCTTGTGGAGCTGTGCCTGACAGCTTGACAGGCGACGATGCCGGTGTGGAAGAGGCGCGCGGACCCGTTATCCGGCGGAACGATCCACGATCTCGTCGGCCACCCCGCGCACGTCGTCGTCGATCTCCGGGGTGGCGCGGACCAGGAAGGCGAGGGAGTCCAGGATCGTCACCGCGCGGGTCCGGGAGGCCCGCAGCGCGGCCAGGAACCGCCAGGCCACGAGCCCGGCGACGTCGGCGCGGGCCTCCGGGTGCGTCCAGGCGACCGCGACCAGTGCCAGCAGCGCGGCCTCGGTCACCCAGTCCTCGGGCCCGTAGGCCAGGTCGACCAGGACCGAACGGCGTTCGGACTCGGCCCAGGGCTGGTCGGCGCGGTGGTGGGCGATCCCCAGGCACGCCCACGCCTGCACCGACCGGATCCACTCCGGCGTCTCGGCCGGGTCGGGGGCGACCGGCGGGTGGACGAGCAGGCCCAGCAGGTCGTCCAGGCTCAGCCCCGACAGGTGGACCGCGTCGTCGTAGGCGGCGGGCAGATGCCGCCAGCGGTACCCGGCGAAACGCCCCACGACCTCCACGGCCTGCGGTGACGGCGGCGGAACGGCCGGACGCGCCACCAGCCCGTCGTACTCCCACACGCGCCGCGCGACCCCGCCCACCGGGGTCCCGTCGAACACCTCGGGGACGGGCCGCCGCAGATCGGGCTCCTGGGACCGTTCGACCATCACCGGGGAACCGGGCACCACGTGCGCGAACGCCATCAGCGCGCTGGGCGCCTCCAGCGCCGACAGCGCCAGGTCGACCGAGTCGGGGATCGGGTCCTGCTCGGTGATCTGCCGCAGCACGTTGACGACCGCCTCGCTGGGGCGGGGGATGTGGCCGAGCCAGTACCGCCGCTGCGCGGTGTGGGTCAGCAGCCGGTCGGCGTGGCCGTTGTCGGGGTGGGCGCGCAGGTGGTCGGCCATCGCCACCAGGTGGAACAGGCCGCCGTCGCGGTCGAAGCGCATCCCGCAGGCGGTCGGGAAGGCGCTGGGGCAGTCCGGGTCGATCCGCAGGGCGCGCTCCACCCACTCCAGCGCCTCGTCGGGCCGCCCGGCGGTGGCCATCAGCTCGCCGATGTCGGTGAGCAGCGCGGTGTTGTCCGGATCCAGCTCCAGGGCTCGCAGCCAGGCGTGCTTGGCGTCGTCCCAGCGTCGCGCGGCGCGGTAGGCGTAGCCGAGCGCCATCGCGGCGTTGAACGACGGGTCCGCCGCCTCCGCCCGCATCGCCAGGTCGATCGCCTCGTCCGCCGTGCCGACCCGGCGCAGCAGCATCGACCCGGTCCACAGCAGGGTCGCCTCGCCCGGGTGCGCGACCGCCGCGACCCGCACCAGCCCCGCGAACGGCTCCAGCGCCGCCCGCTCCTCCTCGGGCACCGGGTCGGGCAGCACGCCCGTCAACCGCACCACGCCCGCGCTGATCTCCTCGGGCGGCAGCTTCGCCGCCAGCGCCGGGTCGCGCATCCACGGCACGTCCGCCCAGCCGACCTCCGGCTGGTGGCACTGCGCCGACACCAGCAGCCGGAACGCCTCGGCGTGCGCGCCCCGCGCGGCCAGCACGTGCGCGCGGGCCAGCACCGTGCCGAGGAACACCGGCTCCTCCAGCGCGAACAGCTCCGGCCCGCCGCCGGGATGCCCGGCCAGGCGCGCCAGCAGCTCGTGCGCCTCGGGCAGCGCGGGGGAGTGGACCAGGGCGCGCGCCACGTGCTCGGCGGCATGCCCCAGCTCGCCGTCGTCCAGCGCCAGCCGCGCCATGCTCAGCTCACCCTCGGCCTCCAGCCGGGGGTCGGCCATCCCCTCGTGCGACCCCTGATGCGCGTCGGACACTCGCCCCTCCCGAAACACCGTTTTCCGGTCACCCTGCCATGCCGCACCGACAGCGCGCCCGCCAACCCCCGGGCTCCCCGCCGGAAACGGGTACATCCTCCGGTACCGGGGTAGGGGAGCCGACCGGGCGGAGCCCGTCCGACGAGAGTGAGGGACCGCGATGGATCTGGGAGACCTCGTCTGGCGGGTCGGCGAGGAACTCGACCCGCGCCGCCAGATCGACCGGCTGCGCGCCCCCGGACGCACCCTGCGCGACGCCGTCGCGGGCCGCCGCGTCCTGCTGACCGGCGCGTCCGCCGGGATCGGCCGCGAGACCGCCCTGATGCTCGGCGGCGCGGGCGCCGAGCTGGTCCTGGTCGCCCGGCGCGGCGCCCTCCTGAAGGACCTCGCCGAGCAGGTCGAACGGCGCGGCGGCGCCGCCCACCCCTACGCCTGCGACCTCACCGACGACGACCAGGTCGACACCCTCGTCTCCTACGCCACCGAGGGCCTGGGCGGCGTCGACGTCCTGATCAACAACGCGGGCCACTCCATCCGCCGCAACCTCGACGAGACCACCGGCCGCCTCCACGACGCCGAACGCCTGATGAGGCTCAACTACTTCGGCGCGCTCCGGCTGACCGTCCCGGTCGTCGCGCACATGCGCACCCGCCGCCGGGGCCACGTCGTCAACGTCTCCACCCTCGGCGTGCAGGTCGGCGCGCAGCCGCTGTTCGCCGGGTACCTGGCCTCCAAGGCGGCGCTGGACGCGTTCGCCCGGTCCGCCGCGCCCGAGACCCGCCGCGACGGCGTCGTGTGGACCACCGTCCACATGCCCCTGGTCCGCACCGAGATGATCGAGCCGACCGGCGTGTACCGCGCGCTCCCCGCCATGACACCGCGCTCGGGCGCCCGCATGATCGCGCACGCGGTCGTCCACCGCCCGGCCCGCGTCAGCCACCCCGCCGGAACCGCCGGACACCTGCTCGACCTCCTGGTCCCCGAGGCGGTCGAACGCGTCATGGGCCGAGCCGCCAAGATCACCGGCGGTCTCTGACCCTCCAGCGGTGGGAACGAGGTCGCCGGCCGATCGGCGACGGGCGTTGGTGCGGTGGTCGCCCGGCGTGGTCGGTCTGGTGCGGTTCACCGTGGCGCTGTGCCATCACTGATGGGGCAGGCCTCCACGGACGAGCTGGTGACGGCCTGCCGGAGGCTTTCCGCCGGATGGTCGGCCACCAGGCCGGGACGCCGCTGACCTCGCCCGGGGCTTCCTGGAGGCGCGGCTGCTCACCATCATGTTGCCGGTGCTGGGCATCGGTGTGGGGCCCGCGCCATCGGTGGGGCCGAGGAGGACGGCACGCTGGAACCACTGCCGGCCAACCCCATCAGCCGCCGCGCCGCCGCGAACCTCGGGCGGGCCGCAACGAGGGGCATGGGAATCGATCACGTCCATCCCGACTTGTACTGGCCTGCGTTCTTTACGTAGCTTTGATGGCAATGCGTGCGAGGCGCAGGGTGTGCCGGGAAGTCTGGTCGGCGATGTCGCTGCCGTCACCTGGTGAAGGAGATCGCCCGTGCGCCTGCCCTCCCCGTTCAGCATGTCCCGATCCCGCGGGGATTCCAGGACCGGAGGGCCCAGGGTCGAGGCGCTCGCCTACTTCCTGCGCCGCGAGACCACCGGCGGGCAGCTGCTGCTCGCCGCGACCGCCGTGGCGCTGCTGTGGGCCAATCTCGCCCCCCGCCACTACCAGCGGCTCTGGGGCACCGAGCTGGGCCTGGGGCCCGACTGGCTCCACCTGCACCTGAACCTGTCGGCATGGGTGTCGGACGGCCTGCTGGCGATCTTCTTCTTCATCGCGGGCATGGAGGTCAAACGCGAGCTGACCGTCGGGGAGCTGGCCGGATGGCGGGCGGCGGCGCTGCCGATGTTCGCCGCCGCCGGCGGCATGCTGACCCCCGCGCTGATCGCTCTGGCGGTGTCGGGCGGCCGCGCGGCCGAGGGCGGCGCGTGGGCGATCCCGGTGGCCACCGACATCGCCTTCGCGCTGGGAGTGCTGGCACTGGTCGGATCCGGCCTGCCCTCGGGGGTACGGGTCCTGCTGCTGTCGCTGGCGGTCGTGGACGACCTGGGCGCGATCGCGTTGATCGCCGCGCTGTTCACCCAGAACCTGAACCTGCTCTGGCTGGCGGCGGCGCTGATCCTGTGCGGCGGCTACCTGCTGGCGCAGCGCCGCCGCGTCACCTCGGCATGGTTGATGATCCCGCTGGTGGTCGCGGTGTGGATCTGCGTCCATGCCAGCGGAGTCCACGCCACCGTCGCCGGGATCCTGCTGGGCCTGCTCACCCCCGTCACCCCCGTCGGCGGCGAGCCCGAGTGCGCCGCCACCCGGCTGGAACGGCGGCTGCACCCGGTCTCGGCCGGGATCATCGTGCCGCTGTTCGCGATCGCGGCCGCCGGCATCCCCCTCGGAGCGATCACCGAGACGGTCGGCGACCCCGTCGCCCAGGGAGTGTTCGTCGGCCTGCTGGCCGGCAAGGCCATCGGGATCTTCGGTGGGGCGTGGCTGGCGGTCCGG
This sequence comes from Actinomadura kijaniata, assembly GCF_014138665.1. NCBI lineage: Bacteria > Bacillati > Actinomycetota > Actinomycetes > Streptosporangiales > Thermomonosporaceae > Actinomadura > Actinomadura kijaniata. Next base: position 227,738 of record NZ_JACJIA010000005.1, read on the forward strand.
TTCCGCCTGGGCGCGCTGCCACCGGGGGTGGGCTGGGCCGACGTGTTCCCCGTGGCGGTCCTGGGCGGCATCGGCTACACCGTCAGCCTGCTGGTCGCACGCCTGGCCAGCGACGACCCCTCCGCCGCCGAACGCGCCGCCACCGCGGTCCTGGCCGCCTCCCTGGTCGCCTCACTGCTGGCGGTCCTGCTGCTGAAGCTCCGCAGCCGCGTGCATCGTTCCCCGCACGACCGCAGCGAGAACGACCGCGAGCCCGTCACGTCCTGAACGACCGATCCAGCGCCGCAGGCCATCCTGCGGAACAAAGCGTCACCCGCCGACGGAGCTGAACAGCGGCGAAGCCTCCGTAGGGCAGGCGGTCTCTCGCCTCCCTCCTCGCGACAGCCCCTGATCGCTTGGACGACCGCGATGAGCCGAGCCGGATCAGACCCGCCGCCTGGTCAGCGCGCTGCTGCGCCACCTGGTGTTCGGCGCGACGTGCCGCCGCTGACCCGCGAGATCTTCCGCTGCCCCTTGGTCCGCATCGGATGAAGAGGATTGCCGGGATTCCCTGAGGGACCTCCCTTCCCCTCTGCTGTGCGGCGAGGACCGGCTGAGGCCGCCGGGAAACACAAGACTGCTCTTTTCCGGTGTCCGCTTCTAGATTTCCCGGCACCGGCACCGAGGAGGGGCGTGTTGACGGAACTGTGGGCATTGGGCGCGTGGGATCTGGCGGAGCTGGTCCGCGGCGGGCAGGTGTCGTGCCGGGAGGTGGTCGAGGCGCACCTACGGCGGATCGACGGCGTGAACCCCCGCGTGAACGCGGTCACCGTCACGCTGGAGCGGCGGTCGCTCGCCGCGGCGGACGCGGCCGACGGGGCGCTTGCGCGGGGTGAGGCGGCCGGCCCCCTGTGCGGCGTGCCGATCACGGTCAAGGAGAACATCGACGTCGAGGGCTCGGCGACGACGATGGGCGTCCTCGCCCTGCGGGAGGCGACGGCGGCCACCGACGCGCCCTGCGTCGCCGAGCTGCGCGCGGCGGGAGCGATCCCGATCGGCCGGACGAACATGCCCGAGTTCGGCATGCGCTGGCACACCGACAACGCGCTGCGCGGCGCGACGGTCAACCCTTGGTCCCCCCAGCACACCCCGGGCGGCTCCAGCGGTGGAGACGCGGTCGCGGTGGCGACGGGGATGTCCGCGCTGGGAATCGGGAACGACGGCGCGGGCTCACTGCGCTGGCCCGCCCAGTGCTGCGGCGTCAGCGCGTTGAAGCCCTCGCTGGGCAGGGTGGCACAGACCGGGGAACGGGCGGCCGGGCCGACTCCCTTCGCCTTCCAGCTGCTCGGCGTCCAGGGGCCGATCGCCCGGCACGTGCGGGACCTGCGCCTGGCGTTCGGCCACATGTGCGGACGGCCCGGCGGGGACCCCTGGTACGCGCCGGTGCCCCTGCACGGCCCGCCCCTGCCGGCGCCGGTGCGGGTCCGCGTGGTGACCGATCCCGACGGAGTCCGGACCGACCCGCAGGTGGCCGGCGCGCTGAGGCGCGCGGCCGAAGCGCTGGCCGACGCGGGCTATCTCGTCGAGGAAGGCCGGGCTCCGGCCCTGACCCGCGCCAGCGAGATCTACACGCAGATCATGTCGAGCTACGGCCGGGTGCACCGGGAGCAGCCCCCTGTCGAGACGGTCGCGTCCCCCGGGTTCGTGCGCTTCTGGCAGACCTACGAGCCGATCTGGGCGCAAGCCGCCGGGGAGCAGGCGTTCGACCCGATGATGGAGCGGGCGACCATCGCGCGCCTGTGGAGTGCGTGGATGAGCCGGACACCGCTGGTGCTCGCGCCGATTCGCACGCGTCCGGCCTTCCGGGTCGGTTCCGATCTCGATCCCCGGTGGCTGGCCGACTGGCCGGCCACCATGCGCCTGGCCGTGGTGGTCAACCTTCTCGGGCTGCCCGCGGTCGCGGTGCCTGTCGGGCCGGCCGACGGCCTGCCCCACGCCGTTCAGATCATCGGGCCGAGGTTCCGCGAGGATCTGTGCCTGGACGCCGCCGCGGTGGTGGAGGCGACGACCGGGACGCTGACGCCGATCGACCCCCGCTGACCGCGGCCGCACCTCATCGGGCACCCGGGTGGGGCCTCGGTGGCCGGACCGACCCTGACGCAGATCATCACGGTCTTCAAGCGGGCCGAGCGTTACGACGATGGTCACGGCCGCTCACCGGCGGCGTACCGGCTGACCAGCCCGACGGGTGCAGGTCGTCCCAGGGCCGTCCCGTCCGCAGCAGCAACGGCCCCATGCCTCCTGGCTTTGTTCACGAGTCTCGGCACACCCGTCACGGGGGCCGGGCGTGGTCGGTCATGTCGCAGGAGCGAGTAGCCGGTGGTTCTTATGGGTTTGAAGCATGGCCCAGTGCCGCCTGGACGATCTGGATCGCCTCGGCGGGGTCGATGCCGAGGCTGGTGATGACCGCCGCGTAGTCGCGGGCGGCGCGGTGGGCCTGCTCGCGGGCCTGCTCGCCGGCGGCCGAGACATAGGAGCCGGCCCGTCCGCGGGTCTCGATCAGTCCGGCCTCCTCCAGCTCCCGGTAGGCCCGGCCGACGGTGTTCACGGCGAGGCCGAGATCGGCCGCCAGGCGGCGGATCGGCGGCAGTCTGGTCCCGACGGCGAGCGAGCGGTCCTGGATCTGCCTGGCGAGCTGGGCCCGCAGTTGCTCGTAGGGCGGCGTCGGCGAGGCCGCGTCGATGACGATCATCGGGTGTCCATGGCCCGCCGTGCCGCCTCCGCGACCTCGGCGCCGCGGAGCTGGATCAGCCAGAGCGCGATGACGCCCGCCACCACGAGCGCCAGCGCGACCGCGTTCCACCAGCCGAGCGATTCTCCGTGCAGGAAGATGGCCGGCAGCGCCCACGCCAGGCTGGGGGTGACCAGGGCGCGGGCGTCCTCGACCCGCATGATGACATCGGCGGTGAGCGACGCCTGGTCCTGCGCCACGGCCGGGCTCGCCAGCACCTGGTGCAGTTGCATGATGATGCCGGCGCCCGTGCCTGCCAGGCCGATCAGCACGATGACCGCGCCGGACCGCAGGCCGGAGTCCGAGATCGGCAGCACGCTCACCGCCAGCAGCAAGGCACCGGTGTAGGTGCCGGCCACGAACAGGGCGTACGGCCGACCCAGCACCGCCGGCCAGCCGAGCTCGACCGGGTGGGCCACCCGCCGGGACAACTGCGCGCCGAGCCTGCGGTCGACGCGCCGCACCCACCAGCCCAGCAGCCACTGCGCCACCAGCAGCCCGGCCGCCAACCCCGCCAGCACCAGCAGCGGCGGCCAGGAGGAGGTGACGTCGGCGGGCAACGTCAACGCATGCGTGAGCGCCGCGCCGACTATGAACGCAGCCAGCAGGAGGCTGTCGACGACCTTGGCGCGCCGCCGCACCGCCAGCCGCGCCGCGATCAGCGGGGACGGCTCGGCGTCGGCCAAGCCGTGCAGGGCGAGCCACCGTCCAGCCTCTGTGTGATCCGGATGACGCATGCCGCCACCTCCGATTGTCGCAAGTGTTGTCTCAATAAGATGAGTCATAGGTTGCGACAATGTCAATCCCGGGAAGGGCCGTCACCGCGGCCGGACCGGACCCCTGCCAGGTGTGGCACGCCACACCTGGCAGGGAAGTCCTCATCGACCTTCTGAGCCGGGTTCACCCTTGGCGTGCGGGGACAACGCGACGCGCTGTGACCGGGCGTCCGGATGTCGAGGCCGGTTCCGCCGGCACAGGTGGCCGTGCTGGATTCCGGACGCGTTGCCGCTGTTCAGCGGCACCCTTCTCGGCACGCCCTCGCCCCCGCCCGCACTGGAGGTGGCCGGAGACGGAACGCTGCGCGCTGACGACGGCCTCTCAGCCGGTGACGTGGGTGAGGTGGGCGATGTAGCGGGCGATGGCATGGTCGGCCATGCCATCGGTGCCGGGCGCCAGCGGGTCGGCCAGGTGGCCGCGGGCCTTGTCGGCCAGGCCGCCCAGCAGCCCGCCGGGGCGCTTGTCGTGGATCTTGCCGCGCGAGTCGATGTAGCGTTCGGCGGCCACGTGCGCATACACCGGGGCGGGCGGGAGCTGGGCGACGATGTCGTTGTTGTTGACGAAGCTGAACACCCGGCCTTCGAGGGCCTGGTCGTAGGCGGCGGCCAGCATCGCCAGCGCCCCGCCCAGGCTGTGGCCGGTGAACCACAGCGACCGCCCACGATCGCGCAGGTCCTGGACGGCTTGGCGGATCTGCGGCCAGGCCGCCTCCAGCGCCTGGTGGAACCCCGGGTGCACCAGGCCCTTGCCGCCGGGACAGGGCATCATCATCGCCCCGCCGTCACTCAGCCAGTCGCGGATCTGGCGGGCCTCGGTGCCGCGGAACGCCACGATGATCATCTGGTCGCAGGCGGACGGTCCGCTCGTCCTTGTACGCCAGGTCGGCGGCCTCGGCCAGACAGCGGGCGTGCGGCAGTCCTAGCCGGTGGCCTCGTGGTCGAACGTCAACGTGCTCATCTGCTTCTCCTTCGTGGCTGTGGTGTGCTGGAACGCGGCGGGTCGCACCTTCCGGGCGGCGCGGGCAGAGTCGGCCGAACGTGCCAGGCGGTGGCGTAGAGGGTCGCTCCCCGCCCGATCGCCCCTGGCCCGTTCACTGGGAACGGCGGCAGCCGACGCACCGAGGAGCCCGAGGGCGGACAGACCGCCGATCCGTGATGTTCGCCGCCGTAGCAGGCCAGACCGGCGGGTGGGCCGGCCCCAGCAGACCGATCGATGCCCGCCGCGACGGTGGCGGCCAGGCCTGAGCGTCACGGTGCGCGCGGAATGCGCAGTCCCTGCCGGGACCCAGATGATTCGGGCGTCACGATCGCTCCTGCGAGTGTGCGGCTGACACCCCGAACATCACCTCTCGCATCTCGATCGACGCACAGGGTGAGGAGCGGAGTTGGTCAGGACCGCTGCGGCCGCGCCGGAGCGACCCGATGCCAAGCCCCCGCGGCTGGGGCGGGAAGCCCGTTCGGCGAGGCGCTTTCGCCTCCGCGAGCGCCACGCCCCTGCCGGGCGACCCGGGAACACCGGCGTCCGCTCAGGCCGGTCCTCCGCGGTCAACGGCGCCGACCAGGCGAAACGAACGGGGGCCGGGCTCCGGGAGGTCGCGGCGCGGGGCACGGGTCGCAGCGCTGATCGAGAACCGTATTGTGGGGGTATCGGGGCAGGCGAGGGGAGGCGGAGATGGACATCCGCCATAGGAACAACGTCACGGTCACCGGTCCGGCCGATGGACCGGCGGTGGTGCTGGCGCACGGCTTCGGCTGTGACCAGAACATGTGGCGCCTGGTCGTGCCGGCGCTGGCCGAGCGGTACCGGGTGGTGACGTTCGACTACGTCGGCTCCGGTGGCTCGGACCTGTCGGCGTGGAGCCGGGAGCGGTACTCCTCACTCCAGGGCTATGCCCAGGACGTGGTGGAGGTCTGCCGGGAACTGGACCTTGAACGGGCGGTGCTGGTGGGGCACTCGGTCAGCGCCATGGTCGGGGTGCTGGCGGCGCGGGCCGCGCCGGAGCGGATCGGGGCGCTGGTGATGGTGGCGCCCTCACCCTGCTACATCGACGGCGACGGCTACCGCGGCGGCTTCAGCGTCGAGGACATCGACGAACTGCTGGCCTCGCTGGAGTCGAACTACCTGGGCTGGTCCTCGGCCATGGCTCCGGTGATCATGGGTAATCCGGACCGGCCGGAGCTGGGGCAGGAGCTGACCAACAGTTTCTGCGCCACCGATCCCGAGATCGCCCGCGTGTTCGCCCGCACCACGTTCCTGTCCGACAGCCGCGACGACCTCGAAAGCGTGCGGGTGCCGACGCTGGTGCTGGAGTGCTCCCAGGACGCCATCGCGCCTCGCGAGGTCGGCGCCTACGTCCATGCGGCGATCGCCTCCTCCCGCCTGGTCACCCTCGACGCCACCGGGCACTGCCCGCAGTTGAGCGCGCCGGAGGCCACCGCCGAAGCGATCTTGGACTTCCTGGGGTCCCTGGAGGCCCGCCCGTGACGGGCCGCACCGGCGGGCGGGAGCCGACCGGAGACGAGGCGGGGACGGACGCGGTGTTCACCGCGCTGCTGGAGGACAGCGCCGAGGAACTGTACGAGTCGGCTCCCTGCGGCTACCTGTCCACGACGATGGACGGCACCATCGCCAAGATCAACGCCACCCTGCTGGGCTGGTTAGGACTGGAGCGCCGGGCCGTCGTCGGCCGGAAACGCTTTGCCGACCTGCTCACCGTCGGCGGCAGGCTGTACCACGAGACGCACTTCGCGCCGCTGCTGCGCATGCAGGGAGAGCTGGGCGGCATCGCCCTGGAGATGAGGACCGCCGACGGCGGCCGGCTGCCGGTGCTGGTCTCCTCCGCGATCAAGTACGGCGGCGGGGGAGAGCCGCTGCTGATCCGCACCACGGTCTTCGACGCCTCAGACCGCCGCGCCTACGAAGAGGAGCTCCTGCGCCGTCGCCAGGAGGCCGAACGGGCGCGTACCGAGGCCGAGCAGGCCCGCGCCGAGGCCGAACAGGCCCAGGCGGAGGCCGAACAGGCCTGGAAACAGGCCGAGACCGACCGGGTACGCCTGGCCGACACGCTGGCCGTGCTGCAACAGTCCCTGCTGCCCGACACCCTGCCCGACGTGCCCGGCCTGGAGGCGGCCGCGCACTACCACACGGCCTCTCCCGACCGGCTCGGCGGCGACTTCTACGACCTGTTCCCCGTCGGGGAGAACCAGTGGGCGTTCTTCCTGGGCGACGTGTGCGGCAAGGGCCCCGAGGCCGCCTCCCTGACCTCGCTGACCCGCTACACCCTGCGCGCCGCCGCCCACCACGACCCCGACCCGGTCACCGCGCTGACCACGCTCAACGACGCCCTGCACGAGCGGTACACCGCCAGCGGCGACCCCCGCTACTGCACGTGCGTCTTCGGCGTTCTCGAATCCGGCCACGACGACGGGCACGTCACGGTCCGCCTCGCCTCCGGCGGCCACCCCCCGGCGCTGGTCCTGCGCGCCGACGGACACGCCGACTTCCTGCCCACCCCCGGCGGGATGCTCGTCGGGGTGTTCCCCGCCGCGTCCGTCGGAACCGCCCAGACCGTCCTGGCCGCCGGCGACACGTTGCTGCTCTACACCGACGGCCTCACCGAGGCCCGCACCGGCCCCACCCGCGACGACCTGTACGGAGACGACGCCCTGTACGCCTTCGCCGACGAACACGCCCCCGCCACGCCCCGACAAACGATCACCGCGCTGACCGAACTGCTCGACGGCTTCGGCGACGGCCTCGACGACGACACCGCCCTGCTGGCCCTGGGCGTCCCGGCCGACGCCTCCCGCACCCGCCCGACGACGGATCACCCGCGATGAGCCCCCTGGACATCACCCGCCGCGACACCGCCACCGGGCCCGTCCTGCATGTGGCCGGCGATCTGGACTACACCCACGCCCCCGGCTTCCGCGACCGCGTCCAGCAGCTCACCCTGACCGCGGGGCAGTGCCTGGTGCTCGACCTGTCCGGCCTGGAATTCTGCGACTCCAGCGGCATCACCGCCCTCCTCGCCGCACGCCAGCACGTGCGGGCCGCCGACGCCGTCATCATCCTGGCCGCCGTCCCCTCCAACCTGATGCGCACCCTCACCCTCGTCGGCCTGGACCAGGTGTTCACCATCGTCCCCAGCGCCGACAAGCCCTGACCCGGCGTTCTCCTGGACCCCACTCGCCCGCGCCGGTGTCCGGCACACCAGACCCGCCGCTGACCGGCGGCAACGGTCGATCCATCCGCAGAACCGGCCTGGGCACAGGCGCATCACCGGACGAGGCGGCCGTGACGATGCGGCTCCCACCAACGAATCGCAGGCCAGCCCCTCCGGATCGCCCGACATGGTGGTCCGCGCTACATCCAGCCTCACGATTCTGTGTTCGGGACATGTGGTCCGGGTCACATGCCGTCTTCAGACTGGCGGTCACACCGAGGAGGTGACGCGAACGTGAGACTCAGACATGCGCTCCTGTCCGTCCTGACGGCCGTCGGTCTGGTGGTGGCGACGCTCTCCATCGCCCTGGCCGCGGTTCCGCCCCCCACCCAGGGAACCCTGAAGCAGTACGACATCACCGGCACCTACGTCAGCGGGCTGTCGTCCGGCGGGTTCATGGCCAACCAGCTGCACGTCGCCTACTCCAGCATCTTCCAGGGCGCCGGGATCTACTCGGCCGGACCCTACGACTGCGCGCAGAACAGCCTGAGCACCGCGCTCAACGCCTGCATGGACACCTTCACGCCGCGCCGGACCCCGCGCGAGCTGGAGCAGTTGACCCGGCAGCGGGCGTCCCAGGGCACCGTCGACCCGCCCGCCAACCTGTCGGGCGACCCGGTGTGGCTGCTGCACGGCGGCCAGGACCAGACCGTCGACCGGGCGGTCAACGACGACCTGGCCACCTACTACCGCGACTTCGGCGCGCGCGTGCGGTACAACACCGGCGCCCCGGCCGGACACGCGTGGATCAGCCCGATCGGACGCGGCTCCTGCGGCTCCACCGCCTCGCCGTACGTCAACGACTGCGGCGGCGACCCGGTGCGGGAGATGCTGACCCACCTGTTCGGCGGCGTGAACGCACCCGCCTCCCGTCTGAGCGGCAAGCTCGTCCAGTTCGACCAGAACACCCACGTGCCCGGAGGCAACGCCACCGGCATCAGCATGGGCAGGGAGGGCTTCGCCTATGTCCCGCAGGCGTGCGAGAGCGGCCGGCCCTGCAGGCTGATGGTCACGCTGCACGGCTGCTACCAGTACTACGGCCTGGTCGGCAACGCGCTCATGGACCAGGCGTACCTGAACGAGTACGCCGACACCAACGACATGATCGTCCTGTACCCGCAGGCCACCACCATGGCCGGGAACCCGCGCGGCTGCTGGGACTGGTGGGGCTACCAGTCCGCCCGGTACCCGCTGAAGTCCGGGCCGCAGATGGCCGCCGTGGTCAACATGGTCAAGGCCCTGGGCGGCGGCGACGGTGGTGGCGAGCCCACGCCGACGCCCACACCCACGCCCACACCCACGCCCACACCCACGCCCACACCCACGCCCACACCCACGCCGACGCCCACCCCCTCACCGGAGTGCATCACCGCCAGCAACTACGCCCACACCGTGGCCGCACGCGCGTACACCTCCGGGGGCAACACCTACGCGCGCGGCTCCAACCAGGCGCTCGGCCTCTGGAACACCGCCATCAACAGCACGCTCGAGCAGACCTCACCGGGCTACTGGGTCAAGTGCTGAACCTGAGAGAGGAACGCCGCCCTGCCCGTCGTAACCCGACAGGCAGGGCGGTTCCCATTCTTCCGCCCACCTCAGGCGGCCCCTGACGACAATCCGCACCCCGGCCCCCACCTTCGCAGGCCAGACCGCGAAGCCTGCGCCGCCACCGGTCGCGGTCCAGCCGTTCGCCAACGACACACCGCCGTCCTTGCACAGGCCTGTCACATGCCCGCTACCGGGGTCAGGCGTCGGTCCTGAGCCAGACCTGCCACGACTGGTCGTCCCATTGCCGGACCGCCACCGCCTCCCGGGGCATCCCCCTCGTCGAACCCGCCCCGGAGATTGGGGCTTGACAGGCTGGTGCCGAGAATCAACGATCAGAGCGCTGTTCCCCCCTCGCAAAAGGAGTTTCCCATGGGGAAACGAATTGGAGCGTTGATCGTTTCGCTTCTCGCACTCACCGCACTGCTGTCCCCGCCCGCCCGCGCCGCCATCGACCTGTCGGCGCCGGGCCCCGATCCCGTCGGGTACTCCGACGTCTCGGTGAGCGCCGCGGGCCGCTCCTTTTCCGCCCGCATGTGGTACCCCGCCTCCTCGGCGGGCCAGAACACCCCGGTGGCCGCCGGACGCTTCCCGGTCGTGTCCTTCGGGCACGGCTTCGTGCAGTCGGTGACCACCTACTCCTCCACCACCAGCCACCTGGCGTCCTGGGGGCTCATCGTGGTGGCGCCCAAGTCCCAGGGCGGCCTGTTCCCCAGCCACAGCGCGTTCGCCCTCGACCTCAACGCCGCGCTGTCCTGGGCCGTCGCCCAGGACACCACCGCGGGGTCCCGGCTGGCCGGGCATGTGCGCACCGACCGGCTCGCCCTGTCGGGACACTCGATGGGGGGCGGCGCCAGCATTCTGGCCGCCGCGCAGAACCCCGCGGTCACCACCGTCGCCAACCTGGCCGCCGCCGAGACCAACCCCTCGGCGGTGAGCGCGGCCGCCCGCGTGGCCGCGCCGATGCAACTGGTGGGCGGCACCAACGACACGATCGTCCCGTTGTCGAACCAGCAGAACATGTACAACGCCAAGCCCGCGCCCAAGCAGCTGCGCGCCATCGTCGGCGGCTTCCACTGCGGGTTCATCGACTCCAGCGGTTTCGGCTGCGACAGCGGCCAGATCACCCGGGCCGCCCAGCTGTCGATCACCCGCCGCGTGCTCACCGCCTGGTTCCTGTACTACCTCCGCGGCGACACCAGCGTCCATGACCAGGTGTGGGGACCGGGCGCGACCAGCGACCCCGCCGTCAGGTTCACCGGCCAGCAGTAGAAACGAGAACGTGAGGTTCCGCCGCGCCCCGGCTGCCGATGCGCACGTCGCCCTTGAGATGAGCACCCGACACCACCCACGCGGCGGAACCGTCCCCCTCCGATCCCCCGCAGGGGTCTTTTCGCGTGACCAGACGGCGGTTTCTTGGTTCTCGTCGGAGGCGTCGGGTGTCCCGACGCCGGTCGGGCTTTCGCTCGGTGTGCCAGCGTGCGCGTCTGTCCCCATGAGCCTCCCATGCCGCGATGGCGATGGACTCGTGGTGTCTGAGTAGGAGGCATCGGCCCAGCTCGGCTCCTATCGTTCGGAGGGTCGGGCCGCTGCGCCGGGACCGGCGTGGGTCACGGGAACCAGTTGCGGCGTGGTCGCCGGGCAGCGGCAGTGGAACGGGCTGCACGGCCGGGACGACGTTCGCGATCGTTCCGCGGTCGGGCGCGAGTGCCGGTGTCGAACATCACACCCTTGATCGCGATAGCTGCCGATCCAGCGGTTGCCCTCGTGCAGACATGCATGTTTGTTTGTAGGGAGAATCCGGCTGTCGGATCCGACCCGAAGGGTGCAAATGAAACGTTTGCGGGCGTCCATCGCTGCCGTGCCGGTGCTCCTGGCCGCTTTTCTCACCACCCCCTCGGCTCGGGCGGAGGTCGTTGCACCGGAATTCACCGATGGATCCGGCCTCACCGTGGTCGGGGACGCGGTGAGCGATCCCAAAGACCCCGCGAGCGGTTTCGTGATCACCGTGACCACTCCCGAGGTGGCCGGAAAGCATCCGATCAGAATCATCCTGCCGGCCGACTACGCGACCAGCCCGACCAAGCGGTATCCGGTCCTGTACCTGCTGCACGGAACGGGCGACAATCCCACCAACCCCTCCCTGGCCTATCCGGCGATCCGTTCCACCATCGCGCGATCATCAATGATCACCGTGATTCCGGACGGCGGTCTGCGCGGCTGGTACAACGACTGGCTCATGCAGAACACCGCCGCCGGGGCGCAGAAATGGGAGACCTTCCATCTCACGCAGGTCATCCCGTTCATCGACGCCAACCTGCGGACCATCGGAACGAAGCAGGGCCGCGCCATAGCGGGCATCTCGATGGGCGGATTCGGCGCGCTGCACTACGCGCAGCGCCGGCCGGACCTGTTCAGCCAGGTCGCCACACTCTCGGGCGCCAACGACCTGTCCCTCGCGTACGTCCGAAGTGCCGTCGTCGCCACCGAACTCAACGCGACGGGCGCGATATGCGCGATCAGCAGCAGCGGCAGCGGCGGAGCGAGTTCAGGTGAGGGGAACTGCTCGGGGTTCGGACCGGTCGTCTCCAGCGACGCGATCTTCGGCTCGCCGTACTGGTGGGGCGCCAACGGAGGCGACTGGTACTGGACGCAGCGGAATCCCGTCTCGAACATGCGGGCCCTCGCCGGTATGGGGATCTCGATCTACACGGGCAACAACAGCTTCGTCGAATCCGTGGTCGAGGCCGCCGCCAAGAACACCAAGGCCAGCCTGGACCGACTCGGTTATCCGTACCACTACGTCAACTACGGTGACGGGTCCTCCTGGGGGGCCGGCTGCGACGGCAAGCACTGGACCGGCGGAGCGGGAGCCTACAACTGCTGGTCGCAGGACCTTGTCGACCTGATTCCCCGCCTGGAACAGAACCTGGCCCCGGCCTCCTGAGCAGGTGCCTGGCTTCCTGAGCCGAGGGCGTGGCTGACCGGCGTTCGTGGTGCCGTTGCAGCTCCGGGTCTTCTTTCGCGGGGGTCATTTCGGATTCGGCTCACCGCGTAGAACGCGCAGGACGGTGGCTTCCTGGACGGGGTCGTGAAGTGGGGGAGGGCCCTGCGTGAGCGGGCGGAGCGCCGCGCGGGCCGCGGCGTGCGGCTCGGGCCACAACGCGGCGTTCAACGCGTCGGCGAACCAGCCCAGCATGAAGGCGGTGTTGCGCTCGTCGTCGCTCATCTCGGAGCGGGCGGACGGGTCGTTGAGGGACCGGCCCGCCTGACGCGAGCGCCTCAGCCAGGAACGGACGTGGGCGCCCAGCTCAGAGTCGGGGGAGACCGTGACCGGTTCGCCGCGCTCGGCCGCGGCGATCGCCTCGGTGAGGCCCGGGGTGTCCTCCAGGTTCAGGACGGTGGCCAGGCGCGTCGTCTCGCGCGCGGCGACGGCGCGGAGCAGGTGCGGCGGCGCGGCCCGCAGGGCCGCGGTCATCTCGGGGTCGGTGGGTCCGTGGGAGAGCGGGGGTGAGGCGGCGCTGAACCAGGGTTCGACCTCGGCGGACAGCAGCTCCCCGGCCAGAGCGTCCGGGTGCGGGACGGTGCCGGTGATCAGGCCCGCCAGCAGCAGGGCCTTCACGTAGGCACCCGACACGTGGTCGTCTTCGACGTCGGGGTCCAGACCCGCCGCGCGCATCTGCTCCAGCAGACGGTCGGGCTCGGCGCCCCAGCGCCGATCGGGCCAGGTGGGCTCGAACTTGGTGACGAGTGTGCCGTCCACGGCGTAACCGAAGCCGTGGTCGGCGTAGTCGTGCCGCTGTACCGAGACGGCCTCGGTGCCCCGCGACAGCGCCGTCAGCAGCTCGATGAGCGAACCCTGAAAGCCGTCGGGCTCGATCAGCACCGTCCAGGTGCCGAGGTCCAACGCGAACGCCAGCTCCGCATAGCCCGACTCATAGGAGTCGTACGCCTCGTGAGCCTCCTGCAGGGTGCGGCGGCACAACGTGTCCGGCAGGGCGCCCAGGCGCGACAGCGCCTCGGCCTCGTCGACCTGCTTGATGAAGGTGAGGCAGAAGATCTCACCCAGCGCCCCGTCGCCGCCGACCCACTCGACATCGTCACGCGTGACCGCGGCCATCGCTCCTCCACAAGATCGCTGGTTCGACCCGTCGATCATGGCAGCACCTGGCGCGACTCCGGCCCCGGTGCGGCGCGGGTGAACGTCGCAGTTCAGCGGCCGGGCCTGCGTGCGACTGCTAACCACCGATCCGGATTTCGTTCATTCGCGCATATCGCACCGGCTTTGTTGGCGACACCATGGCCCCCACTCGCCGATGCCCCTTCCTCGCTGAAGAGGTCCGGCTCGCCTTTGGAGGGCTGCCGATGGGACGACCACTTCGCCGCACGCCACGCGCCCTGGCCGCCGCCCTGGGCTCACTCGTCGTCACGGCGGGGGTCGTGCCCGCGGCGGCCGGCGCGCCCGAACGCGTCGAGACGCCGGTCGCCTCCAGTTCGCCGATCACCGACGTCGCCGAGTCGGTGGTCCGGGTGAGGATCCCGCTGCCCGCCTCGGCGGGGCCGCGCCCCCGGGACTGCGACTGGCTCTCCTACCTGAGGTTCCGGCACCGGAACGGACCGGCCGCCTCCGCCGGGGCCGACCGGATCCTGGTGGCGCAGCCCGGCGTGCTGGAGGGCGCCGGGGCGTTCGACGGCGTCGCGCGCAACACGATCGTCGAGGCGGCGGGAAACGGGAAGTACGTCGAGTTCTGGGCGCTGGACCGCCGTTCCAACTGCCTGGAGGACAACACCGGCGTGCTGGCGGGCCTCGCCGCCCGCGACCCCCACCTGGCCGTCGACTACTACTACCGCGACAGGCCGGTCGGCGGCCGGAGGTTCGCGGGCTACCAGACCAACGACCAGGTGAGGTGGCTCCAGAACGTCGGGCTCGCGCAGACCGTCCGCGACCAGTACGACCTGATGACGGCCGAACTGCCCGACCCGGCGGCGCGCAAGCGCAAGATGCTGTGCGGCGGTCACTCGCTCGGCGGCATCCTCACCGGATACTTCGCCGAGTGGGACTTCGACGGGGACGAGTCCACGACCGCCGACGCCGGGTACAACCAGTGCTCCGGCTACTTCGCCCTCGACACGCGCATCCAGACCGGGCTTCCCGGGCTGGAGGGGCAGGTGCCGGCCGAGCTGGTCCCGGTCATCGAGCGGGGGGCGGACGCGGTGCGGGCGGGCCTGGAGTCCGGTGCCGTCCCGCGCGCCCTGTCGGCGCCCGCGGTCATCAACACCGAGACGATGAACCTGCTGGCCATCGCGGGTCTGGCGGCGCGCGTCGACCCGGGCGGACGGTCGGACCTGTCGACCTACATCCCGGCGGGCTTCAACACCGACACCACCTACCGGCTGCTGTTCTCCAGGGATCTGGCGACGTTCCTCAGGGGCTCCCCGAGGGTCCAGGACTTCGGGTTCACCAACGCGGCGGCGCTGGGCGGCCTCATGGACGACCAGTCCCAGCCGCTGGCGTTCATCCAGGCCAGCGTGGGCTTCTTCGACGGCGGCCGGGTCGTCGACAAGGACTTCCCCGTGCCGAACGACCTGGCCAGGGCGGGCCTGCCGGTCCTGCGCAACCTCCTCGGCACCGAGAGCAAGGCGATCCCGGACGAGCCGAACGGCCCCCTGTACGGCTGGCGCGACTTCGACGACGTCGCCGGGCTCCCGTACCGGTCGAAGGACGGCACGCCCTTCACCTCCCCGGCCAAGGAGGTCACCGCCATCGCGCAGCTGGCCCGGAGCCTGTCGGAGCACCCGCTGGACTTCACCGAGGACTACTTCCCCACCAGGATCGTCACCGACATCGCGCTGGCCGCCGCCCCCGGCGTCGCCGACGGCGCCGTCCACGACGACGGCATCAAGGCCAACCCCACCATCAACCTCCAGGCCGGTGACGGCATCGGCTTCTCCGACCCGCGGCCCGGCGACGTGGTCGGCCCCGGTTACCAGCATCTGGACGTGCTGACCGCCGCGCCGGTCCAGAACGGCGGCAGGCCCGAGATCATCTCCGTCAGCCTGGCCCGCTTCGCCACCCGCTGACCCGGACGGCCGCCGGTTCTGCGGGCGATCGAGACTTCGGTGCGGAACGTGTCCGGAATCGTCGCTCCCGTTCGTCACTAGGGTGAAGCGCCGCCGATCCGAGGAGCACGCGATGAAGTACATGATGTTCGTCTGCACCGACGCCGAGCCCGACACCGACCGGGAGGACCTGCCGGACATCGAGGCCTGGGTGGCGGAGAACGACGCGCGCGGGCGGCGCCTGCGGGGCGCGGAGCTGGCGGCGGAGTCCGCGGCGACCACCGTCCGCGTGCGCGGGGGCGAGCTGATCCTCTCCGACGGCCCGTTCACCGAGACCAAGGAGATGATCGTGGGGTTCGACCTCCTGGAGTGCGCGGACCTGGACGAGGCGATCGAGGTCGCCCGGGCCCACCCGATGGCCAGGGCGGGACGGCTGGAGCTGCGCCCGTTCGCCGGCTCCGAGCGGTGACGGACGACCTGGCGGAGGTGGCCGCCGACGCCTACCCGCGCATCGTCGCCGCGCTGATCCGCGTCACCGGCGACTGGACGCTGGCCGAGGACTGCGCCCAGGAGGCGCTGGCGCTGGCGGTGCGGCGGTGGCCACGGGAGGGCAGGCCCGCCAACCCCGGCGGCTGGCTCATGACGGTGGCCCGCAACCGCGCGATCGACGCGCTGCGGCGCGCCTCGGTGGAGCGCCGCAAGCTGGAGGAGCTGGCCACGCTCGCGCCGACCGCGCGGGAGGGGCCGGAGACCATGGGGGAGGAGGCCGTGGACGACCGGCTGCGGCTCGTCTTTACGTGCTGCCACCCGGCGCTGGCGCTGGAGGCGCGCGTGGCGCTGACCCTGCGGACGGTCTGCGGGGTGCCGACCGCGGACATCGCCCGCGCGTTCCTGGTCACCGAGGCGACCATGACCCGCCGCCTCACCCGGGCCAAGAAGAAGATCGCCGAGGCGGGGATCCCGTACCGGGTGCCCGGCGGCGCGGCCCTGGCCGAGCGGCTGCCCGGCGTTCTCGCCGTGCTCTACCTGCTGTTCACGCAGGGGTACAACGCCGACGGCAGGCCCGCGTTCGCCCGGGAGGCGATCCGGCTGGCCCGGCTGCTGCGCCTGCTCATGCCGGGGCAGGTGGAGGTGTCGGCGCTGCTGGCGCTGTTCCTCCTCCAGGACTCCCGCCGCGACGCCCGCCGGGACGCCGAGGGCGGGCTGCTCCCCCTCGACAGGCAGGACCGGTCCCGCTGGGACCGGTCCGCGATCGCCGAGGGCCTCGACCTCCTGGCCGGCATCGACGAGGACGGCCCGTACGGGTTGCAGGCGCGCATCGCCGCCTGCCACGCGACCGCCCCGTCGCCGTCCGACACCGACTGGCCGCGGATCGCCCGGTGCTACGACGAGCTGGCCCGGATACGTTCCACGCCCGTGGTCGAGCTCAACCGCGCCGTCGCGCACGGCTACGCGCACGGACCGGCGGCCGGCCTGGCGCTGCTGGCCGGGGCGCGTGCGGGCGGAGCGCTGGACGGCCATCCGCTCGCCCTCGCCGCCGAAGCCGACCTCACCGCCCGGAGCGGCGACCGCGACCGCGCGGCGGCCCTGTTCCGGCGGGCGGCCGCCGCCGCGCACAGCGAGCCGGAACGCCGCGCGCTGCTCGACCGCGCCGACGAGCACTCCCGACAGGAGCCGGACCGACCATGACCACGGAGACCGAGACCCTGCTCGCCTCCCTGAACACGCAACGACGGCACGTCCAGGGCATCCTGGAGGGCCTCGGCGAGGACGACCTGCGGCGGCCCCTCCTGCCGTCGGGCTGGAGCTGCCTGGGACTGGTACGGCACCTCGCCCTGGACGTCGAGCGGTTCTGGTTCCGCGCCGTCGCCGCGGGCGACCCGGCCGTCATCGACGGACTCGGCCGGGCCGGCGACGCGTGGCGGGTCGGCCGGGACGCGTCCGCCGCATCGGTCCTCGACCGCTACCGGCGGGAGATCGACGCCGCGGACGCCGTCATCGCCGCCACCCCGCTGGAGGCCGCACCGGCATGGTGGCCCGAGCGGTTCACCGACTGGCGGGCACGCACGCTGCGGGAACTCGTGCTGCACGTCATCACCGAGACCGCCTGCCACGCCGGCCATCTCGACGCCGCCCGCGAACTGATCGACGGCAGAAGGTGGCTGGTCCTGACCAGCTGAGACCGACCGGCCCGGACCCCGACACCCGAAGGACAGGCGGCACGGCGGAGCGATGGGTTTGAATCGGGCGAATTCGTCCGGAATATCCGTGCCGCCTCATGGGGCGCGTCCGGCTGTATCGCGGCATCCATGAACATGTCTCTCCCGAATTGAAATCGCGACGGACGGCTCTGTCGCACAATTTTGCGGGCGCGGTGATGCGATCATTGGCCGGCTGAATTCGAGCAGGTCCTGTCGCGCCGGGGGTGCGTGCATGCATGAGCGGCTGGTCGGTCGGTCGGGGATTTTGGGGTTGCTCGCCGTATCGTTGGCGGTTCTTCTCGGCGTCGCGATGGCACCGCGCGTCGACGCCGACGAGAACGCGCCGGGACCTGCCTTGTCAGGGGTGGTCCCACCGCTGCGCACCAAGGGGCGTTGGATCGTGGACGCCCGGGACCGGCGGGTGAAAATCGCGAGCGTCAACTGGTATGGCGCCGAATCGAGCGATTTCGTCGTAGGCGGGCTCGACAGGCAGCCGTTGGCCAGGATCGTCCGGCTCATCCGGCGGAGCGGAATGAACTCCGTACGCCTGCCGTGGAGCAACGAACTCGTCGAAAGGAACCCCGTCATCGACCCACGGCGGCTGGCGGCCAACCCGCCGCTCGCCGGAAAACGGGGACTTGAGGTGTTCGACGCCGTGGTGGACGAGCTGGGTCGCCAAGGGCTCATGGTCATCCTGGACAACCATCGCAGCCGAGGGGACTGGTGCTGCGACGAGGAGCACGGCGACGGCCTGTGGCACACGGCCCGGTACCCCGAGTCCGCCTGGCTCGCCGACTGGCGGGCGATGGCCGCCAGGTACCGCGACCGCCCCCACGTCATCGGCGCCGAACTGCGCAACGAGATCCGGCCCGACCCCGGCCTGGGGCTCAAGCCCACCTGGGGGAGCGGCGATCGGCGCACCGACTGGCGGGCCGCGGCCGAGCGCGGCGGCAACGCGGTGCTGGCGGTCGATCCCGACCTGCTGATCATCGTGGGCGGCCTCGACTACCAGGCGGACCTGTCCGGCGTACCGGAACATCCCGTACGGCTCGGCAGGCCAGGGCGGCTGGTCTACGCCGCGCACGACTACCCGTGGTTCCATCCCGCGGGCGACCTCGGCGATGACGCGGCTTTCGCCGCGACGCTGCGGAAACGATGGGCCTTCCTGCTGGAGGAGGGGAAGCCGTACACCTCGCCGGTCTACGTCAGCGAGTGGGGAGGCTGCCAGCGGCCCTCGGATGACCGGACCCCCTGCGACAGGGCGAGCACGGTCTTCTTCGACACCTTCGTGCGATGGGCTCGCTCGTCCGACGTGGACTGGGCGTACTGGCCGCTGAACGGCACCCAGTCCACCGGATACAGCCGCAGGCACGGAGCCGTCGAGAACTGGGGACTCCTCAACCCCGCCTGGAACGGCTACGCCAACCGCCGGTCCCTGAGGCGACTGCGAACGATCCTGAAACCGGCGTCCGAGGCGACCCGGAGCAGCCCACCGGGAGCGTTGACACCGCAGCGGACGTTGCGATGAAAGCCGTGCGTATGGCCCTGACAGGTGTCACCCTGGCTGTAGTCCCGCCTCCCCGGGGCCGCCGCGGCCTTCGAGCGCGGTGCCCTGGAGGTGTGCGCCGCTCGCGACACCTATCTCGAAGGCGGCGACTTCGACCCGGCCACCCTGCGGCGGGTCCACGCCGTGCACCCCTTCGGCCCGGACGGAGCCGGACTCCGGTTCGTCCGCACCACCACCCCGCCCGGCATCCGCTTCACCGGACGGGCCGACGCCGGCAACCGCGAGTCGTTCGCCGCCGTGCTCACCCTCCTGCGCTCGGTCACCGGCCCGGTCACCGTCGACGTCACCGGTCTGAACCTGCCCGACCTCCACATCACCGGTGAACTGGTCGAACTGGCCGCCGACCGCGCCGCCCCCACCACCATCGTCGCCGCCCCCGCCACCGCCGCCCGGCTCCACGCCATGGTCACCACGCCCGTCCGCGACGCGCCGATCCCGGTGACCATCCGAACCGCCGGTGACGCGCAGACACCCTCCCCGGCTTCGTAACGGACCCGGCAGGCTCAACGCGAGCCGAGCCGTCATACGTTCCGCACGGCCCCGCCAGCGTGATCAGGGTCCACCGCTGGAGCATCAGTCCAGAAAGACGGCGGCGAGGCGGGGCAGGCGGCGGCGCATCTCATCGCCGTCGTCGACGTCCCACCGGGCTCCGGCCGGCTCGGTCATGGCGCTGAGCGGGCCGGCTTCCGGGGAGGCCTCCAGCGCCTTGTCGAGGCCGTCCGGTTCACCGGTGAGACGCCGGTAGGCCCGGTGGGCCACCTGGTTGAAGTCCTCGTTCGCGACGAGCACGTTCCCGCCGTCCCGCACCGCCGGATGGTCGGCGAGAGAGTCCGGGTCCGCGAGCGCGCGCTCGTACCAGTGCCGGCCGAGCGAGATGAGGCCGTCGCGGAAGTCCATGAACGCGTCGTCGGACCACCAGCCATCGATGAGGAACGCCGCCGCCCACAGGTCGTACCGGTAGGCGTGGTCGCGCAGCTGCCACTGGCGCAGGGAGAACTGGATGATCTCGGCGGGCGTGCGGCTCACGAGCCGCTCCTCGCACGCGCGCTCGATCGCGTCGCGCCGATCGTCGAAGTCCGGTTCCACCGCGTCGACCTCGGCGCACGCCTCGTCTATCAGGGCCCAGAACTCCTCGACATCCATCACGGCCCGAGTGTGTCAGGCGTTTCGAGCCCGCGGCCGCGGCGCGACCGGCGCCACCCGGGGACCGCGTCCGGGGGTGAGCTGATCCAGCCGTTGCACCGGTGACACCGGTCTAGCGGACGAACGGGATCAACTCGTGTGCGGCGTTCGCCGCCGACTTCGAGGCGATGCGGACGCCGTCTTCCAGGTGCCAGCGAAAAGTCCAGAAAACGGCGGCGGCCAGGCCGAGGATCCATGCCATCAGGGCCACGAGGGCCAGGGCTATCGGATCCCGACAATCGGAGCGGAAGTGCAGGTACGTCCCCGCCGCGGCGACCAGCAGTGCCAGCACGACGAGGCCCAACCAGCGCAACCGTGCCCTCCTGGTGCGCTGGACGGAGTGGACTCGCAGCTGAACCGTGCCGTCACACGCGCCGCAGCGCACATCGACGACGCTGCTTCCCTGGGCGGGCCGCCGGACTTTGATCGGAGTCGCCCTGTAACTGACCACGATCGTGTCGCCGACCTGGCGTGAGTTCACCCTGTGGTGCAACTTCACGGAGTGGTCTTCACCTATCGCGCGCAACTCCGGGTCTCCTCACGTGTGCCGTGGCCCACTCACAGGGTAGACGGCACAAGATCAGGCCAGAAGGGGCAGCGGGACGGGCGCCCGGGCGGGACCGTGCCCCATCTGCCGGGGGCCATCGGTGGAGGTCGTGTTCCAGCCAGCCGTGTTTGAGGGCGACGACGGCGGCCTCGGTACGGCTGTGCACGCCGAGTTTCCGGAAGATCGAGTAGATGTGGTTCTTGACGGTCTTCTCGGAGATGCCCATCGTCCGGGCGATGTGGCGGTTGGAGTGCCCCTGGCCGATGAGGGGGAGGATGCGGCGTTCCTGGGCGGTGAGCTGGGAGCCCGTGGGTTCTTCGGCGGGCGGAACGGGAGGGGCGGCGAGCAGGAGGTCGCGCATCGCCTCCAGGGAGCGCGGGGCGCTCGTCTGTTTCAGGAGCGCCTCCCTGATCTGGACGATCGCCCTCTCCAGCTCCGCCAGGGTGTCCGGGGCGTGCCTGAGGCGCTCGTCGGGCGCCGGCCGCTGCCGTCGGTGGAGGGTGGTTGTTCGAGGTGCTCGGCCGGATCGTGGTGACCGGAGGAGCGGATCATGCGACGGAGTCCTTCTGTTCTCTGTTCGGCTCGGGCGGGGTGACGGTCGCGGGTCGTCGGGGGGCGGCTTCGAGGACCTCCCGGAACCCCTCGTCCAGCGCCCGCATGAACGCCACCGGATCGGCGATGGCCGCGGCGTCCAGCGTCACCCCGAGGGAGCACCGTTCCCGGTGGGCCACCAGCACCGTCATGACCGCGCAGCCGGGGGCCGGACCGAAGCTGTAGGCGTCGGTGACGGCGGCGCCGGCGACGTGGAGGGGGCGGTGCGGCCCCGGGACCTGGCTCGCCTGGAGGTCGTAGCTGCGTCCCAGTCGTCCACCAGGGGATCGCCGGGGTCGCCGGCTACGTCGTCGGCCTGGTCCTGGTGACCGTCGGGGTCCCCGCGCTCGCCCAGCCGCTCCTGAACGGGTTCTTCGGGGTGGTCGCGATCCTGCTCGGGCTGGCCTCGCTGATCACCTCCAACCTGGGCGGGTTCCTGCTCGGCGCCCTGCTGGTGCTGGCGGGCGGGGTCTGGTGCTTCGCCTGGACCACCCGGCCCCGCCACCGCGACCGTCCCGCCGGGCACGTCGGCCTGGTCGTGCCGCCCGTGCTCGGCGGGGCCCTGCCCGGCGCGGCGGTGACCGACGGCCCGCCGGCCGACGCCGAACGGCAGGGGGCCCGCGGCGGGGTGGTGGCCGCGGCCGATCCCAGCGTTCTCAAGGCCACCACCGTCACCGGCCGGGGAGTGCGCTTCGACGGCGTCAAGGTTGTCCCCACCGCGAGCGGCCCCCGCAAGGTGCTCCGCATGCGCATGTCCTCGGCGGACCTGCACGGGGTCCGCCAGGACGTCTTCAGCGGAGGCGACCGGCTCACCGTGCGGGCCTCCCGCCTCGAACTGGGCGGCGTCGTCATGGAGACCACGTTCATCACCGGCAAGGCGCTGGGCCTGATCCCCCTGCCGCTGTCGGCGGAGCTCCCGCTGCCCCCATCCCGCTGACACTGCCGGTCCTCTACCTGACGGACGTCACCGCCCACCAGGTGTACGTGCGGGCCACGACGGCGAAGGCCCCGGGCCTGCGGGTCGGCATCGTCCCGGAACACGGCCGCACCGGCGCCGGCGCACCTCCCCCGACGCGGCGGAGCGAAGCCGACGGCCCGCGACCCGCGCCACGACCGCCCACCCCCGCCCCTCACCTCCGACCGCGCCGGCGGACGCGCCTGCCGCCGAACCTCCCGCCGACACCACCGGCTGTCAGTTCAATGACGCCGACCTGACCTTCGCGGACCCTGCTGCGCGTCGCGAAAGACGCGGCCCACCAGGGAAGGTGGCCGGCCGAGGCGTCCAGCGACCCCGGGCTGCGCTCACGTTTCAGCCGGTTCGAGGCAAGCGCCCGGACGGCCGCCCGGTGGTTGGCCGAGGAAAACGGAACCGCCCCCGCCCGCCCCATGCCCACCCCGTCGGTGGGCCGACCGCCCTCCCCGCCGGGCCCCGTGCTGGAGGCGTTGCGCGCCCACCTCGCGGCCGACTACCGACGCCAGATCACCGCCGCCGTCAGGGAACAACACGACGAAGGAAGCTGCCCGGAGATGAAGGAGACCGGACGGCGGCTGCTCTCCCAGATGCAGCCTCGATGAGGACCGCCCTTGGAACGGGCTTGCGGCCCGCTGCATCGGCGAGCCGTTGGGGAGGCGCGTCCCCTGTACTCGTTCATGGCCATCTCAGGGGAGGGCGTGAAAGAGATCATCGTCGGTTCCGGCCCGGCCGCTGGGCAACGCCGAAGGCGGCCTCTAACGTGATGACACATGGAGGCTTCCGGAGGACGGCGATCGGCGATGACCCGATGAGGGGCCCGGGCAAGAGGGCGCGCGCGGTGCCCGGCGGTGTGCCCACCGCCGTCGTCACCGGCGGGGCCTCGGGGATCGGGGCCGCGATCGCCGCCGGGCTGGTGCGGCGCGGTTGCGCGGTGACCCTCGCCGACATCGACGCCGAAGCGGTCCGGCGCACCGCCGCCGAGCTGGGGGCGGACGCGGCCGTGCTGGACGTCGCCGACGCCGACGCCGTGCGGGCCCTGATCCACCGGGTGCGGGACCGGGACGGCCGGCTGGACTACGTGTTCAACAACGCCGGGATCTTCGTGGCCGGGCGGACCGAGACGCTGTCGGCCGAGCACTGGGACCGGGTCCTGGCGGTGAACCTGCACGGCGTCGTCCACGGCGTGCATGCCGCCTATCCGGTGATGGTCGAGCAGGGGTACGGGCAGATCGTCAACGTCGCGTCCGTGGTGGGCCTCGCGCCGGTGCCGTTCATGCTGCCCTACTCGACCACCAAGCACGCGGTGGTGGGGCTGTCGCTGGCGCTGCGCGCCGAGGCCGCCCGGCACGGCGTGCGGGTCAACGTGGTGTGCCCCGGTTTCACCGACACCCCGCTGCTCGAACGCGTCAACGCGGGGCTGGCCCGGACCGGTATGGAGGACGGTTGGCGGCGGATCGCCCGGCGCTTCCAGCTCCGCCTCTACCCGGTCGACCGGCTCGCCGACGACATCCTGGCCGGTGTCGCCCGCGACAAGGCCGTCATCGTCGCCCCCAGGCGGGCGAGGCTGCTGTGGCATCTGTACCGGCTGGCTCCGGCGGCGACGGTGCGCGTCACCGCACGGAGCCGCGGCCTGCTGCCTTCCGGCGGTCCACGCGAACACGTCACGCGGACCGGCGACAAGGCCGTTCCGCCGAGGCCGCCGGCGCCCCCACGCTGACCGCCGTGGTGACGCCCGCCATGACCGGCGAGACCAGCGGCAGCGACCTGTGCCGTGCCGTCTCGTCACCGCTCAGCCCACGTCCCCGGAGGCCGAACGGTTCTGGCTCGCGGACCCCCGGCCCGACGGCGCTCCCGCGCCACGCGGCCCGCTCGTGCCCCTCGTGGAGGACTGCCTGCTGGAAGTCGGCCGCGGCCGTGGCGTCTGGCTGGCCCCGCAACCGCTGGAGACGGTGATGCCCCCCGGCAACCTGCGCTGGATCCCGGTCACCGACGCGGAGCGCTTCGACCTGGCCGTGGTGTGGTCCGACCGCGCCCCCCAGCCCCTGATCACGCGCCTGGTCGCCGAAGTCCGCGCCCTCACCGGCCACGACCAGCGACTCCACGCCGCGTGACCCCGCGGCGCCCAGGGCCCGCAGGCCAGAGGGCGAGGTGGCGCCGTGCCCGCCGGGACCTGGTGAGGTGCGCGCGCCCTGGGCCAGGGTGGTGGAACACGGGCTAGAGCCGGTCCATCGCCTCGTCCAGCTCGGCGAAGAACTTGTCGATGGCGGCCGTGTCGAGGCCGGGTGAGGTGATCGTGAAGCTGGGGCGGATCGTGATCCCGCCCGAGGAGGCCCCCGCGCGGACGGCGGGGCCCCGGTTCTCGAGGCCCGCGATGATCCGGTCGATGAGGGCGTCGACCTCCCGCGGGCTGCAGCCCCGCGTGGCGACCGGGACCTTGGTGCTGCGGATCTTCCGTACGAGCCGCGCCCGCGGGGTGCGGGCCGCGGCTCGCGACCGGCGCCGGTCGCGCATCCGCGCCCTCGGGACGGACAGGCGCTCGCTCACGCGGCCTCCGACCAGCAGGAGCGCGCCACCCGCCGTGAGGGTCCCGCCGACCAGCAGCATTCCGGACGCCACGGTCGAGGCGTTCCGCTTGCTCTCCTCGTAGCTCCGGGGTCCGGACTTGCGGCTGGAGCAGAAGTCGCCGGGGCTCATCCGCTCGAAGCCGCACCGGGGTTCTTCCGCGTCCTTGGCCACGACCAGCCAGAGCAGCAGCACCGCTGCCCCGATGGCCATCATCCAGGCGCCCGACCTGACCATGCCCACCCCCTTGTAGGAACATGATCGTATATTTGTGGCGCCCGGAGGAGAAGGCCCGGCCGCGCCCTCACGGCGGCTCGTCACCCGGAGCCTGGTGAGGGCGGACGCCGTCGCCCCTCGGCGCCCCACCGGGCGGGCGCCCGTTCACTGACGACGCGCTCGTGCACGACCCGCCCCGCCGTCCAGGGGGATCATGCGGTGTTCGCCGGGCGGCAGCGGCGTACGTAGTAGGCGTAGGTCAGTGCCAGCGTCAGCGGTCCCCACAGGCCGATCGGACTGATGCAGACCTTCGCCAGCGCCTCCCACCAGCCGTTCTGGTAGTCCGTTCCGTCGAGGGCGCCGATCCAGGTGAGCGTCATCATCACCGTGACGGCGGTCATGACCAGCCCGCCGATCGCCGCCGGGACGATCGCCGCCGCCGGAGGGATGCGCCTGCCGCCGACGAGGGGGATCCAGGCGGGGGCGACCTCGCCCCATCCCCGTACCAGCCCGATGCACAGCAACGCCGCCACCTCGGTGAGCACGCTGAGGCCGAAGACGTAGGGAATGCTGATCCACAGCGGCGCCGTGGTCGCGCCGTCGTCGACCTGGCCCATCTCGAAGTGGAAGGCGAACGGCAGCCGCCACAGGCACGAGGGCAGCAGGAGCAGCGGGATCGCGTAGGCGGTGCGCAGCGCCCAGCGCGGGACGGGCCGCTGGGTGTCGCTGACCGAGGGGGCCGCGTGCATCAGTTTGATCGTCATGGCCCCCACCCTCTCCGGCCTGCCAGGACTGTTGATCACTCGCTCGGGCGAACCGGTTCCCTCGCAGGAGTGAGATACCGGCCGGGCGGAAGGGCGGAGGGGGGCGGCCGGGGCGGTGACCGGCACGCACCGTGCGGGCCGCCACCGGGCACGGCTCGCTCGCGTCTTCGATGATCCTCTTTTGCCACCCTTGCTCGCCACTATCCGAAGTCATATGAATACTCTTTGTTCGTGGGGGTGTGTCCGGCATGGAGGAATAGGAGCGTTGTGGCGCAGGTCGTCGGTGTAGTCGGAGCCGGGGTGATGGGCGTCGGGATCGTCCACGCCGCCGCGCTCGGGGGAAGCCGCTGCCTGGTGTGGGGGCGGTGCCCGTGGAGCGGGCGGCCCGGTTGCCGGAGAGCGTCACGGTGGTGGACGCACTGGCCGAGTTCGATGAGCACTGCCCACCCGGCACCGTGATCGCCACTAACACCTCCGCCCTGCCGGTCGATCATCTGGCGGCGGCGCTGACCCGTCATCCGGAACGTTTCCTGGGAGCCCACTTCTTCTTCCCGGCGCCGCGCGAGCCGCTGTGCGAGATGCAGCGGGGTTCCGCCACCGCCGCCTGGGCCCTGCGCGGAGCCCGCGACGTGATCGAGAGCTGGGGCATGCGCTGCCTGGTGATCGACGGCACGGTCGCGGGCAGCGTCGCCAGCCGGCTCTTCGGCGTGCTGGTGGCGGAGGCCATGCGCCTGCGCGGGGCGGGGGCCGCCACCGCCGAGGACATCGACCTGCTGTGCGAGCAGGGGCTCGGGCAGGCCATGGGGCCGCTGCGCAGCATGGAGCTGATCGGCCGGGACACCGTGCTGCGCGCCATGCGTCACGGGGGACTGCGGCCGTGAGCGATCAGCCGCTGGCCGAGCTGCGCTCCCTGGACGGCCTCAGCCTGGTCCGCAGGCTGGCCGCGGAACGGTCCGACCCTTCGCCGACCGCGGCCGTGTTCGGCTACCGGCTCACCGCGGCCGCCCCGGGCTCGGCCACCCTCACCCCGCGTGCCGACCACCTGACGGCCACCGGCATCGTGCACGGCGGCGTCACCGCGACGCTGTGCGACACCGCCTGCGGATACGCGGTGCAGACGCGGCTGCCGCCGGGGGCCTACCCGGTCACCCGGGAGCTGAGGCTGCGCTATCGCCGTCCGGTGCGCCTGGACGGCGGCCCGCTGCGGTGCGTGGCCACCGCTCCCACGCTGGAGGGCGGCCTTTCACCCGGAGCGGCGACCCGGGCACGCGCGACCGCCGTCGTGTACGGCCCCGACGGCACGCGCCTGGCGGGGCCGAGGCGACCATCGCCGTCCTGGCCGGCTCCCTACCGTGACCGGCGGCGGGAGACCTGTGACCGCGGAGATGACATCGATCCAAGGAGGAACCCGTGAGCGACGGTGAGAAGGACTTCGATCCGGAGATCTACCGGCAGGTGCGGGAGCCGTGCGTGAAGGTGTTCACCGCGCCGCTGGAGGAGGTGACACCGGAGGCGCGGCCGGTCGCCGGGCTCGGCGCCGACAGCCTCGACTTCTCCGAGCTGGCCGAGGGGGTGACCGAGACCTTCGGCATCAGCCTGACGGAGGAGGACGTGCGCGGGGTGGAGACGGTGGCCGACGTGCCGCCACAGGAGATCCGCCAGGTCAACGCGCACGGCCCCGCCACACAACTGAACGACACCGCCGAGGCCAACGCGCTGCGGCGCGCGTTCGGTGAGACGCCGCCTCCGGTCACCGCCCCCAAGGGCGTCCTCGGCCACCTGATGGGGGCGGCGGGCGCGGTGGAGGCGGTGGCGGGCCTGCTGTCGGCCTCCCGAGGCCTGGCGCCGCCGGTCGCCAACCACGAGAACCGGGCGGAGGACTGCCCGTTGGACGTGGTGACCGGAGGCCCCCGCCACGTCGGCGCCGGCCCCGTGCTGTCGAACTCCTTCGGCTTCGGCGGCCACAACGCCTGCCTGGTGCTCGGCCCACCGCCCGAATAGCGCGGCCCCACCGCCGCGGCGCCGCCGAGGACGTGGCCGCCCTGCCGCTGCCGGACTCGTTCCGCGCCCTGACCGTCCACCGGGACGAGACGGGCATGTTCGCGGGAGTGCCCGAGGATCGGCGCGACCCGTGCGCCTCCCTGCACGTGGACGAGGTGCCGGTCCCGGAACCGGCGGACGGGGAGGTCCTGGTGGCCGTCATGGCCTCCGCGATCAACCACAACACCGTCTGGTCCGCGGTGTCCGAGCCCGTTCCCGCCTTCCGGTCCCTCGCCGAGTACGCCCGCGGCGACCCCGCCGGGCACCGCCATGACCTGCCCTACCACGTTCTGGGCTCCGACCTGTCGGGCGTGGTCCTGCGCACCGGTCCCGGCGTCCGGCACCCGCGGCCGGGTGACCGCGTCGTCGCGCACTGCCTGGACGTTCCGCCCGCCGGCTCGGCCATGCACGGCGACACCATGCTCGACCCGCGGCGCCGGATCTGGGGGTATGAGACCAACTTCGGCGGCCTGGCGGAACTCGCCCTGGTCAGGGCCGATCAGCTACTGCCCAAACCGGCCCACCTCACCTGGGAGGAGGCCGCCTGCAACGGCCTGGTCGACTCCACCGCCTACCGGCAGCTGGTGTCGCGGAACGGCGCGGCGATGAAGCTGGGCGACCTCGTGCTGGTCTGGGGCGCGACGGGCGGGCTGGGCCCGTACGCCACCCAGTACGCGCTCGCCGGCGGCGCCACCCCGATCTGCGTCGTCTCCTCCGCCGAGAAGGCCGATCTGTGCCGGAGGATGGGAGCGGAACTGGTCATCGACCGGCGCGCGGAGGGCTACCGGTTCTGGAAGGACCCCGACACGCCCGACCCGCGCGAGTGGCGCCGCCTGTCCCGGCACATCCGCGAACTGACCGGCGGCGAGGACCGCGACATCGTGTCCGAGCATCCGGGACGAGAGACCTTCGGCGCGTCGGTGTACGTGGCACGGCGCGGCGGCACCACCACCTGCGCCGCCACCAGCGGCCCCTGGCACCTGTACGACAACCGCTACCTGTGGACCGAGCTCGAACGCGTGGTGGGCACCCACGTCGCGGACCACCACGAGGCCGCGGCGGCCAACCGGCTGGTGTGCCAGGGCCGCATCCACCCCACCCTCTCCGCCACCTACCCGCTGGAGCGCGCCCCCGAAGCGGTGACCGAGGTCGCCCGCGGCCGCCACCACGGCAAGGTGGGCGTGCGATGCCTGGCGCCCAAGGCCGGCCTGGGGGTGGAGGACACCGAACTACGCACCCGCCTGCTTCCCGAACTCCAGCGATTCCGCGCCAACGGCCGACCCGACGGCCACGGCGGGTGAGCACCGACGATCGGATCGTGTTCTGGAAACCGGCCCGGCTCTTAGTGCGCGCCGGAGGAGCGGCACTCCCAATGGCGGAAGTCACCGGTCCGACGCCAGATGACACGTGCGGTCCGGATGTTCCATTCAGGGTTCATCGCATGGACCGGGCTTGCTCCCATCTCAAGCAGTTCAAGGTCCGAGTACTGGAACAACCCCCATCGTCTGACGCCCCGGCCGTCCTTGTACGTCCACAGAGGATCCAGGTAGGACAGGCACCGAGCGAGTTCGGTCGCCTGCCGGTGCTCGGTCGGGAACGCCTCGCGTAGACGTTCTTCGATCCTGGCGGCCGGCCAGTGCGGCAGTGCGAGGGCTTCGCCGGTCCGAAGCGCTTGCAGGGTGTCCTGATCGGCCGTGCCCGTGGTGGGGAGGCCCACGTAAGCCTGGAAGACCGTGACGCGTTGCTTGGTGAACGGTCCGTACCAGCCGTCAGCGGGCAAGGCCAGACCCTTTCCCCGCAACATCCGTTGCAGTCTTTGGACGCAGGGGCCGCGATGATTCATCGCCAGCTGTCCCGGGCATCGTCGCACCTCTGACACCAGATCTCCGGCGCGGGGGTCGGATGTGACAACAGGGCCGGAGGAACCGGCCGCACTGCACAGCGCGACCAAAGTCATGGACGACATGGCAAGGACGCGCCATCCGCGCTTGGGTCGCTTCCGCCGCGCCTTGGGAGCTCTTGATGCCGTGGTGGGGTCGCCGGACCGAAGGGGGAGGGGCGGTGCGGTATCGGAGGGCGGCGAACCGCTTGCCGCGGAGGCCGCAGGGGGGTCGGTTCCCTTCGAGGACGCCACCACGGAATGCGCCGCTTGCTCGGCGGTCACGGCCAAGCGCTTTCGGGTCTGCAGCCATGCGCTGGTCTGGCCGCGTGTGCATCCGCAGGCTCGCGTGAACGCCGCCACGGTCTCCTCGCGCGGAAGCCCGCGCCGCTGGTTGCCGAGCATCGCGGAGATGGTGCTGGCGGGCAGCACGTCCCCGGCCAGGCGGGCTCGACGCTCCAGGGCGCGGAACGAGTGCCCCGACCACGCCTTCAACTGGCGAAGGCGACTCCTGAACTCCGCAATGGTGGTGACATCGCCCAGGCTCTGGGTGGGATTCGGCTGCACGTCGATTCTCCTCAGCAGACCAGGGACCCTTCCACCTGCGCGAACACCTGCGCGTACATGTGTGGACAGGTGTGCACGCCTCTCAGCCTCGCCTACTTCCGCAAAGTGATCAAGCGTGGTCCCTGGCAAACACCGGCCACGCCGGCCGCTGTGGCGCTCTGCTGGAAAAGAGAAAAATCGTCGGTCCGGCCGCGAGTTCGTTCATCCGGCGCGCCCATGTATATGGCGACAACCCCGACGACGTTCGGCAGGTGCTCCTATTTTCGCGCGCGGCTGAGGTGAAATCCTCTTGCCTTCCTCCGCATCGTTCTCGGATGGCGTCCGCACGGCCGAGGGGAACACTCACCGTCATCACGATGCGGCTGTAGCCGTCGGCACCACCACGGCCCCCTGTCCCGATGTGTACCGGCATCGGCTGCTTGACCTGCGTGGACACCGTACGGAGGCGTTTCGTACACCCTAGAGGCTTGCCGGGTCCGGGCTGCGCCTCAACACTGACCGTGGCTGTTGATCGAGGTGCTTTCCGCCATCCCCAACCGAAGGGAAGCGAGCCATGTACAGGAAACTCGAAGCGCTGGGGAATGCGTTCCTCGGCCTGTTCGTCCCCACTCTCGACGCCGCGGCCGCGTGCGGCCCGTTGAAGTCGAAGTACTTCTCGAGCTGCTGGCAGTGCGAGCCGCAGTGCGGATACTGGTCGCCCTGCCACGCGGTCTGCCGCGACGGATGCGGCTGCACGGTCAATCCCAGGAACTGCTACTGCTGAACACCGCATCGGAATCACCATGACCCTGCCGTGACCTAGATCCGGGGGCAGGTCCCGTCAACGGTCATATCGGGAGACCCACGGCACCTCGGTCAACCCGAATCATGACATCGTCACCCGGCCCTCAGAGAGAAGCTCAAAGCGCCGTCTGGAAATCGGGGTCCGTCGCGCGACCGGGCGAGGTCCGCGTCCCCTCCGGAGAAGGTAGAGGAGTCCTCATGTCATTGCTGCTCGCGGCGACGGTGCTCGTGGGAGCGCTCGGCGGGTTGAACCTGGTCCTCCTGCTGGGGGTGATCAGACGCCTGCGTGAGCACACCGAGGTGCTGTCCCACTTCCAGATCGGCAAACCCCTGCTGGAGGTCGGTGACCGCATCGCCGACTTCGCCACCTCCACCGCGCACGGCCAACGGCTCACCAGCGAGTCGCTGGCATCGGGAACGCTGGTCGCCTTCCTGTCGCCGACCTGCGGCCCCTGCCAGGAGAAGGCGCCAGAGCTCGCGGCGTACGCCAGAGCCCTGCCGGACGGGCCCGATCAGGTGCTGGCCGTCGTCGTCGGCGCCGATGACGAGGCCACCGAGATGGTCACCCGCCTGTCACCGGTGGTCACCGTCGCCACCGAGGGCAACGGCGGGCCCTTGAGCAAGGCTTTCGCGGTGCAGGGCTTTCCGACGGTCCTGAGGGTGACGCGGGGGGACGACGGCCGGTTGGTGGTGGCGGACAACAACGTCGACCTGTCACCCCTGCCCGCGTCGGCGTGATGGACGACGGTTCCTCCCCGCCGCGGCCGGAGCGGTCCGGCACGGTCGCCGCCGCATCGGCCGAGCCCTCGCAGAAGGTCTCCCCGCGAACGGCTCTCGGGGCCTGTTCGCTGGCGTGGAGGGCCGCCCCCGGCACGTTGGCGGCGTACGCGGTGGTGACCCTGGCGACCGGCGCGCTTCCGGTCGCCACCGCCTGGCTGACCAAGATGCTGCTGGACGGCCTCTTCGACGGGGCCCGGCTGAGCGCCCTGACCGGCGTCGGCGCGGGCATCGCCGTGACCGGGATGCTCGCGGCGCTGGCGCCGCAACTGATCGAGTACCTGCGCGGTGAACTGGAACGCGCCGTGGGGCTGCTGGCCCAGGACCGGCTGTTCACCGCCGTGGACGGCTTCGTCGGGCTGGCCCGGTTCGAGGACCCGGCGTTCCTCGACCGCCTGCGGCTGGCCCAGCAGGGCGGGGAGGCGGCGCCCAACCAGGTCGTCGACGGAGCGCTGGGAGTGGTCCGCGCCCTGCTCACCATCACGGGCTTCGTCCTCTCGCTGTTCGCGCTGAGCCCGGTGGTCGTCGCCCTGGTGCTGGCGTCCGGGATCCCGACGCTGCTGGTCGAACTGGTGCTGTCCCGCCGGCGCGCGCGGATGTTCTGGAAGATCGGGCCGACGGAGCGGCGGGAGATGTTCTACGGCGACCTGCTGACGAGCGTGGAAGCCGCCAAGGAGATACGCCTGTTCGGCATCGGCGCCTTTCTGCGCGGCCGGATGCTGGCCGATCGGCGCACCGCCAACGCCGCCAAGCGGAAGCTGGACCGCCGCGAGATCGGTGCGCAGGCGGGGCTCGGGCTGCTCGCGGCGCTCGTGGCCGGTGGCGGCCTGCTCTGGGCGGTGACGGCGGCGCATGCGGGCGCGGTGTCCGCCGGGGACCTGACCATGTTCGTGGCCGCGGTGGCCGCGGTGCAGGGCGGGCTCGCCACGCTGGCCCGTGACACCGCCCGATGCCACCACGCGCTCCTGCTGCTCGACCACTACCTCGAGGTGACCACGGCCGGGCCCGACCTCCAGGTGCGGGCGCGGCCACGTCCGCTGCCGCCCCTTCGCCAGGGGATCGAGCTGCGGGACGTGTGGTTCCGCTACTCCGACCAGCATCCGTGGATCCTGCGCGGGCTCGACCTGCGCGTCCCCCGGGGGAGCGCGCTGGCGCTGGTCGGCCTGAACGGCGCCGGGAAGTCCACGCTGGTGAAGCTGCTGTGCAGGTTCTACGACCCCACGCGGGGCCGGATCCTCTGGGACGGCGTGGACATCAGGGACGTCGACGCCGGTGAACTGCGGCGGCGCATCGGCGCGGTGTTCCAGGACTACATGAGCTATGACATGAGCGCGTCCGAGAACATCGGCCTGGGCGACCTGGACGCGCTGCACGACCGGGCGCGGATCGAGGCCGCCGCCGCCGAGGCCGGCGTTCACGACACCCTCGCGGGCCTGCCGCACGGGTACGACACGCCGCTGACGCGGCTGTTCTTCATGGAGTCCGACAAACAGGATCCGGCCACCGGGGTGGTGCTGTCGGGCGGGCAGTGGCAACGCCTGGCGATAGCGCGCGCCTTCGTGCGCGACCGCCGCGAACTGATGATCCTGGACGAGCCCTCGTCGGGCCTCGACGCCGCGGCCGAGCACGAGATCCACACCTGTCTGGCCCGCCATCGTGGTGGGCAGACCCGCCTGCTGATCTCCCACCGGCTCGGCGCCGTCCGCGACGCCGACACCATCGTCGTGCTGCGCGACGGGAAGATCGTGGAGAGGGGAGACCACCACGCCTTGCTGGCCGCCGCGGGGGAGTACGCCCGGCTGTTCCACCTGCAGGCCTCCCGTTACCAGGCCGACACCCCCGCCTCATGAACGCGTCGGTCACCGCCGTCTGGGGAGCGGCGGCGGAGGCGTCGCTCCGCACCGGCCGATGGTGGGGCGTGGTCGGCGGAGCGGTGGCCGTGATCCTCTGCGCGGGGTGGGCCGCCGCCGGGCTGCTGAGGCGCCACCTGGTGGTCGTCACCGTGCGGGGGAGCAGCATGGAACCGTCCTTCCGCGACGGTGACCGGGTCCTCGTACGCCGGACCCGGTCGCTCACCGCGGGCCAGGTGGTCGTGGTGGAGGGTCCTGGCGGTGACGCCACACCGGCCGGCCCTCCGCCGGACCGTCAGGACGCCCCGGGGGCGGCGTCCTCACGGAACTGGATGATCAAACGTGTCGCGGCCGCCCCTGGAGACCCCGTGCCCCGTGAACGGGTGCCCCTGCTCGCCGGCACGCCGGACGGCGTGGTGCCGGAGGGCAGGGTCGTCCTGCTGGGAGACAACCACCGGGCCAGCTATGACTCCCGGCACCTGGGCTTCTTCCCGGTCGAGCGCGTGCTGGGCACGGCACTGGCCCCGTCCGCCCGCCGGCGGGCGGACGCGCGGGCGGCCCCATGGTCGGGAGCCGGGTCCTGACCTGCGGCCGAACCGCACCTGATCCCGGCGGCGCACCGTCATGGCCATCCTTGGAGCGGGACCGTCCCGGGGTCAGACGAAGAAGCTGTCGTGGCGCAGGAAGAACTCCGCGCGCTCCTCCTCGCCGAGGCCGGCCAGCTCGGTGATGCCTTCGAAGTACTCCTCGCGGGGCGCTCCGGGGGCGAACAGCATGAGCATGGAGGCGGGTTCGCCGGACTCGTTGCGGAAGGCGTGCAGTCCGCCCACCGGGACGTACAGGTGGTCGCCGGAGGTGGCGTCGACCCAGCGGCGGCCGTCGAACAGCCGCATCGTGCCCGACAGGATGAAGAACGACTCCGACATCGCCCTGTGGAAGTGCGTGCTGGGCCCGGCCGCCTCCGGTCCCATGTCCACCCGGTACAGGCCGTACTCGCCACCGGTGGAGGCGGTGGTGGACAGGTAGTGGTAGGCGGTGCCCTGCGCGACGGTGGGGCCGTCTGTGGCGACGGGCCTGGAGCTTCCTGCGGGCGTCCCTGGTCACCACCGGGGCGATCACGCTGCGGGTCGACCGCATGGCGGCCAAGGGCCTGGTCACCCGGGTGCCCGACGCCACCGACCGCCGCTCGGTCAGGATCCGCCTCACCCCGCTGGGACGGGAGACCATCGACCGGGTCCTGCCCCTCCACCTGGCCAACGAGGCCCGCCTCCTGGAGGGCCTCGACGCCGGCGGACGCCGGGATCTGGCGGCCGTGCTCTCCGGACTGCTGGAGTCCCACGGCGACACGGCCGCCCCCACCGGCCGCTGACCCGCGTCCGTTCCGCGGGGACGCCCCGGCGCGCGGTGCCGCTACAGGCGCCGTGACATCAGGAACAGCGGCAGCCTGCCGCAGCGGGCGAGCACGCAGTCGTCGCCCTCCACGGCCTCGCCGGGTCCGGCCTCGCGGACGGTCCCCAGGTCGAGCCCGCGCAGCAGGGCTCCGGTCAGGTGGCGGGCCGACCTGGAGACGATGACGCGGCCCTGGGAGTTGACCAGCACCGCGCCGGGCGGCATCGGCGGCAGCACCGACGGCTCCAGGCGCCGCACGAACAGGTCGGCCCCGACGATGCCCAGGAACTCCTCCCCGTCGAGCACGGGCGTGGACAGCGTGAGGATGTACTGGTCGGTCCCGTAGTAGTCGACGTACGGGCCGTGCACGTGGACGCGCCCGGTGTCGCGCGGCACGGTGAACCAGCCGTAGCGGGTGTAGTCGTAGAAGCCGGGGCTGGCCGGGTCGAGGTCGACGGCGAGGCGTTCGGCGGGGGAGGCGCCCGCGACCTGCCACCATTCGAGCCACATCGGCGCGTCGGCCAGCAGGCCGGGCGCGGCGACGAACCCGGCGCCGCTGACCAGGACCGCGTGCCGCCCGATGAGCGCCGCCGCGTCGTCGCGCAGCGGCCCGACGGCCGCCCGGTCGGGGCGGGGCGCCGCGCGGATCAGCGTCACGGCCCGGCCGCCCAGGTCCTCGACGGAGCCCAGCACGGCGTCGAAGACGTCGCCGACCTCGCGGCTCGCGGCGGCGGCCCGCGCAAGTGCCTCGGTCATCGCGTTCACCGTCCCATGAGGCCGAGGTGCAGCTCGATGAGCCGCTCGATCGCCTCGGTCACGTGCCGCCGGGCGAGCCGGGCGGCCTCCTCGCCGTCGGCGGCCCCGATCGCCCCGGCGATCTCGTGGTGCTGCCGGGCCATCCTGTCGCGGGTGGCGGCGTCCGCGCTGGGAAGCCACAGCAACGGGCCGATCTCGGTCTGCATGCCGATCTCCTCACGGGTGAGCCGGGCCGACTGGGCGGCGGCGGCCACCTCGACGTGGAACCAGCCGTCGGCGCGGTGCCGGCGTTCGGGCCGCTCGGCGGTGTCGAACGCCCGCGCGGCGTCCTCCAGCCGCCGCACGTCGTCGGCGGAGGCGCGTTCGGCGGCCAGCAGCGCCGCGCCCGCGGCCAGGGCGCCGTAGTGGTCGCCGAGGTCGCGAAGGTCCTCGGCGGACAGCTCGCGCAGCCGGGCGCGCAGGTGGTCGGCGGTCTCCCGGGGCGCGGGGGCGCGCACGAAGCTGCCGCCGCCCCGGCCGCGGCGGGTCTCGACCAGGCCCTGCCCGCGCAGCCCGCCGAGCGCCTCGCGGACCGTCGCGATGGCCACGCCGAGCTGTTCGGCCAGGTCGGCCTCGCTGGGCAGCTGCTCGCCGTCGGCCAGCAGCCCGAGCGCGATCGCGTCGGCCAGCCGCCGGGTGATCAGCTCGGCCCGGCCCAGGCTGTCCAGCGGGCTGAAGACGGCGAGCCGCGTGATCGCGGACGCGTCCGGCGCGGGCATCGGGCTCCTTCACGAGGGTCCGGGAACGGGAAAGCAACCCCTTGCCATTAAACATCTGGACCCGTATGTTTTCGGCCAGATGCTACTGCAGGGGCATCGCTGACGTCAGCTTCTCAGGACAGGCGCCGCACGGGACCCGCCGACCCCGGGTCCCGCCGATCCAGCCCACCCGGCCCCGCCGTGCCCCCGGTGGGGAGACCACCGCCGCCCCCCCATGAGGGAGACTGCCGTGTCCTCTGCGATCCCCCGTGACGCGACCCCTCACGACGACGACTCCGCCGCCCTCGCCGCCCTCGGCTACGAATCGCGCTTCAAGCGGGACATGAGCCTGTGGGCCAACTTCTCGCTCGGCTTCACCTACCTGTCGCCCGTGGTCGGCGTGTACGCGCTGTTCGCGTTCTCGCTGGCCACCGGCGGGCCCCCGATGATCTGGAGCTTCCTGGTCGCCGGGATCGGCCAGCTCCTGGTCGCCCTGGTGTTCGGGGAGATCGTGTCCCAGTACCCGGTCAGCGGCGGCCTGTACCCGTGGGCGCGCCGCCTGTGGGGCCGCCGCTGGGCCTGGATGAGCGGCTGGATCTACCTGGTCGCCCTGCTCGTCACGATCGCCAGCGTGGCCTACGGCGCCGGCCCCTACGCCGCCGCGCTGCTGGGAGCCGAACCGACGGTCGACACCACCATCGGCTGCGCGCTGGCCATCCTGGTGCTGGCCACGGTCATCAACTTCGCCGGCACCCGCACCCTCGCCCGTGCCGCGATCATCGGGTTCGCCGCCGAGCTGGTCGGCGCCCTGGCCGTCGGCGGCTGGCTGCTGCTCACCGAACGGCACCACGGCCTCGGCGCGCTGTTCGACGACTTCGGCGCGGCCGGGACCGGCTCCTACGCGGCGGCGTTCCTGGCCGCCGGGCTGATCGGCGTCTTCCAGTACTACGGCTTCGAGGCGTGCGGGGACGTGGCCGAGGAGGTCCGCGACCCGGCCCGCCGCATCCCCAGGGCCATGCGCATGACCATCTACGTCGGCGGGGCCGCGGCCACGTTCGTCGCGCTGGCGCTGACGCTGTCGGTGGCCGACTTCGGCGCGGTGGTCTCCGGCCGGGACGCCGACCCGGTCACCACCTCGCTGACCGCCGCGTTCGGCCCGGGCGGGACCAAGGTGGTGCTCGGCATCGTGCTGATCTCGTTCGTGTCCTGCGCGATGAGCCTCCAGGCGGCCGCGAGCCGCCTGCTGTACGCCTACGCCCGCGACGACATGATCGCGGGCAGCGGGGCGCTGCGGCGCCTGTCGCCGACCCGCCACGTGCCGCCGTACGCGCTGCTGGTCACGGCCGTGGTCCCGGCGCTGGTGGCGCTGGGCTCCAAGCTGTCCGAGGACGCCCTCACCAAGATCATCTCTTTCGCGTCGCTCGGCATCTACATGGGCTTCCAGATGGTGGTGCTGGCGGCGCTGCGGGCCCGGACGCGGGGATGGCGTCCCGCCGGGCCGTTCACGCTCGGCCGCTGGGGCCTGCCGGTCAACGTGCTGGCACTGGCGTACGGCGTGTCGGCGATGGTCAACATGGCCTGGCCGCGCACTCCGGAGGGGCCCTGGTACGACGACTGGATCGTCGTGCTGTCCGGCCTCGTCGTCGTCGCGCTGGGCGCGGTCTACATGACCCTGACCCGGCACCACCACCGCGGCGACGCCCCCGCGGGCGACGCCGTCCCGGCGACCGCCGCCGCCGAGCCGCGCCCCCAGACGGCCCACTGAGACAACGCGTTCCGAGAGGCGACCCATCCGATGTACTTCGACATCGCCGACCCTTCCTTCTCCGTGCAGTCCGAACAGGTGCGCATGGCCCGTGACGAGAGCTGGTACGCCGAGACCAACTACGGCGTCGCCGTGCTGCGCTACGAGGAGACCCGCCTGCTGCTGCGGCACCCCAAGCTGCGGCAGGGCAGCGCCAGATGGCCCGCGCACCACGGCATCACCAGCGGCCCGTTCGCCGACTGGTGGGCCAACTGGGTGCTCAACAAGGAGGGCGAGGAGCACCACCGGCTGCGCCGCCTGATGAACCCGGCGTTCTCCCGCCGCCTCATCGACGGCCTCGTGCCGCGCTTCCAGGCCCTGGCCGCCGAGCTGGTCGACGGCTTCGCCGAACCGGGGCGCTGCGAGTTCATGTCCGAGTTCGCCTCCCCGTACGCGGCCCGCGTGATCGCCATCATGCTCGGCCTGCCCGAGGAGGAGTGGCCGGTCCTGGCGCGCGACTCGGCGACGATCGGCCTGGCGATGGGCGTCACCCTCCGCGAGGACCTGCCCAGGATCGAGGCCGCGCTGGACAGCCTCTACGGCTACGTGGACGAGGCGGTGGAGCGGCGGCGGAGCGACCCGCGCGACGACTTCGTCACCCGCATCATGCGGGCCCAGCGCGACGAGGACCGGCTCACCGGGGCCGAGCTGCGCGACTCCCTCGTCCTGCTGGTCTTCGGCGGGTACGACACCACCCGCAACCAGCTCGGCCTGGCCATGCAGACGTTCCTGGACCACCCCGACCAGTGGCGGCTGCTGGCCGAGCGCCCCGAACTGGGCCCCGCGGCCGTCGAGGAGGTCATGCGGGTCAACCCCACCGTCACGTGGGTGACCCGGGAGGCGCTGGAGGACTTCACCTTCCAGGGCCTCGACATCGCCGAGGGCACCACCCTGCACCTGTTCACCGAGGCGTCCGGCACCGACCCGCGCGCCGTGCCCGACGGCCGGTTCGACATCACCGCCGAACGCCCGCCGCACTTCGGGTTCGGCGGCGGCGCCCACCACTGCCTGGGCCACTTCGTCGCCCGCAGCGACATGAGCGAGGCCCTGCCGCTGCTGGCCCGCCGCATGCGCGACCCGCGCCCCGGCGGCGCGTCGCGCTGGCTGCCGCGCAGCGGCAACACCGGCCCGGTCGAACTGCCCGTCGCGTTCACCCCCACCGAGGAGAAGGAGACGCCATGAAGGTCACCGTCGACCTGGACAGGTGCCAGGACCACGGCCAGTGCGCGATCGCCGCGCCCGAGGTCTTCCGCATCAACGACGAGGGCAGGCTCGAGTTCGACGGCGAGCCCGCCGACGAACTGCGCGAGGCCGTCGAGGAGGCCGCCGACGTGTGCCCCGTCCAGGCCATCCTCATCGAGGACTGATGGCCGCGCACGTCGTCGTGGCCGGGGCGGGGATGGCGGGGCTGCGCGCGGCCGAGAGGCTGCGCGCGGAGGGCTGGGACGGCCCCGTCACCGTCGTCGGCGCCGAACCCCACCCGCCCTACAACCGGCCGCCGCTGTCGAAGGAGGTGCTGGCCGGACGCGCGGACGCCGGCGCGACCGCGCTCCGGCGGCGCCGGAGCGTCGAGGACGTGCGCTGGGAGCTGGGCCGCCGCGTCGTGGCCGCGTCCCTGGCCGACCGCGCGCTCACCCTGGACGACGGCCGCCGGCTCGCCTACGACGGGCTGGTCGTCGCGACCGGCATACGCCCGCGCCGCCTGGCCGTTCCGGGCCCGGCCGCCGGCCGCCACGTGCTGCGCACGCTGGACGACGCCCTCGCCCTGCGCGCCGAGCTGGCCCCGGGACGCCGCGTCGTGATCGTGGGGGCGGGGTTCGTCGGCTGCGAGGCCGCCGCCACCGCGCGCGGCCGCGGCTGCCGGGTCACCGTCGTCGAACCGCTCCCGGTGCCGATGG
The DNA here is from genome assembly GCF_014138665.1 of Actinomadura kijaniata. Lineage (NCBI taxonomy): Bacteria > Bacillati > Actinomycetota > Actinomycetes > Streptosporangiales > Thermomonosporaceae > Actinomadura > Actinomadura kijaniata. Next base: position 268,198 of record NZ_JACJIA010000005.1, read on the forward strand.
AACGCGCGATCGGCCCCGAACTGGGGGAGGCGCTGCGCCGCCGTCACGAGGAGCGGGGCGTGCGCTTCCTGACCGGACGCGCCGTCACCGCGTTCGCGCCGGGCGCGGTCGTCCTCGACGACGGCCGGACCGTGCCCGCCGACGTCGTCGTCGAGGCGATCGGCTCGGTCCCCAACGTCGAGTGGCTCGACGGCAACGGGCTCGACCTGTCCGACGGCGTGCTGTGCGACGACCGGATGCGCGTGCAGGGCCGCCCCGAGGTGGTGGCGGTCGGCGACGTGGCGCGCTTCCCCAACCTCCGCTACGACGACGTGCCGCGCCGGGTGGAGCACTGGTGCGTCCCCGCCGACACCGCCCGCCGCGCCGCCGCGACCCTCGCCGCGCACCTGGCGGGACGCCCGCCCGACGACGCGCCGTTCACTCCGCTGCCGTCGTTCTGGAGCGACCAGCACGACCTGCGCCTGCAGAGCTTCGGCATGCCCGCGCTCGGCGACCGCCGGGTGCCGCTCGAAGGCGACATCGGCGCGCTCGCCGGGGGCGTGGCGATGGCCTACCACCGCGACGACCGCCCCGTGGGCGTGGTGCTCATCGGCGTGCCCGCCTCCCGGCACCGGCACTACCGCGAACTCGTGACCGCTTCCTGACGAGAGGTCTGTCCCCATGTCCCTGACCCGCCCACCGGCCGCCCCAGCGGCCACCCCGCTGGACGAGCACCGGGAACGCAACGCCGACGACGCGGCGGTGCGCGACATCCAGGCCCGGATCGAGGAGGCCGGGGTCGAGTTCGTCTACTACCAGACCGTGTCGCTGACCGGCCGCGTCCTCGGCAAGGTCGTGCCCGCCCGCCACCTGCGCCGCAACCTGGAACGCGGCGTGAACATGCACCGCACCGTCATGGCCGACTTCCAGGTCACCCGGTCCGGCGACCTGCTCGGCGGCGGCCCCGAGGCGGCCGAGTTCACCGCCCTGCCCGACCTGGACACCTTCGCCGTGCTGCCCTGGGACCGCACGGTCGCGCGGTTCCTCTGCCGGACCTACGAGCCCGACCACCTCCCCGAGATCGGCGGGCGCCCGCTGGCCGCCGACGCGCGCGGCAACCTCAGGCGCGTGCACGCCGCGTTCACCGAACGCACCGGCCTGCACCTGCGCAGCGGCTGCGAACCCGAGATGACCTGGACCGGACCCGGCCTGGAGGTGTTCGTCCGGCCCGGCACCAGCCCGGCCTACCACGCCGACTGCCTGGAACTGATGCGGCCGATCTACCAGAAGGTGATCCGCTACGCCCAGGAGCTGGGCCTGGACATGATCGAGGGCGACTACGAGGACCCCGGCCAGCTCGAGCTCAACTGGGGCTTCGACCACGCCGACCGCACCGCCGACCGCCTGGTCACCTACCGGCAGATCTGCCGCCAGGTCGCCCGCGAGCTGGGCGTCACCGCCAGCTTCATGCCCAAGCCCGCCACCGGGATGATGGGCAACGGCTGCCACCACAACCTCAGCGTCTGGCGCGGCGAGGAGAACGTGCTCGCCGACCCGGCGGTCCGCGAGCTGCACCTGACCGAGACCGGACGGCACGTGCTGGGCGGCATCCTGGCGCACGCCGCCGGATCGATGGCGGTCATGGGGCAGACCGTCAACTCCTACAAGCGGTACTGGGACGCCGGGCAGTTCGCGCCCGCTCAGATCAACTGGGGCATGGACAACAAGACCTGCACGGTGCGGCTGTCGGCCAACGGGCGGCTGGAGGACAAGCTGCCCGACGCCGCCGTCAACCCGTACCTGTCGCACGCCGTCCTGATCGCCGCCATCGCCGACGGGCTCGACAACGCCATCGACCCGGGCCCGCCGCACGCGGGCAGCAGTTACGACGGCGACGGGTCCGGGTTCGGGCCGCTGCCGCTGACGCTGCGCGAGGCCCTGGACGCGTTCGTCGACGACAGGGTCGTCCGGTCGGCCATGCCCGAGGAGATGGCCGCGCTGTTCCTGGCGCTGAAGTCGGACGAGTGGGCGCGGTTCTGCGGCGCCGTCACCGACTGGGAGCGCGCGATGTACACCGAGGCGATCCCGTGACCCCGCTCCGGCTGGCCTGCATCGACGCCGAGGCCCCGCCGCTCTTCCTGCGCAGCCCCGACGGCGTGACCCGGCGGGGGTACGAACCCGACGCCGCCGCGCTGGTCGCCGAGGTGCTCGGCCGCCCGCTGGAGTGGGTCTTCACGCCGTGGGCCGAGATGATCCCGGCCGCGCGCGCCCACCGGGTGGACGCCGTCTGGTGCGGCCAGGGCATCACCGCGCGGCGGCTGGCGCAGGCCGACTTCACCCGCCCGTACGCGATCTTCAACGAGTCGGTGCTGGTCCGGCCCGGCGCGGGCGTCGCGGGGCCGCGGGACCTGCGCGGACGGCGCGTCGCCGCGATCGCCGGGAGCACGAACATGGCGCTGGCCGAGACGTTCCCCGGCGCGGTCACCGTGCCGTTCGGCGGCGACACCGACGACGTGTTCGGCGACATGCTCGCCGCGCTGCGCCGCGGCGAGGTCGACGCGGTGGTGGACGACGACGTGGTGTTCGCCCCGCTCGACGACGGCCCGGATTTCGAGGTCGCGTTCACCGTGCCGACCGGCAACCGCTGGGGCGTCGCCGTGGCCAAGGACCGCCCCGACATTCTCGCCGCGATCGACGGCGCGCTTGCCACGGTGATCGCCGACGGGCGGCTGGAGAAGGCGTGGCGCGCCTGGATGCCGGGCCTCGACTACCCGCTGGGCGGGGGGTGAGCCGGTGCGCCCGCTGATCGCCGTGGCCGGGCTGCGCTCGCCGCGCATCGAGGGCCTGCGGTTCGACGGCGTCGTCACCGCCGCCGCCGTCCTGGAGGCCGTCTACCGCGCCGGAGGCGAGCCCGCGATCCTCTACCACGGGCGGCCCGGGGACGTTCCCGGGCGGCTGGCGCGCTTCGACGGCGTCGTGCTGCCCGGCGGCCGCGACATGGACCCCAGGCGCTACGGGGCGCGGGCCCACGAACGCACCGAGCCGCCCGACGACGTCCAGGACGAGGCAGACCTCGCCGTCGTCCGCGCCGTCCTCGCCCGCGGCATGCCGATGCTGGCGATCTGCCGGGGCATGCAGGTGCTCAACGTCGCCTGCGGAGGCACGCTGGTACAGCACCTGCCCGACACCGGCGTCACCCACCTGGACGCGTTCCACGAGGTGGCGCTGGACCCCGGCAGCCGCACCGCCCGCGTCCTCGGGGCCGACGCCGTGTCGGTCTCCTCCTACCACCACCAGGCCGTCGACGAGGTCGGCCGCGGCCTGCGCGTCGTCGGCCGCGCCCCCGACGGGTGCGTGGAGGCCCTCGAACACGACCTGGCCCCGGTGCTGGCCGTGCAGTGGCACCCCGAGGACGACGCCGAGACGACCCCGTACGAGCAGGCCCTCTTCGACGCGGTCGTCGAGGACGCCGCCCGTCACCGGCTGGAGGAACTCCCATCATGATCGACGTTGAAGCGTTCGTGGACGGCGAGCGCGTCCCCGCGGTCAGCGGGCGCACGTTCGACTGCGTGTCACCCCGCGACGGCCGGGTGATCGCCCGCGTGGCCGAGGGCGACGCCGCCGACGTCGACGCGGCGGTGGCCGCCGCGCGCGCCGCGTTCGAGGACGGCCGCTGGCGCGACCTGCACCCGCGCGACCGCCGCCGGGTGCTGCAACGCCTCGCCGGCCTGATCGACGACCACCGCGTGGAGCTGGCGCGCCTGGAGACCCTGGACATGGGCAAGCCCGTCTCCGACGCGCTCTCGGTGGACCTGCGCGTCACCGTGCAGACCTTCGAGTTCTTCGCCGAGGCGATCGACAAGCGGTACGACGAGGTCGCGCCCACCGACCGCCGCACCCTGGCGACGATCACGCGGGAGCCGCTGGGCGTGGTCGCCGCCGTCGTCCCGTGGAACTTCCCGCTCATGCTGGCCGCGTGGAAGGTGGCGCCCGCGCTGGCCGCCGGCAACTCGGTCGTGCTGAAACCGGCCGAGCAGTCGCCGCTGACCGCGCTGCGGCTGGGCGAGCTGGCGGCGGAGGCGGGGCTCCCGCCGGGCGTGCTCAACGTCGTGCCCGGCTTCGGCCCGACCGCCGGGGCGGCGCTCGGCCGCCACCCGGACGTGGACGCGGTCACGTTCACCGGCTCGGGCGAGGTCGGGCGGATGTTCCTGCGCTACGCCGCCGACTCCAACCTCAAGCAGGTGTCGCTGGAACTCGGCGGCAAGAGCCCGCAGATCGTCCTGCGGGACGCCCCCGACACCGAGACGCTCGCCAAGGCCGTCGTCGACGGGATCTTCTTCAACCAGGGCGAGGTGTGCTCGGCCGGGTCCCGGCTGCTCGTGCACCGTTCCCGCAAGGACGAGCTGGTGGACGCCGTGGTGCGCGCGTCCGAGGCGATGCGCCCGGGCGACCCGCTCGACCCGGCCACCACCATGGGCGCCCTGGTCGAGAAGGCCCATCTGGACCGCGTCCTCGGCCACCTGGACACCGCCCGGCAGGAGGGCGCGGTCACCCTCGCCGGCGGCAACCGCGTACTGGAGGAGACCGGCGGCTACTACGTCGAGCCGACCGTGCTCGACGCCGTCACGCCGGGGATGCGGGCCGCGCAGGAGGAGATCTTCGGCCCCGTGCTGGCGGTGCTGCCGTTCGACGACGAGGACGAGGCGATCCGCCTCGCCAACGGCACCCCGTACGGGCTGGCCGCCGCCGTGTGGACGCGCGACCTGTCCAAGGCGCACCTGATGGCCCGCGCGATCCGCGCGGGCACGGTCTGGGTGAACTGCTTCGACGCCAGCGACATCACCGTGCCGTTCGGCGGCTACGCCCAGTCCGGCTTCGGCCGCGACAAGTCCCTGCACGCCCTCGACAAGTACACCCAACTGAAGACCACCTGGATCCAGCTGTGACCCCACGCCAACACGAAAGCGCACGCAGAGGGCGGGGCGCCACTGTTCTGTAGGGGGTCTCGTTCACCTAGCCCAAGCGGAATCGAAGTGCGGTCAACGTGCGGGCGGCGGGCGCGAGCGCGGCGGCCAGGCGTTGGCGGTCGGGCTCGGGCAGGCCGCCCAGATCGCCGTCGAGATCGGCGAGCAGGTCGGCCACCACCTCGGCGGCCAACACGGCGGTGTCGGCGGCCGGGCCGAGCTTGCTGCGGGCCGCGTCCACCCGCGGCGGGGTGAGCCGCTCCACCGCAGCGGCCAGCAGCCAGGGCGGCACTCCCGTCACTCCGCCGGGTGGCGGCACGAACGGCCGCGCGCCGTCGTAGCGGGCGTCCTCGGCGAAGCCGGGGTGCTTGACCTTCAGTACCGGCCGCGGCCCCCGTTCGCCGGTGTCCCAGGGGCCGGCGGGCTTGAGGACGTAGCCCTCGGCGCGGTTGCCGGGCAGTTCCGGAAGGCCCAGCGCGCCGGGCACCCGCGTCGGGAAGTCCACCGTCAGCTCCCTGAGCTTCTGCCGAGGACCTTGACCCAGCAGCGGCACGCACCGCAAGCCCACACAGGACATCAGATCCGCCAGCTCGCCGCGGCTCATCCAGCGCGTCCCGACGGCGCCGTCGAACGCCAGCCACACCAGGTCAGGGCTGTACCACACACCGGTCTGCACCGGGCCGACGCCCTCGACCGGTGGTACCTGCGGATGCGGATAGCCTCCACCGGCCAGCTCCCCGTACAGGACCACGTCCTGCCCGACCTCCCGGGCCGCTGCCGCCGCCGCTGTCGCCAGCACCGGCCACAGACGCGTCACCCCGAAGAACGTCTCCAGCCGCTCCCCGTCCAGCAGACCGCGCCGCCCGGCGGCCCGCGCCGTCCGGCCGTCGCTGACCAGCGCCAGATGCGCGCCGTGCACCTTCTCCTCGGCGACCCAGCCCCCGCCAGGCAACGGCCCGTCACCGAACCGCTGCGGGATCTTCGGATACCCCACGGCCCCGACCTCCGCTCCGCGCCCGATCGGGCCACTCCGGCAGGCAGCCTCCCCGACACCCACCTGGAGATCAACTCATTTCCGGGCCCCGGGCGGCACGACTCCGAACGTTCGCTTCGCAGGCCCCCGAGAGGACGACCTGGCCCTGGCAAGAGGGCGGTGATGTGGCCGGCCGACTGCGCGGCCAGCTCCATCTGGCGGTGTCGCCCCGGCCGGCATGAACCACTTCGGTTTCCACGTGCCCGATGCGGCGCGGACATGCGCGGCCCTGTCCGCCGCCGGGCTCGAAGAACCCGCGCTGCGCGCGTCCAAGCGGCCCTTCGCCGAATACCGCGCGATCGACCCGAAGGCAACTGGTTCGACCTGTCCGAACACGGATACGGCATCCCATAACCGTGCACAACACCGAGCTTGCCAAGCGGCGAACAGAACATCGGCCAGGATCCCGACGCCGTTGAACCACCTGGGGCCGAACGGGACCGGCCTTCACCTCGCGCCAGGCCTTCAAAGATCTCCTCTCACCAGTGGCGCGGGCTAGCCGTCCTCCACGCCGACGACGACCTGGTCGCCGCCATGCGCACCCGCACCCACGTCGTCGTCTCCACCTTCGGCCGCGCCCGCTTCACGTTGACCACGCCCCTGGGCTCAGCCCCGATAGCCCCTCAGGTTCTGGGTGAGCACCAGGTCTCCAGCACTTGGGCCGCAGCCGCCGCCATAGTGGAGGCGCTCAGCAACGCCCAGCCCCTGTCCTCAGGTCGCTTGGAAGTCCTGGAACGGGCTGACGGCGTGGTCATCATCAACGACGCCTTCAACGCCAACGTCGATTCCATGACCGCAGGCCTGCACACTCTGACCGCCATGGCCACCGGCCGCCTCCCTCGACATCGACATGAACTGCTCAAGCCAGGCGTCACCGCGTGCCTCAAAGCGAGTCATGCATTGCATCTGGACGAACTCGCTACTCGGCTTGCCAACGACCACCCGCGCCGACTCCGCCGACAAGGCCTAGATCGTTGATGGGAAATTGCTGAACCGGGTGCGGGCATGGGGAAGGGCGCCCATGGTCGGTGTGTGAAAACAGACTTGGACGCCCTTGTGACCGCACTCTACGTTCATCTGGACGACCACGTCCTGCCAACGCGGCGGTGCGGACGGGGCCGGCCTTCGAGGCTGACCGATGCCGAGCTGGTCTGCGTCGCGGTCGCTCAGGTGCTGCTGGGCTGTGACGCCGAGCGCCATTGGCTGCGGGTCGCGCCGATGCGGATCGGGCATCTGTTCCCCCGACTGCCCTGCCAGGCCCAGTACAACCGGCACCTGCGCCAGCTGGGCCCGGTGTGGGTGGCGGTGGCCAACCGGAATTCCCCCGGGACGGCCAGTTGCACTGCCCGCTCGTGGCCAGATGCACGCTCGGTGACGCGAGCTCGATGACGGCGGGAGCAGACAGCGCGGGGTCCGTTACTCGAACAGACGGCGGTTCGAAAGGCTCCAAGCAAGACGGCGGTCAAGGTCTTCCAACAGACCCTCGCGGACCCACGTGGTCTGTGGCTCGCGCCCCGCGGAGGCCAGCCGGCGCACAAGGTCGATGTTCTGCCGCTGTCGGTCGATCACCGCATCCACAATGCCCAGGGTCGAGGTGAGACCGTAGGCGGAGCAAAACCGCTCCAGGCGTCTGTGTCGATCGGGCACCTGCGTGAAGCTCAACCACCGCAGACACTCGGCGTCATCGCGAAACGGGGCCACGTACTGCAACGCGTAAGCGACGTCCTGCAGACCTGGTGCCGGTCGGGCGAAGTCCCAGTCGATGATCCCCACCGGGTGGTCGCCCTGCCACACCACGTTCCACGGGCCGAAGTCGCCGTGGCACACCACCTGTCCCTCGCCGAGCGCGCTTGCGCCGCAAGACCAGACCGCCTGATCTGGCGGCGAGAAACCCTCAGTCGCGTCGTGGTAGTCGCGCAGCAGCCGGGCGAAAGCGGACAAGCCCTGGTCATTGGCCACCTTGGCCCAGCCCTGGGGCCCGGACTCGCCCTCGATGAACGTGAGAATCTCCCGGCCCTGCTCATCAAACCCCAGGGGCCGGGGCGAGTAGGGGAAGCCAGCCGCTTGCAGATGCCTGAGCAAGGCGTGCACCGTCGCGGTCCAGGGCTGCACCGGCCGACGAACGGTGTCCCCGACCCGTACTATCTGCCGGTGGGGCCCGTCCTGCAACACATCCTCGCTCGCCACGCGCGGGACGTTACCGCCTCATTGCAGTCCCCGCCTTCCCATTACCGAGAGCAACGATCGGCGGCCAGTTCGGATCCCCCGCTAAATGGTCGCCAGCGGGGAATCCGAACTGGCCACTAACACCTAGGCCGCCGGCCTTGAGGATTTCTGCGCGGGTGTTGTGCTTCAGCCGGCGTGGTGCCGGTAATTGCCGGACGGTGACCCGTACTGGCGTTTGAAGGCATTGGGTGAAGGTGTGCTGCGAGCTGTAGCCGACCTGTTGGGTGATCGTGTTGACGGGGCGTCGGAGGTGCGCAGGAGCCGGGCGGCGGTGGTCATCCGCCACCAGGTCAGGTAGGTGAGGGGCGGCTGGCCGATCAGATGGGTGAACCGGCGGGCGAAGGCGGCGCTCAGTCGTGGGACCGGGACGATGACAACCCTGCGGCCGTGGGGGTGTCCGTGAGCGTCCATGACTCGCCGGCGGTCTGGACCTGGAGCAGGCGGGCGTAGGCTCTCAGGGATGCGGATAGGCGAGTTGTCCAAGCGCACGGGCGTGAGTCCGCGCTCACTGCGGTACTACGAAGAGCAGGGCCTGCTTACCAGCTCACGCTCCGACGCGGGGCAGCGTCACTATTCCGATGCCGCGGTCCAGCGCGTGTCGCTCATCCGACAGCTGCTCGACGCGGGTATGTCCAGCCGGGTGATCGTGACTGTGCTGCCGTGTGTGGACGTCCCGGGTGACCTGGGCGTCGCCGAGGAGACGTTCACGGCGATGATGCGCGAGCGCGACCGGATCGACGCCGACATCGCGCACCTGATCGAGACCCGGGATGCGCTCGACGTGCTGATCAAGGCCAACAGCCGGCACCGGGCGGAGCTGTCCACGACCCCGCAACCGGTGCCACAGTCGGCCTGATGCTGTGACCTGCCTCTCAACCGGTTGCCCCTTACATCGATGTGAGGGGTGAGGATGGCGACAACGCCCGGAACCACCGGGCCGGTCGGACGAGAGGCAGCAGAAAATGGGGCAGGCATGGGGTTTCGGCAGGTATGGCGGGCCCGAGATGCAGGAGTTCTTCGATCGTCCCGATCCCGTTCCCGGTCGCGGCGAGGTTCTGATCCGGGTCGACGTCGCCGGCGTGAACCCCCTCGATCACCTGCTGCGCTCGGGTCTGGTCCCCGGGCTCGACGGCGGCCGTCCGTTTCCCCGCGTGCTGGGCATGGAGGCAGCCGGAACCGTTCTCGCCCGGGGCGAGGACGTCGACGGGCTCGAGGTGGGTGACGCGGTCTTCGGCCTCGCACTCACCGGTGGCGGCACCTACGCCGAGACGACCGTGCTGTCCGCACCGAACGCCGCGCGCATCCCGGCCGGTCTGTCCGCGACCGTGGCGGCAACGCTGCCAGTGGCCGGGACGACCGCGGTGGACCTGCTCGACCAGCTCGGCCTCCCGGCCGGTGCCACGATCCTGGTCAACGGGGTCGGAGGCGGGGTCGGTCTCGCCGTCGCCCGGCTGGCTGTCGGGCGCAAGCTGCGTGTGATCGGCACCGGGAGTACCGCCAAACGCCAGCACGCCGAGGCCATCGGGGTGCGGTTCATCGATTACACGGCCGAGGACGTCGGCGCCGCGGCACGCAAGCTGGTTCCGGACGGCTTCGACGGGATCGTCGACCTGGTCGGAGGCACCTCGCTGCGGATGGTCGCTCCGCTGGCCCGGGATCCCCGCACTGTCATCGCCGTGGGTGATATGTCCGTGCCCGATCTCGGTGGGCGTTTCGTCGAGCGTCGCCTCGACCGCGAAAACCTGGAGCGGTCCGCCCGGCTGGCCCTGGACGGACTCCTCGCGCCCGTGATCACCGCGGTCCACCCGCTCTCCGACGCCCCGGCCGCCCTCGCCACCGTCGAGAACGGTCACACCTCGGGCAAGGTCGTCATCAAGGTGGCATGAGAAGTGCCCGGCCGCCCGACGCCGTCGACCGTCCATTGCGGACTGACGAGAACCCACGGTCAGCGCATCACCAACTGAGCACGTTCACCTGTACGGGGTTGAGCAGTTCAGGCGTACGCCGACAGTAGGTGGCGTGACTTGGCCTGGAGTTCGGCGGCGGTGCGGCCGGCGGCTGCCAGGTGCTGCAGCGCCGAGTGGCGCAGTTGGTGCAGGCTCCATCCGTTGCCGTGCGGGTCCAGGGCGCGGGTGGTGTTCTTGAACAGGTATTCGGCGCGTGGGTAGGGCAGGCGGCCGCGGGGATGCGGGGGCCGGAGGTGGGGCGTGGCCGCCGGACAGGAACACCGGCCCTGAAGTGCGGCCGTTCAGCAGGCGCGGCAGCAGCCGGGCGGTGCCGGTCTGCCTGTGACGTCACAGCCCGCCCCGCCGCCGAAATCCCAAGCGCACCCGCGTGCGGCGCGCACCGCAGCGGCCCGACGTCCTTCTTGAGGGCCGCTGGGGGTTTGCGGCCTCCTACAGCACACAGGTCGGGATCGGCTTGTTGATGCCGCCGATGTTGCCCGAATAGATCCAGCCGTCATCCCAGTTCGTGCCAGGGGCATCGACGAAGTGCCAGGTGTTGCCCGAGCTGTTGCGGTACTTGCACAGACGACCAATTTGGTCCCAACGTCCATGTCGGACCATCCGAGGAAGCCGCAGGAGGCGGCGGGAGCCGCCGCTTGGGCGGGCACCGCGTTGGCCCCCAGCGCCAGGACGGTCCCGCCCAGCGCAACGGCGGTAGCCCGCCGGACTCACACAGTCATGTCTGTTTCCCTCTCGATAAGAACATCCGAACGCTCGGCTAGGCCGCGCGGGGCAGCGGCGCGGCCCCGGACGTCGGCCGTGCCGCCCACGAGGCCGACCCAGGCGATGCTTGATCGCTCCCATCGGCTCGCACCAGGTCACGAGCTGTTCGAGAACGTCCACATTTGTCTGCACGCAGACTCGTACAACCTCGGACAGGGGCAACGGTTGTACGCCCCCTCGATGTGATCAATCGTCGGGCGATCAAGAACTCCGGTCAGGAGGCCTTCGCCGGCGGCATGCATGTCGCGGCCGTGGTGAACGCGGCCCTGCTGGCCGGAGTCGCCGTCATGAGGGCCTGGTCGCTGCGGAGCGCGCCGCCCGGCGGCGCTCAGAGGGAGGAGACCACCGCCGGAACCGCAGACGACACCGCCCCGGTCGGCGAGGATGCCCCGGGTGCCGTGAAACTCAGGTGACGGGCCGCTTGGTCGGGCAATGATCCTGTTGTAGCAGGTGGAGGTGTGTTTCCGGGCGGCGGCGTGCCGGTCTGGTGAGGCGCGTAGCCGCCCCAGGTGCATGAACCCGTCGACGCGGCGGAACCGCTTGGCGGCCCTCTACCAGCAGTTGGGCGACTTGCAGACGCAACTCCTCGGCCAGGGCTGCGGAGGGCTGCCGGGTGTGGGTCAGAGCCAGGCGGTCCCAGGCGCGCAGCCACGGCCGGTGCTGGTCGACGGGGACCTGGCAGGTGGTCAGAAAGCTGACCAGCACCTTGCGGCGGGGCAGGCGACGGCTGGCGAGTATGCCCGACAGCGTGGAACGGCCCAACGGCATGGGATCGGTCTTGGTACGCCGCTCCAGCTTCCGCAGCGAGGGCTGATCGATCCGCGCATGTAGCTCCCGCGACGCCGCTCACGCTCGGTTTGCGCGGCGCGTAAGCGAGCTCCGTGGTGACGACAGGGCGGGGCTATGGCGTAGACCGTGGGCATGGCGTCATTTGCGCCTATGGCGGGGCCTGTCGTCGGTGCTTGATGATGATCATGCGTTGGTTCCCTTTGTTTCGTTAACGGCTGCGGTATTCGTGTACCAGTGACCTGCGAGCAGAGGGGGCCGAGCCTCTCTGTCCCACTTCTCCGCTGGAGGAAACAGTGACGCGTTCGATCACTCGCTGGGCCACTGTCGGCCTGGCCGTCGCGGCTGCCGGCGGCCTGTTCTCGCTGACGGCGCCGACCGCCAGCGCCCACGGGGGCTGCGGCAACCAGGGCAAGGTCGTCATCAACGACGGCACCGGCAGTGAGCCCCCGTCCACCGTCTGGGGCCACAGCCACACCACCGGCGAGCACTACGTCCACCACGTGCGCCGCAACTCCGACGGCACCAAGACCCGCCACTGGTACGAGGACAACGACACCAAGCTGCTGCCCGACCGCGACAAGCCCGACACCCCCTACCGCACCGACAAGTGCGCCCTGAACGTCACCCCGTGACCAGGCCCCCCGCGCCCGCTCCCGAGAGCGGGCGCGGGGACGCCCGACGTCCCCGCGCCCGCCTGCCGCGTACCGCTGCGCTGGTGCCAGTCGCGCTGGTGCTGATGTCACTGCCGACGGGCTGTTCCACCACAGGGGGCCAGGCCATGGCCACCTCGGCGGCCAAGCCGTCCTCGGCTCCCAAGGTTTTCAGGCTCACCGAGTTGCCCAACGGCTCGTGCCTGGCTGATGACCGTTTCCTGCGTCCCGACGGCGCGGTCGTCACCGTCGATTGCGCCCGTCCCCACATGTACCGCACCTACGCCTCCACCGACCTGCCCGCCGATATGCGCGACGGCCCCTTCCCCGGCTACCAGAAGGTCTACGACTTCACCTTGAAGTTCTGCGACGTCGAGTTCGCCAAGCTCCACAAGGGCCTCGCAGGTAAGGACGGCCGCCCGGTCGAGTACCTGATCGCGCCGATGGAGAAGGTGCAGTGGCGGCCCGAGGAGAAACGCGTGGTCTGCGCCACCGTCGTCACCCCTTGATTCAGCGAACGGACTCTGGCATCTGGCCCGCCTTTGTGGTGAGGAAGGTCTTCGAGCCCGTGCCCGGACCATCCACTTCGATCCCGGCGGCACGCCTGGCGCTGCCGGCGGCGGGGTTCTCTCGGAGAGTGACGGCGGGGCTGTGGGCAGATTTGCCGCATGGAGGTCGAGGACGACGACGCCTGATGCGTCATTTCCGTGCAGGTGGTCTGATCATGGGCTGGACACCCGTGCCGAGGCGCGCTCCTGAGACACGTGCAGGCGGGCCACGATGGCCAGGACGGCGGCGACGGCGAGCCAGGCGGCCGCCACCGGCCAGAACTCATCACCGTTGTCGCCGACCAGGACAGGGCAGAAGAGTCCGCCGACCAGCAGCCCGAACGCCAGCCCCAGGGTGGCGACCATGCCCGGCGTCGGGGGGGAGGTGCGGCGGCGCAGCCGCCAGATGCCCGTGGCCATCATGAGCAGCCCCGGCGGGACGATGATCAACGCGCCGATGAGAACTCCCGCGCGCGTGTCGACCGGGGCGGCCCGGGTCTCCTGAGACGCCCCGGCCGCCGCGATCTCGGTCAGCCGGCCACGCCAGAGGGTGCCGGTGACCCGGTCGCCCTCATCGAGCCCGTTGAGGACCGGCCCTCTGGAGGCGTAGAAGGTCTCCCACCTGGCACCGTCCGCGCTCGTCAGCACGGCACGGTTCGACTTCGACTTGCTCTTGGTCAGAGCGATGTGCGACACCGTGAACACTTGCGTCCAACGGCATTCGGCAGGTGCGACCGGAGCCGCCGGGCAGCGCTGCGCGGCCTGGTAGGCGCGCAGGTCGCGGGCGCCGTCGGGCGCCCCTGCCGCCACAAGGGCGACGGCCGACACCACCAAGGCCAGACCGCCCAGCAGGGTGAGAACGGCCATGAAGGCGTTACGCACAAGCCAGGTGAGATTGAAATATGACACGACCCTATTATCCTATTCGGCAGACCAGATCGACCTGGATGGACCAGGCTCCGCGCGGGGAGAGACCTTCGCACCGCACTACGTCGGCGCGGCCCCAGGGAAGACGACCCAGCCCGAGCCGAACGCGGGTCCCGCCACCGGCGAAGCGCAGAATGGAACGACCCGGCTGGTGCGCCCGACACTCCTGAACTGCTGGGCCCCAGCGATGGGAACGGCACGGCCAAGGGCCGGCGACCGTCATATGCGCAGGGGCGGTGAGCCCGGCGAGGTCAGTCGCCAGCGCGCCAGACGGTGCCGCGCCGTTCGTGCTCCAGGACCTTCTCGGCGAACAGCGCCGTCTCGGCCCCGTAGAACCGCTCGACCAGCCACAGCGCCAGGTCGAGGCCGGAGGTGACGCCGCCGGAGGTGACCAGGTCACCGTCGTCGACCACGCGGCCGTCGACGACCCGGCCGCCCCTGGCCCGCAGGTCCTGCTTGGCGGCGTGGTGGGTGGTGCAGGAACGGCCGTCGGTGATGCCGGCGGCGGCCAGCGCCCGGGGCAGGACGCCGCGGCCGATCTGCTCCTCCACCGCCGATCCCTCGCCCAGCCCGCCGCCGGGCACCACGATCACATCGGCCGAACGCGGGGACCACCGGGACCGCACCCTGATCTCCACGCCGGAGAAGGTGGTCACGCCGTGCTGGTCGGCGATGATGCCCAGCACCTCGACGGGACCGTCGAGGTCCTGCTCCTCCACCCCGTCGTAGAGCACCGTGTGCACCCGCGGCGGCCGGCGGGGCGGCCGTGCCCGGGAGCAGGAGGCCGCGTCGGTTCATGTCAGGTCTCCTTGCAGGTCAACGGGCGGAGAGCAATCCGGCGGCGAGGGGACGGTCGGGGCGTGCTCCGGGCGGGATGGCGAACACGGCGCTGCCGGTGTGGCGGATGAAGGCGTTCAGCCGGTCGGTGGCCAGTCTGCGCTGGGCCCGGACGAACTGTTCGGGGTCGCGCAGGTAGGCGCAGAACAGCACGCCGCTGTCATAGCGGTCGTGGCCGCTGCCGGAGTGGGCGGGCATGCCGGGGCCGTGGTCGTGGCCGGCGTGCCGGTGGCCGGTCTCGGTCGGTTCGGCGGTTCCCTGGATGCCGTAGTCGTAGTTGTAGGAGCGGCGCAGCATCGGGATGTCCCGCACCAGGGCCAGATGGGAGTCGGCGGGGATGAGGGGTTCGCCGTCCGGCCCGGTCTTGGTGAGGTCGGGGGTGGTGAACTCGTGTCCGCCGCTGAGCGGGGCACCGTTGTCGCGGCGGCGGCCGATGACCTGGTCCTGGACGTGGGCGGGGGAGGTGTCCCACTTGGGCAGGTCCATGCGGATCTTGCGGAAGACCAGGTAGGTGCCGTCGGTGAACCAGGCCGGTCCGGCGGCGGGGTCGGCCCAGACCGCGGCGTCGAACCCGGTGTCGCCGGGGCGGGGGTTGGCGGTGCCGTCCTTGTGGCCGAACAGGTTGCGTGGGGTGGCGTCGCCGAACGCTCCCAGGAATCCCTGCTGGGTCCAGCGCAGCCGGGCGGAGCCGGGGGTGCGGCTGCGCAGGGTCCGGAACGCACGGCTGAGGACCTGGGCGTCGTCGGCGCAGATCTGGACCAGCAGGTCGCCCCCGCACCAGGCGTCCTCCAGCCGGTCGTTCTCGAAGGCGGGCAACGGCTCCAGCGCGCGGGGCCGGCGGTCCGCTCGGCCGATGCGCTCGAACAGCTCGGGCCCCAGGCCGAAGGTGAGGGTCAGCCGGGCCGGGGCCAGGCCGTCGGCGACGCCGGAGTCGGCGGGGGCCTGGGGCGAACCGGCGGGGCGCAGGCCCGGTTCCCGTCCCGCCATGAGGTTCGCGGTGACCAGCGTCCACTGCTCCATCAGGGTGCCGAAGACCGTCGCGAGCTGCTCGGCGCTGCGGCGGGTGCGCTTCACCGGGTCGGTGGTCTCCAGGTCGAAGGCGGCGAAGAGGGCGTGGCGCTGTTGGGGTGCGGCGATGCCGGGCTGGTGCTTTCCGTGGAACGGCTCAGTCGAAGCGGGCACCGAGGTGGCCGACGGTGTCGCGTCGCCGTCGGCCAGGAGCACCCCGCCCGCCGCTGCGCCCGTGGCCGCCACCGCTCCGGTGGCCGCCGCGGTGGTGAGGAGGGCGCGCCGTGACAGACGGCGCCCCGGTCGTTCGGACATACGCGACTCCTCGCTCCAACGAACCTTCAGACTCCCTGAAGCTTAGAGCCTGCTTCAGGATTGCTGAAGGTGGGGTCGGATCACGGTGGGCGGGTTCGTCCGATACCAGGTCAGGAGGGGGTGGGGCCCGAGAACGCGGTGCGGATGGCGGTGCCGATCCGTTGCCGGATCGGATCGGCGCCGGGACCGAACAACCGCTCGTCGATCTCGGCCGCCGCCTGCTGCGCCTTCTCCAGCAGGAGGGCTCCCTCCTCGGTGACCTCCAGCGTCGAGGCCGACCCGGCGCGGGCGTTGCGGTCACGCACCAGCCCGGCGGCGACCAGCGCCTTCACCGCCCCGTGCACGCTCTGGACGGTGATCCCCGACATGCGCGCCAGCTCGCTGAAGGACGCGCCCGGCACACCGGCGATGTGACCGAGCAGTCCGAGCCGGGCGACGGTGAGCCCCAACGGCGCGAGAGCGGCGTTGAGCTCGGTCTCGATCCGGCGCGCCAGCGACAGCACCACGATGGAGGTGCTCGTCACGGGCGGGACCGGGCGGCCGTCGTCGGTGGTCACCGGCCCAGTCTCCCGCACCAGCCATACGCCTCGACCATCAGGGCGAGACAGGGTCTGCACCGCCAAAAGCGGGGACGGGCCCGCTATGGAGACCGGCCCATCAGCTGCATACAGCCCTGGGACGCCCTGAAGCTAGGCATCGCCGGGGGCAAGGCGGACGGCGTCCGGGAGCAGGTGCAGCTCGTAGGGGCCGTAGCACTCCGACATCTCGTTCCCCACGACGGAGCCGCAAGGGCACGCTCGGTTGGGCGGGCCGTCTCCCCGCGCTCCGCAGCAGCCCGAGGGCGTTTCCGGTGTCGTGTGCGGGATGAGGCCGGGGGCGTCTTCCGGGTGCAGGACGACGGTGTTCCGGGGACCGGCCGAAACGATGATCGTGCCGTTGGAGTCGCTGATGCACGGGCCGCCGGGGTAGGCCGCGGGACAGTCGTCGGGGTTCTCGGCTGGAACGAACGGCAATCCGTGCGGTTCGGGATCGATCGCGTAAGCGCCGCGAGGGAGCGTGGGCGGCGCCAGCCGGCGACCGTCGACCAGCGCCCCATCGAACCGGTGCCGCGCAGGGACCGCCGGAACCCGTTCGAGTTCCGCCGTGAGAGCCCTGTCACAGACGGCACAGTGAAATACGACCATGGCCGACTTCCTACCCTCCTGACGCTCGCGGAGCAAAACGGTTCAGGCACGGCCCTCCCGGTGAGGGGACGGTTAGGGTCTGTGCCATGCCTGCTGTCGCCGAGCCCGCGCCCGCTCATACCCTGCGCCCCGCGACCCGTGCTGACCTGCCCGCGGTACTGGCTCTGCTCGCTGATGAGGAGCAGGTGGTCGATCCGGCGGCGGTTGTGGTGACGGAGGCGTACGAGCGCGCCTTCGCGGCGATCGACGCGGATCCGCGCAACGAGATGCTGGTCCTGGTGGACGGCGGCGGCACGGTGGTGGGGTGCTTGCAGGCCACGTACATCCCGGGACTCGGCAAGGGTGGCGCCGAGCGCGCCTTGGTCGAGGCGGTGCGGATCCGCGCGGACCGGCGCGGGGATGGGCTCGGCCGGACCCTGATGACGCACGCGATCAACAGAGCACGCTCGCGCGGGTGCGTGCTGGTGCAGTTGACCAGCAACAAGCGGCGTGAAGCCGCGCACCGCTTCTATACCGCGCTGGGCTTCGCAGACAGCCATGAAGGGTTCAAGCTCGCGCTTTAGGGCCTGTTCGTCGTTCAGGTCATGGAGGGACGTGCGGGCTGCGTGGCCAGATGATGCATCCGCGCAGGTGAGGTCCGGCCAGGTAGCTGCTGGTCGTCTTGTCGTGGCGAGGGGCCAGCCCTCTCCCTTCCTTGAGCATCGTTGATGCGGCGTTCGACGGCGTTGCGCTCAGCGTAAAGCCGGGTGTCGCGGCTGATCGGACGGACGCCGTCATCCGAACCACGAACCTGCCCTGGGCGGCTGCGCGGCTCCGTGCCCGAACCGGCAGGTCCACCGACCTCGGGCGTCACGACCTGGACCTTACGAGGGGAGGACGACATGACGCGGGCCTCCAGCACGACGACCGGACCGCCACACCGCCGTCGCCACCAGGAGGCCCGCTCTCGCATCGGCCCTGCCCCGTTACCTTCCCGGGCCCCTCAACCCCGGTGTGTGGCCTGGCTGTAACGGCTGACCACTCCCATGGCGTTCAGCCGGTCGACGACCTCGGTCCTGACGGACTCGTAGGTGATCCGCAGGTCGGTGAGGATCTGGCAGGCACGGCTGTCGCCGCGGGCCAGCAGGGCGAGCAGGAGGTGTTCGGGCCCGATGTGACCGTGCCCGGTCCGGTCCCTCTGCCGATCAGCGCCTCGGGCCAGCACGAACGCGGCGTGCTCACTCCAGGCGAGATCCTGCGGCACGATGGTCGCGCCCGGGGGCATCGCGGCCGCGACGGCCGACTCCACGACCTCCACCGCGCCCGCCAGGTCGTCCAGGATCTCAAAGGCCAGGCCACCTGTCTGATCGTCGATCAGTCCGAGCAGCAGATGCTCGGTGCCGACGGTGCCGTGCCCGTGCGATCGGGCATGTTCTCGCGCGAGGTCGACGACTCCGTGGGCCTGGCCGCTGAACCACTCGAAGGTGATGACCGGCTGCCGTCGGTGGTCGGGGGCCTCAGCGACCTCAGCGGCCTCCCGCTCCAACTCGCGGGCGGCGTCGGTGTAGCTCTTGCCCGTTTGCGTCATGCGGGCCCGGATGGCGTTCTTGCGGGCGGCGTCCTTGACCATGGTCTTGGTCCTCTCAAGCGGTGCCCCACGCGCGCCGCCGGGAACCACCCGTGAGGGTGAAGACAGACGGTCAGGAGTCGGGAACGCTGATCCGGTGGACCTTGTCCTCTTCGCCGGGTGGCGCAGGCACCTACGGCTCGGAGCGGGCAGAACGTTCAGCCGCCGCTGCCGGGAAGTTCATCCACCCGGAAAGATCCGCGCCAGCCCAGGCCGTGAGACCCGGGGACGGGACGGTAAGGGCATGGCGCGAGAACGGCCACCTGTCCGGACTCCACCTGCACGGATGCATCATCTGGCCATGCGGCCTGCCAGCCCCTCCCTGATCTGGACTGCGGACAGGCCCTAGGTGTGCTGTTCCGACAGGTTGGTGACGCGGCTGGCGGGTGTTTGGCCGTCGATGCCGGTGTGGGGTTGGTGGTAGTTGTACCAGTCCAGCCAGTCGGGAAACGCGGCCTGTCGTTGGGCCTCTGAGGTGTAGGGGCGGATGTGGGCCCATTCCTCGGCCAGAGTGCGGTGGAAGCGTTCGACCTTGCCGTTGGTCTGGGGTCGCCAGGGCCGGGTCCAGCGGGGGGTGATGCCCAACTGGTGGCAGGTGGCGCGCCAGGTGGTCTTGGTGTACGCCCAGGCGTTGTCGGTCAGGACCCGTTGGATGGTGATGCCGTGGGTGGCGAACCAGGCGGTGGCCCGTCGCAGGAAGGTCGCGCAGGTGGCGGCGGTTTCGTCGGGCAGGTGCTCGGTGTAGGCCAGGCGGGGGTGGTCGTCCAGGGCGGTGTGCAGGTAGGTGTAGCCGGCTCCGGTCCGGTTGCGGCGGCCCTGGGCACGGCCCTGGGTGCGGCCTTGGGTGCGGCCTTGGGTGCGGCCTTGGGTGCGGCCTTGGGTGCGGTGCCCGCCTGCGTCGGGGATGCGGCCGAGTTTCTTGACGTCGATGTGGACCAGCTCGCCGGGCCGGGCCCGCTCGTAGCGGCGGATCGGCTCGCCGGTGGCTCGGTCGCAGGCGGCCAGCGGCGGCAGGCCATGGCGGACCAGGACGCGGTGGGCGGTGGAGGCGGCGATGCCGGTGCGGGCGGCCAGCCGCACCGGCCCCAGACGGTGCTCGCGCCGCAAACGCACCACTTGTGCCTCAAGCGGGGTCGGGGTGCGTCGGTCGGGGCTGGCGGTGCGGGCGGCTGGAGCGGTCGACCATCCCGGCTTGGCCGTGCTGTCGGTAGCGGTTGGCCCAGCGTTGGGCGGTGGTGTGGCTGACCTGGAAGCGTTCGGCGGCCCGGCGCAGCGGCCAGCCCTCCTCCACCACGCACCGGGCCAGACGAAGGCGTCCTGTTGGGGTCAGCGGAGCGTTACGGTGGACCATGAGGGCCTCCTGGAACTCGGTGCAGATGTCGCAATCCACACCGAACCCAGAAGGCCCTCACCCGTTCAAGCGCCCAGCACGCGTGTCACCAACGTCCCGGGACAACACACCTAGCGGGTGCCTGACAGGTCCCGGTTGTGGTCGGCGCGCGGGAACAGGCGCCGGAGCACGTCGTTGATGGTGACGACGCCCAGGACCTGTTCGCCTTCGGTGACCAGGGCCAGTTGCTCGCCGGTCTCGCGCATCCGGGCCAGCGCCGTGTAGACAGGCGTGTCGGCGGTCATCAGGAACGCGGGCCGGGTGAGGTGCGCGATGCCGGCCGTCTCGGGCTCGGCCAACGTGTCGCGCACGTGGACGACCTTCCAGCCGGTACCGGGGCCGGGGACCAGGATGCGCAGGTGGCCCGAGGTGTGGCTGGCGGCCTGCACGTCGGCCACGGTGGCCTCCGAAACGACAGAGGCCGGTGTGCTCCCGCGCTTGACCAGGTCGCCGATCCGCAGGTTCCGCAGGTCCAGGGCCTCCGACAGCTGGGCCGAGTAGGCGGCGTCCAGCGCGCCGACGTTGGCCGAGTGCTCGACCAGGTGGCGCAGCGCGTCGGGATCCTGGCCGGAGTCGACCTGGTCGGCGGCCTCGACGCCGACCAGGCGCAGGCACCGGTTGGCCGATTCGTTCAGGGCGCGCAGCAGCGGGCGGGTCAGCCACATGAAGCCGCGCATCGGCAGCGCCAGCAGCGTCGCCGACTTCTCGGGGTGGGCGATGGCCCAGGACTTGGGCGCCATCTCTCCGATCACCAGGTGCAGGAACGTCACGATCAGCAACGCCAGCACGAAACCCGCCGCGTCGGCCAGCCACAGCGGCGCGCCCCACGACTCCGCCAGCGGCGTGAGCCAGTGGTGCACCGCCGGTTTGGAGACCGCGCCCAGCGCCAGGGTGCACACCGTGATGCCGAGCTGGGCCCCGGCCAGCAGCACCGTCAGCTCCGAGGCGCTGCGCAGCGCGGCCCGTGCCGACCGGCTGGTGGGCGCGGCGTCCTCCAGCCGGTGCCGCTTGGCGGCGATGAGCGCGAACTCCACCGCGACGAAGAACGCGCTCAGCGCGATGATGGCGACGGTGGCGGCCAGCACCACCCACGGGTTGCTCATCGCCGGGCCTGCCTTTCGTCGTCGGCGGGGACGGCGGCGTCGGGTGTGACCACCTGCAGCCGGATGACGGAGGGCACGTGGTTGTCGACCTCCAGGACCTCCACGTGGACGAACCTGGCGGGCGGCTCGTCGGCGTGGGCCAGGTCGGCGGGGTCGGCGGGCAGTTCGATGTCCAGTTCCGTACCGACCTCGGGCAGCGCGTCGTGGGCGGCGATCACCAGGCCGGCGATGGTCTCGTAGTCGCCCTCGGGCAGCCGGTGGTCGATGGTGCGCTCGACCTCGTCGATGTGGAAGCCGCCCGGAATGATCCAGGCGTCGCCCACGGCGGTCGCGGCGGGTTCGTCGGCGTCGGCGTCGTGCTCGTCGGTGATCTCGCCGACCAGCTCCTCAGCCAGGTCCTCCAGCGTCACCACCCCGGCGAAGCCGCCGAACTCGTCGATCACGCAGGCCAGCTGGTTACGGTCGTCGGCCAGCTGGTCCAGCGCGGCGGGCAGTGTCATCAGCGTCGGTACCACCGTGGCCGGACGCATGATCGCCGAGACCGGGTCCGAGCCGTCCGGGGCGGCCAGCACGTCGTCCAGGTGGACCACGCCGACGATGCGCTCGGCGTCGTCCAGGACGGGATAGCGGGAGTGACCGGTGCTCATCAGCCGTCGCACCTCGGCGACGGTGGCGGTGTCGTCGACGGTGTCGACGTGTGCCCGGGGGATCATGGCGTGTTCGACGTCGCGGTGCGGGAAGTCCAGGATGCGGTCCAGCAGGATCGACAGGTCCGGCGGTAGGTCGCCGCTGCGGCGCGAGTCGGCCACGATGTGCGCCAGGTCGCGTTCGGTGGCGGCGTGCTCCACGTCGTGCACCGGCTCGATGCGCAGCAGCCGCAACAGCAGGTTCGACGACTGGTCGAACACCCGGATCAGCCAGCCGAACGCCTTCAGGTAGATCAGCGTCGAGCGTGACAGGCGCCGGGCCACCGCTTCGGGCCGGGCGATGGCCAGGTTCTTGGGGAACAGCTCGCCGAACACCATCTGCACCAGCGTCGACAGAGCCAGCGCCAGCACGGTGCCGACCGCCACGCCGACGCCCTTGGGCACGCCGACCCCGCCGATGATGTCGCCGAAGGCCCGTCCGATCATCGGCTCGGCCACGTAACCGACCAGCAGACCGGTCACGGTGATGCCGAGCTGGGCCCCCGACAGCATGAACGAGGTGCGCCGGGTCACCGCCAGCGCACGCCCGGCGGCCCGGTCCCCGGCGGCCGCGCGCGCGTTCAGCCGCGAGCGGTCCACCGCCATGTAGGCGAACTCCTGGGCGACGAAGTAGCCCGTCAGCGCGGTGATCGCCAGGACCACCACCACGCCGAGCAACAGGGACAGTGCGGTGATCAACGCAGGACCGCCCGGGTGCCGGCCGACGGGCGGGCGGTATCAGGAGGAACGGGGTCAGGAGGTAGGTCGCTGCTCATGACTCTCTCTGTTGGACGACGTGCCCACCAGGACGGTGGGCAAGGGCGGAAGGTTCCCCCTGTGCCCGCTGAAAAACCTCAGGCCGAAGCCGCGACATCCGGCCAGGGGTGACGAGGACACCCTTCAATATTATGTTTGTAGTAGATCGGCGGCCCCGCCGTGATGGCGGCAAGGCCCAGGGGTGCCTCGACCATGGCCCCATGTCATCGGGGTGTGGCGCTGGCGACCTGACACTTCAGTTCGCCGCATGATCCCACCGGCGGTCCAGGCTGTCCGTGGTCTTCGCCGACCTGTTCGACCCCCAGGGGCGGCGGCAACAGTCGTGGTGGAGCACCGGCCTGACCATCCTGTGCCGCGGCAGGGTTCGCCCGGAAAATCTTCTGGCGGGCTGCCGGGTGCCCGCTCCGGCCTCCTGGCCCGCGACCGCCCCGGCGAGCGTGGCCGGTCGCCGCGCGGCCACCGCGCCGACAGGCTCGCGTCTGCCACCCTTCGCGCAGGCACTTTAGCGATCAAGCAGTGCCGGCCCGAGCGGATCCCGCGAGGCGGCAACGTCTCGCCCACCGAACAGACTCGGCGGCTGAGGCCCTTGCCGTTCCCGCCGTCGGAGGACGGCGGGAACGGTGGGCCCGGGAGGGCGATGATCACTCGTGCCCTCTGGGGAGCGCCCGGACACTCCTCTTCGTCTATTGCGCCAGTGGTGGACAGGCGCCGTCATCCGCGAGACGACGATGGCCGTCCCGCGGGGGAGCCTGGGTAGCGCTTCACCTTCGACGCGGTCGGTGTGTCCGCCATACCGCACGGCCCGGGAACGGGGCCGCAGGTCGGTGTGCTGGGCCCCGGCGACGACAGCCGGGCGCTCCACGGCGGTTGCTTCGCCCATCGTGGCGCCCCGGTCACGGCCCTGCGGAGGCGTGCATCTCCTTGGCGGCCTCAGGTGGGAATGGGGCAGGAGCGGTCGGTCGAAGCCGACGGTCCTGAGGACTTGCGCGGCCCGCCGGTTCAGCGGCGCTGCCGAAGGGCGTTCAAAGAATTACTGTTGTAGTAGTCCGTGATGCGGCAAGGTGCCCTCCTATCGGGAAGAGCGGCACCGCACGGGGCGGAAGGAATCAACGTCAAGAGCCTGTCGCCGATGATGAGCCCAGACGACACCCCATCCGCGGATTCGACAGGTCATCGGTCCTCGTCATCCTGGACCCGGGACTACTGCGCCGCCGGCCTCACACCGGCATGATGGAACCCTGATGAGACCGCGCCCCTCCGTCGGCTCCTGATCAGGCCTCCCACCCGCTCGGCAGGATCCTGCTTCATCTGGCGTCACAGGTGAGGAGGGTCAGGATCTCGACGACGCGGTCTCCGGTGTGCGCGTCGCGTCCGTGCCAGCAGCGGTGGTTGTCCAGGACGAGGATGTCGCCCTCGTCCAGCAGGACGCGCGGCAGTGCGGGCTCCAACCGGCGTACGGCGTGCTCGAAGCGTTCGAGCATGGCGCGGGTGTGGTCCTCGTCGGGGTCGCGGTGCAGCGGGACGGCGCCGTCGGTGCGGCGGACGATGCGGCGGCCGGTGCGGGTGTACTCGACGTGCCGGGCCACGCGCGGCGTCGCCGGGAGCCCGCGCAGTCCCGCCCAGGCGCCGTAAAGGTCGACGTCGGTGCCGGTGAGGAACGCCCACAGTTCCGGATCGGCCTCGGCGCAGTGGTCGGTGAACCGGTAGGCGTCGGCGACGAAGGACTCCCCGCCCTCGTCTGCCGGCCGGACGCACTGGACGAGCACGTGGTCCTCGTCGGGGTGGCGGCGGCGTTCGGGGACGCCGCCGACGTCGACGACCACGTCGAAGCCGTCGGCGTGCAGGTGGACGGTGCCGCCGTCCGTGCTGTGCCTGCGGCGATGCGGGAACAGGCGGCGGATGCGGCCGCCGAGCACGAGCGCGGCGGCGACGGTGAGGTTGTCGGCGCCGGTTTCCAGGCCGGTCAGGATGACCGCGCCGTCCTGGACGAGCCGCTCGCGTGCCCGGTCGGCCTCGGAGGCGTCGATGCGGGCCGGGACGACGCCGACGGACGGCGGAAACGTGGACATGGGCGGCTACCTGACCGAGAAGTGACGGGAGCTGGGAACGAGCGCGGCGGCGGCGGGCGCGGCGAAGCAGACCACGGCGCAGGCGCCGAGGACGGGGCCGTACCCGAAGGCGTCCATGGCCGGGGCGATGAGGGCCAGCCCGAGAGGGGCCAGTCCGTAGGACAGCAGGAAGTCCAGGGACGACACGCGGGCGAGCTTGTCGGGGGCGACCTCGCGCTGGGTGGCGGTGAACCAGGGCACGTTGAACAGTTCGATGCCGATCCCGGTCAGCACGTAGGCGGCGATGACGACCGTCGGGTGCACCGGTAGCAGCAGGGCCAGCGGGGCGACGCCGTAGCAGGCCAGGCCCGCCAGCGCGGCCCAGCCCTGCGCCCGGGGCCGCCAGCGGGCGACGAGCAGCGCGCCCACCAGCGCCCCGACGATGTAGGCGGTGGCGGCCCCGGCGAGTACCGCCTCGCTGCCGTAACGGTCGCGGCTGACCAGCGGTAGGGCCACTCCGGTCGCGGAGTACCCGGTGGCGATGACGGCTGTGAGCGCGGCCAGCCCGGCCAGGAACCAGGGATGCCGGCGTGCTTCGCGGACGCCCTCGGTGAACTCGGCCCAGAACCCGGGGCGGCCGGTGCCCGGTCTCCGGATCGGAACTCCGGCCGGGGGCGCCAGGGCGGCGACCAGCCAGAGCGCCCCGATGCCGATCAGCAGGCCCCGGGCGTCGACGAGGACGGCCAGCAGGGCGGCCACGGCGGGGCCGACCAGGGTGGTGACCCGGACGGCCAGGGTGATGGCGGCGTTGGCCTGCCGGCGCCGTCCCTCCTCGACCACCTCGGCCGTCAGGGCCTGGAACGCGGGCCGGCAGGCGCCCTGCCCGGCGCCGGACACCGCTGCCGCGACCGCCATCAGCGCCACCGAACGGCCCAGTCCCAGGGCGATCAGGGGCGCGGCGACGGCGGCGGTCAGCCCCGACCACAGCACCACGGCGCGCCGCGAACGCCGGTCGGCGATCACGCCGCTGACCGGCACCGCGGCCAGGAACCCCACGGTGCGGGCGGCCAGCACCACGCCCAGGCCGGTGGGGGAGAGCGAACGTTCCAGGACCGCCAGCCCGAGGACGAACGGCAGCGCCCAGGTCGCCAGGCCGGAGGCCGTGGTGCCCGCCCACAGCCGCAGGAAGCGCACCTCGCGCAGAACCGGACGGGGTGAGGCGCCCTCGCCGAGGACGGATGAAGGGGATGCTGTCACGAGTTGCCGCTGCTCCTACGCGCTCTGGGACGAATCTCCCGGGAGGAGCTCGTTGTCCGAGAATTGATGAAAGTGATTATCATCGCCGATGCATGCTAGTTGCAACTCCTTCGCAATAAGCTGGGCATGACCGTACACGAAGCCCCCTGGAGCCCCCCATGTCACGCCGTGCAGCCGCCGGCCTTCTCGCGGCCACCGCCGTGGCCCTGTCCGCCTGCGCCTCCCCCGCGCAGAAGACCTCCTCCGGTGACGCGTCCCGGACCGTGTCGGTGCAGAGCTGCGGGCAGCGCCTGTCGTTCGCCAGGACGCCCGGCCGGGCGGTGGCGCTGGACCAGTCGGCCACCGAGACCCTGCTGGCGCTCGGCCTGGCCGGACGGATGGCCGGCACGGCGTTCCTGAAGGCCGATATCTCACCGCCGTACCAGGCCGACTACCGCAAGGTGCCGGTGCTCAGCGCCAAGGCGCTCACCGCCGAGGGGTTGCGCAACGCCAACCCCGACGTCGCGGTGGCCTCGTTCACCAGCCTGTTCACCAAGGACCGGGCGGGCACCCGTGAGGAGCTGCACAGGCTCGGCCTGCCCACCTACGTCAGCGCGGTCGACTGCCCCAAGGACAACACCGCCGGGCTCACCCCGTTCGACCTGCTCTTCCAGGACTACCAGAACTACGGGCGCGTCTTCGGCGTCACCGACCGCGCCACCCGGCTGGTCGCCGAGCAGCGCAAGGCCCTGGACGAGGCCGCCCGCCTCAAAGGCGGACTCAAGGGGCCGGTCTCGGTGGCCTACGTGTACTCGGTGTTCAACGGCACCCCCTACGTGGCGGGCAAGGGCGGGATCCCCAGCGAGATCAGCCGGCTGACCGGCGTGCGCAACGTCTTCGACGACGTCGGCGAGCAGTGGCCCCAGGTCACCTGGGAGGCGGTGGCCGAACGGCGGCCCGACGTCATCGTGCTGGGCGACCTGACCACCCAGGCGTCGCCCGCCGGGAACACCGCGGCGCAGAAGCTCGCCACGATGCGCGCGCACCCCACCCTGTCCCGGCTCCCGGCCGTACGCGACGACAGGACCATCACCGTCACGGCGATCGAGATGGATCCGGGGGTGCGCTCGGTCAACGTCCTGCGCGCCCTGGTCGACGGAGTCCGGCGCTTCGGCCATGCCCGCTGAGCCGCGGGTCTTCGGCGACGTGCCGGACGGCCTCGGCGAGGACCGGACCACCGCCTCACTCCTGCATCCGAGCGCCCGGTCGCGGCCGGTGGCCGAGGGTGCCGCTCCCGTCTCCGCGCCCCGGCGCTCGGGGCTGTCGCTGGCGGCGCTGTTCCTGCTGGGCACGGTGGCGCTGGCGGCCTCGGTCGCGGTGTCGGCGCGGATCGGTGTCAGCGACCTGGGCTACGGCGAGATCGGCCGCGCGCTGGGCGTCCGTCTCGGACTGCCGGTCGAGCCGCTGCCCGGACTGGTCGACTCCCTGGTGTGGGACCTGCGGCTGCCGCGCGTCCTGCTGGCCGCCGTGGTGGGGGCGATGCTCGCGGTGTGCGGGACCGTGCTGCAGGCGGTGACCCGCAACGCGCTGGCCGACCCCTACCTGCTCGGGGTGTCCTCGGGCGCCTCCACCGGCGCGGTGCTGCTGGTCGTC
Source organism: Actinomadura kijaniata (assembly GCF_014138665.1). Lineage (NCBI taxonomy): Bacteria > Bacillati > Actinomycetota > Actinomycetes > Streptosporangiales > Thermomonosporaceae > Actinomadura > Actinomadura kijaniata. The sequence goes on from NZ_JACJIA010000005.1 coordinate 295,886, forward strand.
CTGGGCGTCGGCGCCGCCCAGGTCGGCATCACCGGAGCCGCGTTCGCCGGCGGGCTGGCGTCGTTCGGGATGCTGATGCTGCTGCTGCGCCGGGACGGGCTGGACTCCGCCCGCATCGTGCTGACCGGAGTGATCGTCGGGCAGCTCTTCTCGGCGATCACCTCGATGGTCCTGATGGCGTCCGCCGACGCGGAGACCAACCGGGCCATCACCCACTGGCTGCTGGGCTCGATGGCGTCGGCCCGCTGGGACACGGTCGTGATCTGCGCCCTGGCCACCGCCGTGGGGCTGGCGGTGATGTGGTCGTTCTCCACGGCCCTGGACGGGATGTCCTTCGGCGCCGACACCGCCGCCTCGCTCGGCATCGACGTGCGGACCACCCGGCTGGTGCTGCTGGTGGTCACCGCGCTGGTGACCTCGGCGGCGGTGGCGTCGGTGGGGGCGGTCGGGTTCGTCGGCCTGATCGTGCCGCACGGCGTCCGGTTCGTGGTGGGGCCGCTGCACCGGGTGCTGCTGCCGTTCGCCGCCCTGACCGGAGCGATCTTCCTGGTCTGGACCGACGTGCTGGCCCGGATCGTGTTCTCCCCGCAGGAGATCCCGGTCGGGGCGGTCACCGCGCTGCTCGGCGTTCCGCTGTTCCTGCTGGTGCTGCGCAGGCGAGGTGAGCTGTGAGGATCTCGATCGAGGGGCTGGACTGGGCGGCGGGCGGCCGGACCATCGTCCGGGACGTGACCGCGGAGATCCCCGCCGGGGCGACCGTGGGGCTGATCGGCCCGAACGGCTCGGGCAAGTCCTCGCTGCTGCGCTGCGTCGCGGGCCTGCGCACGCCCTCCCGCGGGACCGTCCGCTACGACGGCGACGACATCCGCGGCTGGTCCGCCCGCCGCGTCGCCCGGCAGGCGGCCTTCGTCGAGCAGACCGCCGACACCCACAGCGAACTGCGGATCGCCGACATCGTCGCCCTCGGCCGGACCCCCTTCCGCGACCGGTGGCGGGGACTGGGCGGCACCGACCGCGCCGTCATCGACGCCGCGCTCGCCCGGATGGAACTCACCGACCTGGCCGACCGGCAGTGGCGCACCCTGTCGGGCGGCGAACGCCAGCGCGCCCACATCGCCCGCGCCCTGGCCCAGCAACCGTGGGCCCTCCTGCTCGACGAACCCACCAACCATCTGGACGTCAGGCACCAGCTCGACCTGCTGCGGCTGCTGGCCGACACCGACCAGACGGTCCTGGTCGTCCTGCACGACCTGCCGCTTGCCGCCCGGTTCTGCGACCGGCTGCTGATGCTGCACCACGGCTCGCTCGTCGCGGCCGGTCCGCCCGAACAGGTCCTCACCGCCGACCGGATCCGCGACGTCTTCGAGGTCGACGCCGAACTCGGCCGGGACAGCACCGGCTCCCTCAGCCTCACCTATCGGTGAGGGGCCCGGTGCGGGCTCCTCACCCGCACCGGTGCCGACCGCGCCGCGATGACCGAACCCACGGCCGGAAGAGCGATCGGGACACGAGGCCGGCGTCAGACCGAACCGACGACCACCGGAGAGGTCGCGTCGAGAAGATCGATCCTCTCGTCGGTCAGGGCGTTGAGGAAACGATCTCGCCCCCGGTCGATCGCCGCCTCGTCGAGGTCGTGCAGCATCGCGCGGAAACCGGTACCGACCACCAGACTCCAGGCGTTGCCCGGGGTCAGTTCCACCTGCCACGCGATCCGGTGCACGTTCACGGCGGTGAGGCCCGGGCCCGCCGGGACGCTCGGCCATCGCACTGCGGTGCGACAGCGCGCCGAAGTCCTCCAGCGCGCCTTCGGCCCAGGTGGCGACGGAGAACCGGCCGCCCGGCCGCAGTAGCCCGGCCAGCCTGCGGGCCGAGGCGTCCTGTCCGGCAGGAAGAAGATCCCATAACCGCACAGGACGAGGTCGTACGAGCCAGGGCCGGACCATTCCGTCACATCGGCCGCATGGAACCTCACCTGGTCGAGTCCCTCGGCCGCGGCCCGCCGACGGCCCGGTTCCACCAGGCCGTCGGCCAGGTCCACGGCGTCGACCCGGCCGGTGGCGCCGACCGCGCGGGCGGCCGGGATCGCCGAGGCGACCGCGCCATAGTCGCGGGCGGCGGCGGCGTCGAAGACCTCGCCGGTCTGCGGAGGCGCGAGGAGGCCGGTGATCCCGGCCCGCCGGGATGGGCGATCAGCGTCCGAGGGTGTGCAGGTACTTGGCGAACTTCTCCAGGCCGTCGATGACGCGGGGGCCGCTGATGCCTTCGTTGTAGTCGAGGACGAAGAAGTTGTCCTCCCTGACGGCGGGCAGGTCCCGGGTGTGGGGCGACGTCTTCAAAAAGTCGATCTTCTTCTTGGCGGGCTGGTCGCCGTAGTCCAGGATGATGATCACTTCGGGTGCGGACCTGGTGACGGCCTCCCAGGTGACCTGGGTCCAGCGCTGGTCGAGGCCGTCGAAGACGTTGCGGCCTCCGGCGGAGGCGATGATGTCGGTCGGCGGGACCTGGCGTCCGGCGGTGAACGGCTGGTCGGTGCCGGAGTCGTAGAGGAAGACCGGGACCGGTTCGCCCTTGGGCGCGCGGGCCCGGACGTCCTGCACGCGCTTCTTCAGACCGGCCACGACCTCGGCCGCCCTGGACTCCACGCGGAAGATCTTGCCGAGCCGTTCGAGGTCGGTGTAGAGGGCTTCGAACGGAGTGACGCGCTCGGGGTGTCCGGGGTAGTTGAAGCAGCTCTCGGTGTGCATGAAGCTCTGGATGCCGAGCTTGTCAAGGATCTGCGGGGTGATGCCCCGCCGGTCGCTGAAGCCGGAGTTCCAGCCCGCCACGACCAGGTCGGCCTTGGCGGCCACGACGACCTCCTTGTTGAGCAGGTCGTCGCTGAGCATCTTCACCTTGGCGTATTCGGACGCCCACGGGGACTCGGTGACCGGCGGGTTGGCGGGCGGCATCACGTAACCGTGCACGTGCTTGGTCAACCCCAGGGCGAAGAGCTTGTCGGCGCTGCCGCCCTCGTAGGCGACCGTCCGCTTGGGAAGCGTGTACCGGACCGGCTCGCCGCATCTGTTGACGGTGGCCTTCCCGGCCGCGGTGTCCTGTTCGACCTTGGCGCCGCAGCCGGTGAGCAGCAGGGTGGCCGCGACGGCGGTGCCGAGGGCGGCGCGGCGCCGTCCCCGGAAGGGGAGGGGGGTCATGCTCATGATCTGCCTTTCAGGCCGGAGGGGTCAGCGAGTACAGCAACTGGGGGGCGCCGGTCAGCGGATGGGCGACGAGGCTGGCCTTGACGCCGAACACCCGGTCGACCAGCTCCGGGGTGATCACCTCGGCGGGGGTGCCGGCGGCCACCAGCCGGCCCTGGGACAGCACGCCGATCCGGTCGCAGGCCGCCGCGGCGAGGTTGAGGTCGTGCAGCACGACCAGGACGGTCAGCCCGTATCCCCGCAGCAGCGACAGCAGCTCGATCTGATGGCGCACGTCCAGATGGTTGGTCGGCTCGTCGAGCACCAGGACCTCGGGCTCCTGGACCAGGGCGCGGGCCAGCAGGACGCGCTGGCGCTCCCCGCCCGACAGCGTGAGCACCCCGCGGTGCGCCAGATGGCCGATGTCGAGAAGACCCATCACCCGCTCGCACACCTCCCGCTCCCGCGAGCTGAGCGCCTGGTTGCCCCGCAGATGAGGGGTACGGCCCAGCGCGACGACCTCCTCGACGGTGAAGTCGAGGTCGACGGCGCCCTCCTGGGTCATGGCCGCGACGAGTTGCGCGCTGCGGCGCACGGGCAGCCGGGACAGGTCGTCGGCGCCCACCCGTACGGTGCCGGAGCTGGGACGGAGCGCGCGGTACACGCATCGCAGGGCGGTGGACTTCCCGCTGCCGTTGGGGCCGACCAGACCGACGACCTGCCCGCTGCCCACCTTCAGCGACAGGTCGCGCAGCAGGTGCTCGCCGTCGGTCACCACCGACAGGCCGTCCAGGACCAGGTCCATCAGCGACCTCCGAAGATGTAGGCGCGACGGCGCATCAGGACGATGAACACCGGGACACCGACCAGCGCGGTGATGGCGCCCAGCGGCATCTCGCGCGGAGCCACCAGGGTCCGGGAGACCAGGTCGGCCCACACCATGAAGACCGCTCCGGCCAGCGGCGCGACGGCCAGCACCCGGGCATGGACGGCCCCGACCACCATGCGCACCAGGTGCGGCATGACCAGCCCGACGAAGCCGATGGCCCCGCTCACGGCGACCATCACCCCGGTGACCAGCGAGACGAGCACGAGCAGGCTCCGGCGATGCCGGTCGGGGTCGATGCCCAGGCTCGCGGCGGTCTCGTCGCCGAGCGCCAGGACGTCCAGGGCCCGGGCATGGCGGTACAGCACGGCCGTGCCGAGGACCACCACCGACCCCACCAGCGGAAGCGCTCCCCAGTTGGCCGCGCCGAAGCCGCCCATCGTCCAGTACAGGACCGTGCTGGTCGCCTCGCCGTCCGGCGCGAAGTAGATGATCACGCTCATCAGCGCCTGGAACCCGAGCGCCAGGGCCACGCCCGTCAGGACCAGCCGCAGCGGGGACAGCGCACCCCTGCTGGAGGACGCGGCGTACACCAGCAGCGACGCGGCCAGAGCGCCGGCGAAGGCGCCGGTGGAGACTGCGTACACGCCCAGCGCCGCCAGCCCGCCGGTGACCGTGACGACGACCGCGCCGACGGAGGCGCCCGAGGAGACCCCCAGGACGAAGGGGTCGGCGAGCGGGTTGCGCACCAGCGCCTGGATCGCGACCCCGATCGCGCTCAGACCGGCCCCCACCAGCGCCGCCAGCAGCACCCGCGGCGTGCGGATCTGCCAGATGATCTGGTAGGTCGACGCCTCGTCGGCGCCGATGCGCCCGCCGCTGAGCGCCGCCCACAGATACCGCGCCGTCTCCTCCGGCGGGACCACGGTGGCCCCCAGCCCGATGGCCACGACGACGGAGACCGCCAGAACGGCCGCCAGCACCAGGCAGGTCGCGGTCAGACCCGTGCGGGAGACGACGCGCCTCCGTGCTCCGGCCGCCGGTGAGGCGGGCGCTGTCGGCGCCGGCTCTGTGGGCTCGGCATCAGCCGATGGCCCGGAGACCGCGGGTGAGGGCATGAACCAACTCCGAAAATGAAAACGGAAACCATGTTCGCGGAGAACCTAGCACAGGACCGCAGATCTCTCGGGCGGGCGTCGGCCCCGCCCCGATCATCGGAGGAGACGGCGGGCGACGCCGGTGATGTGGAGTTCGCCGGGGCCGTCGAGGATGCGGGCCGTCCGGCCGGTGCGGAACAGGGCGGGCAGCGTCGTGTCGGGTCCCGGCCCGGCCGCGCCGTGGACCTGGATCGCCGCGTCGGTGACCTGTTGCGGGGTGCGTGCGGTGGCGACCTTGGCCAGGCTCGTCTCGAAGCGCGTGTCGAACCCGGCCTCGATCCGCGCGACGGTCTCGAACACCAGAGGGCGGGTGGTGCGGATGGCCGGCATGGCGTCGAAGACCAGTCGTCCGGACGCGGTGGGGTGGGACCGGGCGCGGTCGAGCATCAGGGTGAAGGCCCGCTCGGCCTGTCCGCGCCAGCGCAGGCAGCGCGGCAGGCGGCCGGGCCGCACCCGCTCGGCCGAGACGCGCAGCCCGTCGCCGGGTTCGCCGAGAAGGTGGTCGGCGGGAGCGGTGACGCCGGCCGAGCCGATCTCCCATTGCCCGCCGGCGCCGGGCACCGGCAGCTCCCGCACGATCTCGAACCCGGGCGCGGACGCGGGGACGAGCAGCACCGGCAGGCCGGTCCTGGCGGGTGGCGCGCCGGAGGTGCGGGCCAGGACGAGGGCCAGGTCGGCGCGGCCCGCCCCGGTGACGAACCATTTGCGGCCGTGGACGGTCCAGGTGCCGCCTGCGTTCCGCCCGGCCCGCGTGGCGGTCAGGGCGGGGGTCGGAGCCGGGGGAGTCGGGTTCGGTCATCGCGTTGCACAGGGTCACCTCCCCGGCGGCGATCCCAGCAGGTGGCGGTCCCGAACGGCGGGCCGGGCGTAGCCGGTCAGGGTGGTCATGTCGAGCAGGGCGGTGGAGCCGAGCACGTCGGGGCCGTGGTCGCCGGCCCTTCGGCCTCGGCGATGTGGGCGTGGCCGGTCAGGGTCAGGCCCGCGCCTGCCGGCGGAGCCGTTCGAGGAGCGCGAGGTCGGCGTGCGGTTCGGGTTCGCGGGGGATCACCCGTTCGCGGACGAAAGCGGCCACCTTCTCGCGTAGTCGCAGGACGTCCGGCGGGCACGCGGGGGCGCCCCACGGGGAGTGCTCGTCGTCTTGACGCCAGATCATCGCAACTCCAGACATTTCGGGAACTGGTCGGCGGTGGCGTCCGACTCCTCATGGCGAACAGGTCACGCGAACGCGCGGCACGGTTCCCGCAGGGAGGGGAGATCCGATGGCGCAGGCCACCGCCGATCCGACGATCCGCGCGCTGGAGTGCACCGGGCTCCGCGCCACCGGGCCACCCGCCCGAGACGGCCGACGTCAAGGCGGCCCGGCAGGAGGCCGGGCGGTCCCTGCGCCGCCGAGCGCCTCGGTTCGGACGACGCCGATCTGCGGGCGGTCAACCCCGGCCTGGTCTACGCCCACACCAGCGGCTGGGCGGGGCGGCTGGCGGACGCTCCGCTGGGAACCGACTTCATGGGCCAGGCCCGGACCGGCGTGGGGGAGGCCGCGCGGGCGGACGGCGAGGCCCCTCGCGCTGTCGCTGATGACGTTGCTGGGCGGGGTGCTGGCGCGCGTCTGCGAAGGACGCGACGTCCGGGTCGACCCCTCGCTGCTGGGCGCGGCCGAGAAACTGACCGGCCCGGCGCTTCGCCGGGTCGCCGCGGGCGGGAAGGGACGGGCCCTGAGGGGTTCCGGCGTCCCGTGCCGACGGCGGACGGCTGGGTGGCCCTGGCCGACGGCGACGCGGTGCGGGTGAACGCCTCGTACCCGGACCGGACCACCGACGAGGCGGTCGCCGCGCTCCGCCGCGAAGGGCTGCGCGCGGTCGCCGTGACGACGGCCCTGGAGGAGCTCCCCGCCGACCCCCGCTCCGCGTCCGCGCTGCCGCGCAATGAGCACGGCGCCGTAGCCGTGCCCGTTCCCTGGAGGTTCACATGACGCTGGAACTTCACGACCTGGTGCCCGCCACGTTCCGACGGCGGTGGGCGGCCGAGGGCGTCTGCCCCGACCTGGATCTGTACGCCCTGTTCCGGGCGCACCGCTGCGCCGATCCCGGCCGCGTCGCGGTCGTCGACGAGGCGGGGACGCTCACCTAGGCCGAGCTGGACCGGCTGGTCCGGGTCGCCGCGACGGGGCTGCGGCGGCTGGGCGTCCGCGAGGGCGACGTCGTCGGCGTCCAGCCGCCCAACGGCCGGGACGCGGTGGCGTTGCCGTTCCCGGCCGGTCGGGGCGCGGGTGGTCGTCGCCGCCACCGAGCATCGGGGGCACCGTCACGCGGCCGACCGGCTGCCCGCTCTGCGGGCGGTGGTCGCCGCCGAGCCGCAGGACCCACCGCCGGGCGGCGTGCCCTGGACGGACCGCACCGGCGCCGACGGAGCCGCCCGGATCCTGGTCTCCTCCGGCTCGGAGGCCGAACCCAAGATAATCGCCTACTCCCACAACGCCCTGGCGGTGGCGCCCGTGGTGCCCCTTCGCCGCGATGGCCACGCCAGAGACCAAAACGCCTCGGCCGCAGGGGTGATCCTCAGCAGAGGCGCTGGTAGTAGCGGAGGGTAAGGGATTCGAACCCTCGATGAGCGTGAATCCAAATCGCATGAGCAGTGCCGCATCCTGCGTGTTACCAGATGTCCTGTCGTATCCCGTGTTCCTGATTTCGCAGGTCAGACGTCTCATGGGTGCACCATCCGCCATGATCCATTGCGGTTCGTGCCCACCGTGTGCCCACCGGCACGCTGACCGGTCGTGCGGGAGTACGCCTCTGGAGATCACTTAGAGTGACGATATGAGGTCCTCTTGTGATCGACGGCTCGTTGCTGTGGAGAGCGACCGTCGGCCCTTGGGGCCTCAAGCTTCCGTGGCTGCCCCAGGAAGTTTCTAGCCATCTGTAGCTTTATCTGCCACGTATCTCCGCAATCGCTTCATCCTGGTACGGGAGGGGCGGTGCGACGGGTGGGTGACATCCGTCCTCATGGCGAACGTACTGCCCGCACGGGACATCCTTATGGGCGGAACCGTGGGTAACCCTCTTTCGTCCTTGTAAAGGATGCGCTAATATCACCGTCAGGTGAGCCGGGAAGTCTGGTCGGCATTGGGAGACGTGCTGTTGGAGCGCGTCCATGGCCGACGGGGACCTGATGGCACCTTCATCTCGAATCTCACTCATGCGCTGCGTGCTGCTGGCGCGCGCCTTCCCTGATAGCCCGTGACCGCTTTCGGTCGCGGGCTCTTGCTCTGAAGACTCCGCTGTCTTTCTCACAAGCCGGGTAGCCGCATTCCCTGCGGTCGCCGTTGGCTTGACGACTGCTGCCATAAATGCGGAAGAGCGTGTTTGTCATGGGTGAATTCCTCGACGCCGCGCTTGGTTTCCCGGCCGTTCTTTTCAGCTTCGCGCTGATGGTCGTGACCGGGTACTGGGCGCTGGTGTTGTTCGGGGCGTTGGGGACCGACGCCCTCGACGTCGACGCCGAAGCGGGGGCTGGCGACGGTGGCGAGGGCGGCGGTCTCGGCGACCTGATGGCCTGGGCCGGGCTCGGCGGGGTGTCGGTGACGGTCGCGCTGTCGCTGCTGGTGGCGCTGGCCTGGTTCCTCAGCCTGGCGGGCCAGGTGCTGGTGGGCGTTGCGCATGCCTGGGTGACGGTGCCGGTGCTGGGGGCGGCGGTGGCCGGGGCCTGGCTCGGGACGCGGGCGCTGGTGCGGCCGTTGCGCTGGGTCTTCCCCGCGGATGTCGCGCCGTCGCGCCGCGACTTCGTCGGCCGCGTCTGCGTCGTCCGGACCGGGCGGGTGACGGCCGGCTTCGGGCAGGCCGAGGTCACCGCCGCCGACGGTTCCACGGCCGTGGTGCAGATCCGCGTACCCGACGGCGACGCGGCGGCGCTTCCGTTCGGCGCCACCGCTCTGATCTTCGACTACGACGCGGGCGGCGAGGTCTTCCTGGTCATGCCGTACGACACGGCGCTCGACCCGGGTCGCTGACCTCCCCGCGTCCTCTCCTTTTCCCCTCACAGACGGGACTTTTCGATGGATGCCCTGACCATAGGGATCGGCGTGCTGGTGGCGTTGGCGCTGCTGGTGGCGTTCGGCCTGGTGCTGGTGGTGACGCGGTTGTTCCGCAAGGTGCCGCAGGGCCAGGCGCTGATCATCTCCAAGACGCGGTCGGTGGACGTGACGTTCACCGGCGCGGTGGTGCTGCCGGTGCTGCACAAGGCCGAGGTGATGGACATCTCGGTGAAGACGATCGAGATCGAGCGCACCGGCCGCGACGGCCTGATCTGCAAGGACAACATCCGCGCCGACATCCGCATCACGTTCTTCGTGCGGGTCAACAAGACCGCCGAGGACGTCATCAAGGTCGCCCAGGCGATCGGCGCGCAGCGCGCCAGCAACCAGGAGACGTTGCAGGAGCTGTTCGCGGCCAAGTTCTCCGAGGCGCTGAAGACCGTCGGCAAGCACCTGGACTTCGAGGACCTCTACACCCGGCGCAACGAGTTCCGTGACCACATCATCGAGGTCATCGGTACCGACCTGAACGGCTACAGCCTGGAGGACGCGGCGATCGACCACCTGGAGCAGACGCCGCTGCTGTCGCTGGACAAGAACAACATCCTCGACGCCCAGGGCATCCGGAAGATCACCGAGCTGACCGCGATCCAGCACGTGGCCACCAACGAGCACGCCCGCACCGAGGAGAAGGAGATCACCCGGCAGAACGTCGAGGCGCGCGAGGCGATCCTGGAGCTGGAGCGCCGCCAGGCCGACGCCGAGATCCGCCAGCGGCGCGAGGTCGAGACCGTGCGGGCCCGCGAGCAGGCCGAGATCGAACGCGTCCAGGCCGAGGAGCGGCTGCGCGCCCAGACCGCGCACATCCGCACCGACGAGCAGCTCGGCGTGCAGACCGAGAACAAGAACCGTGAGATCGCCGTCGCCGAGAAGAACCGCGAACGCGTCATCGCCATCGAGTCGGAGCGGATCGAGAAGGACCGGCTGCTGGAGGTCATCGCCCGCGAACGCGAGACCGGCCTGACCCGGATCGCCGCCGACAAGGAGATCGAGGGCGAGAAGCGGGAGATCGCCGACGTGGTCCGGGAGCGGATCGCGGTGGAGCGGACCGTGGCCGAGCAGGAGGAGTCCATCAAGCGGCTGCGCGCCACCGAGGAGGCCGAGCGCGAACGCCAGCAGATCATCATCCGCGCCGAGGCCGAGGCGCAGGAGAACCTGGTCAAGGACATCAAGGCCGCCGAGGCGGCCGAGGCCGCCGCCCGGCACCGGGCGCGCGAGCGGCTGGTGCTGGCCGAGGCGCGGCAGCAGACCGCCGAGCTGGAGGCCACCGCCAAGAAGACCCTCGCCGAGGGCGTCCAGGCCGAGGCCGCCGCGCCCGGCCTGGCCGAGGTGCGGGTGCGCGAGCGTGACGCCGAGGCGATCGAGAAGGTCGGCCGCGCCAACGCCGCCGCCGCGCAGGAACTGGCGCTGGCCGAGGCCGAGGCGATCCGCGCCAGGCTCAAGGCCGAGGCCGAGGGGCTGACCGACAAGGCCGCCGCGATGGCCGCGCTCGACGACGCCACCCGCCAGCACGAGGAGTACCGGCTGCGGCTGGAGGCGGAGAAGGACCTGCGGCTGGCCGGGCTGGAGACCCAGCGGCAGGTCGCCGAGGCGCAGGCCAGGATCGTGGCGACCGGGCTGGAGAAGGCCGACATCGACATCGTCGGCGGCGACAGCGTGTTCTTCGACCGGCTCGTCGGTTCGATCGCGCTCGGCAAGAGCGTGGACGGGTTCGTGAACGGCTCGCAGGTCGTCCAAGACGTCGCAGGGCCGTGGTTGGACGGCACCGGCAGCCTCACCGACGACCTGGGCAGGCTGCTGGGATCGCTGGACGCCTCGGGCGTCCGGGACCTGACCCTGTCGGCGCTGCTGCTGCGGCTGATCAAGGCGGGCGGCCCGGAGACCGGACGTCTCCGGGAGCTGCTGGACGCCGCGCGCGAGCTGGGCGTCGCCGACGCCCCGCTGAACGCCGCTCCGTCGACCGCCACCGCGGCCAACGGCGCCGTCCCCGCCCAGAACTGACGGTCCCGACACGGCGGCGTTCCACAGGCCGGAACGCCGCCCCGCGTGAGGAGGAGACGTGAGCCAGCAGACGGTTCCCACCGGCGAGGCCGGGCTCGACCACGGCACCTATGAAGTGCTGCGCTCCCGCCTGGCGCGTCACACCGCCGAGCTGGCCGAACGCGCCGAGGCGTTGAACGCGCGCCGCCTGGCCACGTTCGGCGGCGCCGAGCTGCGCCTGGTCGGGACCGAGCGCGTCCGCACCGACCACGACTGCGCGCCCCGCGACATCGTCGCCGTCGGCGGGCTGATGCTGTTCGGCTCCAACCCGTCCCTTGGCGCGAGACCCGGGACCGAGGTCGCCGACGTGTTCGCGTTGCGCCGCCGCGCGCGCGGAGACGACGGGCGGATCGTGTTCGCCGAGGTCGCGCCGGAGACGGTGCCGGGCCTGCTGGACGGTCCCGGCTTCCGCCGCGACTTCGCCGAGATGTACCGGTACTACCGGCAGGCACGGCTGTTGCGGCTACGACGCGTCGAGGGGCGGTTGCTGGCGGTCTTCCAGACCGGCCCGCGGCTGACCGACATCCGGGTGCTGCGCTGGCGGACCGGCGCCGACGGCACCGTCGTCTACGAGGACAACCGAGGCGAACGCGACCACGTCCTGCCCGACCCGCACGACTTCACCTGGACCGAGACCACCCGCGACGACCACGTGCCGGGTCGCTTCCCGCACATCTCGATCAACGGTGAGGTGTTCGTCGACACCCTCGGCGGCACCCTCACCGTCAAGGTCGAGAACGACACCGAGTCGGACGCGGGCGTCCACAGCGAACCGGTGGACGAGCCGTTGCAGAGCCTCGCCGACGCCGGCGTGCTGCACGCCCGCGTCGGCGCGCTGATCCTGCTGCGGATCCGCCCCTACAACGAGACCGCCTGGCGGCACCTGGTCTTCAACACCCGCACCGGGCAGGTCGTCCGGCTCGACGGGATCGAGCAGGCGTGCCGCAGGCTCCCCGACGACCGGGGCGTCATCTTCCCCGGCGGCTACTACCTGGACACCGGCGTCGCCAAGACCTTCGACACCGATGTCACGGGCCTGGAGTACGAAGGGGTCGTGCGGTCGCCCAACGGCGAGGACGTGTTGTACGTCTTCCACTCCCGCGACGGCGGCCGCTGCCTGCTGCTGCCCTACAACACCGTCCGCGAACAGGTCGCCAACCCGATCGTCTGCCACGGTTTCGCCCTGTTCGACGACGGCACGCTGGTGGCGCTGCGGGCGTTCGGCGACGAACCGGCCCGCGTGCATCCGGTGCAGGTGTGGGCGACGCCGTTCGTGTCGGATGCCCACGCCGCCGCCCAGCCCGCCGGAACCGGCCCGCTGGAGCGCGTCGGCAACGCCGACCTGGTGCGCGGCATCGCCGACAGCCTGGCGATCACCCGCATGGTCCGGGACATGGAACCCTCCGCCGAGGTGTTCCAGGCGCTGATCGCCGCGTGCGCGCGGGCCGCCGACCGGCACCACTGGCTCGGCGACACCGAGCTGGGCGACCTGCGTGATCCCCTGGAACAGGTCCGCCGGACCGCCACGTTGGTGCTCGACGAGTACAAGAAGGTCCGAGCGCTGACCGTGCAGGCCGAGACCGCCGTGAACGAGGCCGCCGACACGGTCGGAGCGCTGGTACGGCGCGCGGCGACCGAGGCTCCCGACGGCGCCGACGGCTGGGTGGCGTTGCTGGCCGGGCTCCGGCGGGCACAGGGCCGCGTGGAGACGCTGCGCGACATCCGGTACGCCGACACCGAACGCATCGACGACCTTGCGGCGTCGTTGAACAACGCGTTGGACGCCGCCGGACGCGGCGCGGTGGAGTTCCTCCAGGGCGCGGACGCGTTCACCGGCTACCACGCCGCCATCGAACGCCTCGCCGCCGATGCCGCCGCCATCGCGACCGCCGTCGAGGCGATGCCGGTCGCCGAACGGCTCGCGGCGCAGACCGAGGGCCTGGAGGTCGTCACCGAGACCGTCGGCTCCCTCGACATCGCCGACGCGACCGTCCGCACCGCCATCCTCGAACACGTCGGAGAGGTCCTGGGAGGCGTCAACCGGGCCCGGGCCGTGCTGGACAACCGCCGCCGCGACCTCCTCGACGTCGAGGGACGGGCGGCGTTCGGGGCGGAGTTCGCGCTGCTGGAACAGTCGGTCGCCGGGGCGCTGGCCACCGCCGACGCCCCCGAACGCTGCGACGAGCACCTGGGGCGGCTGCTGCTCCAGATCGAGTCGCTGGAGTCGCGCTTCGCCGACTTCGACGACTTCCTGGCCGAACTGGAGAACAAGCGCACCGACGTCTACGAGGCCTTCTCGGCGCGCAAGCAGTCACTGCTGGACGAGCGCGCCCGGCAGACGACCCGGCTGACCGAGTCGGCCGAACGCATCCTGGCGGGCGTACGGCGGCGCGCGGCCATGCTGGCCTCCCTGGAGGAGATCAACGCCTTCTTCGCCACCGACGCGATGGTCACGCGGTTGCGCACCGTCGCCGACGAGCTGCGCGGCCTCGGCGACCAGGCCCGCGCCGAGGAGCTGGACGGCCGCGTCAAGGCGGCCCGGCAGGAGGCCGGGCGGTCCCTGCGCGACCGGCTCGACCTGTACGGCGACGGCGGCGGCACCATCCGCCTGGGACGGCACCGGTTCGCCGTCAACACCCAGCCGATCGAGCTGACGCTGGTCCCGGACGGCGACGCGATGGCGTTCACCGTGACCGGGACCGGCTACCGGTCGCCCGTGCGGGAGGAGGGGTTCGCGGAGACCCGGGCGTTCTGGACCCAGACGCTGCCCTCGGAGAACGCCGAGGTGTACCGGGCCGAATACCTGGCCGTCACCCTGCTCGACGAAGCCGATCCCGGCGACGACCTGCTCCACGTGGTCCGCACGGCCGCCGCCGCGCGCTACGACGAGGGCTATGAACGCGGCGTCCACGACCACGACGCCGCCAAGATCCTGCAAGTACTGCTGCGCCTGCGGCAGGAGGCGGGGCTGCTGCGTTACTCCACCCATGCGCGGGCCGCCGCTCAGCTGTTCTGGGCGTTCGACCTCGACGAGCCCGCCCGCGCGCTGTGGGCGACACGCGCCGCGTCCCTGGTCAGGGCGCGCGAGACGTTCGGCCGCACCCGACCCGTGACCGACCTGGTCGGCGAACTGGCCGCCGCCATCGGCGGTCCGCACGCCGTGTCGGCCGCCGAATACCTGGTCGAAGAGCTGGCGAGCGCCCCCGCCGGTTTCGTCACCGGCGCGGGGGCGCGAACGCTGCTGCGCGACTTCGACGAGGCGATGGGGGAGGCCCGCGCCGACTTCCACAAGGACCTGAACGCCCTCGGCGACGACCTGGACGCCCGCCGCCAGCTCGCGGAGGCGTGGCTGGCGTCGTTCGGGAACCCCGACGACCTGCCCGAGGCGGTCGCGGTGACGCTGTGCGGGGAAGCGTTCCCGCGCTACGACTCCGAAGCCGTCCTCACCGCGACGATCACCGACCTGCTGGGCACCCACCCCCGCGTCGCCGATCGTGCCCTGAACCTTCGCCTGGACGAGGTGCTGTCCCGCGTCCACCGCTTCCGTACCGAGCGGGTCCCGGCGTTCCGCGTCTACCAAAAGCGCCGCAACGCCCTGGTCGCCGCCGAGAACAAGCGCCTGCGCCTGGCCGAGTACAAGCCGAAGGTGATGAGCTCCTTCGTCCGCAACCGGCTGATCGATGAGGTCTACCTGCCCCTCGTCGGCGACAACCTCGCCAAACAGCTCGGCGCGGCCGGAAACGACAAGCGCACCGACCGGACGGGCCTGCTCCTGCTGCTCTCCCCACCCGGATACGGCAAGACCACGTTGATGGAGTACGTCGCCGACCGGTTGGGGCTGCTCCTGATCAAGGTGGACGGCCCCGCCCTCGGCCACGGCGTCACCTCCCTGGATCCCGCCCGAGCACCCGACGCCGCCGCCCGCCGCGAGGTCGAGAAGATCAACTTCGCGTTGGAGCTGGGCGACAACGTGCTGCTCTACCTGGACGACATCCAGCACACCTCGGCCGAGCTGCTCCAGCGCTTCATCCCGCTGTGCGACGCGCAGCGCCGGATCGAGGGCGTCCGCGACGGCGAGCCCCGCACGTTCGACCTGCGCGGTCGGCGCTTCGCGGTCTGCATGGCGGGCAACCCCTACACCGGGTCGGGCACCCGCTTCCACGTCCCCGACATGCTCGCCAACCGCGCCGACGTGTGGAACCTGGGCGACGTGCTGTCGGGCCGGGAGGACCTGTTCGCCCTCAGCTACATCGAGAACGCCCTGACCTCCAACCCGGTCCTGGCACCCCTGTCCACCCGCGACCGCGGCGACATCGACCTGCTGGTCCGCATGGCCGCGGACGACGACACCGTCCGCCCCGACCGCCTGACGCACCCCTACCAGCAGGCCGAACTGGACCAGATCCTCGCGGTCCTGGGCAAGCTCCTGCGCGTCCAGCGGACGGTCTGGGCCGTCAACCGCGCCTACATCGCCTCGGCGGCCCAGGCCGACGCCTCCCGCACCGAACCGCCCTTCCTGCTCCAGGGCTCCTACCGCGACATGAACAAGCTGGCCGAACGCATCGTCCCGGTGATGAACGACGACGAACTGGAAAGCACGATCACCGACCACTACCAGGCCGAAGCCCAGACCCTCACCTCCGACGCCGAGGCGAACCTGCTCAAGCTCGCCGAGCTGCGCGGCCTGATGACCGCCGTCCAGCAGCGCCGCTGGGCCGAGGTGAAGGCCGCCCACC
Organism: Actinomadura kijaniata; assembly: GCF_014138665.1. Taxonomy (NCBI): domain Bacteria; kingdom Bacillati; phylum Actinomycetota; class Actinomycetes; order Streptosporangiales; family Thermomonosporaceae; genus Actinomadura; species Actinomadura kijaniata. The sequence goes on from NZ_JACJIA010000005.1 coordinate 311,908, forward strand.
AGCGCGCGCAGGCTCTCGGCGACGACGACTCGGTGGCCCGGGCGATCCACCTGCTCGCCGACCGGGTGGGGTCCGTCGAGCAGGCCATCGAACGCGCCGCCGCCCTCCCCTCCAACGGCGACCACCGGGTCCGGTGACCCGATGGCACGCGACCGCCTGAGCCCGTCCGGACTTCCCTGGCCCTTGGCCTGGTCCCTGCCGAAAGCGGCCGGACGGCCTCGCGCGGCCGTCATCACCGTGTTCGGTGTGCTCTGCCTTGCGGCGGGGGCGCTGGCCACCGGCGGCGGCCCGTCCTTCGACCCGGCACTCGCCGCCGCGACCACCGTCTTCGGCCTGATGTGCCTGACCGCCGCACGGCTGACGGTCCTCGCACGCGACCGCGCGGCGGTCCGCCATGACGGGACGGGCGTCGTCTTCCCCTGCCGCGCGGGGACCGGGGGCCCGGCGAGCGTCCTCTACACGCTGGGGACGGGAACGGCGGCGGGAGCCCTGGCGTTCTCCACCACCTCCGGGACCCGTGGCGATCCCCTCCTCGTCGCCATCGCGTTGGTCTTCCTCGGCGTCGGCGTGGTCCTGTCGGCCCGCCTCGCCACCGGCCGACCGCGTCGCGCACGCCGAGTGACCCTGACCCCGGCCGCCGTCGTCCTGGAGCGAAAACCCGATCCGCGTGCCGTGCCCTGGCGGAGGATCCGAGAGATCACCGCTCAAGGGGCGGACAACACGCAGTTCATCGTCTTGCTCCTTTCAGAGGGGGAGCCGCGGGACCCCGGCCTCCGGAGATTCCTTCCACACTCGCGCATCGAGCTTCACGCCCAGACGCTCAATGTCGATCCGGCGCTGCTGTGGCACGCCCTGTGCTACTACCACGCCCATCCCGACGCTCGGGGAGAACTCTCCGACGACCGGGGGCTGCATCGCATCATCCGGGGCGACCTGCTGAGCGAACCCGGTCCGCCTCGAACGTGACAGCGCCAGTCGTCGATTTTTCCGACGTCGAACCAACATGATTTCGTAACTCTTCGTCCCAGGTCTTCCAAGTCACCGGCCGTCTCCTTAGTTTCCTTGGTGACCAGCCCGCTCCCTCTGCCAACGGTGGTGACGTGGATACCGTCAACGACATCCTCACCAACGCAAGCGACTTCGTCTGGGGTCCCTGGCTCCTCATCCCCCTGCTGCTGCTCACCGGGCTCTACCTCACCGTCCTGCTGCGCGGCCTGCAGGTCCGCCGCTTCCGCCTCGCCTTCTGGCTCGCCTTCTTCAAACGCAGCGACGGCGGCGCCGAAGGCGACATCTCCCACTACCAGGCCCTGGCCACCGCCCTGGCCGCCACCGTCGGCGTCGGCAACATCGCCGGCGTCGCCACCGCCATCGCCCTGGGCGGTCCCGGCGCGGTGCTGTGGATGTGGGTCACCGGCATGCTCGGCATGGCCACCAAGTACAGCGAGGCGTTCCTCGGCGTCCGCTTCCGCCGCGCCGACGCCGTCGGCGAACAGAGCGGCGGCCCCATGTACTACCTGCGCCACGGCATCAAGGGCCCCCTCGGCGTCTTCCTCGGTGGCTTCTTCGCCATCGCCGGCGCCATCGCCGCGTTCGGCATCGGCAACATGACCCAGGCCAACACCGTCGCCGCCAACGTCAACGACGAGTGGGGCGTGCCCACCTGGGCCACCGGCGCCATCATCACCCTGCTGACCGCCGCCGTCATCCTGGGCGGCATCAAGAACATCGGCCGCGTCACCGCCGCGTTCGTCCCCGTGATGATCGTCCTGTACGTGCTCGGCGCCGCCGCCGTCCTGGCCTTCAACATCGGCGAGGTGCCCGCCGCCCTCGGCCTGATCTTCACCGACGCCTTCACCGGCACCGCCGCCACCGGAGGCTTCGCCGGCGCCGCCGTGGCCGCCGCCATCCGCTACGGCGTGGCCCGCGGCATCTTCTCCAACGAGTCCGGCCTGGGCACCGGCGGCATCGCCGCGGCCGCCGCCAAGACCACCCACCCCGTCCGCCAGGCCCTGGTGTCGATGACCCAGACCTTCATCGACACCCTGGTGGTCGTCAGCTTCACCGCCCTGACCATCATCGTCACCGGCGTGTGGAAGGAGGCGGGCAAGGACGACGCCGCCAAGTTCACCGGCCGCGCCTTCGACGAGGGCCTGCCCGGCGACTGGGGCAGCGTGATCGTCACCATCAGCGTGATCTTCTTCGCCTACTCCACCGTCCTCGGCTGGTCCTACTACGGCGAACGCTGCATGGTGTACCTGTTCGGCCGCCGCTCGGTCCTGCCCTACCGGCTGCTGTTCATCGCGGTGGTCTACGTCGGTTCCACCACCACCCTCACCACCGTGTGGACCTTCTCCGACGTCATGAACGGCCTGATGGCCCTGCCCAACCTGGTGGGCCTGCTCATCCTGTCCCCGCTGGTCTACCGCGAGACCCGCGACTACTTCCGCGACCGCCCCCGCGAAACCGAAGCCGAACCCGCCCAGCGGTGACCTGACCTGCGGCATCGGGCCGGCCCTCCGGACCGGCCCGATGCCGCGGTGGCCGCTTGCGGGCACGTCCGCCCTATTCTTAAACCGACGGTCGGTTTAAGAATAGGGGAGTGGAGATGGCCCGGACGGTCGACCAGGCGGCGCACGCGACGCGGCGGCGGCAGATCCTCGACGTCGCCCAGCGGCTGGTGGAGACCCGTGGCTACGAGCAGATGAGCGTGCAGGACGTCCTGGATGAGCTGGGTATGTCCAAGGGCGCGCTCTACCACTACTTCGGCTCGAAGCAGGCACTGCTGGCCGGCATCGTCGACCGGACGGCGGACCAGATCGAAGAGCATCTCGCTGAGGTGGTCGAGACCCCGGGCTCCGACGCCCTCGGCAAGCTCAACCAGATCTTCCAGGCACTCGCGGGATGGAAGGCCGGACACCGCGATCGGCTGGTCGCCCTGCTGCGTGTCTGGAACTCCGACGGCAACGCGTTGACGCGGCACAGGACCCGTGCCGGCATCGCCGAGCGGCTCGCGCCCCTGTTCGAGCGGGTGGTCGAGCAGGGCGTGCGGGACGGCGTCTTCACCCTGCCGACCGCCGTCGGATTCGGGCAGGTCCTGGTGTCCCTGGTCCAGGACCTCAACGAACGTCTCGGCGATCTGTTCTTCGCCTGCGAGGAGGGGCGTGCCGATCCGAGTGCCGTCGATCGGACGGTCGCCGCCTACACGGCCGCCCTGGAACGGATCCTCGGCGTCGCCCCCGGGGCGGTCCACATCGTCGATCCGTCCGCTCTCCACGCCTGGTTCGACCCGCCCCGGCAAGAGAGGGAAGGCTGACGATGGAGCCGGCGCTGAAGATCCTTCTGGTCCTCTACTGCGTGCAGGCGCTCGTCCGGTTCGCGATCCACTTCCTGCTGCCCTACGACAAGCGGATCCGGCAGATGGAGCGGAACTACGCCAAGGATCACAAGGTGATCGCCGTCTACGACGACGTCACCCTGGTCGTCCAGATCCTCCTGGTCGCCCTGCTGTTCGCGACCGGGGCGCACCATCTCAGCTTTCTCACCGGGCTCTTCGTCGGGATGAGCCTCATCCAGGTGTACTTCCACCGCTTCATCCACCCTCTCCCAGAGGACAGGGCGCCCCGGAGCCCCTTCCCGCCGGTCAAGCTCATGTCGTTCGCCATCCAGGCGCGGCCAGGGCTCGCCTGGCGGGAGTACGCCCTCATGGCCGTCGTCGCGGTCTGGGGCCTGTACGTGCTCGTCGTGCGGGACCTGATCGGAACGTGACCGCCGCCGCGCCCTTCCCTCGTTGCTCAGCGCCCTGCCCGAGAACGCACCCCGCTTCAACCTGTCACCGGTCGCCGGTCCGGGGGAGACCCCGCTCGGCTTTCCAGCGGTCCAACAGCACGGGCAGTTCGCGGAACATGAAGCCGTAGAAGTCGCGCATCTCCTCCAACCGGCGCGCGGCCGGACTGTTCTCCCCGGCCGCCGCGATGCCCTGGTCGGCGGCCTCGAACATGGCCTGGACCATGCCGTTCTGCGTCGACATCAACGTGGCCCACGCGCCCTCGCGCAGCCGGTAGTGCTCGCGGCGGCTGCCCGGCGCCGGGACGCGTTCGATCAGTCCGACGGTGGACAGCATCTTGATCGCCCCCGACACCGAGCCGGAGCTGATGCCCAGCTGCTCGGCCAGCTCGGGTGCGGTGACGCTGTCGGTGTCGGCGAACATCAGCGCCGCCAGCACCCGCGCGGTCGCCTTCTGCAGCCCGCCCTGGGACAGGGACAGTGCCATCCGCTCGGCGGCTTCGGTGGTGTCTGCCAAGGTCGTCCCCCTCGTCCGTGATCCTGACGGAAGTTTAACAGCTCTGAATCTTCAGAAATCTCTGAAAGTTCTGATAATCTCCAGGCATGAACACGGCGATCGAGCTGACCGAGCTCACCAAGACCTACGGATCCCGGCGAGGCCTGACCGGACTGACGCTGGGGGTGAACCCCGGGGAGGTGTTCGGCTACCTGGGCCCCAACGGCGCGGGCAAGTCGACCACGATCCGGCTGCTGCTGGACCTGATCCGCCCCACCTCCGGCACCGCCCGGGTGCTGGGCCTGGACCCGCGCACCGACGCGGTCGAACTGCACCGCCGCATCGGCTACCTGGCCGGGGACTTCGTGGTCGACGGCCGCCAGCGCGTCGGGGAGTGCCTGGCTTTCCTGGGGAACCTTCGCGGCGGCGTCCCGGCCGCTCGGATCGCCGAGCTCGCCGACCGTCTCGACCTGGACCTGACCGCGCGGATCAAGAGCCTGTCCAAGGGCAACCGGCAGAAGGTCGGCCTGGTGCAGGCGTTCATGCACCACCCCGAACTGCTGATCCTGGACGAGCCCACCTCCGGGCTGGACCCGCTGGTGCAGCAGACGTTCCTGGAGATGGTCGCCGAGGCGCGCGACGCCGGACAGACGGTGTTCATGTCCAGCCACATCATGAGCGAGGTGGAGGCCGTCGCCGACCGTGTCGCCATCATCCGCGAGGGCCGCCTGGTCGCCACCGACACCGTGGCGGGACTGCGCGCCCGGTCGTTCCTGGAGGTGCGGATCGACTTCGCGGCGCCGGTCGCCGCCGAGGAGTTCGCCTCCCTGCCCGGCGTGACCGATGTGAGGATCGACGACGCCACGCTCACCTGCCGCGTCGACGGGAGCCCCGACGCCCTGGTCAAGGCCGCCGCCCGGCACACCGTCACCGCCCTGCGCGCCGACAGCCAGGACCTGGAAGAGCTGTTCCACGCCTACTACACCGGCGAGGCCGCCCCCGGCCCCGTCGCCGCCTGATCCGCCCCCCTTCTCCCTCCAAGGACGCGCCATGACCGCCACCCGCCACACCGCCCCACTGCCCGGCACCTCCGGTCTCGCCCGTGCCTCCGGCCGGTCGATGTTCACCAAGACCCTCTACGACAACCGGCGGATCTTCGCCGTCTGGGCCCTGGCGACCGGGGTGCTGGCGATGATGTACGGCTCCTTCTACCCGCAGCTGTCGGCCGACGCGATGGCCTCGGTCCCCGAGGCGATGGAGGGCTTCGGCCTCAACGACCTGTCCAACGCCGCCGGATACCTCAAGGGCGCGGTGTTCGGGCTGCTGGTGCCGCTGCTGGTCACCTTCTACGGGGCCGCCACCGGCGCCCGCATGGTCTCGGCCGACGAGGAGTCGGGCTACCTGGACCTGCTGCTGGCCCACCCGATCGGCCGCACCCGGTTGCTGCTGCACCGGTTCGCCGCGCTCACCGCCGGGACGGTGCTGATCGCCCTGGTCGTCCTGGCCGGCATGCTGGCCATCCGCACCAGCGCCGAACTGGACTCCATCAGCGTCACCAACTTCGCCGCCCAGGCCCTGCACCTGGCGCTGCTCGGCCTGCTGTTCGGCGCCCTGGCCACCGGAATCGGCGCGGCCACCGGCAAGAGCCGCCCCGTCGTCTTCGGCGTCACCGCCGGGGTCGGCGTGCTGGCCTACGCGGTCAACGGCTTCGCCCCGCAGATCGGCGCTGACTGGCTGCGCCACCTGACCCCGTTCCACTACTACATCGGCGGCGAGCCGCTGAAGAACGGCCTCCAGCTCGCCGACGCGGGCGTCCTGGCCGCCGCGACCGTCGTCCTCATCGCCCTCGGGACCTGGCGCTTCGGCCGCCGCGACCTCGGTCGCTGAACGGCCCCACCCGGCCGCGTGCCCCGCCCCGGAAGCCGAATCCGGCGACCGGCGCGGGACACGCGGCCCTGCTCGTCGACCCCCACTCCGTTGCCGAGACCGTGCCTCGCAAAGCTCGATACGAGATCCCGCGCAGGTGAGCCGGGCCGACCCGAAGAGGTCAGAGGTCTGCCCGCCAGGTCACTTCTGGACGCCTCGAAGGTTGACAATCCGCCATGGCCCACCTGTATTGTTTCAGTAGTTTGTGAAACAGCTTTCTATAGCTGAAGTGGGCGAACTTTGACCGACAACGCCGGGCCCGCCGACAAGGAACTGCTGGAGTGGGTCGAGCGGGTGGCGATGTACCTGGCCGCCGACGGTGTGCCGCCGGTGACCGGGCGCGTGCTGGGCTGGCTGATGGTCTGTGACCCGCCCGAGCAGTCGGCCGCCGAGATCTGCGCGGCGATCGGCGCCAGCCGGGCGGCCCTGACCACCAGCACCCGCACCCTGATGACCATGGGGTTCATCGAGCGCCGCACCCGCCCCGGCGGACGCACCGCCTACTACCGGGTCGTCGACGGCGCGTGGGAGAAGGTCGTGCGGCGCCAGGTGGCGGCCCTGACGGCCTTCCGCGAGGTCGCCGCAGACGGCATGGCCCTGGTCGGCCCCGGCACCGCGCGAGCGGCACGGCTCCGCGAGGCCCGCGACGTCTTCGACTGGATGGCCGAGGTGTTCGACCAGGCTCCGCCGCCAGCCCCCCTGGGGGAGAAATGAGCAGAACCGCCGTAGTGATCGGTGGCGGCATCGGTGGCCTGGCCGCCGCCGTCGCCCTGCACCGGATCGGCTGGAGGGCCACCGTCCTGGAACGGGCCGCCCGCTTCGAGGAGGTCGGCGTCGGGCTGTCGCTGTCGCCCAACGCGCTGCGGGCGCTCGACGCCCTGGGCCTGGGCGACCGAGCCCGCGCCGTCGGCGTCCCCACCTGGGCCACGCACGCGATGCGCACCCCGTCCGGCGGCCACCTGATGCGCGCTCCCGACCAGGGCGTCCCGCCGCTGCTGGCGTTCCGACGTGCCGCGCTGCACCAGCTCCTGCTGAAGGCGGTGCCCGACGGACGGGTGCGAACCGGAGCGCAGGTGACGGCCCTGCGCGCCAACGGCCCTACCGCCACGGTCATTTGCGATGACGAGGAATTCACCGCCGACCTGGTCGTGGCAGCCGACGGCATCCACAGCACCACGCGCGGCCTGCTGTGGCCCGACGCCCCGCCCCCGCGCTTCCTGAACTACACCGCCTGGCTGGGCCTGGCCGAACTCGACCACCCCGTCGGCCCGGACGGACCCCCCGAACTCCGCGGCAGCATGACCCTGGGGCGAGGCCAGGCACTTCTGATCCATCCGGTAGGGGCCCGCCAGACGTACTGGGCGCTGCTCGCCGCCGCCGACCGGCCGGGCGTCCGCCATCCCGACGAGCTGGCCGAGGCGCGCCGCCGCGTCGGCGCCTGGCACCAGCCGGTCCCCGCGCTGCTGGACGCCACCCCTGCCGACCAGGTGCGGCGCATCGACATTCACGAGGCGCCGCCGCTGTCCACGTTCGTCCACAGGAACGTCGCCCTGCTCGGCGACGCAGCCCACGCGATGAGCCCCGACCGCGGGCAGGGCGCGGGCCAGTCGATCGAGGACGCCGTCGTGCTGGCCGCCGCCCTGGCCACCGAACCCACGGTCACCGACGCCCTGACCCGCTACGACCGCGAACGCCGCCCGCGCACCCAGACCACCGCCGAATCAGCCCGCCGCGCCGGACAGCAGGTCCTCAACGCCGGAACCGCAGCCCACCACCTGACCACCCTGTCCTTGCGGCTGACCCCCTCCGCGCTGTGGAATCGCCTGGCGCCCCGCGCCCTCGCACCACTGTGGGACTGGCAACCCCCATCCCTCCCGGACCAGCCCACCCACCCCGCGTCGCCGTAAGGCCGCGGCATCCGGGACGGCAGGCTGATGATTCCGGCTGTCCCGATCATGCGATCGTCCTCCACCCGCTGAACAAGAACGATCAGAGGCCGTCCTCACCCCGCTGCCGCACCGCTGGGTGGTGGAGCCCCCTGAGCTGGCTGATGCTCTACCTCTGCCGGTTCCGAAGCCATCATCCAGTTGCCTTGATCAATCTCATGACCCGCCGTCTCACCCGCGAGAACACCCTCGCCTGGCGCGACGGCTGAGTCACACGATCATGAGATCAACGCCCACTAACGTGGTCGGGTGGTCTGTGCGTCCAGGAGCGGATGGGCTTTGGGCGGCCACCAGGAGGAGGAGCTGACGGTGTCGACCCTGGGGATCATCGGGAGCGGGCGTATCGGGACTGCGGTCGCACGGCTGGCGGTGGCGGCGGGCATCGATGTGGTGATCGCCAACTCGCGCGGACCGCAGCGCCCTGCCCATCGCCGGCGACGACCCCGGCGCCAAAGCCCGGGCGGCACGGCTGATCGACCGGCTCGGCTTCGACACCGTCGACGCCGGAACCCTCGCCGACAGCTGGCGTTTTGAGCCCGGGTCCGGCGCCGACACCCAGATCTATCTCGCCGGACCCGACGTGCCGGCCGAGCGCGTACTCTTCGCCCCCGCCGCGCCGCTGCCAGCCCACAGGCTGCGCGCCGCGCTGGAGGCGAGCCAGCGGGTGACGGTGGCCGAACGCGCGTTCTGAGCCGCCTCCAACCCCTCCTCTGCACCTATACGGCCGAGTCGGAATCTTGTTCGCAAGGTAACGTCACAGCACCGCCGGGCCACCGTGGAGGGGCGGCGAGAGCGCGCAGTACGCCTGGTGGTGCGGTGGCCCGGCGACCATTGTGGGATGCCGGGCGGACGCTCGCACGGGACTGGGACGCCGCCAACGCCCAGCACCTCGAACATCACCGGGAATTCCAGTCCGCCGATCTGGATGAGGGTCAGGATGACGACTTCACCGAACTCCGACCGGTGCGCCCTGGTGTCCATCGTCACCAGGCCGGCACCTCCGTCCCCGCCCCCGCACGGCGACCGAGCCGACGTCTGACGTTCACGGACGCCCCAGCCCTAGTGGGAATATTGTCAGCGCGGTGGTGATCATGACACCGATGGCGGCGAAACGGGCGTCCGGACCTGCGCCCAGCACCGCCGCGACGAGCGACTCGCGCTGCAGGACCAAGCGTGGCACCCACCCCGTGATCGCGACGCCGAGCACTGCTGGAACCCGCCGTGGCACACGACGATCGGTGACGGTCCGGTGTTCATCGGGCGGCACCCTCGTTTGGCCAGCGCCGATGATGAGCGGATCGTCGGGCAGGGAGGTCACTCGCCCGGCCTGGTCAGGTGGGCGCCGGCGCGCAGGCGCAGCAGCACCAGGGCGAGCAGGGTGGCGGTGAGGGAGGCGGCCAGCACGGCGGTGGAGGTGTGCTGGATCGCGGTGGGATCGTCGGTGGCCAGGCGGGCGATCAGCAGGCTGACGGTGTAACCGATCCCGCCCAGCACCGCGACCGGAAGCACGTCGGCCCATCCGATCCCGCCCGGCAGCGTCGCCAGCCGCAGCCGCACCGCCAGCCAGGCGCCACCGAAGATCCCCACGATCTTGCCTGCCAGCAGCCCCAGGTACACGCCCTGGGCGAGGGGGTCGGCCACGGCCTTGCCGAGGGATGCCAGCTGGATGCCGGCGGCGGCCAGCGCGAACAGCGGCACGATGATCCCCGCCGAGATCGGGTGGAGGCGCTTCTCCAGCCGTTCGGCCGGTGACCGTTCCTCGCCGCGAGCGGTGACCACGGGGGTCAGCAGGCCCAGCACGATGCCGGTGACGGTGGCGTGCACGCCGCTGGCGTGGATGCAGATCCACGCCGCCGCCACCAGCGGGACCATCATCACCAGGGGAGTGCGGCGGTGGCGCTGGGCCAGCCAGTAGAGCGCGCACAGGGCCAGACCCGCCGCCAGCCACACCAGATCCAGGTTCTTGGTGAACAGCAGCGCGATCAGGCCGATGGCGCCCAGGTCGTCGATGACGGCCAGCGACAGCAACAGCACCCGCACCCCGGTGGGCAGCGCCGACCCCACCAGAGCCAACACCCCCAGGGCGAAGGCGATGTCGGTGGCCACCGGGATCGCCCACGCGCCGCCCTCGGCCGCGGCGCCACGCGACACCGCCAGCGCCACCACGGCGGGAGCGACCATGCCGCCGAGCGCGGCCAGCAGCGGCAGGGCCGCCGCGCGCCATCCGGCCAGCTCCCCGACGGTCAGCTCGCGTTTGACCTCCATGCCGGCGACGAAGAAGAAGATCGCCAGGAGGCCGTCCGACACCCACGCCGACAGCGACAGCCGCAGGTGCAGCCAGTCGGGACCCACCTTGGTCCCCCACAGATCGTCGTAGACGCCGGGGGCGAGGTTGGCCCACAGCAGGGCCAGGGCGGTGGCCCCCAGCAGCATCTGCCCGCCGGTGGCCTCCCTGCGGAAGAAGTCGGCCAGCGCCTCGGTCCGGCCGGGGCCGGAGCGCGTGAACTGCTTGAGCGGGGAAGGCAGACGCACGTGCGCGGGCTCCTCGGGTGGCGGGGACGGCGAAGTCGGACGCCGACCAGACTTCCCGGCACACCCTGCGCCATACGTGCACGCATTGCCATCAACGCTACGTAAAGACCGCAGCTCGCCGCAAGGAGGCATTGATCATTTCCGGTCGATGATCAGCCCTGGTCGCCCTCGACGCTGGGAGGCGGGTCGGCGGGGGAGGAGCCGTCGCGGCGGAGCAGGGCACGCGCCTTGCCGTGCCAGGCGGGCACGTCGCGTTCGTCGTCGAAGCCGCGGGCCACGACGACGTCGGTGGAGGAGTGCGCCAGGATCGACAGCACGATGGTGACGGCGACCAGGTGGAAGATCTGGTCCGCGGCGGGGATGCCCGACTCCAGCACCAGCAGCCCGTAGACCACCGAGGCGAACCCCTTGGGGCCGAACCACATCACCGCGCCCTGCTCGCGCATGCTCAGTCCCGAGCGCAGGAAGGAGATCCAGATGGCCACCGGCCGGGCCACCACCAGCGCCAGGATCGCGAACAGCCAGCCGGTCCAGCCGACGTCGCCCAGGAACGCGGGGGTCAGCAGCGCCCCGAACACCAGCAGCGCCGCCAGCTTGAGCAGTTCGGCGACCAGCTCGCCGAACTCCTCGAACGCCTTGCGGTGCTGCTCGCCGATGGTGGCCACGGTGATCCCGGCGGCGAAGGCGGCCAGGAACAGGTTGCCGTGGGTGGCCTTGCCCAGCGCCAGCACCAGCAGTCCGATCGCCACGGCGTTGAGCGGCTGGTACTTGGGCGCGATGGCGAACAGGCGGGTGCGCTCCAGCATGATGGCCGCCCACGGCACCGCCACGCCGATGACCAGCCCCAGCGCCAGCTCGGTGCCCAACTCGCCCAGGTGCAGGTCGTCGGAGCCCTTGGCGATGGCCAGGAACAGCACCACGAACGGCAGGATCAGCCCGTCGTTGACGCCGGACTCGACGTTGAGCAGATGCCGCAGCCGGGGCGGCACCTTGTCGTTGCCCACCAGCGCGGCGGCGAACACCGGGTCGGTGGGCGTCAGGATCGCCGCGACCAGCAGCGACTCGATCCAGCCCAGGCCCACCACGTAGTGCGCGAGCAGCGCCGTGACCACCAGGGTCAGCGGCAGGCCCCAGCCCAGCGCGCGGCCGGGCAGCCGCCACGCCGAACGCAGGTCCTTCCACCCGGCGTGCATGCCGTCGGTGAACAGCACCGCGAACAGCGCCAGCTCCGCCAGCCCGCCCACCAGGGAGTCGCCGGGCTTGAGCGACACCACTCCGGTGACGCCGTCGCCGAGCAGGAAGCCGCCGACCAGGAACAACGCCGCGGTGGACAGGATGGTGCGGTTGGCCAGGCTGGAAATCAGCACCGCCAGCAGCAGGAAGGCCGCGAACGCGGTCAGCAGGGTCGTCATCGGCGCACCGGGCTTTCGGGAGAACGGATACGGACATCGCCGACCAGACTTCCCGGCACACCTCAGGACACCTTAACGGGGTCTTGACGGGCCCGCCACGCGCGGGCCGGCCAGCACCCCACCCCTCAGGCTGGTAGCGAGGCTCCACCCGGGAACGGACGCCTCCGGTCCGCCAGAAGATCCACACCGCCTGTCCGGCCGGGGCTTGGCCTTCAAGCTACTTTGGGCTTACCACCTGCCGGAATCCGGCAACCACGACGCGTACAGAAGGTGCGCACGCTGAGGAGCGGCCGTGACGACCGAGCACGAGACCTGGACGGTGGACGCCGGCGCCATCGCCGCTCGCGCGGCCGCCGACGCCGGTGCCAGCGCCGAATTGGCGTCCTTCCTCGACGGTTACATCGAAATGCTGGTCGCGGTGAGCGCGACCGGTCGCCGGCTGGGGCGGGCCGAACTCGAGACCCGGCGTGTGCTGGGAGCCGCCGCGGTCGAGCAGAACGTTCCCCTGCGCGCACTGGTCGATCTGTATCTCAGCGCGAACTGGCTGACCTGGCGTGAGCTTCCCGGCATAGCCGAGGCCGACGGGGCCACGGTGCGCGCCATCGCCGACAGCGTCATGCGCGCCGCCGACGACGACGCCATCGTCGCCTTGGCCGAGGGCTATGACCAGGCGCAGCGCCTGGTGGTGCGCCAGGAGGAGGCGCGCCGCCGCGAGTTCATCGACGACCTGCTCTACGGCCGCAGTGATCTCGGCCGGCTGGCCGAGACGGCGGAGCGCTTCGGCCTGCACCTGGCGGGCCAGCTCGCCGTCGCCGTCGCCAGGGCCGGTCACAGCCTGGTCGACGGCGACGGCATGACCCGCCGCGTCGAGTCCAGCATGCGGGTGCGCTTCGGTGCGCGCGACGTGCTCGTCACCGCCAAGGACGGGTCGCTGGTCTGCATCGCCACCGGCACCGCCACCGCCGACATGCCGGCCGAGTTCGCCCGGCAGGTGGAACTGGCGCTGGGCGCCGACCGCCGCTGGCGAGTGGGGGTGGGACGCCCGCACACGGGGCCGGGGGGCGCCGTGCGCTCGTATGAGGAGGCGTGCCAGACGTTGGACCTGGCCGAGTCGCTCGGACTCGCCGCCCCGGTGATGAACGCGGCCGACCTGCTGGTCTTCCAGGTGCTGCTGCGTGACCGGGGAGCCCTCATCGATCTTGTCGCCACCGTGCTGGGGCCGCTGGAACAGGCGCGAGGCGGCGCCCGGCCCCTGCTGGACACGCTCGCGGGATACTTCGCATCAGGCGGGATCACCGCCGCCGCTGCCCGCCATCTGCATCTCAGCGTTCGCGCCGTCACCTACCGGCTCGACCGGATCAAGCAGTTGACCGGCCATGACGTCGCCGACCCGACACAGCGGTTCGCGCTGGAGGCGGCCGTGCTGGGGGCGCGCCTTCTCGACTGGCCGAGCCGGCCGCTGCCGCCGTCCGAGTGACCGGATCAGGCGCTCCCTTCGGTCGTACCCACGGGTTCGGGAGCGAGCCCGGCGCCCCTGAGACGTCTGTGCTCTTTCGAACGGTCGAGTGAAGGCTCCGGAAAGCGGTGGACCGTGCTCCCGCCCACGGCAGGCGCCGAAGCGGCCCTACATTGCCGGAACCCGGCAAGTAAGGCCGAGCTTCCCTGGCGGATCTACCGCCTTATGCGCGCGCGTCCCTCCCAACACCATGGAGGCAGGGAACGCGTTCCCTGCTCGCGTGCCCGTCAACTGCTGACGAAGGGGCCTGGCATGGATGGGTGGCTCGTCTGGCTGATCGTCGCGGCGATGCTGGCAGTGGCCGAGATCTTCACCCTCACCGCCGCGCTCGCGGTGCTCGGCGGCGCCGCTCTGGCCACCGCCGGCTTCGCCGCGATCGGTCTCCCGGCGCCGGTCCAGCTCCTGGTGTTCACCGTCGCCGCCACGGCCGGAATGCTGCTCGTCCGTCCCATCGCCCTGCGCCACAGGGGCCAGTCCGAACGCTGGCGCTTCGGCGTGGACGCCCTGATCGGCCAGACCGCCCACGTCACTCAGGAGGTGACCGGGACAGACGGCAGGGTTCGCATCGGCGGCGAGGAGTGGACCGCCCGCGCCTATGACCGGACGCTGGTGATCCCGGCCGGAGCGAGCGTCGACGTCCTGGAGATCAGCGGCAGCACCGCACTCGTCTACCCTCGGGAGTGAACCATGGAGAACCCGACCTTCCTGGTCGCGAGCCTGCTGCTCGCCGTGCTCGCGGTCTTCACCGTGCTGCGGGCGGTGCGCATCGTGCCCCAGGCCCGAGCCCGCAACATCGAACGGCTCGGCCGCTACCACCGCACCCTCAAGCCCGGCCTCAACTTCGTCATCCCCTACATCGACCGGGTCTATCCGGTGATCGACCTGCGCGAACAGGTCGTCTCGTTCAAACCGCAGCCGGTCATCACCGAGGACAACCTGGTCGTTGAGATCGACACAGTCCTGTACTTCCAGGTGACCGACCCGCGGGCCGCCGCCTACGAGATCGCCGACTTCCTGCAGGCCGTCGAGCAGCTCACGGTCACCACCCTGCGCAACGTGGTCGGGTCCATGGACCTGGAGCGCACGCTCACCTCCCGCGACACCATCAACAACCAGCTCAGGGGCGTGCTGGACGAGGCCACCGGCAAGTGGGGCCTGCGGGTCAACCGCGTGGAGATCAAGGCCATCGACCCTCCGCAGACCATCAAGGACGCGATGGAGAAGCAGATGCGCGCCGAGCGGGACAAACGCGCCGCCATCCTGAACGCCGAAGGCCAGCGCCAGTCCCAGATCCTCACCGCCGAGGGCGACGAGCAGGCCGCGGTCCTGCGCGCCGAAGGCGACCGGACCGCGCAGGTGCTCAAGGCCGAGGGCCAGTCCCAGGCCATCGACGAGGTCTTCCAGGCGGTCCACCGCAACGATCCCGACCCCAAGCTGCTGGCCTACCAGTACCTGCAGATGCTGCCCGAGCTGGCCCAGGGGCCCGGCAACACCTTCTGGGTGATCCCCAGCGAGGTCACCTCGGCCCTGAACGACGTGTCCCGCGCCTTCACCCAGGCCCTGCCCCAGTCCCCGGCCACCCGCCAGACCGCCTCCGACCGGCCGGCCCAACGGGCCGCCGCCGACGCCGCCCAGGCCGCGCACGCCGCCGCCCAGGCACTCGCCGACGCGGCCGAGGCCGACGGCACCCCACAGATCACCGGCCCCGCGCCCCAGCCCGGCACCGCGCCCGGCAACGAGGAGCCGCAACCGCAGCACGCCAACCAGCACGGGCACCAGAACTCCTCGACCTCGCGCCCATGACCGCCCCATCCCCACCAGGCCGCCGACGCCCTGACCGCCGTGCTGAAGCGGCTGTGGACTTCGACGATGGAACCCGGGGGTTTGTCCAGCGCGATGGTCAACGACGCTGCGGCGAAGGCGACCGCGGTGCCGCGTTGGATGACTGACGACCGAGGAGTACCCGTGGCCACTCCGATCGCCGACCGATCAGCGTTTTCCTTCCCCGTCGAAAACGCCTTGCCCGCGCCTGCCAGGCGGTGAAGCCGGTGGCGACGCTGCCGGAACCGGTGATGTGGGCGTCGCTGCTGGCTTTGGGCGTCACCGCGCGTTGGGCGCTGTTGGCCGTGCTCAAAACGCTGCGGAGACGCAAGGACGAACGCCGGGACCGTTCGCATCGACGGCATCCCGACACAGCGGGCGACAGCGAGGAGATCGACACCGAGTGGGCACGGACCGCTGAGGCATGGCGGCGCGATTACCTATAGATCAGACCTCCCATCCGACGACGTCCTCGCGAAGCCGGCCATGCCGCCCTCCGGCTGCCTTGCCCTCGGGTGCCTTGGCGCCGGGCAGGGCGAGGACGCGGGCCGCCAGGGTGTGCAGGTAGGCGCGGGACTCTTCGAGTTGCTGCCGGTTGACGTGCCCGTCCCCGAAGCACCCGCCCCGTTCGTCGGAGTAGACCATGCCGTGCCCGAGGAACCCGGAGATCGGGTCGGGTCGGGTCGGGAACGGCGTCGCGGATGGCGGTGGCGACCCAGGTGAGTTCGCTGCGGGAGTAGCGCTCGTCCAGGTCGGCGGTGTCGATGGCGTCTCCGGCGCGGCGCTGCAACCACAACCCCGGCATGTCGGGCTCGGAGGCGTAGAAGTCCAGGTAGGCGTCCAGGAGGCGGACCATCCCTTGATGGGTGGGGGGGAAGGCGGCCACCGCATCGGCCAGCGCCCGCTGCTCAGCGATGGCGGCCCGCTTCATGACCTTCCGGTACAGTTGGGCGTTGCTGGAGAAGTGACGGCGCACGGTGTCGGCCGGGACCCCGGCGGCCTCGATGATCAGTTCGGTGGGCGTCGCGTCGAACCCCAGCGCCGCGAACAGGCGCGTGGCGGCCCGAATGATCCGTTCCCTGTCCTCGTCCCCTCGCCGCATCCGTGATCATTCCATCGCTTCGAGTGATCTCGCTTTGAGTTCCGGGCATCGGCAGGGCTTCCGGCCGAACTGGGAAACGAAGGACGGCCGCCTGATCGACAGCAGTCCGGTCACCTCGATCGTGAAGTTCTGAGCCGCCGCGCCAGCGCCCTGAGAACGAAGAACTCCCCGGCCACCCCGCACAGTCCCCATATCGCCCAGAACATCCACTCGCGCGAGCCCGCCCGGACCAAGTCCCCGTCGTTCATCAACACGCGTGCCTTCCCGCCGGGAACCTCGATGGCGTCACCTCTCGCGATGACGCCGGTAAGCCGCACGGTTCCATCGTCGGACACGAACCTGCCGTGCCACCGGCAACTCGTCCCGAACTTGCCGCCGGTGCACCGTCGTTCCTCCGCCGTGAAAACGCCCCACGTGCCGTGCCCCCGCCACGCCTGGAAACCCGGTGGCGCGTACAGGACCGCCATGGCCACCACCGCCAGCGGCACCAAGATCACGATCCCCCACCCTCCGGGCCGCCGTACCCGGCGTCCCCACCACGATTCCGGCGCCGCGTGCGCCCCGCTCGATGCCATCACTCACCTCGCCGCACTGACGCACCCGCCGTGCCGGTTCCCCGCCGAACGGTGGCCGCACTCGGCGACGAGGCGGATCGGGACGCACGGGAATCTGCGGTAGTCCAGGGCCGCTTCCGGCGCGAAGACGGAGCCGGAATCCTTCGCCGGACCAGCGCCGCCACCGATGGTGGCCGGAGGCAGGGGCTTGATGGTGAGGAAAGGGTCATCGACGGACTCCCACTGCGATGTGATCACTTGGCCACCGAGACCTCCGTGGCCCTCTTCGACTGGCTTCACGGGGCGGCACCGGCTCGGCGACGGTCGGACACGCTCAGCTCAGCGTGCGGTGTTTCATCTCCGCGACGACTTCGGGGATGGGTTTCCACCCCGAGCCTCGGCGCTGTTCCCAGATCGCGCGCAGTACGAGAACCTCGTGCTCGACCAGGAAGTTCCGGCTGTGGAGCTGATGGAGTTTCAGTTCCTTGCCCTGACGCGTATAGATGACGGCGGTTTCCGTGCTGAGCGATTGTTTTCTGCTGATCCCCTGGATGTCCCGCCAGCGGGTCTCGGTGCGCCGGAGCATGCCGTAGGTGACGATGCCCTGGCGGGAAACGTAGGTGCCCGACCGCCAGGCGGACCACAGGAAAAGAGTCAGCCCTCCGGTCATCAGCACGAACAGCAGCACCCGGAGTGCGGGAGGGTTGTCATCGCTGGTGCCTGCGACGCATGCCCCGGCCAGGACAGGGACCCCCATGCCTATAGCGCCTGGGATGAACGCTGACCTCGGCAGGCGGTACTCCCAGCCGTCCGCACCGGTGATCTCGCCACCGGGGACAGGGAGCGGGCGTGACGCGGTCTCTTGAGCCCGTGTCCAAGGCTGGGAGAGCCGCTGGATGAAGGAGTCCACCTGGTCCTGGTCGTAACCGCGCAGGACCAGTTCGAAGCTCGGAGGCGGCGTCTCACTCCGAAGGCCACGGCGTTTCGTCAGGCCGCGAAGATAATCGTCCACCTGGACGCGATCGTAACCTCGCCAACGGATGTCGAAACCCGGGGCTGGCTCTTCGGTGAAGAAGGGAGAATCCATAAGGGCGCCTTACAGGGGTCGGCTAGGACTTGCCGACCAGGCTTCCCGGCGCACCGATTCCCTGACTTTAACAACTCTTTGAAGAATTCACCAGAGAGATCCCGCGTCGAGCCCCGGAGACGTTCTGCCCGCCCTGCGGGTTGTCGTTTGCTCCCCCTTCCGCACTCTGGCGCACGTCACCGATCAGGCCCTGGATCCGAAAAGCCATCATCTGCGTCGGTCCCCGGCCCAGGGACCATGGGCATGTCAACAGCGCACGCTGCATTCCACCCAGGCACCGCACCGCGAACAGCGTCGGCTCGACCAACCCGGGACAGCCTCTCTGCCCCGGGCCCAGCGGGACGATCCCGGTTATCCCGTCGCCGAGCGGAAACCGCCACCAAGGACAGCGCGGCGGGTGACACAGCGCGCTCGATCAGGGGCTGGGCATCGGCGTGGTGGAGGCGTATGGTCGGTTCAGGTGTGCCGGGAAGTCTGGTCGGCGGTCCTGTCCCGACGACTTCTCGGAGAGCGGCCATGAGCGCGCACGCCGCCATCGTCACCACCGCCCTGACCAAGCACTTCGGTGCGGTCCACGCCCTGGAGGACCTGAACCTGGAGGTCTCGCGCGGCGAGATCCTGGGCTACCTGGGCCCCAACGGCGCGGGCAAGACCACCACCATCCGGCTGCTGCTGGACTTCCTGCGTCCCACCTCCGGAACCGCACGGGTCCTGGGCGGTTCCGGAGCCGACCCCGAGGTCCGCCGCAGGATCGGCTATCTGCCCGCCGAACTGCGCATCGACCCGCGTTACACCGCCAGCGACCTGCTCGACTTCTATGGCAGGCTGCGCGGCGGCCACGACCGGCGCTGGGTGTCGGAACTGCTGGAGCGGTTCGACCTGGATCCGCGGCGGCGCGTGGGCGAGCTGTCCACGGGCAACCGCCGCAAGGTCGGCATCGTGGCGGCGACCGCGCACCGACCCGAACTGCTGCTCCTGGACGAGCCGTCGTCGGGACTGGATCCGCTGCTCCAGCACGAGTTCCAGGCACTGGTACGGGAACTGGCCGCCGACGGTGCCACGGTGCTGCTGTCCAGCCACGTGCTGCCGGAGGTGGAACTGCTCGCGCACCGGGTGGCGATCCTGCGCGAAGGGCGACTGGTGACCATCGCCGGCGTCGAGGAACTGCGCCGTCAGGCCCGCCAGCGCATCGACCTGCATCTGGAACAACGGCCCCGTCCCGCCGCGTTCGCCGAGATCACCGAAGTCGTGGAAGCCCAGGTGATGACCGGGAACGGACCGACCGGCCCCGGCGCGGTACTGCGCCTGGTGATCGACGGATCGGCGGCCGCGGTCTTCAACGCCGCCGCCCCGCTGGGAGTCGTGCGCGTCGTCAGCCACGAGGCCGACCTGGACGAGGTGTTCCTGCGCTACTACCACCCCGATCGCGACATCCCGGCGGCCGAGAGCACGACCAGTGGGGAGGCCCGGTCATGAGCACGCTGACAGTGGGAACACGGCTGCTGACCGACCGGCGACGCACCCTGGCATGGTGGTCCCTCGGCGTGATCGGCCTGGTGCTGTTCACGGTGTCGCTGTACCCGTCCCTGAAAGATCAGGCCTCCCTGAACGACCTGGTGGCCGACCTGCCGGAAACGGTCCGGGCGATGATCGGTCACCAGGCCGAGGTGCCGCTGAACTCACCGGCGGGCTTCCTGCAGGCACGACTGTTCGCCACCATGCTCCCCATCCTGCTGCTGGTGCTGGGCATCGGCGCCGGGGCCCGCGCCATCGGCGGGGCCGAAGAGGAGGGCACCCTGGAACCGCTGCTGGCCAACCCGGTCACCCGCCGCCGCGTCGCCGCCGAACGCTATCTGGCGGCCGTGGTGCAGGTCGCAGCCGTGGTGATCGTGTTCGCAGCGGCGTTGACGGTGCTCGGACCGTTGTTCGGCGCGCTGGACGGTATCGCCGCGGCACATGTGGCCGGCGCGTGCGCGGCGGCGTTCGGTCTGGCCCTGACGCACACCACGCTGGCGTTCGCGATCGGCGCGGCCACCGGCGGGCGCGGCCCCGCCGTCGCGGGGGCCGCCGCGACCGCCGTGTTGGGCTACCTGACCCAGAACCTGCTCACCGGCGGCCCGTTCCGCTCTCTCAGCCCCTGGTCGTGGTACCTGGACGGCAACATGCTCGCCAACGGCCCGAACGCGACCGCGCTGTGGGCTCCGTTTCCCGTCACCGCGGTGCTGTTCACCACCGGCCTCGTGCTCTTCCTCCGCCGCGACCTGCGCTGACCACCGCGGAGCTGCCTCCGTGGCGCATCGTGATGACACCGTGCGGTCTGTCTTCAGGCCGCGCAGGTGATCCGATCGAGATGCTGAGGGAACAGCAGGAAGTACCTGTTCACAGGAACGCCACGCTGCGGCGAGCCGGGCTGCGGCGCGAAGCTGCGCGCGGTGAAGACACATGCCAGCCGCACGAAGCCCCCCGGCCTCTTCCACTACGCGTGCCCTGCCAAAAGCTCGGGTGGCTGCGGGGGTCGTCAGCATCCCCGGTCCCAAGGTGGACGCGGTACTCGCGGAAACGATGATCACCAAATACGGGGAGGAGGCACGGCGGCGGGGCGGGGACGAGAAGCCGGAACCGTGGTCGCGTGAAGACGGGTTGGCTCAGGTCCGGGCCAATATCACCGACCTCACGGCGGCATGGCGGCATGGCGGGCGAGGCCACAGCGGATCTCTCGCACGTACGGGGCGGCGGCGCGGCCCGTCCGGCTGCGTGAGGAGTGGCCGAACCTCACGCTCTACATCGAGGAGGCGCTGATCTCAGTGCTGGTCGACCCTGCGAACGGCCGAACGCGGTGGAAGCCCGACCGTCTCGGACCGCTGTGGCGTCCGGCGGACTGACCGGATCTGGAAAGCGAGCGGGGACCCTCAGCCGAGGGTCCCGCTCCTTGCGTCTTCTCGGTGCCTGAACGATCGAGTTGATCCGCTGGCGTTTCGCTTCGGTCCACTTCGGTGCGCGGGCGGCTTGGCGATGCGCCCACTTGCGGTCGTTGTCATCGAGTTCCGGCATCTGGCATCACCGTCCTTTCGTTACGTTGCGTGATTGTCCACGTCTTCGTCTACGGCTCGTCTGTCCGCCATACGTGCAGGCGCGCGCGCGTAGACATAGACGTGGACAAGTCACCGAACGTGTTCGGGCATCGCGCGCCAGCGGCCTCGGGAGACCTGGGTGACGCGGCCGGTGTCGGCGAGTTCGCGAAGCCGTTGGTAGATCCACGGACGGCTCATGCCGGTCGCCTTGACCAGATGTGCGATCCCCGGCGGTGTGGCAGGTGTCTTGCCAGCGGGCAGTGAGGGCCCCGCCTGAGCTTCCTCGATCGCCGTGCTGGAGACGGGATCAAGGATGGGGCGTAGGGCTGCGTGCCGTTCCTGCGGCCGGGGCCGCGACGCCGCGCGGGCGACGGTTGGCGAAGGCTCTGGATCTTGTTCGACTCGGGGGCCGGGAGGTGCCGCCGGGGGGATTCGTGTCGCGGTCGAACACATGATCACGCTGGCTCCGGGTGGCAAATGAGTGACAAAGGATCTTGGTCCCTGGTCATCAGGGGGATGATCAATCCTCTGACCTGAGAAGGTGGTGGAGCGGGCGACGGGAAGGCGGGCTCACGTAGCCGGTTTGGGAGACTGCTTCGCATGGGGCTTTCTCGTGAGGACGATCCCGCGTGTGATGTGGCGCATGGTCGTGTCGGCGGCTCTGCTGGGGAGCGCACGCTGGTCGCCGTGTTCGCCTCGCCTGTGGCGGAGTATCTGCTGCGTTACGGGCTCGACCTGGGTTTTGCCTGCCTGCTGGTGGATCCTGCGGGTGAGGGCGGGGACGCCCTGGTGCGCGTTCCGGAGCTCGACGGCACCGCCGATGTGGTGGTCACCGACCATCACCGCCCCGAGCTGGGGGAGGTGCTGCGGGATGTCCTGGCCCAGCCGGTCCGCTGGGTCGGTGTCATGGGCAATCCCCGCCACCCCGCCCCGCATGTTCCGGCGCTGCGCGCCCTGGGGGTTTCCGAGGACGCCATCGCTCGTGTGCACCGCCCGGTCGGGCTCAACATCGGGTCCCGCACCCCCGCCGAGATCGCGGTCGCGACGCTGGCGGGGCTGCTGGCCGACCGCAACGGACGGCCCGGCGGCTTCGGGTTCTAGCGCACCAGCCGGAGCGTGCGGGACGCCAGGGTGACCTCCACCTGCTGGCCCCAGGACAGGACGAGGCGGTCGGACTCGACGCCGTCGCCGAACACGACGAGGCCGTCGGTCTCGCAGACCAGCGACAGCGACTCGCCGGGGCCGAGGCGGCCCTCGGTGAGCGCCGTCCCGGTCGCGGGCGAGGGCCACGCCTCGCGGACGAACCAGGCCAGGCCCCGTTCGGTCGGTTCCGGCAGCGGCGGGCCGCCGCGCTCCCGCCACACCGAACGCGCCCACCCCGTCGCGCCCGTGCCGGTCGCCACCAGCACGCCCGAGGACGACTGGCGCTCCCCGGCCAGGCGGTAGCGCGCGGACTGGTGGGAGGGGTGGCCGACGTAGATCTCGTTGAGGGCGGTCAGCGAGCGCCGGTCGTCGGTGACGGCCGCCGCCATCACCCGGTCCTCGGTCGCGGCGCGGCCCGCCGCCGCGTCCCGCAGCAGGTCGGCGCAGGCCGCGACCGGGTGCGGGACGAGCACGCCGGGGTTGCGGCCGGGATCGGGGTTCAGGCCGATCACCGGCTGGCCGTCCAGGTACTTGGCGGTGTTGGCGACCAGGCCGTCCTGGCCGACGACCACCACCAGGTCGTCCGGCGCGAACAGGAACCGGTCCAGGTCGGCGCGCTCCACCGCGCCGCGCCGCCAGCGCGGAGGAACGGCCGCGGCGACCTCGGCCCGCGCCCGCGTCACCCGGATGTGGGCCGCTTCCACCTCGGCGATGCCGCGGCCCCGCGTGCGCAGGTGGAAATCGGCCTGGCCGCGCGTGCCGTGCCGGGCCAGCAGCCCGTCGTACTCGGTGCGGCGGTGGACCACCACCGCGCGGGGCGCGAGCGTCACCGGGGCCCGCCGAGCCTGGCCAGCGCGGTGGCCACCACGTCGGGCGCCACGTGGAGCTGCCCGATCTCCGGCAGGTGCTCGGCGACCGCGCGGGCGGCCAGCGCCAGCAGGACGGCCGGGTCGGCGTCGCGGTAGGCGGCGAGCTGCGCGGCCTGCGCGTCGGCCTCGGCCGCGCCCACCGCGCGCCGGGCCTCGGCCTGCGCGGCGGCGGCGAGCTTGTCGCGTTCGGCGCGGGCCTGGGCCTCGACCCACGCGGCCGCGGCCTCCTCCTCGGCGCGGCGCCGGTCGTTGGCGCCGCGCCGGGCGACCAGGGCCTGCTCGCGGGCGGCCAGCTCGATCTGGTTCTGCATCTCGTTCTCGGCGATGGCGCGCTCGCGTTCGACGGCCAGCGCGCGGCGCTCGTAGGTGGCGCGGTCGGCCTCCTGCTGCACCCGCTCGCGGGCGGGCGTCTGCAACGCCCGCTCCACCTCGGCCTCGGGCCGTACCGCGACGACCCGCACGCCGACCACGGTGACGCCGGTGTCGGTGAGGCGCGCGTCGCCGTCCAGGCCAGCCGCCACGTCGTCGCGGACGGCGGCGGGGCCGTCGGTGATCGCCTCCCGCAGCGGGATGCGCGCCAGCCGGGTCAGCGCGTGCTGCTGGGCGATCTCGGTGAGCATCGCGGCGACCTGGTCCAGCGGCGCCGACCGCCACCGCCCGGTGCCGGGGTCGATCGCGAAGTCCAGCCGCCGCGCCGCCAGCGCCGGGTCGCCGATCCGGTAGGTGACGGTCGCCTGCACGGCGACGTCCTGGAAGTCGGCGGTGCGGGCGTGGAACAGCATCGGCAGCTCCCGGTCGTCCACCGGCACCTCGCTGATCGCCGCCGACAGCGGCCGGAACCAGAACGAGATCCCCGTGCCCTCGTGCGCGACGCGCCCGCCGCGCAGGTGCCGCACGTAGCTGGTGGGCGCGCCGCGCAGGTGGCGCAGGAACGGCCGCCGCTGGATGTCCGCCATCGGGACCCCCTCCGTTGTCGTCACTTGGACGATAACTGGGGACCGGAATTTTCTCAAGGTGAGAATTACTTGAGGATCCCCTGGAGGAAGAAGATGATCAGGGAGGCGAGGATGCCGGTGACGTACTGGAGGATCGCCCACGTGCGGACCGGCAGGGTGCGCAGCGCGCGCAGGCTCCGGTAGGTCTCCAGCGCCTCCCGCATCGCCGGGTCGAGGAGCAGGGTGTGCGGCGGCCGCGCCACCTGCGTCAGCAGCGGGCCGAACGCCTCCTGCTGGTAGGAGCGCACGATCCGCGACAGCGTCCAGAACGGCTGCACCCCCGCGTACAGGGCCAGCGCCGCGGCGAAGACCGGGAACCCGAACACGAACGCGTCGAGCAGCCCCGGCGTCCGCCCGGTCGCGACCGCCACCCCGGCCGCCTCGATCACGACGACCCCCGCCCCGAGGCCCGTGGAGACCAGGACGTAGCAGGTGCACAGCCGCACGATGCCGGGGGTGTGCGCCGGGTCCAGCCACGACAGCCGCAGGTGCGCGGCGCGGCGCAGCCGCAGCGGCACCCGCGCGAGCACGAAGAACCAGTACAGGACGCCGCCGCCGAGGAAGCCCGCCCACGCGGCGGGCAGGTACGGTGCCAGCGCGGAGGTGCCGGTGCCGCCGGGACGCGAGAAGTTCGCGTACGCCGAGCACACGCCGAGGCCCAGCCCCGTCAGCGAGCACGCGAGCTGCGGCGCGAGGCGCTGCGTCCGCGCCAGCCAGGAGACGAACGCCTCCGCGTCGGGGGAGGTGCACAGCATCTCGCCCACGGGGGCGGCGCTGCGCTCGGCGTACCGCCACCCGGCCCACGCCATCGCCAGCATCAGCGTGCAGACCACCGACAGCAGCGCGCCGTACAGGTGGGACCGCACGGTCAGGTTCGCCCCGATGGCGGTGGTCACCGCGTAGGGCCACGCCCCGAGGACCGCCAGCCGCAGGAACGCCCGGACGGCGGGCCCGCGCACCGCCCCGCGGACGGGCACCGGCCGCGCGATCCGCAGCAGCAGCACCCGCCCGTAACCGGCCCCGATCGCCCGCGCCAGCTCGTAGCGGAACAGCGCGCGCTGCTCGGGGGTGCAGGAACCCCGGTCGGCCTCGACCAGGGAGGCCACCGGGTCGGCGGACATGGGGGAGTCGTCCCGCTCGGCCTCGAAAACGCCCATGACCCCGCCTCGGATCGCCCGTCCCCATCGTGACGGCACGAGGCCCGCGCGTCCATGCTCAGTCGGCGACCGGAACAGGATCCCTTCGCGCCCCGTCCGGCGCGGCCTCCGTCGGGCGCAGATGGCGCAGCGTCACCGCCGCCAGCACCGCCAGCCCGGCCGCCAGCACCGCGCTGAGGACGACGGTCACCTGCAACCCGGTCACGAACGCCGCCCGCGCGGCCTCCAGCAGCTCGGCGCCGGCCGCGCCCGGCAGCCGCCCGGCCGCCTCCGCCGCACCCGTGATCCCTCCGCGCGCGGCCGCCGCCGCGTCGCCGGGGACGCCGCCGGGAACCTCCAGGTCGGCGCGGTAGACGGCCCCGGCCAGGCTGCCCAGCGCGGCGACGCCCAGCGCGATGCCGAACTCGGCGCTGGTCTCCGACATCGCCGACGCCGACCCGGCCCGTTCCGGCGGGGCCGCGCCCAGCACCAGCTCGGTGCAGATCGCCCCCATCGGCCCGGCGCCGAAACAGACGACCACGTGCCCGAGCACCAGCACACCCACGTCGGAGGAGTCCCGTACCTGGGCGATCAGCAGCAGGCCGGTCGCGGCGACCGCCATGCCGGCCGCCAGCACGTACGCCGGGCGCAGCCGCCGGGCCGCCAGCGGCGACAGCGTCGTGCCCGCCACCATCGCGACCGCGCCCGGGATCGTCCACAGGCCCGCGACGAACGGCGACAGCCCCGCCACCAGCTGGAGGTACAGGCTGATCAGCAGGAAGCTGCCGACCATCGTCACCGCGCCCAGCAGCATGATCGTCAACCCCGCGCGGATCGACCGGTCGGCGACCAGCCGCAGGTCCAGCAGCGGGTCGGCCAGCCGCCGCTGCCGCCGGACGAACAGCGCGCCCACCGCCAGCCCGGCCACCGCCGCCAGCGCCGGGCCCGCCGCCGGGCCCTGCCTGGCGATCTCCTTCAGCCCGTAGACCAGCGGCAGGACCGCGCCCAGCGACAGCGCCACGCTGGCGAGGTCGAGACGCCCGCCGCGCGGGTCGCGGTACTCGGGCAGCAGGAACGGCGCGGTGGCCATCAGCAGCACCATCACCGGCACGCCCAGCAGGAACGCCGACCCCCACCAGAAGTGCTCCAGCAGAGCCCCGCCGACCAGCGGCCCGACCGCCGTGCCGCCCATGAACGCGCTCATCCACACCGCGATCGCCACGCCGCGCTGCCGGGCGTCGGCGAACATGTTCCCGATCAGCGCCAGCGTGGACGGCATCAGCGTCGCGCCCGCGATCCCCAGCACCGCGCGGGCCCCGATCAGCATGGCCGGACCGGTGGAGCAGGCGGCCAGCACCGACGCGGCGGCGAACGCCGCCGAGCCCACCAGCAGCAGGCGGCGGCGGCCGATCCGGTCGCCCAGCGAGCCCATCGTCACCAGGAACCCGGCGATCATGAAGCCGTACACATCCATGATCCACAGTTGTTCGACGGCGTCCGCGCCGAGGTCGGCGCTCAGCCGCGGCAGCGCCAGGTACAGCACGCTCATGTCCAGGGCCAGCAGCAGCGTGGGCAGCGTCAGCACGGCCAGCCCCGTCCACTCCCGCCGCCCGGCGCGCGGCGGGGCGCCGTCCCCCGACGTGGTGGCGATGTCCATCGTGGTCCTCTCCGTCTCGGTACGGTCGCCAGTACCGACCGTGGACCGGCGCCGGAAGCATCGCCGAAGCCGAACATTTTTTCGATTTGGTTCGCTTTCGGCACTGCGGCCACGGGAGGCCACCGCGGTTGCCGTGGTTCCCCTCCGTTTTGTCGGTGGGGTGTCCTAACGTCGGAGGCAGGGCATTGCCGCTGTGCAGCAGACCGAGGTGACGACCATGGGCAACAGCACGATCGAGCAGGACAGGGCCTTCCAGGAACTCGTCGACCCCTACCGGCGCGAGCTGCTGGCGCACTGCTACCGGATGCTCGGCTCCATCCACGACGCCGAGGACCTGCTCCAGGAGACCTACCTGCGGGCCTGGCGGTCCTACGACGACTTCGAGGGACGCTCCTCGCTGCGGACCTGGCTGTACCGGATCGCCACCAACGCGTGCCTGACCGCCATCGAGCAGCGCGGCAGGCGGCCCATGCCGTCCGGGCTGGGCGCGCCCACCGACGAGCCGGAGCGGCCGGTCTTCGCCTCGCCCGAGGTGCCCTGGCTGGAGCCGGTGCCCGACACCGTGCTGGACGCCGACCCCTCCGACCCGGCGACGATCGTGGCGGCCCGCGAGAGCACCCGGCTGGCGTTCATCGCCGCGCTCCAGCACCTGCCCGCCAAGCAGCGGGTCGTGCTGATCCTGCGGGACGTCCTCAAGTGGAAGGCCGCCGAGGTCGCCGAGCTGTTCGACACCTCGGTCGCCTCGGTCAACAGCGCCCTGCAGCGCGCCCGCGCCCAGTTGGAGCAGGCCGCCCCCGAGCGCGACGAGCTGGCCGAGCCCACCGACCCCGAGCAGCGCGCCCTGCTGGAGCGCTACGCCAGGGCGTTCGAGGACGCCGACATCGCGGCCCTGGTGGAGCTGTTCAAGCAGGACGCGACCTGGGAGATGCCGCCTTTCCCACAGTGGTTCTCCGGCATTGACCACATCGCCCGGCTCATCGCCGCCCAGTGCGCCCCGTCGCCCGGCGACCTGCGCATGGTGCCGACCGCGGCCAACGGGCAGCCCGCGTTCGGGATGTACCGGCGCGGCCCGGACGGCGCCTACCACCCGTTCCAGCTCGAGGTCGTCACCATCGCGGACGGGCGGATCTCGCACGTGGCGGCGTTCCTCGACACCACGCTGTTCCCCTACTTCGGCCTCCCGGAGGCGCTCCCCGCCGGATAGCCGCCCTTTTCCGCTGAGCGGAAAGCGCCCGTGCCCGCCTCCCGGGGAACCTGGGAAGGTGAGGGCGGTGTTGTTCCACTCAGCGGAAGGGGGCACCTCGGCGTGACACTCGACAAGGTCGTGGCCTCGGCAGAGCAGGCCGTCGCCGACATCGGCGACGGGGCGTCGCTGGCGGTCGGCGGCTTCGGGCTGTGCGGCGTGCCCGCGGTCCTCATCGGCGCCCTGTACGACCGGGGCTCGACCGGCCTGCGGGTCGTGTCCAACAACTGCGGCCTGGACGGCCGGGGCCTCGGGCAGTTGCTGGCCGCCGGGCGGATCGCCCGCGCCATGGGCTCCTACGTGGGCGAGAACAAGGAGTTCGCCCGCCAGTACCTGGCCGGCGAGATCGAGGTCGAGCTGATGCCGCAGGGCACCCTCGCCGAACGGCTGCGCGCCGGGGGCTCGGGCATCCCGGCGTTCTACACCCCCGCCGGGGTCGGCACCCTGGTCGCCGAGGGCGGGCTGCCCTGGCGCTACCACGCCGACGGCAGCGTGGCGGTCGCCTCCCCGCCCAAGGAGGTCCGCGAGTTCGGCGGCCGCTCCTACGTGCTGGAGGAGGCCATCACCACCGACTTCGCCCTGGTGCGCGCGGCCCGGGGCGACCGGCACGGCAACCTCGTGTTCCACCAGGCCGCCCGCAACTTCAACCCCCTCGCCGCGATGGCCGGGCGGATCACGGTCGCCGAGGTGGAGGAGCTGGTCGAGCCCGGCGACCTCGACCCCGACGCCGTGCACCTGCCGGGCGTGTTCGTGCAGCGCGTCCTCCCGCTCACCCCCGAGCAGGCCGCCGACAAGCCCATCGAGAAGAGGACGACGCGCTGATGCCCTGGACCCGCGAACAGATCGCCGCCCGCGCCGCCGCCGAACTCCCCGACGGCGCCTACGTCAACCTCGGCATCGGCCTGCCCACCCTGATCCCCGGCTTCCTGCCCGAGGGGCGCCAGGTGGTGCTGCACGCCGAGAACGGCGTCCTCGGCGTCGGCCCCTACCCGACCGAGGACGAGGTCGACCCCGACCTCATCAACGCGGGCAAGGAGACCGTCACCCTGCTGCCCGGCGCGGCGGCGTTCGACTCCTCGCTGTCGTTCGGCATGATCCGCGGCGGCCACATCGACATCGCCGTGCTCGGCGCCATGCAGGTCTCGGCCCGCGGCGACCTGGCCAACTGGTCGGTCCCCGGAAAGATGATCAAGGGGATGGGCGGCGCGATGGACCTGGTGCACGGCGCCCGCAAGGTGATCGTGGTGATGAGCCACACCGCCCGCGACGGCTCACCCAAGATCGTCAACGAGTGCGCGCTGCCGCTCACCGGCGCGCGCTGCGTCGACCGCGTCATCACCGACCTCGGCGTGCTGGACGTCACCGACGACGGCCTGGTGCTGGTGGAGACCGCACCCGGCGTCACCCCCGACGAGATCCGCGCCGCCACCGAACCCCCGCTGAAGGAGGCGGTCCACCCGTGACCCACCCCCCGTACCTGTACCCGGCCTACAAGAGCACCGTCCTGCGGGCCCCCTCGCGGGAGCTGGTGCTGCCCAAGCTCGGCCCCGACAGCGTGGAGCTGACCTCCCCGGTGTTCGGGCACGCCGAGCTCGGCGCGCTGGACAACGACCTGACCAAGCAGCACCCGGCCGAGCCGATCGGCGAGCGCATCATCGTCACCGGCCGCCTGCTGGACTCCACCGGCCGCCCGGTCCCGGGCGCGCTGGTCGAGGTCTGGCAGGCCAACGCCACCGGCCGCTACGCCCACCTGCGCGACCAGCACCCGGCGCCGCTGGACCCCAACTTCACCGGCGCGGGCCGCACCCTCACCGACGCCGAGGGCCGCTACCGGTTCGTCAC
This sequence comes from Actinomadura kijaniata, assembly GCF_014138665.1. Taxonomy (NCBI): domain Bacteria; kingdom Bacillati; phylum Actinomycetota; class Actinomycetes; order Streptosporangiales; family Thermomonosporaceae; genus Actinomadura; species Actinomadura kijaniata. The sequence goes on from NZ_JACJIA010000005.1 coordinate 342,039, forward strand.
GATCAAGCCGGGCGCCTACCCGTGGCGCAACCACCACAACGCCTGGCGGCCCGCCCACATCCACTTCTCGGTGTTCGGCACGGCGTTCACCCAGCGGCTCGTCACCCAGATGTACTTCCCGGGCGACCCGCTGTTCGCCCACGACCCGATCTTCCAGTCGATCCCCGACGAGAAGGCCCGCCAGCGCCTGGTCTCCCGCTTCGACCTGGACACCACCGTGCCGGAGTGGGCCCTGGGCTACCAGTTCGACATCGTGCTCGGCCAGACCCCGACGGAGGACGCATGACCACCCCCTCGCAGACCGTCGGCCCCTTCTTCGGCTACGCCCTGCCCTACGACGGCGGACCCGACCTGGTCCCCGGCTGGCGGACCGGCGCGATCAGGCTGCACGGCCGCGTCCTGGACGGCGCGGGCGACCCGGTCCCCGACGCGGTCGTGGAGATCTGGCAGCTCGACGGCGACGGCCGGGTCCCCCGCAGGCAGGGCGCGCTGCGCCGCGAGGACGACGCGTTCTCCGGCTTCGGCCGCTGCCCCACCGACCTCGACGGCCGCTACCACTTCACCACCGTCCGGCCCGGCGCGGCCGGGGACGGCTCGGCGCCCTACATCGCCGTGCAGGTGTTCATGCGGGGCCTGCTGCGGCAGGTGTTCACCCGCCTGTACTTCCCCGAGGACACCGCCGCCCACGCCGCCGACCCGGCGCTGAACGAGGTCCCCGCCGACCGCCGGGCCACCCTGGTCGCCGCGGCCGAGGGGGAGCGGGCGTACCGTTTCGACATCCGCATGCAGGGCGAACAGGAGACGGTCTTCTTTGCCTTCTGACCCTTCCGACCTCGACACCGGCCTCGACGCCGGCCTGCTGTCCCCGGTCCGCGCCGGGACGCGGGCCGAGGCGGCGACCGGCGACCGGGCCTGGCTCCAGGCGATGCTGGACGCCGAGGCCGCGCTGGCCCGCGCCCAGGCCCGCCTGGGGATCATCCCCGGCGAGGCCGCCGAGGCCATCGCCGCCGCCGCGGACGCCGACCGGATCGACCTGCCCGCGCTGGCCCGCCGGGCCCGCGGCGCCGGGAACCCCGTCGTCCCGCTGGTGAAGGACCTGCGCGCGCTCGCCGGAGCGGCGGGCGAGCACGTCCACCGGGGCGCGACCAGCCAGGACATCGTGGACACCGCCGCGATGCTGGTGGCGGACCGGACCAGGCGCGTCATCCTCGCCGACCTGAACACGGCACTGGACGCGCTGGCCGGTCACGCCGAACGGCACCGCGACACGCCCATGGCGGGCCGCACCCTGGGCCGCCAGGCGCTGCCGGTGACGTTCGGGCTGAAGGCGGCGGGCTGGCTGCTCGGCCTGCTGGAGGCCCGCGACCGCCTGGCCGCCGTGGCGCTGCCGGCCCAGCTCGGCGGCGCGGCCGGAACGCTCGACGCCTACGGCGACCGGGCGCTGGACCTGGCGGCCGCGTTCGCCGCCGAGACCGGCCTGGCCCGGCCCGACCTGCCCTGGCACACCCGCCGCACCCCGGTCGCCGAGCTCGGCGCGGCCCTGGCGCTGGTCGCCGGGGCCCTCGGCAAGATCGCCACCGATGTGGCGGTGCTGGCGCAGAGCGAGATCGACGAGGTCGCCGAGGCCGCCGGGCCCGGCCGCGGCGGCTCCTCGGCGATGCCGCACAAGCGCAACCCCGCCCTGGCCGTCCTGATCCGGTCGGCCGCGCTCCAGGTCCCCGCGCAGGCGCAGATCCTGCTGGCCGCCCAGGCGGCGCCGCTGGAACGCCCGGCGGGGGAGTGGCACGCCGAGTGGCAGCCGCTGCGCGAGTGCCTGCGGCTGGCCGGCGGCGCCGCCGCGACCGCCGCCGAGCTGCTGCCCGGCCTGGAGGTCCGCCCCGACCGGATGCGCGCCAACCTCGACGGCCTGCTGGCCGTCCTGGCCGACCACGGCGGGCCCGCCGGCACCGGCGCGGCGTCCGCGCTGGTGGACCGGGCGCTGGCGACCTACCGGAAGAGCCCCGCATGATCCTGCGCCACCGCGTCGACGGCCCGGCGGACGCGCCGCCGCTGGTCCTCGGCCCCTCCCTGGGCACCACCGCCGACCTGTGGCGGCCGCAGATGGAGGCGTTCACCGCCCGGTACCGGGTCGTGCGCTACGACCTGCCGGGCCACGGCGCAACCCCGGCCGCGACCGGCTTCACCGTCGACGACCTCGCCGACGCCGTCGTGGCGCTCCTGGACGGGCTCGGCGTCGGCCGCGCCGCCTACGCCGGGGTCTCCCTCGGCGGGGCCGTCGGCACGGCCCTGGCGCTGCGCGCCCCCGAACGCCTCACCGCCCTCGTACTGTGCTGCACCTCGCCGCGCTTCGGCGACCCGCAGGGGTGGCGGGACCGGGCCGCGCTGGTCCGCCGCGAGGGCGTCGGCCCGGTCGCCGACTCCGCGCCGGGCCGCTGGTTCACGCCGCGCTTCACCGGCGCCGGGCCCTACGCGGCGATGCTGCGCGCCACCGACCCCGAGGGATACGCGGCGTGCTGCGACGCGCTGGCCGCGTTCGACGCGACCGCCCGCCTCGGCGAGATCACCACGCCCACGCTGGTGATCTCCGGGGCCGAGGACCTGCCGACCCCGCCCGCCGGGCACGGCCGGGTCCTGGCCGAGGGCGTCCCCGGCGCGGCCCACACGGTCGTCGAGGCCGCCGGGCACCTGGCGAACGCCGAACGCCCCGGCCCCGTCACCGAAGCGATCATCAAGCATCTGGAGGGAACCCGCGATGGACGGTGACACCATGGACGGCGACGCGAGGGACGGCGGCAGGATGGACGACGCGCGGCGGCACGCCGCGGGCATGAGGGTCCGCCGCGAGGTGCTCGGCGACGCCCACGTGGACCGCGCCGTCGCCCGCACCAGCGACCTCACCGCCGACTTCCAGGACCTCATCACCCGCTACGCCTGGGGCGAGATCTGGACCCGGCCCGGCCTGGACCGCCGCACCCGCAGCTGCGTCACCCTCACCGCCCTGGTCGCCGGCGGCCACCTGGAGGAGCTGGCGATGCACGTGCGGGCCGCGCTGCGCAACGGCCTGACCCCCGAGGAGATCAAGGAGGTCCTCCTCCAGACGGCCGTCTACTGTGGGGTTCCCGCCGCCAACGCGGCCTTCGCCGTCGCGCAGCGGGTGCTCGAGGAACGACCGGAGTGATCGAAGTGGCCGAGCGGACACGCCCGCCGAGCGTCGCGGGCAAGGTGATGGCGATCCTGGACGCGTTCGCCGACGGCGGGGTCCGCCTCACCCTCAGCGAGATCTGCCGCCGCGCGGGGCTGCCGCCCGCCACCGGGCACCGCCTGGTCGGCGAGCTGACGGCGGGCGACTTCCTGGAACGCGCCCCCGACGGCACCTACCACGTCGGCACCCGGCTGTGGCGGATCGGGACCCGGGCCGGGGCCGTCACCGGGCTGCGCGAGCTGGCGCTGCCCCACATGGAGGACCTCTACGAGGCCACGCACGACAACGTCCAGCTCGCCGTCCTGCGCGACGGCAGCGCCCTGTACCTGGAACGGCTGCGCGGCACCCGCTCGGTGCCGATCGTGACCCACGTCGGGTCGGCGCTGCCGCTGCACGCCACCGGCGTCGGCAAGGTGCTGCTGGCCTTCGCTCCCGAGCGGGAACGCGAGGCGGTGCTGGCCGCCGGGCTGCCCGCGCTCACCCCCCGCACCATCACCGACCCCGAGCGGCTGCGGCGCTGCCTGGCCGAGGTCCGCCGCGACGGCTACGCCGTCACCCGCGACGAGATGACCATCGGCGCGGCCTCGGTCGCCGCCCCCGTCCGGGCCGCCGACGGCACCGTCGTGGCCGCGCTGTCGCTGGTCGCCCGCACCCGCAGCGCCGACCTGCGGCGGCTGCTGCCGCCCCTGACCACCGCCGCGCGCGCCCTGTCCCGCGACGTGGCCGTGCACTGGCGCGGCGATGCCGCCGCCCGGCGCGACAGCGCCTGACCCCCGCCGGCCTCCCGCCCGACCCACGCCTGAGCCACGGCGCCCCACCCCCGACCCCACCCAAGGAGATCCTCATGCGCACCCAGGTCGCGATCATCGGCGCAGGGCCCGCCGGACTGCTGCTGTCCCAGCTGCTGCACCGGCAGGGCATCGACTCGGTGGTGCTGGAGAGCCGCGACCGCGCCTACGTCGAACGCCGCCAGCGCGCCGGGATGCTGGAGCAGAACACCACCGACGTGCTGCGCGACACCGGCGTCGGCGGGCGCCTGGACCGCGAGGGCCTGGTCCACCACGGCCTGGAGCTGCGGTTCGGCGGGGCCGGGCACCGCGTCCCGATCACCGACCTGACCGGCCGCACCGTGACGATCTACGCGCAGACCGAGATCGTCAAGGACCTGGTCGAGCGGCGGCTCGCCGACGGCGGCGACGTCCGCTTCGAGGCCGAGGTCCTGGCCGTCGACCCGGCCGCGCCCAGCGTCACCTTCCGCCAGGACGGCACCGAGCACGTCCTGGAGTGCGACTACATCGCCGGGTGCGACGGCTTCCACGGCGTCAGCCGCCCCGCCGTCCCGGACGTGCGGACCTTCTCCCGCGAGTACCCGTTCGCCTGGCTCGGCATCCTCGCCGACGTCCCGCCGTCCACCGACGAACTGATCTACGCCCATCACGAGCGCGGTTTCGCCCTGCACAGCCTGCGCTCGCCCAAGGTCAGCCGCCTGTACCTCCAGGTCGCGCCCGACGAGGACCTCGGCGCCTGGTCCGACGCCCGGATCTGGGACGAGCTGGCCGCCCGGTTCGCCACGGGCGACGGCTGGGAACTGCGCGAGGGCCCCATCACCGACCGGGCGATCACCCCGATGCGCAGCTTCGTCGCCGAGCCGATGCGCCACGACAGGCTGTTCCTGGCCGGGGACGCCGCGCACATCGTGCCGCCCACCGGGGCCAAGGGCCTCAACCTGGCCGTCGCCGACGTGACGGTCCTGGCCGAGGCGCTCACCGAGCGCTACGCCTCCGGCTCCGAGACCCTGCTCGACGGCTACTCCGAGCGCTGCCTCAGGCGCGTCTGGCGGGCCGAGCACTTCTCCTACTGGATGACGACGCTGCTGCACACCGACCCCGGGGCCACCCCGTTCGAGCACCGCCTCCAGCGCTCGCACCTGGACTACGTCGTCTCCTCCCAGGCCGCGATGACCTCCCTGGCCGAGAACTACGCGGGGTTGCCGCTGAAGTAGCCCGTGACCTGGGCCGATGTGTACTGAGATGCATATCACGCAACTTTGCATATCCGGAAATTTTGCGGACCACGCAGGTTTGTCCTAGCGTGGTCCGCATGACCGTGCATGGACTCCGTGAACGCAAGAAGGCCGCGACCCGGCAGGCGCTCAGCCGCGCCGCCGTGCGGCTGGCGCTGGAGCACGGCGTCGCCGGGGTGACGGTCGAGGCGGTCGCCGAGGCCGCCGGGGTGTCGGCGCGCACCTTCCACAACTACTTCCCGGGCAAGGAGGAGGCGATCGTCGCCCCGCTCCTCGACGGGGCGCGGACCGGTCTCGACACCCTGGCGTCCCGCCCGGCGGACGAGCCCCTCTGGGACACCCTGCACAACGTCGCCAGGGTCGCCCTGGCCTCGTTCGGCGACCGCGCCGAGACCCTCGCCCTGGTCCGCGTGGTCCTCGCCGAGCCCGTTCTGATCGCCCGGGAGCTGTCCGGGCTCGACGAGATGCTGCGGCGCGCCACCGAGCTGATCGCCGAACGCTCCGGCACCGACCCCGCGCGCGACGTCTACCCGCACCTGATGGCGGGCGCGGCGGGGCTGGCGCTGCGCACCGCGATGGCGATGTGGGCCGAGGGCCCCGACGGCGCCGACCCCGGCACGCTGGTCGACGAGGCCTTCCTGTGGCTTCGCTCCGGGCTGCCCACCCCCCACGGGCCCGCGGAGGAGGCCCCACCGGAGGGCGCGGGGACCGCGCCCGCCTAGACCCCCGACCGCCGGGCCGGACGGCCGCCGCACGGCCCGGAGACGGCACCCGGCGGCCCATCCCACCCCTGAAGGCCCGGCGGCCGGCCCGCCACCGGGCGAGGCAAGCATGTCCGGCAACCATCGAGGGGAAGACACCCGTGGCCACGTTCCTGTACCGGCTCGGCCGGTTCTCGTTCCGGCGGCGATGGCTGGTCGCCGCGCTGTGGGCGGGCCTGCTCGTCCTGGCGGGCGTCGGCGCCGCCACCCTGAAGGGCCCCACCGCCAACGACTTCTCGATGCCCGGCACCGAGTCCCAGCAGGCCATGGACCTGCTGAAGGAACGGATGCCGCAGGCCAACGCCGACGGCGCGACCGCCCGCGTGGTGTTCCGCGCGCCCGGCGGTGAGAAGATCACCGCCCCGGCGTCGAAGGCGGCCGTGGACGGGGTGGTCGCGAGGCTGCGGACCGCGCCGAAGGTCGCCTCCGTCGCCGACCCGTTCCAGACCAGGGCCGTCTCGCCCGACGGGCGCACCGCCTACGCCCAGGTGGCCTACAAGGTGTCGCCGATCGACGTCACCGGCGCCGACCGCGACGCCCTGAAGGCCGCGGCCGAGCAGGGCCGCGCCGCCGGGCTGACCGTCGAGTACGGCGGCAGCGCCACCCAGGGCATCCCCGAGCAGAGCGCCACCGAGATCATCGGTGTGGCGGTCGCCGCCCTGGTGCTGGTCATCACGTTCGGCTCGCTGATCGCCGCCGGGCTGCCGCTGCTGAACGCGCTGCTGGGCGTCGGCATCGCGATGGCGACGATCACCGCCGCCACCGGCCTGATCGAGATGAGTTCCACCACCTCCACCCTGGCGCTGATGCTGGGCCTGGCGGTGGCCATCGACTACTCGCTGTTCATCGTCTCCCGCTACCGCGCCGAGCTGCGCGAGGGCCGCGCGCCCGAGGAGGCCGCCGGCCGCGCCGTCGGCACCGCCGGGTCGGCCGTGGTGTTCGCCGGTCTCACCGTGGTGATCGCGCTGGCCGGGCTGATGGTGGTGAACATCCCGATCCTCACCGAGATGGGGCTGGCCGCCGCGTTCGCCGTGGTCGTCGCCGTCCTCATCGCGCTCAGCCTGCTGCCCGCCCTGCTCGGCATGGCCGGGCGCCGGGTGCTGGGCGGCCGCATCCCCGGCCTGCGCGGCGGCCCCGCCGAGGGCAGGGCCCCGCTGGGCGAGCGCTGGGCCCGGTTCGTCGTGCGGCGCCCGCTGCCGGTGCTGCTGCTGGCCGTCGCCGCCATGGGCGCGGTCGCCTACCCGGCCACCGACCTGCGCCTGGGCCTGCCCGGCGACGAGGTCGCCGCGCCCGACACCACCCAGCGCAAGGCCTACGACCTGATCGCCGAGGGCTTCGGCCCGGGCGTCAACGGCCCGCTGATGGTCGTCGTGGAGTCCGGCTCCGGCGGCGGCGTGCAGGAGCCCGCGCAGCGCTTCGCCGGGGAGCTCCAGCGCATGAGGGACGTGGCCGTGGTGACCCCGCCCGCGCCCAACCCCGCCGGGAACACCGCGCTGCTGACCGTCGTGCCGAAGAGCGGCCCCAGCGACAAGGCCACCGAGGACCTGGTCGCCGCCATCCGCGACCGGGGCGGCGACCTGCGCGAGACCACCGGCGCGCGCGCCATGGTCACCGGCTCGACCGCCATGAACATCGACATCTCGGCCAAGCTGTCGGACGCCCTCGTCCCCTACCTGCTGGTCGTGGTCGGGCTGGCGTTCCTGCTGCTGACCCTGGTGTTCCGGTCGCTGCTGGTGCCGCTGAAGGCCACCGCGGGCTTCCTGCTCACCGTCGCCGCCACCTTCGGCGCGGTCGTGGCGGTGTTCCAGTGGGGCTGGCTGGCCGAGGTGTTCGGCGTCCCGGAGACCGGGCCGATCATGAGCCTGCTGCCGATCCTGCTGATCGGCGTGGTGTTCGGCCTCGCCATGGACTACCAGGTGTTCCTGGTCACCGGGATGCGCGAGGCGTACGTGCACGGCGCGGCGCCGCGCGAGGCCGTGGTCGCCGGGTTCCGGCACGGCGCGCGGGTCGTCACCGCCGCCGCCGTCATCATGATCGCGGTGTTCGCCGGGTTCGTCGCCTCCGACGAGACGATGATCATGATGATCGGGTTCGCGCTGGCCGCGGGCGTCGCGTTCGACGCGTTCGTGGTCCGCATGACCATCGTCCCGGCCGTGATGGCGCTGCTCGGCCGGTCGGCGTGGTGGCTGCCGCGCTGGCTGGACCGGCTGCTGCCCGACGTCGACGTCGAGGGCGAGAAGCTGCGGCACGCCCTGCCCGGCGCGGCCGAGGACGAGCCCGTCCCGGCGGCGGCCCGCACCTGACCGCGGGGCGGCCTCCGGCGCGGCGGCGCCCGACCAAGGTCGGGCGCCGCCGCGACTTTCGTCGGTGTTATCGCTGATCACGCCACGGGTACCCTGACCAGGTGCGGCGGCGGGGAGGACCGCGCCGGGCACGCGGGGGCCGGGGGACAGATGCGCGTCGGAAGGGTGATCGAGCGGGTACCGGAGATCGTCTCCTGGTACCTGCTGGTGTCGGGGATCGTCTCGATCGTGGCATGGGTGTCGGCCCGGTTGTCGGCCACCTGGTTCGACGACCTGGCGAGCGTGTGGGTGCTGCGCTGGATCGGGTACTTCGGCTGGTGGGCCAGCCTGCCCTGGGGCCTGATGATGCTCCTGCTGTCGGCCGGGGTCCGGCGGCACAAGAAGTCGGCGTGGCGGATCACCTCCCTGGTGATCGGCGCGTACTTCGCGCTGCTGGTGCTGACCGTGCTGCTCAACGCGGTGGAACCGCCGCAGGACCCGGAGCTGCGGACCGGCGGGGGCGAGTGGATCGCGGCCGTCGCCTACGGGCTGGTGCTGACGCTGCTGCTGGCCGCCCGCCGCGAGTTCTCCGCGCTGCCCGACCGGGCCAACCGGCGGCTGGCGCTGGCCGTCTTCGGCGCGCTGGTGCTGGTCAGCGGCGTGGTCGGGGTGACGCTGGTGCACCTGACGGACACCGACCCCCGGGGCGGGTTCTGGACCCAGCCGGTCTACGTGGTGCTCCAGACGGTGCTGGGCGCGGGCGTCACCGGCAGCACCGTCTACGTCGCGGTCCCCGCCTGGGTGGACTTCATCCTCGGCGTGGTCGGCGCGGGCCTGCTGGTGCTGACCATGTGGGCGCTGTTCCGGCCCGCCCGCCGGCCGGCGCAGCTGTCGGCCGAGGAGGAGCTGCCGGCGCGGCGGCTGCTGGCCGAGCACGGCGAGGACGACTCCCTCGGCTACTTCGCGCTGCGCCGCGACAAGGACGTCATCGTCGCGCCCAACGGCAGGGCCGCCATCGCCTACCGCGCCCAGGGCTCGGTCTGCCTGGCCAGCGGCGACCCCCTCGGCGACCCCGAGTCGTGGGGGCAGGCGATCGAGGCGTGGCTGGCCGAGTGCCGCGCCCACTCCTGGACGCCCGGCGCGGTCAGCGCCGGCGAGCGCGCCGCCGTCGAGTACCGCAGGCACGGCCTGAACGTCCTGGAGCTCGGCGACGAGGCGATCCTCGACCTGTCGGAGTTCAACCTGGACGGCCGGGAGATGCGGCCGGTGCGCCAGGCGGTGCGCCGCGTCGAGCGCGCCGGGTACACCGTCCGCGTCCGCCGCCACTCGCAGATCCCGGCCGCCGAGATGGCCGCGATCGTGCAGCGCGCCGACCACTGGCGCGAGGGCGAGACCGAACGCGGCTTCTCCATGGCCCTCGGCCGGCTCGGCGACCCCACCGACGGGCGCTGCGTGATGGTGGAGGCGTTCGACGCCCAGGGCGAGCTGCGCGGGCTGCTCAGCTTCGTGCCGTGGGGCCGCTCCGGGCTGTCGCTGGACCTGATGCGCCGCGACCGGGCCGCCGAGAACGGCCTGAACGAGTTCATGGTCGCCAAGCTCGCCGAGGGCGCGGGCGCCATCGGCGTGCGCCGGGTCTCGCTGAACTTCGCCATGCTGCGGGCGGTGTTCGAACGCGGCCAGCAGATCGGCGCCGGGCCCGTCGTCCGGCTCGCCTACCGGTGGCTGTCGCTGGCCTCCCGCTTCTGGCAGCTGGAGTCGCTGTACCTGGCCAACGCCAAGTACCACCCCGAGTGGGTGCCGCGCTTCATCTGCTTCCCGCACGGCAGCACCGGCCTGATCCGCGTCGGCGTCGCCTACGCGGTCGCCGAGGGCTTCCTGCCGAGCTTCGGCCGCCGCCGGCTGGAGCAGGCCGCGGGCGCGGTGCCCTCCGCCGGGCTCGTCGCGCGGATCAGGGAGATCGAGGACAGCGCCGAGGCGCTGCGCGCCCCGCAGCGGCGGCTGTCGGAGCAGGAACGCGTCCGGCACGACAAGCTCGCCAGGATCGAGGCGGCGGGGATGGAGCCCTACCCGCTCGGCTTCGACCGCACCGCCCTGGCCGCCGACCTGCGCGCCCGGTTCGCCGGGCTGGCCGCCGACACCCGCACCGGCGAGCGCGCCGCCGTCGCCGGGCGGATCATGCTGGCCCGCGAGCACGGCCGGCTGGTCTTCGCGACCCTGCGCGACGAGAGCGCCGACATCCAGGTGATGCTGACCGCCGACCGGCTGGGGCCGGAGAGCCTGCGCACCTGGCGGTCGCTGGTCGACCTCGGCGACCAGGTCGGCGTGGCCGGCGAGGTCGTCACCTCCCGCAAGGGCGAGCTGTCGGTGCTGGCCGACTCCTGGACGCTGACCGCCAAGTCGCTGCACCCGCTGCCCGACAAGCGCTCCGGGCTGTCGGACCCCGAGGCCCGGGTGCGGCTGCGCGCCGTCGACCTGATCGTCAACGACGAGTCCCGGCGGATGCTGCGGATGCGCGGCGACGCGGTGGCGGCCGTCCGCGACGTGCTGCGCGACCGCGGCTACCTGGAGGTCGAGACCCCGATCCTGCAGCCCGTCCACGGCGGCGCGGCGGCCCGGCCGTTCACCACCCGGATCAACGCCTACAACATGCGGATGTACCTGCGGATCGCGCCCGAGCTGTACCTCAAGCGGCTGCTGGTCGGCGGGCTGGGCAAGGTCTTCGAGATGGGCCGCGACTTCCGCAACGAGGGCGTGGACGCCACCCACAACCCCGAGTTCACGATGCTGGAGGCGTACGAGCCCTACGGCGACTACGACACCATGGCCGCGCTGACCCGCGACCTGGTCCTGGCCGGGACCCGTGCCGCGCTCGGCACCACGGTCGTGGCGCGCGGCGGCGTCGAGTACGACCTGGCCGAGCCCTGGCACGCGATCACCGTGTACGGGTCGGTGTCGGAGGCGCTCGGCGAGGAGGTCACCCCGGACACCCCGCGCGCGGCGGTGGCCCGCCACGCCGCCCGCGCCGGCGTGGCCGACGTCCCCGAGTGGGGCCAGGGCCGCCTGGTGCAGGAGCTGTACGAGGCGCTGGTCGAGGACGAACTGCGATGGCCGACGTTCGTGCGCGACTACCCGGCCGAGACCTCCCCGCTGACCCGGCCGCACCGCGACGACCCGCGGCTGGCCGAGAAGTGGGACCTGATCGTGTTCGGCATGGAGCTGGGCACCGCCTACTCGGAGCTGATCGACCCGATCCTCCAGCGGCGGCGGCTCACCGAGCAGTCGTTGCTGGCGGCGGGCGGCGACCCCGAGGCCATGGAGCTGGACGAGGACTTCCTGCGCGCCCTGGAGTACGGCATGCCCCCGGCGGGCGGCATGGGCATGGGCGTGGACCGGTTGCTGATCGCGCTCACCGGCCGCTCGATCCGCGAGACGATCGCGTTCCCGCTGGTGCGCCCGGGCCGCTGAGCGGGCTGTGCGATGCTGGGCGCGTGAACGGGCAGCCACGAGCCGGGGACGGCACGGGGAACGGCCGGGCGGGCGGACCCGCCGCCGCGGTCGCCGCCGCCACCGCCCACTACCTGGCGGGCGAGCCGATCGACATGTCGGCGCTGGCCGCCGAGCTCGGCGTGGGCCGGGCGACGCTGTACCGCTGGGTCGGCAGCCGGGAGCGCCTGCTCGGCGCCATCCTCGCCGAGATGACCGAGCGCACCTACCGGCGGGTGATGCGCGAGGTCACCGGGACCGGCGCGGACCGGATCCTGGACGCCCTGGAGCGCTTCATGCGCGCGGTGGTGGAGGCCGCCCCGCTGAAGGCGCTGACCGCGCGGGAGCCGGGGCTGTTCGTCCGGCTGGCCGCCGCGCCGGGACCGGTCGAGGAACGCGCCAAGGCCATGCTGGTGCGGGAGCTGCAACGGGAGATCGACCGGGGCGCTCTCCGGGTGACGGTCCCCACTGAGACGCTGGCGCAGGCGATCGTGCGGATCGCCGACTCGTTCATGTACGCCCACTACCTGGGCGGCACCCGCCCGGAGATCGACACCGCCCTGGAGGTGATCGGGCTGCTGCTGCGGCCCGGCCCGGCGCCCGAGTCGTCCGGCAGCTCGGGCTCGTAGCGGGGGAACAGCAGCACCGCGCCGACCGCCAGGGCCGCCGCGCCGATCCGCAGGACCCCCCACAGCGGGTCCTCGGGCCAGTCGCCGCCGTACAGCAGCGTCCCGGCCAGCAGCAGGTACGTCTTGGCGGCGATCGTGCAGACCGAGATGCACACCACCATCCGGCACCGCTGCATCGCGATCATCGCCTGGGCGAGCCCGACCGGGACCGTCAGCCCGATCAGGTAGGGGTAGGGCGTGGCCAGCAGGTGCGGGCCCGTGCCCTGCTCGGCGTTGACGATGGCCAGCCCCTTGATCGCGACCTCTCCGGCGCCGAGGGCGATCCCGCTGGCCAGGCCGTAGGCCACGCCCGTGGAGGGGCGGGCGTGCCGCCCGGCGGGGCACAGGCCGTTCAACACGAACAGCGCGACCGAGACCAGCACGGCGGCCGCGGTCGTCGCGAGCAGCGGGGACAGCGGCGGCAGCGAGCCGATCCCGGCCTGCTCGGGCCGCACCGACGCCCAGACCAGCAGCGTCGACAGCGCGAACAGGCCGAGGCCGCACCACTCGCGGACGGTGAGCCACTCGCCGAAGAAGGCGGTCCCCGTCCACAGCAGCACCAGCAGGGTCGAGGCGAACAGCGGCTGGGCGATGCCCAGCGGCAGTTCGGCGAACGCGACGATCTGCAGCTCCATGCCGATCGTGAAGACGAACAGGCCGGTGAGCCAGATCGGGTCGCGCAGCACCGTGCGGAGCAGGAGCCCGGGGCGGCTGCCGTGCAGCGGCGGCATCCCCGCCCCGGCCCGCTTGAACAGCGCCGCTCCCACGTAGTAGAGCACGACCGCCACTAGAGCCGTCACCGTCGGGCTCATGGCGCCGACCTCCTCCACAGTGTCGGCTCCGAGACACTCAAGTGATGTGTCTCACAAGACATCCGCCATGTTTGTCTCACGGTGGGAAGGCGTCAAGGGGTGAGCGGAAAGGTTATGGTTCGTCCGGTCAGGGCGGAGTGCGCCGAGCGCCGAAGGGAAGGAAACGATCGTGAGTGACATCCCCCGCCGCGCGGTGACGCGCACCGCGAAACTGGCCTCGCTGCCCCTCGGCTTCGCCGGGCGCACCGCCCTCGGGTTCGGCAAGCGCACGATCGGCAGGCCCGCCGAGACCGTGGCGCTGGAGGTCCAGCGCCGCACCGCCGACCAGCTGTTCTCGGTGCTCGGGGAGCTCAAGGGCGGCGCGATGAAGGTCGGCCAGCTACTGTCGATCTTCGAGGCGGGGCTGCCGGAGGAGGTCGCCGGGCCGTTCCGCGCCAGCCTCACCCGGCTCCAGGAGTCCGCGCCGCCGATGCCCGCCGCCACCACCCACCGGGTGCTGGCCGAGGGGCTCGGCCCGGACTGGCGGGACCTGTTCGCCGAGTTCGACGACCGGCCCGCCGCGGCGGCCTCCATCGGCCAGGTCCACAGGGCCGTGTGGCACGACGGCCGCGCCGTCGCGGTGAAGGTGCAGTACCCCGGCGCGGGCAAGGCGCTGATGAGCGACTTCAACCAGATCGCCCGGCTGAGCCGGCTGATCACCCCGCTGTTCCCCGGCGTCGAGGTCAAGCCGCTGGTCGCCGACCTGAAGCGGCGGCTGGAGAAGGAGCTCGACTACGACGACGAGGCCCGCGCGCAGACCGCGTTCCACGAGGCGTACGCGGGCGACCCCGACTTCGTGGTCCCGGCCGTCGTCGCCCAGTCCGGCCACGTGCTGGTCACCGAGTGGCTCGACGGGACGCCGCTGGCCAGGGTCATCGCCGAGGGGGACCAGGAGGAGCGCGACCGCGCCGGGCTGCTGCTGTTCCGGTTCATCCTGTCGGGCCCGGCCCGCTGCCAGATGATCCACATCGACCCGCACCCCGGCAACTTCCGGCTGCTGGACGACGGCCGCCTCGGCGTCATGGACTTCGGCGGCGCGGCCCACGTCCCGGCCGAGCTGCAGTGGTCGATCGGGCGGCTGCTGCGCATCGGCACCCTTGGCAGCGGCGAGGCGATGGTCGCGGCGGCCCGCGCGGAGGGGTTCCTCGCCCCCGAGGGGGAGGTGGACCCCGAGCAGGTCGCGGCGATCGTCTCCCCGCACGTCACGCCGTTCACGCGGGAGCGGTTCCGCTACAGCCGGGAGTGGCTGCGGCGCGAGACCACCCGGGGCATGGGGGTGGCGACCGACATGCGGCCCGGCGCGCTGGCCCGGCACCTGCGGCTGCCGCCGCAGTACATGGCGGTCAGCCGGGCCCTGGCCAGCTGCGGCGGCGTGCTGTGCCAGCTGGAGGCCGAGGGGAACTACCGGGCCGAGGTGGTCCGGTGGCTGCCGGGCTTCGCCGACGACCCGGAGGAGACCGGACGGGAGGGCGGCGAGGAGACCGCCTGAGCGGGGGCTAGGCGGAGGCCAGGGCCCTGGCCTCCTCTTCCTCGATCCGCTGGTTCCACTCGCGCTTGCCGGACTGCCAGCCGTCCTCGTCGCGGCCGAGGCGCCAGTAGCCGGAGATCGACAGCTGCTCCAGCGGCAGCCCCCGGTCCACCCGCAGGAAGCGGCGCAGCTCCTTGACGAACCCGGCCTCGCCGTGCACGAACGCGTGGACGCGCCCCGCCGGGAACTCCAGCTCCCGCACGGCCGCCACCAGCGCCTCGCCGACCCGGCCCGCGCCCCGGTGCAGCCACACGATCTCCGCGCCGCCGGGGGCCTTCAGGTCCTGCTCCTCCTCGGGGCCCTCGACCTCCAGCAGGACGCGGGCGGGGGCGCCGCCGGGGAGGCGTCCCAGGGAGGCGGCGATGGCGGGCAGCGCGCTCTCGTCCCCGACCAGCAGGTGCCAGTCGGCCTCGGCGGCGGGCGCGTACGCCCCGCCGGGGCCGAGGAAGCGGATCCGGTCACCGGGCTTGGCGCCCCGGGCCCACGGCCCGGCCAGGCCCTCCTCGCCGTGGTACACGAAGTCGACGGTCAGCTCGCGCGTGCCGGGGTCCCAGGCCCGCACGGTGTAGGTGCGGGTCACCGGCCACTGCTCGCGCGGCATCTCCTCGCGGATCCGCGCCATGTCGAACGGCTCGGGGTAGACGGCGCCGGGCTGGGGGAACAGCAGCTTCACGTAGTGGTCGGTGAACTCGCCGGCGGCGAACCCCGCCAGCCCCTCGCCGCCGAGCACCACACGGATCATGTGCGGGGTGATCTGCTCGGTGCGCAGCACCGTGCCCACGTGGAGCCGTGGAGCCCTGCGCTCGGTCGGTGTCGCCATGCGTCCCCCTCGTTCGAAAGTACTTAGGTAAGCCTAACTTCCCGTCGGGGGAGATGGTTCCGGCCGCACATTAATTTACTGGTGAAATACTTGCTGACCTTTCGGGCGACGCGCACCGCCGCGCTGCTCCAGCAGGCCGCCGACGCGCCGACGACCGCGACCGCCGCGTCCAGCACCTGGCGCTGACCGGCGAGGGCCGCGCCCTGGTGGACCGGTTGCTGCCCGCCCGGCCCGCCCACGAGGCGTCGCTGCTGTCGGACCTGCCGGACGAGCGCCGCGACGCGATGGCGCGGGGCCTCAGCGAGCTGCTCGTCCTGCTGGAGGGACGCCTCGGCGGGCGCGTCGGCTGACCTTTACCCCCGGGGAGCGAGTCGGTACGTTCGGTGCACCGTGCGCCCCCGGGAGGAACCATGTCCGTGCTGGACGCCCTGCTCGCCGCGCTCACCGACGGAAGCGTCGAGGTCGTCGACCTGACGGCCCCGCTGTCGTCGGCCACACCGATCCTCCAGCTGCCCGAGCCGTTCGCCGACACCGTCCCGTTCCAGCTCAGGGAGATCAGCCGCTACGACGACCGGGGCCCCGCCTGGTACTGGAACGACATCACCACCGGGGAGCACGTCGGCACCCACTTCGACGCGCCGGTCCACTGGATCACCGGCCGCGACGGCGAGGACGTCTCCCAGGTCGCGCCGCGCCGCCTGGTCGGCCCCGCCGTCGTGCTGGACGCCGCCGCGCACGTCGCGGGCGACCCCGACTTCCTGCTGGAGGTCGACCACGTCCGCGACTGGGAGAAGGCGCACGGCCCGCTGCCCGAGGGCGGCTGGCTGCTGTACCGGACCGGCTGGGACGCCCGCGCGGGCGACCAGGCGGCGTTCCTCAACGCCGACGGGACCGGCCCCCACAGCCCCGGGATCTCCGCCGAGTGCGCCCGGTGGCTGGCCGAGGAGACCCCGATCCAGGGGATCGGCGTGGAGACCGTCGGCACCGACGCGGGGGCCGCGCACGGCTTCGAGCCGCCGTTCCCGTGCCACTCCTACCTTCTCGGCGCGGACAAGTACGGCCTCACCCAGCTGCGGAACCTGGACCACCTCCCGGCGCGCGGGGCCGTGCTGGTCGCCGCGCCGCTGCCGATCGTCGGCGGCTCCGGCAGCCCGGCCCGCGTGCTGGCGCTGGTCGAACGATGATCGTCGCCGAGGCGGTCGGGGCGGCGCTGGCCCGGCTCGGCGCCGACACCGTGTTCGGCGTGGTGGGCAGCGGCAACTTCCACGTCACCAACGCCCTGGTCGCCCACGGCGCGCGGTTCGTGGCCGCCCGCCACGAGGGCGGGGCCGCCACCATGGCCGACGCCCACGCCCGGCTGACCGGCGGGCTCGGCGTGGTGTCGGTCCACCAGGGGCCCGGCCTGACCAACGCGCTCACCGGCGTCACCGAGGCCGCCAAGAGCCGCACCCCGCTGCTGGTGCTGGCGGGCGAGGTCGCCGCGTCGGCGGTCCGCTCCAACTTCCGGATCGACCAGGCCGCGCTCGCCGCCGCCGTCGGCGCGGTCCCCGAACGCGTCCACTCCCCGCAGTCGGCGCTGGCCGACGTCGCCCGCGCCTGCCGCACCGCCCTCACCCAGCGCCGCACGGTCCTGCTCGGGCTGCCGCTGGACGTGCAGGCCGCCGAGTACACCGGGCCCGACACCACCGACCGGTCGCTGGCGTACGGCGCGCCGGTGCCGTTGCTGCCGCCGCCCCCGCCGCACGCGGTCGGCCGCCTGGCCGACCTGCTCGCCGGCGCCGGACGGCCGGTGTTCCTGGCCGGGCGCGGCGCGCGCCTCGCCCGCGCCGGGGAGCCGCTGCGCGCCCTGGCCGAACGCTGCGGCGCGCTGCTGGCCACCTCCGCCGTCGCGCGCGGCCTGTTCCGCGGCGACCCGTTCGACCTGGACGTCAGCGGCGGCTTCGCCACCCCCGCCGCCGCCGGACTGATCCGGGGCGCCGACCTCATCGTCGGGTGGGGCTGCTCGCTGAACATGTGGACGCTGCGGCACGGCGCGCTGGTCGGCGAGGGCGCGGCCGTCGCGCAGGTCGACCTGGACGCCGCCGCGCTCGGCGCGCACCACCCCCTCGACCTCGGCGTGGCCGGCGACGCCGCCGAGACCGCCCGCGCCGTCCTCGCCGAGCTGACCGCGCGCGGCCACGCCGCCGCCGGATACCGCTCGCCGGAGCTGGCCGCACGCCTGGCCCGCGAGTCCCGCTGGCGCGACCACCCGCCCGAGGACGACCCCGCCGACGGCCGCATCGACCCGCGCGTGCTGTCGATCGCCCTCGACGAGATGCTGCCGCGCGAGCGCACCGTCGCCGTCGACTCGGGCAACTTCATGGGCTACCCCGTCATGTACCTGGACGTCCCCGACGCCGACGGGCTGGTGTTCACCCAGGCGTTCCAGTCGGTCGGGCTCGGACTGGCCACCGCGGTCGGCGCGGCGCTGGCCCGCCCCGACCGGCTGACGGTCGCCGCGCTCGGCGACGGCGGGGCGCTGATGTCGGCCGTCGAGCTGGAGACCGCCGTCCGGCTCGGCCCCCTGCTCGGCGCGGGCCTGCTGGTCGTCGTCTACGACGACGAGGCCTACGGCGCGGAGGTCCACCACTTCGGGCCCGGCGGGCACGCCCTGGACACCGTCACGTTCCCGCCCGTGGACATCGCCGCCGTCGGCCGCGGCTACGGCTGCGCCGCCGCGACCGTGCGGCGCCCCGAGGACCTGTCGGCCGTCGCCGACTGGCTGGCCGGGCCGCGCGACCGGCCGCTGGTGGTGGACGCCAAGGTCACCCGGGAACGCCCGGCGTGGTGGCTGGAGGAGGCGTTCCGCGGCCACTGACCCGGCCACTGACCCGGCCGCCGGACCGGCCGCGGAAACGGCTACCCGTCAGTACCCCGTTCCGGCGCGGCCCAAGCCTTTGGAGCGTGCCAGCGAATTGGCGTTTTGTTGTCACGGCTTGCAGGTTGACCGTTTTCGCGTGCCCTACTTACCGTCGCGGCAGTTGTGCCTCACGTCACACCGCCCCGAGGAGGAGACATGGCGGAACGGCTGAGACTGCCCCCACTGGGCCGGGAGATGGCCGCCGAGTTCGCCGGAACGATGATCCTGATCCTGTTCGGCGTGGGAGTGGTCGCCCAGGTCGTCGCGGGAGGCATCGGCGACCACGACAGCATCGCCTGGGCGTGGGGCATCGGCGTGACGCTCGGCGTGTACGTGGCGGCCACCATCAGCGGCGGGCACCTCAACCCGGCCGTGACGTTCGCGCTGGCGGTGTTCAAGGGCTTCCCGTGGCGCAAGGTCGCGCCCTACATGCTGGCGCAGACGCTGGGCGCGTTCGTCGCGGCGCTGGTCGTGCGGTGGAACTACACCGAGGTGCTGGCCCGGTTCGACCCCGGCCACACCATCAAGTCGCAGGGCGTGTTCTCCACCCTCCCGGGCAACGGCACCCTGCCGGTGAGCACCTGGGGGGCGCTGCGCGACCAGATCATCGGCACCGCGATCCTGCTGTTCATCGTGGTCGCCCTCACCGACCTGCGCAACCAGCCCCCGCTGGCCAACCTCGCCCCCGTGGTGATCGGGTTCCTGGTCGTGGCGATCGGCATGGCGTGGGGCACCGACGCCGGGTACGCCATCAACCCGGCCCGCGACTTCGGACCGAGGCTCGCCCAGTTCCTGACCGGTTACGGCGGCGCGTGGCGCGACCAGTACGGTGACCTGTACTTCTGGGTGCCGATCGTCGGCCCGCTGGTCGGCGGCGTGCTCGGCGCCGGGCTGTACGGCCTGCTCGTCGGGCGGAACCTGCCCGAGCCGGCCCGGCCCGACCCGACCCGGCCCGAGCCCCAGTACGACGTGAAACCCTGACCGACCCCCTCATCCCCTCGACCCCAGAAAGCGAGAGTCGGATGGCCGACTTCGTCGGTGCGCTGGACCAGGGCACCACCAGCACCCGATTCATGATCTTCGACCACGGTGGCAACGAGGTGGCCCGCCACCAGCTCGAACACGAGCAGATCCTGCCGCGGGCGGGCTGGGTGGAGCACGACCCGATCGAGATCTGGGAGCGCACCCGCGCCACCGTGCAGTCCACCCTGAACAAGGCGAACCTCCAGGCGTCCGACCTGGCCGCGGTGGGCATCACCAACCAGCGCGAGACGACCGTCGTGTGGAACCGCCGCACCGGGCGTCCCTACTACAACGCCATCGTGTGGCAGGACACCCGCACCGACCGGATCGCCTCGGCGCTGGAGCGCGACGGGCGCGGCGAGACGATCCGGCACCGCGCGGGCCTGCCTCCGGCGACGTACTTCTCCGGCGGCAAGATCCAGTGGATCCTGGAGAACGTCGACGGCGTTCGCGAGGCGGCCGAGAACGGCGAGGCCGTGTTCGGCAACATCGACACCTGGGTGCTGTGGAACCTCACCGGCGGCCCCGACGGCGGCGTGCACGTGACCGACCCGACCAACGCCAGCCGCACGATGCTGATGGACCTGGAGACCCTGGACTGGGACGACCAGCTGCTGTCGTTCTTCGGGATCCCGCGCGCGATGCTGCCGGAGATCAGGCCGTCGTCGGCGCCCGACCCCTACGGCGTGACCCGCGCCGACGGGCCGTTCGGCGGCGAGGTGCCGCTGAGCGGCGACCTCGGCGACCAGCAGGCCGCCACCGTCGGGCAGGTCTGCTTCTCCCCGGGCGAGGCCAAGAACACCTACGGCACCGGCAACTTCCTGCTGCTCAACACCGGCGGCGAGCTGGTCCGCTCCAAGGCGGGCATGCTCACCACCGTCTGCTACAAGTTCGGCGACCAGGCCCCCGTCTACGCCCTGGAGGGCTCCATCGCGGTGACCGGGTCGGCCGTGCAGTGGCTGCGCGACCAGCTCGGCATCATCTCCGGCGCGTCGCAGAGCGAGGCGCTCGCGGCGCAGGTGGAGGACAACGGCGGGGTGTAC
The DNA here is from genome assembly GCF_014138665.1 of Actinomadura kijaniata. NCBI lineage: Bacteria > Bacillati > Actinomycetota > Actinomycetes > Streptosporangiales > Thermomonosporaceae > Actinomadura > Actinomadura kijaniata. The sequence goes on from NZ_JACJIA010000005.1 coordinate 362,622, forward strand.
TTCGTGCCCGCGTTCTCCGGCCTGTTCGCCCCCTACTGGCGCAGCGACGCGCGCGGCGCGATCGTCGGGCTGTCGCGGTACAACACCAACGCCCACCTGGCCCGCGCGACGCTGGAGGCGATCTGCTACCAGTCCCGCGACGTGGTGGAGGCGATGCGCGAGGACTCCGGCGTGTCCCTGGACGTCCTGAAGGTGGACGGCGGCGTCACCGCCAACGAGCTGTGCATGCAGTTGCAGGCCGACGTCCTCGGCGTCCCGGTGTCCCGTCCCGTGGTGGCCGAGACCACGGCGCTGGGCGCGGCGTACGCGGCGGGCCTGGCCGTCGGGTTCTGGCGCAACACCGACGAGCTGCGCCAGAACTGGAACGAGGACCGGCGCTGGCGGCCCCAGTGGGACGAGGACAAGCGGGAGAAGGGCTACGCGGGCTGGCGCAAGGCCGTCGAACGCACCTTCGGCTGGGTCGACGTCGACTGACCCGGCCCGTCCGGCCGCGCGCGGTCACCCGTACCGCCGCGCGCGGCCGGACGCCCGGTCACGCGCGCTCACCCGGAGGCCAGGCGCTCCCGCACCCGGTCGATGACCCGCATGACCTCCACCGACTCGGCCAGCGGCAGCAGCGGCGACTCGGTCAGCCCGGCGCGCAGGCAGCGGGCGACCTCCTCGGCCTGGTAGGTGTAGCCGTGCCCGGCCAGCTCGGCGGTCATCGTCTCCGGCTCGGCCCCGGCCCGGTACAGCGTCATCGACACCGGCCGGTAGAACGGCCCGGCCACCTCGATCCGGCCCTTGGACCCCACCACGGTCGCCGCGTGCGGCGAGTCGCCCATCAGGCCGCAGTGCAGCAGCGCCACCGCCCCCGACCGGTAGCCGAGCAGGATGCCGGTGTTGGCGTCCACGCCGGTGGGCGCCGGCGCGGCGGTGGCCTGCACGGTGTCGGGCGGGCCGAGCAGCGGCCAGGTGAACGACAGCGGGTAGCAGCCGAGGTCCAGCAGCGCGCCGCCGCCGAGCTCGGCGGACCACAGGCGGCCGGCCGGGTCGTAGGCCGGGGCGATGGAGAAGTCCGCGTAGACGGCCGACACCTCGCCGATCGCCCCGTCGGCGACCAGCTCGCCGAGCCTGCGCACCAGGGGGCTGAACCGCGTCCACATGCCCTCCATCGCGAACAGGCCGCGGTCGCGGGCGAGCGCCGCCAGCGCCTCGGCGTCGGCGGCCGAGGTGGTGAAGGGCTTCTCCACCAGCACCGCCCGGCCGCCCTCCAGGCAGAGCCGGGCCGGTTCGTAGTGCATGGGGTGCGGCGTGGCGACGTACACGACGTCCACCTCCGCGTCGGCGGCCAAGCCGGCGTAGGAGCCGTGGGCCCGCGCGACGCCGTGGCGCCCGGCGAACTCCGCGGCCGTCGCCTCGGACCGCGACCCGACGGCCACGACCCGGTGCCCGGGAAGGCGCAGCAGGTCCTCGGTGAAGACGGAGGCGATGCCCCCGGTGCCCAGGATTCCCCAGCGGATCGGTGTGTCACTCACCGTCCGATCCTAACGGCCCGGAGGCTTCCCCCGCCCCTGATGATCATCTAGCATCGCCGTGCTCCTGACCTCGACCGGAGAGGATCTCCCGTCACATGACCCGACGTCTGCTCGGCGCGGCGCTGGCCGCCGTCACCGCCGGCGGCCTGCTCGCCGCCGCCCCCGCCCACGCCTCCGCCACGAAGGGCGAGGTCGACTTCACCGGGATCGTCGCCCTCAGCAACTGCTCGGGCTCGATCGTGCGCGGCCCGCTCAGCCGCGACACCGACGCCGCCCTGGTGATGACCAACGGCCACTGCCTGGAGACCGGCATGCCGAAGGCGGGCGAGGTGATCGTGGACCGGCCCTCCGGCCGCACGTTCGACCTGCTGGACCGCGCCGGCAAGAACGTGCTGGGCAAGCTCCGGGCGACCCGGATCGAGTACGCCACGATGACCGACACCGACGTCACGGTCTACCGGCTGAACACCACCTACCGGGCCATCCGGCAGCGGTACGGCGTTTCCGCCCTGAAGCTGTCGCTGGCCCGCCCGCACGCCGGCACCCGCATCGCCATCCCCAGCGGCTACTGGCGGCGCACGTGGACCTGCAAGATCGACGGTTTCGCGTACCGGATGAAGGAGGCGGGCTGGACCTGGAAGGACTCCATCCGCTACACGCCCGAGTGCGACATCATCGGCGGCACCTCCGGCTCCCCGATCGTGGACACCCGCTCCAAGCGCGTGATCGGCGTCAACAACACCGGCAACACCGACGGCGAGCGGTGCACCCTCAACAACCCGTGCGAGGTCGACCGGAACGGCAGGGTCACCGTCCGCCGCGGCATCGGCTACGGCCAGCAGACCTACCTGCTGGCGCGCTGCCTGACCCGCGGCAACGACGTGCGCCTCGACCGCGGCTGCAAGCTGCCCCGGCCCGCGAGGCGCTGACGCTTCACCACCGGCGGGCCTAGGCGGCCCGCGCCGGGTCGGCCGCGACCCGGCGCGGGCGCCAGGTCGCCATCAGCGCCAGGGCCAGCAGGATCTCGGCGAGGTCGCCGCCGTAGTACATCAGCTCGGCGCCGCCGCGCACCTGCTCGGCCGGGGCGGCGACGGGGAGCAGCCCCGCGTACAGCAACTGCGCGAGGGTGGCGTGGGCGGCGACGGCGACGCCGAGGACGACCAGCCGGAACGGCACCGACGGGCGGCGCGGCGCGGGGTCGGGCCCGGCGACCACCCAGGCGAACACGCAGCCCGACACCAGGAAATGCAGGTGGACCAGCTCGTGGAGCAGCGGGTCGGTCGTCGTCGCCCGGTACAGGGGCGTGGCGTAGAGGAGGTACAGGCCGCCCGCGTTCAGCGCCAGCGCGGTCACCGGGTGCGTCAGCGCGTGGACCAGGGGCCGGTTGAGGAGGCGTCCGAGGCGGTGGCCGCCGCGCCCGCTGGTCGCGCGCAGCGCCAGCGTCACCGGCGCGCCCAGCACCAGCCCGAGCGGCGCGTACATGCCGAGCAGCAGGTGTTGCAGCATGTGGCCCCGGAAGTCCTCGTGCGCGAACGCCGCCACCGGCGGGGCCAGCGCGACCATCAGCAGGACCGCGCCGGCCGAGAAGCCCGCGGTGCGCCACGCGCTCCAGCCGCGCGAGCCGTGCCGCTGCTCCCGCAGCGCGGCGGCCAGGTAGGCGACGAGCACCAGCGCGACCGCCACCAGCGGCAGCAGCGCGGCCGCCGGGGCGTGGCCGCCGTGCGCCACGGTCACCGCGCCTCACCCTTGCGCTGGAGCAGCCAGCCGCCGGCGACCAGCAGCGCGCCCAGCGCCAGGAAGCCCAGGTCCCACCAGGTCTGGTACGGGCCGCCGCGCACGTGGTGGACGCCGAGGATGTGGTGGTCGATCACGCCCTCCACCAGGTTGAACAGGCCCCAGCCGACCGCCAGCCAGCCCCACAGCGCCCGGCTGCGCCACACCGGGCGGTCGGCGCGGTTCAGCCGGGAGTACAGCAGCGCCAGCCCGGTCAGCACCGACACCCAGGTGAAGACGTGGAAGAACCCGTCCCACAGCGTGTTCATCTCCAGCCCGGAGACCGTCGTGGCGGGATAGGGGCGCAGGCCCAGCCGGTCGTCGCCGGCGCTGGTCAGCATGTGGTGCCACTGGAGGACCTGGTGGAGCATGATGCCGTCGACGAAGCCGCCCAGGCCGACGCCGAGGACGACCCCCGGCAGCCCGATCCCGGGACGGGGCGGGGACGAGGTGGTCATGCGGACTCCTTCCGGTGATCTCTGGCACCCCTGCCCGCCAGGAGGGGCCGGACACCCCGGTGTCCCGATCCGGGGTGTCCGGATGCGGCGTTTGGCCGGTGTGCAGGGGGTAGGGCCACCTCGTCCGGCATTCCGGAGGAGAGGGGGAGCCCGTGAAGGCGGTCACCTGGCACGGCCGGCGCGACGTGCGCGTGGACACCGTTCCCGACCCGGCCATCAAGGAGCCCACCGACGCCATCGTCAAGATCACCACGACCGCGATCTGCGGTTCGGACCTGCACCTGTACGAGGTGCTCGGGCCGTTCATGGGGGAGGGCGACATCCTCGGCCACGAGCCCATGGGGATCGTGGAGGAGGTCGGGTCGGAGGTGTCGCACATCCGGCCTGGTGACCGGGTGGTCATCCCGTTCAACGTCTCCTGCGGGCACTGCCACATGTGCGGGCTGGAGCTGTACGCCCAGTGCGAGACCACCCAGAACCGCGAGCACGGCACCGGCGCGTCCCTGCTCGGCTACACCAAGCTGTACGGGCAGGTGCCCGGCGGCCAGGCCGAGTACCTGCGCGTCCCGCAGGCCCAGTTCGGGCCCGTCAGGGTGCCCGAGGGGCCGCCCGACGAACGGTTCGTGTACCTGTCGGACGTGCTGCCCACCGCCTGGCAGGCCGTGGCGTGGGCCGACGTCCCCGACGGCGGTTCGGTCACCGTCCTCGGCCTCGGGCCGATCGGGCAGATGTCCTGCCGCGTCGCCCGCCACCTGGGATACCGCGTCATCGGCGTGGACCTGGTGCCCGAGCGCCTGGAGATGGCCCGCCGCCACGGGGCCGAGGTCGTGGACGCCGCCGTCACCGACGACGTCCCCGGCGCGGTCCGGCAGCTCACCCAGGGCCGCGGCACCGACTCGGTGATCGACGCGGTCGGCATGGAGGCGCACGGCTCACCGGTCGGCAAGCTCGCCCAGACGCTCACCGGGCTGCTGCCCGACCGCGCCGCCGCCCCGCTGATGACGCGCGCCGGGGTGGACCGGCTGGCCGCCCTCACCCAGGCCATCGAGATCGTGCGGCGCGGCGGCACCATCTCGCTGTCCGGCGTCTACGGCGGCATGGCCGACCCGATGCCGATGCTCCAGCTGTTCGACAAGGGCGTCACGCTCCGGATGGGGCAGGCGCACGTCAGGCGCTGGATCGACGACCTGATGCCGCTGGTCCTCGACGACGCCGACCCGCTCGGCGTGGCGGACCTGGCCACCCACCGGCTGCCGCTGGACCGGGCCCCGCACGCCTACGAGATCTTCCAGAAGAAGCAGGACGGCGCGATCAAGATCCTGCTGGAGCCGTGACGCGCGGCCCCCTTCGCCGCAGCGCCGGCGGCAGCGTGCACACCACGGTCAGCAGCGCCACCGCCGCCAGGGCCCATCCGGTCGCGTACTCGGCGTGCCGGGTGGACCCCGGCCCGGCGGCCGAGGTCAGGAACAGCGTCCCGACGGTCGCGATGCCGATCACCTGGCCGAGCTGCGTGAGCGTCAGCAGCAGGCCGCTGCCGTCGGCGGCGTCCCCGGCGGGGACGTGCGCCAGCGTGGCGTTCATCGCGATCGGCATCACGCCGAGGCCCGTCCCGATCACCACGGTCAGCAGCAGGTGGGCCGGGCCGCCCCCGGCCAGCGGGCCGACGAACAGGTAGCCCAGCGCCGCCACCCCGTACCCGATCGGCACCAGCGGACGGTGCCAGCGCTCGGGCAGCCGCTGCCAGCGCGTCGACACCAGCGCGAACGCCGTCACGCACGGCACGAACGCCAGCCCCGAGGCCAGCGGCCCGTACCCCAGGTCGCCCTGGAGGTGCAGGGTCGTGGTGAACAGGAACGCCGCCCACGTGCACGGCCCCAGCAGCACCCCCGCGGCGGCGGACGGCACTCCCGGCGCGCGCAGCACCCGCAGGTTCACCAGCGGGCGCCCGCCGCGCGCCGCGACCCGCCGCTCCACCACGACCAGCAGCGCCACCAGGACCGGGCTCGCCGCCAGCGACGCCCACCCCCACACCGGCCAGCCCAGCTCGTGCCCGAGGATCAGCGGCACCACCAGCGCCAGCACGGCCGGGGTCAGCAGCAGCAGGCCCGGCAGGTCCAGCCCGCCGTCCCCGCGCTCCTCCCGGCGCGGCAGCACGCGCGGCGCGGCGAGCATCAGCGCCAGGCCGACCGGCACGTTCACGAGGAACACCGGCCGCCACCCGCCCAGCACGCCCGCGCCCACCAGCAGCCCTCCGGCGACCTGCCCGGCGACGATCCCGCCGGACACCACGGCCGAGAAGACCCCGAGCGCGCGGGCCCGCGCCGCCCCGGTGTACTCGCGCTGGATCAGGCTCATCACCTGCGGCAGCATCAGCGCCGCCGCCGCGCCCTGCGCGAACCGGAACGCCACCAGCGTCCAGGTGTCCGGCGCGAGCCCGCACGCCAGCGACGCCGCGGTGAACGCGGTCACCCCGATCCGGAACATCCGGCCCGGACCGGCCAGGGCGCCCAGCCGCGCCCCGGTGACCAGCAGCACCGCGTAGGCGATCACGTATCCGGCGACCACCAGTTGCAGGCCCGCGCCGGAGGCGCCGAGGTCGGAGCGGAGCGTCGGCAGCGCCACGTTGACGATGTTGACGTCGAGAAGGGACATGAACTGCCCGGTCAGCAGCACCGCGAGCAGCGCCCGGCCGGGCCGTCGGGCCGCCGCCGAAGGGGAGGACGCCGACCGGTCGGTCATCGTTGTCATGGCTCCAGCGTCGGGGCGCCCCGGTACCCGTAACGAGAGCCCCGCGATACTGGTACCGACAGCACCTGGCACACGCCGGGCCGATCCCCGAGGGTGGTGGGGTGAGCACGATGACCCGGACGGCCGGACCGGACCGCAGGCGCACCGAGCTGGCGGCGTTCCTGCGCAGCCGCCGCGCCCGCATCACGCCCGAGGACGTGGGCATGCCGCCCGGCCCCCGCCGCCGCACCCCCGGCCTGCGCCGCGAGGAGGTCGCGCAGCTCGCCGGGGTCGGCGTCACCTGGTACACGTGGCTGGAGCAGGGCCGCCCGATCAACGCCAGCCCCCAGGTCCTGGACGCGGTCGCCCGCACGCTGCGCCTCGACGGCGCCGAACGCGCCCACCTGTACCGCCTCGCCGAGACCGCCGAGCTCCCGCGCCCCGCCCCCGCCGCCGGGCTGCCGGAGGACCTGCCGGCCATCCTCGCCGGGCTGGACCCGATGCCCGCCTGCGTCACCAACGCCCGCAGCGACGTGCTCGCCTGGAACAGGGGCTACGCCGCCCTGTTCCCGTTCCTGGTGAACGCGCCCGAGGCCGAGCGCAACACGCTGTGGATGACCTTCACCCTCCCGCCGTGCTGCAACCCCTTCGTCAACCTCGCCGAGGAGGGGCCGCTGTTCGTCGCCGCCTTCCGGCACCGCTACAGCCGCCACCTGGGCGAGCCGGGCTGGCGGGACTTCGTGCGGCGGCTGTGCGAGGCCAGCCCGGAGTTCGCGCGGCTGTGGGCCCGGCAGGACGTCGCCGAGTCGGGATCGCGGCTGAAGGTGTTCCGGCACGCGGCGGTGGGGGAGGTCGCCGCCCGCGCCACCGCCTTCGACGTGTCCGGCGCCCCCGGCGCCCGCATGGTCGTCTACCGCCCGGTGTCGCCGGAGGACCGCGAACGCGTCGAACGGCTGATCGACGACCCGGACCTGGCCGTGCACGACCACGTCCACTGATCAGGCCGACCAGGTATCCCTCCGCCGAGGACGGGTAGGCAGGGACGGTCCGTCCGTGCCGACACGAGGAGGAGGGACATGGACTACGACCGTCTCCGCGAGCTGGGACAGCAACTGCGGGTCGACGCGGTCCGCGCCGCCGACGCCGCGGGATCCGGGCACCCCACGTCGTCGATGTCGGCGGCCGACCTGATGGCGGTGCTGCTGGCCGGGCACCTGCGGTGGAACCCCGCGACCCCCGACGACCCCGGCAACGACGAGCTGGTGTTCTCCAAGGGCCACGCCTCGCCGCTGCTGTACGCCCTCTACGCCGCCGCCGGGCTGATCGACGACGAGGAGCTGCTGACCTTCCGCAAGGAGGGCAGCCGCCTGGAGGGCCACCCCACGCCCCGGCTGCCGTGGGTGAAGGTCGCCACCGGCTCGCTCGGCCAGGGGCTGCCGGTCGGCGTCGGGATGGCGCTGGCCGCCCGCCGCCTGGACCGCACCCCCGCCCGGATCTGGGTGCTGTGCGGCGACAGCGAGCTGGCCGAGGGGTCGATGTGGGAGGCGTTCGAGCACGCCGGGCACGAGGGCCTGGACAACCTCACCGCGGTCGTCGACGTGAACCGGCTCGGGCAGCGCGGCCCCACCCGCCACGGGTGGGACACCGCCGCCTACGCCCGGCGCGTCGGCGCGTTCGGCTGGCACACCATCGAGATCGACGGCCACGACGTCGCCGCGATCGACGCCGCCTACCGGGAGGCGCGCGAGACCACCGGCCGCCCCACCGCGATCCTCGCGCGCACCAGGAAGGGCCGCGGCGTCAGCGCGGTGGAGGACCAGGAGGGCAAGCACGGCAAGCCGCTGCCGGACGCCGAGGAGGCGGTCGCCGAGCTCGGCGGCCGCCGGAACCTGCGGGTCGAGCCCCGCCTGCCCGACGCCGAGGACCACCCCGCCCGCCCCGAGCCGGGCCCCCTGGAGCTGCCGCGCTTCGACGTGGGCGACCGGGTCGCCACCCGCGAGGCCTACGGGAGGGCCGTGGCGGCCCTGGGCGGCGCCCGCGCCGACGTGGTCGCGCTGGACGGCGAGGTCAGCGACTCCACCAAGGCCCGGCACTTCGCCGAGGAGCACCCCGACCGGTTCTTCGAGATGTACATCGCCGAGCAGCAGCTGGTCGCGGCGGCGGTCGGGATGCAGGCGCGCGGCTGGCGGCCGTACGTGTCGTCGTTCGCGGCGTTCCTGTCCCGCGCCTACGACTTCGTGCGGATGGCCGCCGTCAGCCGCGCCGACCTCAACCTGGTCGGCTCGCACGCGGGCGTCGCGATCGGCGAGGACGGCCCGTCGCAGATGGGGCTGGAGGACCTGGCGGCGTTCCGCGCCGTGCACGGCAGCACCGTGCTGTACCCGTGCGACGCCAACCAGACCGCCCGGCTGGTCGCCGCGATGGCCGACGCCGAGGGCGTCCGCTACCTGCGCACCAGCCGCGGCGAGACCCCGGTCGTCTACGGGCCGGACGAGGAGTTCGTCATCGGCGGCAGCCGGGTGCTGCGCTCCTCCGGCGAGGACAAGGTCACCATCGTCGCGGCCGGGGTGACGGTGCACGAGGCAGTGAAGGCCGCCGACCGGCTCGCCGCCGCCGGGGTGCCCGCCCGCGTCGTCGACCTGTACTCGGTGAAGCCGGTGGACGCCGCGACGCTGCACGAGGCCGCCGACGCGACCGGGCGGTTCGTCACTGTCGAGGACCACTGGCCCGAGGGCGGCGTCGGCGACGCGGTCATGGACGCCTTCGCCGACGGACGCCCGGTGCCCCGCATGACGCGTCTCGCGGTGCGGACCATGCCGGGGTCGGCGACGCCCGAGCAGGAGCTCAGGGCCGCCGGGCTCGACGCCGACGCCATCGTCGCCGCCGCCCACGACCTGGCGGTGACCGACTGACGCGCGGCAGGGCCGTCGTCCTCGTTCCCGGTCGCCGTCCAGCCCCGGGAACGAGACGACGGCCGCCCGGCGGCGCGAGGGATCCCAGGCCGAGCGGGCTATCCGACCATCCTCAACGCGGCGCCCAGCCGGCGGATCACCTCGGTCTCACGAGGATTCCCGTCGCCGGCCGGCGCGTGCTCGGTGATCGCGGCTCCGACGACGGTGTCGATCCGGGAGACCAGGTCGATGAGCCGCTGCGGCTCGACCCCGTCCGGCTCGGGGTAGCAGGTGGCGCCGAACCCGGGTGGATCGAGGACGTCGAGGTCGACGTGCAGGTACACCGGCCCGGTGAGACCGTCGAGGGCCCCCTCCAGGTCGCCGACGCCGAAGCGGCGGATGCCCGACTGCTCGATGTAGTCCTCGACCTGCTCGCGGACGTCGGGTTCGAACGCCCTCAAACCCGCGATCGTCACCTGCTCCGGCGCCAGCGGCTGCTCCGGGACGAGCGGCGCCGGGCCCTCGCCGAGCAGCGTGCGCAGGATCATCCCGTGGAACGAACCGGACGGCAGGGTCCGCGGGGTGTACAGGTCCGGGTGCGCGTCGATCCACAGCACCCTCAGCTCGGTGCCGTACCGGGCCCGGGCGGCCGACAGCGGCGCCAGGTCCACGGCGCATTCCCCGCCGACGGTGATCACCGCGTCGTCGATGCCGGCCAGGGCCTCCCTGGTGAGCCGCAGATTCTCCGTGAGCACATCCAGCGCGCGGACACCGGCTTCGCGCTCGCCGTCGGTGTCGAGCACCGGCACCGTCACGTGCGCGTCGGCCCGGATCGCCGCCGCGGCGATCCGGGCGCCGGGCACCAGCCGGCGGGCGTTCGGTGAGCTCGATCCCTGCCACTGGGGCACACACAGCACGGTGGTCATGATCCGGGACCGTATCCGCGATGATCGCGAACGGGCCACACCTTTCGGACCCCCCTTCCCGTCTCCTGGCACAGGGCGGCCACGGGCCGGCGGCGCTCCGGCCTGGCCCGCCGGGCCGGGGAGAGCGATGATTCTTCCCACCGACGCGGGACGGCGGAAGCGGGATCCTCCCGGAAGGAGACGGCGATGACCCATGACCCGGCACTGCGGGCCCTGGACCGGCTGGTCGGCACCTGGAAGATCACCGGCGGGCACCAGGGGACGGTGACCTACCGGTGGTTGAACGACTTCTTCCTCCATCAGGACGTGCGGCTGGGCGACACCCACGGCTTCGAGATCATCGGACGGGAGCGTCCGCTGATGGCCGAGCCCAGCGCCGACATCAGGTCCCGGTACTACGGCGACGACGGCAGCACCCTCGACTACACCTACGAGCTCGACGGCGACACCCTCACCATCTGGGCGGGCGACCGCGGATCCCCCGCCTACTTCCAGGGCACCTTCGGCTCCGACGACCGCACTCTCACCGGAGCCTGGGTCTATCCGGGCGGGGGAGGCTACGACTCCAACGCCGAACGCGTCGAATAGGGCCGCGCCCGCGCCGCCCAGCGGTCCCGGGCGCGCGCCACCCGGTCCAGGTGGTCGGCGTAGCCGCGCTCGTGGAACGCCGCGCGCCCGGGGTCGGGGTCGACCGTCGCCGACGGCCGCGTCCAGGCGGTCGTGTCGAGTTCGATCCCGTGCCGGTCCGCCGCCGCGAGCACCGCGCCGCGCGCCCCGGTCTCCGGGCCTGCCGCGACGCGCACGGGCCGCCCCAGCACGTCGGCGAACATCCGCAGCCACGCCGCGCTGCCCGTCCCGCCGCCGCACACCGTCACCGAGCCGCGCAGGCCCGCCGCCTCCAGCAGGTGCCGGGCCGCGTAGGCGGTCCCCTCGCAGACGGCGCGCACCAGCTCGGCGCGGGTCGTGCGCAGGCTGACACCGGTGAACTCGGCGCGGGCGGACGGCTCGACGAACGGCGACCGCTCCCCGGAGGGCGCGAAGAACGGCAGCACCGCCACGCCCCCGGCGCCGGGCGCGGTGCCGTCCAGGATCGCGTCCAGCTCGCCGTGGGAGGTGCCGGTGGTCTCCAGGACCCAGTCCAGCCCGGCGGTCCCGACCATCGCGGCCATCACCCGCAGCCACCGGCCCGGCTCCGCCGTCGCGAAGTGGAACCCCGACGGCTCCCCGGACAGGTCGAGCACGTCGGTGACCACGTCGCACACCAGGCTCGTGCCGATGTTGAGCAGCCCGTCGCCGGGCTCGGCGACGCCGCCGCCGATCGCCGCCGCCGTCACGTCCGTCGGCCCGGCGGCCACCGGCGTCCCGGCCGGCAGCACCCCGCCGGCGACCGCCTCCGCGCCCGGCAGCGGGTCGTGGACCGGCGCGAACAGCCCCGCGCGGCGCCCGAGCCCGCACGCCTCCAGCACGGCGGGGGAGTAGTCCCGGCCGCGCGGGTCCAGGAACGGCACCGAGGCGTCGCTGACGTCGGTCGCCCGCACCCCGGTGAGCCGCTGGAACGCCACGTCCTTGACGTAGGCGGCGGTCGCGGCGGCGTCCAGCACGGCGGGCTCGTTCCGGTCCAGCCAGGCCAGCAGCGGGGCCGCGCAGCCGGGGAAGACGGTGTTGCCGGTCGCCCGGTAGACCGCCTCGGCGGTGCCGTCGGCGATCCACTCCGCCACGATCCCGGCCGCCCGCCCGTCCATCCAGGAGATCCCGCGCCGCACCGGCCGCCCCGCGGCGTCCACCGGCCACGCCCCGTCGCCCTGCGCGGTGATCCCGGCCAGCGCGGGCGCGCGCCCGCCGCACACGGCCCGCGCGACCCGGGCCACGGCCGCGAAGACCTCCTCGAAGTCCTGCTCCACCCGGTCGCCCTCGGCGACCAGGGGCGCCCTGGCGCGCTCGACGGCGAGGATCCGCCCGTCCCGGTCGAAGGCCGCGGCCTTGACCACCGAGGTGCCGATGTCGATCCCGACGAACATGCGCGGGAGTCTACGCGCGGGGACCGTCCGCGCCGTGCGGGGTTGCCGGGAGCCGGACGATCCGTCATCATCATCGGCATGATCTTCAGGAAGGGCGGTCACCGCCCGGGCCGTTGAGCCCCACGCCGCCGGTCTGGGAACCGGCCGCACGTGAACTCCTCGCGCACGTCGAACCCCTGCCCCACCCGCGCCGCATGCGGGAGCTGGCCCTGCACGCCCGGACGCACGCCGGGACGCCGTACCTGAGCGCCCTGCTCGGCGAGCTGTCGGCGGGCGGCCCCTACGAACGCCGCACCGCGCTCCACCTGGCCATGGCCGCCCGCGACCTGCCGTACGTCGCGGACGTGCTGTCCGGCCCCGACATGGACCTGCGCCGCGCCGCCCTGCGCGCGGTGCGCACCCTGCCCGTCCCCGACGACGCGGTGGCGCGCGTCCTCGACGACGCGCCGTACGGCCTGCGCCGCGCGTTCTACAAGGCGCTGCGGCACGGCGGCCGCTGCGCGCTCGCCGACCGGCTGCTGCCGCAGGTGCGGGAACGCTGGGGCGACCGCGAGGCCGCCGCGCTGCTGCCCGCGTGCGGCCCCGAGGCCGTCGCCCGCGAGCTGCCCGGACTCGCCCACGCCGTCACCGTGTGGCGCGCGGTCGGGGCGCGGCACCCGGGCGCGTTCCTCGACCAGGCCGAACGGGAGCTGACCGGCGCCGGACACCCCCTCCGGTGGTGGCGGCGGCGCGGGCGCGGCTTCGCGTGGGCCGCCCGCGCCGAACCCGAACGGGCCCTGGAGGTCGCCGAGCGCCACCGTCTCGGCACCTGCGCGCGGGGCTTTCCCGCCGCGGCCGTCACGGCGCTGGCCGGTGCGGACCCGGTGCGGACGATGCGCCTGGCGCTCACCACCGGGACCCGCCGCTGGGACGTTCCGCCCGCGTTCCTCCGGCATCTGCGGGCCTGCCCGGACGAGGCGCTGGGCGCGGCCCTCCCGGCCGAGCCGCACAGCGCGCGGCCCGCGATCGCGGCGCTGCCGCCGTCCCGGCGGGCGGGGGTCGTGGACCGGCTGCGCGAGCGCGCCCCGGGCAGGTTCGCCGGGGACGGGGCGCGGTGGCTGCTGGACGTGCTGCCCGCCGACCGGGCGGCGGCCGAGGCGCGCCGGATCCTGGACTGGCACGCCTCGGTCTGGCACTCGTCCCGCTCCCGGCTGGACGACCCGGACCTGCCCCTGATCCTCACCTCGCACCTGCCGTACGAGGAGGCGGAGGGGACGCTCGCCGCGGCGGCGTTCGGCGGGGACCCGCGCCGCCGCGGGCTCGCCCGCTCCCTGCTCGTGCGGTGCGCCGCGCGGACCGGGGACGCCGGACGGCTGCGCGCCCTGCTGGCCGACCTAGTCGACCGCACCCGCAACGAGCAGGACCCGCTGCGGGGCGGACTGCTCACCGCGCTCGCGAAGGTCCCGCCCGGACTGCTGGACGACGCGTGCGCCGAGCCGCTGGAACGCCTCGCCGCCGCCGTCGCCGAGGCGCGCGACACCTCGCCGGCGACCGTGCGGGCACTGCTCGCCCTGGCGGGCCGCGTGCTGCGCCACCACCCGTCCGGCGCGCTCGTCGGCTGGGCGGTCGGCGTCCACGGGAGGCTGGCGCTCCGCTTCGGCGCGGAGGCCTTCGTCCCGCCCGACCCCGAGCCGGATCCCTACGGCCGGAGACGGCGGCGAGGCCCACGGTCGGTCCGGCGGGATCCCGCGGTGCCCCGGGAGCGCGAACGCGACCTGTTCGAGGCGCTGCTCCCGGCCCTGCGCGCCGCGCGGGAGAGACGCGACCTCACGTTGGCCGTGGCGGTCGCGCGGTTCCTGGGCCGCCGCGCCGCGAGGTTCGGCGAGCTCCAGGACGACCTGCGCGCGGCGGTCCTGACCGCTCCCGAGCCGGTCGCCCGCGCCGCCGCCGCGCTGTGGTCCGGCGACCCCGCCGACCTGGTGGCGGGCGACCCGTCCACCGCCGTGCTGCCCGAGGTGTGGCGGGCGGTCGCCGCGCGCCGCACCGACCTGCTCGACACGGGCCTGCTGGACACGGGCCTGCTCGACGGCGTGCCCACCGGTCCCGCCACGGGCAACCTCGCGGACGCGGCCCGCCTCTGGTCACCGCCGGTCGAGGGCGGCGCCGCCGGACGCTGGACCCCGGCGCAGCGGCGCCTGGTCCGCGACCGGCTGCTCGCCGACGCCGCCGACGAGACCCGCCCGGTGGTCGCCCGCGCCGCCGCGCTCACCTCCCTGGGACGCCTGCCCGGCGGCCTGGACGCGCTGCGGCCGTGGACCGGCCACGCCGAGGTCGTGCTCGCCGAGGCCGCGACGGAGGCACTGGGCGGCGTCGACCATCCGGACGGCGCGGTGCCGGTGCTGCTGGACCGCGCCCGTGGCGACGCCTCCCGCGTCGCCGTGGCGGCCCTCGCGGGCTGCTGCGCGGCGCTGCCGCCGTCCCGGCTGGGCGGCCTGCTCGACGGGCTGCTGACCGGACCGGCGGGCAAGGTGACCGTCCGCAAGCAGGCCGCGCGGCTGCTGGAGCGCCACCGCCCGCCCGGCGCGGCCGACGCCCTCCTGCGCGCCTGGAACGACCCGGATCTGCACCGCGACGTCCGGATCGCCGTGGCGGGCGCGCTGCGCCGCATGCCCGAGGACCCCCGCGTCTGGGACGCCCTCGGCGAGGCCGCCGGACCCTACGCGAGCGAGCCGATGCTGCGCGCGCTCTGCCAGGCGACACCGGCCGGGTACGCGCCGCGGGACCGGCCCCGCTACGCGGCCCTGATGCGGCGGCTGGTCCTGGCGGCGGAGGGGCCGGGCGTCCGGTTCCGGGTGAACAAGGCGTTCGGGAGCTGGGCGCGCTGGTACGAGGACGGTTTCGCCGACATGCTCGCCGCCGTCGCCGACCCGGCGGCGGCCGAGGGCGAGGTGGAGTCCCTGCTGCTGGGGGCGCTGCTGCGGGCGGGCGTCGTCGGGGTGGAGATCTGCGACGTCCTGGCCCGGCTCCTGGCCGCCGAACGCGACTTCCACACCCACCGGCGTGTCGGCGGGGTGGCGCGGAACATCCGTTCCGTGCCCGCGGCGGTGCCGGGCCGCGACGAGCTGTTCCGCCGCGCGGTGGCCGTGCTGGCCGCCGACCCGCTCCACCTGAAGGAAGCGGTGGACCTGGCCGTCGCCCGCCTCGACCGGTACGTCGACGACGAACCGGACGCCGGGGAGCTCGCCGACGAGGTGGAGGCGATCGCCGCCCTGCTGCGCGACCGGCCCGTGCTGGCCTCGCGTGCCGGCGACGGCCTGCGGCACCGGCCGTACCGGCGTGAGGCCGGCTTCCCCCCGGCGCTGGTGCGGCCCGCCGCCCGCAGGCTCGTCCGGCGCGGCGACCTGGCGTCCCACCTGCTGGCGGTGAACCTGGTCGGCTCCTACGGCGCGGCGGCGGGCTGGAACGGCGGCTGGCGCGAGCTGCTGGAGGAGCTGCGGCGCTCCCCGCACGTCGAGGTCCGGCAGGACGCCTGGAACGTCGAGGCCGAGCTCCACCCCGCCGTTCAGTAGTCCGCCAGAGCGGCCCGCGCCGCCTCGACCTCGGGCGGCACGGGCCGCCGGGCGCGGGCCACCGCCGGGAACGCGCGGACGGCGGCGAGCGCGCCGCGCCGCCCGTCGGCGCCGGCCAGGGCGGTGAGCAGCTGGTGCCCGAGCACCGGCAGCGGGCGCCGCAGCCAGGCGGTGAGCAGCCGGTTGCGGACCTCGCGGCGGCGCCGGGCGGCCGGGTCGCGGCCGTGCGGCGAGGGATGGTGGTGGACGACCAGCTCGGGCACGTACGCCAGCCCCCATCCGGCCGCCGCGAGGTCGAGCGCGAGCAGCTCCTCCTCGCCGCCGAAGCGCAGCACCGGCGAGAACCCGCCGACCTGGAGGAACGCGTCCCGCCGCACGATCACCGAGCAGGCCAGGAAGCCCAGCACCGAGGGGCCCGGCAGGTCCGCGGGACGGCCGAGCGGGGCGCGCGCCATCGCCTCCGACACCGGGTCGGGGCGCTCCTGCTCGCCGACCAGCACCCGCGCGGCCAGCAGCGCCGCCCGCGGATGCGCGTCCATGATCTCCACGGCGCGGTCCAGCGCGCCCGGTTCCCACCAGGAGTCGTCGTCGGCGAACGCCACGTAGCGCGTGCCCGCCTCCCGCACGGCGAGGTTGCGGGCGGCGGCCCCGAGGTCGCGGGACAGCCGGATCACGCGGGCCCCGGCGACGCTCGCGATGGCGGCGGTCTCGTCGGCCGAGGCGTTGTCCACCACGATCACCGGGGCCGCGTCCCCGGTCGCGGTGTGCTCGGCCAGGCTGCGCCGCAGCTCGGCGGCGCGGTCACGGGTGGCGACGGCCACCGTCACGTCCGACACGGCTTCCCCCCGGGTGAAAGGTCGGTAAAGGTCCTTTGCCGGCTGACGCGGCGCCGGGTGGAACGGGACGCCGCCCGCGCACTGCCCACGGCGTCCCGGCGGAGATGTGTGATCACGATGACGGCGCCACGCATGTGCGGCGCGGTACCCGTTCGCCCTGTGGTCAATCTGTACCGCAGGTGACTACAGCGGGACATCGGGTGATTACGAATCGCATCCGAAAGTTAGTTTGACCTTACCTAAAGGCAAAGCGGGGCAGAGAGCCATTTGAGGGCTCGGGTGCGGGCAGCCCGGTGGAGGCCCCCGACGACCGGCCGTGAGAGCCGCCGGCCGACCGCCCGGGGCGGTTCCGCTTCTCCCGCTTCGGGGTGGGGCGCCGCGCCCTTCACAACTTCCTAGGCCTGACCTTCCGAAGGGGATCGGAGACTCCGGATGCGCGTTCTTGGAATCAACGCCGTCTTCCACGACCCGGCGGCCGCGCTGGTGGTGGACGGCCAGGTGGTCGCCGCCGCCGAGGAGGAGCGGTTCAGCCGCCGCAAGCACGGCAAACGGCCCCACGCCTTCTCCGCGTGGGAACTGCCGGAGAGGTCCGCCCGCTGGTGCCTCCAGGAGGGCGGGATCGAGCCCGGCGAGCTGGACGCGGTGGCCTACTCCTACGATCCGTCCCTGGTCGAACCGGGTCTGGAGGGCCACGAGGGCGAGTGGGAGCGCCTGCGGACGCTGTACGCCCGGCGCGCGCCGGCGATGCTCGCCGAGGCGCTCCCCGGACTTGATCCCGGAATCTTCAGGTATGTCCCGCACCATGTGGCGCACGCCGCGTCCGCCGCGCTGGCCGCCCCCACCCCCGGCGAGGGCGACGTGCTCGTGCTCGACGGGCGCGGCGAGTCCCACTCGCACCTGTCGGGCACCTACCGGGACGGCATGCTCACCACGCTGGGCGCGCAGCGGCTCCCGCACTCGCTGGGGCTGATGTACGAGGAACTGACCCAGCACCTGGGCTTCCTGCGCTCCAGCGACGAGTACAAGGTGATGGCGCTGGCGTCCTACGGCCGCCCGCGCTTCGCCGACGAGATGCGGCGGCTGGTGCGCGCCACCGACGACGGCGGCTTCTCGGTCGGCCGCGTGGACTGGTCGTCGCTGGCCAAGCCGCGCGGCGCCGACGACGAGTGGGACGAGGAGCACGCCGACCTGGCCGCCAGCGCGCAGCTCCGCCTGGAGGAGGTCCTGCTCGACCTGGCCGGATGGCTGCACGAGCGGACCGGCTCGCGCCGGCTGGCGATGGCCGGGGGAGTGGCCCTCAACTGCGTCGCCAACTCCCGGCTGGCCGCCGACGGCCCCTACGAGGAGATCTGGGTGCAGCCCGCCGCCGGGGACGCCGGGACCGCGCTCGGCGCGGCCCTGCACGTCGCCGAGCGGGCGGGCGACACGATCACCGCGATGCCCGGCGCGGACCTCGGCCGCCGCTGGGACGACGCCGAGCTCGCGCACTGGCTCGCCACCGCCCGCGTCCCCTACGACAAGCCCGCCGACCTGGCCGCCACCGTCGCCGACGCCCTGGCGCGCGACCAGATCGTGGCGTGGTTCCAGGGCCGCGCCGAGTACGGGCCGCGCGCCCTGGGCCACCGGTCGCTGCTGGCCCACCCCGGCGATCCGGGCAACCTGGAGCGTCTCAACGCCGTCAAGGGCCGCGAGCGGTTCCGCCCGATCGCGCCGATGGTCCTGCTGGAACGCGCCGCCACGATCTTCGACGGCCCGCTGCCGAGCCCGTACATGCTGTTCGTCCACCGGGTGCACCCCGAGTGGCGCGACCGGATCCCCGCCGTGGTGCACGTGGACGGCACCGCCCGCGTCCAGACCGTCGACCGGGCCGACGAGCCCCTGGTCGCCGACCTGCTGGCGGCGTTCGAGGCCCGCACCGGCCTGCCCGTGGTCGTCAACACGAGCCTGAACACCGCCGGGCGCCCGATGGTCGACGACCCGCGCGACGCCCTGGAGTGCTTCGGCTCGGCCCCCGTCGACCTGCTGGCCATCGGGCCCTACGTGGTGCGGCGCGGGGAGGTGTTCGCCCGATGACGCCCGCCTCCCGGGAGGCCCCCGCCGGGGTCTCCTACAGCGTGGTGGTGCCGACCGTCGGCCGTCCCAGCCTGGGCGCGCTGCTGGAGGCCCTGCTGAAGTCGCTGGCCGCCGCGCCCGGCCCCGGTCCGCGCGAGATCCTCGTCGTGGACGACCGGCCCGCCCCCGGCACGCCGCTGCCGCTGCCCGGCGCCGCGGGACCCGGGCTGCGGGTCCTGCGGTCGGGCGGGCGCGGCCCCGCCGCCGCCCGCAACGTCGGCTGGCGCGCCGCGACCGGCGAGTGGACGGTGTTCCTGGACGACGACGTGGTGCCCTCGGACCGATGGGCCGCCGACCTGGCCGCCGACCTGGCGGGCCTGCCCGCCGACGTCGGCGGGTCCCAGGGGCGCGTCACCGTCCCGCTGCCGCCCGGCCGCCGCCCCACCGACTGGGAGCGCAACACCGCCGGGCTGGAGTCGGCCGCCTGGATCACCGCCGACATGGCCTACCGGCGCGACGCGCTCACCGCGACCGGCGGGTTCGACGAGCGCTTCCCCCGCGCGTTCCGCGAGGACGCCGACCTGGCGCTGCGCGTCCAGGACGCCGGATGCCGCCTGGTCCGGGGGGAGCGCCGGACCGTCCACCCGGTGCGGCCCGCCGGGCCCTGGGCGTCGGTGCGCGCCCAGGCGGGAAACCGCGACGACGCGCTGATGGCCCGCCTGCACGGCCGCGACTGGCGGACCCGCGCCCGCGAGCACCGCGGCCGCTTCGGCCGCCACGTCGCGACCACCGCCGCCGGGCTGCTGGCGCTGGCCGCCCTGCCCGCCCGGCGCCCGGCCGCGTTCGGGGCCGCCGCCGCGTGGGCGGCGCTGACCGCCGAGTTCGCCGCCGCGCGGATCCGGCCGGGCCCGCGCACCCCCGACGAGATCGCCCGCATGCTGGTGACCAGCGTCGTGATCCCGCCGGTCGCCGTGGCGCACCGGCTCCGCGGCGAGCTCGCCCACCGCGGCGCCGGGCCCTGGAGCCCGTGTCCGGTGGTGCTGTTCGACCGCGACGACACGCTGATCCACGACGTCCCCTACAACGGCGACCCCGCCAGGGTCGAGCCGGTGCCCGGCGCGCGCGCCGCCCTGGACCGGCTGCGCCGCCACGGCGTCCGCGTCGGCGTCGTGTCCAACCAGTCCGGCGTCGCCAAGGGCCGTATCACCGCCGCCGACGTCGGCCGCGTCAACGCCCGCGTCGAACGCCTCCTCGGCCCCATCGACGTCTGGGAGTTCTGCCCGCACGACGACGCCGACGGCTGCGCCTGCCGCAAACCCCACCCCGGGCTGATCGAACGCGCCGCCGCCCGGCTCGGCGTGCACCCCTCCGACTGCGTCGTGGTCGGGGACATCGGCGGCGACATGCAGGCCGCCGCGGCCGCCGGGGCGCGCGGCATCCTCGTGCCGACCGGCCGCACCCGCCCCGAGGAGGTCGGCGCGGCCCGCGAGGTCGCCCCCGACCTGGCGGCCGCCGTGGACCTGGTCCTGTCCGGCGCGCGACCGGGGAGGCCGCGATGAGGGCCCTGGTGGTCCGGCTCGACAACCTCGGCGACGTGCTGCTGGCGGGGCCGGCGGTCCGCGCGGTCGCCGCCCGCGCCGACGAGGTCGTGATGCTGTGCGGCCCGCGCGGCCGGGCCGCCGCCGACCTGCTGCCCGGCGTGGACCGCGTCGTGGAGTGGTGCGCCCCGTGGATCGACCCCGAACCCGGCCCCGTCGAGCGGGCCGAGGCCGAACGCCTGGTGGACCTGGTGCGCGGCGCCGACCGCGCGCTGATCTTCACCTCGTTCCACCAGTCGCCGCTGCCGCTGGCGCTGCTGCTGCGGCTGGCCGGGGTGCCGTGGATCGGCGGGATCAGCGACGACTACCCCGGCTCGCTGCTGGACCTGCGCCACCGCTGCGACGCCGACGTCCCCGAACCCGAGCGGATGCTGGCGCTCGCCGCCGACGCCGGGTTCCCCACCCCCCACGACACGCGGCTGCGCGTCCGCGGGCCCCTTCCCGACGTCACGGCGCTCACCGGCGCGACCGGCTACGTCGTCGTCCACCCCGGCACCTCGGTGCCCGCGCGGGCCTGGCCGCCGGAACGCTGCGCCGAGGCCGTGCGGGCCCTCACCGCCGCCGGGCACCGCGTCGTGGTCACCGGCGACCGCCGGGAGAAGGAGCTGACCGCCCACGTCGCGGGGATCGACGGCGTCGACCTGGGCGGCCGCACCACCCTGCCGGAACTGGCGGCGGTGCTGGCCGGGGCCGCCGCCGTCGTCGCGGGCAACACCGGCCCCGCCCACCTGGCCGCGGCCGTCGGCGCCCCGGTGGTGTCGCTGTTCGCGCCGACCGTCCCGGCGGCGCGCTGGGCCCCCTACGGGGTCCGCACCGTACTGCTGGGCGACCAGAACGCTCCCTGCAAAGACAGCCGCGCGCGGGTCTGCCCCGTTCCGGGCCACCCGTGCCTGTCCTCGGTGACCGCCGACCGGGTGGCCGCCGCCGTGGAGGAGGTCATCGCATGAGAGTGCTGCTCTGGCACGTGCACGGTTCCTGGGCCACGTCGTTCGTGCACGGCCCCTGGACCAGCGTCGTGCCGGCCACACCCGACCGGGGGCCCGACGGGCTCGGCCGGGCCCGCACGTTCCCCTGGCCCGACCGCGCCGTGGAGGTCCCGCACGACCGGCTGCGCGACGAGCACGTGGACGCCGTGGTGCTGCAACGCCCCCACGAGTTCCGCCTCGTGGAGGAGTGGCTGGGCCGCCGGCCCGGACGCGACGTCCCGGCCGTGTACGTCGAGCACGACACCCCGCACCGCCGCTTCGCCGACGCCGACCTTCCCGAGGAGGCCGTCCCCGACATCCGCCACTTCCTGCACGGCCGCTCCGACGTCCCGCTCGTGCACGTCACCCACTTCAACGAGCTGTTCTGGAACTCCGGACGCGCCCCGACCACCGTGATCGAGCACGGCGTGGTCGACCCGGGCTACCGGTTCGTCGGCGACATGCCGCGCGCCGGGGTCGTCATCAACGACCCGCTGCGCCGCGGCCGGATCACCGGCACCGACCTGCTGCCGCGGCTGGCCCGCCAGGTGCCGCTGGACCTGTTCGGGATGAACGTCACCGACGCGCCCCGCGCGCTCGGCCTGCCCGCCGAGTCGCTGTGGACGTTCGAGGACCTGCCCCAGGCCCGGATGCACGCCGAGCTGGCCCGCCGCCGCGTCTACCTGCACCCCTACCGCTGGACGTCGCTGGGCCTGTCCCTGATCGAGGCGATGCTGCTCGGCCTGCCGGTGGTGGCGCTGGCCACCACCGAGGCCGTGGAGGCGGTGCCGCCGGAGGCCGGGGTGCTGTCCACCCGGGTGGACGCCCTCGCCGACGCGGCCCGCGCGCTGGCCCACGATCCCGAACGCGCCCGCCAGCTCGGCAAGGAGGGCCGGGCCGTCGCCGCGCAACGGTACGGCCTGGCCCGCTTCCTGCGGGACTGGGAGCGCCTGCTGGAAGAGGTGATCCGATGAGAGTGGCCATGATCTCCGAGCACGCCAGCCCGCTCGCCGCGCGCGGCGGGCTGGGCGGCGCCGACGGCGGCGGGCAGAACGTGTTCGTCGCCGACCTGGCCGCCGAGCTGGGCCGCCAGGGCCACCACGTGACCGTCCACACCCGCCGCGACGACCCCGGCCTGCCCGGACGGGTCCGGTTCGCGCCCGGCGTGACGGTCGAGCACGTCCCGGCCGGCCCGGCCGCCGAGGTGCCCAAGGACGAGCTGGTGCGCTGGATGCCCGACTTCGCCCGCCACCTGGAGCGCCGCTGGGCGCAGGAACCGCCGGACGTCGTCCACGCGCACTTCTGGATGAGCGGCATGGCCGCCCTCTGGGCGACCGGGCGGCTGCCCGGCCCGAGCGTGCCGGTCGTGCAGACCTACCACGCGCTCGGCACCGTCAAGCGCCGCCACCAGGGGGACCGCGACACCAGCCCGCCCGACCGGGTCGACTGGGAGCGCCGGATCGGGAGGTCGGTCGACGCGATCATCGCGACCTGCTCCGACGAGACCCGCGAACTCGCCGGCATGGGCGTGCCGACCGACCACGTCGCGGTCGTGCCGTGCGGGGTGGACCTGGGACGGTTCCGCCCGGACGGCCCCGCCGAGCCGCGCGCCGCCCGGCACCGGCTGGTCGCGCTGTCGCGGCTGGTGGAGCGCAAGGGCGTCGACACCGCGATCCGGGCGCTGGCCCATCTGCCGGGCACCGAGCTGGTCGTCGCCGGCGGCCCGCCCGCCGACGCCCTGGACGCCGACCCCGAGGTGCGCCGGCTGCGGGACGTCGCCGCCGGGGCCGGGGTCGCCGGGCGCGTGACGTTCACCGGGCGGCGCGGCCGCGACGAGGTCCCGGCGCTGCTGCGCTCGGCCGACCTGGTCGTCACGCTGCCCTGGTACGAGCCGTTCGGGATGGTGCCGCTGGAGGCGATGGCCTGCGGCGTCCCGGTCGTCGCCACCGCCGTGGGCGGCCACCTCGACACCGTCGCCGACGGCCGCACCGGGCTGCTGGTCCCGCCCCGCGACCCGGCCGGGGCCGCGCGGGCGATCGGGGACCTGCTGGCCGACGGCGACCGCCGCGCGCGGATGGGCGCGGCCGCGCTGCTGCGGGCGCGGCTCGACCACTCCTGGGAACGCGTCGCCCGCGCCACCGCCGACGTCTACACCAGGGCCGGCCGGCGACGGGAGGTGCGGGCATGACCGCCACGTCACAGCGGCGTGTCTCCCTGCGGCACGCGTCCACCGCCGAGGACGAGCGCCTGGAGGAACTGGCGCGGGCCGCGCTGCGTTTCCGCGCCTGGACCCCGGTGCTCAACCGGTGGGGGGTGCGGCTGGCCCGGGTGCTGGACTCGGGCGGGCGGCTGCTGGCCTGCGGCAACGGCGGCAGCGCCGCCGAGGCCCAGCATCTGACCGCCGAGCTCACCGGCCGGTTCGAGGACGAGCGGCCCCCGCTGTCGGCGATCCCCCTGCACGGCGACGCCTCGGCGGTCACCGCCATCGGCAACGACTACGGCGCCGAGCAGGTGTTCGCCCGGCAGGTCCGGGCGCACGCGCGCCGCGGCGACGTGCTGGTCTGCCTGTCCACCAGCGGGCGCAGCCCCAACGTGCTGGCCGCCGCGCGGCAGGCCCGGCGGCTCGGCGCGACCGCCTGGGCGATCACCGGGCCGGGCCCCAACCCCCTGGCCGAGGCGTGCGACGACGCGATCACCGTGGAGGCGGAGCGCACCTGCACCGTCCAGGAGATCCACCTGGCGGCGGTGCACCTGCTGTGCGCGGTCGTCGACCGGACGCTGGAGGGGGAGCGGTGAACGGTCCCCTGGTCGTGATCGGTGACACACTGCTGGACGTGGACATCGTCGGGGAGGCCGCCCGGCTGTGCCCGGACGCGCCGGTGCCGGTCATCGGGCGGGCCGTGGAGCGGCCCCGGCCCGGCGGCGCGGGCCTGGCGGCGCTGCTGGCGGCGGCCGACCGGCCCGGCCGGGACGTGGTGCTGGTGACCGCCCTGGCCGACGACGACCCCGGCCACCGCCTGCGGGCGCTGCTCGCCCCGCACGTGGAGGTGGTGGCGCTGCGGCTGGGCGGCGGCACGCCCTGCAAGATGCGGGTCCGCGCGGGCCGCCACCCGGTCGCCCGGCTGGACGTCGGCGACGGCGAGGCCGCCGACGGGCCGGTCGGCCCGGCCGTCTCCGACGCCCTCGCCGGGGCCGGGACGGTGCTGGTGTCGGACTACGGGCGCGGCATGACCCGGCACCGGGCCGTGCGTTCCCTGCTGGAGCGCCTGACCGGCCGCACGCCGGTGGTGTGGGACCCGCACCCGCGCGGCGAGCCGCCCGTCCCGGGCGTCCGGCTGGTGACGCCCAACGAGGACGAGGCGGCGCTGCTGGCCGCCGCGCTGGGCGGCGACACCGGCGGCACGGGCCTGTCGGCCGCCGCGCGCCGCGCCCGGTTCCTGGCCGGGACCTGGAACGCGGCGGGCGTCGCGGTGACGCTCGGCGCGAGCGGGGCGCTGCTGCACGACGGCGCGCGCACCCCGTTCCTGGTGCCCGCCGAGCCCGCCGAGGGCGACACCTGCGGCGCGGGCGACAGCTTCGCCGCCGGGGCCGCGCTGGCGCTGGCCGACGGCGGCGCCCTCACCGACGCCGTCGGCGAGGGGGTGCGCGACGCGTCCCGGTTCGTCGGCGCGGGCGGCGCGTCGGCGCTGGCCGCGCGGCTGGCCGAGACCGGCTCGCCCCGGACGCCGGCGCCGCGGGAGGCCGACGCGTTCGAGGTGGCCGAGCGGACCCGGCGCGCCGGCGGCACGGTCGTGGCGACCGGCGGCTGCTTCGACCTGCTGCACGCCGGGCACGTGAGCCTGCTCCAGCAGGCCCGGCGGCTCGGCGACTGCCTGGTCGTGTGCGTCAACTCCGACGCCTCGGTGCGCCGCCGCAAGGGGCCCGACCGGCCGGTCACCACCGCCGGGGACCGGGTGCGCGTGCTGCGGGCGCTGGCCGACGTGGACGCCGCCGTCGTCTTCGACGACGACACCCCGGCCCCGCTGCTGGAGCGCCTGCGGCCCGACATCTGGGTCAAGGGCGCCGACTACGCCGGGACGCCGCTGCCCGAGGCCGGCGTCGTGCGCTCCTACGGCGGCGAGGTGGTGCTGCTGCCCCTGCTGGAGGGCCGCTCCACCACCCGCCTGCTGTCGTCGGCGCGGTCGCCCTCGAACGGCTCGCCGGCCGGAGGGGCGCGATGAGCGTCCCGCGCGCCCTGGTGCTGCGGGCCCTCGGCCTCGGGGACCTGCTCACCGGCGTCCCCGCGCTGCGGGCGCTGCGGCGCGGGCTGCCCGACCACCGCATCACGCTGGCCGCCCCGCGCGCGCTGGAGCCCCTGGCCCTGCTGTCGGGGGCGGTGGACGAGGTGGTGCACAGCGTCGAGCTGGCGCCGCTGCCGCCGGTCGACGGCGTCGACGTCGCCGTGGACCTGCACGGCTGCGACCCGGCCAGCCACGACCTGCTGCGGCCGTCGCGGCCCCGGCGGCTGCTGGCGTTCGCCCATCCCGACTCGCCCGACATCGACGGGCCGCCGTGGGACCCCGAGGAGCGCGAGGTGCGCCGCTGGTGCCGCCTGGTGTCGTGGTACGGGTTCCCCGCCGACCCCGGCGACCTGGACCTGCCCCCGCCGCCGTGCGCGTCGCCCGCGCCCGGCGCGGTGGTGGTGCATCCGGGCGCGGCGTTCCCGTCCCGCCGCTGGCCTCCCGAGCGCTTCGCGGCCGTCGCCGCCGCCCTGCGCGACGACGGGCACCGCGTGGTGGTGACCGGCGGGCCCGACGAGACCGCCCTGGCGCGGCGCGTCGTCGAGGGCGCCGGGCTGGACCCCGACGCCGACCTGTCCGGCCGGACCGGCCCGCTGGAGCTGGCCGCGCTGATCCGCGAGGCGCGCCTGGTGGTGTGTGGGGACACCGGCACCGGGCATCTGGCCACCGCCTACCGCACCCCGTCGGTGCTGCTGTTCGGCCCGACCCCGCCCGCCTGGTGGGGGCCGCCGCCGGGGCGGACCCGGCACCGGGTGCTGTGGGCGGGCCGCAGGGGCGACCCGCACGGCCGCGTCCCCGACCCCGGGCTGCTGGCGATCCCGGCGGCCGTCGTCACGGACACGGCACGGCGGACGCTCGCCCTCCACCACAACTCTCTGGAGACGACATGACAGGTGAGACGACAGGCGAGACGACGGCCGGCATGACGGGGGACACGGCGGAGGACACGGCGAGGGACACGGCGGGGGACACCGCGGGGGACACCGCGGGGGACACGGCGGCGGGGCCGGCCGGGCGGCGCGCCGTGGTGACCGGCGGGGCCGGCTTCCTCGGCTCCCACCTGTGCGAGACGCTGCTCGACCGGGGGGCCGCGGTCGTGTGCCTGGACAACCTGCTGACCGGCACGGCCCGCAACGTCGCGCACCTGCGCGCGCGGCCGGGGTTCCGGTTCGTCCACTGCGACCTGACCCGGCCGGTGGACGTGCCCGGGCCGGTGACGGAGGTGTACCACTTCGCCTCGGCGGCCTCGCCCGCCGACTACCTGCGGCTGCCGATCCAGACGCTGGAGGTCGGCAGCCAGGGCACCCGCAACGCCCTGGAGCTGGCCGAACGCAAGGGCGCGCGGTTCGTGCTCGCCTCCACCTCCGAGGTCTACGGCGACCCCCTGGAGCATCCCCAGAAGGAGAGCTACTGGGGCAACGTCAACCCGGTCGGCCCGCGCAGCGTCTACGACGAGGCCAAGCGGTTCGGGGAGGCGCTGACCTCGGCGTTCCGGCACGCGCGCGGGCTGGACACCGCCATCGTGCGGATCTTCAACACCTACGGCCCCCGGATGCGGCCCGACGACGGCCGCGCCATCCCCACGTTCCTCGGGCAGGCCCTCACCGGCGAGCCGCTCACCGTGACCGGCGACGGCTCCCAGACCCGTTCCATCTGCTACGTCGACGACACCGTGCGGGGCGTGCTGGACCTGGCGGCGTCCGACCACCCGGGGCCGATGAACATCGGCAGCCCGTTCGAGACCTCGATGCTGGACCTCGCCCGGCTGATCATCGAGATGACCGGGTCGCGGTCGCGGATCCGGTTCATCGAACGCCCCACCGACGACCCGGCGGTGCGCCGCCCCGACACCGCCCTCGCCCGCCGGGTCCTCGGCTGGGAGCCGCGGGTCTCGGTGGAGCGGGGGCTGCGCGCCACGATCGAGTGGTTCGTCAGGGAGCTGGGCGTCCCGCGGAGCGCCTGAGCGCGGCGACCGGCCCGCCGGGCCTCGACCGCGCCCGTGCGCTCCGGGGGTCAGTGCGCGCTGGAGGCCGACCAGATGTTGATCCCGGCCTCCACCGCGTCCTTGTCGATCGCGTCCAGCTCCTCGGCGGTGAACTCCGGGCGGTCCAGGCTCGCCACGTTCGCCTCCAGCTGGGCGACGCTGCTGGCCCCGATCAGCACCGAGGTGACCCGGCGGTCGCGCAGCGCCCAGGCCAGCGCGAGCTGGGCGAGGGACTGGCCGCGCCGGGCGGCGATCCCGTTCAGGGCCCGGACGTGCCGCAGGGTCTCCTCGGTGAGCAGGTCCGGCGACAGCGACTTGCCCTGGCTGGCGCGCGACCCCTCCGGTATCCCGTCCAGGTACCTGTCGGTGAGCATGCCCTGGGCGAGCGGGGAGAACGCGATGCAGCCCGCGCCCTCCCGTTCCAGGGTGTCCAGCAGGCCGCCCTCGATCCAGCGGTTCAGCATCGAGTACGACGGCTGGTGGATCAGCAGCGGCGTGCCCATCTCCCGCAGGATCGCGGCGGCCTCGGCGGTGCGTTCGGGGGAGTAGGAGGAGATCCCGGCGTACAGGGCCTTGCCGGACCGGACCGCCCGGTCCAGCGCGCCCATCGTCTCCTCCAGCGGCGTCTCGGGGTCGAAGCGGTGGCTGTAGAAGATGTCGACGTACTCCACGCCCATCCGCTCCAGCGACCGGTCGAGGCTGGCCAGCAGGTACTTGCGCGATCCCCACTCGCCGTACGGGCCGGGCCACATGTCGTAGCCCGCCTTCGTCGAGATGACCATCTCGTCGCGGTGGGCGGCGAAGTCCTCGCGGAGGATCCGGCCGAAGTTCCTCTCCGCCGAGCCGTACGGCGGGCCGTAGTTGTTGGCCAGGTCGAAGTGCGTGATGCCGAGGTCGAACGCCCGGCGCAGGATCGCCCGCTGGGTGTCCAGCGGGCGGTCGTCGCCGAAGTTGTGCCACAGCCCCAGGGACACGGCGGGCAGTTTCAGCCCGCTGCGCCCGCACCGGCGGTACTGGATTCGGTCATAGCGGTCGGCTGCCGCTGCGTAGGTCATGACCACGATTGTCGCAGCGGGCCGCCCGGCGCCCCGCGCCGCCTCAGCGGTCGCGGCGCAGCGCCGTCCACTGGAACGCGGCGAACCCGGCGACCACAAGGGCCTGCATGACCGCCCACACCGAGCCCAGGGCGTTCAACGACAGCCAGCCGGTGACCACGGCGACCACGCTGAGGACGGTCCACAGCAGGTTGGCCTCGACCACCGCCCGCACCGCGACGCGGCGGGGACGGCCGGGCACCGAGACCGCCCACACGGCCGCCGCGTACACCAGCAGGAACGCGCCGATCGCGCGGCCCGGCCCGGCGGGCAGCCCGAGCAGGTCGGCCACGGGACCGGCCAGGGCCAGGTGGACCAGGCCGTTCACGCCGGTGACGACGGCGTCCAGCCGGAGCGCCAGTCGGAGCATCGGGCGGGCGGCGGTAACGGACGAAACGGTGGTCATCGGGGTTCCCCTTCCGGGAGGTCCGCGTGTCGCTGACATCTCCGACGCTAGGGGGAGGAGGATCGGGGAAACGATGACCTCGCGGGTAGCCCCCGGGAAGACGGAGCGAGGAGACATGATGGGCGTGCTGTTCGAATACTTCCGCGCGGCCGACCGCGGCGCGGCCCTGGTGCTGCTCGGCCCGGACGGCGACCCGCCCTCGGCCCCGACCGCCACCACCGCCGACGCGCTGCGCGCCGAGGGGATCGACTCGACGGTCATGCTGGGGCAGCTGGTGGCGCTGGTCCGCGAGGTGCCGTGGGACTCGGACCTGGTGCGCGTCGACCTGGTGTGGCCCGAGTCCGAGCCCGACGCCGCCGACGCCGGGGACCTGGCGGAGGACTCGCCGTGGAACAGCGGCGTCACGGTGGAGGAGCTGGACGACGGGCTGCGCGACGACCTGGCCGCCGTGCCGGACGCCGAGCTGCCCGCCCTCGCCGGGCGGTGGGCGCGGATCGAGCGGACCGACGAGCTCACCGACGACGCCGACCCCGAGGTCCTGGCGGCGCTGCTGGCGCAGCTGGTGGGGCTGGCGCGCCGGGCCCGCGAGGACGGCGACCACCTGTACTCCTGGTGCTCGGTCGAGGTGTGACCGCCCGGGCCGCCGGGCGCCGGGGCGCGGTCAGTCGCGGGGCAGCTTGCGTTTGAGGACCTTGCCGGTCGGGTTGCGGGGCAGCTCCTCCAGGAACACCACGTCGCGCGGCACCTTGTAGCGGGCGAGGCGCGCGGCCACGTGCGCGCGCACCTCGTCGGCGGTCAGGTCGCCGACCACGAACGCCCGCAGCCGCGTCCCGAACTCCTCGTCCGGCACCCCGACGACCGCCGCCTCCCGGACGGCCGGGTGGGCCGACAGCAGCTCCTCGACCTCGCCGGGGTACATGTTCTCGCCCCCGGAGACGATCATGTCGTCGGCGCGGCCGTCCACGAACAGCCGTCCGGCCGCGTCCAGGTGCCCGAGGTCGCCGACCTCCATCATCCGTCCCACCTCGGTCCGGCCGCCCCCGCCGGTGTAGCCGCCGAACCGCGCCGGGGAGTCCACGAAGATCCGGCCCGGAACGCCCGCCGGGACGCGCCGCCCGTGCCCGTCCAGGACCGCCACGACCGTGCCGGCCGGCGGGCGGCCCACGCAGCCGGGCGCGACGGCCAGGTCGGCGGGCGTGGCGATCGTGACGCAGGACGCCTCGGTGGAGCCGTAGAAGTTGTAGAGCCTCGGCCCGAGCGCCGCCAGCGCCCGCCGCGCGAGCGGGGCCCCCAGCGGCGCGCCGCCGGTCAGCACCACCCGCAGCCCCGACAGGTCGGCCGCCGCCGTCCCGGGCAGGTCCAGCAGCCGTTTCAGCATCACCGGGACCGCGACGAACGTCGTGCAACGGTATCCCACCAGGTCGTCGAGGACGGCGGCGGCGTCGAACCGGCGGCGCAGCACCAGCGTGGAGCCGACGCCGAGCGCCAGCAGCGCCATCGTCAGCCCGAGCCCGTGGAACATCGGCGGCCCCACGAACACCGCCTCCCCGCCGCGCAGCGGGACCTTCGACAGGATCCCGCCGGGCAGCGCCACCGAGGGTCCCTGGTGGCGCGGCGCGCCCCTGGGCCGCCCGGACGTCCCGCTGGTCAGGATGACCATCGCGCCCTGCCGCGACGGCGCGGGCGGGGGAGCGGGGTCCCCCTCGGCGATGAGCGCGTCCAGGTCGCCGTCCCCCGCGTCGCGCCAGGCGGTGAACGCGCCGTCGGGCGGCTCCAGCCCCTCGGCGACGGCGGCGAACTCCTCGTCGTACACCAGCGCGGTCACGCCCTCGCGTTCCACCGCGTCGCGCAGCTGCGGGGCGGCGAAGTCGGTGTTGAGGAACAGCACCGACGCGCCGGTCTTGGCCCCGGCCGACATCGCCTCCAGCAGGCCCCGGTGGTTGCGGCACAGCACCCCGACCGTGGAGCCGACGCCGATCCCGCGCGCCCGCCAGGCGTTGGCGAGGGCGTTGCAGCGCCGCTCCAGCTCGCCGAACGTCAGCGCGCCGCGCTCGTCGACCAGCCCGGTCCGGTGCGGGAAGCGGCAGGCGGGCAGCGTCGTCGCCGCGCCCAGCGGGCCGTACCCGCGCAGCGCCCGCAGCGTCGCGGCCAGCGCCGCCGGGGACGTCGGCCCGAGCATCCCGGCGCGCAGCGCGGCGCGCAGGCCGTTCAGTTCGGCGACGATCCGGGGAAGGGAGACCATGCCCCGGATCGTAGGGAACAGCGCTACAAACAGACAAGAGTTGTAGCGCTGTTCCTCCGATGCCGGGGTCAGGCCGCCGGGCGGAACGCGTCGGCGTTGTCGGCCGCCCACTCCGCGAACGTCAGCGCCGGACGTCCCAGCACCTCCGGCACCGTCGGCACGACCGTGTAGCCGATCTCGGGGGTGTCGCCGAGCGCGCCCACCAGGAACTCGATCAGCTCGGCGGCCATCCCGTCGGCCGCCCACCTGTCCCGCGCCTCCTGCTCGGTCAGCTCGACGAACGCGATGTCGCGCCCGACCGCCCCGGCCAGGATCCGCACCTTCTCCGCCGTCGTGATCGCCGCGGGTCCGGTCAGCACCAGCTCCCGGCCCGCGTACCCGCCCTCGGCCAGCACGGTCGCGGCGACCGCGCCGATGTCGGCCTCGTGGACCATCGCGCTGAGCCGACCGCCGAACGGCTCGCGCACCACGCCCTCGGCCCGCACGCCGTCGGCCCACCACAGCAGCGTGTTGCCCATGAACTCGACCGGGGCGAGCATCGTCCACTCCAGGTCGCTCGCGGTCAGGGCCTTCTCCAGCGCCCCCTCGTCGCGCCCGCCGAGCAGGGTCACCCGCCGCACGCCCTTGCGGACCATCAGGTCCACCAGCCCCGGGCCGTTCTCGAGGGCCCCGTACCCGTCGCCCGCGAAGTTGATCAGGTGGACCCCCGTGACGCCGTCGAACGCGGCCTCCAGGGACCCGGTGTCGGCCAGGTCGCCGCCGACGACCTCGACGCCCGCGGGCAGGTCCGCCTTCTCCGGGGTGCGGCTGAGCGCGCGCACGTCCCGTCCGAGCCGCAGCAGTTCCGCCACCACGTGCCGACCGACCGTGCCCGTCGCACCCGTCACCAGGAAGGTCATACCGCAACTCCTTTGTCAGAGCGGAACGTTCTGTTCCTATAATAGCAGAACGGAATGCTTCATTCCACATGAGGGGGGCTACCGTTGTCGCGGTCACCGGAGGAAGGAGGCGGGAGGCGGATGGGCGACCGGGCGAGAACGCTCACCGAACGGCTGGAGGCCGCCCGGTGGGGCGGCGAACCGCTGCCGTCGTGGCCGCTGCTGTTCCTGGAGCACCTGCGCGTCGGCGCGTTGTGGGCGCGCCACCTGGGGCTGCGGGCCACGGTCTTCGACATCCCCGGCGAGGTCGCGCCCGGGATCGAGGCCGACCCCGCCCTCGTCCGGCGGGTCGACGAGACGCTGGCGGACGCGTACGCCAGCCACTACGACCGCCGTTCGGCGCGGTGGGCCCTGGCCATGGCGGCCGTCCGGGACGAGGGCGCGGCGCTGCCGGACCTGCCCGACCCCTACGAACCGTTGATCATGCTGTTCGAGCGGGGCGGCTCGTTCGCCCGGGACTGCGCGGGCGTCCTGTGGGAGGTCGGGTTCGTCGGCGTCCCGTGCCGCAGGTACCTGGACGGCGAGGGCGTCACCGAGCCGGTCGCCCCTCTGGACCACGCCCTGCTGGACGGGTACGACCTGGACCGCGCCGCCCGGGACGCCCGCTGGCCCGGCGGGCAGAAGGCGGTGCTGGAGGCTCTCGACGCGCTGCGACGCCGCTAGATCGTGTTTCGAAGCCCTGGCCTACGCGGTGCTCGCCCGGGGCTCGCGTCTCACCAGGTCTGGTCACGCGCTCGCGTGCGTGGCCCAGGCCCCCTTTGAAGCAGGCCCTAGGACGTCCCCGATGGATTCTCGGGGGTGCCGCTCGCCGTCGGCGCGGCTGCCCCGCGCCTTGTCCCGCCGGGGCTCCGCCGCCACGACGGCCTGAAGGAACGCCCTTCCCGCCGGGGGCCGCGGCCCCGCCTCACTGGTCGGTGAGCACCTTGATGGCGCGGTCGAGAAGCTCGTGGAGTCGTTCGAGCTCGTCGGGCGAGTAGGCGTCGGCCAGGCGCCGTTCGACCGCCACCGCCGCCTCGTCGGCCCGGGCCAGCAGCTCCTGCCCGGCCGGGGTCAGGCGGGTGATCAGGACCTGGGAGTGGTCGGGGGAGGGGCGGCGTTCGACGAGGCCGCGCGCCTCCAGGGTCTTCAGGACCGTCGTCATGCTCTGCGGGGTCACCGCGCAGTAGCGGGCCAGCCGCGCGCCGGAGATCCCGGGCGTGATCGAGAGCGCGTACATCGCCACGTACTGCGGCACGGTCAGCTCGAACGGCCGCAGCACCTGGGTCTTCTTCGCGATCAGCGCCTGCTCGGCGCGTTTGACGCTGGTGCCGGGCCGCCAGGCGATCGCCTCGTCGATCCTCTCGTCCGTCGCCATCCGGTCTCCCGCCGTCTTCACCATCAGGATCCTGATGTGTCACAGCACACTACCAGTTTCGGGTTGACGATCGGGATGAGCTGAGATCAAACTCTGATGCCCATCAGAACATTGATGGTCATCAGAGTTGGAGTGCACCTGTGAACCCTTCGCCTTCCGTGCGACGCCGGGCCGTGCTGCCCGTCGTCTGCGGAGCCCTGCTGCTCGTCCCGGTGACCGCCACCGGCGCGGCCGAGGCGCTGACCGACATCGGCGCGAACCTGCATGCCGGGCCCACCGCCGTGCAGTGGGTGGTGAACGCCTTCTTCCTCACCTTCGCCGCGTTCATGGCGAGCACCGGGGCGCTGGCCGACCGGGTCGGGCGGCGCCGCATGTTCGCCGGGGGAGTGGCGGTGTTCACCGCCGCGATGCTGGTCGCCGCGCTCGCCCGCGACGTCACGGTGCTGGTCGCCGCGCGTGCCCTGGCGGGCGCCGGGGCCGCCGCCGTGTCGACCGGCGACAGCGCGCTGATCGCCCACCCGGAGGGGCCCGCGGACCAGGGCGTTCGCGGTGTTCGGCACCGTGCTGGGGCTCGGCCTGGCCTTCGGGCCGGTGATCGCCGGGACGCTGGTCGGCGCGTGGGGCTGGCGGGCGTTCTTCGCCGCCGCCGCCGTGGTCCTGCTGCCGGCCCTGGCGGCGGCACCGCTGCTGGAGGAGTCGCGGCGGCCCGCCGACGCCCCGATGGACTGGGGAGGGGCAGCCGCGTTCACCCTCGGCCTGTCCGGTTTCGCCTTCGGTGTCGTCGAGGGACCCGCACTTGGCTGGACCCATCCGGCCGTGCTCGGGGCGTTCGCCGCCTGCGCCGTCCTGCTGGGCGTGTTCGCGGTGGCCGAACGCCGTCACCCCGCCCCGCTGGTCGACCTGTCGCTGCTGCTGCGGCCCCGGTTCGCGGCGATCTGCTCGATGCCGTTCCTGCTGGCGTTCGGGTTCGTCGCGCTCACCATCGTGCTGCCGCCCTACCTCATGGCCACCCTCGGGATGTCGCCGGGACGGGCGGGACTGACCCTGCTGCTGCTCACCGGCCCGACCCTGGTCATGCCGCCGCTCACCAGCGCGGCGGTCGCCCGCGGCGCCACCCAGCGGACCCTGCTGGTGGCGACCCTGCTGCTGGTCGCCGCGGGCACCGCGCTGCTCGCCCTGGTCCCCGGCGGCGCCGGCCCCGGCGCGCTCGCCGCGCTCGCCGCGCCGCTGCTGCTCATCGGCACCGGCTTCGGCGTCTCCCTCGCCGTCCTGGACGGGGCGGCGCTGTCGGCCGTCCCCACCGACCGGGCGGGCATGGCCGCCGGGCTGTTCAACACCGCCCGCATCACCGGTGAGGTCGTCGCGCTCTCCCTGCTGGGCGCGTCGCCGTTCACGCTGACCCGCGCCCGGCTGGCCGAGCGCTACGGCGACGACACCGCCGCCCGCGCCGCCTCCGACCTGCTCCGGGGCGACATGGCCGGAGCCGCGCGCGGCGTCGGCCCGGGGTTCGCCGACACGGGGTTCGCCGACACCGCGACCGCCGCCTACGCCGGGGCGCTGCACACCTCGCTGTGGCTGCTGTCGGCCCTGTCCCTGATCGGAGCCGTCGTCGTGGCCCGGCTGCCGGCCGATCGCGGACCGGTCCCCCGTCCCGTCACCTCCTGACCGTCGTCGAACGCAGGGGGAGCGGAGACCGCCATGCCCACCGCGACCGCGCCGGGCGAATAGCATGATCACGATGAGTGACGAGAACATCGGGACCGCTGCCGTCCGCACCGCCACGCCCGACGACCTGGACGGGATCGCCGACGTCCTGGCCGACGCCTTCGCCGGCTACGCCTACACCCGCTGGGTCATCCCCGCCGACGACCACGAGCGGCGGCTGCGCGCGTTGCAGCGGTACTTCGCCGAACGGGTCGCGCTGCCCTACGGCGGCGTCTGGGTGGTGGGGGAGGGGGCGCCGGAGGCCGTGTCGCTGTGGACGCGGCCGGACAGCGAGATTCCTGCCGAGCTGTTCACCGCCCCCGAGGTGCTGGAGCTGTACGGCGACCGGGCCGCGCGGGGCATGGCGTTCGAGGAGGCCATGGGCCCGCACCGGCCCGCCGGGCCGTGCTGGTTCCTGGCCTCGATCGGGGTGCGCCGCGACCGGCGGGGCGCCGGGCTCGGGGCCGCGGTGCTGCTGCCCGGCCTGGAGGCCGCCGACCGCGACGGCCACGACGTCTACCTGGAGACCTCCGACGAGCGCAACGTCCGCTTCTACCGCCGCTTCGGCTTCGCGGTGACCGCCGAGACCGACCTGCCCGACGGCGGCCCGCGGAGCTGGGGAATGCTGCGGCGGGCCGGCTGAGGCCCCGCGCCTATACTCGTTCGGTAAAGCGAACGGTGAGGGAAAGGGACGGGTGTGAACGCTCCAGGCGAGTCGGTGCGGGAGACGCTGGCGGCCAACCTCCGGCGCGTCCGGGGCGAACGGGACCTGTCGCTGTCGGAGCTGGCCCGCCGCTCCGGCATCGGCAAGGCCACGCTGTCGCAGCTGGAGGCCGGGTCGGGCAACCCGACCATCGAGACGGTCTTCAGCCTGTCGCGGGTGCTGGCCGTCCCCATCTCCGACCTGCTGGACCCGCCGCGCGCCTCCGGCCTGACCGTGGTGCGCGGCGCGGACGTCGAGGTGCTGCGCGGCCAGGGCGTGGACCTGCGCCCGCTGCGCGGCATCGAGTCCGGCGAGGCGATCTTCGAGGTGTACGACCAGCGGGTCAGGGCCGACTCGCGGCAGGACTCGCTCGGCCATGTCGGCACCGAGCACACCATCGTGCAGGCCGGGCGGCTCGGCGTTCGGGTCGACGGACGGGAGGTCGAGCTCGACCCCGGCGACTACGTCGGGTTCGACGCGCTGCTGCCGCACTCCTACACCGCCCTCGACGGCCCCGTCCGCTCGGTGCTCCTCCTCCAGTACCGCGCTGACCAGCAACTTCACTCGGCGCCCACGGGGTTGCCCTGCCTGCCGGAAAAAGAGTGACCCGGTGCGCCCGGGGGCGTTGACACTGGTCGGCCGCGAGGCATAGCCTCCGAAGCGTTCGGTTTACCGAACGTTCATCGGAGGTGAGCATGCGGGTCGTGGTGCTGGGCGCCGGGATCGTCGGCGCGGCCTGCGCGCGCGAGCTGGCGCGGGCCGGGCTGGCGGTGACCGTCCTGGACCGCGGCGGCCCGGCGGCGGCGACCACCGCGCACGGCGAGGGCAACGTGCTGGTGTCCGACAAGGGCCCCGGCCCCGAACTGGAGCTGGCCCGGATGTCGCGGCGCCTGTGGGAGGAGGCCCTCGCCGAGGCCGGCGGACGACCGGACGCCGACCGGGTCGAGTGGGACCCCAAGGGCGGCATCGTCGTCGCCACCACCGACGCCGGGGCCCGCGGCCTGGCGGAGTTCGCGGCCGGGCAGCGCGCGGCGGGCGTCACCGTCGAGACCCTGGACGCCCCCGGCCTCGCCGCCGCCGAACCCCAGGTGACCCGCGACTTCGCGCTCGCCGTCCACTACCCCGGGGACGCCCAGGTGCAGCCGGTGGGCGCGGCGGCGTTCCTGCTGGGCGACGCGCTGCGCGCCGGGGCCGGGCTGCGCACCGGCGTGGAGGTCCTCGGCGCGGTCACGCGCGGCGGCCGGATCACCGCCGTCCGCACCTCCGCCGGGACCGTCGAGGGCGACGTGTTCGTCAACGCGGCCGGCCCCTGGTCCGGCGCCGTCGCCGCACGCCTCGGCGCGCCGGTCGACGTGCGGCCCCGGCGCGGCGAGGTGCTGGTCACCACCCCGCAGCCGCCCACCGTCTTCCACAAGGTCTACGACGCCGACTACGTGGGCGCGGTCGGCAGCGGCGCGGAGGAGCTCCAGGCGTCGGCGGTGGTGGAGTCCACCCGCGCCGGGACGATCCTGCTGGGCTCCTCCCGCCGCCGCGTCGGCTTCGACGACCGGATCCGCCCCGAGGTGCTGTCGGTGATCGCGGGCAAGGCGCTGCGGCTGTTCCCCTGCCTGGCCGGGGTCCCGGTGATGCGCGCCTACGGCGGCTTCCGCCCCTATGTCCCCGACCACCTGCCGGTCATCGGCCCCGACCCGCGCCTGCCCGGCCTGTGGCACGCCACCGGCCACGAGGGCGCCGGGATCGGCCTGTCGGTCGGCACCGGACGCGTGCTGGGCGACCTGCTGCTGGGCCGCGAGCCGGAGATCGACGCGGGGCCGTTCCGGGTGGACCGGCCCGCCGTGCTGTTCGAAGGAGACGACCAGTGAGCCCCAGACTCGTCCGGGCCGACCGCGACGCGGTCCGCCGCCGCGACACGCCCCTGAGCATCACCGTCGACGGTGACGCGCTGCCCGGCGTCGCGGGCCAGACCATCGCGGGCGTGCTGCTGGCCAACGGCCGCCGCGCCTGGCGCGCCGGGCCGTCGGGCGCGCCGCGCGGGGTGTTCTGCGGCATCGGCGTGTGCTTCGACTGCCTGGTCACCGTCAACGGCGAACCCGACGTGCGGGCCTGCCGCCGCCGCGCCGCCGACGGTGACGAGGTCGCCACCCAGTCGCGGGAGGCCCGGTGAGCCGCGACGTCGCCATCGTCGGCGCGGGCCCCGCCGGGCTGGCCGCCGCCGCTGCCGCCCTGCGCGCCGGGGCCCGCGTCACCCTGCTCGACGCGGCCGAGTCCCCCGGCGGGCAGTACCACCGGATGCTGCCGGAGGCGTTCGCCGCCGAGCGCCCGGACCGGCTGCACCACGGCTGGGCCGCGTTCGACCGCGCCCGCCGCCACGTGCTGGGACACCCGCGCTGCGCCTGGCTGGCCGAGACGTCGGTGTGGTCGCTGGAACGCCGCGACCCCGGCGACGCGCGGCCCCCGCGCGTCCACCTGGTGCACGGCCCCGACGGCGCCGGACGCGACCGGTCCGTCCTCGACCCGGACGCCCTCGTGCTGGCCACCGGCGCGCACGACCGCGTCCTGCCGTTCCCCGGCTGGGACCTGCCCGGCGTGTTCACCGCCGGGGCCGCCCAGGCCCTGGCCAAGGGCGAACGCCTCGCCGTCGGCGACGAGGTGCTGGTCGCCGGGTCCGGGCCGTTCCTGCTGCCGGTCGCCGCGTCCCTGCTGGAGGCCGGGTCCCGCGTGCGGGGGGTGCTGGAGGCCAACCCCGCCGCCACCGTCCTGCGCGGCTGGGGCGCCCGCCCCCGCGAGCTGGCGTCCCAGCCCGGCAAGGCCGCCGAGCTGGCCGAGTACGCCGCGCTGCTGGCGCGCCACCGCGTCCCCTACCGCACGGGCCGCGCCGTCATCGCCGCGCGCGGCGACGGGCGCGTGGAGGAGGCCGTCACCGCCCGGCTGCGCGCCGACTGGTCGGTGGTCCCCGGCACCGAACGCGCCGTCCCCGTCGACGCCGTGTGCGTCACCCACGGCTTCAGCCCCCAGCTCGAACTGCCGCTCGCCGCCGGATGCGCGCTGCGCGACGGGCCGGAGGACGGCACGGCGTTCGTGGACGTCGACGACGACCAGCGCACCACCGCCCCCGGCGTCCACGCCGCCGGTGAGATCACCGGCGTGGCCGGAGCGCCCGCCGCCCGCGCCGAGGGGCTGCTGGCGGGCTGGCTCGCCGGGGGAGGGGCCCCCGACGCGCCCGCGCTGCGCGCCGTGCGCCGCCGCCGCGACCAGGGCCGCGCGTTCGCGCGCCGCCTCGCCGCCGCCCATCCGGTCGGCGACGGCTGGAAGGGCTGGCTGACCCCGGGGACCGTGGTCTGCCGCTGCGAGGAGACCACCTACGGCGCGCTGTGCCGCGCCGCGGACGACCCGGCCGGCGGCTCCGACCGCGCCGTCAGGCTCGGCACCCGCGCGGGCCTCGGCCCCTGCCAGGCCCGGATCTGCGGGCCCGCCGTGGCCGCGCTGCTCGGCGGCCGGGTCACCCGGACCGCCACCCCGCACCACCGACCCGTCGCCCAGCCGATCCGGCTCGGCGAACTGGCACGACCCCCCAAGGAGGGCACCCCGTGAGCAAGGAGAAGGTCACCGGCCTCGGCGGCGTCATCGTCGCGACCGCGCTTCCCTACAGGGAGGACGCGTCCGCGCCCGCCGGGCTGGCCGTGGACTACGACCGCTACGCCGAGCACTGCCGCTGGCTGGTCGACAACGGCTGCCGCGGCGTCGGCCCCAACGGCTCCCTCGGCGAGTACTCCTCGCTCACCGACGAGGAGCGCCGCCGCGTCGCCCGCACCGCCGTGGAGACCGTCGGCGACGACGGCGTGGTGGTGGTCGGCGTCCACGGCCCCGGCTCCCACCAGGCGAGGCACTGGGCCGAGGTCGCCGCCGAGGACGGCGCGGACGGCGTGCTGTGCCTGCCGCCGACCATGTACCGCGCCAGCCCCGGCGAGGTCGTCGCGCACTTCGAGGCCGTCGCCTCGGTCGGCCTGCCGGTCATGGTCTACAACAACCCGATCGACACCAAGGTCGACCTGACCCCCGGGCTGCTCGCCGAGATCGCGCAGATCGACAACGTGGTGGCCGTCAAGGAGTTCTCCGGCGACGTGCGCCGCGTCCTGGAGATCCGCGAGAAGGCCCCCGGCGTCGAGGTGGTCGCCGGGGCCGACGACGTCACCCTGGAGGCGCTGCTGATGGGCGCCACCGGATGGTTCGCCGGGTTCCCCAACGTGTTCCCCGCCGAGTCCGTCGAGCTGTACGAGCTGGCGCTGGCGGGGAGGGTCGCCGAGGCCCGCGAGCTGTACGAGCCGCTGGTCGCCGCGTTCCGCTGGGACTCGCGCACCGAGTTCGTGCAGGCCATCAAGCTCGGCATGGAGATGGTCGGCCGGTACGGCGGCCCGTGCCGCCCGCCGCGCGGCCCGCTGGTCGACGAGCACCGCGCGGGCGTCACCGCCGACATGGAACGCGCCATCGCCGCCCTCCGGAAGAGGGGCGGCGCATGAGGTCGGTCCGGACCATCAGCGCCGTCGACTCCCACACCGAGGGGATGCCGACGCGCGTGGTGACCGGCGGCGTCCCGGTGATCCCCGGCGACACCATGGCCGAACGCCGCCGCCACGCGATCGAGCACCTGGACGGCCTGCGCCGCTTCCTGGTGGACGAGCCGCGCGGGCACCCGGCGATGAGCGGCGCGATCCTCCAGCCGCCCACCCGGCCCGACGCCGACTGGGGCGTGCTCTACATCGAGGTGAGCGGGTTCCTGCCGATGTGCGGGCACGGCACCATCGGGGTCGCGACCGTGCTGGTGGAGACCGGCATGGTCGAGGTCACCGAACCCGAGACCGTCGTGCGCCTCGACGCGCCCGCCGGGCTGGTGGAGGCCCGCGTCCGGGTCCGCGACGGCCGCGCCGAGCAGGTCACCCTGCGCAACGTCCCGTCGTTCGCGCTGGACCGGGACGCCCGGGTCGAGGTGCCGGGCCTCGGCGAGGTCCGCTACGACATGGCCTACGGCGGCAACTTCTACGCCATCGTGGACATCGAGAGCGTCGGCCTGCCGTTCGACCGCGCCCGCAAGGACGACATCCTGCGCGCCGGGCTCGGCATCATGGCCGCGATCAACGAGCGGAACCGCCCGTGCCACCCCGCCGACCCGCTGATCGGCGGCTGCAAGCACGTGCAGTTCCTCGCGCCCGGCTCGGACGCCGAGCACTCGCGCAACGCCATGGCGATCCATCCCGGGTGGTTCGACCGGTCGCCCTGCGGCACCGGCACCTCCGCCCGCATGGCCCAGCTCCACGCGCGCGGCGAACTGGCCCTGGACACCGAGTTCGTCAACGAGTCGTTCATCGGCACCCGCTTCACCGGCCGCCTGGTCGGCACCACCGAGGTCGGCGGCGTGCCCGCCGTCGTCCCGGAGTTCTCCGGCCGCGCCTGGATCACCGGCACCGCCAACTACCTGCTCGACCCGAGCGACCCGTTCCCCGAGGGCTTCGTCCTCTGACACCCGCCCTCTGACGGCCGCGCCTCCACGGTCCCGGCCCACGGCGCCCGCCTGGCGGCCCGCGCCGTGACCGTGCCCGGGCGAGTGCGGCATCGCCTCGCGATCCGCCCGGGGCCACCGGAGAACAGATCGCCACGCCCCGAACGGGCAACCGGCGGCCCCCGGGCCGCCGTTCACCGCGCGTCCGCCGACTCCGGGCGCGCGGTCACCCCCATCGCATCCCCCGCACCCATCCGGGAGGGACCCCCATGTCCCGAGTCATGCCAGAAACCGGTTCCGGCCCGGCCCCCGCCGGGCGGACCGGACCCTTCACCAGGACGGGCGTGTTCCGCCTCAAGCCCGTCGACTCCTCCGAGGAGGAGACCGAGGGCGGCCTCAGGCGCACCATGGGCCTGTGGCAACTGGTCGCCCTCAGCCTGGGCGGCCTGGTCGGCGCGGGCGTGTTCTCGCTGGCCGGGGTCGTCGCCCACGAGGACGCCGGACCCGGCGTGATGGTCTCGTTCCTGATCGCGATCATCGCCAGCTCCGCCGCCGCCCTGTGCTACGCCGAGTTCGCCGGGATGATCCCGAAGGCCGGCTCCGCCTACACCTACTCCTACGCCACCCTCGGCGAGCTCGTCGGCTGGGCGATCGGCTGGGACCTGCTGCTGGAGTACACCGCGATCGTCGCGGTCGTCGCCATCGCCATCTCCGGCTACCTGTCCTACCTGTGCGAGCAGATCGGCCTCGACCTGCCGACCTGGGCGCTGGGCGCGCCCGGCACCGGGGCGGGCCACAAGGTGGACCTGTTCGCGGCGCTGCTGTGCCTGCTGCTGGCGTTCGTGCTGTCGCGCGGCACCCGCGAGTCGGCCCGCTTCGAGACGATCCTGGTGGTGGTCAAGCTCGCCATCGTCGCGCTGGTGCTGGTCGTCGGCGCCTTCCACATCTCCGGCGGCAACTACACGCCGTTCCTGCCGTTCGGCATCAGCGGTGCGGTCGCCGGGGCCGCCACCACGTTCTTCGCGGTGTACGGCTACGACGCGATGAGCGCCGCCGCCGAGGAGAGCGCCGAGGCCAAGAAGGTGCTGCCCAGGGCGATCGTCATCTCGCTCGGCATCGCCGCCGTCATCTACCTGCTGGTCTGCCTGGTGATGCTGGGCATGCAGAGCTACCGGGACATCGACACCAGGAGCCCGTTCTCCAGCGCCATGTCCTCGGTCGGCCTGGCCTGGGTCGGGACGATCATCGCGGTCGGCGCGGTGCTCGGCATCGCCAGCTCCGCCCTGGCCAACATGCTGGCGGTCACCCGCGTCTGGTTCTCGATGAGCCGCGACGGGCTGCTGCCCGCCTACTTCGCGCGCAACCACCCCACGCGGGCCGTGCCGACCCGCGTGATCTGGATCGTCGGCGTCGGCTCGGCCGTCATCGCCGGGCTGCTGCCGATCCGCGAGGCCGCCGACCTGACCAACATCGGCATCCTGTCGGCGTTCATCGTGGTGGCGCTCGCCGTCATCGTGATGCGCCGCACCCGCCCCGACCTGCCGCGCGGCTTCCGCACCCCGTGGGTGCCGGTCGTCCCGCTGGTCGGCGTCGCGTTCTCGGTCTGGCTGATCGCCAACCTCGACTGGGTCACCTGGGCCCGCTTCGCGGGCTGGATGGTCCTTGGCATGATCGTGTACGCGTTCTACGGTTACCGGCACTCGGCGGAGAACCGCCGCGCCGCCGACCCGACCCCGCCCGCGACCCCCGAAGGGAGCAGCACATGACCCCGGACCAGGCGGTCACCGCCGCCGCGTCCGCCGCCGCCGGCTGGGCGGGCACCCCGCCCGCCGCGCGCGCCGAGGCCCTGGAGGCCGTCGCCGCCGCGCTGGAGGCGGCCCGCGCCGAGCTCGTCGCGCTGGCCGCCGCCGAGTCGCACCTCCCCGACGCGCGGCTGAACGGCGAGCTGACCCGCACCACCTTCCAGCTCGGGCTGTTCGCCGAGCTGGTCCGCGAGGGCGCCCTGCACGACGCCCGCATCGACCGGCCCGACCCCGGCTGGCCCACCGGCCCCCGTCCCGACCTGCGCCGCTACCGCGCGCCGATCGGCCCGGTGCTGGTGTTCGCCGCCAGCAACTTCCCGTTCGCGTTCAGCGTCGCCGGCGGCGACACCGCCGCGGCGCTGGCGGCGGGCTGCCCCGTCGTGGTCAAGGCCCACCCCGGCCACCCCCGGCTGTCGCGCCGCACCGCCGAGATCGTCGCCAAGGCGCTGCCCGAGGGCGTGTTCGGCCTGGTCGAGGGGGAGGCCGAGGGCGTCGAGGCGCTGCGGCACCCGGCGCTGGCCGCCGCCGCGTTCACCGGCTCCGAACGCGGCGGGCTGGCCCTGGCGAGGATCGCCGCCGAACGCCCGGTGCCGATCCCGTTCTACGGCGAACTCGGCAGCGTCAACCCGGTCGTGGTCACCCCGCGCGCCGCCGCCGCCCGCGGCCGGGAGATCGCCGAGGGGTACGTCGGGTCCCTCACCCTGGGGGCGGGCCAGTTCTGCACCAACCCCGGCCTGCTGTTCGCGCCCGCGTCGCTGGTGGAGCACCTCACGCCGCTGGTGGCCGGGGCCCCGGCCGCGCCGATGCTCAACGAGCGCATCGCCGCCGGGTTCGTCGACACCGCCGCCGCCTTGGCCGAACGCCCCGGCGTGCGCCGCGTGGTGTGGCCGGAGGACGTCCTGCGGCCCCGCCTGCTGACGATGGAGCTGGCGGCGTTCCGGGCCGACGAGGGCGCGGCGCGGGAGTGCTTCGGGCCGCTCGGGCTCGTGGTGACCTACGACGACCTGGCCGACGTCGCGGACGCCGTCGCCGCGCTGCCCGGCCAGCTCACCGCGTCGCTGCACGCCGAGCCCGACGAGGCCGCCGACCTGGCGGCCCTGGCGGCGACGCTGGTCGACCGCAGCGGCCGGGTGCTGTGGAACCAGTGGCCCACCGGCGTGTCGGTCACCTCCGCCATGCAGCACGGCGGGCCGTTCCCGGCGACCACCGCGCCGCTCACCACCTCGGTGGGCACGGCCGCCGTCGAGCGGTTCCTGCGCCCGGTGGCGTTCCAGAACTGGCCGCCGGAGCTGCTGCCGGAGCCGCTGCGCGACGACAACCCCTGGAACGTCCCGCAGCGGACCGGCTGAGCCGCCGGCCGGGGAGGAGGGGCGCCCCCGCTCAGGCGGGGGCGCCCGGCGCCCGGTGGTGGCGGCCGATCGGGATGACCAGCGGCGTGCCGCTGACCGGATCCGGCACGATCTCGCACTCCAGGCCGAACACGTCGGCGACCAGCGCCGCCGTGACGACCTCGCGGGGCGCCCCCCGCGCCACGACCCTGCCGGCCTTCATCGCGACGATGTGGTCGGCGTACCGGCACGCCTGGTTCAGGTCGTGCAGCACCATCAGGACGGTGCGGCCCTCGTCGCGGTTCAGGTCGACGACCAGGTCCAGCACGTCGACC
Organism: Actinomadura kijaniata; assembly: GCF_014138665.1. Lineage (NCBI taxonomy): Bacteria > Bacillati > Actinomycetota > Actinomycetes > Streptosporangiales > Thermomonosporaceae > Actinomadura > Actinomadura kijaniata. The sequence goes on from NZ_JACJIA010000005.1 coordinate 407,595, forward strand.
TGGTGGGCGAGGTCGAGGTAGGTCGTCGGCTCGTCCAGCAGCAGGACCGGCGTCTCCTGCGCGACGGCCATCGCGATCCAGGCGCGCTGCCGCTGCCCGCCCGACAGCTCGTCCACCGCCCGGCCGGCTAGGTCGGTCATCCCGGTGCACTCCAGGGCGCGGGCGACGGCGCGCTCGTCGTCGGCCGACCACTGGCGCCACCACGTCTGGTGCGGCGACCGGCCCTGGCCCACCAGCTCCCCGACGGTCAGGCCCTCCGGCGCGACGGGCGACTGGGGCAGGATGCCCAGCCGCCGCGCCAGCGCCCGCGTCGGGATCGACGACAGCGCGCGCCCGTCCAGCAGCACCCGCCCCGCCCGGGGCGACAGCAGCCGCGCCAGCGCCCGCAGCAGGGTGGACTTGCCGCAGGCGTTGGCCCCGACGATGACGGTGACCTTCCCGGGCGGGACGGTCAGGTCCAGGTCGTCCACGACGACGCGGCCGTCGTAGGCCAGCCGGAGCCCGGCGGCGCTCAGCTCCGGGACGTTCTGCTCGGTCACGGTCATGGATCAGCCTTCCCGACGGGGCCGGACGGGGTCAGGGAGCGGTGCGGGAGCCGGACCAGGCGGCCCACAGCTCGGCGTAGCGGCCGCCCGCGTCGCGGAGCTCGGCGTGGGTGCCGCTCTCCACGACGCGCCCGCCGTCCATGACCAGCACGCGGTCGGCGGCGGCGGCCTGGGTGAGGCGGTGCGCGACGATCAGCGCGGTGCGGCCCTCCACGGCCGCGGCGGCGGACCGCTCCAGCGCGCGGGCGCCGGTGCTGCCCGCCTCCGCCGTCGCCTCGTCCAGCACCGCGACCGGCGGGTCGGCCAGCACCAGCCGGGCCAGCGCGAGCTGCTGGGCCTGCGCCCCGGTGAGGCGGTGGCCGCCCTCGCCGACGACGGTGTCCAGGCCCTCGGGCAGGGTCTCGGCCCAGCCGAGCGCGCCGACCCGGTCCAGCGCCCGGCGCAGGTCGGTGTCGGAGGCGTCCGGGCGGGCCAGCCTCAGGTCGTCGGCGAGCGGCCCGGCGAACACGTGGACCTCCTGGGTGACCAGCGCGACGGCGCGGCGGGTCGCGTCCGGGCCCAGCTCGTCCAGGGCGACGCCGCCGAGCCGCACGGTGCCCCCCGCCGGCGGGTGGACGCCCGCGACGATCCGGGCCAGCGTCGTCTTGCCCGCGCCGCTGGCGCCGACGAGCGCGACGCGCTCCCCGGCCCGCAGGTCCAGGTCCACGCCGTGCAGCACGGGGCGGTCCGGCAGGTAGGCGTGCTCGACGCCCTTGGCCGACACCGTCGCCTCGGCCGGGGCCGGGCGGCCGGTGGCCTCGGCGGCGGGACGGTCGGCGACCCCGACGAGGCGGGCCAGGCCCGCGGCGGCGGCCTGCGCGTCGTCCAGCAGCACCAGCACGGTGTTCATCGGGGCGAACAGGTTGTGGAAGTACAGCGCGGCGGCGGTCGCGGTGCCGACCGACACCGACCCGCCCCGCACCAGCCAGAACCCGGCGGCCAGCACGGCGGCCAGCCCGGCGAACTCGGCCACGTGCAGCCGGTTGTAGAACCGCAGCACCAGGTGGACGCCCCGCAGGGTCCAGTCCACGACCGACCCGGAGGAACGCGCGACGCGTTCGGTGTGGTCGTCCTCCAGCCGGAACGCGCGCACGGTCGCGCCCCCGCCGATGCTGTCGAGCAGGCGCTGCTGCTGCCTGCCCGTCTCGATCCGCTGCCGCGCGTACAGCGACGTCGCGCGCCGCACGTACCAGCGGGCCGTGGCGACCTGGACGGGCAGCGCCACCAGCGCCGCCGGCAGGAACCGCCAGTCCAGCAGCGCCAGCGCGGCCAGCGTCAGGACGATCGCCAGGCCGGAGCGGACCAGCTCGGGCAGCGCCCGCCGGACCGCCTCGGCGACCAGCGAGACGTCGCCGGTGACGCGCGCGGTCAGGTCGCCGGTGCCCGCCCGCTCGACCTCCGCCAGCGGGAGGGACAGCGCGCGTTCGACGAACCGCTCGCGCAGGCGGGCCAGGACGGTCTCGCCGAGCCGCGACACCAGCGACAGCCCGGCCGCCGTGGCGAGGCCCTGGACGACCGCGACGGCCACCAGCAGCACCGCCACGGGCGTGACGGCCGAGGCGGGCCGGTGGTCGGCCACGATGTCGACGACGCGGCCGAGCGCGGGGGCGGTCAGCAGCCCGACGCCGGTCGCGGCGGCGAGCACGGTGAAGCCGGCGGCGGCCAGCCCCCGGTGCGGGCGGACCAGCTCGCCGAGCACGGCGCGCACGCGCGCGCCGGAGGCGGTGGGGAGCAGGGCGTCGGGAGCCCCGGGGGACTCGGGGGACTCGGGGGACTCGGGGGAGGGGGTCATGCCAGCACCGCCGTCCGGTAGTCGTCGTGCCGGTCGACCAGCTCGGCGTGCGGCGCGGTGTCGGCGGCCCGGCCGCCGGTCAGCAGCACCACGCGGTCGGTGACGGCCAGCAGCGCCGGGCTCGTGGTCACCACGATCGTCGTGCGGCCGGTGCGCAGGGCGCGGATCCCGTCGGCGATCCGCGCCTCGGTGACGGCGTCGACGGCGGTCGTCGGGTCGTGCAGCACCAGCACGGGTGCGTCGGCGGCCAGCGCGCGGGCCAGCGCGACCCGCTGCCGCTGCCCGCCCGACAGGGACCGGCCGCCCTCGCCGACCGGGGCGGCGGCGTCCACGTCGTCGGCTCCGGCGGCGGCCAGGGCCGCGCGCGCGTCGAGGCGGGCGGCGGCGGAGACGTTGTCCAGCGGGGTGCCGTCGAACAGGTCGGCGTCGTGCGGGGCCACCAGGATCTCCCGCCGCACGTCGCCGGGGTCGAGCGAGGCCAGCCGGACGCCGTCCAGCTCCACCGCGCCGTCGTCGGGATCGCGCTCGCGGCCCAGGCAGCGCAGCAGCGCGACGGCGTCGGCGGGGTCGGCGGCGACCACCCCGACCAGCTCGCCGGGCCGCGCCTCCAGGTCGAGGCCGCGCAGCGTGCGGCAGGTCACGCCGGTCAGCCGGACGTGCCCGCGCACCGGGCGCGCCGGTTCGGCGTCGCCGGGCGGGACGGCGGCGGGGGAGGCCAGCACCTCGGCGATCCGGGCGGCCGAGGCCCGCGCCTGCGCGAACTCGGTGTTCACCCACGCCAGCACCTGGAGCGGTCCGAGCAGCAGCAGCGCCAGGCCGACGGCGGTGACCAGGTCGCCCAGGGAGATGTCGCCGGCCGCCGCGAGCCGCCCGCCGATCAGCGCGACGATCGCGATGAAGGTCCCGGTGAGGGCGAGCACGGTGCCGTTCTGCCAGGCCTCGGCCCGCGCCGCGCGGACCGTGGCGGTCAGCGACTCGCCGCTGATGCGCCGGTAGCGCCGGACGGCGGCCGACTCGGCGCCGATGCCCTTGAGCACCCGCAGCCCGCCGATCAGGTCGGCGGCGACGGCCGAGGCGTGGGCGGCGCGCTCCTGCTCGGCGTGGCTGCGGCGCTCCAGGGGCTTGCTCAGCAGGTGCCCGGCCGCCAGCAGCGCGGGGGTGCCGAGCAGCACCAGCAGGCCGAGCGGGAGCGACACCCGCAGCAGCACCACGGCCGCCACCACGATCGCCACCAGCGCCGCGACCCCGGCGAAGACCGCCACGTTGACCGCGCCGACGCGCCGGGCGTCCTCGGTGGCGATGGTGGCCAGGGCGCCGGGCAGCCGCCCGTCGGCGGCGCCGCCGCGCGGGTCCAGGACCCGCCGCACCAGCGCGGTCCGCAGGCCGTGGGCGGCGCGGGCCCCGGCCCGCTCCCCGGCTCCGGCGCCGAGCCGGAAGCCCCACGACAGGCCGAGGTAGACGACGGCGAGGACGGCCAGCCACAGCAGCAGCGCGCCGCCGTCGCCGCGCCCGATCGCCCGGTCCACCGCCAGGCCGATCAGGACGGGGACCAGCGTCTCGCCGATCTGGTGCCCGGAGGCGAGGACGGAGCTGACCGTCACGTCCCGCCACTGTCCCCGGACGGCGCCCCACAGCACCCGCCGCCCTGTCAGCGCCTCGTCCACGTCCCCCCACTTCGATGATCAGCAACTTAGGTAAGCCTTATCAAACCAGGAGAGCCACGAAGCGGGCAAAACATGATCTGGGCGCCGTTTTCTGTCCCGTTTTGCGGGGACAGGTCCGACACCGCCGTTGGAAGAGAGGTCATGTCATGAGGATCGGATCGCTCGTACTCATCGTCTGGCTGGTGATCGGCGCCATCGCGGGCGGGCAGCGCGGCTACTACACGGGCGAGGTCGAGAACTGCAGCAAGGTCGGGACGATCCTGGTGACGATCATCGCGGGGCCGCTCAACTACATCGGCCTCAACCCCAAGATCTCCTGCGACGCGCCGGAACCCAGCAAGTGATCGGGCGGAATGCGGACGGCCCTCCTCCGGTTGTACGGGGCGCCGGTGGCCGACCGCGCACCCGGCCCGCCCGAGGATCCAGGAGGAGAGCATGGCCACGATCGAGCTGACCAAGGAGACCTTCACCGAGACGGTGGAGTCCCACGACATGGTCCTGATCGACTTCTGGGCGTCGTGGTGCGGGCCGTGCCGCCAGTTCGCGCCGGTCTACGAGAAGGTCTCCGAGCGCCACGAGGACGTCGTGTTCGCCAAGGTGGACACCGAGGCCGAGCAGGAGCTGGCCGAGGCGTTCCAGATCACCTCGATCCCGACGCTGGCCATCATCCGCGACAACGTGATGGTCTTCTCCCAGCCGGGCGCGCTGCCCGAGCACGTCCTGGAGGACCTGGTCGCCCAGGCCCGCGCCCTGGACATGGAGGAGATCCGCAAGGACATCGCCGCCCAGGAGGGGCAGGGGTCCTGACGGTCCCGGCCCGGCCCCGGCCCGCCGCACGATCCTCCGGCCCCGCCCGCGCCGAGGCGAATTCAAGGGGCCGCCGCGTTCACCCGCCCGAGCCCGACCGGTTGGCGCGCGCCAGCTGCCACAGCAGGAACGGCGCGCCGAGCACCCCGGTCACCACGCCGACGGGCAGCATCAGCGAGCCGAACGCCCGCTGGGCGACCAGGTCGGAGACCAGCACCAGCGACGCCCCGGTGAGCGCGGCGGCCGCCACCGGCGGGGCGGCGGCGCGGGTCAGCCGCTGGGCGATCTGCGGCGAGGCCAGCGCGACGAACAGCACCGGACCGGCCGCGGCGGTCGCGAACGCCGCCAGCGCCGTCCCGCACAGCAGCAGCGCCAGCCGGGTGCGCTGGACCGGCGTGCCGAGCCCGGCGGCGACCTCGTCGCCCAGCATCAGCGTCCGGCGCAGGCGGCCGAGCAGCAGCAGCACCGGCAGCAGCGCCGCCAGCGCCAGCGCCGTCGGCCGGGCGTGCTCCCAGCCCCGGTCGTTGAGGTTGCCGACCAGCCAGCCCAGCACCTTCTGCGCCTGGTACAGCTCGGCCCGGCTGAGCAGGTGGTAGGTGAGGCTGAGGCCCATCCAGCTCACCCCGACGCCCACCAGCACGATCCGGTACCCGGTCGTGCCCCGGTTCCACGCCAGCGCGTACACCAGGACCCCGGCCGTCAGCGCCCCCGCCAGCCCGAGGGCCTGCGTGCCGAGCCCGGCGCCGGTGCCCAGCACCATCCCGGCGGCCACCGCCGCGCCCGCGCCCTGGGTGATGCCGAGCATGTCGGGGCTGGCCAGGGGGTTGCGCGTCACCGACTGGAAGACCGCGCCCGCCGCGCCGAACGCCGCGCCCGCCGCGAGGGCGACCGACGCCCTCGGCAGCCGCAGCTCGCGCACCACGAACAGCGAGGCGGTGTCGCCGCCGCCCCACAGCGCGGGCACCACCTGCGTGAGCGGCACCGTGTAACCGCCGCTGCCGAACGCGACCGTCCCGCAGAACACCAGGAACGTCACGGCCGCCAGCGCCAGCCCCACCAGCGCCGTCCGCACGTGCACCGTGCCGGAGACGGCGGGCCGGTCCAGCCGGAAGGCCACCTTCCGGGTCGCGTCCATCGTCTTCGTCGTCCCCATCGTCTCCGTCGCCCTCGTCGTCTTCGCGCGCATCGCCTACAGCCCCGCCATCCGCCGCCGCCGGACCAGGGCGATGAAGAAGGGGCCGCCGAGGAACGCGGCGACCAGGCTCACGTCGATCTCCTGCGGCCGCGCGACCACCCGGCCGAGGATGTCGGCCGCCAGCAGCACGCCGGGCGCGACCAGCATCGACCCCGGCAGCAGCCAGCGGTGGCCGGGGCCGATGAGGGACCGCAGCAGGTGCGGCACCACCAGCCCGACGAACACGATCGGCCCGGTGACGGCGACGGACGCGCCGGTCAGCAGCGTGACCGCCAGCGCCGCGCGCATCCGCACCGCGCCCAGCCGCCGGCCCAGCGACGTCGCGACGTCGTCGCCGAGGGCGATGCTGTCGAGCGCGGGCGCGATGCTGAGCGCCAGCAGCGCCCCGGCCGCCAGGAAGGGCGCCACCCGCGCCAGCGTGGCCCCGTCGTGCCCGGTCAGCGAGCCGGCCGACCAGTACCGGTAGCGGTCCAGCGCCTCGGGGTCGGTCAGGGCGATCCCGCTGGTCAGCGAGTCCAGCAGCGCCGTCACCGCGACCCCGGCCAGGGCCAGCTTCACCGGCGAGGCCCCGCCCCGGCCCCGGCTGCCCAGCAGGTACACCGCGACCGCGGCGGCGAGCGCGCCGCCGAAGGCGAACCAGATCGACCCGAGCAGCCCGGTCAGCCCGAGCAGCCCGGCGGCGACCACGGTGCCGAACGCCGCGCCCGCGCTGACGCCGAGCAGCCCCGGGTCGGCCAGCGGGTTGCGGGTGAGCCCCTGCATGACCGCGCCCGCCAGCCCCAGCGCCGCGCCGGTCAGCACGGCGACGAGGGTGCGCATCGCGCGGGTGCCGCGCACGATCGCCTCGGTCTCGGCGTCCACCGCCGGATGCGCCGGGTCCCACAGCGCGCGCACGACCGCGTCGAGGGGGATCGAGCGGCTGCCGACGGCCAGCGACACCAGGCAGAGCAAGACGAGGACCGCGGCGGCCACGGACAGCACCAGGGTCCGCCGGGCCGTGCGGCCCGTCCCGGCGGCGACCGCCGGGGGAGGGGCGGTGGAGAGCGTCACGAAGATCCGATCTAAGGGGGAGGTCCGGCTCCGGTGTTGATCTTAGGTAAGCCTCACCTTAGTATCACCAGGCCGGCCGGCCCCACCCGAAGAGGACACGATGCCTTATCTCCGCAAGACCCGCGCGGGCGCGCGGCGTACCCGGCGCCTGACCGCGGCGCTCGCCGCCCTGACGCTGGGACTGTCCCTGGCCGCCTGCGGATCGGGCGCCAAGGACGACGGCCCCGCCCCCGCCGGTCCGAACGCGGCGGGCGGCTCCTTCCCCGTCACCGTGGAGCACTCCTTCGGCACCACCGAGATCCGGAAGCGGCCGGAACGGATCGTCACGATCGGCCTCAGCGACCACGAGCCCGTGCTGGCGCTCGGGTACCGGCCGGTCGGCGTGGTCGACTGGTTCCAGCGCAAGCCGTTCACCGACTGGCCGTGGACCCAGGCCGCCTGGGCCGGCGCCGAGCCGACCGTGCTCGGCCTGCGCGAGGACGGCGTCGACTTCGAGAAGCTCGTCTCCCTCAAGCCCGACCTGATCTTCGCGATGTACGCGGGCGTCACCAAGGAGAACTACGACAGGCTCTCCAAGCTCGCCCCCGTGGTCGCCCAGCCCAAGGGCTTCGACCCCTACGCCGCGCCGTGGCAGGAGTACACCCGGCTCGCCGGGAAGGCCCTGGCGCAGGACGCCAAGGCCAAGGAGCTGATCGACGGCATGCAGGCCCGGTTCGCCAAGGTCCGCCAGGACAACCCGCAGTGGCGCGGCAAGACGGCCGTGGCCGCCGACAGCTTCAAGGCCGGCACCTACTCGGCGTTCCAGAAGGGCGACCCCAAGTCGGCGTTCCTGGCCGAGCTCGGCTTCACCGTCCCCGAGAACATCACCAGGGCGGCGGGCAAGTCCAACGTCGCCGAGTTCGGCTCCGAGGGGCTGAACATGCTGGAGGTCGACCGCCTGGTGTGGCTGACCACCGGCAAGGAGCCCCACGAGCGCATCAGGAACGACAGGGTCTACAAGGAGCTGAAGGTCGCCAGGGAGGGCCGCGACCTGTTCCTGACCTACCAGGACCCGCCGATCGGCGCGGCGCTGTCGTTCAACACCGTGCTGAGCATCCCCTACGCCATCGACCAGATGACGCCGCTGCTCAAGAAGTAGCGCGCGGAGGGCGGGCGCTCAGGAGGCGGGCAGCAGGCACACGGGGGCGGGCACCGCGACGGTCCCGCCCACCGGCGCCGGAACGCCGGTCTCCTCGTCCAGCCGGAACGTGCGCACGTCGCCCGCGTGCTGGTGCGCCACGTGCAGCCACGGGCCGTCCAGCACGAAGTCGCGCGGCCAGGACGCCCCGGTCGGCACGTCGGCGACCGGCTCCAGGCGCGCCCCGCCGTCCAGCACCCGGTGCGTGGTGACGACGTCGGCGCCCCGGGTGGAGGTGTAGACGAAGCGGCCGTCGCCGCCCAGCCGGATCGCCGCGCACAGCGATCCGGGGCCGGGGTCGCCCGCGGTCGCGGGCGACTCGGCGGTCACCTTCAGGTCGGCGTACGAGTCGCCCGGCGTCAGCACCAGGACGCGCGGCTCCAGCTCGGTCAGCAGGTACACCTGGCCGCCGGGACGCACGACCAGGTGGCGCGGGCCGTACCCGGCCGGGACCGGGATCTCGGCGACGGGCTCCAGGCCGCCGGGCGTGCGGCGGAAGGCCCGCACCAGGTCCGCGCCCAGGTCGACGCTCAGCACCGTGCCGTCCGGGGCCCACGCGACGGCGTGCGCGTGCGGGCCCTCCTGGCGGTCGGCGCGCGGGCCGCCGCCGCTCCCCTGGAAGAGCGCCGGGTCGCCGGTGAACGCGCCCGCGGCGTCCAGGCGCTGCGCGGCGACCGTCCCGGCGGTGTAGCTGGCCACCAGCAGCGTCGCGCCGTCCGGCGAGACGGCCAGGTGGCAGGGATCGGCCGGAACCGGGCGCGACCCCAGCGGCCGCAGCCGCGCGCCGTCCTCGACGGCGAACGCCGTGACCGAACCCTCGGCGTCCTCGCCGACCGCGTACAGCACCTCCAGGCGCGGGTGCCGGGCCAGGTAGGACGGGCTCGTCGCGCGCGCCGCGAGCACCGGGTCGCGCAGCGCGCCGTCCGGGCCGCGCCGCACCAGGTAGACGCCCTCGCCCGGTCCCATCGCGCCGGTGTAGGTCCCGACCCAGAAGCGCCGCTCGTCCATCCCCGCCCTCGCCTCCGCCGTTCCCGTGGTCCCCGGCCACTGTACGCGCACCGATGATCTTCGGGGACCGGTGATCGGCGTCGCGTTCGACGCGTCCCGCGCGGGGTAGGGGCGTGCCGGGAAGACGGCGCGCCCCGCGCGGGTTGGCGTCCATGCGAGCGAACGCCGAAATAAGATCGCCGCGGGGGCGTGAGGCAGTTCCTTCCTGGGGGCGCCGTCGGCGTTCGCCTGGCATGGCGAGGAGAAGAGGACCGTGACTGATATCACCGAGACCGCCGAGTGGTCCGCGCTGGCCGAACACCACGCCGAGGTGTCCGTCCGGCACCTGCGCGAGCTGTTCGCCGAGGACCCGGAGCGGGTCGGCCGGATGAACGTGACCGCCGCCGACCTGTACCTGGACTACTCCAAGCACCGCGTCACCGCCGAGACCGTGCGGCTGCTGACGGCGCTGGCGGGGGCCGCGGGGCTGCGCGAGCGGATCGAGGCGATGCTCACCGGCGAGCACATCAACGTCAGCGAGGACCGTGCGGTGCTGCACACCGCCCTGCGGCTGCCCCGCGACGCCCGGCTCGTCGTGGACGGCCAGGACGTGGTGCGTGACGTCCACGAGGTGCTCGACCGGATGGCCGCCTTCTCGGACCGCGTCCGGTCGGGGGAGTGGACCGGCCACACCGGCAAGCCGATCCGCACGGTCGTCAACATCGGCATCGGCGGCTCCGACCTCGGCCCCGCCATGGCCTACGAGGCCCTGCGCGACTACGCCGACGCGGGGATCACCGCCCGGTTCGTCTCCAACATCGACCCCGCCGACATCACCCGCGTGCTCGACGAGGTCGACCCCGAGCAGACGCTGTTCATCGTCGCCTCCAAGACCTTCGGCACCCTGGAGACCCTCACCAACGCCAAGGTGGCTCGGCAGTGGCTCGTCGAGCGGCTGGGCGACGACAAGGCCGTGGCCCGGCACTTCGTGGCGGTGTCCACCAACGCCGAGCGCGTCGCCGAGTTCGGCATCGACACCGACAACATGTTCGGCTTCTGGGACTGGGTCGGCGGCCGCTACTCCTTCGACGGCGCCATCGGCCTGTCCCTGATGGTCGTCGTCGGGCCCGAGCGGTTCCGCGAGATGCTCGCCGGGTTCCACGCGATGGACGAGCACTTCCGCACCGCGCCGTTCGAGGAGAACATGCCGGTGCTGATGGCGATGCTCGGCGTCTGGTACACCGACTTCTTCGGCGCCCAGACCCACGCGGTGCTGCCCTACAGCCAGCGCCTGGCCCGCTTCCCGGCCTACCTCCAGCAGCTCACCATGGAGTCCAACGGCAAGTCGGTGCGCGCCGACGGCGTCCCCGTCATCGCCCAGACCGGCGAGATCTTCTGGGGCGAGCCCGGCACCAACGGCCAGCACGCGTTCTACCAGCTGCTGCACCAGGGCACCCGGCTGGTCCCGGCCGACTTCATCGGCTTCGCCGAGCCGTTCCGGGACGCCGCCGCCGAGGGCGGGGAGGGCATGCACGACCTGCTCACCGCCAACCTGCTGGCGCAGACCTCGGCGCTGGCGTTCGGCAAGACCGCCGACGAGATCGCCGCCGAGGGCACCCCCGCCGCCGTCGTGCCGCACAAGGTGATGCCGGGCAACCGGCCCACCAGCACGATCCTCGCGCCGAAGCTGACGCCCTCGGTCCTCGGCCAGCTGGTCGCGCTCTACGAGCACATCACGTTCACGCAGGGCGTGGTGTGGGGCATCGACTCGTTCGACCAGTGGGGCGTCGAGCTCGGCAAGGTGATGGCCAACCAGCTCACCCCGGCGCTGACCGCGCAGGAACCGCAGGACGGCGCGCCCGACCCGTCCACCGCCGCGCTCGTGCGGCGCTACCGCGCGCTGCGCGGCCGCCGGGTCTGACACGCGCCGCCGGGGCGGACGGTCAGGCGCCGCCCGCCCCGGCGTTGCGCACGAACGCCGACCACCGCGGGTCAGCGCAGTACCCGCAGCCGGGACCGGAGAACAGGGCCCTGGCCCGGGCGTCGCCGAGCAGCGTCGCACGCAGCCACGCCGTCGTGGGCCCCCGGTACCCCCCGCCGTCCGCCAGCGGGGTGAAGTGGTCGGCGCCCCGCAGCTCGGCGTAGATCGCGGGCACCTGCCCGGCGGCGTCGAAGTACCGCCTGACCTCGGCGGGCGTCACGATCGAGTCCTTCTCCCCGGCCAGGAACAGCGCGGGCCCGCGCAGCCGCGCCCCGTCGGCCCGCCCGCCCGGCTGGATCGGGACGGCGGTCACCACGCGCGGATCGGCGGCGGCGTTGATCGCACCGGCCCCGCCCTGGGAGTGCCCGCTGGCCGCCACGCGCCGCAGGTCGATCCTCCCGCCCAGCAGGCCGGTCCCGGCATCGCGCGCGGCCAGGACGTCGAGCCCGGCGAGCATCTCCCGGCCCGTCCCCGACATGGGGGTGTTGGCGGCGGCCACGACGAACCCGTGACCGGCCCAGTGCCGCAGCAGGCTCACATAGAACAGGGGGATGGCGGCGGTGCCGTTCCCCCACAGGATCACCGGCCGCCGTCCGGGGCCGGGGTGCTTCGGATAGAAGAGCGTGTGCGCCGGGAGGACCTCCACGGCGACCTCGTGCGGGCCGGGCCGGGACCAGTCCGGCTCCGCCGCCCGCGCGGGCACCGCGCCCACCAGGGACAACGCGGCGACGACCGCGACTACCAGCGAGGACCAACGCGCGCGCACGGACATCACCACGCCTTCCGGGCGTCCCAGTGGTGACCGGAAGATAACCCCGCCCACCGCACCCGGCAAGATCCCCGCCCGCACCCGGCCACGTTCCCGGCCGCGCATCCGGCCGTGCATCCGGGCAGGGGGCGTCCACGGGGGCGGTCCGGTGCCGCCGCCGCGCGGGCGCGGCACCGGACGGGGTCAACGCGGTGACGACCGCGGGCTCAGCCGCGCGCGGTCTGCAGTCCGCCCTCGGCCCAGCCCTGGGTCTCGAGCAGCGCCCGGAACTCCGGGAAGGAGATCAGCCCGTCGCGGTTGGTGTCGGCCTTCTCGAAGCGGTCCTGCACCTCCGCCTTGGACCAGGACATCCCGAGGCTGTCCAGGACCAGGGTGAACTCCATCAGGTCGAGTTGCTCGTCACCGCCGAGGTCGGCCCGCGTGAACACGGCAAGAAGATCGCCCTCGGTCGGCTTGGTGGTCATCTCACTCCTTGTGTCAGTCCGAATGTGCCCGCATCATGCCATAAGGGAATGGCGGATCACGGAGAGAAACGCCGCCGCGTCCGCGCCGGTTCCCACCGGCGGCGGCCACCGCGGATTTCCCCGCCGTTCATTTGTCCTCCGGCTCCACCTGGGGCGCCTCGGCGGGGCCGTGCCCCTCGCTCTCGCGCTGCCGCACGGGCTCGGGCCGGAACTCGAACGTCACGTCGCCCTCGCCCCCGCCGCCGGGGCCCACGTCGCCGCGCGGTCCCTCGCGCCGCGCGGCCTCGTCCTCCTCCGCCCGCCGGCCGGGGTGTTCGTTCTTTTCGCTCATGTCGCCCCCCTGCCCACGAATGCCGAGGTCATGCCGGTCGGGAGGAACATCACACCGCCCCTCCGCGCCTTCCTTTCACGCGGTGGGAAAGGCGTGAAGCCAGGGAAACACCGCCGGTGAACCGAGGGGACAACGCGTTCCCAACATCATCGGTCGGCGCCGGGAACCTTTCCGGAAGAAGGGGCCGGACGGAGGGCCGCGCCGGGCGCGCCGCGCCGCCACCGGGCCGCACCGCCCCGGAAAATATGATCATTTTGGTCCGTGGAACGTGCCTTCCAGCGCATCGCCGGGTTATCGTCGCGACACCCGCCGTTGGCCTCACCGTGGAGGCGCCGTGACCCAGACCGCGGACGCGCGCCCGGCCGTGCCGGAGCCGTCACTGGACGACCCCTGCCCCGAGCGCGAGCCCGCCGGCGAACGGCTGCACGAGGGCCGGACCGGGCTGGACGTGTTCCTGTCCGGCCGGGTCTTCATGGACATGATCTTCACGGGACTGCCGGGGCTGCCGCCGCCCGGCACCGAGATCGTCACCGACGGCCTCGGCTCGGCCCCCGGCGGGGTCGCCAACATCGCGGTCGCGATGAGCCGCCTCGGCCTGCGGGTCGGGCTGGCCGCGCCGTTCGGCGACGACCTGTTCGGCTCCTACCTGTGGCGGACCCTCGCCGTCCAGGAGGGCGTGGACCTCAGCCGGTCCCGGCTGGTCCCGGACTGGGCGACGCCGGTGACGGTGTCGATGGCCTACGACGCCGACCGCAGCATGGTCACCTACGAGCGCCCCGCGCCCGTCGGCGAGGACGACCTGGTCGGCGGGGACCCGCCGGACGCGCGGGCCTGCTTCGTCGACGTGGACCGCCCGGTCCCCGGCTGGGCCCGCGCGATGCGCAGCCGGGGCGCGACCGTCTTCGCCGACCTCGGCTGGGACCCCACCGGCGCCTGGTCGGCCGAGGTCCTGGACCGGCTGGAGCACGTGGACGTGTTCCTGCCCAACGCCGTGGAGGCCATGGCCTACACCCGCACCGGCACCCCCGAGGACGCCGCCCGCGCCCTCGCCGAGCGGCTGCCGGTCGTGGTCGTCAAACGCGGCTCCGGGGGCGCGGTGGCGATCGACTCGCGCACCGGGGAGCGGGCCGAGACCGACGCGCTGCCGGTGCGGGCGCTGGACGCCACCGGAGCCGGGGACGTGTTCGCCGCCGGGTTCGTGTTCGCGACCCTGGCGGAGCTGCCGCTGCCCGAGCGCCTGCGGTTCGCCAACCTGTGCGCGGGCCTGTCGGTGCGCCACCGCAGCGGATCGCTGGGATCGCCGTGCTGGGGGGAGATCGCGGCGTTCGGCGAGTCGGGCGAGGTGCCCGAGTCGGTCCTGGCCGAGTACGCGTTCGTGATCCCGTTCATCCCCGACGCGGCCGCCGACACGGTCGTGCGCGCCGAGCCCACCCTGCGAAGGGAACCGCCGACACCCCGAAGGGAACCGTAGATGCAGACACCGGTCGGGCGGAGGACGCTGCTGGGAACCGTCGTGCTGGGGGCCGCCGCGCTGGCGGCCGCGGCGTGCGCGCCGGGCGGGGGAGGGGACCGGCCCGCCGCCCGGACGCCCGCATCGGTGAGCACCGACGTGGCGAAGGCGGGGAACGTGACGCTCACCGTCTGGGACCAGGAGGTCCAGGGCGGCCAGCGGCGGCAGATCGAGAAGCTGAACGCCGCTTTCCAGGCGAGGTACCCCAACGTCAAGATCAACCGGGTGGCGCGGTCGTTCACCGACCTGCAGAAGACGCTGCGGCTGGCGCTGTCGGGCGGCAACCCGCCCGACGTCGTGCAGGCCAACCAGGGCTACGCCGCGATGGGCCAGTTCGTCAAGGCCGGGATGCTGCTGTCCCTCAAGCCCTACGACCAGGTCTACGGCTGGACCAAGCGCTACCCCAAGGGCCTCACCGACCTCAACAGCGTCACCCCCGACGGCAGGTCGATCGGGTCGGGCGACCTGTACGGGCTGTCCCTCAACGGCGAGATCGTCGGCGTCTACTACAACAAGGACAAGCTCGCGAAGATCGGGGTCCAGCCGCCCCGGACGTGGGACGAGTTCGAACGGGCCCTCGCCACCGCCAAGGGCAGGGGCGAGCAGCCGCTGGCGTTCGGGAACCTGGAGAAGCTGCCCGGCATCCAGGTCTACGGCGTCGTCCAGGACCAGCTCACCGGCAAGGACAAGGTCCGCGACCTGGTGTTCGGGCGCGGCGGTGCCTGGACCGACGGGCCCAACGTGCAGGCCGCGCAGAAACTCGCCGACTGGGCAAGGCAGGGCTACCTCGACAAGGACGCCAACGCCGTCAAGTGGGACGACACCCCCGTCAACTTCGCCAGGGGACGGGGCGTGTTCATGATCGGCGGCACCTGGTGGGCCGCCGACCTCCACGACCGGATGAAGGACAGGGTCGGGTTCATGGCCCCGCCCCCGCAGCAGGCGGGCGCGGCGCCCACGACGATGGGCGGCGAGAGCCTGCCGTTCTCCATCACCGCCAAGTCGAAGCACCCCGACGTGGCCGCCGCCTACATCAACTTCATCACCTCGCCCGAGGCGATGGACGTGTCCGTCGAGACCGGCAACCTGCCCGCCCTGAAACCGCCGACGAAACAGCCCACCGAGCCGGTGATGAAGGACATCGCCGCAGCCTGGGACGCGCTCAGCAAGGGCGACGGGATCACCCCCTACCTCGACTACGCCACGCCCACCTTCGGCGACGCGTTCGGCGGCCCCCTCCAGGAGCTGGTCGCGGGCCGCACCACGGCGGACGAGGCCATGCGGGCCGCGCAGAAGGACTACACGACCTTCCTGAAGAAGTGACCCCGCCGCGCGGGAGGGGGCGCCCGCCCGGAGCGCCCCGGAACATCGGGTGGCTGTACGTCCTGCCCGCCCTGCTGGTCTACGCGGCGTTCCTGGTGTGGCCGGTGATCCGCGGGGTGTGGTTCTCGCTGTACGAGTGGGACGGCCTCGGCACGGGCACCTGGGCGGGCCTGTCCAACTACGCCCGGGTGGTGACCGACGCGTCGCTGCGCGGCGCGTTCGGCCACGCCCTGGTCCTGGTCGTCTTCTACGCGGTCATCCCGTGCCTGCTGGCGTTCGTGCTGGTCGCGGTGGTGTCCCGGACGCGGGTGCGGGGGCTGGCGTTCTTCCGGACGGTGCTGTTCCTGCCCCAGGTGGTCGCGATGGTCGCGGTCGCGGTGGCCTGGCAGTGGATGTACTCGCCGGACGGCCCGGTCAACGGGTTCCTGCGGCTGCTGCACGCGCTCGGCCTGCCCGACTGGTCGCGCGGCTGGCTCGGCGACTTCGACCTGGCGCTCCCGGCGGTCGGGCTGGTCGGCACGTGGGTGGAGGTCGGGCTGGCGATGGTGCTGTTCCTGGCGGGCGTCCAGAAGATCCCCCGCGAGCTGTACGAGGCCGCGCGGATCGACGGGGCCGGGCCGGTCGCCGAGTTCCGCGCCGTCACCCTGCCGGGCCTGCGCCGGGAGCTGGGCGTGGCGCTGACGCTCACCTCGGTCGCGGCGCTGCGCAACTTCGACCTGGTGTACGTCACCACCAAGGGCGGGCCGGGCGAGGCCACCAAGGTCCCCGCCTACGAGGTGTACCACCGCACGTTCGAGACCGGGGAGGTCGGCCTGGCCTGCGCGATCGGCGTGACGCTGGCGGCGCTGGTGTTCGCGCTGACCGCCGGGATCAGCCGCCTGGCCGAGGGGCGGAGGGGGGCCGCGTGATCGGGACCCGGGAACGCGTCCTCAACTACGCCATCCTCGTGGCGTTCGCGTTCGTCGCGTTGTTCCCGCTGGTCGGCGCGGTGCAGCAGGCGCTGCACCTGCCCGACCTCGACCTGTCGGCGTTCCAGCGGGCGTGGCGGGACGGCCACTTCGGCACCTACCTGCGCAACAGCGTGATCGTCACGACGGTCACCGTCGCGCTGGCGACCGTGCTGTCGATCATGGCGGGGTACGCGCTGGGCACGCTGGAGTTCCGCGGCTCGGGCGCGCTGTTCCTGCTGTTCCTGGCCGGGCTGACCGTCCCGACCGAGACCGTGGTGGTGCCGCTGTACTTCGACCTGCGGACGCTGGGCCTCGACAACACCTACGCCGGGGTGATCCTGCCGCAGGTCGCGCAGTCGGTGGCGTTCGGGTCGTTCTGGATGCGCGCCTACTTCCGCAGCGTGCCCCGCGCCCTGCTGGACGCGGCCCGCATCGACGGCGCGTCCAGCTGGACCACGCTGTGGCGGGTCCTGGTGCCGATGGGCCGCCCCGCCGTCCTCACCATGGTCCTGCTGGTCGCGATGTGGACCTGGAACGAGTTCCTGCTGCCGCTGGTGGTGCTGAACTCCGCCGAGGACCTGCGCACCGCGCCGCTCGGCCTGTCGTTCTTCCAGGGCGCGCACCAGACCGACTACACGCTGCTCACCGCCGGAGCGCTGATCATCGCCGCGCCGATCGTCGTGCTGTACGTCTTCCTCCAGCGCCACTTCATCACCGGGATGCTCTCGGGGGCCGTCAAGGAGTAGGAGTCACCATGCGCAGAACCGTGCCGCCCGCGCCGCTGGCCGCGCTGCTGGCCGCCGCGCTCGGCCTCGGCGCCGCCCCCGCGGCGCAGGCGGGGCCTTCCGGACGGCCCCCCGAACGGGGACGCCTCGACGTGCTGTTCGTCGGGGCGCACCCCGACGACGAGGCGTCCACCCTGTCCACGCTCGGCCAGCTCCGGGAGCGGGGCGCGCGCGTCGGCGTGCTGACCGTGACGCGCGGGGAGGGCGGCGGCAACGCGGTCGGCACCGAGGAGGGCCCGCCGCTCGGGCTGCTGCGCGAGGGCGAGGAGCGCCGTGCCGTCGGCAGGGCGGGCATCACCGACGTCCACTACCTCGACGAGGTCGACTTCTACTACACCGTCAGCGCCCCGCTCACCGCGCGCGCCTGGAACCACCGGGCCGCCCTGGAACGGGTCGTCCGGCTGGTCCGCCAGACCCGGCCCAGGGTCGTCGTCACGATGGACCCCGCGCCGCTGCCCGGCCAGCACGGGCACCACCAGGAGGCGGCGCGGCTGGCCGCCGAGGCGTACTTCGCGGCGGCGGACCGCACGGCGTTCCCCGGCCAGCTCCGGAACGAGGGGCTGCGGACGTGGGCGCCCCGCCGCCTGTTCATGGGCGGCGGCGCGACCGGGCCGACCGGACCCTCCTGCGAGACGGCGTTCACCCCCGCCGACCCGAGGGCGGTCGTGTACGGGGTGTGGGCGGGCCGCCGCTCCACCGCCCACGGCGGCCGGACCTGGGCGCAGATCGAACGCGACGCGCAACGCCAGTACGTCAGCCAGGGGTGGGCCGGGTTCCCCGACGTCCCCGCCGACCCGGACCGGATCGGGTGCGACTACTTCACGCAGCTGCACAGCCGCTCGACCGGGCCCGGCGGGTCCCGCGACGCGGCCGGGATGCTCGCCGACACCGGGGCCGCCGCGCCCGGGGCGCCCGCCGGGCCCGCCGTCACCGGCGAGCAGGAGCCGCTGCCGCGCGTCGCCGACTACGACGCCTGGGCCGTCCGCGCCGGGCTGCCCGCCCTCGCCGGACGCGTCAAGCGCGTCCTCACGCTCGGGTCGGGCCGGTCGCGCCCCGTGCGGATCGACCTGACCAACACCACTGGCAGGGCCCAGTCCGGAACCGTCACCCTCGCCCTGCCCAAGGGGTTCGCCGCCGACGCCGCGAGCAGGCCCTACACCCTCGCGGCCAACGCCAGAGGGTCGGTCACGTTCACCGTCCGCAACACCGACCCGTCGCTGCCGACCTCCAACCAGGGCGGCGCCAACGGCGACCACGACTACACCATCACCACCACCAGCGCCTCCGGTCCGGCGGACGTGCGGAAGGCGGCCCTGGAGCTCGTCCCCGTCGCCACCCTCGCCAAGGCCCCGGCCGCGCCCGTCCTCGACGGCCGGGGGAGCCCCGGCGAGTACCCCGGGCCGGAGCTGGACCTGTCGCGGGTCTGGGAGGGCACCGCCTGCGCGTCGCCCGCCGACTGCTCGGCCACCGGCCGGGTCGCCTGGACCGCCGACGCCCTGCACGTCCTGGTGACGGTCCGCGACGACACGCGGGGCGCGGTCCTCGGCGCCGACGACTGCAAGCGGCACTGGCGCACCGACTCCGTCGAGATCACCGTCGATCCGCGCGGCGACTCGGAGAACACCTCCACCACGTTCAAGACCGGGATCTTCCCCGCGATGGCCGACGGGAGGCCCTGCTTCCAGCGCGACGCCGACAACCACCAGGGCCCCGGGGCCCGGACCGCGCCCGGAATGCGGGTGGCGGCGTCGGTGACCGCGCCCTACACCGGCTACACCGTCGAGGCGAGGATCCCGTTCACGGCGCTGCCGGGCACCGTCGACCCCGCCCGCATGGGCCTGAACCTGTTCGTCTACGACTCCGACACCCGGGACAGGACCGGCCAGACCCGTATCGGCTGGTCCACCTGGGGCGGCGTGCAGGGCGACCCCTACCGGTGGGGCCTGGCCGCCCTGCCCGGCCTCACCCCGCCGCGGGTCGCCGCCAAGCCGCCGGTCCTGCCGTCGGAGGCGGCCCGCTCGGTGGCGTCCCCGCAGTCGATCATCCAGGCCGCCGCGACCGGCGTCCCGCTCGCCGGAGGCCCCGCCGCCCGGGCCCGCCTCGTCGGGAGGCCGAGCGTCTCCGGCGGCTCCACGACGTTCCGGAT
Organism: Actinomadura kijaniata; assembly: GCF_014138665.1. Classification (NCBI taxonomy): domain Bacteria; kingdom Bacillati; phylum Actinomycetota; class Actinomycetes; order Streptosporangiales; family Thermomonosporaceae; genus Actinomadura; species Actinomadura kijaniata. The sequence continues at coordinate 427,110 of NZ_JACJIA010000005.1, forward strand.
CCGCACCGCCGGGCCCGGCCGGGTCCACGCCCACGTCTGGGACGGCCGGGTCCTCGGCAGCGTGCGGGTCGCCGTGACCGGTGCGGGCGTGCGCACCGTGACCGTTCCCGGCGCGCGGGGCACGCTCGCCGTCGCGTTCGAGTCCCGCGCGGGCGGCACCGCGTCCCTGACCGCCCCACTCCGCTAGCCCGCGCCCTCGAAGCGACGTCGTGACCGGTCATCGAGGGCGGCGATCCACGCGGATCGCCGCCCTCACCCGCCGACGGCGAGCCCGGCCAGGTGGCGCAGCGAGTCGGTGAGGTGGTCGGGGCCGAACGGCGGGAACCGGAGGTACTCCCGGATGGACGGCGGCACCGCCGACCAGTCGTAGGTGAGCGTGACCTCGGTCTCGGACGGGCCGAGCGGCACCAGGTCGTAACGCCAGGTCCAGCCGCCGAACTCCAGCCGGCCGTCGCCCTGCTCCTGACCCGGCAGCCAGCCGATGGCGCGCGGCGGGTCGAGCACCTGGACCTTGTTGGCCATCCGGTAGTCGCCGTTCGGATGGTTGGCGTGGTACATGTCCATCCGGAAGATCTGCCCCACCTCGGTCAGCGGCGCCCGGTCGACGGCCTCCCGGACCCAGCCGGTCCCGTCGATCGCGGAATGGGCCGCCGGATCCGCCAGCACCGCGAACACCCTCGCGGCCGGCGCGGCGATCGTCAGGCTGGCGCTCACGTTCTCCTGGTCCACGGTCACGCACGCTCCTCGTCATCTCGTCTCGGGCTTCCGCAGGCGGAACGCTCCCGACAGGTAGACGACGCGACGGGACGGAAGTCATCGGCCATCCGGACGGAACCTGGTGCCGCCTGCCGTCCGTGGGAGGATCAGTGGTTGTGAGGAATGCCCCGCATCGACTGCTGTGCCGGCTTGACGAATACTTCCACGTCAGCGTCGTCGCCTGCCCGAACGACCTGAGCGTGGTGCTGGCGGGGGCCGGCGCGACCGGCAACGGCGACCTCGGTGATGTGCTGCTGTTGAGCCCGGATCCCGACGCTGAAGAGCCGAGCGGGATCGCCGTGCTGGCAGAGCAGTCGACGGCGGTGGACGCGGTGTTCAGCCCCGACGGCGCGCGGGTGACGATCGGGTACGCGGACGTCGGCGAGGGCAGGGGCGGTCCGGTGACATACGGGCTCGACGGAGCTCCACGACATGGCTTCGCGATCGGTGGGGAGCCCCACGAGGACGACGGCGGGGGTGGTGAGGTCGACTTCGTCCGGCTCGCCCAGTCCGGCGACGGGCGCTTGCTCGTCGGCGGCAGCCCCGGGGCGCAGGCGGTGGCCGTGGCCGACTCGGCGACCGGTCGCGTCCTGCTGACCGTGCCGGACGGAGCCGGGCCCGTGGCGTTGGACCACACCGGACGGCGCCTGGCGTACGCCAGGCCGGACGGCAGGGTCTCCGTGCGGGAGACGACCTCCGGCGCCGCCCTGTCGACCTGGGACACCGGCCTTCCGGCGGTACACGCGCTGGCCTTCTCCCCGGACGGCACCGGGCTCGTCGCAGCCGGTGGAGACCGTCCGACCGCTTGTCTGTTCACGGCGGACGGGGACCGGACGGACGTGGTGGTGGCCGATGCCACGCTCACCATCGACGCCACGCTGCCCTGGACGGCCATAACGACCCGGGCCTGCTGGACCGGCCGAGGCCCGGCCGTGTTCACCGCTGACGACCACCTGGCGGTGCTGTTCGACGCCACCGACGGCCGCGTCCTCTGGACCGGACCGGAACAGACGGTCGCCTCGTTCACCCCGGACGGCCGGGCGTTCGTCGCATCGGGCTCCGACGGCATCACCGCCTGGTCCCTCGACGCACTCCTCTGACACCCGCCGGGAAGATCCGTGCCAAGCGACGTCCACCCTGTCGACGACCGGCGTCAGGACGGCGCGAGGGCGCCGGAGCGGTACTCCTGCGGGCTGACGCCGTACTCGCGTTTGAACGCGGTGCTCAGCGCGAACGCCGTGCCGTAGCCGACCTGCCGCGCGATGGCGTCCAGCGTGCCGTCGCCCTCGCGCAGCAGGTCCGCCGCCTGCGCCAGCCGCAGGCTCGTCAGGTACGTCATCGGCGGCTCGCCGACCAGCCTCACGAACCGCTGCGCCAGCGCGGCCCGGGACGCGCCCACCTTCTCCGCCAGCCCCGCCACCGTCCAGGTGTGGGCGACGTCGTCGTGCAGCAGCCGGAGCGCCGGGCCCACCATCGGGTCGCCGTGCGCCCGGTACCAGCCGGGCGTCCGCGCGCCGGGCCGGGCGAACCAGGCCCGCAGCACCGTGATCAGCAGCAGGTCCAGCAGCCGGTCCAGCATCACGTCCTGCCCCGGCTCGTCCCGGACGATCTCCTGGCCGAGCAGCGGCACCAGCGGCGAGTCCCAGTCCTCGCGCCGCACCACCGCCAGCCGCGGCAGCGCCGCCAGCAGCCGCTGCGTGACCGCCCCGCGCATCTGGTACGCGCCGACCAGCATGACCGTGGCGCCGTCCGGGGCGGTGCCCCAGCTCCGCACGCCGAGGTCCATCGCCTCCGACAGGCTCACCCCGTCGGGGGTGGTGCAGCGCTGCCCGGGATGGATGACGATCTGCGGCTCGGTCGCCGGGGCGTCGGACACCACGTACGGCTCGGGCCCGCGCGTGACCGCCACGTCGCCGGGCCGCAGCTCGACGCGCTCGCCGTCGTCGTAGCGCATCCACGCGCCCGACCGGACCATCGCGACCAGGCACAGCGGCGCGCGGTCCTCGATCCGCACCGACCACGGCGGGTCCAGCGACGCCCGCAGCAGGAACGCGCCCCGCGCGCGGGGGCCGTCGAGAAGGTCGGTCAGCGCGTCCATGCCGCCACGATACGGTCGCCGCGTGGTTCGATGGAGGCCCCGGCGACTCGCGGAGGCCCCGTGGACGGCCGACTGATGGTGGGAACGACCTGGAGCTGCCCCGGCCTGACGCTCGCCGGGGCGCTGGAGACCCTGGAACGGGCGGGCTTCGCCGAGGCCGAGGTGTGGGCCGACGGCATGCACCTCGACCCGCGCGCCGACCCCGACGTCGCGGGCGTCGAGGGCTGGCTGCGCGCGCACCCGCTGGCCGTGCGGTCGGTGCACCTGCCGTTCGACGCGGTGCTGCCGGGCGCCCCGGCCGACGAGCGCGCCGCCGCGTGGGCCGACCTGTGCGGCCGGACCCTCGACCTGGGCCACCGCCTCGGCGCGGAGCTGGCGGTCGCCCACCCGGTGCTGTTCGGCGACGACGGTGACGACCGGGACCGGATGGTCGAGCGGTTCGTCCCGGCGCTGCGCGCGATCGCCGACCGGGCCCGCGCCCGCCGGATGCGCCTGACCCTGGAGAACATGCACACCCTGCGCGGCCCCACGCTGCGCTCGGTGCGGGACCTGCGGGCCGCGCTCGCCCGCGTCGCCCGCCCGGTGGGCATCTGCCTCGACGTCGGCCACGCCGTCTTCAACGGCCACCTCGGCGACGGGCTCCGCGCGGAGATCGAGGCCGCCGGGGACCTGCTCGCCCACACCCACCTGCACGACTCCGACGGCGTCGGCCGCGACCCGCACCTGGTGCCCGGCGACGGCGTCGTGGACTGGCCCGCGGCGGTGGCGGCGTTCCGGGGGATCGGCTACCCCGGCCGTCACGTGCTGGAGGTCCGCGGCGGCGACGACCCCCTCGCCACGCTGCGCGAGGCCCGTTCCCGGCTGCTGGCGGCCGGACCGTAGACGCTGACGTATGGAGCCCGGCGTCTCAACGATGTTCCACGAAGTCCGCCGCCGGTTGACTTGAGGACATGACGAACAGCAACGAACTCACCCTCGTCCTCGCCGCCAACGGCAAGACCGGCCGCCGCGTCGCCGACCGCCTGGAGGCCCGCGACGTCCCCGTCCGCCGGGGCTCCCGCTCCGCCGACCTGCCCTTCGACTGGAACGACCGGGACACCTGGGCGCCCGCGCTCCGCGACGTCCGGGCCGTGTACCTGGCCTACTACCCCGACCTGGCCGCCCCCGGCGCGCCCGACGCGATCCGGGCGTTCACCGACGCGGCCGTCGCCGCCGGGGTCCGCCGGATCGTGCTGCTGTCGGGCCGGGGAGAGGAGGAGGCGCAGGCGTGCGAGCGGATCGTGCGGGCCGCGCCCGTCGAGTGGACGGTCGTGCGCTGCTCCTGGTTCGCGCAGAACTTCAGCGAGGACTACCTGCTGGAGCCCGTGCTGGCCGGGCACGTGGTGCTGCCCGCCGGGTCCGTGCCCGAGCCGTTCGCCGACGCCGACGACATCGCCGACGTCGCGGTGGCCGCCCTCACCGGGGACGGCCACGCCGGACAGGTCTACGAGATCACCGGGCCGCGCGCCCTCACCTTCGCCGAGGCCGTCGACGAGATCGCCAAGGCGACCGGACGCCCGATCGCCTACGTCCAGGTGCCGGTCGAGGAGTACGCGGGCACGCTGCGCGCCCACGGCCTGCCCGAGGACATCGTGGCGTTTTTGACCTACTTGTTCACCACGGTTCTGGACGGCCGCAACGCCGAGCCCCAGGATGGGGTGCGCCGCGCGCTCGGCCGCGAGCCCAACGACTTCGCCGACTACGCCCACACCACCGCCGCCACCGGCGTCTGGACGCCCTGACCCCCTGCCCCCCGACCCGCCGGGGCCGGGCCGCGCGCCCGTCCCCGGCCAGGAGAGGAAACCCTGTGAAGACCCTGTTCACCGCCGTGCCCGCCGCCGTCACCCTGCTGATGGCCGCCGGGATGACCGGCGTGTTCTTCGCCTTCTCCACCTCGGTCATGCCGGGCCTGGACGCGTCGCGGCCGGGTACGGCGATCGAGGCCATGCAGCACATGAACCGCAAGATCCTCAACCCGCTGTTCCTGTCCTCCTTCACGCTGACGCCGGTGGCGGCGCTGCTGACCGCCATCCTGCTGTTCTTCCTGCTCGACCAGAAGACGGCGGCGCTGCTGTTCCTGGCGGCGGCCGTGGTGTACGTGGTCGGCTCGATCGCCCCGACGGCCGTGGTGAACGTCCCGCTGAACAACGTCCTGGACGCCGCGTCGATCCCCGCCGACCCGGCCGAGGCCGCCCGGATCTGGGCCGACTACACGGGCCGCTGGACCGCCTGGAACCACCTGCGCGGCGTCGCCTGCGGGATCACCCTGCTGCTGGCGGCGTTCGGGATGTTCGTGTGGGGCCGGGGGTCCTAGCCGGCGAGACGATCTCACATGCGTCCGAGACGAACGGCCATGTGAACGTCTCATCCCGCGCGCTGGAATGGATGTCATGAACCGAGCACCGATCCTCGTACTGGGCGGCCGGGGCAAGACCGGCCGCCGCGTGGCCGCCCGGCTGCGCGACCTCGGCGCCCCCGTCCGCGCCGCCTCCCGCTCCACCGGGACCCGCTTCGACTACGGCGACCCGGAGACCTGGGGGCCCGCGCTGGAGGGCGCCGGGGCCGTCTACCTCGTCCCCATGGTCGAGTACGTGGACCCCGCCCACGTCGTCGCGTTCGCCCGGCGGGCCGGGCGGGAGGGCGTCCGGCGGATCGTCCTGCTGTCGGCCCGGGGAGAGGGCGGCGGCGCGCACCCGCACCAGGAGCCGGTCGAGACGGCCGTGCGCGAGGCGGCCCCGGAATGGACGATCCTGCGCGCCGCCTGGTTCGCGCAGAACTTCAGCGAGGACTTCCTGCTGCCCCCGGTCCTGGCCGGGGAGCTGGCGCTGCCCGCCGGTGAGGGGCGCGAGGCGTTCGTCGACGCCGGCGACATCGCCGACGTCGCCGCCGCCGCGCTCACCGGCGACGGGCACGCGGGCCGCGTGTACGAGCTGACCGGCCCGGAGGCGCTGTCGTTCCGCGCCGCCGCGTCCCTCATCTCCGAGGCCTCGGGGCGCGAGGTCCGCTACACCCCGCTCGACCGCGCGGCCTTCGTCGACCTGGCGTCCCGGCAGGGCCACCCCGGGGAGATCGCCCGGACCATCGCGGACCTGATGGACTCGGTCGCCCGGAACGCGGGCGCACCCGTGTCGGGCGACGTGGAACGCGTCCTCGGACGCTCGCCGCGCTCCTTCGCCGAGTACGTCAAGGAGGCCGCCGCCTCAGGCGTGTGGAACCTCTGACCTGCTCATGGGGGCTCCCGCCAGCGCGGTCAGGGCCCGGCGGAGCCCGGCGGCGTCCGTGCCCGCCCAGCCCACGTGGCCGTCGGGCCGGACCAGCACCGCCGACCCGCCCGGCCCGGCGTGCCCGGCCACGCGGACCCGGTCCTCCCAGCCGGTGACGTCGGCGTCCCCGACCAGCACGAACCGCCCGCCGCGCAGCGCCTCGTACAGGCGGCCGCCGCCCGCGAGCCGGACGTCCGGGGCGCGGGTGCCGACCAGCCGGTGCGCCCCGGCGGGCGCGCGGTAGGCGAAGCCGACGCCGCTGATCCGCCCGGCGGCCCGCGCGCGGACCGCCGGGACCGCCAGCGCGCCCTGCCCGAGGAGACCGCGCAGGACGCGGCCGACCGACGACCTGACCAGCGCCACGCGGACGATCGCGCCGCTGGTGTGCAGCACCGAACGGCCGACCGGATGGCGTTCGTCCTGGTAGCTGTCCAGCAGCGCGTCGGGGGCCCCGCGCAGCGCGGCGGCCAGCTTCCAGCCGAGGTTGGCGGCGTCCTGGAGCCCGGTGTTCATGCCCATGCCCCCGGCGGGCGAGTGGACGTGGGCGGCGTCCCCGGCCAGGAACACCCGGCCGACCCGGTAGCGCGGGGCCTGGCGCTCGTCGCTGTGGAAGCGCGACAGCCAGCGCGGATCGTGCATGCCGAAGTCGTCGCCCAGGGCCCGCCGGGTCGCCTCGCGGACCTCGTCGAGCGCCAGCGGCGCGTCATCGGGGAGGATACGGCGGCGGTCCCAGGCGAAGACCCGGTGGTAGCCGTCGCCGAACGGGGCGATGAACGCGAAGGCGTCCCCGACCGCGTCGGCCGTCAGCACCTGGTCGGGCTCCCGGGCGACCTTCACGTCGGCGAGCATGATGGACCGCAGCACCGACCGGCCGGGGAAGGGCAGCCCGACCAGGTGCCGCACCGCGCTGCGCATCCCGTCGGCGCCCACGACGTAGGCGGCCCGGTAGGTCCCACCGTTCGTGGTGACGGTGACGCCGGCGCCGTCCTGCGACAGGCCGACGACCTCCGCGTTGTGGACGACCTCGGCCCCGGCCCGGAGCGCGCGTTCCAGAAGCAGGCGCTCGACGTTGTACTGCGGGGTGACCACCAGATGGGGGAAGCGGCTGGGCAGCATGCTCAGATCGACCCGCACCCGCCCGAACAGCCGCAGGCCGTCCAGGACCGTGCCGGTGTCCGTCAGCGCCTCGGCCAGGCCCCGCGCGTCCAGCTGCTCCAGCGTCCGGGCGTGGACCACGAACGCCCTCGACAGGTTGGAGATCTCGCCGTCCCGGCGTTCCAGCACGGTGACCGCGACCCCCGCCTCCGCCAGGTCCCCCGCGAGCAGCAGCCCGGTGGGCCCCGCGCCCACGACGATCACTTCGGTCATGGTCCCTCCTTCAGGTCAACGCTTGTTGGCCAACGCTTGTTGACTTCACTGCAACACGCCGCCCCCGGGAAGTCAACACCTGTTGGCCTACAGTTGTTGGCATGCAGGCCACGAGCAGGGAACGGCGTTCGGACGCCACCCGCAGAGCGATCCTCACCGCCGCCCGCGAACGCTTCGCCGAGGACGGCTACGACCGGGCCACCATCCGGGCCATCGCCGCCGACGCGGGCATCGACCCCTCCATGGTCATGCGGTACTTCGGCAGCAAGGACCGGCTCTTCGCGCTGGCCGCCGACTTCGACCTGCGCCTGCCCGACCTCACCGGAACGCCCCGCGACCGGATCGGCCGCAGGATCGCGGGCCACGTGATCGACCGCTGGGACGGCGACGAGACCCTCATGGCGCTCCTCCGCGCCGCCGTGACCCACCCGGCCGCCGCCGAACGCATGCGAGAGATCTTCGCCACCCAACTGCAACCGGCACTCGCGACCTTCACCCCCGCCCCTGCCGACGCCGCCGCGCCTGTCAGCGGCACCGCGCCCGAGCACGATGCCCCCTCCGCCGACGAGACCCCGCCCAGAAGCGATGCGCCTCCCGGCGACACTGCGTCCCCTGAGGAGACCGCCCCCGCCGAAGGCGCCGCTTCCGAAAACGACGCCTTCCCCGCCGCCACGCCGGCGTCCGGGCAAACCATGACTCCCGGCGCCTCCATGTCTCCGGATGCCCCCGAGTCTTCCGGCGTCCCCGAGTCTTCCGGCGTCCCCGCGTCTTCCGGTGGTGCCGGGTCTTCCGGCGGTGCCAGGTCTTCTGACGGTGCCGGGTCTTCCGGCGGTGCCGTGTCGCCGGGCACGTCGGGGGCTCCCGGTGCTCCCGGGTCTCCCAACGCTCCCGCGTCTTCCGGTGGCGGTGTGTCCTCCGGGGATGTCGCCTTTCGGGCCGGGCTCGTCGCGGCTCAGGTGCTCGGGCTGGCGTTGACGCGGTACGTGCTGCGGCTGCCGCCCGTCGCCGCCATGGACCGGGACGCGGTCGTCGCCTGGATCGGGCCCACCCTGCAGCGCTACATCACCGGCGAGGCCGGACCGGACGGTCGCTGAGCCCGGTGGTCACCACTCCCGGGCGGCGTGGAGCAGCAGGTCGCGGACCACGGCGACGTGCGGGTTGCGTTCGGAGCCGGGGCGCCGCACCAGGTACACCGTGTTGATCGGCGGGTCGTCGGGCTCGTGCAGCGGGACCAGCGCCCCGGAGGCGAGTTCGGCCAGGCACAGGTAGCGGGGGAGCACCGCGAACCCGGCGCCCGCCACGACCGCCGAGCGCACCCCGCGCAGGTCCGGGACGGTGACGGCGGCGCGGCACGACGGCCGCTCCCCGAACACGTGCCGCCAGTACCGGCGCACGATCGGCAGGTCCTCGGCGTAGGTGACCAGCGGCGCCCCGCCCAGGCCCTCCGGCACCCGGCCGCCGATCCGCCCGGCCCACGCGGGCGCGGCGACCAGCACGAACTCCTCGTCCATCATCGGCTCGGCGGGCAGCGTGCGGCGGCGCGGCCGGGAGGTGGCGACCACCAGGTCGTGCCGCCCGCCCCGCATCTCCTCCAGCAGCGGTTCGGTCAGCCCCAGCGCCGCCCGCACCTCGACGCCCTCGGCCGCCAGCGGGGCCAGGGCGGGCAGGACGCGTTCGCAGAACAGCTCGGCGGGCCCCGCCAGGTACACCGGCTGCGCCGGGGACCCGGCCTCGCCCCCGGCGACGGCCGCCAGCGCGTCCAGCGGGCCGACGACCCGCGCGGCCAGGTCGTCGGCGTAGGGGAGCGGGACGACGCCGCGCGCCCGCCGCTCGAACAGCTCCCGCCCCAGCCTCCGCTCCAGCGCCCGGATCTGCGCGGTGACCGTCGGCTGCGCCAGCCCCAGCAGCCGGCCGGCGGCGGTGAACGACCCGCCGCGGTGCACCGCCAGGAACGTCCGCAGCAGGTTCAGGTCCAGCGAGCCATCGGAATCCTGATATCGCATAGAGCCGAGCCTATTGGTCCTCCTATGGCTCGCCCGCCTAGTGTCGACCGCGTTGAGGCAGTCCGACCACTGAAGGAGAATCCACGATGGCGACCATCCTGTTCGTGATGACCGGGGCCGACCGCTGGACCCTGGCCGACGGCACCGGGCACCCGACCGGGTTCTGGGCCGAGGAGGCGGTGGTCCCCTACGAGGCGTTCACGGCGGCGGGCCACCAGGTCGTCGTGGCCACCCCCGGCGGTGTCGTGCCGCCCGTCGACCCGGCCAGCCTGGCCCCCGAGCTCGCCCCCCGGCTGGAGGCGATCAAGGAGCTGCGCTCGCCGGTGAGCCTGGCGGAGGTGGACCCGGCCGACTTCGACGCGATGTTCTACCCCGGCGGCCACGGCCCCATGGAGGACCTGGCCGTGGACGCCGACTCCGGCCGCCTGCTGAGCGCGTTCCTGGCCTCCGGCAAGCCCCTGGGCGTGGTGTGCCACGGCCCGGCCGCGCTGCTGGCCGCCGTGGACGGCGACGGCGCCTCGCCGTTCGCGGGCTACCGGCTGACGGGGTTCACCAACGCCGAGGAGACCCTGGCGGGCAACGCCGGCAAGGCGCGGTGGCTCCTCCAGGACCGCCTGACGGAGCTGGGCGCGGACTTCGTCGCGGGCGAGCCGTGGACCCCGCACGTCGAGGTCGACCGCAACCTGCACACCGGCCAGAACCCGGCCTCCTCCGCCCCGCTGGCCGACGCGCTGCTCAAGGCCCTGTGACCCGTCCTAGGCCGGCAGCCACTCCGACCAGGTGGTGAACGCCCGCAGCCGTTCGGCGACCGGCTCCACCCCGATGCCGGGGCCGGTCGGCACGGCCAGGTGGCCGTCGTCCAGCACGAACGGCTCGGTCACGTCCTCGGCGAAGTACCGCCGGGACGCCGAGGTGTCGCCGGGCAGCGTGAACCCGGGCAGCGCGGCCAGCGCGACGTTGGCCGCGCGCCCGACGCCGGTCTCCAGCATCCCGCCGCACCACACCGCGACCCCGTGCGCCCGGCACAGGTCGTGGATGCGCCGGGCCTCCAGGTAGCCCCCGACCCGGCCCGGCTTGACGTTGATGATCGACGCCGCGCCCAGCGAGATCGCCGCCGCCGCGTGCGCGGCCGACTCGATCGACTCGTCCAGGCACACCGGCGTCCGCATGAGCCGCGCCAGCCGGGCGTGCTGCACCATGTCGTCGTGGGCGAACGGCTGCTCGACCAGCAGCAGCCCGAAGTCGTCCAGCCTCGCCAGCCGGGGCGCGTCCACCAGCGTGAACGCGGCGTTGGCGTCCACCTGGAGCAGCACGTCGTCGCCGAACCGCTCGCGCACCGCCCGCACCGGCTCCACGTCCCAGCCGGGCTCGATCTTCAGCTTGATCCGGACGTACCCCTCGTCGAGGTACCCGGCGACCGCGTCCAGCAGCTCGGGGACCGAGTCCATGATCCCGACCGAGACGCCGCACGGCACCCGGTCGCGGGACGCGCCGAGATAGCGGCCCAGCGACCGCCCGTCCTCGCGCAGCCGCGCGTCCAGCACGGCCGTCCCCAGGGCGTGCTTGGCCATCCGGTGCCCCTTGAACGGCTCCAGCGCCCGTTCCACCGCGTGCTCGTCCACGCCGGTCTTCGGCAGCGCCGGGACGAGGAACCGACGCAGCACGTCCACCGCCCCGTCCACGTACTCGGAGGAGTACAGCGGGTCCGCCATCGCCACGCACTCGCCCCACCCCTCGGCGTTCGGCGTGACGACCCGCACCAGCAGCACGTCCCGCGCCGTCTCCACGGCGAACGACGTGCGGAACGGCGCCACCAGCGGCATCGCGATCCGCCGCAGCTCGACCCCGGTGATCCTCATGCGTCCTCCCGCGTCCCGGTGGAGCGATCCACGACATAGGCCGAGCGGCCGTGGAACCCGACGACCCGCGCGCCGCCGGCCAGCAGCCCGCCCAGCACCTCCCGCACCGCCGCCCGCCACTCCCGCGCGGCGGCCGGGTCCTCGCGCCGCAGCGCCTCGACGTCGGCGGGCACCTCGACCAGCACGACGTCGCCCCCGGCCGCGCGCACCACGGGCCGTCCGCCCCGGTCGCCCAGCAGCACCGGGCCCCCGGCGGCGGCCGGGGCGGGCGGCCCGTCCAGCCGCCACACCGCCAGCACGCGGTCGGTCTCGTCGCCCTCGTTGATCGTGTCGTCGAGCGTCCCGTAGAACGACGGCAGGTACTCCTCGGGCCGCGCGCCCAGCTTCACCAGGTTGAAGTAGGCGTTGCGGCGCACCAGCGGGTCGAACGTCCAGGTGATCCGGCGCAGCCCGCGCTCCAGCGCCCAGTCGCGCTGGTGCAGCTTCAGCGCCAGCCCGACGCCGCGCCCGCCGAGGGCGCCGGTGACGTGCGAGTGCAGCGCCTCCCCGGCGGGCTCGGCGAAGAACGCCACCGACGCGCCCACCATCGTCCCGCCCTCGAACGCCCCGGCCACGTAGTTGCCCGCGTGCGACAGCGCCCGCAGCAGCTCGACCTGGAACAGCGGCTCACCGGGCCGCCAGATCCGGTCGAAGAGGCGGTTGACCTCCGCCAGCTCCTCCAGCGTCCGCAGCTCGCGGACCCGCGGCCCGCGCCTCTCGCCCCCGGTGACCAGCGCACCCACCCCCCGCGGGGAGCGTAGCAACGCCGCGCCGCCGCCCCCGCGCGGGTCACGCCGGACGCGCGCCGAGCGCCCGGGAGACGCCCCGGGCGGCCACCCGGAGCGCGGACACCTGCGCCCGCGCGCCCGCGTCGTTGGGCACCACCGCCGTCAGCGCCGCGACGACCCGCCCCCGCGCGTCGCGGACCGGCGCGGCGATGCCCGCCGCGCGGGGGTGGACGTGCCCCCGGCAGAACGCGAACCCGCCGCGGCGCACGTCGGCCAGCAGCGCGCGCAGCCGCGCCGGGTCGGTGACGGTGGCGGCGGTGAACCGCTCCCGCCTCCCGGCCAGGACCCGTTCCCGGATCTCGGCGGGCGCGTGGGCGAGCAGCACCAGCCCGCCGGAGGAGGCGTGCGCCGGGAGCCGGCCGCCGAACCGCGACGCGTCGACCACCGCGTCCGGGGCCGACAGCCGCTCGACGACCAGCAGCCGCGCGTCCTCCAGCACGCCGAGGTGGACGTGGTGGCCGACGACCGCGTGCAGGTCCTCCATGAACGGCGCCGCCGCCTCGCGCAGCCCCGCCGGCGCGGCCCGCGACGCCAGCTCCCGCAGCCGCGACCCGGCCCGCACCCGCCGGTCGGCGCCGCGCTCCAGCAGCCCGAGCCGCACCAGTTCGGCGACCATCCGCGACGTGGTCGCCATGGACACCCCCGACCGCCGGGCGATCTCCGCCACCGACAGCGCGGCCCGGTCCGGACCGAACGCCTCCAGCACCCGCACCGCCCGCGACAGCGTCGTCCCGCCCGCCGTCCCGCCCGCCGGTCCGCCCGCCGTCTCGCCCGCCGAGGCCGTAGCAGTCATCCCCACCCTCCGACTCTGACGGCCGCAACCTACCGGTCCGGGCCGCCCCGGAGGGCGGGACTCTTCGACTCCGCGGAAACCGGGACCTCCCGGCGCGCCCGCCAGCGGTCGAACAGCGCAGCCAAGCCCGCCAGCACCAGGAAGAACGCCGCCACCAGAGCGGTGTTGGCGAGCACGCGCGGATAGCCCAGCCCGGCCACGTCCACGAACGGGTACGGGTAGAAGCCGACGAAAGGCCCCCGCGCCAGCGTCAGCGCCACCCACGCCAGCGGCCAGACCAGCGACAGCGCCACCACGCGCGCGGTGACGGCCCCGCGCGGGCCGAACAGCAGCCAGCCCGCCACGCACAGCACCGGCGAGGCGGTGTGCAGCAGGAAGCTCCCCACGGCGCGCGCGCCCTGGAGGTCCGACAGCCCGGCCAGCACCAGGTGGTAGACCACGCCGGTCACGACGATCGCCAGCACGCCGTCGAGCCGCAGCGCCCGGAACGGGGCGCCGGACCGCCCCGGCCGCAGCGCCAGCAGCAGGCTCGTCACCGCGACGATGATGTTGGACTGGATCGTGAAGTAACAGAGGGTGTTCACGATCCGTCCGGCGGGCGTGGTGAAGCGCCCGCCGCCGGCGGTCGCCGAGAGCACCAGTTCCAGGGCCAGCCCGACCGCCGCCACCAGCGCCGTCGCCGCGAACCATCCCGCGCGGCCGTCTCCCGGGACATGCCCCTCACCCTGGAAGATCGGTTGGAACGATCCATCGGCGGTGGGACGGGAATCCGGCAACCGAATCCCGTTCTGTTCCGGGCCGGACTGTGCTTGAGTGATCCCTGCCACCGCCGTCACCGTCCCGCCCCGGAGGGCAGTCCATGGCCGTCTCCACCGCCCGGCACGCCGCCGAACGCCCCGACGAGACCGCGCTGCGCGACCAGCGCACCACCCTGACCTGGGCCCAGGCCGACGACCTGCTCAACCGGGCCGTCAACGGGCTGCTGACCCTGGACGTCGGCCCGGAGCGGCGGATCGCGGTGTACGCGGAGAACTCCGTGGAGACCGTCCTGGCGCACGTGGCGGGCCTGCTGGCGGGGATGTCGGTCGTCCCGGTCAACTTCCACCTGACCGCGCCCGAGACCGCCTACATCCTGGGCAACTCCCGCGCGGCCGTGCTGCTGACCGGCCCGGAGAACGTCGAGCGCGCCGTCGCCGCCGCGAAGGAGGCGGGCATCACCCGGATCCTCGCCTGGCGCTCCGGACCGGCCGAGGGCGTCGGGTCGTGGGAGGAGTTCCTCGCCGGATCGTCCCCCGCCGAGCCCCCGTCGGACCTGGAGCCGCTGCCCAACCTGCTCTACACCTCCGGCACGACCGGCGTTCCCAAGGCGACCCCGCTGCCGCCCAACATGTACGCGGGCGGTGCGACCGTCGCCGAGCACGTGGAGGCGCTGCGCGCGCAGCCGCTGACGATGGTCGGCCCGCACCTGGCGGTCGGGCCGCTGTACCACACCGGGCCGCTGTACGGGGTGCGGGCGTTCGCGGGCGGGATCACCCTGGGGGTGCTGGGCCGGTTCGACGCCGAGGCGGTGCTGCGCGCGATCGAGGAGTGGGGGATCAGGGTGTCGGTGATGGTGCCGACCCACTTCGTGCGGCTGCTGGAGCTGCCCGCCGAGGTCCGCGCCGGGTACGACGTCTCCGGGCTGATGCTGGTGGTGCACACCGGCTCGGTCTGCCCGGCCGACGTCAAGCGCGCCATGATCGAGTGGTGGGGCCCGGTGATCGTGGAGGCGTACGGGGCCAGCGAGGCCGGAACGGTCTGCGTCATCGACTCCCACCAGTGGCTGGAGCACCCCGGCTCGGTCGGGCGGCCCCTGCCGCCGTTCGAGGTCCTGGTCGTGGACGAGGAGGGGCGGCCGCTGCCGCCGGGCGCCGAGGGCCGCCTGTACTTCCGCGACGCCACCGGCCGGGGCGTGCTGTACGAGGACGACCCCGGCAAGACCGCCGCCGCGCACCTGGAGCCCGGCGTCTTCACCCTCGGCGAGATCGGCCGCGTGGACGACGACGGGTTCGTCTACATCACCGACCGGTTCTCCGACATGGTCGTCTCCGGCGGCGTCAACATCTACCCGGCCGAGGCCGAACGGGTGCTGTTCGAGCATCCCGACGTGGTCGACGCCGCGTGCGTGGGCGTCCCGCACCCGGAGATGGTTGAGGAGCTGAAGGCCCTGGTGGTCAGCCGGAACCCCGGCCTCACCGAGGGGGAGCTGATCGCGTTCTGCCGGGACCGGCTCACCCACTACAAGTGCCCGCGCTCGGTCGACTTCGTGTCGGACCTGCCCCGCACCGCGATGGGCAAGCTCGACAAGCGCGGGCTGCGCGCCCCCTACTGGGCGGGGTAGCCGGGGTAGGACTCCTTGAACACGCCCTGGTGCAGCAGCACCTCGGCGACCGCCGCACCGGTGCCCTCGGACGTGACGGTCGTGCGGACCCACGCCGACTCGGTGCGGCGGCTCTCGCCGAGCGCGACGACCTCGCGCTCCAGCACGTAGGGCTCGTCCACGAACACCGGGCCGTCCAGCAGCGCGATCTCCAGGTCCAGGAACAGCCCGACCGACGGCTCGGCCTTGGTCAGCCCCGACTCGCCGTAGCTCGCCATCGCCAGCACGCTGATCATCTCGAACGGCACGACCGGGCGCCCCCACGGGTTGTCGCCGCCCTCGTACCAGGGGCTCGGCTCGGTGATGGAGGCGAGCTTGTCGCGGAGCGTGAACGGGTACAGGTCGCCCATGTGGGTGTCGAAGCCCATCCGCACGCGCTCGGGGGCCGCGCCGCGCCGTCCCGGCGCCCACCCCGCGTAGATCACCGGATCGGTCAGGGGGCGGATCCGGGCGAGCCGCTCCCGCGCGGCGGTCGGCCCGCCGTCCGCGCCGCCGTCCGCGCCGCCCTCCCCGGAGCCGCCCAGGTCCGCCGTCCCGGTGAGCACCACCGTCCCGTCGGCCTTCTCCGTGCGCAGCACCGCCCGCGTCGCGCCGGTCCCGGCGACCTCGGCGACCGCGCGGGTCGTCTCCCCGTCGACGCAGATCGCGGTGAAGTGCGCGCTGAGGCGGCCCCGCTCGAACCAGCGGCGCCCCCACAGCGCGGCCATCAGCGGGTCGAACTGGCTGAAGTGCGTGGGGCCCTCGACCGCCGCGCCCGCGACGCCCAGCCCCTGCGCGGTCGCCTCGTCGTGGATGCTCGCGTGGTCGCCGTAGGTCTGCTCCGCCAGCAGGTTGCGGGGCGCGCGCTCCGGCCCCGTGAGCGTCACCGGCGCGGCGAACGGCGCGGCGGACATCGGCGTTCCGGACATTGACACCTCCGTGAAGTGAGGGCAATGCTAAGCGAGCGCTTAGTTACCCACAAGGGGGCTCGCGGCCCCTTCCGTACCGGCGAGGAACGCGCGTGACCCACTACCGCAGCAACCTGCGTGACCTGTACTTCACCCTGTTCGAGGTGCTCGGCGCGGACCGACGCATGGGCGCGGGGCCGTTCGCCGCGCTGGACGCCGTCACCGCGCGCGACGTCTTGGCCGAGGTGGAACGCCTGGCCACCGGCCCGGTCGCCGCCTCCTACACCGAGAGCGACCGGAACCCGCCCGTCTACGATCCCGGGACGGGCTCGGTGGAGATGCCCACGCCGTTCCGCCGCTCCTACCGCGCCTACGCCGACGCCGAGTGGTGGCGGCTGGACCTGCCGGAGGAACTGGGCGGCACCCCCGCGCCCCGCGCGCTGTGGTGGGCGGCCGTCGAGATGGTCCAGGGCGCGCAGGCCCCGGTGTTCATGTTCGGCAGCGGCCCCGCCTTCGCGGGCCTGCTGTACCGCATCGGCACCCCCGGGCAGCGGCGCATCGCCGAGATCATGGTGGACCGGGGCTGGGGCGCGACGATGGCGCTCACCGAGCCGGACGCCGGGTCCGACGTCGGCGCGGGCACCACCCGGGCCGTCCGGCGACCCGACGGGACCTGGCACATCGAGGGCGTCAAGCGGTTCATCACCTCCGCCGAGCACGACCTGGAGGAGAACATCGTCCACTTCGTGCTGGCCCGCCCCGAGGGCGCCGGACCCGGCACCAGGGGACTGTCGATGTTCCTGGTCCCCAAGTGGACCTTCGACCCGGTGTCGGGCGAGCTGACCGGCCGCAACGGCGTCCACGCCACCAACGTCGAGAAGAAGATGGGCCTGCGGGTCTCCACGACCTGCGAGCTGACGTTCGGGCACCGCGAACCCGCCGTCGGCCTGCTGGTCGGCGAGGTCCACGACGGCATCGCGCAGATGTTCCGCGTCATCGAGTCGGCGCGGATGCAGGTCGGCGTCAAGGCCATCGCCACGCTGTCCACCGGCTACCTCAACGCCCTGGAGTACGCGCGCACCCGCGTGCAGGGCCCCGACCTCACCCGCGCCGCCGACCCGGCCGCGCCCCGCGTGACGATCGACCGCCACCCCGACGTGCGCCGCATGCTGATGCTCCAGAAGTCCTACGCCGAGGGACTGCGCGCCCTGTACCTGTACACCGCCGACCGGATGGACGCCGCCGCCCAGGCCCGGCACGACGGCGACGAGATCACCGCGGAACTGGCCGAGGGCGTCAACGACCTGCTGCTGCCGGTCGTCAAGGGCGCCGGCTCCGAACGCGCCTGCGAGCTGCTCGGCCTGGCGCTGCAGACGTTCGGCGGCTCCGGCTACCTCCAGGACCACCCGCTGGAGCAGTACCTCCGCGACACCAGGATCGACACCCTGTACGAGGGCACCACCGGCATCCAGGGCCAGGACCTCTTCTTCCGGAAGATCGTGCGCGACCGGTGCCGCGCCTGGGGCGCGCTGACCGGGGAGATCTCGGCGTTCCTCACCGGGATCGAGAACGAGGCGCGGCTCAAGCGCGAGCACGACGCCCTCGGCGCCGCGCTCGACGACGTCCGCGCCATGGTCGACACCATGCTCGGCTGGCAGCGCGCCGCCGCCCACGACCCCGCCGAGGTCTACCGGGTCGGGCAGAACACCACCCGCCTGCTGATGAGCGTCGGCGACCTGGCGGTCGGCTGGCTGCTGGCGCGGCAGGCCGCCGTCGCCCTGACCACCCTCGACACCGGATCCGCCGACGCCGATGACACCGCCTTCTACCAGGGCAAGCTCGCCGCCGCCCGGTTCTTCGCCGGCACCGTCCTGCCCGAGCTGACCGCGCGGCTGGCCGCGCTGCGCGACACCGACAACGCCCTCATGGACCTGGACGCCGCCGCGTTCTGAGCCGCCGCAGGAGAAGGAGAACCCCATGAGCTTCAACCTCGCGACCATGCTCACCGAGTCGGCCCGGACCCACCCGGACCGGCCGGTCGCGCGCACCGCCCACGGCGACCTCGGCTACGCCGAGCTCGACGCGCTGTCCGGCCGCCTCGCCGCGGGACTGCGCCGCGAGGGCCTGGCGCCCGGCGCGCGCGTGGCGGTGCAGCTGCCGAACCTGCCGCAGTTCCTGGTCGCCTACTTCGGCATCCTCAAGGCCGGGCTCGTCATGGTCCCGATGAACCCGCTGCTGACCGCCGACGAGATCGCCCACCAGCTCGCCGACTCCGGCGCGAGCCTGATGGTCGTGTGGGAGGGGTGCCTGGAGCAGGCCGCCAAGGCCGCCGGGGACGTGCCGCTGTTCGTGGTGGGGAACGCGCCCGAGGGGACCCGCCCGTTCGACGAGTTGTACGACGGCGGCGGCGACACCGGCACCGCGCCGACCGGCCCCGGGGACACGGCCGTCCTCATCTACACCAGCGGCACCACCGGCCGCCCCAAGGGCGCCGAGCTCGGCCACTTCCAGCTCTACATGAACTGCACGGTCTCCAGCGAGCTGTTCGGCGTCGAGGACGACGACGTCGTGATGGCCGTGCTGCCGTTCTTCCACGTGTTCGGGCTGTCGGGCGTCGTCAACACCGCCGTGCGGCGCGGCACCACGATGTCGGTGGTGCCGCGCTTCACCGTCCCGGACGTGCTGGACGCGATCCACCGCCACCGGGTCAGCGTGTTCCTCGGCGTCCCCGCGATGTTCCACGCCCTCACCGAGGCCGACGAGGGCGACCGCGACCTGTCGAGCCTGCGGGTCGCCGGGTCCGGCGGCGCGGCGATGTCCGAGGCGCTGCTGACGCGGTTCGAGGACCGCTTCGGCATCGTCGTGCTGGAGGGCTACGGCATGACCGAGACCGCCAGCACCGCCACGATGAACCGTCCCGGCGAGCGCCGCCCGCTGTCGATCGGCAAGCCCGTGTGGGGCGTGGAGACCAGGGTCGTGAACGCGGCGGGGGAGGAACTGCCGCCCGGCCAGGTCGGCGAGCTGCTGGTGCGCGGCCACTGCGTCACGCGCGGCTACCACGGCAACCCCGCCGCCACCGCCGAGGCGATCCGCGACGGCTGGCTGCACACCGGCGACCTGGCCCGGACCGACGACGACGGCTTCCTCTACATCGTCGACCGGATGAAGGACCTGGTGATCCGGGGCGGCTACAACGTCTACCCGCGCGAGGTGGAGGAGGTCCTGCACGCCCACCCGGCCGTCGCCGAGGCCGCCGTCGTCGGCCGCCCCGACGAGCGCCTGGGCGAGGAGGTCGCGGCGTACGTCGCGCTGCGGCCCGGCGCGGCCGCGACGCCGGAGGAGCTGATCGCCCACTCCCGAGGGCACCTGGCGGCCTACAAGTACCCGCGCGAGGTCGTGATCCTGCCCGAGCTGCCGCGCAACGCCACCGGCAAGCTGCTCAAACGCGAACTGCGCGACCGCTGAGAGCCGGGGATGACGGAACGATCGCCGTTTGCATGATCTTGTCGGGCGTCGGCACTACGGTGCTCCGCATGACCCAGAACGAGGATCTTCTCGTCATCCCCGACGACTGGCGCGCCACCCTCCATCCACGTCGTGGCGGGACGCCCGGCCCCCCGCTCGCGCTCGTCCCGGACGCCGTCTCCACCGTCCGGCGGTGGGTGGAACAGACGCGCGACGAGATCGACTATCTGCTCGACCACCGGTCCAGCCGAACAGAACTGGTCGAATCGGCCCGCGCGTACCTGCGGGGCGAGGCGAACCCCCAAGGCGCCGCCGTGCTCGCGGCCGTCTTCGCCGCGGAGTGGCGGCTACGGGACGATCACGAGTACGGCAAGGAGCCGTTCGCCGTCTTCGCGGACGCGTGGATCGCCGAGCACGGCCTGGTGTTCGCCGCCGTGGCCGCGGTCGAGCTCAGCGGCGTCTTCGTCGACGGTTACTCCTGGGAGGGACGGGAGCACGGGCGCCATCTCCGCATCCGCCGCCTGGACAAGCAGGATTCCGGTCACAACCGCGGTCTGGACTGCCTCGACCGGGTCGCGGGACGCGTCCGCGCCTTCCTCGCGGCCGCCGACGAACCGGAGTACCGGCGGGCCGTCGAGGCGCTGGGCGAGCGCCGCCACGACGGCATGCGGCGCCTGGCCGCCGCCTACCTGGCGCCGACGCAGACGCAGTGGGTCGACGAGCTCTGCGCCACCCTGCCCGACTTGCAGCCGCACACCTGGATGATGGTGCTGCGCACGATGGGGTCGGCCGACCATCTCGCCACGCTGCTCGACACCCAACGCGGGTGGCACTGGCTCGACGGCAGGCCGGGCGTGCTCTCCACGGCCGTCGACGGCGTCGGACCGGCGCTGGCCCCGACGCTGGCCACCGTCGCCGACGAGGAGACCGAGATCGGGCGCGACCCGTACGAGCTCCTGCGGGCGCTCGGCGTGCTGGCGACCGACGAGGCGTTCCGGCTCCTGGTGGACCGCCTCGACCGGCCGCGCGCGCACCGGGCCGTGATCGAGACGGCCCGTCACTTCCCCGAACGGACACTGCGGCTGCTCGGCGAGGCGGCCGTGTCCGGCCCCGCGCCGATCGCCTCCTACGCCCTCCGGCTGCTGCGCGACCATGTGGCGGCCCGTCCCGACGTCACCGCCGCCGTCCTGCCGCGCCTGCCCGCCAAGGTCCGCGAAGTCGTCGAGTCGATCGACGAGCGGGCGGCCGGATGGGCGCCGGAGGCTCCGGTGGAGTCCCTGCCACGACTGCTGGTGGAGCCGCCGTGGACGCGTGGGCATGCCGGATTCAAGCGGGTGACCGTCAAGGGACTCCAACCGCTGACCGGCGGAGTTCCGGGAGAGCCGGAGGAACGGGCGGCGGCCCGTGCCCTCGTTCCCCTCGCCCTCGGAAAGGTCGGCCCGCAGCGTTTCAAGGCCGAAGCCGCCCTCCGGCGCATCGCCGCGGCCGAAGGCGACGAGATGGTCCTTGAGGTGGCCGGCGAATACGGTGCCAAGGCCGCGAAGGCGGCCGGGGCGCTGCTCGCCGCCGACCCCCTGGAGGACCTTCCGGCCGAGATGCCCCGGCGGCCGGTCTGGCGGGATCCGTATCTCCTCCCCCAGGTGCTCCTTCGTGAGAACGGGCTGGCCCTCCCCGCCGACGCGGTCGACCACATCGTCACCATGCTCGCCATCTCCACGCCGGACAAGCCGTACGCGGGCCTCGACGTCGTCAGGGAGATCTGCGATCCCGCCTCCCTGGCCGGACTCGCCTGGCGGCTGTTCGAGTTGTCGGGCCTGCGCGAGCAGGACTTCGACGCGAAAGGGAACTACTGGGTGCTGACCGCCCTGGGGCTGTTCGGCGACGACGAGACGGCGCGCAGGCTCGCGCCGGTGATCCAGGCATGGCCGGGCGACGGCGGCCACCACAAGGCGGTCAGAGGGCTGGACACCCTGCTCGCGATCGGCACCGAGGTGGCGCTGATGCACCTTCACGGCATCGCCACCAGAACCAGGTACAAGGGCCTCGCGAGGCAGGCGCAGGAGCGGCTCGACTCCCTGGCCGAGGATCTCGGGCTGAGCGCCGAGCAGCTCGGCGACCGGCTCGTTCCCGACTTCGGGCTGGACGAGAGCGGCGGGCTGTTCCTCGACTACGGGCCGCGCGGCTTCACCGTGGGCTTCGACGAGCAGCTCAGGCCGTACGTCACCGACGACACCGGCGGAAGGCGCGCGACCCTCCCCAAGCCGGGCGCCCGCGACGACCGGGAGCTGGCCCCGGCCGCCCACAAGCGGTTCGCCGCCCTGAAGAAGGACGTCCGGACCGTGGCCGCCCAGCAGCTCCGGCGCTTCGAACACGCCATGGTCGCCCAGCGCCGGTGGACCGCCGGGGAGTTCCGCGGGCTGATCGTCGAGCATCCGCTGGTGCGGCACGTCGCCCGGCGCCTGGTGTGGATCACCGACGACGGCCGCACGTTCCGCGTCGCCGAGGACCGGACGCTCGCCGACCTCCAGGACGGCGAACTGACCCTGGCCGATCCGACCCGGGTGGGGGTCGCCCACCCGCTCCACCTGCCCGGCAGCCTGGAGTCCTGGGCCGGGGTGTTCGACGACTACGAGATCAGCCAGCCCTTCCCGCAACTGGACCGCCCCACGTACGCGCTGACCGGGCGGGAGCGCGCGAGCACCGAACTGGAACGCTTCCACGACATCACCGTGCCGGTCGGCAGGCTGCTCGGCATGGAACGGCGCGGCTGGCTGCGCGGCGACGCCGAGGACGAGGGCGTCCAGGTCGGTGTCCGCCGGGAACTCCCCGGGGACCGCACCGTCGTCATCGACATCGCACCGGGCATCGTCGTCGGTGACCTCGACCACCGGCCCGAGCAGCGCGTCGTCCGCGTCCGGCTCACCCGGCGGGCCGACTCCCGCCCCCTGCCGTTCTCCGAACCGGACGCGATCACCGCCTCCGAGATCCTCGCCGACATCGTCTGGCTGACCACCGCATGACCACCGCATGACCACCGCATGACCACCGCCGGGCCGTGACCGCCGGATGCGCGGGCCGCCGGCCGAAGGGGACGTGGCCGGGGATGTCGAGGACGGCTCACCGGCTCCGTCCCGGAGGTGGGAACGGCTGGCGCGGCCGTCCCACACCAAGGAGGCCCGGCATGGCGATCCACCGGATGGACGATGTCCTCATCGTCGTCGACGACCTTGAGGCCGTCATCGCCTTCTTCGTCATGTTCGCCGTCGACGACATCGAGGACGTCGTCGCCCGCCTGCGGGCCCACGGCGCCGAACTCGTCGGCGAGGTCGTGCGGTACGAGGACGTCTACCGGCTCTGCTACGTCCGCGGCCCCGAGGGCATCGTCGTCGGCCTCGCCGAGGAACTCGGCTGACGGCGGTGAACGACCGTCCGGCGGGTCCGATGGGCGGGGTCAGGACGTCGGCCGGACCATGCGGCCCACCAGCTCGGCGTACAGCGCGCCGACCTCCGCCGGGGAACGGCGGCCCGACACCCGGTACCACCGCGCCACGTCCACCACCAGCGACAGCGCCGCCAGCGCCGTCACCGGGACGTCCGCCACCTCGAACACGCCCCGCCGGACCCCGTCCTCCAGGATGGCGCGCACGGTGTGCTCGATCTCCCTGCGCAGCCCGGCGACCTCGGCGCGGTGCGCGCCGTCCAGCGAGCGCAGCTCGTCCTCGATGACCCGGCTGGTGGTGTGGTAGCGCGCGCCCCGCTCCACCAGGGCCAGGATCGCCGCGCCCAGCCGCGCCTCCGGGTCGTCGGGGGCTTCGGCGACCGCCTCCCGCACGCGTTCGAGGGTCTGCCGCGTTCCCAGGACGGCGATCCGGTAGAGGAGCTCCTCCTTGGACCGGAAGTGGACGTACAGGCCGCCGGGGCTGAGCCCGGCGTGCTCGGCGATGTCGCGGGTCGTGGTCGCGTGGTAGCCCTTGGCCGCGAACGCCAGCACGCCCGCCACCATCAGCCGCCGCGCGGTCTCCGTCTCGACCACGCCCGCCCAGGCGGCCTCCAGCTCGCGCGCCTCCCGCTCGTTGGACGCCCAGCGGTGCGGCGTCCCGGCCGGACGGCGTGCCATCGTCCCTCCCCGTGAAAAGGCGGTGTGCGGGCCCCGCACCCGCACACCGCCAGCATAGTGAGTGAGCGCTTGCTCACCTACTCGGCCGGGGCGACCGGGAGGTAGACGCGCCCGCCGGCCTCGCGGAACTCGGAGGACTTCTCCTTCATGCCCTCCTCGGCGAACCGCCGCACATCCTGCGTGATCTTCATCGAGCAGAAGTGCGGCCCGCACATGGAGCAGAAGTGCGCGGTCTTGGCCGGGGCGGCCGGGAGCGTCTCGTCGTGGAACGAGCGCGCGGTGTCGGGGTCCAGCGACAGGTTGAACTGGTCCTCCCACCGGAACTCGAACCGCGCGTCCGACAGCGCGTCGTCCCACGCCTGCGCGCCCGGGTGCCCCTTGGCCAGGTCGGCGGCGTGCGCGGCGATCTTGTAGGCGATCACGCCGGCCTTCACGTCGTCCCGGTCGGGCAGCCCCAGGTGCTCCTTGGGCGTGACGTAGCACAGCATCGCGGTGCCGTACCAGCCGATCATCGCCGCGCCGATCGCGGAGGTGATGTGGTCGTAGCCGGGCGCGATGTCGGTGGTCAGCGGGCCCAGGGTGTAGAACGGGGCCTCGGCGCACCACTCCTGCTGGAGCTCGACGTTCTCCTTGATCTTGTGCATCGGGACGTGCCCGGGGCCCTCGTTCATGACCTGGTTGTCGAACTCGGCCGCGATCCGGGTCAGCTCGCCCTGGGTGCGCAGCTCGGCGAACTGGGCCTCGTCGTTGGCGTCGTGGATGGAGCCGGGCCGCAGTCCGTCGCCCAGCGACCAGGTGATGTCGTAGGCCGCGAAGATCTCGCACAGCTCGCGGAAGTGGGTGTAGAGGAAGTTCTCCTCGTGGTGCGCCAGGCACCACGCCGCCATGATCGACCCGCCGCGCGACACGATCCCGGTCTTGCGGCGCGCGGTCAGCGGCACGTACCGCAGCAGCACGCCCGCGTGGACGGTCATGTAGTCCACGCCCTGCTCGGCCTGCTCGATGACGGTGTCCCGGAAGACCTCGTAGGTGAGGTCGGCGGGGTTGCCGCCCACCTTCTCCACCGCCTGGTACAGCGGGACGGTGCCGACCGGGACGGGGGAGTTGCGCAGGATCCACTCGCGGGTGGTGTGGATGTCGCGGCCGGTGGACAGGTCCATGATGGTGTCGGCGCCCCAGCGGGTCGCCCACGTCATCTTCTCGACCTCGTCCTCGATGGAGGACGCCACGGCGGAGTTGCCGATGTTGGCGTTCACCTTCACCAGGAAGTTCTTCCCGATGATCATCGGTTCGATCTCGGGGTGGTTGACGTTGGCGGGCAGCACCGCGCGCCCGGCCGCCAGCTCGGCCCGCACGAACTCCGGCTCCACGCCCTCGCGCAGCGCCACGAACTCCATCTCCGGGGTGATCTCCCCGCGCCGCGCGTACGCGCGTTGCGTGACCGCCCCTCCGGCCGCCCGCCGCGGCCGCCGGGACGGGAAGCCCGCCCGGTCGCGCAGCGGGTCACCGGAACGGCGCCCGTCGTCCTCGGGCCGCGCCGGGCGCCCGTCGTACTCGGCGGTGTCGCCGCGCTCGGCGATCCAGGCCGCCCGCAGCGCGGGCAGCCCGCGCCGCACGTCCGCCTCGTGGTCGGGGTCGGTGTACGGCCCGGAGGTGTCGTAGAGCACGACGGTGTCGCCGTTGGTGAGCGGGACCTCCCGCATCGGGACCCTCAGGTCGGGACGCGACCCCTGGAGGTAGGTCTTACGGGCGTGCGAAACCACGGTGTCGTTCGTCATGACGACTCGATCTCTCCCTACGCCGGCATTACCCGGTCAGGTTCCAGCGGTCAGCGGCCGTCCCAGCCGCAATCTCAGCCCGGTTCGCCGGGCACCCGCGATCTGTCGCCGACGACGTTAACGCGTTCCACCCCCATTGCCGCAACCCGGCCCCGTGAGGTATGGACGAACGCACCGACGACCACCGCGACACACCGCCCCACACCCTGAACAGCCCCAAGCCGCACCGCAGGACAGGGGAGGTCGTTGCGGCGGGGTTTCAGGGGGTGAGCCAGTCGCGGATCAGGGTGGCGGTCTCCTCGGGGCGGTCCAGGTAGAGCATGTGGCCGGCGTCGAGTTCGGCGGCCGCGAAGTCCGCGACGGCCGCGCGGCAGGCGGTGACGTACGCGGGCCGCACGACCCCCGCGCGGGTGGCGACCACCAGGAGGGTGGGCACCTCGCGCGGGGGAGTGGCGGCGGGCCGGGCCATC
Source organism: Actinomadura kijaniata (assembly GCF_014138665.1). Classification (NCBI taxonomy): domain Bacteria; kingdom Bacillati; phylum Actinomycetota; class Actinomycetes; order Streptosporangiales; family Thermomonosporaceae; genus Actinomadura; species Actinomadura kijaniata. The sequence continues at coordinate 453,252 of NZ_JACJIA010000005.1, forward strand.
TCCGAGAACGCCGTCACCACGGCGGCGCGCTCGTACCGCCACCGCCACCGGCCGTCGGCGCCCTGCTCCAGGTGGTCGGCGACCTCGGCGTCCACCGCCTCCGGCGCGGCCTCGGCCCAGCCCCTGGCGCGCTCGGCGCGGGCCTCGGCGGGGTCGGCGAACGAGAGGTCCCGCAGGTACCGGCCCGCGCTCCGGCGCGCGTGCGCCGGATCCAGGCCGATGCCCGGGTCGAGCAGCACCAGGCGGCGCACGCGTTCGGGCGCGGCGCGGGCCAGGTGCACGGCGATCATCCCGCCGTAGGAGTGGCCGACCAGGTCGAACCGCTCCTCCGGGAGCGCCGCGAGGAGGTCGGCGACGTGGGTGTCCACGTCCCACGGCGCGTCGTGGGGGGAACGCCCGTGCCCGCGCAGGTCGGGCGCCAGGACGCGGAAGCCGTCCAGGTGCCGTTCGGCCAGCCGCCGCCAGCGGGCCCCGTGGCCGCCGATCCCGTGCAACGCGACCAGCGGCCGCCCCGCGCCGTGGAAATTCACGTGCAGACCCGTCATGCCGGAATCCTATGATCGCGCCATGCGCGCGGAGGAGACACCGGTCCGGGCCCGGATCGCCGAGCTGACCGACGACATCACGGCACGGCCCGGCCGCGTCCGGGACGAGCCCCCGGGGGAGCTGCTCTACCACGCGGTCCGGGGCGTCCGCGCGGCGGAGGCGGCCGATCCCGGGGCGCTGGCCCGGGAGCTGGCGGCCACGGGCGATCCGGTGCTGCGGGGCGAGGCGCTGCGGATCGTCCGCGAGGCCCTGCACGACGCCGCGCTGACCCCGGCCCGCGCGCGGGGCCTGCTGGTGGGGCTCACCGAGGTCGACGACACCGCGACCGGGGACGTGCTGCGCGAGCTCGCCGAGCCGTGGGCCGCGTTGGAGCCGCTGACACGCGACCGGCTGGCCCGCTTCCTGGGAACGGGCCACGCCGAGGCCGCGCTCGGGACGGCGGCGCGGCACGGGCACGCCGACCTGCTCCGCGAGGTCGCCGCCGACCCCGGGCGCGCCCCGGCGCTGCGCCGCCGGGCGCTGGAGCTGCTCGGCGGACTGGCCCGCCGCGAGGACGTCCCCGCGCTGGTGGGCATCGCCGCCGCCGACCCGCTGCTGCTGGCCGGTCCCGCCGTGCGCTGCCTGCGCGGGATGCACCGGCGCGGCCACTTCCCGGCCCCGGCCGACGTGCCGGGGATCGCCGCGCTGGCCCTCGCCGACCACACCGTGCCCGCCGGCGAGGTCGCCACGGTGCTGTTCACGTGCCGCGCCGAGCTGCTCCGCACGCTCACCGACGGCGACGGGGACTGGCCGAGGCGGCTCGAACTGCTCACCGCGCTGGCCGCCCAGGGCACCGGTGACCTTCCCGTCGGCGACGCCGTCACCCGCGCGCTGCGCACCGCCCGGGACCCGGAGCCGTTCCTGCGCGCCCTGCGCGCCCTGCGGCACGTCCCCGCAGAGGAGGACGTGCTGGAGGCGCTGCCGCGTTCGCCCGGGGCGGCGCTCGACGCGCTGGAGGCCATCGGCGGGGAACGGACGGCGGAGGTCCTGCGCGCCGGGCTGGGCGTGGACGGCGGGCATCCGGTCCTCGCCCACCTGCGGCCGGTCCGCCACCGGGCGCTGGAGGTGCTGTGGCATCTCACCGAGGACCCCGGACGGCGCCGGTCGATCCTGGTCCGCCTCAACCCCCGCGACCTGCCCCGCCGGATCGCCGCCGACCTCGGCGGCCCCGACGAGCGCGAACTCGCCGTCCTGCGCACCGGCCTGGCCGCGGAACGGCCGGAGGACGCCCTGTGCCGGCTGGCGCGCAACGGGGGCCGCGCCACCCTCCCCGCCATCGCCGACCTGCTGCTGCGCGTGGTCTCCGACCTGGCCGCCGCGTGGACCATCGGCGCGCAGCCCCACGAACCGGACGTGCCGCAGGAGGTCCGCGACGCGATCCGCGGCCTCGGAACCCGGCTGCACGAACGCGGCGCGATCCGCCCCCGCTGCCTGCTGGACGCCGCGAACGCGACCGACGCCGGTCACGCGCTCCTCGCGGACCTGGCACTGGACCTGCTGGAACGCCCCGACGTCAGCGCCGCCGAACAGGTCGTCCTGCTGCGGCTGCTCCAGGACGTCCCGGGCGCCCGTGCCCGCGCCCGCGTCCACCCCCTGCTCCGCCACCGGGACCGGCACGTCCGCAAGCACGCGATCGACCTGCTGGCGCGGACCGGCGGCGCGGACGCGCTGTCGGCGAGCCTGATCCCGCTCACCGCCGCCCCCGACGTCCAGACCGTGCGGCAGGCGGTGTCGGCGCTGGGCGGCGCGCGGGCCGCCTGGGCGGCCGAGGCGGTCGCGGCGTGCCTCGACCACCCCAACATGAACGTCAAGAAGACCGCCGCCACCGCCCTCCACCGGGCCGGGGCCCCGGCGGCGGTGCCGAAACTGCTGTACTGGCTCGGCGCGCACGACAACCCCGGCCTGCGGGAGTCGATCGTCGAGGCGCTGCGGAGCGTCCTCGGCGGGGCATGGCGGGCCACCGTCATCGCGGCGGCGGAGCGGGCCGGGGACCACCGCACCCGCACGCTGCTGCTCCAGGCCCTTCCCGAGCCGGAGAAGCAGCCCCCGCCCCCGGACCCCGACGTCGAGGCGCTGACCACGCTCGGCTGGGACGCCGGGCCCGGACGTCGGCTGGCGCTCCGCGACGACCTCGACCCGAAGGCGCTGAAGGACCTGCGGCCGATGCTGGAACGCTGGCTGGACCTGGCCGCCGACGGGCGTCACCTGCGCGGCCCGGCCCTGCGGTTCGCGCTGCGCCTGTGCCCCGCCCCCTGGTCGGACGGCGAGGTGCGGAGCTTCGCGCGCTCGGCGCCGACGCTGGTGGCGGGCCTGACCGAGGTCGCCGGGGAGGACCGCGACCGCCTGGTGGCCGCGCTGGAGGAGGCGCTTCCCCGGCTCCCCGAGGCCCGGAGGGCCGAGATCGCCGAACGCGTCCGCGCGCTGCCCCCGGGCGCCGTGGACGGCCGGGGCCTGCTGGTCCTGCTGCGCCGCGCCGGGGCCTTCCTCACGCGTGCCGACCTGGACCGGGCGCTGGCCGCCGCGCCGTTGCCGACCCTGGAGGAGGTGCTGCGCGAGGCGTTCGGGATCGCCCCGCCGGGGGACCCGCACGACCTCCGGGAGGCCGGCAGGTCATCCGCCGTCGGCCCCGCCCCCGGCTCAGGGGAACGACCGGACACCGGCGAGCGCTGGCGCGCCGCGCTCCGCGAGGCCGTCACCTCGCCGGCCCGCCTGCGGCGGTTCCGGGTCGCCGACCACCCCGCCGGCTCGCGGGACCGGCTGGACGCGCTGGTCCGCGTGTTCCCGGAGGCGGGCGCCGACGTCCGCGCCGCCCTGCTGGACTGGATGACCGGGCTGCAGCCGATCGACGCGCCGCCCTGGACGATCGCCGAGGAGGCCCGTAGCGCGCCGGACCACCGCGAACCCGACCCCCGGGACCTGGACCAGCCCCGCTCGGCCGCGCAACGCGAACGCCTGCTGGCCATGCTGGAGGACCCCGACCCGGGCCGCCGCGCGACCGCCGCCCGCGTCCTGGCCGGCTGGCCGGAGCCGGAGATCCGGCTGACGCTGCTGCGCGCGTTCCTGCGCGGCCGGATCGAACCGTCCCTCACCGCGGACCTCGCCCGCCCCCTGACGGAGCTGGACGAGAGGGAACTGCGGGAGGGCGGCACGGCGTTCCGCACGCGCGCCGCCCGCGCCGCCGCCCACCTCGACCCCCTGGACGCGGCGCGGCTCGTCCCCCTGCTGCTCGACTGGTGGGAGGACGACGACCGCGACCTCCGCGCCGCCGTCGCCGGGGCGCTGCGCCGCACCACCCCCGACCTGCTGGCCGACCGGCTCGCCGCGCACCCGTCCCTGCTCGGCGTCCTGACCGGCGTCCCGCTGCTCGGCACCCCCGCCCTGCGGCGGACGCTGCGCGAACTGCGCGACGCGGGCCACGGCGACCGCGTCGACCAGGTCACCCTCGTGGAGGGTCCGCTGCGCGCCCCCGGCGCCGTCGGGCGGGACGCCGCCACCCTCACCGCGCTGCGCGCCCGCACCCGGCCCCCGGGCGCGCAGACCCCCGACCCCGAGGACCTGTTCCGGACGGCCCGCACCGGCGCCGTCGAGGAGGCCCGCCGGGCCCTGACCACGCTCGCCGAGACCCACCCCGGCCCCGAACTGGCGGAACTGCTCGTCGAGTCGATCGGCCACCCCGAACGCCGGATCCGCCTGCACGCCCACCGCCTCGCCCGCACCCACCTGGACCGGGCGGCCTACCTGGAGCAGACGGCCCGCCTGCTGGACGACCCGGCGCCCGACGTGGTCCGCTCGGCGATCCGGACGCTCTCGCACGCCGGCTGGCGGCCCCTCATCCCCACCCTCGCCGACCTGCTGACCCACTCCGACCAGCGGCTGCGGAGGGCCGCCGCCGAGGGGCTGGCCCGGTTCGGGACGGCGGCGCTGCCCGCCCTGCGGCACGCCGAGGGCCGGGCCCGCCCCGACCGCCGCCCCCGCTACACCGCCCTCATCGAGGAGATCACCGGGTGATCACGCGGCGACGAACCGGTCGCTCCGCTCGCCCCGCAGCCGCCCCTCCGGCAGCCGCCGCCCGAACGCGACCAGCAGCAGGTCCTGCGCGTCCCCGTACAGCGGCGCGCCGTCGCCGAACGACCAGTCCAGGTCCTCGGCGCACAACCGCACGCCCGCCAGGTCGGCCCCGAAGAACCGCGCGCCGCGCGGGGTGACCGCCTCCAGCAGGACGCGCAGCCGGTCCTTGGGGACCCGCCGGTCCAGCCCCAGCGGCACCGTGATGTCGAGGCCGTGCACCACGTCGTGTCCCAGCGCCGCCACGCTCCCGCCGACCGGCGGCGTCCAGGGGTGGTGGGCGTTGTCCCGCAGGAAACCGGCGATCTCGGCCGGGGAGAACGCGGCCGCGTCCCGGCGGGCCAGCCGGTCGGTCATCCGGTTCAGACTGCCTCGCGCCCGGACCAGTTCGGCGGCGATCCTGGGGAAGGGGTACCGGAACCCCATCGACATGTGGGCGGCGACCTCGCGCACCCGCCAGCCCGCGCACAGGGTTGGAGCGCTCCACCGCTCCGCCGGCAGCCCGTCCAGCAGGTCCGCCAGCTCCCGCCGCTCAGCCGCGATCATGCCCTTGACGTCCATCGAACGCTCCCCTCGCCGGTCCAGGTGATCAAGTCTGGCCACAACCGGACCATAAGTCCAAGAAAGGATCCTTCGCGCAATCAGAAGAGATGGTTATGGCCCCTGGGTCGGGGGCGGGTGCGGGCACCGCCGCGTCCCCCGGCAGGATGGCCCTGTGGCGACGGTGCTCTGGACGCGCGGGGCGCGTGACACGGTGATCGCGGTCGCGCTGCTGGGCGGCGCGCTGGCGATGGCGGCGGCCTGGCCCTGGACGCGGCCGCTCGACGCCGCCGGGGCGCTGCTGCTGGCGGGCGTGTACCTGCCGCTGGCCCTGCGCCGCCGCCGGCCGGGCGCGGTCCTGGCCGTGACGATCATGGCGGCGCTCGGCTTCCACGTGCTGCAGTACCAGCACCACGCCGCCGTCCCCGGCGAGGTCGCCGCCCTGTTCAACTACGCCGTGCTCGGCCGCCGCCCGCGCGCGGTGCTGGTCGGCGCGATGGCCCTGCTGGCGGCCGGGGCCGCCGCGTGCGCCGCGCTGCTCGGCGGGCGCGCCGCGATCGAGCAGATCGCCATGATGGAGGCGGTGATCGCCGCCGTTCTGGTGGTGCAGGCCTGGCGGATGCACCGCGCCCGCATGGCCGCGATCCTGGAGCGCGCCGAGCGCGCCGAGCGCGACCGCGCCGAGGAGGCCCGCCGCCTGGTCGTCGAGGAACGCCTGCGCATCGCCCGCGACCTGCACGACCTGCTCGCCCACAGCATCACCGTCGTCGGCGTCCAGGCCGGGGCCGCCGCCCACCGGGTCGCCGGGGACCGCCCCGTCGACCGCGCCGAGCTGGCCGCCACCCTCAACGCGATCGCCGCGACCTGCCGCGACGCCCGCCGCGAGCTGCGCGCCACCCTGCGGCTGCTGCGCGGCGACGACGCGCCCGCCCCGCTCGCCCCGCCGCCCGGGCTGGCGGACGTCGCCGACCTGGCCGGGGCCGCCCGCGCCGCCGGGCTGGTGGTCGACCTCGCCGACCGCCTCACCGGACGGGCCGGGCCGCAGCCGGCGCCGGAGGTCGGCGTCGTCGCCTACCGGATCGTCCAGGAGGCCCTCACCAACGTGATCAAGCACGCCGGGGCGCGCCGGGTCCGGATCGGCCTGGCCCGCGACGGCGACGCGCTGGCGGTCACGGTGGCCGATGACGGTCGCGGCCCCGGACCGGGAACGACCGAGGGGTACGGGCTCGTTGGGATGGCCGAACGCGCCCGCAGCGTCGGCGGCGCCGTGCGCACCGGACCCGGTCCGAACGGCGGTTTCACCGTCACCGCCGTGCTCCCCCTGGAGCCCGGAACCACCGACGGCGGGGCCCCGGCCGTGACCCGGACACGGCCGGGGGCTTCCCGATCCTTGACGGTAGGGTCAGGATCATTGGGGGACAGGGGAGGCGAACACGTCGGTGAGTGCTGAGGTCAACGGGACACGCGAGCCGGGCGGCGGTTCCGACACCGCGCCGGACACCGCGGCGGGCCGCGTGTCAGGGGCCGCGGGGGACCCCGTTCCGGACCCGGTGTCGGACCTGGTCCCGGACGCGGCGTCCGGCCGGATCTGGACAGTGCCCAACCTGCTGAGCTTCGCGCGGCTGCTGGGCGTGCCGCTGTTCCTGTGGCTGGTGCTGGTCGAGGCCGACGGGTGGGCGCTGGGCGTGCTGGTGCTGGCCGGGCTCACCGACTGGCTGGACGGCAAGCTGGCGCGCGCCCTCAACCAGACCAGCAAGCTCGGCGTCGTGCTGGACCCGGCCGCCGACCGGCTCTACATCCTGGTCACGCTGATCGGGCTGGCGGTCCGGGACATCATCCCGGCGTGGCTGGTGGTGCTGCTGGTGGCCCGCGAGTTCGCGATCCTGCCGATCGGGCCGATCACCCGGCGCCTCGGCTACCGGGGCGCGCTGCCGGTCCACTTCATCGGCAAGGCCGCCACGATGTGCCTGCTGTACGCCTTCCCGCTGCTGCTGCTCGGCGACCACACCGGGGCGATCGCGACCGGGGCCAGGGTCGTCGGCTGGTCGTTCGCCGTCTGGGGCACCGGCCTGTACTGGTGGGCGGCGGCGCTCTACTGGTGGCAGACCCGGCAGCTGGTGCTGGCCGACCGCGCCGGGCGCGGGGCCGCCGCGTCCGCCGGCGGTCCCCCCGGCCCCGATTCCGACCCGGACCCCGCCGGCGCGGCGGATCCGGAGCCCGGACGCGACCGCGGCCCGGGCGACCAGAAGGGAGCGGAGACCACCCGATGAAGGCCGTCGTGATGGCGGGCGGCGAGGGGACGCGGCTGCGTCCGATGACCGCCAACCAGCCCAAGCCCCTGCTCCCGCTCATCAACCGGCCGATCATGGAACACGTGCTGCGCCTGCTGCGCCGGCACGGGTTCGACGAGACCGTGGTCACGGTGCAGTTCCTGGCCGCGCTCATCCGCAACTACTTCGGCGACGGCGAGGAACTGGGCATGTCGCTCAGCTACGCCACCGAGGAGATCCCCCTCGGCACCGCCGGCAGCGTCAAGAACGCCGAGGAGGCGCTGCGCGACGACCGCTTCCTGGTGATCTCCGGGGACGCGCTCACCGACATCGACCTGACCGACATGGTGCGCTTCCACGAGCGCAACGGCGCGCTGGTCACCATCGGCCTCAAACGGGTCCCCAACCCGCTGGAGTTCGGCATCATCATCGCCGACGAGCAGGGCCGCATCCAGCGCTTCCTGGAGAAGCCGACCTGGGGCCAGGTGTTCTCCGACACCGTCAACACCGGCATCTACGTCATGGAGCCGGAGGTCCTGGACCACGTCGCCAAGGACGAGCAGGTCGACTGGTCCGCCGACGTGTTCCCCAAGCTGCTGGCCGAGGGCGCGCCGCTGTACGGGTACGTCGCCGACTGCTACTGGGAGGACGTCGGCACCCACGAGTCCTACCTGAAGGCCCAGGCCGACATGCTGTCGGGCAAGGTCGGCATCGCCCTGGACGGCTTCGAGATGTCGCCGGGCGTGTGGGTCGCCGAGGGCGCCGAGGTCGACGCCGAGGCCGTCCTGAAGGGCCCGCTCTACATCGGCGACTACGCCAAGGTCGAGGCCGGCGTGGAGCTGCGCGAGTACACCGTGCTCGGCAGCAACGTCGTGGTGAAGGAGGGCGCGTTCCTGCACCGCGCCGTCGTCCACGACAACGTGTTCATCGCCCCCTCCACCAACCTGCGCGGCTGCGTGGTCGGCAAGAACACCGACATCATGTCCGGCGCCCGCGTCGAGGAGGGCGCGGTCATCGGCGACGAGTGCGTCATCGAGGCCGAGGCGTACGTGTCCAGCGGCGTGAAGGTCTACCCGTTCAAGACGATCGAGGCCGGGGCCGTCGTCAACACCAGCGTCATCTGGGAGTCGCGCGGCCAGCGCAACCTGTTCGGCCCGCGCGGCGTGTCCGGGCTGATCAACGTCGAGATCACCCCCGAGCTCGCGGTGCGGCTGGCCAGCGCCTACGCGACCACCCTCAAGAAGGGCTCCACGGTCGTCACCGGCCGCGACGCCTCCCGCGCCGCCCGCACCCTCAAACGCGCCGTGATCAGCGCCCTGACCGCCTCGGCGATCAACGTCCGGGACCTGGAGGCGTGCTCGCTGCCGGTCGCCCGGTTCCAGGTCGGCCAGGAGGACTGCGCGGGCGGCATCTACATCCGCACCACCCTCGGCGACCCGCAGGGCGTGGACATCCTGTTCCTGGACTCCTCCGGCGCGGACCTGTCGCTGACCGCCCAGCGCAAGCTGGAGCGCGTCTTCGGCCGCCAGGAGTACCGGCGCGCGTTCCCCGGCGAGATCGCCGAGCTCGCCTACCCGGCCCGCATCGTCGAGACCTACACCCGCGACCTGCTGCGCCGCGTCGACACCGGCGGGGTCCGCGAGGCCGGACTGAAGATCGTCCTGGACTGCGCGGGCGGCACCGCCTCCCTGGTGCTGCCGTCGCTGCTCGGCCTGATGGGCGTGGAGGTCCTCACCCGCAACAACGCCCTCGACGAGGCCAACCCCACCGAGACCCTCGCCGAGCGCATGCGCGACCTGCAACGGCTCGGGGAGCTGGTGTCGTCGTCGCGGGCGGCGTTCGGCGTCCGCTTCGACCCGGTCGGCGAGCGCATCTCCCTGGTCAACGAGAACGGCGAGCTGATCAGCGACGACCGCGCCCTGCTGGTCATGCTGGACCTGGTCGCCGCCGAGCGCCGCGGCGGCCGGGTCGCGCTGCCGGTCACCACCACCCGCGTCGCCGAGCAGGTCTGCCGCTTCCACGGGGTGCAGGTCGAGTGGACCTCCACCTCCCAGGACGTGCTCACCAAGGCCGCCGCCCAGCCCGACGTGATCTTCGCGGGGGACGGGCGGGGCGGGTTCCTGCTGCCGGAGTTCACCGCCACCATCGACGGGATCGCCGCGTTCGTCCGGCTGGTCGGGCTGGTCGCCCGCACCCGCCTGACCCTGTCCCAGATCGACCGCCGCATCCCCGAGGCGCACCTGCTGCGCCGCTCGGTCCCCACCCCGTGGGCGGCCAAGGGCGGCGTCATGCGCACGGTGGTCGAGGCCGCGGCGGGCCGCCGCATCGACACCACCGACGGCGTCCGCGTCGTGGAGCAGGACGGGCGCTGGGCCCTGGTGCTGCCCGACCCGTCCGAGCCCGTCACCCACCTGTGGGCCGAGGGCCCCGACACCGACTCCGCCCAGGCCCTGCTGGAGGAGTGGGCGGTCGTGGTGGAGCGCGCCGGATCCTGACCGGTCCGGCGCGGCGGGTGGAGGATCAGTCGGCGAGCACGTCCTCGGGCGCCGCGCACGCGATCTCGGCGAGCGCGCCCAGCGCGCGCCCCAGGACGTCCGGCGGCGGGGAGGCCAGCCCGATCCGCACCGCCGAGGGGGCCGCCCCCGGCCCCACCGTGAACGCCGCGCCCGGCGTGACCGCGATCCCGCGCCGGGCCGCGGCCGCCACGAACGTCTCGGCCCGCCACGGCTCGGGCAGGTCCCACCAGCAGAAGTAGGAGCGGGCGTCGGTCGTGATCGCCGCGCCCGCCAGCCGCTCGGCGACGATGAGCTGCCGGGCGGCCGCGTCGGCGCGCTTGGCGCGGCCCACCTCCGCCACCGTCCCGTCGCCGATCCAGCCGGCGGCCGCCTCCAGCGCGTAGCCGGTGGGCAGCCACGCCCCCGACCGCAGCGCGGCGGCGATCCGCGCGGCCAGCGGGCGGGGGGCCACCGCGAAACCGAGCGTCAGGCCCGGGGCCAGGCGCTTGGACAGGCTGTCGACCAGCACGACCCGCCCGGGGGCCAGCGCGGCCAGGGGCGCCGGGGCGTCCTCGCGCAGGAACGCCCAGACCGCGTCCTCGACCGCCGTCAGCGCCAGCCGCTCCAGCGTCTCGGCCAGGGCGGCGCGCCGCGGCGGCGGCATCGTCGCGCCGGTCGGGTTGTGCAGCGTCGGCTGGAGGTACACCCCGGCCAGCGGGGCGCGGCGGTGGGCCTCGGCGAGCGCGTCCGGGCGCATCCCGTGCCCGTCGCCCTCGACCGGGACCAGGACGACGCCCAGCCGCGCCGCCACCCCCTTGATCACCGGATAGGTGCGCGCCTCCACGCCGAGGCGGTCCCCGGCCGCCGCCAGCGCCGCGACCGCCCCGGCGATCGCCTGCCGCCCGTTGCCGGTGAACAGCACGTCCCCGGGGTCGGGCGCCCAGCCGGACCGCGCCAGCAGCGACGCCACCGCCGCCCGCGCCCCCGGCGTCCCGGCGGCCGGAACCGGCCGCAGCGCCGCCTCCAGGACGTCGGGGCGCAGCAGCCGCGCCAGCCCGCCCGCCAGCCGCTCGGCCTGCCCGGCCACGACCGGGTAGTTCAGTTCGAGGTCGACGCGCGCCCCGGCGGGCTCGACCAGCGGGGGACCGGCCGCCGGGACGGCAGCCCGCACGAACGTGCCGCGCCCCACCTCCCCGGTCACCAGCCCGCGCCGGGTCAGCTCCCGGTAGACGCGGGCGGCCGTGGAGGCCGCCAGGCCGTGCCGCCGGGCGAAGGCGCGCTGCGGCGGCAGCCGGTCCCCGGGCCGCAGCCGCCCGGCCGCGATGTCCGCCGCGACCGCGTCGGCGACCTGCCGATAGTGCTCCACCGGAACCTCCCGATTGCACCGAGTGCAAAGTCATTATTGCACCTCGAAAAGCCGGGGCATAGCATCGAGCAATGATCTCCCTCGGTGCAGTGGCCGGACTCGCCGTCGTGGCGTTCGGCATGGTCACGTCCCCCGGCCCCAACATGATCTACCTGGTGTCCCGCTCCCTCACCCAGGGCCGCCGCGCCGGGTTCATCTCCCTGGGCGGGGTGGCGACCGCGTTCCTGGTCTACGTCGTGGCGACCGTGGCCGGGCTGTCGGCGCTGTTCGCCCTGGTCCCGGCCCTGTACGTGGCGCTGAAGCTGGCGGGCGCGGGCTACCTGCTGTGGCTGGCCTGGCAGGCGGTCCGCCCCGGCGGGCGCGGCGCGTTCACCCCCACCGAGCTGCCGCACGACCCGCCGCGCAAGCTGTTCGCGATGGGCCTGATGACCAGCCTGCTCAACCCCAAGATCGCGATCCTGTACCTGTCGCTGCTGCCGCAGTTCATCGAGCCCGAACGCGGCCACGTCGCGCTCCAGGGCCTGCTGCTCGGCCTCACCCAGATCGTCGTCGCCGTCACCGGCAACGCCCTGTGGGTGCTCGCCGCCGGGGGCGTCGCGGCGTTCCTGGCCCGCCGTCCCGGCTGGCGGCGCTTCCAGCGCTACGCGATGGGCACCGTGCTCGGCGGGCTCGCCGTCCACCTTGGACTGGACCGCTCCAAGATCGTGGTGGCCGCCCCCTGACCTGCGGGATTTTGCGAATCTTGCCATGATGGTCCGGTGACGGGACGACAGCGCGGCAAGACGGGAGAGCCGAGGACCGGGGACCGGCCGCCGGGATGGCGGCCCGACGCGTCGATGTCCCTGCTGTCGGACATGTTCACGGGCAGGCTCCTGGACCCCGGCTACGCCGAGGCCGCCGCCCGCCGCGCCCGCACCGGCGAGACCGCCGGGCGCGGCCTGCGCGGCCTGCGCGGCACCGGGGTGCTGCTGGTGCTCGTCCTGGCGGGCCTGCTGGCCACCGTCGCGGGCGCCGAGGCGCGCCGCAGCGAGCCGGTCGCCGCCGCCCAGCGGTCCCGCCTGGTCGAGCAGATCCGCGCCCGCACCGGCGAGACCGACGCCCTGCAGCGGCGGCTGGAGCGGCTGGGCGCCGAGACCGAACGGCTGCGCGCCGCCGCCCTGGCCCGCAGCAACGAGGGCGACGACGCCCGCCGCGCCCTGTCCGCCGCCGAGGGCGCCGCGGCCGCCGCGCCCGCCTCGGGGCCCGCGCTGGTGGTCGTGCTGGACGACGCCCCCCGCTCCGGCGGCGACGGCCGCGCCGGGGGCCGGGCCGACGAGGGCCGGGTCTATGATCAGGACATCCAGGTCCTGGTGAACGGCCTGTGGGCGGCCGGGGCCACCGCGATCGCGATCAACGGGCAGCGGCTCACCCCCACCACCGCCGTGCGCACCGCGGGTGAGGCGATCCTCGTCGACTACCGGCCGTTGAGCGGCCCCTACGAGGTGACGGCCCTCGGCGACCCGGACCGGCTGGAACGGGCGCTGCGCGGCTCGCCCGCCGACCGCCGCCTGCGCGCCCTCGCCGACCGGTTCCGGATGCGCTACGAGTGGCGGCGCTCGGCCTCCGCGCGGCTCCCGGCGGGGAGCGCGCTGCGCCTGCGGCACGCCCGTCCGCTGCGCGAACGGGAGGAACCGGACCGGGAGCGGCGGGGGAGACCATGAGCGGGGGGAAGGAGATCCGAGGGTGATCGCACTGATCGGCCTGGTGGCCGGGGTGGCGCTGGGGCTGCTGCTGGAGCCCACCGTGCCGCTGTGGCTGCAGCCCTACCTGCCGATCGCCATCGTGGCAGCGCTGGACGCCATGTTCGGCGGCGTCCGCGCCCGGCTGGAGGGGATCTTCGACGAGAAGGTGTTCGTCGTGTCGTTCCTCAGCAACACCATCATCGCCGCCCTGATCGTCTTCCTGGGCGACCAGCTCGGCGTCGGCTCCCAGCTGTCCACCGGCGTCGTGGTCGTCCTCGGCGTCCGGATCTTCTCCAACGCGGCGGCCATCCGGCGGAAGCTGTTCGGCGCATGAGCGACCGGGAGAAGGACGAGCACCGCGACGAGCGCCCCGACGAGCACCCCGACGAGCATCCGGGCGAGCGCCCCGCCGAGAAGGCGTCCGGGAACGGCCTGGCGGGCCTGGTGGACCTGCTGCGCCCCCGCACCACCTGGGGGCAGCTCGTGGGAGGCCTGCTGTGCCTGGTGGTCGGTTTCGCGGTGGTCGCCCAGGTGCAGACCACCCAGCACGACACCACGTTCGCCACCGCCCGCCAGGACGAGCTGGTCGGCATCCTGTCGGATCTGTCACAGCGCTCCGAGCGGCTGCGCGGCGACCTGCGCGACCTGGAGGGCGTCCGGGTGGGCCTGGAACGCGACGTGCAGGGCGAGACGGCCCTGGAGGAGGCCCGCCGCCGGGCGGCCACCTACGGCCTGCTGGCGGGGACCCTCCCCGCCGAGGGACCCGGCATCGAGGTGCGGATCGACGACCCCCGCGGGACGGTGCGGTCGGTCCACCTGCTGGACGCCCTGCAGGAGCTGCGCGACGCCGGAGCCGAGGTCGTGCAGGTCAACGACGTGCGCGCGGGCGCCGGCACCTACTTCCTGGACTGGTCCGGCGGCATCGAGGCCGACGGCCGGCGGCTGCAGGCGCCCTACCGGTTCCTGGCCATCGGTGACGCGCACACCATGACCACCGCCCTCAACATCCCCGGCGGCGTCGTGCGCACCCTGCAGGCCGCCGGGGCCACCGTGACGATCACCCCGAGTGCCCGTGTCGCCGTGCGCGCGGTACGGTCGGGGTGACGGATCGCGGGGGCCGGTCACGGGGGCTTGTCCGCGCGGCGGCGTAGACCTGCGATCATTGTCGAATGTAGCTTGGGAGGCGGCCGGCTCTCCGCCATGGTTGACCCCTCGGGCACTACCCGCGTAAGTTGCGGCGACCGTCGTGTCACAAGGCGGCGTGAGCCGGACCGAGGCCGGGGGGCGGGTCCCCGGCGTGGGTTGGTAGAAGGATGCGCGTGGCGCGGGCGGCTCCCCGGACCGGGGCGGCCGTGGGCGCCGCGCCGATCGTAGGAGGCCGAGCCGATCTATGCCGAGCGTCTACTGCACGCAGTGCGGTCACGCCAACCCGGATGATGCCCGCTTCTGCTCCAATTGCGGCACACCGCTGGCGCGGGGCGCCTCGCCCTACCGGGAGTCGCCGGGCGAGTCCACCTCCACCATCTCCATCGGCGGGTTCGAGGCCCTGGACAACGACCAGGGCGAACCGGAGGCCGCCGGCCCCGAGCAGGTCGCCGTGGAGGCCCTGCCGCCGGGCACGGCGCTGCTGGTGGTGAAGCGCGGCCCCAACGCGGGCAGCCGCTTCCTGCTGGACAAGGACCGCACCTCCGCCGGGCGGCACCCCGAGAGCGACATCTTCCTGGACGACGTCACCGTCTCCCGGCGTCACGCCGAGTTCTCCCGCCACGGCGGCACGTTCTCGGTGCGCGACGTCGGCAGCCTCAACGGCACCTACGTCAACCGGCAGCGGATCGACCAGGCGGGGCTGTCGGGCGGCGACGAGGTGCAGATCGGCAAGTTCCGCCTGGTCTTCCTGACCAACCCGCAGCACGGCTGACCGGTCCGTCCGGCGCGTCCGCCAGGCGGGCGCGCCGGACCGGCAGGCGGGCGCACCACCGGACGAACGCGGCGACGAGGGGAGGGGCATGACGGCACAGCCGGCCCGCGCCCTGATGACGATCGGGGACGTCCTGGGGCTGCTCCGGGAGGACTTCCCGGACGTCACCATCTCCAAGATCCGCTTCCTGGAGGCGGAGGGGCTGGTCACGCCCCAGCGCAGCCCCGCGGGCTACCGCAAGTTCTCCGACGCCGACGTCGAGCGGCTGCGGTTCGTGCTGACCGCCCAGCGCGACCACTACCTGCCCCTGCGAGTGATCCGCCAGCGCCTGGAGGCCCTGGACCGCGGCGAGCCGCTGCCGCCGCCGGACGCGCGCCCCGCCGACGGCCGCCCCGACGGCCGCCCCGACGGCCGTGCCGACGGCGGGAACGGCGCCGCGCCGCGGGGCGCCGGTGACCCCCGCCCGGGGGAGGGACGCGGCCCGCGCACCCTGGTCGCCGCCGACGCCGCCGCCCCCGGCCCGCAGGTCCGCCTGACCCGCCGCCAGCTGCTCGACGGCGCCGGGATCGACGAGGCGCTGCTGGCCCAGCTGGAGGAGTACGGGCTGGTCGGCCGCAACGGCACGCACTACGACGGCGAGGCGCTGACGGTCGCCCGGACCGCCGCCGCGCTGGGGGAGTTCGGGTTCGAGGCCCGGCACCTGCGCGCCGTCAAGGCCGCCGCCGACCGGCAGGTCGGCCTGGTCGAGCAGGTCGTCGCGCCGCAGCTGCGCCGGCGCAGCCCCGGCGCGCACGAGCAGGCCGCCGACACCGCCCGGCGCATCGCCGACCTGGCCGTACGGCTGCACGCGGCCCTGGTCGCCACCGGTCTGCGGGAAAGCCTCGACCCCTGATCATGGGCCGGGCAAAGGATTTTGCCACCCCGCCGACCGGACGCGGCGACGGTCACCGGGTGTACGTTGGCTACAGGGGTCGGTCAGGCGACGATCCGGGCCACGTGGTGATCGAGACTTCGAGGACCAGCAGGGAGCCGCTGTGAAGCAGATGGAGGTCGTCGGCGTCCGGGTCGAGATGCCCTCCAACCAGCCGATCGTCCTGTTGAAGGAGAGCGACGGGGACCGCTACCTGCCCATCTGGATCGGGGCGGTGGAGGCCACCGCGATCGCCTTCGCCCAGCAGGGGGTGCTGCCGGCGCGGCCGCTCACCCACGATCTGTTCCGGGACGTCCTGGACGCCCTGAGCGTCCAGTTGCGCACGGTGAACATCACCGCGCTGCGCGAGGGCATCTTCTTCGCCGATCTGGTGTTCTCCAACGGGGTCGAGGTCAGCGCCCGCCCGTCGGACTCGATCGCGCTGGCGCTGCGCACCGGCGCCACGATCTTCGCCAGCGAGGACGTGCTGGAGGAGGCCGGGGTCGCGATCCCCGACGAGCAGGAGGACGAGGTGGAGAAGTTCCGCGAGTTCCTCAACACCATCACCCCCGAGGACTTCGGCCGCGCGGGCTGAGCCGCCCG
Source organism: Actinomadura kijaniata (assembly GCF_014138665.1). Taxonomy (NCBI): domain Bacteria; kingdom Bacillati; phylum Actinomycetota; class Actinomycetes; order Streptosporangiales; family Thermomonosporaceae; genus Actinomadura; species Actinomadura kijaniata. The sequence goes on from NZ_JACJIA010000005.1 coordinate 469,725, forward strand.
CCGCCACACGGCCCATCCACGGCCCATCCACGGCCGCCCCCGGGCGGCGTGCCCGTGATATCCCGGGGACGCTCCGTGGCGCGCCGCAGCTCCCGTTGCCGCCCTCCTGTGCCGTTCTGCACGTTTATGCCCTTGGACGAGTGTTCTTGCATCGCGGCGATCGAGCCGTTTCCGCCCCGGGCGTAACGGGGTAGGAGTTCCAGGAGAGCGAAGGTGTGCAGTTTGCCCACGTGAAGCCGGTTCATCCGGGCATGCGACGCGCCGACGACGAACGTTGACCACACCCTGACCGGCACCTACCGTGCTGGTGGAACACCCGTGGTGCAATTCGTCAAACCCCCTTGACGGAACACAACGGGCTGATAGAAGCCGGAGGTCCGCGTGGCGGTGAGCAGCGGCGAGGGCAAGGCGACCCCCGACAGGCATGTGGCGTCGCAGCGCGCCGGAGAGCAGGGCCTGCTCTTCGAGACGCAGGTGTCGGCGCCGCCGGAGGACGTCGGTTACCGGGGCCCCACGGCGTGCGCCGCGGCGGGAATCACCTACCGCCAGCTCGACTACTGGGCCCGCACGGGCCTGGTGACGCCCAGCGTCCGGCCCGCGCACGGGTCGGGCAGCCAGCGCCTGTACAGCTTCCGCGACATCCTGGTGCTCAAGGTCGTCAAACGGCTGCTGGACACCGGGGTCTCGCTCCAGCAGATCCGCACGGCCGTGACGCACCTGCGCGACCGCGGCGTGCAGGACCTGGCCCGCATCACGCTGATGAGCGACGGCGTGAGCGTGTACGAGTGCACCTCCGCCGACGAGGTCGTCGATCTGGTGCAGGGCGGTCAGGGCGTGTTCGGGATCGCTCTGGGACGGGTGTGGCAGGAGGTGGAGGGCACCCTGGCCGAGCTTCCGGCCGAACGCGCCGAGCCCGACGCCATGGGCCCTACCGAACACCCCCACGACGAACTGGCCCACCGGCGCCGGGCACGTAGGACCGGCTGAGCCCTGCCCGGAACCGGCCCCGCCGGGGCCCGGCCGGCCCGGTCAGATCGCCTTCTTCCGCTGGAGGTAGGTGAAGGCGCCCCAGCCCGGCAGGACCGGCAGCCAGAACGTCAGCAGCCGGAACAGCAGCACCGCCGAGGCGGCCGTCTCGGCGGGCAGCCCCGAGATCGTCAGCGCCAGCGCCAGCGACGCCTCCACGGCCCCCAGGCCGCCCGGCGTGGGGGCGGCCGACCCGACCGCGTTGGCGGTCAGGAACACCACCGCCACGGCCGTCCAGGGCAGCTCCCCGCCGAACGCGCGGATCGAGGCGTCCAGGCACACCACGAACCCGACGGTCAGCAGGATCGTGCCGCCGAACCCGGTGAGCATCTTGCCCGGCGACTGCAGCACGTCCACCAGGCGCGGCACCACCCCGGAGAACATGTCGCGCAGCCGCCCGGCCACCAGCCGCCGCACGCGGGGGACGGCCAGGGCCACGCTGGCGACCACGGCGAGGGCCAGCAGCGCGATGACGACCGTGCGGGACGGGGCCAGGTCGCGGGTGGCGTTGGCGGCCGACCCGGTCAGGAACCCGAACATGATCAGCAGCAGGATGTGGATGACCATCCCGGCGAGCTGGGAGGCGCCGACGCTGGCGACCGCCGGGCCCGGCCGCACCCCGGAGCGCTGGAGGTAGCGGGTGTTGAGCGCCACGCCGGTGACGGCGGCCGGGGCCACCAGCTTCACGAACGACGCGGCGAGCTGCACCAGCACCGTGCGCCACAGCGACAGCCGCTCGGGCACGAACCCCATCACCATCCACGCCGCCGCCGGGTACGTCGCGGCCGCCGCCGCCAGGCCGACCAGCGCCCACCACCAGTTGGCGGTGGCCAGCAGGTGGGGCAGGTCAACGCTGCCCAGCTGTGGCACGACGATGTAGGCGGCGGCGGTCAGCGCGACGATGCTGAAGATCGTCCGGGGGCGGAACCGCTCCAGCCGGATCGGCGGGGCCTCGCTCTCGGGCTCCAGCCGCAGGATCTGCTCGCGGATGCGGGTCAGCAGCTCCTTGTCGTGCCGCACGGCGCTGCGGGTGCCCCGCGACAGCGCGACCCGCTGGAGCAGCGGCACGGCCGAGGCCAGGGCCTTCTCGCCCAGCACGCCCGAGGCGGTGCGCACGGCCCGCTCCGGGCCGACCCGCAGCGCCAGGGTGGTCAGCAGCTGCGCCAGGTCCAGCCGCAGCAGCAGGTCACCGGCGGCGATCTCGCCCGCGCCCAGCTCCACCAGGTGGGGGCGGCCCTCGTCGTCGACGAGGATCGCGTCGCCCTCCAGCCGCCGGTGCGCCAGCCGCGCCGCCTGCAACCGCCGGAACTGCCGCCACACGTCGGTCAGCAGCGCGTCGGTGAGCTCCTCGTCGGGGACGTCGTCCAGCCGCCGCCCGGGGACGTGCGCGTAGGCCAGCAGCGCCGCCTCGGTGCCGACCTCCGCCGTGGCGACCAGCCGGGGCGTGCGGACCCCCGAGGCGGTCACGGCGTAGGACATCAGGGACTCCTGCTCCAGGGAGCGGCGCAGCGACCGCAGCGCCCGCCGGGGCGCGCCGCTGCGCAGCCGCGCGAGCCGCCACAGCCGGTAGGGCAGCCCGGCGGTCTGCAGGTCCCGGTCCAGGACGTGGACCCGCAGCTGCCACTCGCCGCACGGCAGGGCCGGGCCGGTGGCGTCGGCGGGTGAGGCGTCGGCGGGGGAACCGTCGGGGTCGCGCGCGACGCCGACCAGGTAGCAGCGGGGCTCGTCGGCGGGGGCCGGGACCCGCTCGGCGCGCGCCGGCCGCAGCCCCAGGCGTTCCAGCGCGCCCAGCACGGCGGCGCCGGGCGGGCGGGTGTTGGGGGCGCCGACCGCGTACAGGGTGCCGTGGCCGATGGCGCGGCCGAGGAAGTAGGTGGCGGTCAGCGCCGCGACCGAGGCGTAGGCGGCGGTCAGGCCGGTCAGCGCCGCCAGCCCGATCATCAGCCAGGCGGCGGTCTGCCAGCGGGTCCGCCCGGCCATCCCGACCGCCGTCACGAACGCGATCACCGGGGTGATGTCGGTGTGCAGCGGGGCGGTGCCGGTGCCGCCCCAGATCAGCGAGTCCAGCACGCCGCCGGGCGCGGCCGGGATCTCCCAGCCGTCCAGCAGCACCGTCAGCGCGAACGCGATCGTGGCGGCCAGCAGCGCGACCGCGACGCGCTGGCCGTCGCGGTGCAGCAGCCGTTCCACCGCGAACGCCACCGGCACCGCCAGCACGCCGAAGCTGGAGGCCAGGGTCGCCAGCGCCAGCAGGGCGTGCGGGGCGTGCGCGGTGCCCTCGGTGATGTCGGTCTGGATCCCGCGCGTGGTCTGCTGGGCGAACGACACCAGCAGGATCACCGCGGCCAGGCCCAGCAGGGAGGCGGCGAAGCGGAACGCGTCGCTGGAGCGGCGCACCCGGTTGGGGCGGGCGGGCTCGTCGACGGTCACGGCCGCCGTGGCCGCCGTGCCGGGGTCGGACCGCGTCGCCCGCTCGGTCCTCTCGTCGTGGGTCTGCGTCACCGCGCACCGCCGTCCGGACAGGTCACCGTGATCAGCGTCGCAGAACGGAGGCGGCCCCGTCGAGGGCGGTTCGCGTCGACCTGACCGTGCGCATGCTCCAAACCCAGCCCCCATGCCCTTCCGCCTCGCGGCCCCGCCCCTGGCCACGGCCGGTCCCCGTCTTCCTGAGCTGTGCATATCGTACTTGCGGGGCCTCCGCGGGCGACTCCGGGTCGGGGGAGCGCGGTACGCGGGCCTCCCGGGTAGATCGCGGGGACGATCCGTTGGATAGAGTTCACTCCAAGGACAGCCGTCGACCCCGTGCGGGAGAGATCCCACGCGGCCAGCGTGGGGCGCCGAAGGGGCAACCCTCCCCGGAACCTCTCAGGCAAAAGGACCGCTCGGGCGAGGCACCTCTGGAAAGCAGGCGTGACTTCCCCCGGCGGGGAAGGGGCGGCTCACCGAAGGGGAAACCCCGCTCCGGCGGGTGAAGCTCTCAGGTGCCCATGACAGAGGGGGAGACCGGCCACCGGCCCAGCCAGGGCCGTTGGCGGCCCTGAGCGACCCCAGCAGCCAGGAGGCTCCCCAATGACCGCCCAGTACTTCGCCCCGGTGGCATCGCCGCAGCAGGCCCGGGAGCAGTTCGCCGACCGGCACATCGGGCCGTCCCCCGACGACCAGGCCCGGATGCTGGCCGCGATCGGCTACGCCTCCGCCGAGGCGCTCGTGGACGACGCCGTCCCGGCCGCCATCCGCACCGACCGGCCGCTGGAGCTGCCGCCGGCGCTGAGCGAGCCGGCCGCCCTGGCCCGGCTGCGCGAGCTGGCCGCCAAGAACAAGGTGTACACCTCCATGATCGGCCTGGGCTACCACGGCACGATCACCCCGGGCGTCATCCTGCGCAACGTCCTGGAGAACCCGGGCTGGTACACCGCCTACACGCCCTACCAGCCGGAGATCTCCCAGGGCCGCCTGGAGGCCCTGCTGAACTTCCAGACCGTGGTGGCCGACCTGACCGGCCTGCCGGTCGCCAACGCCTCCATGCTCGACGAGGGCACCGCCGCCGCCGAGGCGATGACCCTCGCCCACCGGGTGTCGCGGCGCAAGGAGCCCGGCGCCTTCCTGGTCGACGCCGACGCCCTGCCGCAGACGATCGAGGTCGTGCGCACCCGCGCCGTCCCGCTGGGCATCGAGGTCGTCACCGCCGACCTGTCCGGCGGCCTGCCCGAGGGCGACTTCTTCGGCGTGCTGCTCCAGTACCCCGGCGCGTCCGGCGCGGTCCGCGACCTGGAGCCGGTCGCCGCGCAGGCCCACGAGCGGGGCGCGCAGGTCGTCGTCGCCGCCGACCTGCTGGCGCTGACGCTGCTGCGCCCGCCGGGCGAGTTCGGCGCCGACATCGTCGTCGGCTCCTCCCAGCGGTTCGGCGTCCCCTACGGTTTCGGCGGCCCGCACGCCGGCTACATGGCCGTCCGCGAGGGCATCCAGCGCCAGCTGCCCGGCCGCCTGGTCGGCGTGTCGGTCGACGCCGACGGCGCCACCGCCTACCGCCTGGCCCTGCAGACCCGCGAGCAGCACATCCGCCGCGAGAAGGCCACCAGCAACATCTGCACCGCCCAGGTGCTGCTGGCCGTCATGGCGAGCATGTACGCCGTCTACCACGGCCCCGAGGGCCTGGCCGCCATCGCCCAGCGCACCCACGCCCGCGCCGCCGAACTGGCCGCCGCGCTGCGCGCCGGGGGCGTGGAGGTCGTGCACGGCTCGTTCTTCGACACCGTGCTGGCCCGCGTGCCCGGCCGCGCCGACGAGGTCGTGCGGGCCGCCCTGGAGCGCGGCGTCAACCTGCGGCGCCAGGACGCCGACCACGTCGCGGTCGCCTGCGACGAGACCACGCTGCCCGAGCACGTCACCGCCGTGCTGGCCGCGTTCGGGATCGAGAGCGCCGGGACCGCCGAGGTCGCGCCGGCGTTCCCCGAGGCGCTGCGCCGCCAGAGCCCGTACCTGAACCACCCGGTGTTCCACCAGCACCGCTCCGAGACCGCGATGCTGCGGTACCTGCGCCGGCTCCAGGACAAGGACATCGCGCTGGACCGGTCGATGATCCCGCTGGGCTCCTGCACGATGAAGCTGAACGCCACCACGGAGATGGAGCCCGTCACCTGGCCGGAGTTCGCGAACATCCACCCGTTCGCGCCGATCGACCAGGCCCAGGGGTACGTCGAGCTGATCGAGGAGCTGGAGTCGGCGCTGGCCGAGATCACCGGCTACGCCAAGGTGTCGGTCCAGCCCAACGCCGGATCCCAGGGCGAGCTGGCCGGCCTGCTGGCGATCCGCGGCTACCACGCCTCGCGCGGCGAGGGGCACCGGAACATCTGCCTGATCCCGTCGTCGGCGCACGGCACCAACGCCGCCAGCGCCGTGATGGCCGGGATGAAGGTCGTGGTCGTCAAGTGCGACGACCACGGCAACATCGACATCGCCGACCTGCACGCCAAGATCGGCAAGCACGGCGCCGACCTCGCCGCGATCATGGTGACGTACCCGTCCACGCACGGCGTGTTCGAGGAGACCATCACCGAGGTCTGCGAGGCCGTGCACGCCGCGGGCGGCCAGGTCTACGTCGACGGCGCCAACCTCAACGCCCTGGTCGGCCTGGCCCGGCCCGGCGAGTTCGGCTCCGACGTGTCGCACCTGAACCTGCACAAGACCTTCTGCATCCCGCACGGCGGCGGCGGCCCCGGCGTCGGCCCGGTCGGCGTCCGCGAGCACCTGGTGCCGTTCCTGCCCAACCACCCGCTGCGGCCGGAGGCCGGCCCGCGCGAGACCGGCGTCGGCCCGATCTCGGCGGCCCCGTGGGGCTCGGCGGGCATCCTGCCGATCTCCTGGGCCTACATCGCGATGATGGGCCCCGACGGTCTGCGCGCCGCCACCGAGGCCGCGATCATCGGTGCCAACTACCTGGCGGCCCGGCTCGCCCCGCACTACCCGATCCTCTACACCGGCCGCAACGGCCTGGTCGCGCACGAGTGCATCGCCGACCTCCGCAAGATCACCAAGGAGACGGGGATCACCGCCGAGGACGTCGCCAAGCGGCTGATCGACTACGGCTTCCACGCGCCGACCCTGTCGTTCCCGGTCGCGGGCACCCTGATGATCGAGCCGACCGAGTCGGAGGACCTGGCCGAGCTGGACCGGTTCGTCGACGCCATGGTCGAGATCCGCCGGGAGATCCAGCGGGTCGCCGACGGCTCCCACGACCGCGAGGACAACCCGCTGAAGCACGCCCCGCACACCGCGGCGGCCCTGCTGGACGAGGACTGGAAGCACGCCTACTCCCGGCAGGAGGCGGCCTACCCGCTGCCGTCGCTGCGGGAGGGCAAGTACTGGCCGCCGGTGCGCCGGATCGACCAGGCCTACGGCGACCGCAACCTGGTGTGCTCCTGCCCGCCGCCGGAGGCGTTCGAGGACTGAGCCCCCAGGGGGGCCCGCGACGTCCTGCGGTAACGCCCCGGCGCGACCCCGAACTCGCGCTTGAAGGCGTTGGCGAAGGCGAACTCCGACCCGTACCCGACCCGCTCGGCCACCCGGACGAGCGGGTCGTCGCCTTCCTCCAGCAGCCGCGCCGCCGTGGTCATCCGCCACCAGGTCAGGTACGCCAGCGGCGGGCGGCCGACCAGCGCGGTGAAGCGCCGCGCGAACGCCGCCCGCGACATCCCCGCCACCGCGCCCAGCCCGGCGATCGTCCAGGACCGGGCCGGGTCCCGGTGCAGCGCGTCCAGCGCGGCCGTCACGCCCCGGTCCGCCAGCGCCGCCGCCCACCCCGACACCGGGACGTGCGCGGGCCGGTCGGCGAACCAGGCCCGCAGGATGTACATCAGCAGCGTGTCCAGCAGCGCGGGCACGACCGCGTCGACGCCGGGGCGCGGGTCGGTCAGCTCGGCGCCCAGCAGCTCCACGGCGGCGCGGACCCGGGTGTGCCGCCCGGCCCGGGCGGGCAGGTGCACGATCTCCGGCAGGTCCAGCAGCAGCGGGTGGGCGCGGCGCGGGTCGAGCCGGTAGGCCCCGCACAGCGTCACGGCGGCCGGCTCGCCCGGCCCGTCCGGGGGAGCGGCGTAGCGGGGGAGGGCGTCGTCGGGCAGGCACGCCCGCGCCGTCAGCGGGGTGCCGGGGGAGTCGGCCAGGGCGTGCGCCCCGCCGTGCGGGAAGAACACCACGTCCCCGGCCCCGAGCGCGACCGGCGGGCCGTCCTCGGGCCGCAGCCAGCACGAGCCCTGCAGCACCACCTGGAATCCCGCCGCCCCGGGGACCTCCCCGAACCGCTGCCCGAAGGGCGCGTGCCAGGCGACGCGCGCCGACCGCGGTTCCCCCGTGCGCGTCACCGCGACCACGTCGCTGAGCACGTCCACGCCCGCACTCTAACGCCGTGTGCCCCGGTGAGACGGGCGCGTAGGAAAACGAGACGAGACGGCATGGAACGTCCGGAAGGTCCGTTCCTAGGCTGGAACCAAGCAAAAGATCTACTTTGTAAAGGATCCGGCCATGACGACCGTGCCCACCATGAACGCCGCGCTCGTGACCGCGTTCGGCGACCCGTCCGTGATCACCTACACCCGCGTGCCCCGCCCGGTCCCGGGCCCGGGCCGGGTGCTGGTCCGCGTCGCGGCGACCTCCTACAACCCCTCCGACGTCGGCCTGCGGTCCGGCGCGCTGCGCGGCGTCCTGCCCGTCGAGCCGCCGTTCGTGCTCGGCACCGACGTCTCCGGGACGGTCGCCGCCACCGGGCCGGGCGTGACGGCGTTCGCGCCCGGCGACCGCGTGGTCGGACGCCTGGACGGCGGCGGCGCGGCGGCCGAGTACGCCGTCGCCGCCGAGACGGAGCTGACGGCCGCGCCCGCCGCCGTTCCGCTCGCCGCGGCCGCCGCGCTGCCCGTCGCCGGGCTCACCGCCTGGCAGGCCCTGTTCGAGCACGCCGCCGCCGGGCCGGGCGACCGGGTGCTGGTGGCCGGCGCGGGCGGGGGAGTGGGCCGGTTCGCCGTCCAGCTCGCCCGGCACGCCGGGGCCCACGTGATCGCCACCGCGAGCGGCCGCAGCGCGGCGGCGGTGCGCCGCCTGGGCGCCCACGAGATCGTCGACTACACCCGCACCCCGCCGGCCGAGGCCGTCGGGGAGCCCGTGGACCTGGCCCTGCACCTGGTGCCCTCGGCCGAGGCCGGGGCCGCGCTCGCCGCCCTGGTCCGCCCCGGCGGCTCGCTGGTCTCGGCGACCGGCCCGGTGCCGGTGGCCGACCCGTCGGTGCGCGCCGTCCACTTCGTCGCGCGCAACGACACCGCGCAGCTCGCCGCGCTGGTCGGGCTCGTGGACGCCGGGGCGGTGCGGGTGGAGGCCGCGGCGCGTCCGCTGCGCGAGCTGGCCGACGTGCACCGGGCGGGGGAGGCGGGCGAGATCGCGGGCAAGGTCGTTCTGACCCCCGTTGGATGATCTTGGTGGGGATGTGTGTGTCGGCACGGGACGCGGGGCGGCCGGGTCGCTAGGCTGGGTTCCCAAGCCCTGGCCCACGGCGCTCGCCCGGCGGCTCGCGCCTCACCAGGTCTTGGCGAGCGCGACATCGTTTCGCGGTCTGACCTGAGGGCCCTCGCCCCCGGCTGCGGGCCCGCGGGTGGGGTGGCGCGCTCGCGTGCGTGGCCGGGGCCCGCCGTGAAACAGGCCCCAGGCTCGGAGCGGACCCCGACCCCCAGAGGGCAGCAGAGCGATGAGCAGCAAGCCTGACGCGACCGCGTCCGACGACCCGTCCCACGACCCGACCCTCGAACACCCCCTCGAACAGTCCCAGGACCCGTCCCGGCTGTGCGAGCGGGCCCGGCGGCTGGCCGAGGACGGCGAGGCCGCCCGCGCCGCCCGCCTGTTCGAACAGGTGCTCGCCCTCGGCGACACCCCCCACCGCGCGCAGGCCGCCCTGGGGCTGGCGGTCGTGCTGGACGACTCCGGCGACGTCGCCGGGGCCCGCGAGGCGGACCGGACCGCCATCGCCACCGGGGACCCCGAGTACGGGCCGCGCGCCGCCTACCACCTGGCCCTCACCCACGAACGCGCCGGGGAGCGCGAGCAGGCCGAGCCCGCCTGGCGGGTCGTGGTCGACTTCGGCAACCCCGCCTACCTGCCGCCCGCCCACCTGGCGCTGGCGCGGCTGGCCGACGACTCCGGCGACTTCGAGGCCGCGCGCGGCCACTGGGAGAAGGCGGTGGAGACCGGCGACCCCGAGTACGGCCCGCTGGCCGCCCACGACCTGGCGCAGCGGCTGCTGGAGCGCGGCGAGCCCGCCCGCGCCCAGCGGGTCCTGACCGCCGGGCTGCGGCTGATCGACCGCGACGGCTCGCCGTACGCCTACTCGCGGCTGGCGGTCGCGCTCGGCATCGCCTACCTGGACCAGGCGATCGGCGCGTTCGGGGCCGCGCTCGGCGACGCCGACGAGCCCGCCGATCCCGAGGTCGGCCCGCTGGCCACCGAGCTGCTGGCGCGGACCCTGCCGCTGCGCGGCCGGGACGCCGAGGCGCGCGAGGCCTGGCGGCGCGGCCTGGCCGACCCGGGCGTGGCCGGGCAGGTCCGCGCGCGGCTGCGCCGCGACTTCGGCGAGGAGGCCGGCGACGGCGAGGGGACCGACCCGGCCGACCTGTGGTGGGAGCCGGTCGTGGAGCAGTCGGTGGCCGACGGGTCGCTGCCCGCGCTGGCGCAGGAGGCGTTCGGCGCGCTGGACCACATGTACGCGCTGCTGGCCGTCCGGTACGCGCGCGGCGGCGCCGACGAGGCGATCGGCGAGGCGGTGGCGGTGCCCGGCGGCTACGCCTGGGGGCCGCTGCTGCACGAGAGCTTCGCCGAGCGGCTGCGGCTGGCGATGGGCACGCCCGACGCCTGACCGCGCGGGCGCGCCGCCCGGTTCCGGCACCGCGGTTCCGGTGCCGCGGTTCCGGTGCCGCGGTTCTAGTGCGCGACGCCGCGTTCGGCGATCACGTTGGTGATCCGCACCCGCACCAGGTACTCGCCGGGCACCGCGTTGCGGCGGCCGAACTCCTCGGCCCGGCCGGCACCCATGTACCGGCCGCCGAGGGCGGTCGCCCAGCGCAGCGTCTCGTCCGGGTCCTCCGTCAGCGCCGCCTCACCCTCGATCATCACGTAGGAGTAGGGCGGCGTCTGGTCGTCCACGCACAGCGACACGCGCGGGTCGCGCTTGAGGGCGTTGGCCTTGACGCCCTTGCCGTAGGTGGTGAACAGCAGGTCGTCGCCGTCCAGCACGAACCAGATCGGCGTCACGTGCGGGCGGCCGTCCCTGCGCGTCACCGCGAGCTTGCCCGTGCGGGTGCCCTCCGACACGAACGCCCGCCACTCCCCGTCGGTCATCCTCTGTCCCATGCCGCTCACCCTGCCAGATCCCGTTCGCCGCTACGGTGGGCGGCATGCTTGAGATCGCGACGGCGCACGGCCCGGCCGACGTCACCCTGGACGGGCCGGACGACCCGGCGTTCCTGCTGGTCCTGACGCACGGGTCGAACGGGGGTGTGGACGCGCCGGACCTGCTGGCCGTCCGCGAGGTCGCGCTCGGCCTGGGCGGGGCGGTGGCGCGGGTGCTCCAGCCGTTCCGCCGGGCGGGCCGCCGCGCGCCCGGCTCGGCCGCCCGGCAGGACGAGGCGTGGCTGGAGATCATCGGGGTGCTGCGGGAGCGGTTCGGGGACGTGCCGCTGGTGCAGGGCGGGCGCAGCAACGGGGCGCGCGTGGCGTGCCGGACGGCCCGCGCGGCGGGCGCGGTGGGGGTGGTGGCGCTGGCGTTCCCGCTGCGCCCGCCGGGCAAGCCGGACAGGTCGCGGGCGGGAGAGCTGCGGGGGGCGGGCGTGGAGGTGCTGGTCGTCAACGGCGACCGCGACCCGTTCGGCGTGCCGGACCCGGCCGACGCGGCGCACGTGGCGGTGCTGCCGGGCGAGCGCCACGAACTGGCCAGGGCCCCGGCGGCGGTCGGCGCTGCGGTCGGGCCGTGGCTGCGCCGCTGGGCGGACGCACGGGACGGTGCGGCGGCCGGGCGCCCCTGACGCGTTCCCCGTCCGGAAAAGACGAAGGCCCGGCCGATCGGGCCGGGCTGGTGGTGAGGGTCGGGCCGGTGGTGAGGGCCGGGACGGTCGTCCGGTGCGGTGTCCTCCGGACCCGGAGCGGGTCCGGAGGGTCAGGGCGGATGGGGCGCCCCCGAGGAAGATCACCCGTTCTGACTAGTCCTCCGCGCGTCCGGGGCCGGGGCCCCGGAGCCGAGGTCCGGTCAGGCCGCCGTGGCCCGAAGGTCGGTCGGCCGGTGCGGTGCGACCACTACCCCGTCGGGCAGCAGCTCACCGGTGTCCTCGAAGAGCACGACGCCGTTGCACAGGAGACTCCACCCCTGCTCGGGGTGGCTGGCGACCGTCCGCGCGGCGTCGCGGTCGGGTCCGTCGGGTGAGGGGCAGGGCGGCTGGTGACGGCACATCGGCGTGCCTCCGGTCTCAACTACTGGTGGGTGGTGTTGTCTTTATTGACGCATCTCAGTGTGGAACGGTTCGCGTCCTTGCGGCCATAGCCCGTCAGGACGGTTGTCCTGTGGTACCGGAGTACCAGTGGGCTGTGACGTGTCTCACCCTGAGGTGTCGCAGCATAGCGTGCCTTGATCTGCATAACGGTCCAAGAACGACACGCCGTCTGATCCGCAAACATTTCCTACCGTTCTCCCCATAACGGTTTGGGGATGGCCCCGGCCGCGCGGTGACGGCCCGCTCCGGCCACCACCGGTCGCCCGCTTCCCCGGGCCCGCCGCCCCTCCGCCGCCTACGATGGCGCCTGGATCGGGGGCGACGCGAGGGGGAGGTGAGGGCGCGGTGCGGGTGGCGCTCTTCGTCGCGTGCTTCAACGACGCGCTGTTCCCCGGCACGGGACGGGCGGTGACGCGGCTGCTGGAGCGGCTGGGCCACGAGGTGGTCTTCCCGCCCGCCCAGTCCTGCTGCGGCCAGGTGCACTGGACCACCGGCTACCACCGGGAGGCCGCCGACCTGGCGCGCGGGTTCGTCCGGGCGTTCGGGGGCGCGTCGGCCGGCGGGGCCGTGGTGACGCCGTCGGCGTCGTGCGCGGCGACCGTCCGCGAGTCCTACCCCCGGATCGCCCGGGCGGCCGGGGACGCCGGCCTCGCCCGCGCCGCCGCGGGCCTGGCGGTGTACGAGCTGTCGGAGTTCCTGGTGGACGTGCTGGGCGTCACCGACGTGGGCGCGCGCTTCCCGCACCGGGTCGCCTACCACCCGACCTGCCACTCGCTGCGGCCCGGCGGCGCGGGCGACCGGCCGCTGCGGCTGCTGCGCGCGGTGCGGGACCTGGAGCTGGTGGACCTGCCGGAGGCGGGGGAGTGCTGCGGGTTCGGCGGCGCGTTCGCCATGAAGAACGCCGACGTGTCGGTGGCCATGGTCGCCGACAAGGTCCGCCACGTCCGCGCCACCGCCGCCGACGTGGTGTGCGCGGTCGACAACTCCTGCCTGGCCCACCTCGGCGGGGCGCTGTCGCGGCTGCGCGCCGGGGTCCGCACCGCCCACCTGGCCGAGATCCTGGCCGGGACGGGGCCCGCGTGACCGCCTCCTCCGAAGGGCGGACCCCCTCCTCCCCGGGAACGGTCCCCGCGCGGCCCGCCCGGCCGAGGTTCGCCGACGCCGCCCGCGCCCCCCTGAACGACACCCGGCTGCGGCGGGGCCTGCGCGGCGCGGCCGGCGCCGCCCGCGAACACCGTTCGCGCGCCGTGGCGGAGCTGCCCGACTGGGAGGAGCTGCGCGAGGCCGGGCGGGCCATCCGGGACGGCGCCCTGCTCAACTTGGACACCCACCTGGAGGAGCTGGAACGCGCCGTCACCGAGGCGGGCGGCACCGTCCACTGGGCCGCCGACGCCGCCGCGGCCCGCCGCGTCGTGACGGGCCTGGTGCGCGCGACCGGCGGGACCGGGGTCCTGCGGGCCCGGTCGGCGACCCTCCACGAGATCGGCCTGGACGACGCCCTCGCCGCGGCCGGGATCACCGTCCACCGGACCGCGCTGGCCGAGCTGGTCGCCCGGCTCGCCGGGGAGCCGCCCGCCGACACCGTCCACCGCGGCCGCGCCGAGCTGCGCGACCTGTTCCTGCGCGCGATGCCGGGCGTCCCGCCCGACCTGTCCGACGACCCCGGCTCCCTGGCCGCGGCGGTCCGCGCCCACCTGCGCGACCGGTTCCTGACCGCCCGGGTCGCGGTCTGCGGCGCGAACTTCCTGGTCGCCGAGACCGGCACGCCGGTGGTGCTGGAGTCCGAGGGCAACGCCCGCATGTGCCTGACCCTGCCCGACACCCTCGTCTGCGTCGCCGGGATCGACAAGACCGTGCCGACCTGGCAGGACCTGGAGGTCCTGCTGCAACTGCTGCCGCGCGCGGCCGGTGCGCGGATGACCCCGGCCGTCTCGACCTGGAGCGGCGTCACCCCCGGCGACGGCCCCCGCGACTTCCACCTGGTGCTGCTCGACAACGGCCGCACCGCCGCCCTCGCCGACGAGGTCGGCCGCTCGGCGCTGCGCTGCGTCCAGTGCTCGGCCTGCCGGAGCGTCTGCCCCGTCTACGAACGCGTCGGCGACGCCCCCTACGGAGCGCCCCACACCGGCCCGATCGGCGCGATCCTCACCCCGCAGCTGCGCGGCGTGGCCGCCGCGGCGACCGCGTCGCTGCCGTTCGCCTCCACCCTGTGCGGGAGGTGCGCCGACGTCTGCCCCGTCAAGATCGACATCCCGGAGGTGCTGGTCCACCTGCGCGGCCGGGTCGTCGAGGCGCGCCGCCACCGGCCCGTCCCCACCCCGGAGCTGGCGATGATGCGGGCGGTGGCCTGGGCGATGGGCGACCGCCGCCGCTACGAGACCGCGCTGCGGCGCGGCGCCCGGTGGGGGCGGCTGCTGGCGCGCGGCGGCCGGATCCGGCGGCTGCCCGGCCTGCTGGGCCGGTGGACCGAGGCCCGCGACCTGCCCGCGCCGCCCGCCCGCGCGTTCCGCGACTGGTGGCGGGCCCGGGAGGAGGGCCGGTGACCGGGCGCGAGGAGGTCCTGCGGCGGGTCCGCGCCGCGCTCGGCCCGGCGCGCGGCACGGCCGTGCCGGTGCCGCGCGGCTACCGGCGGCGCCTCGGCCCCGAGGAGGCCGCCGACCGCGCCGACGTGATCGCCCTGTTCACCGAGCGCGTCGCCGACCACCGCGCCTCGGTCCGCCACGTCCACGCCGACGAGCTGGCCACCGCCGTCGCCGCCGCGCTGTGGGGCCGCGAGGCCAAGCGCGTCATCGTCCCCGCCGACCTGCCGTTCGGCTGGCTGGCCGAGCTCGACGGCGTCCACGCCCTGGCCGACACGCCCGCGACCGACGCGGCGGTGCTGGAGTCCTGCGACGGCGCGGTCACCGGCTGCGCCGTCGCCGTCGCCCGGACCGGCACGGTCGTGCTGGACGGCGGGCGCGCCCAGGGCCGCCGCGCGCTGTCGCTGGTGCCCGACCACCACCTGTGCGTGGTGCACGCCGACCAGATCGTCGGCACGGTCGCCGAGGCGCTGCCGCGCCTCGACCCGGCCCGCCCCCTCACCTGGATCAGCGGCCCGGCGGCGACCCTCGACCTCGGCGGCACCCGGGCACCGGGGCCCCACGGCCCCCGGACCCTCGAAATCCTGGTGGTGGAGGACTAGGCCGAGTTCCAAAGCCCTGGCCTACGGCGCTCGCCCGGGGGCTCGCGCCTCACCAGGACTTGGCGAGCGCGGCATCGCTTCGCGATCTGACCGGCGGGCCCTCGCCTGCGGCTTCGGGCCCGCCGGTCAGGTCACGCGCTCGCGTGCGTGGCTGAGGCCTCCTTTGAAACAGGCCCCAGGACACGCCCGGCCACGGGTTTTGTGTCACCGGGCCCAGTGGCGGCGGGGGAAGCCGTTCACGCTTGGACCTTCGGCTGCGAAGGGGGCCTTGTGGGCAGGCGTGGTGTTTCCGCCGGTGAGCTGGAGCTCTACGAGACGGCGTATCTCTGCGGTGGCGCGGAGCGGGTCGCGCTGGTCGTCCTGGTGGCGCTGCGGCAGGACGGGCGGATCGGGATCGCGCCCGCCCGGCGGCGCGTCACGGTGGTGCGTCCGGAGTCCCGCCATCCGGTCGAGGCCGCCGCCCTGGAGGTGATCCCCCCGGCCGGACTGCCGCTCTGGCGGGCCCTGACCAGGATCGCCGCCCATCCCGCGGTGGCGCTGGTCGCGGCCTCGCTGCGGGACCGGGGGCTGCGCCCGAGCCGCCGGCCGCGCCGGCGGCCGGCGCTCGATCCGGGGGAGGGGCTGCGGCGGGCCGCGGTCCTGGGCGCGCCCGGCATCGAGGACGCGAGGCTCAGAAGGATCTTCGAGACCCCCGATCCGCAGCTGGCCGAATGGGCGCGCCCGAAGATCGTCCTGCGTTCCACGACCGCGAATCCGGCGCCCGACGGGCGGCGCATGAAACGCGCCGCCAAGCAGCTCGAACGCCACCTGACGCGGCAGACCGAGGCCTCCGGGCACGACCACGGGGCCGACCACGGCGCCGACCACGGGGGAGGCTGCGGAGGGGACTCCGGCGGTGACCCGGGCGGCGGGTCCGCCTGACCGCGTCCCCGGCCGTCAGGCGCCGTGACCGCAGTCGCGGGCCTCGTCGATGACGGCCAGCAGGTCCCGCAGCGCCCGGCGCTGGTCGGCCGACAGCGGGGCCAGGACCTCCTCCACCGCCGCGCGGCGCGCCTCGGCCATCCGCACGCGCGCGTCGTGGCCCCGTTCGGTGGGCCGGACCAGCAGGGAACGCCGGTTGGCCGGGTCGGGCGCGCGGCCGACCAGCCCGGCCGCCTCCAGCCCGTCCACCATCGTGGTGACCGAACGCGGCACCACCCCGAGGCGGCCGGCCAGGTCCACCATGCGCAGCGGCCCGTCGCGGACGATCACCCGCAGGGCCCGCGCCTGGGAGGGGGTGAGGCCCAGCGGCGCCAGGCGCCGCGACTGGGCGTGGCGGATCCGCTTGGTGGTGCGCAGCAGCAGGTCGGCCAGGTCGTCCTCCATGCTTCAGAGCCTACCTCACAGTTGTATGGAATAATTATGAGTAAAGCTCAGTTAGGGGGATGCACCCCGAGAGGAGCCGCCTGTGAAGCCCGGAGACGACAAGTACCCGGTCCCGCCCCGGCGCGTGCTGCGCCTGTTCCGCCCCTACCGCGGCCGGCTGGCCGTGGTCGCCCTGCTGGTCGGCCTGTCGTCGCTGGTCGGCCTGGCCTCGCCGTTCCTGCTGCGCGAGATCCTCGACGTCGCCCTGCCGCGGGCGCGCACCGACCTGCTGACGCTGCTGGCGCTCGGCATGGTCGTCGTCGCGGTCGCCACCAGCGTGTTCGGCGTCCTGCAGACCTACCTGTCCACCGGCGTCGGCCAGCGCGTCATGCACGACCTGCGCACCGCCGTCTACTCCCACCTGCAGCGGATGCCGCTGGCGTTCTTCACCCGCACCCGCACCGGCGAGGTCCAGTCGCGCATCGCCAACGACATCGGCTCGATGCAGTCGACCGTCACCTCCACCGCCACCTCCCTGGTCTCCAACTTCACCTCCGTGGTCGCCACCGTCGTCGCGATGGTGGTGCTGGACTGGCGGCTGACGCTGGTGTCGCTGGCGATGCTGCCGTTCTTCGTGTGGGTGAGCCGCCGCGTCGGCAAGGAGCGCAAGCGCATCACCGGCGAACGCCAGAGGCAGCTCGCCGGGATGTCGGCGATCGTGGAGGAGTCGCTGTCGGTCAGCGGCGTCCTGCTGGGCCGCACCATGGGCCGCTCGCCCGCGCTGACCGAACGGTTCGCCGGAGAGTCGCGCCGCCTGGTCGACCTGGAGATCCGCGCCAGCATGGCCGGGCGCTGGCGGCAGTCCACCATCGGCATCGTCATGGCCGCGATGCCCGCGGTGATCTACTGGGTCGCCGGGCTCACCGTCACCCAGGGCCGCCCGCTGGTGTCGGTCGGCACGCTGGTGGCGTTCACCACCCTCCAGTCGGGCCTGCTGCGCCCGATGGTGATGCTGCTCCAGACCGGCGTCGAGGTGCAGAGCTCGATGGCGCTGTTCGGGCGGGTCTTCGAGTACCTGGACCTGGAGCCCGACATCACCGAGCCCGCCGACCCCACGCCGCTGCCGAGGGCGCGCGGTGAGGTCCGCTTCGACCGTGTCGTCTTCTCCTACGACCCGGACGCCGAGCCCACGCTGCGCGAGGTGGACCTGACCGTCCCGGCGGGCACCTCCCTGGCGGTCGTCGGCGCGACCGGCGCGGGCAAGTCCACCCTCGGCCAGCTCGTGCCGCGCCTGTACGACGTCACCTCCGGCCGCGTCACCATCGACGGGGTGGACGTGCGGGACCTGTCGTTCGCCGACCTGACCCGCGCGATCGGCGTCGTCGCCCAGGAGACCTACCTGTTCCACGCCTCGGTCGCCGACAACCTGCGCTTCGCCAGGCCCGACGCCACCGACGCCGAGCTGGAGGCCGCCGCCCGCGCCGCCCAGATCCACGACCACATCGCCGCGCTGCCGGACGGCTACGACACCCTCGTCGGCGAACGCGGCCACCGCTTCTCCGGCGGCGAGAAGCAGCGCCTGGCGCTGGCCCGCGCGATCCTGCGCGACCCCCCGGTGCTGGTGCTGGACGAGGCCACCAGCGCCCTGGACACCCGCACCGAACGCGCCGTCCAGCGGGCGATCGACGAGCTGAGCCGGGACCGCACCACCATCACCATCGCCCACCGCCTGTCCACCGTCCGCGACGCCGACCAGATCGTCGTGCTGGATCGGGGACGCGTCGCGGAACGCGGCACCCACGAGGAGCTGATGGCGCTGGGCGGCCGCTACGCCGCCCTCGTCGCCCGCGACGGCGCGCTGGTGCCCGCCGCCTGACCGTCACAGGCGGCGCAGGACGACGCCGACGACGTCCCGGGCGGGGACGTACCCGAAGTGCCGCGAGTCCTGGCTGCGCCGGGCGTCACCGCTGACCACCAGGCTCCCCGGCGGGACGGTCGCGCCGGGCGCGGCGCGCACCGCCGGACGGACCTCCTCCGGGACCGGGTCGCCCGGCGTCGCCGCCACCCGCTTCACCAGCCACGGGGGATCCGGCACGCCGCCCGGGGGAGCGACCGGGTTGCGGAACACCACGGCCTCGCCCCGCCGCACCCGCCGGGTGCGGCGCACCAGCAGCCGGTCGCCGTCGGCGTAGGTGGGGGCCATGCTGCCGCCCGCCACCCGTACCAGCGTGAGGCTGCGGCGCAGCGACCACAGCGCCACGACGGGGACGGCGAACGCGCCGACCAGCACCGCCCTCACCGGGCCGCCTCCGCCCCGTCGAGGGGAACGCCGTCCCGGTAGCCCTCCGCCTGGAGGGCGAACAGCCTCGCGTAGTGCCCGCCGCGCCGCATGAGCTCCTCGTGGGTGCCGGTCTCGACGATCCGCCCGTCGGCCAGCACGGCGAGGGTGTCGGCGGCGCGCAGCGCGCCCAGCCGGTGGGAGATCAGCAGGCCGGTGCGCCCGGCGCGGTGCGCGGTGAGCGTGCGGTGCATGCGGTGCTCGGCCTCGGCGTCCAGCCCGGAGCTGGGCTCGTCCAGCACCAGCAGGTCGGCGTCCGACCGCATCAGCGACCGCGCCAGCGCGACCCGCTGCCACTGCCCGCCCGACAGCGTCACCCCGTTCCCGGCGAGGTCCCCTTCCTCGTCCTCCTCGTCGTGGTGGACGCGGCTGAGCTGGGTGCGGTAGCCGTTCGGGAGGGCGGCGAGGGTGGCGTCGATGTCGGCCAGCCGCGCGGCGGCGCGCACCCGTTCCTCGTCCTCGCGGTGCGGCAGGTCGCCGACGCCGATGTTGTCGCGCGCGGACAGGTCGTAGGTCAGGTAGTCCTGGAAGGTCACCCCGATGCGGGCGCGCAGCTCGGCCACGTCCAGCTCGCGCAGGTCGCGGCCGTCCCACAGGATCGCGCCCCGGTCGGGGTCGTAGAAGCGGCACAGCAGCTTCACCAGCGTGCTCTTGCCCGCGCCGTTGCGGCCCACCAGCCCCACCGCGCTCCCGGCCGGGAGGACGAGGTCCACCCCGCGCAGGATCCACGGGCCGTCCTCGTCGTAGCGGAACCACACGTCGCGGAACTCCACCCGCCCGCTCAGCCCCGGCACCGGGGCCGAACCGGACGCCAGGTCGTCGGGGTCTCCAGCAGGTCGGCGTAGTGCCCGAACAGCCGGACGGCCTCGGCGGCCGCGCCCGCCTGGAGGACCACCCCGGTGAAGGCCCCCTGCACGCCCGCCGTCGCGGCGACGAACAGGGTGACGTCCCCGACGGTGAAGCGGCCCTGCGCCGCGCCGACCACCACCAGCAGCACCCCGCCGCCGGTGACGACGGCGTTGAGCGCCGCGAACCCCGCCTGGGTGAGGGCGCCGCGCCGCTTGACGGCCAGCTCCGCCTCGCTCGCCGAGCCGACGGCCGCCACGAGCCTGCCGTGCAGGAAACCGCCCAGCCCGAACAGCCGGATCTCCTTGGCCGCCCGCGGGTCGGTCAGCAGCGACCGGTAGAACGTCTGCCGCCGGTACCGGCCCGACACGCTCTCGGCGACCTCGATCTGGCGGCGGGCGACCGCCAACCGCGACACCAGTGCGGCCGTGCCGCAGACCAGCAGCAACAACGCCATCGGCGGCCACACCGCCAGCAACGCCCCGAGGAAGCCGCCCACCGTGGCCACCGTCTGGACGGTCTGCTGGCAGAAGCCGGTGATGTTGTGGGGGGCGTCCGCCGACGCCTGCGTCGCCAGCCGCAGCCGGTCGTGGAACACCGGATCCTCGAACCGCCGCAGCCCCCGGAACTCGTTGACCTTGGCGAACAGGCGGCGTTCGACGTCCACCGCGAGCCGCTGGCGCACCAGGTCGTCCAGGTACCCGGCGGCCTGCGCCGTCACCGCGAGCACCAGCCCCGCGATCCCCAGGGCCGCCGCCAGCCAGGCCGCCCGCGCCGCGTCGGCGGCGCCGCCGCGCCCCAGCTCGTCGAACAGCAGCTTGCCGCACCAGGCGACGGCCGCCGGTCCCGTCCCGGCGACGACGGTGGCGGCCAGCAGCGCCCACGCGCCGAACGGCGCGGCCCGGAACTGCATGGCCACCGCCATGGCGGCGACGCGGGGACGCGACCGGCGCCCCCGGGACGGTTCCCCGCCCCGGGGGTCGTCGGCCGGGTCCCGACCGGACAGGTCACTCATCGCGGCTCATCGTGATCAATGCTGACCCGCCGGATCCCGGCGTCATCGGGTCAGCAGGGGATGGCGGTCTTGGAGGTGCAGTAGCCGTTGCAGTTGTAGCGGTACCGGTAGCCGGACTTGCAGGTCGGGCAGAGCTGGCCGTGCTCGGGAACGCACGCGCCCCTCTCCCGCAGGATCGCGCTGAGCAGCCTGTCGCTCATCGTGCCGAGAATGCGTGCCATAAAGCACCTCCCAGTCGGAACGGACCAAACGATGATCGAGGTAAGTCCGCCCTTCTGAAAGCGCAAGAGTCAATAATCCAGTGATCATCTCTCGGGCGCGCAAACTGTCGATGGGTTACATTGCCCGCAACCTGATCATGCTGGACGTCGGAGTCCGGCGCGGGAGGTTTCCCATGCCCTACCTGGTCGCGGCCGTGATCCTGCTCGCTGTGCTGAGCGTGTTCAATCTGATGCTGATCCTGGGGGTGGTCCGTCGACTACGGCGCGACGACGGCGAGGCCGTCCCGCTTCTTCCGGCGGGCACCGTCGTGCCGGAGTTCACCGTGATGACGACGGCGGGGGAGGTCGTGACGCGCGACTCGCTGGGCGGCGCTCTCGTCGGGTTCTTCTCGCCCGGCTGCTCTGCCTGCGAGGTCCAACTGCCGAAGTTCGCCGCGCGGGCGGCCGGCCGTCGCGCCGTCGCCGTCCTGCACGGGAACGAGGAGGAGACCCGCGCCCACCGCGACGCGCTCGGCGGGGCCGCCGAGGTGGTCATCGAGGAGCCGGACGGGCCGATGGGGGCCGCGTTCGCTGTCGACGGTTACCCGACCTTCGTGGTGATCGACCCGAACGGAACGGTCACTGCCTCGTCCCACGCGGTGGACCGGCTACCCCTTCCCAAGCCCGCCGAAACCGTTTCCTAGGATCTTGGGGAAAGTTGCCAAAAGTGGAGCCGGGTGTCACCGAATGCGTTACTCCGGCTCCGCTTGGCGGTCTTTCCCGTGCATTTCCCTGACTCTCTCACTGATTTTTTGAGAAATCCGGTAAAAGGTGCGCCCCATAAAAAGGGAGGACGCCGCTAACCGGGGTTGACCGAGTTCATCACCAGGTCCAGGCCCGCGCTGAACCGCGCGTCCCAGTCCACCGGGCCCTCCATCGCCCGCACCGCCTCGGCCCACGCGGCCGTGCCGCGCACCTCCAGCGAGGCGTGCCCGATCACGAAGCCGAGCAGGGTGTGCGCGGCGGTCGCCGCCGCGGCCTCGGGGACGCCGCCCTGCCGCAGGATCTCCCGCAGCGACAGCACCGTCTCGGTCAGCGCGGCGGGGTTGCGGCCGGTGACCAGCAGCGGCAGCACCCCGGCGTGCTCCAGCAGCCGCGCCCGGTAGGCCATCGCCCAGCGGCGCAGCGCGTCGCGCCACCCGGCCGCGCCGGTCGCGTCGGCGGGCGCGGCGGCCACGTGTGCGACCAGCCCGTCCAGGAGCTGCTCCTTGCCGCGCGGCAGATGGTGGTAGATCGCCATCGCCTCGACCTCCAGGGAGTCCCCGAGGCGGCGCATGGTGAGCCGTCCGAGGCCCTGGCCGTCGATGATGTGCAGCGCCGACTCGATGATCCGCTCGATGGTCAGCGGCGGGCGGTTCTGGGCGTTGATCTGTGGCTGCCGGACCATGCGCTGTCAGTGCCTTCCGTCCCGGGCCTCGCAGTCGTGGGCCGCTTCCCTGTGCGTTCCCCCGATCATCGCAGGTCCCACCGGCGCCGTGGCGGCACCCGCGGCACGGATCGGCGGAACCGGTCGCCACCGGACGCATCCGCGGCCCCGCCCGGCTCCGAAGACCCGGTGAGCGATCACGAGGAGCGGTTCATGGACGACGATCCCATCGTGGTGGTCGGCGCGGGGCTGGCCGGGCTGGCGGCCGCCGTGCGTCTGGCCGCCGCCGGACGCGCCGTGCGGGTGGTCGAGGCGCGCGACGAGCCGGGCGGCTGCTGCGGCACCGCCCGCGTGGGCCCCTACCGGTTCGACACCGGCCCGTCGGTGCTGACGATGCCCGAGGTGCTGGCGGAGATCCTGGGCGCGGCGGGGGAGGACCTGCGCACCCGGCTGCCGCTGCGCCGCCTGGACCCCTACTACCGCATCGCCTACCACGACGGCACCCACCTGGACGTGGTCGAGGGCGAGGACGCCATGGTCGGGCGGGTCGCGGCGCTGTGCGGCCCCGCCGAGGCCGAGCGGTACCGGAGGTTCCGGCGGCACCTGGGGGAGATGTTCGAGGCCGCCTGGCCGGTGTTCATCAACGCCGACACCACCCGCCTGCGCTCCCTGGCCCGCCCCGTGGCCCTGCTGAGGCTGGCGCGGATGGGCGGGTTCCGGCGGCTGGACCGGCTGGCCCGCAGCCACCTGACCGACGACCGCCTCGTGCGCGCCCACACCTTCCAGTCCCTCTACGTCGGCCTGCCGCCCCGGCGCGCCCTGGGCGTCTACGCCGTCATCGCCCACATGGACACCGTCGGCGGCGTCTACTTCCCCGAGCACGGCGGCATGCACGCCATCCCGCGCGCCCTCGCCGACGTCGCCGAGAAGCACGGGGCGCGGTTCCGCTACGGGACGCGCGTAGAACGCGTCGAGGCCGACTCCGACGGCGTGCGCGGCGTCCGCCTGGAGGGCGGCGAACGCCTCCCCGCCCGGCACGTCGTCGTCACCTGCGACCTGCCCCGGGCCCTGGACGGGATGCTGCCGCCCGGCGCCGCCGACTGGCGCACCCGCGACCCGCGCCACTCGCCGTCCTGCCTGGTGATGCACTTCGGCCTGGACCGGCCCCCGCCCGGCCGGGCCCACCACACCCTCCACCTGGGCCGGGAGTGGCACCGCACGTTCGCCGCGCTGGAGGCCGGGCGCCCCCAGCCCGACCCGAGCCTGCTGGTGACCCGCCCCGCCGCCGACACCACCGCCGCCCCGCCCGGCCACGTCACCCTCAGCGCCCTGGAACCCGCGCCCAACCTGCGCGGGACCGTCGACTGGGAACGCCGGGGCGCCGAGCTCCAGGACCGGCTGCTGGAGCGCCTGAACGCCCTGGGGTACGGCGACCTGTCCGGCGCGCCCCGCCTGGTCCTGGACCCGCCCGCCTGGGAACGCCTCGGCCACTCGGCCGGGACCCCCTTCGCGCTGGACCACCGCTTCACCCAGACGGCCTGGTTCCGGCCGACCGGCGCGCCCCGCCGCGTCCCCGGCCTGCACCTGGCCGGGATGTTCACCGCGCCCGGAGTGGGCGTCCCCCCGGTCCTGATCTCCGGCCGCCTGGCCGCCGAACGCGTCCTGGAGAGTGCGCGATGACCCCGCCCACGATGACGCTGTCGGCCAGCTACGAACGCTGCCGCCTGCTCAACGCCCGCCACGGCCGCTCCTTCTACCTGGCCACGCTGCTGCTGCCCGGCTGGAAACGCCGCCACGTCCACGCGCTGTACGGGTTCGCCCGCCACGCCGACGAGATCGTGGACTCCTTCACCATGACCGGCGACCGCGCGGCCGCCCTCGACCGGCTGGAGGAACGGCTGACCCTGGCGCTGAAGGGCGAGCCGGTCGACGACCCGGTGGTCCCGGCGTTCGCGCACACCGTCCGCGCCTTCGACATCGACCACGCCGACGTGCACGTCTTCCTGCGCTCCATGCGCGCCGACCTCACCGTCACCCGCTACGACACCTACGACGACCTGCTGGGCTACATGGAGGGCTCGGCGGCGGCGATCGGCACGATGACGCTGCCGGTGCTGGAGACCGTCCCCGGCGCCCGCGACGCCGCCCGCGAACCCGCCCGCCAGCTCGGCCTGGCCTTCCAGCTCACCAACTTCCTGCGCGACGTCGCCGAGGACCTGCGCCGCGGCCGCGTCTACCTGCCGCGCGCCGACCTGGACCGGTTCGGCGTCACCGACGACGACCTGCGCGGCGGCGTCGCCGACCGGCGGGTGCGGGACCTGGTCGCGTTCGAGGCCGGGCGCGCCCGCGACCACTACCGCCGCGCCGTGCCCGGCATCGACCTGCTGGCGCCCTCCTCCCGGCCGTGCGTCCGCGCCGCGCTGCTGCTGTACGGCGGCATCCTGCAGCGCATCGAGGCCGCCGGGCACGACGTGCTGGCGGAACGGGCGCGGGTGCCGCGCCGCGACCGGGCGTCGATCTTCGCGCGGAACCTGCTGGCCGCCGCCGTCGCCCGGCGCGGCGAGCTGCGCGTGACCGCGGGGACGCCGTGACGGGCGCGCCGGTCGTGCTGGACGCCATGGGCGGCGACCGCGGCCCCGACGCCACCGTGGCCGGCGCGGTCCTGGCCGTCCGCGACCACGGCGTGCCGGTGCTGCTGGCCGGCCGCGCCGACGAGATCGCCGACCGGCTGCGGCGGCACGGCGCGACCGGCGAGGTCGGGGTGCTGCACGCCGAGGACGCGGTGCCGATGACCGAACGCGGCCCCGGCGCGCTGGGCCGGGAGCGGTCGAGCCTGGCCGTCGGCTGCCGGGCGGTGCGCGACCGCGACGGCGCGGGCCTGGTGTCGGCCGGGTCCACCGGCGCGGTCGTGTCCTGCGCGGTGCGGACGGTGGGCCGCGCCGAGGGCGTGCTGCGCCCCGCCCTGGTGATCGCGCTGCCGAACCTGGCGGGCGGCGCGACCGTGCTGGTCGACGCCGGGGCCACCGCCGACCCCACCCCCGAGATGCTGGCGCAGTTCGCCACCCTCGGCGCCGGCTACGCCCGGCGCGTGCTGGGCGTGGCCGACCCGCGCGTGGGCCTGCTGACGATCGGCGCCGAGCCCGGCAAGGGCAACCGCCTGGTCCGCCGCGCCGCCGAGCTGGTCGCGGCGCTGCCGCTGCGGTCGGCCGGCAACGTCGAGGGCCACGACGTGCTGACCGGCGCGGTCGACGTGCTGGTCACCGACGGGTTCACCGGCAACGTCGTGCTGAAGAACATCGAGGGCACCGTCCGCGCCACCCTGGAGCTGGTGGCGCGCCAGGGCCTGGCCGCGCCCGCCGACCTGCGGCGCGTGGCCGCGTTCTACGACCCCGAGACCCACGGCGGCGCGGCCCTGCTGGGACTGGCCGGGACCGTCGTGGTCGCGCACGGCTCCTCCAGCCCGCGCGCCCTGGCGCGGGCCTGCGCGGTCGCCCGCGACCTGGCGGCCGGTGACCGGGCCGGCGGCCGGGCCGATGGCTGAGTCACCCGGGGCGCAGGGGGTCCACGCCGTTCCACGTGCCCTCGCTGGACAGCGGCGCGAACCGCGCGAACAGCTCCTCGGCGTACCAGCCGCGCTCGCGCACCCGGCCGATCACCCGGCGGTGCGCGTCCGTGCGGTGCGCGAACCCGCCGACGGCGGCGGCGTCCCGCCACAGCGAGAACGTCGCCTGCCGCGCGACCGGCCACTCGCCCATCCCCACCGACGCCAGGCAGCCGTCCTGCGCGGCCAGGTCCCGTTCCACGGCGGGCACCGCCCGGTAGAACTCCACCAGCCGCGACGGCCGGATCGACGCCCGCGTCAGCACCGCCACCGGCCCGCGCTCCGCGCCGGACGCGCCGGGGGAGGGCGCGCCGAACGGCTCCACCCCGCCCCACCGGCCGTGCGCGCGCAGCGGCGCCATCCGCACGTGCCAGGACTCCACGGCCTCCTCCCGCCAGCGCCGCGCGATCGGCGAGCGGGACAGGAACCCCTCCAGCGCGGCCTCCCCGTCCCACACCGCCAGCGTCGCCCAGCGGCGCGGGTCGGCGCTCAGGCCCATCGAGCCGCCCCGGGCGGTGCCCAGCAGCCGCCAGAACCTCAGGCCGCCGGTGCCGCGCAGCACCGGCCGGTCGAAGGCCATGTACCGCATGGCGTCCACACGCGCGTACCTGACCAGGTGGAAGGACACGATGACCGTCCCGCCCGTGCTTGATCCATCCGTGCTCGCTCTGCTCGCGGCCGTCATCGGCGGCTACCTTCTCGGCTCGGTCCCGGTCGCGGTGCTGGTGTGCCGCGCGCACGGGTTCGACCCGCGCGACACCGGCGACCGCAACCCCGGGTTCTGGAACGTCAGGGAACTGCTCGGCGGGCGCGCGGCCGCCCCGGTCTTCGCCGGGGACATGGCCAAGGGCGCCCTCGCCGGTCTGGCAGGCCTGGCGGCCGGGCTGTCGGCCGGTGCCGCGCTCGTGCCGGTGTACGCGGCGGTCGCGGCGGCGATGGTCGGGCACGCCTGGCCGGTGTTCGCCGGGTTCCGGGGCGGCCGGTCGATCCTCACCTTCGCCGGGGGCTTCGCGGTGATCTGCCCGCCCGCGTTCGGGATCGGCATCGCCCTGCTCGTCCTGGTCGGGAAGGCCGCGTCGTTCGCGGTCGGGGCGCGGGTGGCGGTGTTCTCGCTGCCGGTGCTGCAACTGTGGTTCGCGCCCGTCCCGGCGGTGGCGGCGACCGGCCTGCTGATGTCGCTCATCGGCCTGCGGTTCGGGCAGGCGGCGCTGGCCGGGCGGGACGCGTGAGGGCCGGGGAGGCCCGGCCCCGCGGGTAGGCCCGGCCCCGCCACGTGCGGACCGGACGCACCGTGGCCTGCGTCAGCCGCACGGCGGTCGCCACGTCCAGCAGCGGCGACAGCGCCAGCCCCGGTCCGGGCCGCGCGTAGCCGGACCGCAGTGCCACCGTCAGCAGGCCCCGCACCGCCAGCAGGCCCAGGTCCAGCCGGGTGGGGCGGCCCAGCGCCAGCCGCGCCACCGGCAGGGCCGCCGTCAGCCACACCACCGCCAGGTCGGCCGCGCGGCCCGCCGGGCCGGTGACGTCGGCCAGCGGCAGGGAGCGCCCCCACTCGCGCCACACCTCGGCGGCCGAGGCGTGCATGTCCACCTCCAGCAGGCCGCCCGCGTCCAGGAACGCCACCCGCCACCGGTCGCGGGCCAGCGTCCGCGCCAGCGCCACGTCGTCGGTCAGGTGGCCGCGCACCCGCGCGAACCCGTCGGCGGTCCGCATCGCGGTGCGGCGGAACGCCATGCACTGGCCGTTGGCGAGGACCCGGTGCGGCGGGGGAGGGGAGACCGGGCCGACGGGCCCGAACCGGTACACCAGCGTCGCCAGGAACGAGGCGTGCAGCGCCTGCTCGGCGACCCCGTCGCACACGAACCGCGGCCCCACCGTCACCAGGTCGTGGTCGTCCAGCAGCGCCGCCAGCGCCCCGACCAGCCCGGGACGGGGCCGGGCGTCGGCGTCCAGCGTCACCACCGTCTCGCGCCGCGCCGCCTCGACGCCCTGGCGCAGCGCCCACTGCTTGCCGACCCAGCCCTCCGGCAGCGGCGCGCCGGGCAGCACCCGCGCGCCGAGCCCGGCGGCGACCCCGGCGGTGCGGTCGCGCGACCCGTCGTCCACCACGATCACCTCGGCGACCGCCGGGTCGGCGCGCAGCGCCCGCAGGCACGGCCCGATCCGGTGCTCCTCGTCGCGCGCCGGGACCACCACCGACACCGACCCCGGCGCGCCCTCGCGCGGCTCCAGCGGAGGACGCCTGCGACGGCCCCGCGAAAGCCGCGCCAGCACCACCGCAGCAGCCACCCCCTGCGCAAGCGCCAACGGCGCGAATCTCGGCGGCGCGAACCCCAGCCGCGCGGGCCTCGACAGTGCGAGCTTCGACAGTGCGGGACTCGGCGGCGTGGGGACCGGCAGGGGGAGGGGCGGCGTGTTCACCGGCCCGCCCATCTCGGGAAGTCCTCGTCCACCAGCGCGGCGACGATCCGGCCGCCCATCGCCACCAGCGGCAGCCCGCCGCCGGGATGCGCCGACCCGCCGACCAGGTACAGGCCGCGCCGGGGTCCCCGGTTGCCCGGCCGCCGGAACGGCGACAGCGCGCCGTCGTAGGCCGGCCCGTAGATCGCCCCGCCCCAGCAGTCGTAACGCTCCCGCAGGTCGGCGGGGGTGAGCAGGTCGACGAACCGCAGCCGTCCCGCCAGGTCGTGGCCGCGCTCGGCCAGCCTCTCCAGCACCAGGTCGCGGTAGGACTCCGGCGGCAGCGGCCAGCGCCCGGGGTCGCGGGCGGGCACGTTCACCAGCATCGTCCAGTTCTCGCACCCGTCGGGGGCCTGGCCGGGGTCGTCGACCTTCGAGCAGCCGATGTAGACCGTGGGGTCCTCCGGCGGACGCCGCCTGACGAAGATGTCGTCGAACTCGCGCGGATAGTCGGCGGAGAACACGACCGAGTGGTGCGCCAGGCCCTCGGTGCGCCCCTCCACCCCCGCCAGCATCAGGAACCCCGACGACGACAGGCCCAGCCCGGCGACGCGGCGCAGCCGCCGCCGGTCGGGCAGCAGCCGCCCGTACAGGGCCGCCGCGTCGGTGTTGGCGACCACCACGTCCGACCGCACCCGCTCGCCGGACGCCAGCACCACCCCCCGCACCCGGTCGGAGTCGGTCAGGACCCGGGCGACCGGCGCGTTCAGGTACACCTCCACGCCCGCCTCCTTCAGCAGCGCCGCCAGCGCGTCGGCGAGCACCGGCAGGCCGCCGGGCACGTACCAGCCGCCCGTGCCGTGCTCGATCGCCGGGACGCAGCCCAGCGCCGCCGGGGCCCGGTAGGGGCTGGACCCGGCGTAGGTGGCGTACCGCCCCACGTACTGCCGCAGCCGGGGGTCGCGGAAGAACCCGCGGGCCAGCCCGTCCAGGGTGCGGCCCGGCGCGGTCGCCAGCAGGTCCCCCGGCCGCGCCGCGCGGGGCGGCCGGGTCGGCGGCCCGGCGAAGAACGTGCGCCGCGCCGCCTCCAGGCAGCCCCGCGCCCAGTCATGGAACCGCAGCCACGCCCGGCCCTCGCCGGGGGCGAGCCGCTCCACCTCCGCGGCCATCCGCCGCGGGTCGCGGCGGGCCGTCAGCTCCGACCCGTCGGCGAAGCGGTAGCGGCACAGCTCGGCCGGCTCCACCGGGTCGACCGGCACCCCCAGCTCCCGGAAGACCTCCGGCAGCGTCAGCAGCGACGGGCCGACCGAGAAGGCGAACCCGTCGCGGCGGTGCTCGGCGAGCTTGCCGCCGAGCCGGTCCAGCCGCTCGTACAGCCGCACCCGCCGTCCCTGCCGGGCCAGCAGCAGCGCCGCCGTCATCCCGCCGACGCCGCCGCCGACCACCACCACGTCACTCACCGACGCCTCCCCACCGGAGCGTTCCCGACCAGCCGGGTCCACGCCAGCGCGGCGGGCACCCCCATCGCGACGCCGCCGGCCGCCGCGACCAGCGGATCGGTCGGCCGGAACACCAGGGCGAACGCGACCGTCTCCATCACCGCCATCGCCGTGTACACCGCGACCAGGCCCGCCGACGGCCGTCCCCGGTCCGCCAGCACCCGGTCGACCACCGCCATCAGCAGCAGCGACACCGCCAGCCATCCCGCGAAGTTGGTGAGCGGCACGCCCCGGTAGGGACCCGGGTGCGCCCACTCCCACAGCCCCAGCCGCAGCATCTGCGGATCGAGGAACAGGTCCCAGGCCGTCAGCGCCGCCGCGCCCACGAGCAGCCGCCGCGCCCGCGCCGCGCCGTTCCCCGCGGCCGGTCCCGTGATCGCCGCCGCGACCGCGTACGCCGCCAGCCCCATCCCGGCCCATGCCAGCGCCACCGCGACCGGCACGTCCCCGACCTGCGGCTGGAGCACCCCGGTGTAGCGGTACTCGCCGAACGGCACCCCGGTGCGCACCCCGGTCCACTCGGCGGCGTACCCGACCGCGAACGCCCCGCCGAGCGCGCCCGCCGCCCGTCCGGGCCCGTACCGCCCCGCCGCGAACGCCACCGCGGTCGCCGCGACCAGCAGCACGATCGCACCGGTCAGCCCCACCGGCCGCGCCCGCACCCCCGAGGCGCACTGCGCGACCAGCGTCGCCGCCAGCAGCCCGCACCCGGCCCACACCCAAGGGCTCCGCCCGTGCGCGGGCCGGGGGCCCGGGGGAGCGGAGATCTGTGTTCGCGTCACACCGCTGTCTTCGGACGCGACGCGCGGAACGGATGCGCGACCGACCCCACCTTACTGCGTAAAGGGAGAAACTTTGGTGTCTGCCGTCACAATCGGGCAGCCCCGAGCGTACTCTTGGGACCGGTCCGATTTGGAAGATCACCGAGGGTCGAGGAGTGTCGCCATGCCGCTGCTGCCAGGGCGCCGGGTGAGCAAGGACGTCGCCGAACCGGTCGAGGCCGACCGGCGGCTCGCCGAGGCCTACCGGGAGCGGGTGACGGCCGCCACCGAGGCCGAGCACGCGCTGCGCGCCGCCCAGTCCGAGCGGCGGTCCGACGCGGAGATCCGCGAGCTGATGATCGCGTTCGACCGGGCGCTGACCGCCGCCGTGGAGGCCGCCGAGGCCGCCGAGCGCGTCGCGATCGGCCCCAGGGGGTACGCGCCCGAGGGCGCCGACGCCAAGGCGCGCCGCGCGGCCGAGATCGAGCGCCGCAAGGGCAGGGCCAAGCCCGCCGTGCGGCCGTGGACCGACGAGGTGGACCGGCTGCGCACCGCGCGCGAGGCGCACCGGCTGAGCTACCGCAACCCTCCGGCGGTGCCCGCCTGACCCGCCCGGGCGGCACGGCGTCCCCGGCGACACAGCGTCACCGAGTGGCACCGGTCGTCGAACTTTGAGAGTCTGCCCTCTTGGGGAAAGTCGGGACGTCCCGCACCGGAGCCGTGCCGCGGCGCGCGTACCGTACGCGCGCCGCGTCGCATGAGACGGCCCGGCGCGAGGGGAGGGCGTTCCGGTGAAGGGGGCGGTGCCGGTGCGCGGCGCCCAGAACGCGGGGGGATGGAAGCAGGTGGAGTGCACGCCGCCGGACCGGTATCGCGTCCTGGAGTGCTACCAGGACGGGGTGCGGGCGATTCGCGCCCTCGCGGCGCGGGTCGAGGACTGGGCGGCGCCGACCCCCTGCGACGAGTGGCAGGTGATCGACCTGGCCGGGCACCTGCGGTGCGTGGCCGAGAACTACCTGGAGTACCTGCACGACTCGCCCGACAGCCGGCTGGCCAAGCTGTTCGCCCAGGACGCCGCCACCGCCGTGCTGATCCGCCAGCAGGCCCGGCAGAACGCCGCCGAGCTGGCGGTGCTGCCCGCCGAGCACGGCCTCAGCCGGATCATGGCGTTCACCGTGGCGGCGGGGGCCTACGCCGACCTGATGCCCGACCGGTGGGACCGCACCCACCTGATCTACCGGGGCACCAAGTACACCGTCGGCGACCACGCCGGGGCGGCGTGCGTGGAGTGGCACCTGCACGCCTGGGACCTGGCGCGCGCCCTCGGGGAGGACTACCGGCCCGAGGACTCGGGGCTGCTGGTGTCGGCGTGGCACTGGGGCGTCCCGCACCTGCCGCTGGGGCCCGGCGACCCGTGGGAGTCGGTGCTGCGGTCGTCGGGGCGCTCGCCGCTGTGGCCGGAGGAGACCGCCGGGACGGCGCGGCGGCGCGTCCACCGTTCCTGAGCCCCTTCACAACGCCCGATGTCGCTTGTGCGAGGGATGTTGCACGGCGGGTACACCGCGTGCCGCCCCGTGTAACCGGCCCTTCCTAGTTTTCCAGGTGCGACGCGCCCGGTCCGGGCGCTCCGCACGACACCTGGAGGAAGGGCATGACGGCGCTGACCGATCACCCCGCCCCGTCGAGAACGTCCCGGGGGCGGAGCTGGATCGACCACTGGGACCCCGACGACGAGCGGTTCTGGGCGGCCACCGGGCGGCGGGTGGCGGCCCGCAACCTGGTCTTCTCGATCCTCACCGAGCACCTGGGGTTCTCGGTGTGGCTGCTGTGGAGCATCGCGGTGCTCCACCTGCCGAGCGTCGGCGTCCAGCTGACGGTGGGGCAGACGCTGTGGCTGACGACCGTGCCCAACCTGGTCGGGGCCGCGATGCGGATCCCCTACACCTTCGCGCCCGCCCGGTTCGGCGGGCGCAACTTCACCGTGGTCAGCGCGCTGCTGCTGCTGATCCCGTGCGGGCTGTTCGTGTACGCGGTCAACAACCCGGACATCCCGTTCTGGGCGCTGCTGCTGATCGCGGCGACCACCGGGCTGGGCGGCGGGAACTTCGCCTCCTCGATGGCCAACATCACCCACTTCTACCCGGCGTCCCGGCAGGGCCTGCCGCTCGGCCTGAACGCGGCGGGCGGGAACCTCGGCACCAGCGTGACCCAGCTGACGATGCCGCCGCTGATCGTGGCGTTCGGGCTGGTCGCGGTCGGCTGGGTGTGGATGCCGCTGGTCCTGGTCGCCGCCGTGTGCGCCTACCTGTTCATGAACAACCTGACCAGGGCGACCTCGGCGTACACGATGCGGGAGATGGCCGCCGGCGCCCGCGACCGGCAGACGGTCATCATGTCGGTGCTGTACATCGGGACGTTCGGGTCGTTCATCGGGTACTCGTTCAGCTTCGGCGTGCTGATCAAGAGCCAGTTCCCCGACGTCAAGGGCGCGAACTTCATCTGGCTGGGCGCGTGCGCCGGGTCGCTGGCGCGGCCGCTGGGCGGCTGGCTGGCCGACCGGTTCGGCGGGGCCCGGGTGACGATGGTGAACTTCTTCGTGATGGGCCTCGGCGTGGCCGTGGTCGCCGCCGCCGTGGGGGCCGGGAGCTGGGGGCTGTTCCTGGGCGCGTTCCTGCTGGTGTTCGTCACCACCGGGATCGGCAACGGCTCCACCTACAAGATGATCCCGGCGATCTTCCGGGCGCGGGAGCTGGCGGAGGTGGACGGCGCCGACCCGGCCGCGGTGCGGCGGGCGACGACCCGGGCGCGCCGCACGGCCGCCGCGGCGATCGGCATCATCTCGGCGGTCGGCGCGGCCGGCGGGGTGCTGATCCAGCAGGCGTTCCGGATCTCGATCGAGCAGAGCGGGGGCATCGGCCCGGCGCTGCTGACACTGGCGGGGTTCTACGGGGTGTGCGTGGTGCTGACCTGGGCGTGCTACCTGCGCAAGGTGACCGTGGGCGGCGTCCGCACCAGCCTGGCCGAAGCCGGCGTCTGACCGGGGCCGCCGCCGGCGCGTCCCGTCGAGGGACACCTGACGCGTGGGCCGGGCCAAGGCGGCCCGGCCCACGCGTCCCGGTCCGCCGACCGTTCTGACCTCGCCCGGAGGACAGGCCGGATGCGGCCCGTGGGGTTGCTCCTCCTGGTCTCGGTGGTGGCGCGACGCCAACTGAGCGCCCGGCCGTGGCCCGTTCCCTCGCCGTCGACCGGTTCGGGGCTCTGACCTGGGGCGCGTCAGGGATAGCGCGCTCCGGGCGGGGTAGGTCCCCTGTCGCGATGCCCGGGGGAGGGGGAGAGCCAGCCATGGCGACCTGTGAGGTCTGCGGGAACGACTACGAGCTGTCGTTCGAGGTGCACGCCCAGGGGAGCGTGCACACGTTCGACTCGTTCGAGTGCGCGATCACGAGGATGGCGCCGATCTGCGAGCACTGCGAGTGCCGGATCCTCGGGCACGGGATGGAGGTGGACCGGCACTGGTACTGCTCGGCCCACTGCGCCCGCGCCGCCGATCCCGAACGGGGCACGCAGGTCCGCGACAGCGTCCCGGCCTGAGCCGCGGGAGGCCCCCGGTCCCGGAACGTCTCCGGCCTCGGAGGGCCTCCGCGCGGGCGGCGACCGCGCCGCCGTGACCGGGGCCGCCGGGGTCAGGCCTCGGCGACGCCGAAGACCGGTTCGCGGCCGTCCTCCAGGTAGACGGCGCGACCCTCGGCCATGCCGCGCAGGCACGGGTCCATCCGGCGGGAGATGTGCGAGGGGGCCAGCTCGGGGACCTTCTCCGGCGCGACCAGCACATGGTCCGACAGCTCGTCGGCCGGCAGCCGGATCGCCTCGATCTCGGCGCCCGAGATCGCCCCGCCGAACACGAACACGTTGGCGGCGTCCACGACGCTGTCGCGCGGCGGCGCCCAGTCCACGCAGACCAGGCCGTCCAGGCGGGGCACCAGCCCCAGCTCCTCCTGGCACTCGCGCACGCACGCCTCCAGCGGCGACTCGCCCGCCTCGATCACCCCGCCGGGCAGGAACCAGCCGTCCTTGTAGGTGGGCTTGACCAGCAGGACCCGGCCCAGGTCGTCCAGCAGCAGGGCCGCGGCGGCGCCGCGCGTGCGTGGCAGGGAGGCGTAGTAAGCAGCGTCGGGCATGCTCCGAGGGTAGGCGCGCCGGGCGGGCGGTCATGCGTCCTCCGGCACAGCTCCGGCCGCATCCGTAAAAGATCTCCACGGTCGGCCGTCGATCCGTTCGCCCCCCACGACGGCGGCTCCGAATGGACCTTGACAAAGCGCAACAACACTTGACACGTGATCGTCAGTGCTGTTCGCCGGAACCGTCACGATCGTTCTGACCTTGCCGAACGGGACGGTGTGAGGGGCTTTTAACGGCCGGGTCACACGCGGGACGCGGACGCGAAACGGGCACTGTCGAGTCTCGGCACCATGACCGCGACCCTTCCACAGACCGCACCCCCGCGCTCGACGGCGACGCACTGCCCCTACTGCGCGCTGCAGTGCGGCATGCGGCTGGACGGCGCCGGGCCGCTGACGGTCACGCCCCGCGACGACGTGCCCGCCAACCGGGGCGGGCTGTGCCAGAAGGGCTGGACGGCCGCCGAGCTGCTCACCGTCCCCGACCGGATCACCACGCCGCTGATGCGCGCCCGGCGCGGCGCGCCGCTGGAGCCGTGCACCTGGGACGAGGCGCTGGACCGGATCGCCGCCGGGGCGCGGCGGCTGCGGGCCGCGCACGGCCCCGACGCGGTCGCGGTGTTCGGCGGCGGCGGGCTCACCAACGAGAAGGCCTACCAGCTCGGCAAGTTCGCCCGGATCGCGCTGCGCACCTCCCAGATCGACTACAACGGCCGGTTCTGCATGTCGTCGGCCGCCGCCGCGTCGAACCGGGCGTTCGGGATGGACCGCGGACTGCCCGGCCCGATCACCGACCTGGGGCGCGCCGACGCGATCCTGCTGGTGGGCGGGAACGTCGCCGAGACGATGCCGCCGTTCGTGCGGCACCTGACCGACATGCGCGAACGCGGCGGCGCGCTGGTGGTGGTCGACCCGCGCCGCACCGCCACCGCCCGCCAGGCCGACCTGCACCTGCAACCGGCCCCCGGCACCGACCTGGCGCTGGCCAACGGGCTGCTGCACCTGGCGGTCATGGAGGGCCTGCTCGACGAGGACCACATCGCCGAACGCACCACCGGGTTCGCGGCGGTCCGCACCGCCGTCAACGCCTACTGGCCCGACCGCGTCGAACGCATCACCGGCGTCCCGGTGCCGCTGATGCGCGAGGCGGTGCGGCTGCTGGCGCGCGGCGAACGCTCCTACATCCTCACCGCGCGCGGCGCCGAGCAGCACGCCAGGGGCGTGGACACCGTCACCGCGTTCATCAACCTGGCGCTCGCGCTGGGCCTGCCGGGACGCGAGGGCTCCGGCTACGGCTGCCTGACCGGGCAGGGCAACGGCCAGGGCGGGCGCGAGCACGGCCAGAAGGCCGACCAGCTGCCCGGCTACCGCAGCATCGCCGACCCCGCCGCCCGCGCGCACGTGGCGGGGGTGTGGGGCGTCGACCCCGACGACCTGCCCGGCCCGGGGCGCTCGGCCTACGAGCTGCTGATGGCGCTGGGCACCGCGGAGGGCCCGAAGGCGCTGCTGCTGTTCGGCTCCAACCCGGTGGTGTCGGCGCCGCGCGCCCTGGCCGTCACCGAACGCCTGGACTCCCTGGACCTGCTGGTCGTCGCCGACTTCGTGCTGTCGGAGACCGCCGCCCGCGCCGACGTGGTGCTGCCCACCGCCCAGTGGGCCGAGGAGTCGGGCACCATGACGAACCTGGAGGGCCGCGTGCTGCGCCGCCGCCGCGCCCTGCCGCCGCCGCCCGGCGTGCGCACCGACCTGGAGATCCTGGCCGCGCTCGCCGACCGCCTGGACGCCCCCGGCAAGTGGTCCACCGAACCGGCCGAGGTGTTCGACGAGCTGCGCGCCGCCAGCGCCGGGGGCCTGGCCGACTACTCCGGCATCACCTACGAGCGCGTCGAGAACGAGGGCGGGGTGTTCTGGCCGTGCCCCGGCGAGGACCACCCCGGCACGCCCCGCCCGTTCCTGGACCGGTTCGCCACCCCCGACGGCCGCGCCCGGTTCGTCCCGGTCGAGCACCACGGCCCGGCCGAGCCGACCGACGCCGACTACCCCGTCACCCTCACCACCGGGCGGGTGCTGGCCCAGTACCAGAGCGGCGCGCAGACCCGCCGGGTGGCCGCGCTCACCGAGGCCGCGCCCGAACCGTTCGTGGAGATCCATCCGGACCTGGCCGAACGCCTCGGCATCGCCCACGGCGACGACGTGCGCGTCACCAGCCGCCGGGGCGCCGCCACCGCCCGCGCCCGGCTGACGACCGCGATCCGCCACGACACCGTCTTCATGCCCTTCCACTGGGCGGGGGAGGGCCGCGCCAACCTGCTGACCAACCCCGCCCTCGACCCGACCTCCCGGATGCCGGAGTTCAAGGTCTGCGCCGTCCGGCTGGAACCTCTCGGAGTGAACGCATGAGCATCGTCATCATCGGCAACGGCATGGCCGGATCCCGGCTGGTGACCGAGATCCGCGCCCGCGACCGGCAGGTCCCGGTGACCGTCTTCGGCGCCGAGCGCCAGCAGCCCTACAACCGGATCCTGCTGTCCAACGTGCTGGCCGGGACCGCCGCGCCCGACCAGATCAGCCTGGTGGACCCCGCCTGGTACGGACGCAACGACGTCGACGCCCGGCTCGGCGTCGAGGTCGTCTCCGTCGACCGCGCCGCCCGGGTCGTGCACGCCTCCGACGGCACCGCCGTCCCCTACGACACGCTGGTGCTGGCCACCGGCAGCACCGCCTTCGTCCCGCCGATCCCCGGCACCGAGGGCGGCCTGCCCGCCGGGGCGGTGGCGTTCCGGACCCTGGAGGACTGCCGGGAGATCCTGGCCGCCGCCGACGGGGCGCGCCGCGCCGTGGTCGTCGGCGGCGGGCTGCTGGGCATCGAGGCCGCCCGCGGCCTGGCCGGGCGGGGCCTGGAGGTCACCGTCGTCCACCTGGCCGGGCACCTGATGGAACGCCAGCTCGACCCCGGCGCCGGCCGGGTGCTGGCGCGGACCCTCGGCCGCCTGGGGATCCGCGCCCGCCTGGACGTCACCGTCTCCGCCCTGCACGTGGAGGGGGAGCGGGTGGCCGGGGTCGGGCTGGCCACCGGGGAACGGCTGGACGCCGACGTGGTCGTGCTGGCCTGCGGCGTCCGCCCCGAGACGGCCCTGGCCCGCGCGGCGGGCCTGGAGGTGGACCGGGGCGTGGTCGTCGACGGGACCCTCCGTTCGGTCACCGACCCGGCGGTCCGCGCGATCGGCGAGTGCTCCCAGCACGACGGCACCGTCTACGGGCTGGTCGCCCCCGCCTGGGAGCAGGCCACGGTCCTGGCCGACCTGCTCACCGGCGCCGACGACCGCGCCCGCTTCACCGGCGCGCGGCAGATCACCCGGCTGAAGGCCGCCAGCGTGGACCTGGTCGCGATGGGGGAGACCCATCACGGCGACGACGACCCCGAGGTGGAGGTGCTCAGCTTCACCGACCCCAGCCGCGGCACCTACAAGAAGGTGGCGATCCGCGACGACCGCGTGATCGGCGCGATCCTGCTGGGCGAGACCAGCACCGCCGGGACCCTCACCCAGCTGTACGACCGTTCCGCCCCCGCGCCCAGCGACCGGCTCAGCCTGTTCTTCCCCGGCATGGAGGGCGCCGCGACCGCCGACTCGCCGCTGCGGATGCCCGACGCCGCCACCGTCTGCCACTGCAACAACGTCTCCAAGGGCCAGATCCGCGCCTGCTGGGAGAAGGGGGCCCGCACCGCCGACGAGGTCGCCGAGGGAACCCGCGCCAGCACCGGCTGCGGCGGCTGCCGCGACGCCCTGGAGGGCATCGTGGCGTGGCTGGGGGAACAGGACGCGGTCCCCGCGGGCTGACCCCCGCCCCCGGCCCCTGACGCACCGATAAACGAACCTGAAAAGTATGTTTGGTGTCCATTTAGGTGCTCAGGGATGATCATCAAGCCCCCGTCCGAAACACGTCGGCCAGCCGGAACGCCTTTGGCTGATTAAACGGGTCGTTTTTCCTTGCGCCGAAAATGCCAAGCTACAGATGATCTTCCTGCTTGCCGATCGGCCGGGAGCCCGGCCGGGAAGGAGGAGGCGTCATGACCCGCCTCATCGACCGCGTACTCGCCCGCGTCGCCCACAAGGAGACCGTGGACGCGGGCTGCAGCCGCTACGAGTTCTGCAAGAACGGCATCAAGTACCTGCGGATGTGCTGCAAGGACGAGGGCTGCTACACCAACCCGATCGGCAGGTGCTGACCGGACTCCGCTGAACCACCGCGGGCGGCCCGGCCCCCTGAGCCGGTCGGGCCGGGCCGCCCGCGCCCGGCGGTACGAAGGGGTGCCGTGCAGTACCTTCCCGCAGTCTTCGCCTGTCTCATCGGCCTGGTCTTCGCCGTCTCGGCGTTCACCAAGCTCCGCGACCGCGCGGGCTTCACCCGATCGGTGCCGGACCTGGTCCCCGCGCTCCCGGCCCGCCTGCTCGGGCCGCTCGCCCACACCGTCATCGCCCTGGAGGCGGCGGTCCCCGTCCTGCTGGCGGTGCCCGCGACCCGGATCCTCGGCTTCGGGGTCGCGCTGGTGCTGCTGGCGGCGTTCACCGTCGCGATCGCGGGCGCGCTGCGCCGGGGCCGCCGCGCCCCCTGCCGCTGCTTCGGCGCCTCCGCCGCCCCGCTCGGCCCCCGCCACCTGGTCCGCAACGGCGTGCTCCTGGCCGCCGCGTCCGCCGGAGCCCTGGCGCCCGGCGGCGCCGCGCCCGCCGCCGGCCTCGCCGTCGCCGCGGCCGCCGGGCTCGTGGCGGGGCTGCTCATCGTCTCCTTCGACGACCTCGTCGACCTGTTCGCAGGGAGCCACTGATGCCCTACCTGACCGCGGCGGTCGTGCTCGTCGGCCTGCTCGGCGTGTTCAACCTGCTGCTCACCCTGCGCCTGGCCCGCACGATGCGGGAACGCGGCGACGGCCACGGTGATCACGGCCATGGCGGCATGAACGCCGGACCGCCCGTCGCCCTGGGACCGGGGAAGAGCCCCGCCGCGTTCACCGCCGTCACCACCGCGGGGGAGAGCGTCTCCGACACCGACCTGGTCGGCGTGGTCGCGTTCTTCTCCGCCGGCTGCGACCCCTGCCACAAACTGGCCCCCAGCGTCGCCGAACACGCCCGTTCCGCCGACCGTGCCAGCGTCCTCGCCGTGGTCTCCGGCGAGGACGACGCGCTGGTCGACGCGCTCGCGCCGTTCACCCGCGTCGTCGTGGAGGACTTCGACGGTCCGGTCTCCACCGCGTTCCGCAACGACTGGACGCCCGCCCTGTACCTGCTGGGCCCCGACCACCGGATCGTCGCCACCGGGGGGCGGCTGCACGACCTGCCCCTCGAAACGACCGTATGAGCCGGGGCTCCGGCCCGCGCGCGCTGCTCGCGGCGGCCCGCGAGGCCCTGACGCTCACCGCCCGCGCCGCCCCCGCCGGGGTGGCCGGCTACCTGCTGCTCACCCTCGCCACCGCCGCCGCGCCGATCGCCACCGCCTGGCTCACCAAGCTCGTCATCGACCGCCTGGCGTCCGGGCGCGGCGCGGTCGGCGGCCTGGCCCTCGGCCTGGCGGCGGCGGGGCTGGCCGCCGCGGCGCTGCCCGGCGTGGCCCGCTACCTGCGGGCCCAGACCGGACGCGCGGCGGGCGTCGCCGCCACCGACCGGCTGTTCGCCGCGACCGAGAAGCAGGTCGGCCTGCGCCGCTTCGAGGACCCGGCGTTCCTGGACCGGCTCCGCCTCGGCCAGCAGGGCGCCGGCAGCGTCGCCGAACTCGTCGACGGCGTCGGCGGCGGCCTGCAGGGCGTGCTGGCCCTCACCGGATTCGTCGGATCGCTGCTGGTGATCAGCCCCGCCATGACCGGGCTGGTGCTGCTGGCCGCCCTGCCCGCCCTGGCCGCCGAACTGCTGCTGTCGCGCCGCCGCGCCCAGGTCGAGTGGGACACCGAGAAGACCCAGCGCCGCGAGTTCTTCTACAGCCGCCTGCTCACCGGCGTCGAGGCCGCCACCGAGATCCGGCTGTTCGGCGTCGGCACGTTCCTGCGCGCCCGCATGATGACCGAACGCCGTCGCGCCGACGCCGCCCAGCGCCGCATGGACCGCTGGGAACTGGCCGTCCAGGGCGGGCTGACCACCCTCAGCGCCACCGTCGCGGGCCTCGGCCTGTGGTGGGCGGTCCTGGCCGCGCGGCGCGGCGCCCTCACCGTCGGCGACGTGTCGATGTTCGTGGCCGGGGTCGCGGGCGTGCAGAGCGCCCTGGACGGGCTGGTCGCGGCGATCGCGTCGGTGCACGGGCGGCTGCTGGCGTTCGGCCACTACGTCGCCGTCGTCCGCGCCGACCCCGACCTGCCCCGCGCCGCCGACGGCGACGCCCCCGAGCTGCGCGAGGGCGTCGAACTGCGCGACGTGTGGTTCCGCTACAGCGACGACCACCCCTGGGTGCTGCGCGGCGTCGACCTGTTCATCCCGCACGGCCGCGCCGTCGCGCTCGTCGGGCTCAACGGCGCGGGCAAGAGCACCCTCGTGAAACTGCTGTGCCGCATGTACGACCCGGTGCGCGGCCGGATCCTGTGGGACGGCGTCGACCTGCGCGACGTCCCGCCCGAGCGGCTGCGGGCCCGGATGAGCGCGGTGTTCCAGGCCCACATGAACTACGACCTCACCGCCGCCGAGAACATCGCCCTGGGCGACCTGACCGCGCTGGACGACCGTCCCCGCCTCGCCGAGGCCGCCGCCCGCGCCGGGATCGACGACAAGCTGGCCGCCCTGCCACGCGGCTACGACACCCTGCTCAGCCGCATGTTCTTCGGGGACACCGACGAGGGCGACGAGGAGACCGGCGTGGTGCTGTCGGGCGGGCAGTGGCAGCGCCTGGCCCTGGCCCGCGCGTTCGTCCGCGAGGGCCGCGACCTGATGATCCTCGACGAGCCCAGCTCCGGCCTGGACCCCGAGGCCGAACACGAGATCCACCAGCGGATGCGCGAGCACCGCGAGGGCCGTACCAGCCTGCTCATCACCCACCGGCTCAGCGCCGTCCGCGACGCCGACCTCATCGCCGTCCTCTCCGAGGGGCGGATCATCGAGCGCGGGAACCACGACCACCTCATGGCCGCCGACGGCGAGTACGCCCGCCTGTTCCGCCTCCAGGCCGCCGGATACCAGGAGGCCACATGACAGGAGGCCACGTGAGAACGGCGGCGCTGGGGGCCCTGCTCGCGGCCGGGGCGGTGCTGTGGTTCCGCCGCCACTACCTGGTGGCGACCGTGCGGGGCCGCAGCATGGAACCCACCTACCGGGAGGGCGACCAACTGCTGGTCCGCCGCGCCGCCCGTCCGCGCGCCGGGCAGGCCGTCGTGGTCCGCGCTCCGGACCCGCCGCTGGCCTACGAGCCCGACGGCCCCCTGACCCCCGAGGAGGCGAACGCCCCCGAGATCGAGCCCCCGCCCGCCGACCGCCTGCTGGTCAAACGCGCGGTGGCCGTGGCGGGCGACCCGGTGCCGAGAGACGACTTCCCGGCCCTGCGCGACACGACCGAACCGGTCGTCCCACCGGGGTCACTGGTGGTGCTGGGCGACAACCCGTCGGTGAGCTGGGACTCCCGCGAGTACGGCTTCGTGCGCCCCGCCGACTACGTGGGCGTCGTCCTGCGCCGCCTCACCGGCTGACACGCCCGGTATCAGCCATCGACTCCGCCCCTGACCGTCATCGACATCTGCTGGAACGCAACCCGGCTCACGAAAATCATGGGGCCTTGCCTGTCCTTGCTGTCGCGAACAAAAACGCCGTCGCGAGCGGCGGAGACTTCCACGCAGTTTCCGCCGTTGGCTGAACTCCTGCTCGCCTTCCGCCACTCCGACCCGTTCAGCTCCATTTTTCCTCTGCAACCTTCCTGATAACATCTCTCGACATTCTGCCCGGAAGTGCGTTCTCGCGCAATTCCACGAGAGCCCTGCTCAATGCGGTGAGGTCCTGGGCCTCGTCCGATGTTATGCCCCGGATCGTCGTCTCCAGATAAGCGATTTCGCTTCGGTCGCTCAACGTCGCGAGGACGAAAGCGCCTCCGCAGCCCATGTGCTCTCCCCCGGCGGGGACGACCTGGATCGTCACGTTCGGCCGCTCGCTCACCGTGATCAGGTGCTCCAGTTGCGCCCGCATGATCTCAGGAGATCCGACCGGCCGGTACAGGGCGAGTTCGTCGACCAGTGCGACGAGGGTCGCGGGTGCGGGGCTTTCTCGCATGATGACCTGCTGGCGTTCGATACGCGCCGACACGGCTTGTTCGCAACGGAGAATGGGGCGGGCGTAGTCGGGGATCTGGAGCAGGCCGGGAACCAGCGAGTGCTCGTAGCCGACCAGCATCACGGCCTCCTGCTCGACGGTCGGCCAGTCGAACCAGAGGGGGACCGGGGTCCCGTCCCTGGTGAGGTCGTCGTAGAGCTCCAGCAGCGCACCACCGGCGCCGGTCACCTCGTCGACGATCTCCGCGAACGAGCGTTTGCACCGTCGCTTGCCGGTCTCGACCTGCGAGACGAACGACACGGATGTGTTGGTTCGTGCGGCTATGGCCTGCTGTACGACGTTGGCGCGCAGACGATAGCGCGCCATCTGGCGGCCGAAGGCGGCGAGCGCGGGCTGTGACGTGGGGGAACGCCGCCGAGGAG
Source organism: Actinomadura kijaniata (assembly GCF_014138665.1). Taxonomy (NCBI): domain Bacteria; kingdom Bacillati; phylum Actinomycetota; class Actinomycetes; order Streptosporangiales; family Thermomonosporaceae; genus Actinomadura; species Actinomadura kijaniata. The sequence continues at coordinate 513,205 of NZ_JACJIA010000005.1, forward strand.
ACATGATCAGATCCTTTCACTGAATTCACAAACCACTTGACGCTTTTCGACCTTTGGTCAGTTCTTCATTGTTGATAGCCAGTCTAGGTCGCGAGTGGCTCACTGAGAGTGAGAAGTGCGGAACCCGTCCGCGGGGGGCTTCGGAACCCGAAGGTGTGTTCATGATCAGTGAAGGGCGTCGATCATGTCCGGAACGGCTGTCGACGGTATCGGCGATCATGCTGCGGGCGAATGTCCGGTCGATCGGAAGGATCCGGGAATTCGTCACCGGGGCCCTGGCGAGCCAGGGGATCGACGCCGAAGTGATCGATGATGCGGCGATCGTCGTCAGCGAGCTCGCGACGAACGCGCTGCGCTACGGGAAGCTCCTGGACGGGATGATCGTCTGCGCCTACATGTCCGCCGAAGGGCCGGTGGTGGAGGTGTGGGACCGGTCGCCCGAGCCGCCGCGCGTGATGCCGGTCGACTTCGAGGCCGAGTCCGGGCGGGGCCTGAACATCGTCTGCGAACTCTCCGCACGCTGGGGCGTCACGCCGCTGCCCAACGGCGGCAAGGCCGTCTGGTCCGTCATCCGCAAGGCGGGGGACCGGTAGCGCCGCGCGTCGGCGACCTGCAACGCCGCCTCTACAATGCGCCGCCCCGACCGCGGCGGCTGGTGCCGCATCAGGCAACGTTCGCCCGGTCGTCCTGAGGTCGGGTTGGGTGCTGGCGCTTGAACGACGGCGATCGGGAGTTCGTCGAGTACCGGTGCGTGCAGGTCGCGGCGATGGACGGGCCCACCCGCCTGTGATAGGCAGCGGAGATGGGGCCGCCTTACCCGTTCAACACCGAGATCTTCGTCAGCGCGGACATACGCGCTCCAGGACTGGCGGAGCTGGCCGCCCGCCTGCGGAGCGAGTGGCCGGGGCACGATCGGGCGACCGCTCCCGCCGACCGGCCCGCCGCCGAAGCCGCGATCATCGGCCTGTACCGGCTGATCGGCGCCGAGGAACCGCGGCTGGTGTGGATCGACTCGCCCGCGGCCGCCTGCCCGCCAGGCGATGATTTCTGCGAGCCCACGGCCGAGGCGGTCGCGGAGGCGCACGGTGGACCGGCGCCGGGGGCCTGGCTGCTACCGGTCCTCAACGGCACTGTTCCGGACGGCGAGTCCCGCCGATGGCGGGCCAAAGCCCGCCGCCGGGAGGTGTGGGAGCAGCGGCTGACCCTCTGGAGGGACCTTGTCGGCTCCTGCGGCGGCTGGTGGCCGTTCGAGCGGGTGTGCGTGGTGTCAGAGCGGCCGATCGTCGTTCACGTCGAGCCCTGGCGCGAGCGCGGTGAAGCGGACGTGCGGCTGCACCGCCGCGACGGTCCGGCAATGCGCTACCGCGATGGCTGGTGCCTGTACGCACTGCACGGGCGGGTGGTCCGGGAGGACATCGTCCAGGGCGAACGGACCGGGACTCCGCCATCCGGGCCGCGCGCCGATCTCACCCGCGCTGACCTCAGCGGAGCCGGTCTGCGCCACGCGGATCTGTCCGGGGCGGACCTCGCGGGCGGCGGCGTGTACGCGGACTTCGCCGGCGCCAATCTCGTCGGGGCCGATCTGCGCGGCGCCGACCTCGGCATCGCCCCCGACTTCAGCAGGGCGGACCTGACCGACGCCAACCTTGCCGGACTGAACCTCGGCGGTGCGCCCGAGTGCGGCTTCTCGCAGTTCACCGAGGCGAAACTGGTACGCACCATCTTCACCGGCAGCGATCTGCTGGGTGCGTACTTCACCGGCGCGGACGTGTCCGGCGCGGACTTCGCGGGCGCCAGATTCTGGACGGGCATGGAACGTGCGTCGACCGCCGAGCAGGTGTCCTTGGCGGCGTCCCTCTTCGGCGGGGCCACCTGGGACGGCGCCACGACATGGCCCGACGACCGCCTGGCCGAAGTGTTCAGGCGGGCGTCCCATCCGACCGCCGAAGGCACGTTCCGCGTCCATGACAAACCGTCGCGGCCCGATGTCGCCCCACACCCGCCGGCAGGCGCCTCGGCGCAACCGAACAACGGCGGTCAAGGCGACGTCTTCTTCGACTTCGGTCGCTAGCGCCCCGTCAGGCAACGTTCGCCCGGTCTTGACCGTGTGCCACGCCCGGCCGGCCTCCCGCGCTCGGTGAAGGTCAGCGCGGGCCTGCCCGGCGGCGGCCGAACGGGGCCGGTGCGGGCGCGGGACGGGCGTCCACAGGATGCCGGGGATCTCGCCGAAGGTTGAATCGCATGGTCGTGCCTCTCGGGACCGCGTTCACGGATGCCACCTCGTGGCTTCGTAGGTGAGTTTGGGAGCCAGCCGCTTCTGTGTCCGTCGTCGGGACCGTCACTGCGAGTGTCCGGCGCTCATCAGGATCGTCAGGTGGCTTGGTGCGGGGTCCAGATGATCGACACGATGTGCAGAGCTGCGTTGGCAAGCTGTTGGTCGCCTTCGATCTCGGCGCGTTCGGCTGCTTGCTTGGGGGTGATGCCGCGGGTGCACAGACGCCAGGCGGTGTCGGCGTCAAGTCGGATCCGCGATGTGGGGCAGGGGTGCGGCTGGTGTTGTAGTGCCCACCGGTTCGGTCCGTGGAGACAGGTCCAGGTGCCTCCGGCGGGACCGGGCACGGTGACTTGGACCGTGCTGCCTTCCTGAGCCGACACGTCGCGCAGCGTGTGCGGCAAAGCCCGCAGAAAGGTGTCGAGGACGGGTCCGAGGAAGTGGGGTTCGGTCAGACCGATCCGGTTGGTGGCGTCGCAGATCTGCTGGTGGTGGGTCCAGTATTCGGTGAAGTCGCGAGCTGCGTCGAGCCAGGCCGGATGTGCCTCGGGGCCGGCCCAACGCACCGATCCGTTGGGTGCGTCCAGATCGACGGTCTGCCAGAACTCCACGATCTGATCACCGGTGCTCGACAGCAAGTCGATGAGCATCGGCGGGCTGATGCGGCGGGCAGCGGTGACCCACTCGTCGTTGATGCGGTTGAGGAAAGCGGCGAAGGCCTCATCGGCATGGGGGCGCAGGCCCTGGAAACCATCGCGGTGGATGGACAGACGGCCGATGTGATCGCCCAGCACATGTGCAGCGATGTCTTTGACGTCCCAACCCGGGCAGACTGTGGGATGGCTCCACTCCTGGTCACGCAGACCACGCAACAGATCGATGAACGCGGCATGCTGCGCACCGAACAGCGGCCGGACGTCAAGAGGCGATCCCAACCAGGACACATCGATCATCGCCTTCTCCAGGCTGCGTGTTGGGCGAAGGGCCGACGTCCTTGCCGCCCAGGAACGAATCTAGGGGGCCAATCCGATCCCTGTTCAGCTCTGGCGCGGGTCTGGGCGGGGCGGTGGGAGGCGCTGCCGGATTCGATGATGTCGCCGCCGAAAGTGAGGCGGTCAACGATGGCGGCGCAGAGCCGCGGAAGGCCTCGTTTGGAGCTGTTTGTCGTGGGTGGCTCGACGAGTTCGTTCACCAGCTTGGTGGCCGGGGTGTAGCGGACTCGGAAGCCCTTCGTGGCGGCCTCGGTGCCCAGCGAGATGACCAGGTGGCGAGGGTGTGAATGACGGCCGGGTCGACGTTGGGGTTGGCCTCGAAGTCGAACTGGCGCAGCGACTTTGGCCGGGGGAACTGGGCTGCTTTGATGCGGCGCTCACAGCGGCGGCGGGCCCGGCCGTCGCACTCGGTCAGCAGCAGCGGGGCCAGGAATCCCAGGTGGGACATCTGCTCGCGGCCGGCGGTGACGGCCGGGTGCCAGACGGCAGCCGGGCCAAGCGCAGCCGCCGCTCGGTCAGCGAGGGCACGGTCGCGCCGTCATCGGCTCGATCATCGGCTGGGATGGGCTTGTCCGGCTTTGCCGGCGGTCCGGTGAGCACCTCGGGGGCGATGGAGCCGGGATCGTCGCAGTCGGTGCTGGTGGCTTTTATTGCGTAGCTGGCCTGTGCAACCTCAGAGCCACGGACCAACATCCGGCTCCCGTTCTCGCTTACAGAGCCACACCTCGGCTCGACCGCCGAGAGCCTGGAGTTGGACGGTGACCGCGACGACCTGGCCGCCGCCCGCCTCACCGGCACGGCCGTGGCCGGTGCGGCTACCCCACATCGCGTAGTTTCAGGATGTATGTCGCAGTAAGCGCGACGGCATGGTCCTCGTCGTGCGACAGCTCCGCGAGGGCGCGGGACGCCGTGGTTCCCGGGATGTCCGCGAGCGCCTGCGTCAGCCTCCGGCGTGCGGACGAGTCCACGACGCCCGGGGCGAGGCGCTCGACGAGCCCGGTGGCGATCCGATCCGCCAACGCGGGATCGCCCGCCAGCGCGCTCAGCGCGTCGGCCGCATCGGCGTCGTTCGCCTCCTCGGCGACCATGTCGACGAGCGTCGGGACCGCGTCGGCCACCCCCCGTGGCCCGAGTGCCAGGGCCGCCCACCCGCGGACCGCGATGTCGGGGTGCGTGAGGGCGCTCCGCAGCAGCGCGGTCGCCTCCTCGCCCGGGATCTCGGCGATGGACTGGACGGCGCGTTTGCGCACCTCGGCCACCGGCGAGCCAAGGCCCTCCGCCAGCAGCGGCAACCCGTCATCGCCCGACCGCGCCAGAGCCCATCGGAGGGCTCCGGCGACGTTCGGGTCCGTCTCGCTCAACACCGCCTCGACCAGGGCCTCCACCGGCGCCGGAACCTCCTCGACGGAGGACAGCGCCGCGCGCTGACGCTTCGCGGCGCTCTCCGCCCCCAGGGCCTGCAGGAGCGCGACGATCTGGAGGACGTCCTCCCAGCCGGCGGGTTCCGCGGCACCGATCCGACGCAGTCGCGTGAGCAGCTCCGTCTCCCTCGCGATGCGCTCCCGCGTCCGGCGGATGAGGTCGTCGACGAGCCCGGAGGGCGTGAAGCCGGGGTCGTCCAGCGCGGACCCGACCTCACGCAGCGACAGCCCCAACGACCGCAGGCTCTCGATATGGAAGATCCGCCGGATGTCCTCGCCGGAGTACTCCCGATAACCGGCCGCGGTACGCCCCGTCGGCCGCACCAGGCCGAGCGACTCGTAATGCCTGAGCATGCGGGCGCTGACCCCGGAGCGTCGCGCCACATCACCGATCAACACCGTCCATCATCCCTCCTGGCCGGCCATGCCGAGGGCGACGAGGCGCTTGGCCTCCTCGACCGCGAACTCGAACCCGGCGTCCGGGTCGCGCAACAGCCGTTCCGTGACGATCGCATGGTGACGCGCCCGGGGGTCGGGACCCGTCATCGCGGCACGCAGGACCGGCATGATCACCTCACCGAGCGCGATCAGCGCTCGGCTGAGGCTCAACCGCGTCTCGCGCGCCCCGCGCCCGAGCTGTGTCGCCAGCACCGCGGCCAGCTCGGCTTCCCCGCCCTCGGGCACGAGCACGACCGCCGCCCGCCACGCGCTCCGCGCCACCTCGTCGTCGGCGTCGGTCAGCAGCGCCCGCGTGATCGCCGGCCACGCCCGCCGATCCCCGATCTTGGACAGCGTGTGCAGCGCCTGGCTCCGTGCCTGCGCACGCTCCGAGCGCAGTTCGTCGATGAGCCTGGGCACCGTCACCGACGACGGGTGGCGGGTGAGCGCCCAGGTGAGCATGTCGCGCACGAAGAACTCGGGCTCGATCGCGCACCGTTCGACGAGCTTGCCGACGAACCGCGGGTCAGGGGCCGTGCCGACCGCCATCGCCGCCCGCAGCCGCACCGACGAACCGCTGCTCTCCAGCCCCTGGAGGGCTCGCATGACGTTCGTGTCCTCTTCCGGCATGGTCATCGGGACCACCTCCCTGACCGCAGTGAAGACGTTGTCACCGTGTCAAGGTCAAGCGCCGACGACCCCTACGGCGCCCCACCCCGCTCCGTGATCCCTGAGGAAACGCAGGTCGGATACGGTATCGGCTCATGCGGAACCTTCCCGAGGACGTCGCCGATGTCCTGGACCTCCTCCTGGACGGCGACGGCCCGGCGCACCGGGAGCTTCGCGGTCAGCTTCCGCACCTCGGTGTGCGGGAGCGCTGCGGGTGCGGGTGCGGCACCGCCTATTTCGAGCTGGACACCGATGCCGTGCCGCCCGCGTCGGTCCCCGGCCGCGGCACCGTGATCGCCGCTGAGGCGCAGATCGTCACCGGCGGGGAGGAATGGCTGGGAGAAGTCCTGCTCTTCGTCCAGGGCGGCTACCTGTCATGGCTGGAGGTCTGCTCCTACGGTCTCACCGAGATGACATTGGCCGAGGCCCGTCCGCTGCTGCGGCCCTACCCGGCATCCACCCCCGGGACCGACCCTGGAACCTGACCGTCTCTTGACGGCCTTCACCCCGCGAGGCCGCCGAACGGTGTCGGCCTCGCGGGGTGTGGGGTGCTTCGCTCGCGCCTCGTCCCTAGCGAGAGGTCTTGCTGCGCGCCGGACGTCCGCCTCGTGCGGAGCGGGCGGGCTGCGAGTCGCGCGGGCCGCGGCGGCTGGGGGCGGTGTGGCGCGGGCGGGCCTGACCGCCGGCCGGGGCGGTGACGTCGACGGGGACGCCTGACGGGGTCCGGGCACCGGTGATGCGGGCCAGCTCGGGGTCGCCGGGGCGCACGGTGGTGTTGTGCGGGGTGATGTCGGCCCGGGACATGAGATGGTTCATCGCGCGGCGCTGGGAGGGCAGCACCAGGGTGGCCACGGTGCCGGACTGCCCGGCGCGGGCGGTGCGCCCGCCGCGATGGAGGTAGTCCTTGTGGTCGGTGGGCGGATCCACGTTGATGACCAGGTCCAGGTCGTCGATGTGGATGCCGCGCGCGGCGACGTTGGTGGCGACCAGCACGGTCAGGTCTCCGGAGCGGAAGCCGTTGAGGGTGCGGTTGCGCTGGGACTGGGTCTTGCCGCCGTGCAGCGCGGCGGCGCGGACGCCGCAGGCCGTCAGCTTGCGCACCAGCCGGTCGGCGCTGTGCTTCATGGCGACGAACATGATGACCCGGCCGGCGCGGGCCGCGATGTGCGCGGTGGTGTCGTGCTTGTCGGCCTCGGTGACATGGAGCAGGTGGTGCTCCATCGTGGTGACCGTGGCGGCGGTGGGGTCGACCGAGTGGGTCACCGGGTCGTGCAGGAAGCGGCGCACCAGCGCGTCGACGTTGCGGTCCAGGGTGGCCGAGAACAGCATCCGCTGGCCGCCGGGCGCCACGTCGTTCAGCAGCCGGGTGACCTGGGGCAGAAAGCCCATGTCGGCCATCTGGTCGGCCTCGTCCAGCACGGTGAGGGTCACCTGGTCCAGCCGGCACGCGCCCCGGTCGATCAGGTCGGTCAGGCGGCCGGGGGTGGCGACCAGCACCTCGGTGCCGCGTTGCAGGGCGTTGGCCTGGCGCGGCAGCGGCATGCCGCCCACCACGGTGGTCATCCGCAGCCCGACGGCGCGGGCGTAGGGGGTGAGGGCCTCGGTGACCTGCTGGGCGAGCTCCCGGGTGGGGACCAGCACCAGCGCCAGCGGACGGCGCGGTTCGGCGCGTCGCCCCGCGGTGCGGGCCAGCAGCGCCAGGCCGAAGGCCAGGGTCTTGCCCGAGCCGGTGCGTCCCCGGCCCAGCACGTCACGGCCGTTGAGGGCGTCGGGCAGCGTCGCGCCCTGGATGGGGAACGGGGCGGTCACCCCCTGGCGCGTCAGCGTGGCCAGCAGCGGCGCGGGCATCGACAGCTCGGCGAACGAGGTGACGGCGGGCAGCGCCGGGGTGACGGGCGTGGGCTGGGTGAACTCGCCCTCGCCCGGCTGCGGCCGGGAGGGGTGGGCGGCCTGCGGGCCGCGGGCGCGGGACCGGCCGTGGGCGGGCGGTCGCGAGGTACGCGAAGTACGGGGCATGGTGAGAGACCTTCCTCAGAACGGCGCGTGTCGAGGAAGGCTCCACAGGCCCGAAGCGGGGCCGTATGCGGGATTCTCAAGAACGAACCGCGGGCGGCGGGCCGCGGATGCGCGGCCCGGTCGTGCCGGGTGGGCGGCCGGTGGGGGCCGCTGGTGGCGATGCCCCCGCGGCGGGGCGGAACGGGCCGGCGCCCGCCGCGGGAGACCGTCAGCCGTTTCAGGCGGGAACGATGTTCTCCGCCTGCGGGCCCTTCTGGCCCTGGGTGATGTCGAAGGACACCTTCTGGCCCTCCTGGAGCTCACGGTAGCCCTGGGCGGCGATGTTGGAGTAGTGGGCGAAGACGTCGGCGCCGCCGCCGTCCTGCTCGATGAAGCCGAAGCCCTTTTCCGAGTTGAACCACTTGACGGTACCGGTGGCCATATCGTTCTCCTTCTGGGTTTGATCCCGATCCACACCGTGTGGACCGGGAGCGCCGCGATAGACCCATCCGGAAAATCCAGAACAACAAAAAACGCGCCAGAGGTTGTGTGGAGAACCTACAGGCGCGTGCAAATGTCTATGGGAACCGCAACTGATGTAACAGTAGCACACGGATGCACCGGTGGGTCGGGCCCGTCCCGTGAGGGTCCTCCGACGCGGCGATGAGCAGGGCGAACAAGCCCGAAATATCCCCGCGAATACGGCCGAACAACCCGTCTGATTCCGTCAATCGTCCCCCTGTGGACACGACCTCGACACGCTCTGGCCGGCCGTCCACGCCCGCTTCCCGATTATCCGATGAGCGGGGCCGGCCGGTACGGGAGAGATCAACCTGTGATAGAGCGGGACGACAGGGGCGTTCACCGGACATCTGGCGGTCGGCAGGCGGAAACCACGTTTTTCCGGTGGTGGTCCGCCGGCCCGCTCGACCCGCGCCGGGGTCACCCGGAGTGGAGCTGGGCGTGCAGGGTCTGGCCCACCCATCGTGTCCGGCGTTCGAGCGGCCAGCCGCGTTCGCGCACGAACAGGCAGGTACGGATCGGGGCTGAGCAGCCCGTACGGCAGGTCGGCCGCCTCGGCCGCCGTCCGATGGACGACGTGACGCGGATCGACGTCCCTCGGCCACAGGGCGGCGACCTCGGGATCGCTCGCGGCGGCGGCCTCCGGCACCCTGCCGGTCGGGGCGACGAGCTCCAGGACCGTGGTCGTAGCGGCGACCAAGGCGTCCAGCATCCGCGGCGCGGTATCAGCGGCCAGCGCCCCGGTGAACCAGGGGCGATCCATGGTGGCCGCCGGCTCGTCATCGCCGGCCTCACCGAGCCCGGGCGCGCCGTCGCCCTGCGGGCTGCCGGCGTTCGTCATCGGCACGATCCACCTGGACCACCTCGGCCCACGACCCCACCCGCGATCCACCGCCGTCGGCCCACACCCCCTGTGAGAGGACGCTCGGCGGAAATGTCGGCCGTGATCGCTAGGTTGCGGGGCCATGGTCGAGACGGTGGACATTCCGGTCGAATGGCGTGAGCACATACATCCCAGGCGCGGCGGGGTCGCCGGGCCGCGGGTCGTCCTGGACGAGGACGCCGCGCGGCGGGCGCGCGAACAGGAGCGCGAGGCACGCCCGATCGCCGCGGAGATGGCGGGCCACGAGCGCACCGACCCCGAGCTGGCCAAGGCCGTCCGGGCGTGGCTGGACGGCGAGCCCGACCCGGTGGGCGCGGCGGTCGTCGCCGCCGTCGCGGTGAAGTACCTCCCGGGCACCGACGGCGCGGCCTTCCTGGACGCCTGGGTCCTGGACCACGGGCTCGCCTTCGCCGCCCGCGCGGTCACCGAGACGGCCTCCGTCGAGCTCGGCCCGGTGCCGCGACCGGCGACACCCGACGCCGACGGCGTCATCCGGCTCGTCGCCTACAGCTATGTCGGTGAGGGGCCCGCCGGGTGGCGCGGGGAGATCCGGCGCAGGACCTCCGCGGACCACTTCGGCGCGGGCGAGTGGATCGCCGAGGACACCGTGATGAAGCGGCTCCGCACGCTGCTGGCGGCGGCCCCGGAGGCGGAGTACCGCGACGCGGTCGCGCGCCTGGCGGCGCACCGCGGCGACACCTGGAGGCGCGGCACGGTCTCCTATCTCGTACCGACCGAGACGGCCTGGGTGGAGGATTCCTTCGCGGATTCCTCCCTCCAGCGGACCCTCAGGCCCGAACACGTGCTCTGCTCGCTGTCCCACGCCGGGCAGGCCGACCGGATCGGCTGGACACCGGAGACCCCCGCCGTGCTCGGGACGCTGCTCGACGGGCTGGGCGCGGGCGCCCTCCCGCTGCTCGAAAGGGCACTTGAGAACTCCTCCTACCACGGCGCCGACGAGAGGCGTCCGTTCGTGTTGAAGGCCCTCCTGGCGATCCCCGACGAAGGAGTCTTTCCCATCATGCTGGACCGGACAGGCCAGAAGGGCGTGCCCGCCGTCCTGCGGGAGGCGATCGAACGCCACCCGGTCCACGCGGTCCGGTCGCTGGCGTCGACGGTCGACGACGGCACGACCCGCGGCCTCCGGGCGGCCGGGCTGCTGCGGAGCCTGCTGTACGCCCGGCCCGACCTGGCCGCGGAACTGCCGTCGAAACCGTCGAGGGCCGTCGAGGCGCTGCTGCCGCGCCCGGCCGTTCCGGACAGCGACGAGGTGCCCGACATGCTTGCGGGCAAGCCCGCCCGCAGCGCGAAGGTGGACTGGGCCGACCCGGCGCTGCTCCCGCAGATCCTCACGCGGGGCGGCGACCGGGCACTGCCCGAGAACGCGACCAGGCGCCTGCTGAACCTGCTCGCCAGGAAGGACCCCGAGGCCGCGGCCGTGCGCGAGTTCTGCGATCGGCACTCGCTGGCCGAGTTCTCCTGGGCCCTGTTCCAGTACTGGTACGCCCTCGGCGCGCTCGGCCGGTACAACTGGGCGCTCGCCCAGCTCGGCCTGATCGGCGACGACACGACGGTGCGGCGGCTCAGCCCGCTGATCAGGCTCTGGCCGGGCGAGGGCAATTCCACCCGCGCCACCGCCGCGCTGGACGTCCTCGCCCAGATCGGCTCCGACGTCGCCCTCACCCACCTGTTCGAACTGGCCCGCCGGGGGCGGCACAAGGGGCTGAAGGCGAGGGCGCTCCGGAAGATCGACCAGATCGCCGCCGCGCGCGGCATCACGCCGGAGGCCCTGGCCGACCGCGCCGTCCCGGACTTCGGCCTGGACGACCAGGGCACCCTGGTCCTGGACTACGGCCCCCGCCGGTTCACCGTGACCTTCGACCAGCAGCTCGTCCCGCTGGTCGTGGAGCCGAACGGCAAGCTCCGCAGGAGCGCGCCCAAGCCCGGCCCCAAGGACGACCCGGCCCTCGCCCCGGCCGCGCACGCCCTGTTCACGGGCCTGCGGAAGGACCTGCGGACGATCGCCGACCAGGAGATCAAGCGCCTCGAACTGGCCATGATCAACCGGCGGGAGTGGACACCGGAGGACTTCCACGCCCTGTTCGTCGCCCACCCGCTGATGGGGCACATCACCCGCCGGCTGGTGTGGATCACCGACGGCGGGACCGCCTTCCGCGTCGCCGAGGACCGCACCTACGCCGACGTGAACGACGACCCGTTCACCCCGGAGCCGGACGCCCGCGTCGGCATCGCCCACCCGATCCTGCTGGACGACCTCGACGCCTGGGCGGAACTGTTCGCCGACTACGAGATCCTGCAACCGTTCGAGCAGCTCGGGCGGCCCGTCCACCGGCTCACCGACGACGAGCGCGCCGCGCACCGGCTCGCCCGCGTGGAGGGGCTCGTGCTGCCCTACGGCAAGGCCAAGGGGCACTCCCAGGGGCGCTGGGAGTCCGTGACCGCCGACGGCGGGTTCGCGGGCGGATGGCTCGCCCGGCGCGACCCCGCGGGCCTGTACGTCGTGGCGGACCTGAGCCCCGGCCTCTCCGCCTACATGTACGGGGAGGGCGAGCCCCAGAGGATCAACGCGCTGTGGGCGGGCCCGGCCCCCGCCCCCTCGCCGCAGGACACGGTGCCGCTCGGCGAGGTCGACCCGGTCACGATGAGCGAGGCCGTCCACGACCTCGTCCGCAGCGCGACCTAGCCGGGCCCGGTTCTGCGGGCCCGGCCGTGGGGCGTGCGGTCAGGTGCAGGTGTTGTCGATGACGTAGTGGTTGTCGGCCTTCTGGCGGAGCTTGGTGGTGACGTAGGCCGAGTGGTAGCCCATGTACTGGTTGGAGCCGTTGGCGTAGGTCTGGCCCCAGACGGCGCGGGCGCGACCGGCCTGGACGTGACCGGTGTTGCTGGTGATGTAGCAGGTGCCCGAGGAAGGCGGCGGCGTGGTCGGGGGTGTGGTGGGCGGGGTGGTGCCCTCGTGCTCCTTGATGAACCTGCGCATCTCGGCCAGGGCGGTGGCATCCCTGATGATGGTGAAGTGGGTGGGCGCCGTGGGCCCGGACATCAGGTAGTTCAGGTGGGCGCCTTCCAGCTTGGCGGTGTCGTAGGGGGCGGCGTTGATGTCGTTGACCGACCGCACCGTCATGTAGGCGACCTTGTTGCTGTGGGGCACCTCGGTACCGGAGTTCAGGGCCCGTAGGAACGGGGTGTTGGGCGAGGCGAACTGCTGACAGGACACGTAGAACTGGCAGCCGTTGTTGGTGGTGCCGTGCTGCGGGCCGGCGAAGCCGATGTACTGCGACACCTTGTCGCCGCCGCCCAGGTTCTTGATGTAGTAGCGGGCGGCCAGGGTGGAGGCCGACCAGGTGGCCAGCACCACCCGGGAGGCGCCGGTCTGGGAGCGGACCTGGTCGACCTTGGCGCCCAGCTCCCGGGCGGCCACGGCCAGGTCCTGGGTCATCTTGCTGCTGTCGGTCCAGGTGAACAACCGGTCGGCGGGCCAGCCGTTGGACTGCAGGTTGCTCTTCATCGTGTCCATCGACGTGGTGTTGCCCGTCATCCCCGGGATCATGATCACCGGGTCGTGGACGGGCGCGGCGGTGGCCGTGGCCGAGGGGACCGCGAACGCGGCGACGGCGGTCAGCGCCGCCGCTCCGGCCGACAGGGCGGCGGCCAGGAGCCCGCGGCCGCGCCTGGTCCTTCCGGACGGCCGTGCCGCTTCGGCGGGGGTGGGGAGCAGCATCGAATCCTCCTGTCCGTCGGCGTCCGCATGAGGAGAACGGCTCATGCCACTCGGTCAGGCCGACGGAAAATCAGGGGTGGGACCGAGGTGGCTCCCAATTAGAAACCCGGCCGACACGGACCGCTATGGGAGTCGAACCCACTGTTTCCGCCCACGAATGTGCACTGTGTCACATCGCGGCCCGCACGCTGCGATTCCGCTCACGACGTCCCGGCAGGGTGCGCGCATCCCCCCGAACGGCCGCGCGGCGGGTCGGTGTAGCGTTCTTCTACTACAGGTCGTAGTTCATGGTGAGGTCATGCGTCCCCCTGGTTGGTTCCGCCTGATGCGCTCGGGGCTGTTCGCCTCGGTGTGCGTCGTGCTGTCGCTGGCGGGGCACGACCTGATGACCCCGCATCCCGCGCCCGCCTGGGCCGGGTGGACGGCGCTGGCCGGGCTGACCGCGGCCGGCCACTGCCTGGCCGACCGGCGGCGTTCGGCCTGGTGGCTGCTGCTCGCCGTCGAGGTGGTGCAGGGGGTCCTGCATCTGTGGTTCACCTGGTCCGCCCATCTCGGCCACCCGGCCGCCGCGGTGCCCGGCGCCGCCCATCACGGCGGCGCGGGAACGCCCGTGCCGATGGACCACGGCGGCGCGTCACCGGGGATGCTCGGCGCGCACGCGCTGGCGGGCGCGCTGGTCGCGCTCTGGTTGTACGCGGGGGAGCGCGCCCTGTGGCGGATGCTGGACGCCGTCGCCGGGTTCCTGCTGCGGCCCGTGCTGTGGACGTTCGCCGTCCTGTTCGGCGGCGGTCTCCCCGCTGAGGCGCGGGCCCCTCGCATCGGGCGCGGGCGGGGTGAGGACGAGCGCCCGCCGAACGTGGCCGTGCTGTGCCACACCCTCGTACGACGCGGTCCTCCTCGGCCGGTCGGCGTCGCGGTAGACGCCCCCATCTGATCACGGCCCGTCCGCGGCGGCCGCGCCTCGAGCGCCGCGCCGCCCGCTCCGCCCGCGCCGCCGACCGGTGATCCGCCGTTCGGCGGGCCGGGCGCGGGGTCGTGGTCGTCGCAGGACACCGACCTTCCGATCCCATCGAGGAGCACCATGTTCTTTCGGCATGCCCACAACCGCCATGCCCCTCCCGGACGGCGTTCGCGCCGGGCCCTGGTGCTGGGCCTGTTCCTGCCCGCCCTGCTGGCGGGCTGCGGGGACGGCGCCGAGCCGCCGGCGTCGGCCGGAACGACCGCCCCCGCGCCGGACGGCGTCCGCCGCATCGAGCTGCCCCGCCCGCTTCCCCAGCCGGACCTGACGCTGACCGGCGTCTCCGGGCGCCCCGTCAACCTCGCCGAGGCCACCAGGGGCAGGCTGGCCCTGGTCTTCTTCGGCTACACCAACTGCCCGGACGTGTGCCCGACCACGATGGCCGACGTCGCCGCCGCGCTGCGGCGGCTGACCCCCGGCCAGCGGGCCCGCGTCGCCGTGGTCTTCGTCTCCAGCGACCCGTGGCGCGACACGCCCAAGGCGGTGAAGAGCTGGCTCGCCTCGTTCGACCGGTCCTTCATCGGGATGACCGGCGACTTCGACCGGACCCGGGCCGCGGCCCGCACGCTCGGCATCGGGCTGGAACGCCCGCAGGTGCGCGAGGGCGGCTACGAGGTCACCCACGGCGGGCAGCTCGTGGTGTTCGGCACCGACCGCCGGGCTCGCGTGATCTACCCGTCCGGGGTGTCGGCGCGGGACCTGGCGGCCGACCTGCCCGGGCTGCTGGAGCGGGACGGCCGTCCGGGAGGCGCGTCGTGACCGGCGGGACCGGACGGCTGGGACGGCGCCGCCTGCTCGGCGCCGCCTCCCTGGCCGGCGGCGGCCTGGTGGCCGGGGCCGCCGGGGCGCAGGCGGTCGGGGCCACCCGTGCGGAGTCCGGGCGGTGGACCGGCCGGAGCATCCCCTTCGACGGCGAGCACCAGGCGGGCATCCTCGCCCCGCCCGCGGCGCACGGCCGGTTCACCGCGTTCGACCTGGAACCGAAGGCGGGCCGGGCCGAGGTGACCGCGCTGCTGAAGGCGTGGACGGACGCGGCGCGGCGGCTGACGGCCGGTGCCCCGGTGCCGGGCGACGCCCCCACCGGGTACGGCCCGGCCTCGCTGACCGTCACCGTGGGATTCGGGGCCTCGCTGCTGCGGCGGATCGGGGCGCCGGTGCCCGCCGAGCTGGAGCCGCTGCCCGCGTTCCCGCGCGACGCGATCGACCCGCGCCGCAGCGACGGCGACCTCGGCGTGCTGGTCACCGCCGACGACGCGTTCGTGGTCGCGCACGCGCTGCGCGTCCTGGCCGCCGCCGGTCGCGGGACCGCGCGGCCGCGCTGGCAGATGACCGGCTTCAGCACCGCCGACGGCACCGGCGCCACCCCGCGCAACCTCATGGGCCAGCCGGACGGCAGCGGCAACCCCCGGCCGGACGATCCGGGGTTCGGCCGGAAGGTCTTCGCGGCCGGTCCGGCGTGGATGCGCGGCGGCAGCTACCTGGTCTTCCGGCGGATCCGCATGCTGCTGGACGACTGGGAGCGGCTGCCCCGGCACCGGCGGGAGCAGATCATCGGCAGGCGCGCCGACACCGGCGCGCCGCTGTCGGGAGGCACCGAGTCCACGGCACCCGACCTGCGAAAACAGAACCCCGACGGGAGCCTCGCCATCGCCGCCAGCGCGCACGTCCGCCAGTCGTCGCCGCTGTCCAACTCCGGCGCGACCCTCCTGCGCAAGGGCCTGTCCTACTTCGACGGGTACCGCCCCGACGGCGCGCCCGACGCGGGGCTGCTGTTCATCGCGTTCCAGGCCGACCCCCGCGACGGGTTCACGCGCGTCCAGCAGCGGCTCGCCCGGGCCGACGACCTGAGCCGGTTCGTCCGGCACGAGTCCAGCGCGCTGTTCGCCGTCCCGCACGGCTGCCGGCCCGGCCGCTACCTGGGCCAGGACCTCATGGAGGGCCGATGAGGGCCGCCGCCGGGTTCGCGGCGCTGCTCGCCGCGTCCTTCGCCGTCGCGTTCGCCGCCGGAAGCCTCGCCGGGCCGGTCTCCCCGGGCATGCACCGCACCGAGCCCGGCACCCCGCCCGCCACCGGAACCACCGGACGGCCGGGCATGGGCGGCATGCCGATGGAGGGGGGACGGCCATGAGCGTCCGGACGACCCACCTGACCGTCGAGGGCATGACCTGCTCGGCGTGCGTGGCGCGGGTGGAGCGGCGGCTCGGCCGCCTCCAGGGCGTCACCGCCACGGTGAACCTCGTCACCGGCCGCGCCCGGATCGCCCACCCCGCCTCGGTCACCCTCGACGAGCTGCTCTCGGCGATCGAGAAGGCCGGGTACCGGGGACGGCCGGACGCGCCCGATCCCGAGCCCGAGCCGCCCGGCGGGCGGGACGACCCGGCGCGCGGCGACCGCGGCCGCGTGGCCGTCACGGCCCTCCTGGCCACCCCGGTCCTGGTGCTGTCGATGGTGCCCGCGCTCCAGTTCCGCAACTGGCAGTGGCTGAGCTTCGCCCTGGCCGCCCCGGTGGCGGTCTGGGGGGCGTGGCCGTTCCACACGCGGGCGGCGCGCGGGCTGCGGCACGGGACCGCCACCATGGACACCCTCGTCAGCCTCGGCGTGCTCACCGCGTTCGCGTGGTCGGTGTACGCGCTGTTCCTCGGCGGCGCGGGCGAGCCCGGGATGCGCATGCCGTTCGCCTGGACCGCCACCCCGGCGGAGGCCACCGCGCACCTGTACCTGGAGTCGGCCGCCGGGGTGACGCTGTTCGTGTCGGTCGGCCGTTTCCTGGAGGCGCGCGCCCGCCGCCGCACGGGGTCGGCGCTGGCCTCCCTGGAGGACCTGACCGCCAAGGAGGTCACCCTGGAGGACGGCACGCGGATACCGGCGCGGCGGCTCGCGCCCGGGCAGCGGTTCGTGGTCCGCCCCGGCGAGACCGTCGCCGCCGACGGCGTCGTGGTCGAGGGCGCCTCGGCGATCGACGGACGGCTGGTCACCGGGGAGGCCGTGCCGGCCGAGTGCGGCCCGGGCGACCGCGTGACCGCCGGGACCGGCAACGTCGGCGGCGTGCTGGTCGTCCGCGCCACCGCCGTCGGCGCCGACACCCGGCTCGCCCGGATCGGCGCGCTGCTGGAGGAGGCCCAGCTCGCCAAGGCGCGGGCGCAGCGCCGCGCCGACCGGATCGCCGGGGTCTTCGTCCCGGCGGTGCTGGTGGTCTCGGTGGTCTGCCTCGGCTTCTGGCTCGGCGCCGGGGCCGCCCCCGCGGCGGCGGTCACCACGGCCATCGCCGTCCTGGTCGTGGCGTGCCCGTGCGCGCTCGGGCTGGCGGTCCCGCTGGCGTTCCTGGCCGCCACCGGCGCCGGGGCGCGCGCCGGGGTGGTCATCGGCGGGCCCCGGGCGCTGGAACGGCTCGGCCGCGTCGACACCGTCGTGCTCGACAAGACCGGCACGCTCACCAGCGGCCGCATGACGCTGCTGGACCGCGCGGTCGTCGCGGGCGAGGACCCGGGCGAGGTTCTGCGGCTGGCCGCGGCGGTCGAGCGCGCCTCCGAGCACCCCATCGGCCGCGCCGTCGTGCGCGCGGCCCCCGCGCCGGCGCCGGAGGCGACCGGGTTCCGGGCGACCCCCGGGCACGGCGTGCGCGGACGGGTCGAGGGACGCGAGGTCGAGGTCGTCCGCTGCGACGACGCCGGGCCGCTGCCCGCGCCGCTGCGCGCCGCCGTCGCCCGCGCCGACGACCAGGGCCACACCGCCGTCGTCGTGCGCGTCGACGGCCGCCCGGTCGCCGTGCTGACGGTCGGCGACACCCTCCACCACGACGCGGCCGAGGCGGTCGGGCGGCTGCGGCGCGGCGGGCTGCGCCCGGTGATGGCCACCGGGGACCGCCCGGCGGCCGCCCGCGCCGTCGCCCGGCGTCTCGGCATCACCGACGTCCACGCCGGGATCGGCCCGGAGGGCAAGGCGGCGCTCGTCGCCGGGCTGCGGGAGCGGGGACACGCCGTCGCCGTCGTCGGCGACGGCGTCAACGACGCGCTCGCGCTCGCCCGCGCCGACCTCGGCGTCGCGGTCGCGGGCGGCACCGACGCCGCCGCCGCGGCCGCCGACGTCACGCTGGTGCGCCCCGGCGTCGCGGGCCTGGCCGACGCGATCGGCCTGGCCCGGCGCGCGCGGACGACGATCACGACGAACCTGGCGTGGGCGTTCGCCTACAACGCCGTCACGATCCCGGCGGCCGCGCTCGGACGGCTCAACCCCATGCTGGCGGCGGTCGCCATGTCGCTCAGCTCCCTGCTCGTCGCGGGCAACAGCCTGCGCCTGCTCCGCGAGGGGAGACGATGAGCACCGTACGCGCCTCGCTGGCGGCGGGAGGGGCCGCGCTGGCGCTGCTGACGGCCTGGACGGTCACCGGCCAGGCCGGCCGTCCCGCGCGCCCGCAGGTCACGGACGCGCGGGTGATGGCGCCCACCGCCGCGCGGACCGGCGCCTACTTCACCGTGCGCAACCGCGGCGACCAGCCCGACGAGCTGCTGGCCGTCCGCACCCCGGTCTCCGCCTCGGCCATGCTCTCCCGGCACGTCTACCGGGACGGGGCGGGGCGGATGGAGATGCTGGACCGGCTCGCCGTCCCGTCGCACACCGCCGTGCGCATGACCCCCGCCACCGTCAACGTCATGATCCAGCCGCGCGAACCCCTGCGGGCCGGCCGGACCGTGCCGTTCACGCTGGTCTTCCGGCACGGCGGCGAGGTCCGCGTCACCGCGGTCGTCACCCCGCCCGGCGGGGGCTGACCGGCCCTGGAGGGGTCAGGCGCCCGTCACACGCCGGTCGGCGGGATCGGCGGGCGAGCGCCGCCCCTCCTCCTGGGAGGCGGGGCGCTTCGGCCCGAAGAGGACACGCCAGAGGCCGATGGCCGTCATCAGCCCCAGGATGAGGAGGAGAGGGACGCCGGCCTCGCGGAAGCGGCCGCTGCCGGGGCTGTGCACGAACGTGCCCCGGTTGCCCGTACCGCCCTTGGGGGAGGAGACCCAGACCTTCTTGCCGATGGCGTGGACCTGCCGGTTGCCGTCGGCCATCTTCGCGCGCGGACTGGGCTTGTAGACCACCTCGCGCGTCCCTGACGGGCAGGCGACCCGGTACTCCTGCCTGAGCCAGAGCTCCCTCGTCGGCTTCAGCTCCGACACCCGGCACGACTCGACCTGGCTGGTCCGCGCCGGAGTGATCGACGGGAGCAGGACGAGGACGGGGAACGCCGCCCAGAGGGTGAGGATCACCAGGCCCGCCTTGTGGCCGCCACGGTAGTGGACCTTCAACCGGACCAGGCCGACGGCCACGCACACGAAGAACCCGAAGCCGGCCACGGCCACCGGCCACCGCCACCAGCCGGCGGTGTCCTCCGTCGCCAGCAGGACGAACAGGACGAGCGGGAACCCTATCCACCCGACCACCACCAACGACCAGCCCTTGCGTGCGGCGGTCCCATCCAGAGCCTCGGCCATCGACACATCCCTCCAGCGCCTCGGCAGGAACAGTGCCAGATCCCCCACATCCGCGAAAGCCGGACCCGGACATCCGCCCACCACGGGACGGGCCTTTCGTGGGACGTCCGGGCCGGAGGCGGGCGGGGGCGTCTCCGGCCCGGACGCGTCGTCAGCGGGTGGCCGGCCCGGTCCAGCCCGCCGGGACGTGGGCGAGGCGCACGCGCTGGGGGTGGTCGCCGACGGCGACCGAGGTGATCTTCTGGCCGGTCGCGAAGTCGATCGCGGTGACCCGGTCCGCGCCGCTCTCGGAGACGACGCAGGCGCGGCCGTCGCCGCTGACGGTGGCCCAGTAGGGCTTGGCCGCGGTGACCAGCGGGCCGTTGTCCAGGGTGGCGCGGTCGACGACGGTGGCGTAGTCGTCCATGGTCCCGGCGACGCACAGCTTGGTGCCCGAGGGGTTCATGGAGACGCCGTGGTGGCGGGAGTCGTTGACCCAGGTGGTGCGGTCCTCGCTGGTGCCGGGGTTCTTCGGCAGGGTCTTCACGCGGGTGATCCTGTCGGCGGCGACGTCGTACTCGTAGAAGCCGTTGAAGAACGACACCTGGAAGTACAGCTTCGACTCGTCGGGGGTGAAGGCGACCGGGCGGACCGCGTCGGAGGCCTCGCGGTGGCCGAAGGCGTCCAGCCGCTGCCGCATGTCGATGACCTTGACCTGCCTGAAGGTGGCGGCGTCGACGACGGTGATGCGGCGGTCGCCCTTGGTCCAGTCCAGCCAGGGGGCGTCCAGGTCGGTGTTGACCTCGCCGATGGACATGTTCCAGATGTGGCCGTCGCGGGTGAAGACGTTCTCGTGCGGCTTGGCGCCGGTGGCGAACGAGCCGACCTGCTGCCCGGTGCGGATGTCCAGCACGTGGACGGTGTTGGAGGTCGAGGCCGACACCGCCACGCGGGTGCCGTCGGGCGAGACCGCCATGTGGTCGGCGCGGTGGCCCGACACCGGGAAACGCCAGTTGACCCGCCCGGTGGTGACGTCGATGGAGACCACGTCGGCGAAGCTGGGACGCGAGACGACCATGGCGCGGCCGTCGGGGGTGGAGTACATGTCGTCGACGAACTGGTCGTGCCCCTCGCCGACGGTCTCCCGGATGCCCAGGAAGTAGGCCAGTCGGACGGGGTTGGCGTAGATCTCGCGCAGCCGCGCGTCCTTGTCGGGGACGACGTTGACGCGGCCGATGCGGGCGAAGTCGCCCCGCGACCTGATGACGTCGGCGGTGCCCTCCCAGTTGTTGCCGACGAACATCACCTCCTGCAACTGCGGCGCGCTGCGGGCCGTGGCGGGGGCCGCGGTGGCGGGCGCGGCCGTGCCGACCACCGAGGCGGCGACGGCGGCGCACAGCAGGGTCCTGCGGAGCCGGGCGAGGGTGGGGGATCTCATGTCCGTCCTCCAGTGGGGGGAGTGCACAGTTTGAAAACGCGGATATTCAGACTGCGGTTACTGGATGGTAGGCAAGGGTGATCCGCGCCACAAGGGCCCGTGCGGGAAAATCGTCGCGTCGCGCACGGAGGGCCACGGAGGGCCACGGAGGGCACGGTCAGGGGGCACGGTGTCGGGCAGGATCACACCACCGGAGGGCCGGTACGGCGGCCGGTCGGCGGCCGAGCGCCGGGCCGAGCGCCGGGAACGGCTGATGGCGGCGGGGCTGGAGCTGTTCGGGGCGGGGCCCGGCTACCGCGCCACCAGGGTCAGCGACGTCAGCCGGGCCGCGGGCCTGTCGACCCGCCAGTTCTACGAGGAGTTCCAGACCCTGGAGGACCTGCTCGCCGAACTCCACCTGCGGGTCAACGACGTCGCCGAGCGGGCGGTGCTGGCGGCGCTGCCCGAGGCCGAGGGGATGGAACCGGTGGAGCGCTGCACCCACCTGTTCCGCGCCTACGCCGCCGGGGCGACCGGCGACCCCCGCCACACCCGGATCGCCTTCGTCGAGATCATCGGGGTGAGCCCGCGCCTGGACCGCCAGCGCCTCACCCGCCGGGCCCGCTGGGTCGACTTCCTGTGCGGCCAGCTCGACGACGCCGCCGACCGCGGCGAGATCGAGCGCCGCGACTTCCGCGTCACCGCCGCCGCGTTCATCGGCTCGGTCAACGGCCTCATGCACGACTGGGCCGTCGGCTGGGTGGACGCGACCCTGGCGGAGGTCGTGGAGGAGCTGCTCCAGATGCTCCTGGGCCGCCTCCAGATGATCGTGCCGGACGGCGCCACCGCCGCCGAATTTCGTGAGAAACCCGACATCAAAGATTGATCGGGGACGAGATGGGCAGCGGGAGGGCGTGGGGGAAACCGATCTTGTCTTCGTGGTCGCGGGCGCGGCGGCGCTGCTGGCGGCGGCGCTGCCCGGGCTGATCGCCCGCCTTCCGGTCTCGCTGCCGGTGCTGTTCCTGGCGAGCGGCGTGGTGCTGTACCTGCTGCCGTTGCCGCTGCCCTCGCCCGACCCGGTGGAGCAGCGGGCGGCCACCGAGCACCTCACCGAACTGTGCCTGATCGTCTCGCTGATGGGGGCGGGGCTGGCCCTGAACCGCCCGTTCGGCCGCCGCGGCTGGTCGTCCACCGCCCGGCTGCTGGTGGTGGTGCTGCCGGTGACGACGCTGGCGATGGCCGGGGCGGCGCAGTGGATGCTGGGCTGGCCGCTGGCGGCGGCGCTGCTGCTGGGCGCGGTGCTCGCGCCCACCGACCCGGTGCTGGCCTCCGACGTGCAGGTCGGCGAACCCGTCGGGCCCGACGACGAGTACGACGACGAGGAGCACGACGACGACGAGGTCCGCTTCAGCCTCACCTCGGAGGCGGGGCTGAACGACGGGCTGGCGTTCCCGCTGGTGCTGCTGGCGGTCGCCCTGGCCGGCGCGGGCGGCCGGCCGGGGGAGTGGCTGGGGACGTGGCTGGCGGTGGACCTGCTCTACAAGTGCGCCGCCGGGCTGGTCGTCGGGCTGCTGGTGGGATGGCTGCTGGGGCGGATGTTCTTCCGCGCGCAGCGGACCTCGCTGCGGCTGGCCGAGCGCAACGAGGGGTTCGTGGCGCTGGCCGCCACCCTGCTGGCCTACGGCGTCGCCGAGGCCGCGGGCGGCTACGGCTTCATCGCGGTGTTCACCACGGCCTGCGCGATCCGCGCGGCGGAACGGACCCACGGCTACCACGGCGTCCTGCACGGCTTCATCGAGCAGATCGAACGCCTGCTCACGGCCTGGCTCCTGCTGCTGCTCGGCGGTTACGTCGCCACCGGCGGCCTGGCCGATCTCACCTGGCAGGGGGCGGCGCTGGGGCTGCTGTTGCTGCTGGTCGTCCGGCCGCTGGTCGGCTGGCTGTCGCTGCACCGGGGCCTGGCCGGGCCGCGCGAGCGGCGGACCATCGCGTTCTTCGGCGTGCGCGGCATCGGCTCGCTGTTCTACCTGGCCTACGCCCTCGGTCACGCCGACTTCGGCGTCTCCGCGCGGTCGCTGTGGGCGGTGGTGACCTTCACCGTCCTGGTCTCGGTCTGCCTGCACGGCCTCACCTCCACCCCCGTGCTGGCCTGGCTGGACCACCTGCGGAAGGTTCGCGCGACCGCTCCCGGACGGTGACGGCCCCGCGCGGGGGCGTCCGCGCGGGGATCACAGGCGGCGTTCGACCAGGAGCGCGATCCGCCGGATCGCGCCGGGGGAGTGCTGGGCCGTCACCCGGACGATGACGCGCCCCGAGCGGATCAGGGCGGTGTCGAAGACGTCCTCCAGGTGAAGACCGCGCACGATGCGCAGCGTCGGGGAGACCGGCCGAGGGGTCGCGCCCTCTTTGTACAGGGAGTCGACTTCGCCGAGATAGACGCGCTCCGCTTCCTCGGAGTCCCGGGCGACCCACTCGACCGTGACGAGGACGGGCGTGCCGTCGCGCAGGGTGAAACCGCAGGCGGTCGGGCGCGGGGCGCGGCGGCCGTTGAGGACCCCCCGGACGGGGACGGCGGCGGCCACCTGGTCGCGGGACAGCAGCCCGCACGCCGGCAACCTCAACGGCGCGATCCTCCCGGTCGACAACGGCTGGTCAGCCGTCTGACCCGCCCGACTTCGGGCGCGTCCCGGAGTGAGCCCCTTTTAACACGGCGGTGACAGAGGGGACGCAACCGCGAAACGGCCCCTTCCGAGGATCGGCGCATGAACCTCGGAGGGGACGTACGGATGAAGGTGGTCGTTGTCGGTCACGGTCCGACCGGACATCGCCTGGTCGAGGCGCTGCGCGCCCGGGACGACACCGGCTCCTGCCGGATCACGGTGATCGGCGAGGAGACCAGGTCCGCCTACGACCGGGTGGCGCTGACCTCCTACCTGACCGAGGACGCCGATCTGGCCTACCCCGCGCACGACGGGGAGGTGGAGCTGCTCACCGGCGACCCGGCCGTGGAGATCGACCGCGCGGCCCGGGTGGTCCGCACCGGAAGCGGCCGGGAGGTCGCCTACGACGCGCTGGTGCTGGCGACCGGCTCCGCGCCGTTCGTGCCGCCGGTCGAGGGCCGCGACCTGCCCGGGGTGTTCGTCTACCGGACGATCGACGACCTGGAGTCCCTCCGCCGCCACTGCGCCGGCCTGGCGGCGTCGCGGCCGGGAGCCGGCGGCGTCGTGGTCGGCGGGGGCCTGCTCGGCCTGGAGGCCGCCCGCGCCCTCCAGGACCTCGGCGTCGACACCCACGTGGTGGAGGTCGCGCCCTGGCTGATGCCGCGCCAGCTCGACGAGGGCGGCGGCGCGATGCTGCGCCGCCACATCGAGGCCCTCGGGATGCGGGTGCACGCCGGGACCCCGATGGCGGGCCTGGAGGCGGGCGGGGACGGCGCGGTCGCGCGGGTCGCGCTGGCCGACGGCTCGGCGATCGACGCCGGGGTCGTGGTCTTCTCGGCCGGGATCCGGCCCCGCGACGAGCTGGCGCGCGCCTGCGGCCTGCCGGTGGGGGAGCGCGGCGGGATCGTCGTGGACGACGCCTGCCGCACCGCCGACCCGGCGATCTGGGCGGTCGGGGAGTGCGCGCTGGTCGACGGGCAGGTCTACGGGCTGGTCGCACCCTGCTTCAGCATGGCCGAGGTGGTCGCCGACCACCTGCTGGCCACGGCGGGGGGAGCCGGCAGCGGCGCCCGCTTCGAGGGCGCCGACCTGTCGACCAAGCTGAAGCTGATGGGCGTGGACGTGGCCAGCTTCGGCGACCCGTTCGCCGGTCCCGAGCAGGGCGCGCTGGACATCACCTACACCGACCCGGTCGCCGGGGTCTACAAGAAGCTGGTGGTCAGCGACGACGCCCGCACGCTGGTGGGCGGCGTGCTGGTCGGCGACGCGTCGGCGTACCCGACGCTGCGCGCCTACGTCGGCGCCGAGCTGCCCGGCAGCCCGGAGCAGGCGCTGTTCGGCGGCACCGAGGCGGCCGGCGGGGACCTGCCGGGCGCGACGGTGATCTGCTCGTGCAACAACGTGTCCGCCGAGACGATCCGCTGCGCGATCCGCGACGACGGGCTGCGGGACCTGGCGGAGGTGAAGGGCTGCACCCGGGCCGGGAGCACGTGCGGCAGCTGCGTGCCGCTGGTGAAGAAGCTGCTGGACGCGGAGCTGACGGCGGCCGGGATCGAGGTCAGCCGCGCGCTGTGCGAGCACTTCGACCACAGCCGGGCCGAGCTGTTCGACATCGTGCGGGTGCGGGGGATCACCTCGTTCACGCGGCTCATCGAGGAGCACGGGCGCGGGCGCGGCTGCGACATCTGCAAGCCGGTGGTGGCGTCGATCCTGGCGAGCCTCGGCAACGGCCACATCCTGGACGGCGAGCAGGCCGCGCTGCAGGACACCAACGACCACTTCCTGGCCAACATGCAGAAGAACGGCACCTACTCGGTGGTGCCGCGGATCCCCGGCGGGGAGATCACCCCGGACAAGCTGATCGTGATCGGCGAGGTCGCCCGCGACTTCGGTCTCTACACCAAGATCACCGGCGGGCAGCGGATCGACCTGTTCGGGGCGCGGGTGGAGCAGCTGCCGGAGATCTGGCGGCGGCTGGTGGAGGCGGGGTTCGAGTCCGGGCACGCCTACGGCAAGTCGCTGCGGACGGTGAAGTCGTGCGTGGGCTCCACCTGGTGCCGGTACGGCGTGCAGGACTCGGTGGCGATGGCGATCCGGCTGGAGCTGCGGTACCGGGGGCTGCGCGCCCCCCACAAGCTCAAGTCGGCGGTGTCGGGGTGCGCCCGCGAGTGCGCCGAGGCGCAGAGCAAGGACTTCGGCGTCATCGCCACCGAGAAGGGCTGGAACCTGTACCTGGCCGGCAACGGCGGGATGCGCCCCCGGCACGCCGACCTGTTCGCCTCCGACCTGGACGACGAGACGCTGATCCGGTACATCGACCGGTTCCTGATGTTCTACATCCGCACCGCCGACCGCCTCCAGCGCACCGCCTCGTGGCTGGAGTCGCTGGAGGGCGGGATCGACTACCTGCGCGAGGTGATCGTCGATGACCGGCTGGGCCTGTGCGCCGAGCTGGACGCGGCGATGGACCGCCACGTGGACGGTTACGCCGACGAGTGGCGCGCCACCCTGGAGGACCCCGACAAGCTGCGGCGGTTCGTGTCGTTCGTGAACGCGCCCGACACCCCCGACCCGAGCATCGCCTTCACCCCCGAACGCGAGCAGATCAAGCCGGTCCTGGTCGCCGGCCCCCGCCTGGAGGTCACCACCCGATGACGACCCAGATGACGACCCCGACCCTCGACCAGCGCCCGGCCGGGACCGCGCCGGTCTGGCGGGACGTGTGCCACTACACCGACCTGATCCCCGAACGCGGCGCGTGCGCGCTGGTGGCGGGCGTGCAGGTGGCGGTGTTCCGCACCTTCGAGGGGGACCTGTACGCGCTGGGCAACCTGGACCCCTTCAGCGGCGCCCAGGTCATCTCGCGCGGGATCCTGGGCACGCGCGGGGGCGCGCCGACCGTGGCCTCGCCGATGTACAAGCAGGTGTTCGACCTGCGCACCGGGGTGTGCCTGGACGATCCCGGGGTGGCGCTGCCGACGTTCCCGATCCGCCGGACGGCGGAGGACCGCGTGGAGGTGGCGCTCCCCGATGAGCACCGACCGTGAGCTCAGCACCGACCGTGAGCTCAGCACCGACCGCGAGCAGGGCCCGGACCGGGAGCCGCTGGCCGGGTTCGCCGTCGGGGTGACCGCGGCCCGGCGGCACGAGGAGCTGGCGATGCTGCTGGAGCGGCGGGGCGCGCGGGTGGTGCACGCCCCCGCGATCCGGCTGATCCCGCTGTCGGACGACGTGGAGCTGCTGAACGCCACGCGCGAGTGCCTGTCGGGCCCGCTGGACTTCCTGGTGGTGACGACCGGGATCGGGTTCCGGGCGTGGCTGGAGGCGGCCGACGGCTGGGGCCTGCACGACGATCTGGCCGAGGCGCTGGCCGGGGTGCGGATCCTGGCGCGCGGCCCCAAGGCGCGCGGCGCGATCCGGCAGGCGGGCATGCAGGAGCACTGGTCGCCGGGGTCGGAGAGCTGCGCGGAGGTGCTCAAGCACCTGCTGGAGGAGGACCTGAGCGGGACGCGCATCGCCGTGCAGCTGTACGGCGAGCAGCTTCCCGAGTTCAGCGGGGCGCTGCGGGCGGCGGGGGCCGAGGTCGTGGAGATCCCGGTGTACCGGTGGGCGCGGACCGACGACCCGACGCCGCTGCGGCGGCTGGTCGGGCAGGCGGTGGCGGGCACGGTGGACGCGATCGCGTTCACCAGCGCCCCGGCGGTGTCGGCGACGCTGGCGGTGGCGGCCGAGGACGGGCTGGAGGAGGCGTTCCTCCAGGCGCTGCGGACGCACGTGGTGGCGGCGTGCGTGGGGCCGGTGACGGCGCAGCCGCTGACCGAGCGCGACGTGCCGACCGTCCAGCCGGAACGCGCCCGGATCGGCGCGCTGGTCCGGGCGCTGTCGTCGGACCTGCCGCGCCGCCGGGCCCGCCGGATCGAGGTGCGCGGGTCGTCGCTGGAGCTGCGCGGGCACGCGGTGGTGCTGGACGGCCAGCTGCGGCCGATCGCGCCCGCGCCGATGGCGATCCTGCGGGCGCTGGCGCGCCGCCCCGGGCACGTGGTGTCGCGGGCCGAGCTGTGCGGGGTGCTGCCCAGCCGGATGGTGGGCGGGGGCGGCGCGTGGTCGCGGGACGCGCGTCCGCAGGCCGACGAGCACGCGGTGGAGATGGCGGTGGCGCGGCTGCGCCGGGGGCTGGGGCGTTCGGGGATCGTGGAGACGGTCGTCAAGCGGGGCTACCGGCTGGCGTGCGACCCGCGCGCCGTCGAGCCGTTGCGGGCGGACGCCCATGGCTGAGCTCACGAGCGGGCCCATGCGCGGGGGGTACGCGCCGACGCTGGTGGCGGTGGCCCACGGCACCCGCCGCCCCGGGGGACCGGAGACGGTCCGGGCGCTGCTGGAGCGGGTGCGGCGGCTGCGCCCCTGGCTGAACGTGGTCGAGGCCTACGCCGAGATCTCCGAGCCGGTCCTGGAGGAGGCGGTCGCGGGCCTCGACGGCCCGGTCGTCGCGGTGCCGCTGCTGCTGGCGCGGGGATACCACGCGCTGGTCGACATCCCGGGCCGCCTGGAGCGCGTGCACCCGCACGCGGTCACCGCGCGCCCGCTGGGGCCGCACGCCCTGCTCACCGCGACGCTGGCCGACCACCTGGGGCCGTTGCGGAGTTCGGACGCGGTGGTGCTGGGCGCGGCGGGCTCCTCGGACCCGGCCGGCGTGGCGGACGTCCGCACGGCGGCGCGGCTGCTGGCCCGGCGCCTGCGGCGGCCCGTCCCGTACGGGTTCGTGGCGGCGGAGGGCCCGCGGCTGGCCGAGGTGGTCGCCGAGCGCCGCCGCCGGGGCGCGCCCCGGGTGAAGGTGGCCTCCTACCTGCTGGCCCCCGGCCTGTTCCACGAGCGGATGCTGGAGGCGGGGGCCGACGCGGTGACGCCGCCGCTGGGCGCGCACGACGCGCTGGCCCGGCTGGTCCTGCGCCGTTTCGACGAGGCCTGGCTGCGCCACGCCGCCGCGATCCCGGCCGCCTGACGGTAGCCGCCCGCCGATGGCGGGGAGATACCCGTCATGGGGGATGCCGTCCTGGTCGTCATCGACATGCAGCGCGGCTTCGTCAACGCCGCGACGGCGCCGGTCGTTCCCACGGTCGTGGACCTGGTCGCGCGCTGGCGGGAGGCGGGCGGGGACGTGGTCCTCACCCGCTACGTCAACCGTCCGGGCTCGCCCTACGTCCGTCTGCTGCGCTGGTCCCGGTTCATGGGGCCGCCGGAGACCGACCTCGTCGACGGGCTGCGCCCGTACGCCGGGGGCGTCCCGGTCATCGACAAGACGAGCTACAGCCTGTTCGCGGCGCCGGCGGGCGCGGACCTGTTCTCCGCGCGCGGCTGGCGCGACGTCTACCTGTGCGGCATCGCGACCAACGCCTGCGTCCTGGCGACGGCGGTGGGCGCGTTCGAACGGGGCCTGACGCCGCACCTGGTCGAGGACGCCTGCGCCAGCCACCACGGCCCCGAGGCCCACGCGGCGGGCCTGCTGCTGCTCCGCCACTTCATCGGCGCGGAGCAGATGACGACCACCGCGGCCCTCGACCCGGGCCGGGAGGCCGGGAACGGCCCGTGACCCGGGACGCCCCGGCCGTGTGGATCATGGACTGCCGCGCCGGGCAAGAGAGGCAGCCGGAACCGGCCAAGATCATTTCGCGGCTTGTGGCGCGGCGGCCCGCCGTGCGTTCCTCTTCACATGATCGTTTTCTCCCGGCGGCAGGCGCTCGGCCTCCTGGGCGGCGCCGCCCTCGTCCCCCTCACCCCGCGTCCCGCCTCCGCCGCGGAGACCTGGGAGACCGTCCTGCCCGCCGCCTCCTTCGGCAGCTACACGGCGTTCCACGCCAGGTGGAACTACCTGTACCCCTGGGGCGACCAGCACAACGGCGCGGCCAGGATGTACGGGAGCCCCACCGACCACAGCCAGGTCTCCCTGTCGGGCGGAGTGCTCACCCTGACGGCCAACCGGCTCTCCCAGCCGGACGGGAAGAGCACCAGCCACCCCCACGCGCCGCTGTGGTACCGCTCCGGGGCCGTGCACGCCAGGGACCTCATCGTCGTCAACGACCGGTTCCCCGCCTACGAGATCAGGGGCGAGTTCCAGGCCCCGACCGCGCGCGGCTGCTGGCCCGCGTTCTGGCTCACCGGGGCCGACCAGGTCTGGCCGCCCGAGACCGACGTGCTGGAGTACGTCGGCAAACCCGTCAACCTGTTCAACACCTGGTCCGACCACGACGGCAGGCCCGACACCGCGGAGGTCGTGGAGCGCACCCCGGTCGACATGCCCGCGCTGGGGAAGGACCCCGGCACCTGGCACACCTACCGCGTCTACATCCAGAAGCTCGACGCCACCGACGTCGCCGTGAACTACCACCTCGACGGGGACTTCTACGGGAACCCCGGCTACCACCGCGGCCGCAACTGGGTCGGCGTCCCCATGAACCTCATCATCAACCTGCAGATGGGCTCCTACGCCTCCTTCGAGCAGGACGAGCCCTGGCTGAACGACCCCCAGCAGTGGGCGCAGCAGCCCGGCCCCACCGGCCCGGTGTCGTTGCGGGCGCGCAACGTCACCATCAGCCGCACCCGCGTGTCCTAGGGCGCGCCTGCCGCGGGGGCCTCGGAGGACGAGGCGGTCGACGCGCCGGGCGCGGACTCGTTAGAGTCCCGCTCCTGGGTGATCATCGTGACCCTGTCGACCGCGCGGGAGCCTTGGATGACGTTTCGGCAGCACATGGGGCAGGCCGTCGGCCGCGCCCTGGCGGAGTTCCCGGCCGGGGCCGTGCCGGACATCTACGCCATCACCTTCCGAATCGACTGTGTCGACCAGGACGCCCGGTTCCCCTACCTGGCGATCGGTTACAACACCGAGTCCGAGGTCGCGCGGGTGCTGGAAGAGGCGGGACCGCTGGACGCGTGGGAGGCCCGCTGGAGCTACGCCTACTTCGCGCCGTCCGGGCTTGAGGGGATCCGCGTCGCGGGACACGACCCCGAACACGACCCGGTCGGTTCCGGGCTGCACCGCGAGGAGTCGCTGGCACAGGGCCTGTGGTACGAGGACGAGGACGAGATCTCCGAGCAGGACCGCGACGAGCGCGACGAACGGCTTGAGGAGCAGTTCCACGCGCTGTGCGTCGACCTGGCACGGGACCTCCACGCCGACGGGCGGATCGTCGAGACCCTGGGACGCCCCCTGCCCGTGATCTTGTATGACATGTTCAACCCCGACGAGATGTTCACCCTCACCAAGGCCGCCAACCCGGCGGCGCTGGTCGCGGACTTCCTGTCGGCGTGTCCGGAGGAGGACGGCTGAGCGGCCGGCACAGCGCGTTCGGCGATGCGACCGGAACACCGCCGCGGGCGGTGCGCAGGGCTATCCGCAGGACACAGTTCCCGCATAACTGCTCTGCGTCTGTCGACACGGGCTCTGGTGACACCGACGTCGTCGTGCGACGTTCCCCGAGGCCGTGGTAGCCGTTGCTAACGCGAGTGCTGAGGCCGTCTTCGATTCCGCTGGGGGATCGAAGACGGCCTCCTCACGCGGCCCGGGGGGCCGCGGTCACATCGTCAGAGCCTCACACGCGCTGGCCCGCTCGCGGCGCTCAGATCAAGTGGATCGAGGACGCCTGGTTGTTCAGGCCGCCGTGCTGCATCATCGAGGGATTCTCTCCGACGGGTGAGGTGTACGCTCCGGCGAAGTTCTCGTGCTGGTAGTGCCTGACCTGGCAGCCGTTGTAGCCCTTGAACGACGAGATCCGGTCGTTCCAGCCACCGAGGCTGGTCTTCATCCATTCCACCGAGCCGTCACCGTCGCAGCCGGAGGTGCCCGTGATCGTGAGGCTGCCCGCGGTGGTCTGGTAGTAGTTCCAGTCGTACTCGATGGAGAGTGTGACCGTCGCCAGCGGCGCGGCGCTTGACGCGGCCTGCCTGCCGATGGCGTTGATCCGCTGTTCGAACGACCGGCTGGCGGCGGCGGCCGCCGGGCTCTGCGGCGCGTCGGTGATCTGGCCGCCCGTGGCGGCGGAGATCGCCTGCGGGAAGGTGTCGTAGCACTGCGTCCGGTCGGTCGCGAGGTTGACGACGCAGTGATCCTTGTCCGCCGGTGCCGTGGTGGCTGAGGCGGCGGACGCCGTGGCGAAGAGCCCTCCGCCGGCCATCGCCGTGGCCAGCGTTCCCACCACAACGGCGCGCTTGGAGCGTCCGGACATGCTGGTCCGCATATCGCTTCTCCGTTCCCGATGCGGCATGCCCGGTCAGGCATGCCTGGCAAAGCGAGTGAACCGCCCGCGTGCTTCAGATCTGCTTCAGAACGGTGTCTCGCGCAGCCGGCACCCACGCGCCCTCACCAGGGCTTGGCCCATCTGAACGGCCTCGGCTGCGGACTGGCCCGTGAGGAGGGATTCCCGCGTTCAAGGTCATCCCCCAGGCCAGCGACCCGCCCGCCGATCCCTGATCGTCAGGGGGATCGCAGACAGGCTCTGAATGCCCGGAGGCCTCGCGCTCACCGGGACCTCGGCGGCGGCCGCCGCCGGGAGCCAGGCCCGGGAGAAGGCAGCCCGGCGCGCCTGCGGCAGCGGCGTGTTCCTCGACGGCCTCCGGGCCCTCGCGGTCAGCGAGAGCGGCCGCGACGAGGTGTTCGTCACCATCAGCCGGGACGCGAACTGGGACTACGAGTTCTGCTGTGGCGACGACGGCAGGTACCGGCTCGGGGCCCCCGCCTGATCCGCCCCTCCCGCGCGGCATCGCCTCCGGCCTGCGACCGGCCGGAGGGGTGGGGCGAGGCGTCCTTTCAGGCCGCGTCGCGCCGGTACCAGTCGAGCGTCGCGGCCACGCCCTCGGCGTGCGGGGTGACCTTGACGGGGCCGAACGCCTCGCGGAAGGCGGTGTCGTCGGCGACGAACGGCCGGTCGCGCTGGTACCAGGTCTCGCCGAGCCCGCGCACGGTGGGGTTGAACAGCCCGATGAGGCGCTGCGCCCCCCGGCCGAGCCCGGCGACCTTGGGCCCGCCTCCCGCCTCGGCCCGCACGAGGTCGAGGAACCGGCGGCCGGTGATCGCCTCGGCGGCCGGCAGGTGCCAGGCCCGCCCGTCGGCCTCGGCGCTCTCGCCGAGGGTGACGAGCCCGGCGGCGATGTCGGGGAGGTAGGCGAGGGTGTGCGGCTGGTCGAGGTCGCCGACCCAGCGGACGGTCCTCCCGGCGAGGGCGGCGGCGAAGACGTTCGGGCCGATGACGGTGTTGACGCCGCCGGGGCCGTAGTAGTCGGAGGCCCGTCCCAGGGTCGCCCGGAGCCGCCCGGACCGGTGGGCGTCGAGGATCATCCCGTCCACCTCGGCGCGGACGCGGCCCTTGGGGTTGGCGGCGGCGTGCGGCAGGCCCTCGGTCATGGGGCCCTCGACGGGCCCGTAGACGTAGAGGTTGTCGGCCATGACCAGCTTCGCCCCGGCGGCCTCGACCCCGGTGAGGATCGGGCGGATGAGGCCGGGGAACTCCTCGGCCCAGCGCTCGTACCTCGGCTGCGCGCACTGGTAGACCACCGCGGCGCCCTCGCAGGCGGCGATGGCGCCCTCGGTGGTGGTGACGTCGGCCTGGAAGCCGTCCGGGCCGGTGGCCGGACCGCGGCTGACGGCGCGGACCCGGTGGCCGCGCGCGGTGAGCTCGGCGACGACGGCCGAGCCGATGGCGCCGGTGGCACCGAGGACGACGTGGAGTTCGGACATGGCGCGGCTCCCGGAAAGGTTTAGTAACGCTGTTTCGTAACGACGTTACGTTATGATGGTCCGCATGGCAAGACCGAGGAACCGGGACTACGAGGAACTGCGCCGCGAACTCGTCGACGCCGGCGGACGGCTCCTGGCCGCCGAGGGACCGGCGGCGTTGAGCACCCGCCGCGTCGCGGGGGAGGCGGGCGTGTCCACCACGGCCGTCTACAACCTGTTCGGCGACAAAGCGGGCCTGGTCCGCGAGATGTTCCTGGCCGGGTTCGAACGCCTCGCCGCGGCGTTCGCCGCCGTGCCCCGTACCGGCGATCCCGTCGCCGACCTGCTCGCGCTCGGCCGCGCCTACCGTGCCAGCGCCCTGGCCAACCCCCACCTCTACGAGCTCATGTTCGGGCGGCCGGTTCCCCAGTTCCAGCCCGACGCCGAGACCGGCGCGCTGATCCGGCCGACCTTCGACACCCTGGTCGCCGCCGTCGCCCGCTGCGTGGAGGAGGGCGCCTTCGCGCCCGCCGAGCCGCACGACGTCGCCGTCAAGATCAACGCCCTGGCGCACGGGCTGTGCAGCCTCGAACTGCGCGGCGCCCTCGGCGGCACCGACGAGGCGCGACACCACTGGGACAGCGCCTTCGAGATCATGATGCGGGGGCTGGCCGGGCGGTGACGCCGCCTCGAACCGGTGACCCGCGTGCATGCGGGAGGGCCCGGGAACGCGGCGCCGGCCCGGCCGCCCGCCTCAGGGCCGAACGCCGGCCCCGAACCCCGTCCACCGCAGCTCGGGCGGCAGGTGCCCCATGTCGTTGTACAGCAGCACCGTCGGCGCCGGGCCGTCGCGGTACTCGATCACCGTCAGCGCGGTGTTCCCGCAGTTCAGGCCGAGCCAGCGCACCAGGGGCGCGTCGAGGGCGTCCCGGACCAGCCAGGCCACCGGATAGGCGTGGGTGACCAGCACCTCGTGCGTCTCGGTCTCGGCGGGGCGCGCGAACCTGGCGGTCAGGGCGGAGGAACGGCGCTCCGCCTCCGCGGCCTCCGCGGCGCCGTACCCGTCGAAGAACGGCGCCCAGGACGGCGGCGCCTGCTCCGGTACGTGCGGCACGTGGTCGACCAGCTCGGGCGCCTCCCGCACGGCGGCCCTCGGCAGGCACCTGCCGATGATCTTCGCGGACCGCACCGCCCGGGGCAGGGGCGAGTGCCACACCGTGTCGATGGGAAGGGCGGCCAGGCGCCGTCCGACCAGTTCCGACTGCCGCCGCCCGACGTCGGTCAGCTCACCGAACGGGTCCGCGGCTCCGTGCCGCACCAGGTACACGTGCCGGGTCGCCATCGTCGTCCTCCTTGGGGTCGGGCCCGCGCTCAACGGCTCGCGCGGCCGGTGGGCGGGTGGTGGCGCAGTGCGGCGTGGGCCGCGTCGAGGCGCTGTGCCTCGTCGCGTGCGGAGTGGTCGCCCGAGACGTCGTCGGCCCATGCGAGCAGCCGGTGGAGGTGGCCGCCGGCCGCGTCCGCGACGACGCGGGGGGTGCCGAGGGCGACCTCGCCGCTCGTCCCGTCGATGGTGACGAGGGCGCCGTCGCCGACGCCGCGGCCGCCGACCGTCACCGAGCCGCTCCCGGCGTCGACGGTGAGGCCGGTGACGCCCACGACCGCGGGCTTGCCCATGGCGCGCGCGACGACCGCGGCGTGGCTGGCCGGCCCGCCCCGCGCGGTGACGATCCCGGCGGCCGCGGCGAGGCCGTGCATGTCGTCGGGCGAGGTCTCCGGCCGCACCAGGATGACCGGGGCGTCCCGGGCCATGAGCACGGCCCCCTCCGCCGTGGTCGCCACCCGGCCGGCCGCGACACCGGGGCAGGCGCCGATCCCCCGGGCGAGAAGGTCGGTCCGCTCCGACGGCGCGATCCGCGGCGTGCGGACGTGCGGCAGATGCCGCGGCGAGACCCTGAGCAGCGCCTCGTGGCGTTCGATGACCCGCTCGTCGACGAGTTCGGTGGCCAGGCGGACGGCGGCCGCGCCGGCGAACCGGCCCGGCCGCACCTGGAGGATCCACAGCTCACCGGCCTCGAAGGTGAACTCGACGTAGCAGGCGTCGCGGTAGTGCCCCTCGACGCGGCGCAGCGCGTCGAGGAGTTCCGCCCACACGCCCGGCTCCCGCGCGGCGAGCTCGCCCAGCGGCCGGGTCGCCGCCCTGCCGGAGACGGCGTCGTCGCCCTGGTGCCCGAACAGGACCTCGCCGTACGGGACGTTCTCACCGGTGTTGGGGTCGCGGCTGAACGCGACCCCGGTACCGCTGCGGGCGTCGCGGTTGCCGAACACCATCCTCTGGACGACCACCGCCGTGCCGAGGTCGTGCGGGATGCCGTGCAACGTGCGGTACGTCCGCGCGCGGGGCGTGTCCCACGACGCGAACACGGCCTCCACCGCCCACTCCAGCTGGCGGATCGCGTCGTCGGGGACCGGCCGGCCGCGGCGTTCCCCCGCGAGGCCCTCGGCCGCCCTCGTCGCGGAGGTGAAGCTCGCCAGGAAGCGCGACCGGGAGTCCAGGGCGAACGGCCGGTCGCCGGTCTCGGCGGCCAGGCCCTCGGTGGCCTCGGTCGTCAGGCCGAGGTTGAGGACGGTGTTCATCATGCCGGGCATCGAGACGCCGGCCCCGGAGCGGACCGACACCGCCAGCGGCCTGCGCGGCCCGCCGAAGACGCGCCCGGTGGAGCGTTCGAGGTCGGCGACGGCCGCCGCGAGCTCCTCGTCGAGCCCCTGGGGACGGCGTCCGTCCCGGAGGAAGGCGCGGCACGCCCCGGTGGTGACGACGAACCCGGCGGGCACCCGCAGCCCGAGGCGGTGCAGCAGGACCAGGCCGTGCGCCTTGCCGCCCAGCGTCTCCGCCGTCTCCCCGACCCGGGCGGAGACCGCGCGGACCCACCTCATCGGGGCCATCGGGGCATCCCGAGGGTGACGAGCAGGTCCTCGTGCAGCTCCGCCCACACGGTGTGGTACGACGCGGTGCTGTCGGTCACGTACTCCAGCTCGCCGGAGGCGGCACGGCCGAGGGCCCCGGCGAGGCGGTCGCGGTACCGGCCGAACCGGGGCAGCGCGGCGGCCAGTTCGGCGCACACGACCGCGGCGCGCCGGTCGAGGTCGGCGAACCGGTCGAGGACCCGGGCGTCGTAGGCGGGGTCGCCGTGGTCGTTGACGCCGACGACGCCGTCGACGGTGCGGAGCTGCCACGCCGTGCACAGGTCGAGCAGTTCCGGGTTGAGCACGAGGAACCGCTCGTAGGCCGCCGTCACGGCCGCGCGGGCGCCGGCCGACTCCAGCTCGCCGGTGATCCGCTCGATGTCGGCGGCGCGGCCGGCGTCGGTGAGGCTCCAGCCGGGCATGGGGCCGGAGGTCCGCGTGACGAGTCCGGCGACGCCGAGGTCGATGAGCTCGGACTCGACATCGGACTCGTCCAGGCCCGTGGCCAGGCTGAGACGGGCGGGGCCGGTGGCGCCGGTGCAGCGCAGGGCGTGCAGCACCAGCAGGTCGGCGTCCGTGGTGGGGGTTTCGGAGTGGTTCACGTCTCGTCTCTCCGGTCG
Source organism: Actinomadura kijaniata (assembly GCF_014138665.1). Taxonomy (NCBI): domain Bacteria; kingdom Bacillati; phylum Actinomycetota; class Actinomycetes; order Streptosporangiales; family Thermomonosporaceae; genus Actinomadura; species Actinomadura kijaniata. The sequence continues at coordinate 549,971 of NZ_JACJIA010000005.1, forward strand.
GTGGGAAGGCTGCGGGACGGCACGGTCACTCCTGGCGGCCGTAGGCGCGGACCGCGAGCGGGCAGAAGACGGCGAACAGGGCCGCCGACCACAGCAGCGTGAGGCCGACGCTTCCGGCGGGCGCCGTCCCGTTCAGCAGGGCGCGGCAGGCGTCCATGACGTGGGTGACGGGGTTGACGTCCGCCCACGCCCGGAGCCAGCCGGGCAGGGTCTCGACCGGGGCGGCCAGGCTGCTGCCCAGTTGGAGCGGCAGGAAGGCGACGAAGCCGACCGCCAGCACGGCGTCGGCGCTCCTGACGAGCACCCCGATGTACACCGTGACCCAGCTCAGGCAGAACCCGAACAGGATCGCCAGCCCGGCCGCCCCCAGCGCGTCGGGGACGCCGCCCCGGACGCGGAACCCGAGCAGCGCGCCGAGGCCGAACAGCACCGCGACGGCGACCGTGTAACGGAGGATGTCGGCCATCACGGAGCCGAGCAGCGGAGCCGTACGGCTGATCGGCAGGCTGCGGAACCGGTCGGTGACGCCGTTCCTCAGATCGAGGTTGATGGCCGACCCGGTGGAGATCATGCCGGCCAGTCCGGCGCCCATGACGAGGATGCCGGGGAACAGGTACTGCAGGTAGCCGGCGGTGGTCCCGGCGACCGGGCGGCCGAACAGGGAGAGGAACAGGACCATGAACAGCGCCGGGGTGACGATGCCGTTGACGGCCGGGCCCGGGTTGCGGGTGGTCTTGGCGAGGCTGCGCCGGGCGAGCACCGCGCTGTGCCGGAGGACGGCGAGGCGCCGGGGCCCGGTGGCCTGGGGGAATGTCGTGGTCATGCCGCTTCCTCGGTGCCGGTGGCGGGCGCCCCGGTCAGGGACAGGAAGACCTCGTCGAGGCTGGGCAGGCGGAACGCGAGCTCGCCGACGTCGATGCCGCTTCCGCGGAGCCGGGCGGTGATCTCGAAGAACTCCGCGTCACCGGCGACCGGCGCGACGAGCCCGTGGCGGCGTGACCGGTCGGGCTCCCGGCCCGTGACCCGGGCGATGATCGCCGCGGCGCGGTCGAGGTCGGCGGCGTCGGCCGTCCGGAGCGCGATCGTGTGCCCGCCGACCTCGCGCTTGAGGTCGGCGGGGGTGCCGGACGCGATCACCCGTCCGCGGTCGAGGACGGTGATCGCGTCGGCGAGGGCGTCGGCCTCCTCCAGGTACTGCGTCGTGAGCAGGACCGTGACGCCGTCCCGGGCGAGCCCGCGGATCATCCGCCACAGCTCCTCGCGCCCGCCGGGGTCCAGCCCGGCCGAGGGCTCGTCGAGGAAGACGACCTCGGGCCGCCCCACCAGGGCGGCGGCCAGGTCGAGCCGGCGCCGCATCCCGCCCGAGTAGGTGGCGACGGGCCGGTCGGCCGCGTCGTCGAGGCCGAAACGGGACAGCAGCTCGTCGGCGCGCCGGCGGGCGTCCCGCCGTCCGAGGTCGAGCAGCCTGCCGATCATGACCAGGTTGGACCGCCCGGACAGCTCGCCGTCGACGCTCGTGTGCTGTCCCGACAGCGCGATGCGCCGGCGGACCCGCTCCGGGTCCCGCCGCGCGTCGATCCCGGCCACGCGCACCTCGCCCGCGTCGGGGCGCAGCAGGGTCGCCAGCACCCGGACGACGGTCGTCTTCCCGGCGCCGTTGGGGCCCAGCAGTCCCAGTACCTGCCCCCGGGGAGCCGCGAAGGTCACCCCGCCGACCGCGGTCGTCCGACCGAATCTCTTGATCAACCCATTGACCTCGAAGCCGTTGTCGTCCATGTCCCATCTCCGATGTTCGCGAAATCCCGATGACGCCACCATCTGGATGTTCTGAGTATCATGACACGGCGGGAAAGGGAAAGGGGCATCGATGGCGAGGCTGACCCGCGCGCAGCAGCAGGAGCAGACCCGCGCGGCCGTGCTGGTCGCGGCCCGGCGGGAGTTCGCCGAGCACGGCTACGCCGAGGCCAAGGTCGACCGGATCGCCGAGCGCGCCGAACTGACGAGGGGCGCGGTCTACTCCAACTTCACCGGCAAGCGCGCTCTCTACCTCGCGGTGCTCCTCGACACCGCCGAACGGGCCCGGGCCGCCGCCGAGCCGCCACCGGAGCCGCCCGCCACCGCCGGGCGGGCGCTGGGCGCCTTCGCCCGGGTCTGGCTCGAACGGCTGCCGCTCGCCGTCGACACCCCGAGCAGCGGCCATCTCCAACTGCGCTCGCTGTCCGGCGTCGTCGACACCGAACCGGCACGGGCGGCGCTGGCCGAACTCGTCCGGTTCGAAGCCCTGCTGCTCGCCCGGGCACTCGAACCGCACGCCGCGCTGCGCACCGGGGCGGTACGGCGGGCCGAACTGGTCCTGACCCTGCTCCAGGGCGCGGCGAGCCTCGCCGAGGGCGCCCCCGGGGTCGGCGATCCCTTCGCCCTGGTCCGCGCCGCCGAGCACCTGGCCGACGTCCCCCTCCTCGACGAGGACGCGGACCCGCCCCACCTGCCCTTCGTGGCCCCGGCGCGGCCGGCGCGCGACCCCTGGACGGCCCCCCGCGGACTCCGCGACGAGATCACCGGCCGCCGGGCCGACCTCGACGGCGACGGCGTGGTGGTCGTGCTGGGCGTGCGGCGCCTGTCCGCGGCCGAGGAGGCGATGCGCGCGGCGCGGCCGGGCGACGCGCTGACGTTCGTGGTCGTGACCGGCGATCCCGCCGAGACCGGCCGCCTGGCCCGGCTCCGGACCGTCGATCTCATCGCCTGCCTGCGACGGGTGTTCGCGCCCGGGGACCTGCCGCGATTCCGCCTCGTCTTCGACGACGACGGCGCGGTCGCCGCGGCCGTCGGCCGGAACCCGGCCGACGACTTCACCGAGCTCGCGGTCCGCACCCGCGACGGCCTGATCGTGGCCCGCGCGGACGGACGCGGAGCGGGCCACGCGGTGACCGACCATCGAGCCCGCGACGGCGACCGGCGGCGCGGCGGTACGAGCCCGGGCAGGCCGACGGGCGAGGGGTGAACCGGGGCCCGGATCACCGGGCCTCCGACGACCGCGGAGGCGGGACCCGTCACAAGGGGGCGGCTGGACGAGGAACGGCAGGCCGTTGTGGGCCTGCCGCTGGCTGGGCCATGACGCGGTCGGGGTGTGCAGGGCGCTGGTCGAGGCGTCGCACCACGGACCAGCGGATCTCGACCGCCCCGCGTGTTCGACGCCATGATCATCCGCGAGGGCGCCGCGGAGGTTCCATCGGCCCGAGCTCTTTTACCCAACAATGGGTGATCGGCCGGATACACACGGCACCGATCGAGCAGGTAGTGGTCTGAACACGCTCCCAGCGGCTCATCGCCGCTCACCGACCTGCATCGAGGAGTCTCGTGAACAAGCGTCTTTCCATCGCCACCGGCATCGGCGCCCTGAGCGCACTGGCGACGCTGGGCCTGGGGATCTCCCTGGCCGCGGCCGACGAGAGCCGCTCCGGGCGGCCGCCGGTCATGGCGCCGACCCCGAGCACCTCAGCCAACGTGACCCCGACCTGCATCAAGCTCTCCGACATCACCAGCCTGCTGGAGGGCGAGCGGCGCGCGGCCCCCGCGCCGACCTCGAGCGTCAAGCCCGCCCCCGGCTACGTCCCCGTCTGCGTCGAGGGCACCGGCGCTCCGGCCCCGTCCCTGTCCCCGAGCCCGGCGACGCCGTGACGGCGTCGTAGCGGAACCGTCGCGGGGCGGGGACGTCCGACCGCCTCCCCGCCCCGCCTCCCGGGGGTCCGCGCCCGTCCTCAGCGCGGCGAGACGGCCACGCCCTCGGGCTCCTCGCCGACGGGGACGGTGGCGATGACCTTGTTGTCCTGGGCGTCGATGACCGACATCGTGTCCGAGCCGGTGTTGGTGACGTAGACCCGGTCGCCGCCGGGTTCGACGGCCACGCCCTCGGGGCGGCGGCCGACCGGGATGGTGGCGGTGACCCGGGCGGTCGGCGCGTGGATGACCGAGACGGTGTTGTCGCGCATGTTGGCCACGTAGACCCACTCGCTGAACGGGGTGGCCCCGACGCCGGTCGGCGTGCGGCCGACGGGGACCGTCACCGGTTCCGCCCCGGGCGCGACGACCGTGACCGAGCGGGAGCCGGTGTTGGCGACGTACACGTGGCCGGCGCGGCCGGGGGCGGCGACGCCGTGGGGGAACAGGCCGGTGCGGTGCGAGGCGATGATCTTGTTGGTGCGGACGTCGATGACCGACAGGCTGCGGCCGCCGTTGTTGGTCAGGAGGACCTGGGCTCCGTCGGGAGAGGCCGCCAGGGTGTGCGGCAGGGGCCCGGCGGGGATGGTCGCCACCGGCCGGCCCCTGCCCGCGTCGATCACCGTGACCGTGTCGGAGCCGTGGTCGGCGACATAGACGCGGTCCGGGACGGCCACGACGCCGAACGGCACCCGCCCCACCGGGATGGTGGCGACGACCTTCAGGGTGGCGGTGTTGATGACCGAGACGTCGTTGGACAGGGCGTTGGCGACATAGGCCCGGTTGCCGTCCGGGGCGACCGCGGCGGCGACCGGGGCGTCGCCCACCGGCACGGTCGCCCTCACCTCCTCCAGCCGGGTGTCGTAGACGGTCACGGTGTCGGACCCGGTGTTGGTGACGAAGGCCAGGATGCGGGAGGGATGGGATTCGGCGGGCTGGACCGGCGAGAAAGCGAACACGACCGTGCCGCCCAGCCCGATCGTCAGGAGCAGCGTTCCCGGGCGTCCCACGCGTGCCAGAGGGCCGTCCCGCTTCCCCAGTCTCATGATCATGATCACTTAGCGTAACCACAGACGGAGGGTTGGTAACACTCTGAGTGATCTTCGTTCGCCGTCGTGTCACGCTTCTGGCCAGCGCACATGTGGCTCGGGCCGCATCGCCGACGGGGGTGGGCCGAGGGGGCGTCCCGCCGCTCGCCCGGCCGGCGGCGCGCGTCGGCGTGTCGGCGCGGCTCTCCCGCGCCCGGTGGGGTGGCGGGTGGAAAAATCACCGCGCGGGACTGACGGGTGCTGTGAACAACTGTAAGCGCCCTGTCACTTCCGTCTGACCGAATACGGAGTTACGGTCGACACACCACTTGGTGACCTGGGCAGATGGTTCTCATCCTGCCAAAGGAGGTTGTCGGCCCGGGCACCGGCCAGGGTCCGAGGGGACGGCCGCAGGGCGATCATCCGCCCCGAACTCCCGCTCGGCGGCCGAACAGTCCTGGTCGTGGTCCCCGGAAGAGGCGTACCGAACAGCGGGCCGACCCGGCCCAATGCTCGCTCGCACCGGTCTCGGGGCGGGCCCCGGCCGCTCCGCACGGCCCGTCCGGTACTGGCTCCACTCTCTCCCGGGAGGGCGCGGGACGACGCCTCGCTGTCGGCCTCGTCCCGCGCCACGGAGCCCGCCCGCGCTCAGCAGGGCGAGCTGCCGGGACCGGGCGCCCCGGGTCGCAGAAAGAACGCCGACGCCACCAGCGGATCGCGGAACCCGGAGCGCTGCCGCAACGCGCGCACGCCCGCCGCCATCAGGTAGCCCCCGTGCTCGACGGCGAAGGCGCCGGAGCCGTCCGGGACCGGCCGGGCGCCCCGGCAATGATCGTTCCCGACGGGGCCCGCCTCGCGTTCTTGGCGGGGTCCCTTCTGGCGCAGGGGCCGGCCCCGCCGGGGAGTTCCCGCACGCGGCTCCTGTTCACCATATGAAATACCAGGTCAGCGCATGTGTGGCGTGGTGCTCGCGCCGGCGGGGACGGGCGGGCAGCATGATCCTGCTCGCACGAGCCGCACGCCCAGGTCATCTGTGGGGGACTGCCTGGAGGCGACGCGGCGCGGCGGCCGGACAGACCCTCGGCCGCCCGCGCACGGCTCTCGCGAGACCCCTCGCCGCGCCCCGACGGGCGGTGTTCCCGGGAACGGGGCCGCCCGGCCGGAGACGGGGCGCGGCGAGGGGGACCTCCGTGGCGGCCGCCGAACGGCCCGGACGGAACCGGCGGCTCAGCAGGCCCCCGGGCCCGGACCCGGCGAGCCGGGGCGGGCCGACAGCATCGGCTCCCAGAACAGCGCCGCCTCACGGTCGGGGATCCCGCAGCCGCACTCGCGGGAATGGCGGGTGGCCGACGCCGTCCGGCGCACCAGGGCCGAGGCGCGAACCGCCGCGCAGCCGCACGCGTGCGCGGCGACGGGCGATCCGGAACAGTCGCAGAGCGGGGAACCGCGCATCTCCAGCTCGTCGGCGAGCGCGGCGCGTTGGGCGTCGGTGACGGGGGTCATCCGGGCATTGTCGGGGAAAGCCCGCCGAAAACGGTGAAGGCCCGCCGGGGAACCGGCGGGCCAGGGGACGGGGGACAGGGGACGAGGGACGGGTCAGGCGGCGCTGATCAGACCGCGAAGTCCAGCAGCGGCTGGGCGTTGCTGGGGTGCCGCAGCTTGGACAGCGACTCCTTCTCCAGCTGGCGGATCCGCTCGCGGGTCAGGCCCAGCGCCTTGCCGATCTCGTCGAGGGTCCGGGGCGTGCCGTCGTACAGCCCGAACCGCATCGCCATGATCTTGGCCTCGCGGGGGTTGAGGATGTCCAGCGTGCGGCGCAGCTGGTCGGCCATCAGCTGACGGTCCACCAGCTCCGACGCCTCGGGGCTGTCGGTGTCCTCGATCAGGTCGCCGATGCGGGTCTCGCCGTCCTCGCCGATCGTGGAGTCCAGGCTGATCGGCTGGCGGCTGGTGCGCAGCAGCTCGCGGACCTGCTCGGGGCTCTTGTCCAGCTCGACCGCCAGCTCCTCGGGGGTGGGCTCGCGGCCCAGGCGCTGGTGCATGTCGCGCTCGACGCGGCTGAGCTTGCTCAGCATCTCCAGCACGTGGACGGGCAGCCGGATCGTGCGGGCCGAGTCGGCGAAACCGCGCTGGATCGCCTGCCGGATCCACCACATCGCGTAGGTGGAGAACTTGTAGCCCTTGGAGTAGTCGAACTTCTCCACCGCGCGGATCAGGCCCAGGTTGCCCTCCTGCACCACGTCCAGCAGCGACAGGCCGCGGTCGGAGTACTTCTTGGCGACCGACACCACCAGGCGCAGGTTGGCCTCCAGCATGTGGGACTTGGCGCGGCGGCCGTCGGCGGCCACCCACTCCAGGTCCATGCGCGCCTCGTGGGAGAGGTCCGGCTCGTTCTCCAGCTTGTACTCGGCGTACAGGCCCGCCTCGATGCGCTTGGCCAGGTCCACCTCCTGCTCGGCGGTGAGCAGCTGGCGGCGGCCGATCGCCTTGAGGTAGGTGTGCACCGAGTCGCCCATGGCCGTGGAGGTGTCGTCCAGGTCGGCGATCTCGGTGTCGGCCGGGTCGGCGTCCGACAGCTCGAACGCCTCGTCGGCGTCCTCCTCGTCGGCGGGCTCGGGGGCGGCCTTGACCGCGGCCTTCTTGTCGGCGGTCGCGCGGGTCGCGCGCTTCCTGGCCGGGGCCTTGGGGGCGGCCTTGGGGGCGGTGGCCTCGACCGGCTCGGCGGTCTCCTCGACGGCCTGCTCGCCCTCGACGGCCGCGACGGTCTTCTTCGCGGCCCGGGCGGTCTTCGCCGCCGGCTTGGCCGTGGCCTTGGTGGCGCTCCTGGAGCGGGTGGCGCGCTTCTTGGGCTCCTCCTCGCTGGCGAGGCTGATGCCGTTCTCCGACAGCTCGCGCAGGATGGAGCGGCCCTGGGCGGGGCTGATACCAGCCGCCTCGAAAGCCCGGCGGACCTCGTCGAGCGAGAGGCGTCCTTGGGCACGGCCACGCTCCAGGAGGTCGCCGAGAGCGGAGCTCGTCGACTCCGTGAGCGGGGTCTCTACGGCGGTTCGTGGCATGGGGACACCCCTCTCCCTTCGTGTGTGTCTGCGACGCGGAGGATGTCTGCTCTGGTGACGCGCGCACTTACGGCAACGTCGCACGGCCGGGTCGTTGTTCCCGGGCCGGTACACCAAGCGTCTCACAACACGCGCCCAGACCCGGCCAAAAGACGCTTTTTACCTGCGGGAACGTCGAGGGGACCGGGTCGGGCGGGGGTGACGCGGCCCACACCGGGCCGCGGGGCTCAGCGGGTCATGCGGTCCACGTACAGGTTCCAGAAGCGCTCCTGGTCGACCTCGAACACGATGGTGGCCTTGCGGGTCCCGGCCGGATTGCGCGGTGCGGCGAACTCCCGCGTGGCGTAGCCCATCGAGCGCCCGTAGTTGGGGCCCTCGGTGGCGTCCACGTCCACGTACCGCTCCTCCGCGCGCTTGATCACGCCCGGGTCCAGGAAGACGGCCGCGGTGAGGGAGTCCCAGACCGGCGTCGTGTACCGGGGGTTCCTGGCGAACTCCGGTCCGTGCAGGTCCTTGAACATCTTCTTGATCGGCGTCTGCGGCCCGGCGACGATCCGGTCGTACCGCGCCTTGGTGTAGAGGACCTTCATGGCGGCCTCGTTCGGCACGATCGTCTGCCTGCGGAACGGCGTGCGCAGCGCGATCTTGGCCGACTCGGGGTCGAACCACCAGTTGAACTCGGCGGCCGGGGTGGTGTTGCCCGGCTCGTCGAACGCCCCGCCCATGTAGACCACTTCCTTGATCATGGGCACGATCTCGGGGTGGGTGCGCACGGCCAGCGCCAGGTTGGTGGCCGGGCCGATCGCGAACACCGTCACCTGGCCGGGGTGGCGCCTGACCTGGTCGACGATGAAGTCGGCGGCGGCGCCGCCCCTCGGCCTGGCCTTGGGGTACCCGCCGTAGGGCGGCTTGGGCAGCTTCAGGTACGACGGGGGCCGCTTGGTGTCGAACGCGCCGCCGTAGGGCGACTTGCCGTACAGCGCGTCCTGCCCGGGCAGCCGGGACTGCCGCCAGGCGAACAGCGGCTCCCCGGCGCCGGGGACCACCGGAACGTCCCCGCGCCCGATCAGTTCGAGCTGGCGCAGCGAGTAGGCGGTGCCCGCCTCCACCCAGGTGTTGCCGCTGACGGTGGTGACGCCGAGGACGTGCACGCCCCGGTCCTTGGCCAGCATGAACAGGGTGGCGGCGTCGTCGTTGAGCTCGCCCATGTCCGCGTCCACGATCACCTTGCGGGCGCCGGGCGCGGGCGGGGCGGCCGGGGGAGCGGCCGCCGGGCCGGGGGCGGCCGGTGCCTCGCCCGGTTCGGAGGCGGCGCCGGCGGTGTAGACGGCGACGGGGGCCAGGGCGCAGGCCAGCGCGGCCGCGGCGGTCAGCAGATGGGAGCGTCGCATGGGGGATCCCTTCGGACACGCGTCGCGCGTGTGGATCGTTGGGCCGCACCGGACCCTGCCGCACCGCGCACCCGCCCGCAAGATCACTTCGGACAGTGTCACATGATCGTAATTTTCGGGAGGCGTCCCGACCGCGGCAACGACTGACCTTACCGCGTAAAGAGCGCCGCCTGTGGCTCCTATGAGGTCGCGGTCCCCTTGTGGCCGAGCGCCGGGCCGTAGCGGGCGATGACACGTGCCCGAAGCTCGGGGTCGTCGCGGGGGACCGGCTCCAGGAAGACCTCGTCGATCTCCTCGTGGGCCTCGCGCAGCTCGTGGTCGAGGCGGACGCAGGCGCGTTCCATCTCGACGGAGGTCAGCACGTCGCGGAAGTCCAGCCGGGCGCACACCAGCACCCGGTCCGCGCCGACGATCATGGTGAGGACGTCCACGACCTGCTCGACCTCGGGGGCGGCGGCGAGCCGGGCGCGGACGTCGCCGACGATGCGGGGGTCGGCCTGGCTGCCGATGAGCAGGTTCAGGTTGATGCGGCCGAGGACCAGCGCGACGGCGGTGAGCAGCACGCCGATCAGCACCGAGCCGACGCCGTCCCAGACGGCCGAGCCGGTGAGCTGGTGCAGGCCCATGCCCGCGAACGCCAGCAGCAGGCCGATCAGCGCGGCCGAGTCCTCCAGCAGGACGCTGATGGAGGTGGGCTCGTCGGTGCGGCGGATGTGGACGATGGTGGACAGGCCCTCGGCGCGGGCGTCGGAGCGGACCTGCCGCAGCGCCTGCTGCCAGGAGATCGCCTCCAGGAGGAAGGAGACGCCCAGCACGACGTAGCCGACCAGCGGGTCGGGCTCGTCGCCGTGGTGGTGGCCGAGCAGGGTCTCCACGCCCTGGTAGAAGGCGAACAGCGCGCCCATCCCGAAGATCGCGACGGCGACGAGCAGGGTCCAGATGTAGCGTTCCTTGCCGTAGCCGAACGGGTGGCGGCGGTTGGCCGGGCGGGTGCTGCGGCGCAGTCCGACCAGCAGCAGGACCTCGTTGAAGGTGTCGGCGACCGAGTGGGCGGCCTCGGCGGCCATGGACGCCGATCCGGTGACGACCGCCGCGATGATCTTCGCGACGGCGATTCCGAGATTGGCCCCGAACGCCAGCAGGACCGTCAACGCGCTTTCCGGCTTCTCCCCGGCCATGCACACCCCCCGTGATCAACGGCTGTCATTCCCGTCGCCGCGGCGCTGACACGGGAGGGCCGGGCGGGGGAGCGGGCGGGGCCGGGTCAGGGGCGGCGGAGGCGTTCCAGGTCGGGCTTGCCGGAGGGGAGCAGCGGGATCTCCGGCAGCAGTTCCAGTTCGCGCGGGGCGGCGCAGGCGGGCATGGTCCGCCGGATCCAGTCGCGCAGTTCGGCGAGGGTGGGGGCGTGGTCGCCGGGGACGACGACGGCGGTGACGCGTTCGCCCCACTCGGGGTCGGGGCGGCCGACGACGACGGCGTCGCGGATCCCGGGGTGGCGGGCCAGGGCGGCGGCGACCTCGCCCGCGACGACCTTCTCGCCGCCGGTGTTGATGACGTCGTCGACGCGGCCGCGCACGCGCAGGCGGCCGTTCTCGACGACGCCGAGGTCGCGGGTGACGAACCAGTCGCCGTCGCGGACCGAGGCGGTGAGCCGGGGGCGCAGGCGGTAGCCGGTGAACAGGACGGGCCCGGCGAGGCGGATGCGGCCCTCGGCGTCGATGTCCAGGCGGACGCCGTCCAGGGGGAGGCCGTCGTAGACGCAGCCGCCGCTGGTCTCGCTCATGCCGTAGGTGGTGAGGACCCGTGCGCCGCGTTCGCGGGCGGCGGTGAGCAGGCCGTCGGGGGCGGCGGCGCCGCCGAGCAGGATGGAGCGGAACTTCGACAGGTCGGTTCCGGCGTCCAGCAGGCGGCGCAGCTGGGTGGGCACGACGGCCAGGTGGGCGGCGTCGGCGTCGGCGACGGCGGTGGGGTCGAAGCGGGGCTGGATGACCGGTTCGGTGCCGGCGACCAGGGCGCGGACCAGGACCTGGACGCCGGCGATGTGGCTGGTGGGCAGGCAGCACAGCCAGCGGTCGCCGGGTTCGGCGCGCACGCGCTGGAGGGTGGCGGTGGCCGAGGCGCGCAGGGCCGGGGCCGACAGCTCGACGATCTTGGGGGTGCCGGTGGAGCCGGAGGTGGCGATCAGCACGGCGGTGTCGGGCCCGGCGGGGATGCCCGCGATCGGCGCGCAGGCGCTGCGGGGCCGGTAGGGGGTGACGCCGTCGGCGGTCTCGACGGCGTGGGGGGCCAGGGCGTCCAGCAGGGCGGTGCGGGCGGGGCCGGGCAGGTCGGGGGAGATCGGGCAGATCGCCGGACCGGTGCCGTCGAGGGCGGCGGCCAGGGCGGCGAACAGGCGTGGGCCGGGCGGGAGCACGACGGCGTGCAGGCGGCGATCCATGGTCTGTTCAGCGTAGACGACCCCGCTGAACGCGTTCGAATCGGTGAGGCGGTTAGATGGGGGAGGGCCCGGTCGTCGGGTCCGGCCAGGGGATCGGGCAGGGAGAGGGACACATGGTTTCGGAGTTGTTCGACCCGGACGCGTGGAAGGTGGTCGAGGGGTTCGACTTCACCGACATCACCTACCACCGTGCGGTGGACCACGGCACGGTGCGGATCGCGTTCGACCGGCCGGAGGTGCGCAACGCGTTCCGGCCGCACACCGTGGACGAGCTGTACCGGGCGCTGGACCACGCGCGGATGTCCAGCGACGTGGGGTGTGTGATCCTGACCGGCAACGGGCCCTCGCCCCGGGACGGCGGGTGGGCGTTCTGCTCGGGCGGCGACCAGCGCATCCGGGGCAGGGACGGCTACAAGTACGCCGAGGGGGAGACCTCCGACACGATCGACCCGGCGCGGGCGGGGCGGCTGCACATCCTGGAGGTGCAGCGGCTGATCCGCTTCATGGGCAAGGTCGTGATCTGCGTGGTGCCGGGGTGGGCCGCCGGGGGCGGGCACAGCCTGCACGTGGTGTGCGACCTGACGCTGGCCAGCGCCGAGCACGCCCGGTTCAAGCAGACCGACGCGGACGTGGCCAGCTTCGACGGCGGGTTCGGGTCGGCGTACCTGGCGCGGCAGGTGGGGCAGAAGTTCGCGCGGGAGATCTTCTTCCTGGGCGAGACCTACACCGCCGAGGACGCGCACCGGATGGGCATGGTCAACGCGGTCGTGCCGCACGCCGAGCTGGAGAAGACGGCGCTGGAGTGGGCCCGGAAGATCAACGGCAAGAGCCCGACGGCGCAGCGGATGCTGAAGTTCGCCTTCAACCTGATCGACGACGGTCTGGTGGGGCAGCAGGTGTTCGCCGGGGAGGCGACGCGGCTAGCCTACGGGACCGACGAGGCGGCGGAGGGAAGGGACTCCTTCCTGGAGAAGCGCGACCCCGACTGGTCGCGCTACCCGTGGCACTACTAGGGCTTCGAGCAGGGCAGGGGGAACGGTTCGGGTGCGGGTCTACTCGATCCCGATGCGGACGAGGTTCCGCGGCATCACACGGCGGCAGGGCGTGCTGCTGCACGGCCCGGCGGGGTGGGGCGAGTTCTCGCCGTTCGCCGAGTACGGGCCGCCGGAGACCGCGCGCTGGCTGGCGGCGGCCCGGGAGGCCGCCCGCGACGGCTGGCCGGCGCCGGTCCGCGACCGGATCCCGGTGAACGTGACCGTTCCCGCCGTCGCCCCCGAGCGCGCGCACGCGATCGTGCGCGCCTCGGGCTGCCGCACCGCCAAGGTCAAGGTCGCCGAGCGCGGCCAGGACGACGCCGACGACATCGCCCGCGTGGAGGCGGTGCGCGACGCCATCGGCCCCGGCGGGCTGGTGCGGATCGACGTCAACGGCGCCTGGGACGTCGACCACGCCGCCCGGATGATCCGCACCCTGGACCGGTTCGGCCTGGAGTACGTCGAGCAGCCGTGCGCGACGCTGGAGGAGCTGGCGCGGGTGCGGCTGCTGGTGGACGTCCCGATCGCCGCCGACGAGTCGATCCGCCGCGCCGAGGACCCGTTGCGGGTGAGGGCGGCCGGGGCCGCCGACGTGGCGGTGCTGAAGGTCCAGCCGCTGGGCGGGGTCGCCGCCGCGCTGCGGGTCGCCGAGGCCACCGGGCTGCCGGTGGTGGTGTCCAGCGCGGTGGAGACCTCGGTGGGGCTGGCGGCGGGCGTGGCGCTGGCCGCCGCGCTGCCGGAGCTGCCGTACGCGTGCGGCCTGGCGACGCTGTCGCTGCTGGAGGGCGATGTGGTGCGCGACCCGCTGGTGGCCGAGGGCGGGTTCGTGCCGGTCCGCCGCCCGGAGGTGGACGAGGCCGCCCTGCGCCGTTTCGAGATCGAGGACGAGGGGTGGCGGCGGCGCGTCGCCGACGCCCACGCGTCCCTGGAGGCCTGACCGTGATCGGAGAGTCCCGCCCATGAACCCCGCCACCGCCCTGGCGACCGTCCTGGTGGACGAACTGGTGCGCTGCGGCATGACCGACGCGGTGCTGGCCCCGGGGTCGCGGTCGGCTCCCCTGGCCCTGGCGCTGCACGCCGCCGCGCAGGCCGGGCGGCTGCGGCTGCACGTGCGGGTCGACGAGCGGTCGGCGTCGTTCCTGGGGCTGGGCATGGCCAAGCGGTCGGCCCGGCCGGTGCTGCTGGTGTGCACCTCCGGGACGGCCGCCGCCAACTTCCACCCGGCGGTGATCGAGGCGAGCGAGTCGGGCGTCCCGCTCATCGTGATCACCGCCGACCGGCCGCCCGAGCTGCGCGACACCGGCGCCAACCAGACGATCGACCAGGTCAAGCTGTACGGCACGGCGGTGCGGTGGAGCACCGAGGTCGGGACGCCGGAGAACCGGCCCGGCATGGTCGCCTACTGGCGTTCGCTGGTGGCGCGGGCGTGGGGGCTGGCGCAGGCGCCGGTGCCGGGCCCGGTGCACCTGAACGCCGCGTTCCGCGAGCCGCTGATCCCCGACGGCGACGACTCGTGGTGCGAGCCGCTGGACTCCGACACCGGCGGGCCGTGGACGAAGATCCGGGCGGCGACGCCGGGGTCGGTGCTGCACGTCCCGGCGACCCGGCGCGGGCTGCTGGTGGTCGGCGACGGCGCCGCCAACGTCAAGCGGTACGTGGCGGCGGCGTCGATGGCGGGCTGGCCGGTGCTGGCCGAGCCCAACGGCAACGCCCGCTACGGCGACCACGCGCTGTCGGCGCACCACTTCCTGCTGGGGGTGCCCGAGTTCGTCGAGCGGCACCGGCCCGAGGTGGTGGTGACGCTCGGCAAACCGGGGCTGTCGCGGCCGCTGCTGTCGCTGCTGCGGCGGGCCGACGAGCACATCGTGCTGTCACCGGACCTGGCGCGCTGGCCCGACCCGGTGCGGTCGGCGACCCAGGTCGCCCAGGACGTGGAGATCCCGGTGGTGTCGGGCGACGACGGGTGGCTGAAGTCGTGGCGGGCCGCCGACCTGGCCGCCGCGGCGGCCGTGGACGAGGTCCTGGACGCCCACCCCGAGATCACCGAACCGCGCCTGGCCCGCGACCTGGTGGCGGGCCTGCCGGGCGGGTCGCTGCTGTTCGTGGCGGCGTCCATGCCGATCCGCGACCTGGACCAGGTGATGCGGCCGCGCCGCGGCATCCGGATCATGGCGAACCGGGGGGCGTCGGGCATCGACGGGCTGGTGTCCACGGCGATGGGCGCGGCGCTGGTCCACTCGGGCCGCGCGTACGCGCTGCTGGGGGACCTGTCGTTCCTGCACGACCAGAACGGCCTGATCCTGGGCCCGGAGGACCGGCGTCCCGACCTGGCGATCGTGGTGGTCAACAACTCCGGCGGCGGGATCTTCTCGCTGCTGCCGCAGGCGACGCTGCCGGGGCCGTTCGAGCGGGTCTTCGGCACCCCGCACCAGGTGGACCTGGAGGCCGTCGCGGCCGCGCACCGCATCCCGTACCGGCGCCTGGAGTCGGCGGCCGACCTGTCCAAGGCGGTCGCGGGGGAGGGGTTGCGGATCGTGGAGGCCCGCACCGACCGGGAGGCCAACGCGGCCCTGCACGCCGAACTCCGCCGGGCGGCCCACCAGGCCGTCCGCACCGCCCTGGCCGACTGACGGCCGGCCCGCCGCACCCGAACGGGAGGTCGTGCGTCCCGGAACGGTGACGGACGGGCCGTCAGGGGCGCGCCGGTGAGCGGAGACGAACGGGAAGGGCCTGGGGGACACGCTCGACGATGCCCGCCTGCCAGGGCAGCCGGTCCAACGGGATGGTGAGGGCCAGGTCGGGGAAGGCGGCGGGGTCGTGGTTGGCGGCGTTGAAGACCGGGGCGACGACCGCGCCCTGGGGGATGGTGGTCCCGGCGATGTCGACGGGCGCGGTGGTGAAGTGCCACAGGCCGTGGCTGATGGGGTTGCGGTAGCGCAGTAGCTCCTCCACCAGGGCGGGGCCGGTGTCGGGGGCGTGGAGCAGGCGGCGCAGGTCGGGGCGTCCGGTCAGCAGGGTGATGGTCACGCTGAGGATCTCGTATCCGGTCCAGGCGCGTGCCTTGAGTTCGGCGCGCAGCACGCCGAGCAGCGTGTCGTCGGGATTGCGGATCTTGTCGGCGAGGGTGGCGCTGATCAGCTCGCTCATCCGGTCGAGGTGGACGGCCGGCCCGGCGGGGGGAAGGCCGCTGGCCAGCGCGGCGATCCGCTCGGCCAGCTCCGCGTCGTGCCGGGGGCGAACCCCAGGATGCGGGCGCAGACGCCGGTGACGACGGGCACGGCGAAGTGGTAGTGCAGGTCGGGTTCGTCGCGGGTGGCGAGGTCGTCCAGGTGGTGGTGGACGGTGCGTTCGATGAGCGGCCGCCAGCGGTGCACCGCCCGCGCCGGCAGGAACGCGGCCAGCGGGCCCCGCAGCCGTTTCAGTTCGGCCCCGTCACGGTTGAGCCCGCCGATGGCGACGAACTCGTCGCGGTGGCGGTCGTGGCCGAACGGCGGGTCGGGCGTCCCGGAACTCGGCCTTGCGCGGCTTGACGAGGAAGGTCCCGTAGACCACACCGGAGCCGTGGTCGGCCTGGTGGAAGGTGGGCAGCCCGGCCACGTAGCCGTTGCGGGCCGCGTAGTCGTTCGCCTCGCGGAAACGCCTGTCCCGGTCGCCCATGGTGATCCCCCAGGGGGTGTCGAGTTCGCATCTGTCTCACCACGACCCTCAGGGGTGGAGCGGCTCGGCACCACCACCCGACATTGGGGATTGACCACGTGACCCGGGCGTCAGCGCAGAAGCCGGGTGGCGCGCGGGCCGGTGAGGGTCCGCGCGCCGTCGGCCGGCGCGGGGTCAGTCGAGCAGGCGGCCGCGGAGGGCGGCGGTGTCCTCGTCGGTCCAGCCGTGCCGGGCGAGCCAGGGGAGGGTGCCGCCGTGCTCCTCGTCGAGGCGGGTGAGGAACTTGTCCATGATGGCGGCGTGGGGCTGGTGGCTGTCGGCGGGACGCGAGTCCAGGTCGGCGGCGTAGGTGGGGCTGTTGCGCAGCCGGGTGAGGACGGCGTGGAGGCGTTCGCCGGTCTGGGCGTAGTCGGTGACGATGGCCTCGCGGGTGACGCCGACGACGTCCAGGGCGAGGGCGCAGACGACGCCGGTGCGGTCCTTTCCGGCGGCGCAGTGGACGAGGGCGGCGCCGTCGGTGCGGGCCATGACGCGCAGGGCGGCGACGATGGAGTCGGCGCGGTCGCGAAGGTAGCCGTGGTAGTGGCCGATGGAGCGTTCCTGTTCGGGATCGTCCTGGTGGGGGCGTTGCTGCCAGGGGAGGACCTGGTCGAGGTCGATGCCGCCGGGGGCGGTGTCGGCCGCGACGTCGGTGTGGCGGCCGCCTTCGGCGAACAGGGACAGGTGGTGGATGGTGACGGAGGGGGTACGGGTGAGGGGGCCGGGGCCCTCCAGCCGGACCTCGGGGTGGCTGCGCAGGTCGATGACGTTCTTGAGGGCGTAGTCGTCGAGGAGGACGCGGAGGTCGGCGACGGTGAGGTCCTGGAGGTTGTCGGCGCGTAGGACCCGTCCGCGTCGGGTCTCTTGTCCGTCGGCCGTGGGGAGGCCGCCCAGGTCGCGGGCGTTGACCGCGCCTTCGAGTTGGATCCACCGCGTGCGCTCGCTCATGGTTGGTGACTTTATCGGGCGGTCATGACGTTTGTTTTACGCAGGGGGGGTTACGCCTCCTGCGCGAGGGTGGGGGTGGGTCCCCCGGAAATGGGGTGCTAGCCCTCCTGCGGTGGAGGTGGAGGAGGGGCGAGGCTGGTCGCGTTCTCGGCCTTCGGTCGCGGACGGGACCTGAGAGCCAGATAGGGGTTGGCTCTGTGGTGGGGCGACCGTTCGGTCCGGCGGTTGGGAGTGTTCAGGCACCGGATCGTGGATGGAGGGTTCGTGAGCGTGACTGCGGAGACCGCGGTGGAGACCGTGGCCGGGGAGACGGCCGGAAGTACGGGTGGGCGGGCCGTCGGCGGGGATTTCGGGCCGCTGGTGCGGCAGGTGCGCGCGGCGGGGCTGCTGGAACGGCGGCGGGGGTACTACGCGCGGGCGGCGGCCGGGAACGTGGCGGCGACGGTGGGGCTGTGGGCGGCGGTCTGGTGGTGGGGGGCGTCGTGGTGGGTGCTGGCGTTGGCGGTGCCGATGGCGCTGGTGTCGGGGCGCACGGGGTTCCTGGGGCATGACTCGGGGCACCGGCAGATCGCGGCGTCGCACCGCGTGAACCGGGCGTTGGGGCTGGTGCTGGGCAACCTGCTGCTGGGGATGGGACGCGGGTGGTGGAACGACAAGCACAACCGGCACCACGCCAATCCGAACCACGTGGGCAAGGACCCGGACGTGGGGGAGGGGGTGCTGGCGTGGACGCACGAGCAGGCGGCGCGGAGCCGGGGCGCGCTGCGGTGGGTGCAGCGGCACCAGGCGGCGCTGTTCTTCCCGCTGCTGCTGCTGGAGGGGTTCAACCTGAAGGTGGGGAGCCTGCGGTTCCTGCGGGGGCGTCCGCGGCGCGAGCAGCTGCTTGAAGGGGGGCTGCTGACGGCCCACATGGTCGGGTACGTGGGGCTGGTCTTCACGTTGCTGTCGCCGGGGAAGGCGGTGGCGTTCATGCTGCTGCACCACGGGCTGTTCGGGTTGCACCTGGGGTCGGTGTTCGCGCCGAACCACAAGGGGATGGCGATGCCGGGGGCGGAGGACCGCTGGGACCACATGCGGCGGCAGGTGCTGACGTCGCGGAACGTGCGGGGCGGCGTGGTGGTCGACTGGCTGATGGGCGGGTTGAACTACCAGATCGAGCACCATCTGTTCCCGGGGATGCCGCGGTGCAACCTGCGGCGGGCGCGGCCGCTGGTGCGTGAGCACTGCGCGGCGGTGGGGCTGCCCTACACCGAGACGGGGCTGGTGGAGTCGTACCGGCTGGCGCTGGGCCACCTGCACGAGGCGGGGGCGCCGCTGCGGAAGTAGCGGCGACGGCCGGCCGCGCGTCAGGCGCCCCGCGGCCTTGGAACGAGTGATCCCCCCGGGACCATGGGTCCCGAGGGGATCGGGTGCTTCGAGTCCTGCCGATCCGGGGCGGGCCGGAGGGCCCGCTCACCTGGTGGCCGTCAGGCCGAGCAGTACTGGCCCTGCTTGCCGATCGCGCGGTAGGGGCAGTCGGCGTACTCGGTCAGGAGCAGCAGCGAGTCGCGGACACCGGCCACCAGCGAGTCGATGCGGGACGGCGACGGGTAGAAGCCGCCACCGCCGAGCTCATAGGTGAACGAGAAGATGCGCTGGTCACCCCAGGTCCAGTCGCCGGTCGTCCCGTCGGTGATGTAGAGATCGCTGGACTGCTGAGGGGTGAACCCGTTGCTGGCGGCCAGCTGCCTGCCGATGGTGCGGTGCGTGGCCTCCTCGTCGGCCGACATCGCGCCGGGGACGGTGTTGTTGTAGGTGTAGCCGAACGGCCAGAGCACCAGGTTGCCGTAGGAGTGGATGTCCAGGAACAGCTTGATCTGCTGCCGGCCGCCGACGATCCGGCTCCTGACGAAGTTGGTCAGCACCCTGGTCTCCGGCGCGGACTCGGGGCTCGGGCCGCGGTAGGTCTCGCTGGACACGTTGCCGGACGAGCCGCCGCAGCAGCCCCACCTGTAGGGGAAGTTGCGGTTCAGGTCGGTCGGGGCGGGCTGCCGGTTCTTGCGCCACATCCGGCCCGGCTGGGTGTCGGACGTCATGTCGTACACCTGGCCGTCGGGGTTGACGACCGGGAAGATCCACATCTCCCGGGAGTCCACCAGGTTCGTGACCCGGGTGTTGGAGCCGTAGCCCCGGGTGAGGGTCCCGATCAGGTCCAGGGCCTGCTCGGCCGTGAGCCGCTCGCGGGCGTGGATGTTGGCGATGTAGAGGGTCTCGGGCTCGTTCTCGTCGGTCGCCACGTTGTCGCTGATCTTCACGCCGACGATGTCGCGGCCCTGGTAGGACTTGCCGATGGCGATCTTCCGCGCGATCTGGGGATAGGCCGCGACGACCGCGTCCAGCTCGGCCAGCGTCTCGGCGAGGGTGTGGTACGAGGTCGCCGCGCGCGGATGGGACGTCGGCGACGGCAGCGCCGTCACCGTGTGGCCGAGCTTCCTGATCTCCTTCAGCTCGGACGGGATGGCGCTGATCTCCAGCGACCCGTCCGCGCGCACGGCGTCGATCGCTGCGCCGGTACGGGCGACCTGGCTGCGCTGCTGGGTCGTCTTGGGCCCGCTGACCAGGTACCGCTGGGACGTGGGGTCGGGGGCCGCGGCCCGGGCCGGGGCCGTTGCCGTCAGGACGAGGAGGAATGTCGACAGGACGGCGACGAGCAATTTCGGGAGCTTCGCCATGGGCGGGGACACCTGCCATTCGGAAAGGCGCTCGTGGTGCCGTCACGATGACCTCTCCTGAGGCGTCCGACAATGGGCGCCCCGATGCTCCCCGGCCATCTCCGGAATGGTGTAAGAGCAGTTCAGAGAGCCTTTCTCGGCCTGCCGTCCAGTCCGGATCAAAGTTCCGTCGAAATTTCACCGCCGCCGGTCGATAAGCGAATTCGGTGCGGGGTGACGGCCGGTGGCCGGGCGCCGTGCGGCCACCGGGCCGGACGTTCCGGTGGCGCGCCGGGCCCGCTCCGGAGCGAGGCGCCCGCCTTCATGGCTCGGCAATTGGACGTGGCGAGGGCGGTTTTCACGTGGCCCTTTCCGGTACGGCCGCGACTTTCGCGATGGCGAGGGCCGTGGCGGCGCTCGGCGTCGTGGTGCCGGGCACCGTGCTGATGACGTCCTGGTGGGTGGACGGCGGACCGCCGGAGAGACCGCCGGACCGGCATGTGCGGGTCAGCAGCACGACCGGCCCCCCGCCGGAGGGGAGCACGCCGCGGTTCACGGCCTTCGCGTCCGCGCGCCGGCCGCTGACCGGTGCGCCGGGGGAGCTGTCCAGCCCGAACCACCGGCTGCGGCGGTGGAGCGACGCGACGTCGACGCGGGTGCCGCTCACCTTCCGCTGACACCGGCCCGGACGCCGGGACCGGCGCGCCCGCTCCCTCCGGCGGCCGGGCCCGATCGCGCGGGTTGGAGCGCGACCGGAAGGGGCCGTAGCGTAGGCGCGGCGCCCCCGAGCAGGTCGTCGTCCCGTCACGTGAGATCAGAGGGTTGTAACGCGCATGCCTGAAGGACACACCATCCACCGGTTGGCCGCCGAGCATCGTCGGATGTTCGAGGGGCGCGTCGTGCGGGCCGAGAGCCCGCAGGGCCGGTTCGCCGAGGGCGCCGCGCTGATCGACGGACGGACGCTGGTCGGGGCGGGCGCCGCCGGGAAGCACCTGATGCTGGACTTCGGCGACGACCGGCGGCTGCACGTCCACCTGGGGATCTACGGCAAGTACGCGTTCGGGCCGCCGCCCGCGCCCGCGCCGACGGGCGCGGTGCGGCTGCGGCTGGCGGGCGAGGAGGGCTACGCCGACCTGCGCGGTCCCAACACGTGCGAGCTGCTGGAGCCGGGCGAGGTGAAGCGCCTGTATGACCGGCTGGGGCCGGACCCGTTGCGGCCCGACGCCGATCCGGACCGGGCGTGGCGGGCGATCTCGCGGAGCCGCACCTCGATCGCGGCGCTGCTGATGGACCAGTCGGTGGTGGCGGGGCCGGGCAACATCTACCGGGCGGAGGTGCTGTTCCGGCAGGGGGTCCGCCCGGACCTGCCGGGCCGGGAGCTGTCGCGGGAACGCTGGGAGGCGATCTGGGCCGACCTGGTGGCGCTGATGGCCGAGGGGGTGCGGACGGGGCGGATCGACACGGTGCGGCCCGAGCACACGCCCGAGGCCATGGGACGCCCGCCGCGCGTGGACGACCACGGGGGCGAGGTGTACGTGTACCGGCGGGCGGGGCTGCCGTGCCTGGTGTGCGGCGCGCCGGTGCGGACGGAGGTGCTGGTGGGGCGGAACCTGTTCTGGTGCCCGGGGTGCCAGCGGGACTGATCCCGCGGGCGGGGTCAGCCTTCGAGCGCGTACTGCATGGCGCGGAACTTGTTCTGGGCCTCGGTGAGCTCGTCGGCGGGATCGGAGTCGGCGACGATGCCGCACCCGGCGAACAGGCGGGCGCGGGTGCCGTCGATCTCGGCGCAGCGCAGCGCGATGCCCCATTCGCCGTCGCCGCGGGCGTCGACCCAGCCGACGGGGCCGGCGTAGCGGCCGCGGTCCATGCCCTCCAGCTCGCGGATCAGGGTCATGGCGGTGTCGGTGGGGGTGCCGCAGACCGCGGGGGTGGGGTGGAGGGCGGCCACGACCTCCAGGACCGAACGGTGGTCGGCCAGGCGTCCGTGGACGGGGGAGGCCAGGTGCATGACGTTGGGCAGGCGCAGCAGCTCGGGCCGTTCGGGAACGGTCAGCTCGGTGCACAGCGGCGCCAGGGCGTCGCGGACCATCTCGGCGGCGTAGGCGTGCTCGCACAGGTCCTTGGCGGAGGCGGCCAGGCGGGCGGCGCGGGCGTCGTCGTCGGCGGGGCCGGTGCCGCGGGCGGTGGTGCCGGCCAGCACCAGGGACTCGACGGTGTCGCCGGTGCGGCGGATGAGCAGCTCGGGGGTGGCCCCGACCAGCCCGGCGACGGCGAAGGTGTAGCAGCCGGGGAAGCGGCCGGACAGGCGGGACAGCAGGACGCGGGCGTCGATGGGCTCGTCGGCGCGGGCGTACAGGTCGCGGGCCAGCACCACCTTGCCGAGGGCGCCGGTGGTGATGCGGTCGACGGCGGCGGCCACGGCCTGCTGCCAGGCCGGAGCCGACAGGGCGCCGTCGTTCCAGGTCAGGCGGGTCGGCGCGGTGGGCGGGTGGACCAGGGCGAGGGGATCGGTGTCGTCGCCGATGGTGGTGAGCCAGGCCTGCCCGTCGCGGCGGCCGACGACCCAGCGGGGGACGATCAGGACCGAGTCGGGGGACTTGGGGTCGAAGCCGAAGCTGCCGAACGCGACCGGGCCGGTGCCGGGCAGGCGGACGGGGTCGTCGATGGCCGCGGAGGCGAACAGGTCGCGCAGCCAGCGGTCGGCGCGGGTGAAGCGGTCGGGGCCCCCGGGCAGGCGCAGGCGGGCGGCCTCGCCCCAGCCGACGATGCCCTCGCCGTGGCGGACCCAGGCCTGCCCGGCGGGATGGGGAAGCCGCGCGATCAGGTCGCCTGGGTCGGCGACCGGGACGGTGCGGACGTGGAGGCGTTCCGGAGCGGTCACGGCGAGCTTCACGGTGCCACTCTACGGGAGATTTGAACCCGTTCAAACAGGCGGGGTGGGTGCTGATGCTGAGGTGTGCGCCACAGTGCCGCCCGAGGGCACGGCGGGGGCGGCGGTGCGGCGCATTCAACGTTCCCGCACGTCACGCCCATTCCCGCGGGGGAGGCGGGGGAACGCGAAGGGCGCGCCGCCCCGGCGGTCGCGGGGGCGGCGCGCCCTTGCCGAAGGGGAGGGTCAGCGGCGCTCGCCCAGCAGCTTCCAGGCGCCCGGCAGCAGGCCCGCGGCCAGCAGCACCTTCAGGGCGTCGCCGAGCAGGAACGGCGTGACGCCCATGCTGATCGCCTTGGCCAGGTCGACGTGGACCGCGGCCATCAGGTAGGGGACGCCGACCGCGTAGATCAGGGCGGTGCCCACCAGCATGGTGCCGACGGTGCGCAGCGGGGTGCGGTCGCCGCCGCGCCGGGCCAGGTGGCCGACGACGGCGGCGGCCAGCACGAAGCCCAGCACGTAGCCGAGGCTGGGCATCGAGACGCCGGAGGCGCCCTCGGCGAACCACGGCATCCCGGCGATCCCGGCCAGCAGGTAGACCAGCATGCCCAGGGCGGCGCGGCCCGCGCCCAGGGCGGCCCCGGCCAGCAGCACCGCGAACGGCTGGAGGCTGACCGGGACGGGGGTGCCGGGGATCGGCACGGAGATCTGGGCGGCGACGCCCACCAGGACGGCCGAACCGAGCACCAGGGCCACGTCGCGGGTCAGGGAAGCCGGGAGCAGGTCGCCCAGAACGGCGGTGCGCCGCCCGGCGGCGGCGTGAGCAGTAGCCACAGAACCCTCCAAAACGGTTGTGTCAGGTCGAAACCTAGCGAACCGCTCGGCGGGTGGGGATCACGCGGTCCACAGATTCGACCGCCCCGCCTTTGTGGGTCCCGCCCATTTCGCATCGAAACCGGCGTTCACCTGGGCTTTCTACCGGTGCGCCAGGTAGATCACGTCGGGTTCGCCGCGCGGCACCGGGACCGGCACCGCCCGCACCCCGCCGAAGCGGTCGCGCAGCGCCCGTTCGAACGCCGGGGCGGCGCCCGCGCTCCAGAACGCCAGCCTCCCGCGCCCGCTCATCCGCCGTTCCAACGCCGCCAGCCCGCCGCCCCCGTACAGCCGGGCGTTGCCGGGGGTGACCGTCCAGTCCGGGCCGTTGTCGATGTCCAGGCACAACGCGTCGAACGCGCCGTCGGAGCCGGCGATCCAGTCGACCAGGTCGGCGCACACCACCTCCACCCGCCCGTCCTCCAGCGCGTCCCGCGAGAACGGCCGCAGCACGCCGCGGTGCCAGGCGATCACCGCCGGTTCCCGTTCCACCACCGTCACGTGCGCCACCGCCGGATGCGCGACCGCCTCGGCCAGCGAGAACCCCACCCCCAGCCCGCCGATCAGCAACCGCGCCGGCCCGTCCAGCCCCTCCAGCGCCGCGCGCACCAGCAGCCGTTCGGACTCCCCGTTGCGGGTGTCCATGAGGAACATCCCGTTGCTGATGATCTCGAAGTCGGTCCCGGCGCGGCGCAGCACCAGCTCGCCGCCCACCCCGGCGACCCGCTCCACCACGTCCGCCTCCGCGCCCTCGCCGGTCTCCGTGCGCACTGCTTCCATACCCCCGACCCTAACGAGACCGCCGCCCATGATCAGCATTGTCGGCCGGTCCGATCGGGCCTGTCGGCCGGACCGCCGCGCCGTTAGGGTTCCGGCCATGCCCGACCACCGCCTGCTCGCCGGCCGCCGCGTCCTGGTCGTCGGCGCCGGAACCCGCCCCAGCCCCGATCCCGATCCCCCCGTCGGCAACGGCCGCGCCATCGCCGTGGCCGCCGCCCGCGAGGGCGCCGAGGTGACCTGCGCCGACCTCGACGACACCGCCGCCGCCACGACCGTCAAGCAGATCACCGAGGACGGTGGCCGCGCCCACGTGCTGCGCGCCGACGTCGCCGACCCCGACGCCTGCGCCGCCATGGTCGCCCAGGCCGCCACCCGCATGGACGGCCTGGACGGCGTCGTCGTCAACGCCGGCATCGGCGTCGGCCTCGGCCTGTCCGGCACCACCCTGGACGACTGGGAACAGGTGATGGCCGTCAACCTGCGCGCCCCGTTCCTGATCGCCAGGGCCGCGCTGCCGCTGCTGCCCGGCGGCGCGGCCCTGGTGTTCGTCGGCTCGCTGGCCGGCACCAAGCCCGGCAGCTCCTCTCCCTCCTACGACGCCTCCAAGGCGGGCCTCAACGGCCTGGCCCGCCACGTCGCCGCCGAGGCCGCCCCGCACGGCGTGCGCGCCAACGTGATCGCCCCCGGCCTCATCGACACCGTCATGGGCCGCGCCGCCGCCGCCGGCAACACCGACCGCGACAAGATCACCCGACTCATCCCCCTGGCCCGCCAGGGCAGCGCCTGGGAGGTCGCCGACGCCGCCGTCTTCCTGCTGTCGGGCCGCTCCTCCTACATCACCGGCCAGGTCCTGCACGTCGACGGCGGCCTCTCCACCCTCCGCTGACCCAACACCACCCCCACACCCCCCTGCACCCATCCCCTCCTGTATCACCGCGCTGCGTTCACCACCGCGCTGTGCACCTTGGGGGCGTTGGTGGGGCCGGCGGCGTTCACCTTTCCGACTTGCGATGTAACGTTGTAATCATCGGGAGGTGCCATGATCCCCCAACCCCACGACCACGACTCCGACCCCGACCGGACCGGCCGTTCCGAGGGCTTCCCCGAGCCTCTCGACGCCTACTCCGCGACCGTCTCCGCCGTCGCCCGCGACCTGACGCCCCGTGTCGCCGCCCTGCGGGTCCGGCACCGTCGTGGTGAGGGCACCGGCTCGGCCGTGGTGTTCACCGCCGACGGGTTCCTGCTCACCAACGCCCACGTCGTCGGCCGCGCCCGCACCGGCCAGGCCGCCTTCGCCGACGGCACCACCACCCCCTTCACCGTCGTGGGCACCGATCCGCTGTCGGACCTGGCCGTGATCCGCGCCGGCGGCGACGCCCCCGACCCCGCCCCGCTCGGCGACAGCGACCGCCTGGTCGTCGGGCAGCTCGTCGTCGCCGTCGGCAACCCCCTGGGCCTCACCGGATCGGTCACCGCCGGCGTCGTGTCCGCCCTCGGACGCTCCCTGCCCACCCGCAGCGGCACCGCCGTCCGCGTCATCGAGGACGTCATCCAGACCGACGCCGCCCTCAACCCCGGCAACTCCGGCGGCGCCCTGGCCGACGCCCGCGGCCGCGTCGTCGGCGTCAACACCGCCGTGGCCGGAATCGGCCTGGGCCTGGCCGTCCCCGTCAACGCCACCACCCGCCGCATCATCGCCGCGCTCATGGCCGACGGCCGCGTCCGCCGCGCCTACCTCGGGCTGGTCGCCACCCCCGTCCCCGTCCCCGCCCGCCTGCGCGACCGCCTCGGCCAGCCCCACGCCCTGCGCATCGAGCAGGTCATGCCCGCCAGCCCCGCCGACCGCGCCGGGCTCCGCCGCGGCGACCTGGTCCTCACCGCCGCCGGAACCCCCGTCCACCAGGCCCAGAGCCTGCAACGCCTGATGTTCGCCGACGCCATCGGCCGTCCCCTGTCCATCACCGTCCTGCGCAACGACGCCATGGTCGACGTCATCGCCGAACCCGTCGAACTCGACGCCGAACCCGCCTGACCCACCCGTCCCGCGCGCCCGATGTGTCACACCCGGCTGGCACAGTGGGCCCATGACCGTCGCCTTCACTCCGCCCGTGCCGATCCTGCGCGTCTACGACCTGGACGCCGCCCGCGCGTTCTACCTGGACTACCTCGGCTGCACCCTGGACTGGGAACACCGCACCGGCGAGCAGGGGCCTCGTTACCTCCAGGTCTCGCGCGGCGCGCTGGTGCTGCACCTCAGCCAGCACCACGGCGACGGCACCCCGGGCACCACCGTCTACGTCGAGACGCGCGGCGTGAAAGACCTGCACGCCGAGCTGACCGCCAAGGACCACCCGTTCCTGAACCCCGGCCTCGAACACGACGAGATCGGCACCTGCCTCACCCTCGTCGACCCGTTCGGCAACCATCTGCGCTTCAACCAGCCCTGACCACGGCCCCGGGCATGCGAAAGGGCCCCGGTCCGCCGCAACGGACCGGGGCCCTCCACGCCCACGCACACGCGGTCGCTGACCGCGCCGCGAACCGTCAGGCGGCCACCCCGGCGGGCAGCCGGACCGGCTCGGGGACGACGTGCTCGTCGTGCTCCTGGGAGGCGCGGACCGGACGCATCCGGCTGCCGACCATCATCTTCAGCACCCGCCACCCGTCCCGCCAGGTGTTCAGGTGCGACTCGCCGAACAGGCGGTTGCCCTCGAAGCTGGCGACCTCGGCGATCCGCAGGCCGGTGGTGACGGCGTTGACGCACATCTCGGTCTCGATCTCGAACCCGGTCGACCGCAGCCGCAGCGTCGCCACCGCGTCGCGGCGCAGCGCCACGTACCCGTAGCACAGGTCGCTCCAGTCGGTCCGGTACAGGGTGTTGGCCAGGCGGGTCAGCCACCGGTTGCCGGTGCGGCGCAGGAACGTCAGGTCCTCCGACCCGCCGCCGCAGGCGTACCGCGAGCCCTTGACGAAGTCGAACCCGCGCTCCACCAGGGCCACGAACGACCCGATCTCGGCGGGGTCCATGCTGCCGTCGGCGTCCAGCATGACGATCACGTCGCCGGTCGCGGCGGCGAACCCGGCCTGCAGGGCCGCGCCCTTGCCGCGCGGCGGCTGGCTGATGATCACCGCGTCGGGACGCAGCGCCGCGGCGACCTCGGCCGACCCGTCGGTGGACTCGCCGTCCACGATGACGATCTCGTCGACCCCGGTCAGCCGCGGCAGCAGCCATCGCAGGTTGTCGGCCTCGTTGAGGGTCGGGATGACGGCGGTGACGGTGGCGGCGGTGCGGGAGGGGGAGGGGCGGTGGCGCTCGGTGGCGTTCATGGCAGGCTCCGTGGAAAGCGATCCGTGGCGTGGTGGGCCGGACACCCTGTTAGATGTGACGGCCGCCACGGGATGTTTGAAAAAATCTTCACGGGCCCTTTATGTCCGCTGGCGAGGCGGTTCGCGGCCACTTCCACAGGGCCACTTTCCGGCCAAACGCGTATCAGGCGGGCATCGGCGTTCCGTCCGCAGCATCCCGGCCGGTAGGTAACAATGGCCTGCTATGACTTGGCGACCCCGCACCCGCAACGCCCCTGCCCACCCGGCTCCGGCCAGCAGCGAGTCGGACCGCCTCACGCGCACCCGCGCCGCCCGTCCCCCCGCGGCCGCCCGCGCCCGCACGGCGCGGGCCCTGACCGCCGGAGCGCTGGCCGTGACGGCGGCCACCGCGTGCGTGCCCGCCCTCGGCGGCACCGACGACGACCGTCCCGGCGGCACCGCCGCCGCCCCCGGCAACGCGCGCGCCGAGTGCGCCGCCGTCCGCGCCCCCGGCGACTCGCGCGCCCGGCAGCTGCGCGGCATGTGGATCGCCACCGTCGCCAACATCGACTGGCCCAAGGACCCCAAGGCCGGCGCCGACCGCCAGCGCGCCGACTTCCGCCGCCTGCTCGACACCGCCAAGAGCCTCAACCTCAACGCCGTGTTCGTGCAGATCCGGCCCAACTCCGACGCGTTCTACCCCTCGCCCCACGAGCCCTGGTCCCAGTGGATCACCGGCACGCCCGGCAAGGACCCCGGCTACGACGTGCTCCGCTTCATGATCGACGAAGCGCACGCCCGCGACCTGGAGTTCCACGCCTGGTTCAACCCCTACCGCGTCGCCCGCCACACCGACCTGAAGAAGCTGGCCCCCAACAGCCCCGCCCGCCGCCACCCCGACTGGGTCCGCAAGTACGGCGACGGCATGTGGTACGACCCCGGCCTGCCCCAGGTCCGCGAGCTGGCCACCAACGCCGTCATGGACGTGGTCACCAAGTACGACATCGACGCCGTCCACTTCGACGACTACTTCTACCCCTATCCCGACGGCAGGTCCGAGTACCCCGACCAGGCGACCTACCGCGCCCACGGCGGCGGCGCGAAACTGGCCGACTGGCGGCGCCGCAACGTCGACACCCTCGTCCAGACCCTGTCCGCCAAGATCCGCCGCGCCAAGCCCTGGGTGCGGTTCGGCATCAGCCCCTTCGGCGTGTGGCGCAACAAGACCACCGACCCCGCCGGGTCGGACACCAACGCCCTGCAGAGCTACGACGCCCAGTACGCCGACACCCGCACCTGGATCCGCAAGGGCTGGGTCGACTACATCACCCCCCAGCTGTACTGGCCGATCGGCGACGCGCGCGCCGACTACGCCACCCTGGTCGACTGGTGGTCCCGCCAGGTCGCCGGGACCGACGTGCAGCTGACCATCGGCCAGGCCGGCTACCGCGTCGGCGAGGACAAGGTCTGGAAGCGCCCCGACGAGCTGTCGCGCCACCTGGCCCTCAACACCCGCTACCCCCAGGTCCGCGGTGACGTGTACTTCAGCGCGGACGACCTGGTCGCCGACAGGCGCGGCTTCGCCAGCCGCCTGCGCGCCGACCACTACGGCCGTCCCGCCATCCCGCCCCTGGTCGCCGGCCGCGACCGCGCCGCCGCCACCCCGGCCCCCGCGCCCGCGCACGGCCTCACCGCCACCACCGCCGACCGCGAGGGCCGCACCGGTGCCAACACCGCGGCCAAGGGCGTCACCATCCGCTGGAACCCCTCGCCCAACGCCACCTCCTACGCCGTCTACCGCACCGACGGCGCCCGTTCCGGTTGCGCCCCCGTCGACCCCGCCACCCTGCTCACCACCGTCCGCGGCGGGCAGGCGGGCGGCGGGCAGCCCGGCGGTGTCGTCGACCCCACCGCCAAACCCGGACGGACCTACACCTACACCGTCACCGCCCTGGACCGCCTGTACCGCGAGTCCACCCCCACCCGCTCCATCAAGATCACAGTCCCTCAACAGTGACCTTCACCGGGGGATAAAACCCACCGCGCCAGGGCAGGAATACCGCACCTGACCGCCCCCCGGAGGTAGAAGCATGGCGCTGTCGATGGAGGAGCGGCGACTCCTCGCCGAGATCGAACACCGGCTCAGCGAGGAGGACCCGCGGCTGGCCCATCGCCTGTCAACCCTCGGCCAGGACCGGCGCGGACGCCGGCTCCAGCTCCTGGCGGCCGTGATCCTGGCGGCCACCGGCGCCCTGGTCGCCCTGCTCGGCGCGATCGTCGTCACCTTCACCTGACACCCGGACAACGCCGAAGGCCCGGCGCCCCCTGAGGGGGCACCGGGCCTTCGACGTCAAGCCGGTGTGGTGGTCGCCTCACGGCGAAAGGCACAACGAAGCTCCAGCCCGGACCACAGGGGACCGGCGGTATTCCTCGAAGGCGTTGGGTAGAGCCCGGGGGACACATGCCACACCGACACACCCACCATAACGGCAACCCGGCAGTGCTCCCGCCACCTGTCCGCCGCGGCGTGGCGCACCTCACCCCGGAGTGAGGGTTTGCTGCGAGCGTGCACCACCCCCGAACCGGGAGCGTCACCTATATCGACGGAAGCGGGGAAAGCCCGGCCCGCTCACGGTCGCCGCCGGCGGCGCACCCCCTCGGGAGCGCCGGTGCGGCCGGGACAGACAACCCGGTCGCCGCCGCCACGGGGCACTCCCGGTCCGGCCAGATCTGGGCACGCGGCCCCATCGCCGCGCGCAGGCCGGGAACAAGCTTGACAACAGCACTGACCAGCGGAAACCGGTACAGGTGAGGAGTCGGGGCATTGGGAACGAACCAGCTGGGGGTCGAAGGCCGCTCCATCATGGGGAACGCCCTGGGCGGCGGCCGATCCGACCTCGGGACGGCCGGCGACGCCCGCGCGGCGTCGGGCGGCCAGACGGCGGACGGCCAGGGGGCGGACGACAGGGGCGACGCCACCGGGGACCCACCCCACGGCGCGGGACCGGCCGCCCGGCCCGCATGGGAGGCCGTGTGGGAGACCGGCTGGGAACCGCCCCCCGACCTGCGCGCCGCCGCCCACGCCCGCGCGTTCACCCTCCGCGTCCTGCGCGACCGCACCACCGACCGCACCGCCGTCGACGACATCGTCCTGATGGTCGACGAACTGATCACCAACGCGGTCCTGCACGGCACCGCCCCGGTCCGCCTGCGCCTTCGCCTGGCCGGGCCGCTGCTGACCGGCGAGATCCACGACGCCGGCCCCGCCGCCCCCGCCCCGCCCGGCCCCGGGCCCGCCCTGACCGACTGGTCCGAGGACGGCCGCGGCCTGCTGCTGGTCGCCGCCCTGGCCACCGACTTCGGCATCCGCCCCGAACCCCCGGGCAAGACCGTCTGGTTCACCCGCCTGCTCGGCGGCGACCACCACCCCAACGGCCGGCGCTGAGGCCCCCGGCCGGCGCCGGACCTCAGGGCCTCGACAGCTCCTCGGCCAGCCCCGCCACATCGGCGGCCGCCAGCATCAGCGCCCCCGCGTTCCCGATCGCCCGCGTGGCCTCCGCGCGACCCAGATGACGCGTCACCGCCCGGTCCAGGTACGCCTCCACCAGCCGGGCCCCGGTCAGCCGTCCGCGCCCCCGCAGCGCCCCGATCTCCCGGTGCACCACCTCCCAGGCGTCCCCGGCCAGCCGCACCCGCCGCTCCTCGGCCAGCAGGCCCAGCAGCTCCGCCCGCACCCGCGCGTCGGAGAAGTCCGGCAGCCGCACCGCCCGCAGATCGCTCACCAGCTCCGGCGACGCCGCCGTCAGCTCGCCCACCCTCTCGGGCGCGCACGTGCCCAGCAGCGCGGTCTCGCTGACGCCCTCCAGCCGCGCCCGGTAGAGGGTCTGGGCGTAGGCGCGGCCCTGCGCCGGATCCAGCAGCAGGTCCTCCAGCCCGTCCACCAGCAGCACGTGCCCGGCGTGCTCCTCCAGCACCGCGCCCAGCCCCGACGGGCCGCGTTCGCGCAGCTCGTCGACGTGCACGCCGTGCACCTGGCCGCTGGAGACCTCCACCTCCGCCAGCGCCCGCGCCACCATCCGCGCCAGCCGGCGCTGCCCGCTGGACGGCGCCCCGATCAGCAGCAGCGCCGGGACCGACGCGCTGGACACCTCCTGGCCGCGCAGCCGCCGCGCCCACTTGCCGCGCCGCCGCACCTCGGTCACCACCCGCTCGATGTCGTCGGCGCCGCACACGAAGCGGATCCCGTGCACCTCGACGACCTGCGGCCCGGTGCCGGGCGCGGGACTCGGCGGGGGAGCGGGCGGCGGCGGGTCCACCGGCGGCGGCGGGGGCGGCAGGTCCGGCTGCGGGGCCGGACCCGCCGGATCCAGCTGCGTGCGGAACGGATCGGGGTCCAGTTGCGTGGCGTCGGCGTCCGACGGCCACACCGGCTCACCCGCCCCCGGCGCCGCGGAGGGCGGGAGCGGCTGCGCGCCCGGCGGCGGCGCGGGGTGCGGGACGGGCTGCGGGGCCGGAGGAGCCGGTTCCGCGCCGAAACCCGGGGACTGCGGCACCGGCGGCGGAGCGGGCGGTTCCATCGGGGCGACCGCGGGCGGAGGGGACGGAGGCTCGTCCCCGCGGCCCGGCGCCACCGGCCGGTCCGGCATCGGTGGCGCGTCCGGGCCACCGGGAAGGCCGGGAGCACCGGGGCCGCCGGGCGCGTCGGCCTCGCGCTGGGCCGCCAGGTGCTCGCGCGCCGCCTTGATGATGTCCCAGGCGCTGAGCTCGTCGGTGGAGGGCGGGGTGTGCATGGCGGGGCTGGTCAGCTCCGCCGCCACCGCCTGCGGCACCGCGAACCCCGTGGCCGGGGGCGGCACCTGCGCCAGCCGGCACCAGGTCAGGCCGAGGGTGTAGGTGGTGGCCAGCAGCGCCGCCAGCGCGTCGGCGTCGGCCGACCGCAGCGCCTCCGGCAGCCGCCCGTCGCGCGGCCACAGCACCCGCAGCGGGTGCGCCGGATCGGTCAGCACCGCCTGGAGCGTGCGCGCCCCGTCGGGGTCCATCCACCGTTGCAGCGCCGGGAGCACCCCCGGCGCGGCCTGCAGGTCGGCTGCCAGCACCGCCAGCCCCGCGTGCCGCACCCGGTCGTGCCCGCGGCCGGGGACCTGCGCCAGCGCCCCGCCGAACGCCGCGCCGGTCAGCCCCGCCACGATCTGCTGGAGGTCGTACAGCGCCAGCAGCAGGTACTCGCCGGGGGAGGTGTCGCGCAGCATCGGCGCCGCCAGCTCCGGCGGGCAGCGCCGCCGCCACTCCTGGAGCACCGCCGCCGGGCCGTAGCGCACCGTGGCCATGTCCTGGTGGACGTAGCGCAGCGAGGTCGCCGTCACCGCCGCCAGCGCGTCGGCGCCGGGCCGGAACCGCTCGTCGCCCTGCAACCCGACCGCGACCTCGTACATCACCCGCGCCAGGTGCGCGGCGCCGCCGCCGTCGCCGGCGCCCAGCCGGTTGATGTAGTACCCGGCCAGGGTGGAGAAGTCCGGCGGCATCATCCAGTGCAGCCGCTCGGCGGGCGTGGTCAGGAACGGCACGAACGACTCGATCAGCGGATGGTCGGTCAGCGCCACCGGCGAGCCCGCGCACCACAGCAGCGCGCCCCAGGCGGCGGCGACGGTGCTGGGCGTGCCCGGCTGGAACATCGGGTCCTGCTGGGCGAACTGCGCCGGGTTGACCGCCAGCGCGGTGGTGATGGCCTGCGACACCCGCGCCACCACCCCGGTGTCGGGCAGCGGTCCCAGGAACCCCAGCGGCGCCATGCGCCCGGCGGCCAGGTCGGGGCCGGTGGGCAGCAGCTGCGGCGGGATCGGCGGGGTGCCCGCGCCCGGCGGCGCGGGGGCGGCGGCGCGGCGCTCGGCCGGGTCGCCCGGCGGCGGGCAGGGGTGCCAGGCGCCGTCCAGGCCGCACCGGTACCAGCGGCCCCAGGCCCCGAACAGCCACCACTCGCCCGAGCCCCACAGCATCCGGGCCCGCACCTGCTCGGCGCGCTGGGGCGGGGGCGCCGACCGCCACCACGGCGAGGCCACCAGCTCACGCACGTTGCCCTCGACGGCCGTGAACAGATCGCTCCCGGCCGCGCCGCCCCCCGAGGTTCCGCTTCCGCCGAGTCCCGCCCCGGCCGACTGCCAGCTCACTCCGGGAATCCTAGTCCCCGCCGCCGTCAGACCCGGCATTCCACTGCCGGTCCGGGCGAACCGGCGGATATACGTCATCGACGGTGTAAGGAGTGTTATGGCACGATGCTCCTGAACATCGGTGTGGTGGTGGGAGGGACGATGAGCGGTGCGGCCGGCGCGGGGCGCTCCCGTGGCTGGGGTCTGGGACTGGCGGTGGCCTCCTCGGTGTGCTTCGGCGCCTCCGGCCCGTTCGGCAAGGCCCTCATCCAGGCCGGGCTCACCGCGCCGCAGGCGGTGTGGCTGCGCATCGCCGGGGCCGCCCTGATCCTGGTCCCCTTGGTGCTGGTCCTGCGCGGCCGCGCCGCCGCCGCCTCCGTGCGCCCCCACCTGGGCCGCCTGACCGCCTACGGGCTGACCGGGGTGGCCGGGTGCCAGGCGCTGTACTTCGTGGCCGCCTCCCGCCTGCCGGTCGGCATCGCGATCCTGCTGGAGTTCACCGGCCCGATCCTGGTGCTGCTCTGGCTGCGGCTGGTGCGCCGCGCCCCGGTCCACCGCACCGCCGCGCTCGGCGTGCTGGTCGCCATGGTCGGCCTGGCGCTGGTGGTGCAGGTCTGGAACGGGCTGTCGCTGGACGCCCTCGGCCTGGCCGCCGGGCTGGGCGCCGCCGCCTGCCAGGCCGCCTACTTCCTGCTGATCGACCGCCTGACCGGCGAGGTCGACCCGCTGGTGATGACGGCCGCCGGATCGGTGGTCGGCGCCGCCGCGCTGACCCTGCTGGCCGCGCCGTGGGCGCTGCCCTGGCACGTGCTGACCGCCGCGGTGCCCGTCGGCGACCA
The DNA here is from genome assembly GCF_014138665.1 of Actinomadura kijaniata. Classification (NCBI taxonomy): domain Bacteria; kingdom Bacillati; phylum Actinomycetota; class Actinomycetes; order Streptosporangiales; family Thermomonosporaceae; genus Actinomadura; species Actinomadura kijaniata. The sequence continues at coordinate 584,778 of NZ_JACJIA010000005.1, forward strand.
CACCGCCCCCGGATGGCTGCTGGCGGCGTGGATCGTGGTGGTGTCCACCGTGCTGGCCTACCTCGCCGGCGTGGCGGCGGTGCAGCGGCTGTCGGCGCAGGTCGCCGGGGCCGTCTGCTACACCGAGGCGGTCGCCGCCACCCTCATCGCCTGGGCGGTGCTGGGCGAACGCCTCGCCCCGGTGCAGCTGACCGGCGGCGCGATCGTGCTGGCCGGGGCGTTCATCGCCCAGCGCGCCGTCATCGACCGCGTCCCGGCCGCCGCCAGCCCCGAGACCCCGGCGCCCGCCCTCACCGCCTGACGTCCGGGCGGGACCGGCGGGTCAGGCGTTCTCCGCGCGGAACCGGCGGGTCCCCAGCGCCACCGACACCACCACCAGCGCCACCGTGACGGCCGCGCCCCGGCCCACCGTCGCGGTGGCGTAGTCGCCCGCGAACGCCGCCCGCGTCGCGTCCACCACGTACCGGAACGGGTTGGCCCACGACGCCGCCTCCAGCCACCCCGGCGCCAGGTCCATCGGCAGCAGGATCCCCGACAGCAGCATCAACGGCAGCGTCACCGTCGACAGCAACGGCGCGAACGCGTCCTCCCGCCCCGTGCTCATCGCCAGCACGTACGACAGCGACGCGATCGCGACGGCCAGCGCCGTCACGAGCGCCAACCCCACCAGCACCCCCGCCACCGGGGCCCGCAGCCCCAGCAGCAGGCCCGCCGCCACCAGCATCGACGCCTGCACCGCCAGCAGCAGGGCGTCGCGCAGCACCCGGCCCAGCAGCAGCGCCACCCGGCTGACCGGGGTGACCCGCAGCCGCTCGGCCACCCCCGACCGCAGGTCGGCGATCAGCGCGAACCCCGCGAACCCCGCCCCGAACAGCACCAGCTGCACCAGGATCCCGGGCACGAACACCCGCCAGGACCGCGCGCCGCCGAACACCTCCGTCAGCAGCGGCCCGAACAGCACCAGGTACACCAGCGGCTGCACCGCCCCGAACACCAGCACCATCCGGTTGCGCAGCGTCGGCCGCAGGTACCGCAGAAAGATCAGGTACGTGTCGCGCACGACCTTCGCCATGGTCACTCCTCCTCAACGATCTTGGTTCTCGCTCCGCCGCCGGGGTCAGGCGGCCTCGCGCAGCGAACGGCCGGTCACGGTCAGGAACACGTCGTCCAGGGTCGGCCGGGCCAGCCGCAGCGACGCCAGCTCCACCCCGGCCCCGTCCAGCGCCCGCATCAGCCCCATGAGCTCCCGGTCGCCGTTGTCGACCCGCAGCCGCAGCCCGTCCCCGTCGGCCCGCGCCTCCCGCACCGCCGCCAGCCCCGCCAGCGCCGCGCACGCCCGCCCGGCGTCGCGCGCCGCGTCGGCCAGCTCCACGGTGACCACGTCGCCCGCCACCCTCCGTTTGAGCTCGGCGGGCGTGCCCTCGGCCACGATCCGCCCCCGATCCATGATCAGGATGCGGTCGCACAGGGCGTCGGCCTCCTCCAGGTAGTGGGTGGTGAGGAACACCGTCGTGCCGTCCTCGGCGCGCATCCGCCGGATGTGGTCCCACAGGTCGCCGCGGCTGCGCGGGTCCAGCCCGGTCGTCGGCTCGTCCAGGAACAGCAGCCGCGGCCGGTGCGCCAGCCCCAGCGCGATGTCCAGCCGCCGCCGCTGCCCGCCCGACAGCGACGCCACCGGCCGCCGCTCCAGCCCCGCCAGGTCCAGCCGCGCGCACAGCTCGGCGGTCCGCTCGGCCACCGGCCCGACCCCGTACAGGCGGGCCTGCAACTCCAGCTCCTCGCCGACCGGCAGCGCCGGGTCGGTGCCGCCGCCCTGGGCCACGTAGCCGATACCGCGCCGGACCCCGGCCGGATCGGCCCGCAGGTCGCGGCCCGCCACCGTCGCGTTCCCGGCCGTCGGCGCCAGCAGCGTGGTCAGCATCCGCAGCGTCGTGGTCTTCCCGGATACCGATTTGGGGCGTTTGTCAGGGGTAAATATGCAGGTAGAGCCCCACTTTCCCCCGGAGGAGGCGAGAGGTGCAGGACGAACGCGAACACGTCGGTTACCAACGGATCAGCGACGACCGGACCGGCGCGGCTGACGGTGTCACCTCCCAGCGCCAGGTTGATCTGCGCGCGTCGTCGGCCTAGCTCCCCACCCGGCAGACAGCGATGCGCCGGGGCAGCGGCGTCCACCTCTCCTCCCAGGAAGGTGGAAATCCGCTACCCCGGCGCACCCGTCAGGACGCCGCGGCCCCTTCACTCAACCGCACGCCACCCACTTTCCAGCCACTGCGCCACCTGATGCGCAGCCTCATCCACTGCCGCACAGGGAGCCAGCCAGTCCGCCCACTTGCCCACGTACCAGCGCTGCAACGTCCCCGGTCGCACATCCACCGACACCGGCTCTCGGAAGTCGCTGGGAGGCTTGCCCACCCACAGCATCGGCGGGCACCCGCCCACCTCCGTCACCGCCAGGCCGCGTATCGACCGCAACTTGCGACGTAGCTGTTGCAGGTCCTTCACGTTTGCCATGTGGCTGGCCACATGCGCGAACAACCACTCAGGATCGTCATGCCGAAAGCCCAGCTCCCCTAGACCCTCCACCACCAGCGAGCGCCCCACCTCCGACGTCATCCGCCGCTCCGCCTCCTCAGCCATCCGAACCCCCATACGGTTCGCCGTGCATCAGCCAGTGATCCAGCGCCCGCACCGCATGTTCCGGCAGTGCGCACAGCGCCAGCCGCCCCGATGCCGCCCCGCAGTACCACCCCGTTCGATCCCGCCCCAGCCACCGCACGGTCACACGCTCTTGCGGCCCCGCCTTCGTCAGCGAGATCTCGTTCCTCCACCGCTGGTAGACCTCCAGCACCGGCGGACAGTCGCGTTGCAGGACCCGCGCGTTCCAGCCCGACGGCTCCAGCGCCTCCGCCAGCAGCTCCAGGGCCTCCACCGATCTGAGGTGATCGACCGCGTGCGTGTAGGTCGGGTGATCGTGCTCCAGCATCCCGGCCACCCGCAATGCGTCCCGAATCTCCTCCTCCCACTTGCGACCCAGCCCGCGAACCTCCGCCAAGTGCCCGTCATTGGCCAGCGCCGCCACCTTCCCCACCGTCGCCGTGCGGCCAAGGAAGGACTCCAGCCGCCGCACGATGTGTTCGGGCAGCCGCAGGCATCGCAGCGGACAGTCCGGCCGCAGGTGATCGTCAGCCTTCATTGATGCTCACCTCGAACCACACACTCGCCTCTTCTCTGGGCGCTGGCCCGAGGTTGATCCCCCAGGCCGCCGCCATCGTTGCCACCATCCGCAGCCCCCGGCCTCCCTCCTCCAAGAGGTCAGCCGTCATCACCAGCCGAGGCCGCGTGACAGCCCCGCCGTCATCGGTGATCGACACCCGCACCCGATCCGGCCCCCACCCGACCATCGCCGTCACCGATCCACCCGCTTGGCCCGAAGCCGTGTACCGGACCGCGTTGCCGACCAGTTCCCCCACCATCAACTCCACGTCGTCCAGCACCGCAGCGTCACCCACCGCCGCCAGCGCCTCCCGCACATAGGCCCGCACCGCCCGCACATCCACCGTGCCGCGCTGATCCGCGTAGAACGTCGAACGCTCGACCGTCCGCACCCCACGTCCGCGCATCACTCCGACACCGCCGCAAGTAGGTGGGCCGCACGAGCGGTCCCGTCAGCGGGGACGCTGTGACCGTCCCAGACGTACGCCCACCCCCGTCGAGGCTCCTGCCACACCACGACGCCCACCGACCGCCCAGACCGGACGGCGCGCACCATCAGCACCGACTGACCGGCATCGTCCGTTCGAACCGTTGCGCCCCGCCCCAACTCGTAGAGCCCGGTAAGCAGGTCGAGCAGTAGATCCAGACGCTTTCGCGCCTCAGGTACACGCGTTGGGGGGATGGGGTCCGGTAGGTTGCTCATGGTCCGACTCCTTCCAGTCGGGCAAGGCCCCGGCTGGTGTTCCCGCACCTACCGGGGCCGCTTTGTTTCGAGCGCGACGCCCACCAAGATCAATTCACTCTTGTGGGCTTTACCGTTCGTGTTCACCCGCGCCCGTACCGTGGCTCTGGAAAACTGTGCCTATCTTGCCTCTGCCTAACGTGAGAATGCAAGGTATGCATACGCACTACTTGCATGATCGCTATTGCGCTTGCAGACGATCATGGAATGACGGCTAGCCAAGCTTTGGGAGGAACGTCCTATGCCGAGGAACAAGCCAGCCCCCACCGTCCGCCAGCGTCGCTTGGCTGGTGAGCTGCTTCAACTTCGTGCCGATGCCGGGCAGACGCGCGAAGAGGTGGCCGAGAGTACGGGGATCAACCCGGCCACGCTCTACCGCATCGAGCATGCGCGTACCCGTCCGCAAACGAGGACTCTTGTAGCTCTGCTCGACGCCTACGGCGTCACCGAGCCCCGCAGAAGCGAGCTCGTGACCCTCAACAAGCAGGCCGCCGAACGGGGATGGCTTCACACCCTCGCGTCATCTCTTCCCGAGCACTACGCCTCGTACATCGAGTTTGAAGGTGCAGCCCGAGCCGTCAGGAACTACGAGTGTCTCTTCATCCCTGGCCTCTGCCAGACAGAGGACTACGCCCGAGCCGCGATCCGGGGCACCCTGCCGGGAGCCACTCGGGAGCAGATCCAAAACAGAGTTGAGGCACGTATGCGACGGCAAGCGATCCTCACGGGTGAGCACCCACTTGAGTTGTGGGCCATCGTGGACGAAGCCGCGTTGCGTCGCGCTGTTGGGGGCTCTCAAATCATGGTCGAACAGATGCAGAAGCTCAGAGAGGTGTCCGAGCTGCCCAACGTCACGCTTCAGGTGATCCCTTACGAGGCGGGGGCTCATCCGGGCATGCCGGGGTCGTTCGTGGTCATGGACTTCCCTGAATCCGTCGGTCCCAGCATCGTCTACATCGAGAGCCAGGCCGGTGATCTCTTCCTGGAGGAGGAAGCCGACATCCAGAGGTATAACCTGGTGTTTGAACATCTCCGAGCCGCAGCGATCTCGCCGGATGCGTCTGCGTCCCTGGTCGCCAAGGTTGCGGAGGAGCACCAGCACCCAGGAAGAAGGGCATGATGACCACCCCGCGCGACCTGTCCCATGCGCAGTGGCGCAAGAGCCGCCGAAGCGGTGGCAACGGCCAGTGCGTTGAGGTCGCCAGCGTCCAGGAGTGCATTGCCATCCGGGACAGCAAGCGCCCGGAGGGACTGGTCTTGGCTCTTACTCCCCGCCAGTGGGAGAACTTCTTGCGCGGCATCAAAACCGCACTCTGACCCACGACCCTTCTCGATCACCGCAGGGCCCCGTCTGGGGCCTTTGCTGTGTGAGGGTTTTCCCTACTGAGTCAAGCGCGCGACGTTGCGTCCGGTCCGGTCAGGTCGGGCGCAAGCGCCCTCCCTGCCGTCCGTGCGCGCCGCCGCGCGAGGGTTCGTCCGACCCCTTCCGCCCCACCCCGGAACGCGACGTCACAGTGTTCGTCCAGATGCTCGCGTGAGGCTCCGCCGACACCGCCAACCGCATCCCGGCCGCTCGCCCGCCGAGCGTTGGTCCGGTCGGCGTCGTCGCCGTGGGCCGGTCGGCGCGTCTGGCCCCATCCGCGCCGTTCCCCTCCGCCGGATCGGCGCGCTCTCCCGGTCCGGCGTCCGCATCCGGGCACGCGCGGGTCTTCGACCCGCGCGGCCCGTCGCGACGGCGGCCGGTCACCGCACCTCCCGACGGGGGTTCGTCACGTCGTGGCCGACTTGCCGCCCCGCCCCCGTCTCCCGCCGCCTTCGGCCCGCTGCGCGGCGGGCTCCGACCGGATCGCTCAGCTACCCGGCGTCGCCGCCCGCTCGCCCAGGCCCAGCCGCCGGGCTTCCGACGTGATGCTGTTGCGGGACCGGCCGAACTGTTGGATCAGGACATCCCACGGCGCGGCGGTCGCCCACATCTCCCGTAGCGCGGTCCGTTCCTCCTTCGACCAGGCTTTCCCGTGGTTGCGATGCCTACCCCGCAGATCGGACGTGCGAGCGACCGCGCCCCGGTCGATCTGCCGCAGCACATCCGCAGGGACGTCGAGCACTACTTGATCATTGCTGTCCAGCAGCACCACCCGCGCCGCATCGACGGTGAGTTGAGTGTCGGTGATGCCGCCCCAAGTCTGGGCTTCCGTGAACTGAACACGCAGTGCCATGCATTCCTCCCGTCGCACCGGACCCGGTGATACCCGGACTTGACGGTCAGCATTACTCAAAGTGCCCCATGCTGTCCGCGTAACGTCCACTAAGCGGACAGCGTTCAGGTTCCTGCGATGCCGTCCCCAGGTCTCGCCCATACTTGGCTCATGACCCGCCCACAGCCTGACGAGCTGTTCGACGCTGACGCCTTCCTTGCCGGTCACTGGCCGATGGGAGTTCGCAAGGTCGAGTTGGAAGACGGTCACCCGATCTTCTACGGATCTTTCGGCCCTGATGACGTCGAGTCCGCCGAGCGCGCATGGCCAGGGCGTCCAGCCACCATCGAGCCGTGGGACCAAGGCGACCGAGGCAACTTGATCTTGCACGCATCTACCTGTGGTCCCAATACATGCGCACTGTGGAAGTAACGGCCTTCCCGCAGCGCCGCACCACTTCCGTAGGCGGACGCGCTCTAGGTTGATGCAATACCAGCCGCTCAACGCCCCAGTAGGCGCACAAGGTGTCGCTTTTTTGGTTCCCAACCAACCCCGCCCCCGCCCTTATGGGGATGCCGCCTCCGGCGGCTAGCAGTACCTAAAAGCGCTTGGGCGACCCGGCTGGCGGCCATGAAACCCCACGTCGCACGTTGGGGCGGGCGTCTCCGCCTCGGTGCAACGTGCGCGGCAGGCGGCCGGATGCGTCCTTGGCCGGGGACCCCTTCGGCGAGCCGCACCACGGGCCGATGCCGGGCAGCGAGCCGCAGCCCGTGAGCCGGTCAGGCTAAGCGGCCCGCCGCCCCGGCCAAGGCCGCATCCGTCCGCCCGCAGTGCAGGTCAACGCCCACGTCGGGCCCATATCGAGAAGTGTCACAAGTCCGTAACCGTCTTGCCCGCGCCGTTGGGCCCGAGGAACCCCACGATCTCGCCGGCGCCCACGTCCAGATCCACCCCGCGCACCGCCTCCACCGACCCCTGCCGGGTGGTGAAGGTGCGCCCCAGCCCGCGTGCCTCGATCATCTCGCTCCTCCCGTCGTGGGCAACGCGGCTACAGTAACCACGATTTTTAAGTCACTACAAGTTTTCAGTGACTCCAGCGAAGATAGACTCGGGCGCATGACCGAGGAACTGGGGCTGCGCGAGCGCAAGAAGCGGGAGACCCGCCGGCGGATCTCCGACGTCGCCACCGGGCTGTTCTGCGCGCACGGCTTCGACAACGTCACCGTCGCCGACGTCGCGCGCGCCGCCGACGTGTCGGTCAACACCGTCTTCAACTACTTCCGCACCAAGGAGGACCTGTTCTTCGACCGCCAGGAGGAGATCGTCGAGCAGGCCGCCGCCGCGCTCCGCGACCGCCGCCCCGGCGAGACGGTCGTCGCCCTGTTCCGCCGCCTGTTCCTGGAGGGCCTGGACCGGGGCGCGCACCAGACCGGCTTCCACGAGGGCTCGGAGGTGTGGGCGCGCACCGTGCGCGACAGCCCCGCCCTCACCGCCCGCCAGGAGGAGATCGGCCGCCAGGCCGAACGCCGCCTGGCCGGGGCGCTGGCCGACGAGACCGGCGCCGGCCCCGACGACATCGCCCCCCGCGTCGCCGCCGCGATGATCATGAGTGTGCAGTGGCAGCTGGTCAACGAGGTCGTCGAACGCAAACTCGCCGGTGAGACGCTGGAGGGGATGCGCCGGGACGTCTACGCCGCCGCCCGCCGCGCCTTCGACCTCCTGGAGAACGGCCTCGGCGACTACGCGCGCAAAACCTCCGAACCGGATGCTTCCGACGGAAAATAAGTGTCGGGCCGGTCACGAGGGTTCTTACACTCCATGACTGCGGAGGCAATCATGGACACCCCCACACTCCTGGCCCACCTCGAGACCCATGACACGCCGGTGCGCCTGCCCCGGGGCGGCACCCTGTGCTGGGACGACGCGGACCTGCACCGCGCCGCCCAGGCGAGCGACCCCGAGGGCTACGCCCTGCTCGCCCTGGCGCCCGGCGTCGCGCCCTGGCAGCGCGCCCGCGTGCTGCTGCAGACCCTGGCCGCCTCCCAGGCCGGGCTGGACGACCCCACGCGCGCCACCCTGGCGCGCCTGGCCCACGTCCTCACCCTCGCGCTGCCGCCCGCCCAGGTCATCACCGTCCTGCTCGCGCTGCGCCGCCTGCGCGCCAACCACAAGCACACCACCCGCGCGATCCTGCGGTTCGTGCTGGAGCACCCCGACGCCGACGCCCTCATCGCCGCCCGCCGCCCCGCCCTGACCGACTGCTTCGAGCACGCCCTCGGCAAGACCACCGCGCGCGGCTGCGCCCGCCGCGTCGCCGACGGCGACACCGGCTCGGACTACCTGCGCCGCCGCCTGCTGCGCTTCCTCGCCGACCCCGACGCCGCCCTGCCCCGCGTCAACGCCCTGTACGGCCCGGGCGACCCCGCCGCCACCGCTCCCGGCGACGCCGCCCTGACCCTCGACACCCCCCGCCGCCAACCCCCCACCGTCACCGCCACCAACCGCGGCGACATCGCCGCCACCCTCGTCCACCTCTACCGCGGCGCCCACGACGAGGACCTGTACGTCGCCCTCGGCCGCCAGGTCGCCGCCGCCGTCGCCGACCTGCCGCCGTTCCCCGGCACCCTGGCCCTGGTCCTGGACGCCTCGGCCTCAATGCGCGGCTACGGCGAACGCGAATGGGCCCTGCTGTCCCAGACCGCCGCCCTGCGCATGGTCCTGGAGCAGGTCTGCGACCGCCTGGAGGTCGTCGAGGTCGGCGGCGACGAACGCGCCCCCCGCGGCGCCACCGACCTGGCCTGCGGCCTGCTGGACGCCCTGGCGCGCGGCCCCGACCTGGTCGCCGTCGTCTCCGACGGCTACGAGAACCGCTACCCCGGCGACCTGGCGCGGCTCACCGCCGCCCTGCCGGGCGCCGGTGTCGCCACCCCCGTGGTGTTCTGCCACGCCCAGTTCACCGCCGGCGACGACCTCACCCTGCGCCGCCCCGCCCCCGCCCTCCCGCAGCGCGGGTTCTGGCACCAGGACGACTTCGCCGAACTGCTGCCCTGGATGTTCGGGCACTGCGCCGCCGGGCAGCCCTGGCTGCGCGCCGCCCTGCGCGTCCGCCTGACCGACCTGCACCGGCAGGCCGCCCACCTGACGACGAGGAGCGCCGCATGAGCGCCCCGACCACCGACCCCGGACCCGACCCGGCCGCGCCGCCGCCCGGCCCGCTCGACCTCACCGGAGCCCTCGACCTGACCGGGCACCGCCTGGGCACCCCCCAGCAGGCCGGCGCCCTCACCATGGTCCCGGTCACCGGACCCGCCCGTCCCGGCGTCACCCCGCCCCGCGGCGGCCTGAAACTGCGGCGCGTCCCCGGCTACGGCCAGGTCGAACTGCACAACGGCGCCGACACCGGGGTCGCCATCGTCCCCCTGCACCTCGGTTACATCCAGGACGCCGCCCAGAACCACGCCCTGTGCCGCTCGGCGTTCCTGGCCGCCGGCCAGTCCCTGCTGTTCACCGACGCCTGCTGCGTCCAGGAGGGCCAGGGCGGCTTCCTCGCCGAACGCGACCAGTGGTTCTTCGTGCTCCCCCTGGAACTGCGCGCCCGCGCGCTGGAACTGCGCGGCGTCCAGGGCTACAGCAAGCTGTGGACCGACATCGCCGACCTCAACACCCGCTACGGCCTGCCCCGCCGCGGCCACCTGGAACAGATCCTGTCGCGCAAGCGCCCCGTGCTCACCCAGTTCCAAAGCCGCCTGGAGCTGCAGCCCGGCCAGCTCGGCGCGCTGTTCTTCATCAACGGCCACTTCGCCGGACTGGAGATCGCCCCCGATCCCGCCTACTTCGCCGACGTGTGGGCCGCGCTGGTCTGCTTCGCCTACGGCGTGCCCGCCTGGCACCACGAACCCGGCCCCGCCGGCCGGACGGCCGAACCGCTCCGCGGGGACTCCCTGGAGGAGCTGCGCGCCGCCCTGGACGCCGACCGCGCCCACCGCGCCGCGCAGATCACCTCCTGGCTCACCCGCCTGCCCACCGGGCCGGTCCGCCTGCAACACGAGGACAGCTACCTGGACCTGCGGCTGTCCACCGTCACCGCCCCCCACCTGGCCGGGCAGGTCGTCACCGAACACGGCCGCACGGTCTACGCCTCCCTGTTCAGCACGCGGACGACGTTCGACCCGCGGACGTCCGACCCGCGGCGGACCTGACCGGCGGCCGGAGGACGACCGGGAAATCGGTTGCCCTCCGGCCGCCGACCCACTTCAATCGAATCGCGCGGGAACTGCGCCGGGCGCGTCGGAACGACACCTGATTCCAAGTCGGGAACGTTGCTGAGAACAACGAGGACTCCGACGAGGCGCCGGCCGCCCGTCCCGCACGACCCGCCCGTCCCGGCGCCTCGGCCCGGTCACTCCACGGCGAGGTACGGCCGCAACGCCGACCGCACCGTCTCGGGCATCTCCCGCTTGCGATGGGTCTCCGGATCGATGAACACGTGCCGCACCTCCCCGTCGGCGATCAGCCGTTCGCCCACGCGGAACTCCGGCCGCACCACCATGCTGGTCGTCCCCAGGTGCGCGACCGGCATCGAGATGTCCAGCAGCTCGTCGAACCGGGCCCCCTGCCGGTAGCGGATCCGCGCCTCGGCCACCACCAGGTCGTAGCCCGAGGCGACCATCGCGGTGTAGTCCCCGATCACCTCCCGCCACAGCTCGGTCACCGCCACGTCGTAGTAGAAGAGGTAGTGCCCGTTGAACACCAGGCCCTGCTGGTCGCACTCGCTGTAGCGCACCCGCAGCCGGTGCGTGAACATCTCGCCCATCGGGCAATGATCACCTACGTTCCGCCCTCCCGCATCCCCCGCGCAGGGGAGCCGGACGGCGAGGCGGCAGGCTGGACCGCATGAACGACCTCACCGGCGGCGACTCCCGGCTGGAACGGCTCCTGGACGCGATGTCCCCGCGCGACAAGGCCGCCCAGCTGTTCGTCCTGCCCGTCCACGGCGACGCCGCCCACGCCGCCGACCCCCGCAACCGCGCCTGGTACGGGGTGGACCGCCCCGCCGACCTGGTGGCCCGGCACCGTCCCGGCGGGATCGTCTACTTCGGCGGCGAGCACGGCAACCTGCGCCATCCCCGCCAGATCGCCGCGCTGTCGGACGGGCTGCAACGCGCCGCCCGCGACGCCGGGACCCTCCCGCTGCTGCTGGCCACCGACCAGGAGGGCGGCGCCGTCACCCGGCTGCCGCGCCCGGCGACCCGCACCCCCGGCGCGATGGCCCTGGCCGCCGCCCGCGACGCCGCCGCCGTCCGCGACCTGGCCCTGCTGACCGCCCGCGAGCTGCGCGCCGTCGGCGTCACCCACGCCTACGCGCCGGTCGCCGACGTCAACGCCTGCGCCGCCAACCCCGTCATCGGCGTCCGCTCCTTCGGCTCCGACCCGCGCCTGGCCGCCGTCCTGACCGCCGCCCACGTCGAGGGTTCGCAGGCCGGGGGAGTGGCCGCCACCGCCAAGCACTTCCCCGGCCACGGGGACACCGCCGTCGACAGCCACACCGGCGTCCCCGTCATCACCCACGACCGGGACACCTGGGAACGCCTGGACCTGCCGCCGCTGCGCGCCGCGCTCGACGCCGGCGTCGCCTCGGTCATGACCGGCCACCTGGTCGTTCCCGCGCTGGACCCCGCCGGCCTGCCCGCCACCCTGTCGCGGCCCGTCATCACGGGGCTGCTGCGCGACACGCTCGGCTTCGACGGCGTGGTCGTCACCGACGCCCTCGACATGCGGGGCGTGCGGGCGCGCTTCGGCGACGACCGCGTCGCGGTACTGGCGCTCAAGGCGGGCGTGGACCTGCTGCTCAAACCGCCCGCCGGACGGTTCCTCACCCAGCTCGAAGCGGTGCTGGCGGCCGTGCGGTCGGGAGAGCTCACCGAGGAGCGCCTCCACGCGTCGGCGCGGCGCGTCCTGCGCCTGAAACACCGTCTGGGGCTGCTGGACGACCCGTTCACCGACCCCGCCGCCCTCGCCCGCGTCGGCGCCCCCGAGCACCTGGCCGCCGCCCGGCGCGCCGCCGACCGCGCCGTCACCCTGCTCACCGACCGCGACCGCCTGCTGCCCCTGCCGCCGGACGCCCGCGACCTCCTGGTCACCGGATGCGGCGCCGCCGCCCTCGGCGCGGAGCTCGACCGGCGCGTTCCCGCCACCGTCGTCGAGACCGGCCCCGACCCCGCCCCCGGGCGCGTCGCCGGGGCCGTCGCCGCGGCGCGCGGCCGTGACCTGGTCGTCGCCGTCACCGACCGCGCCTGGGACACCCGCACCCGCCCCGGACAGGCCGCGCTGGTCACCGCCCTGAACGCGACCGGAGCGCCCCTGGTCGTCGTCGCCGTCGGCGACCCCTACGACATCGCCCGCTTCCCCGGCGTCCCGGCGTTCCTGGCCACCTACTCGCGCACCACCGAGGCCCTGCGCGCGGCCGCCGCCACCCTCACCGGCCACAACATCCCGCGCGGGCGGCTCCCGGTCACCATCCCCGGACCCGATGGCCGCGAGCTGTACGCGTTCGGCCATCCGGACGTCTAGGGCCGTGCTCGGCGTTCGCGAGGCTGGGATCCTTGCAATGACTTGCACGTACGGGAAGGTCTTGCCATGCCGGTGAGCATGGATTTTGCGACGCGATCGGTGATCGAGGTCGATGAGAACCCGACTTGGGTCTTGCAACTTTCTGAAAGTCTTTGTAACTTCCCGGCAACCCTTTCAACGCCGGGAGGCCCGCGTGGTCACGTCCCCCGCCCGCCGCACCTCCGCCGCCGTCCTCGTCACCGCTCTGGCCGCCGTTCTGGCCGCCGCCCTGACCGTCCCCGTGCGGCCCGCTCCCGCTCGTGCCGCCGACCGCCGCGCCCCCGATCCCGCCTCGGCCCGCGCCCACTGGATCGACCGCGCCACGCTGGCCTGGCGGACGGCCCCCGCCCCGGGCCACCGGTTCGAACTCGTCCACTCACCGGCGGGCGACCTCCGGGTCGAACGCGGCGAACTGGTCGGCGACCGGCACGCCCTTCCGCTCACCCCGGTCCCCGGCGGCCTCACCGCCGCGCAGCGGGCCCGCCGTCCGCACCTGGCCGCGCACGCCGCGTTCCGGCTCGCCCCCGGCGACGCGGCCCGCGCCGCCTCCGTCCTGCGCGGCCAGGTCGTCGCTGTCGAACGCGCGGCGGACGGCACGCTGCTGGACGCGACCGGAGTCCAGATCCCCGGCGTCCTCGACGACGTGTACGGCGCGGCCGCCCGCGCCGAACTCGGGCCGGTCTGGCGGCGCGGCACGCCCACCCTCGCCGTGTGGGCGCCCACCGCCCGCGACGTGGCCCTGGACCTGGACGGCCGCCGGATCGCCATGCGGCGCGACGACGCCACCGGCGTCTGGTCGGTCACCGGCCGCCCCGGCTGGAAGGGCCGCCCCTACGCCTACGCGGTCACGGTGTTCGCCCCCGCCGCGGGCCGGATCGTCACCAACGTCGTCACCGACCCCTACAGCCCGGGCCTGACCGCCGACTCGCGCCGCAGCCTGCTCCTCGACCTGGCCGACCCGGCCCTGGCCCCGCCCGGCTGGCCCGCGCTGCGCAAGCCCCGCCCGGCGCGCCGCGCCGCGATCTACGAGCTGCACGTGCGCGACTTCTCGGCGTCGGACCGGACCGTGCCCGAACGGCTGCGCGGCACCTACGCCGCGTTCACCCGCCGCGGAACCGCCGGGACGCGGGCGCTGGCGCGGCTGTCCCGCGACGGGTTCACCCACGTCCACCTGCTTCCGGCGTTCGACTTCGCCAGCGCGCCCGAGCGCCGCGCCGACCAGCGGGCGCCCGCCTGCGACCTGGCCGCGTTCCCCGCCGACTCCGACGCCCAGCAACGCTGCGTCGCCGCCACCCGGGACGCCGACGCGTTCAACTGGGGCTACGACCCGCTGCACTACACCGTCCCCGAAGGCTCCTACGCCACCGACCCCGACGGCCCCGCGCGCGTCCGCGAGTTCCGGGAGATGGTGGCCGGTCTGAACCGGACCGGGCTGCGGGTGGTGATGGACGTCGTCTACAACCACACCTTCGCCGCCGGGCAGGACCCGCGCTCGGTCCTGGACCGCGTCGTGCCCGGCTACTACCACCGGCTGGACGACAACGGGGCGGTGACCACCTCCACCTGCTGCGCCAACACCGCGCCCGAGCACGCGATGATGGGCAGGCTCGTCGTCGACTCGGTCGTCACGTGGGCGCGGCGGTACAAGGTGGACGGCTTCCGCTTCGACCTGATGGGCCACCACCCCCGGGCGAACATCCTGCGGGTGCGGCGCGCCCTGGACCGGCTCACCGTCGGGCGCGACGGCGTCGACGGCCGGTCGGTCGTGCTGTACGGGGAGGGCTGGGACTTCGGGGAGGTCGCCGGGAACGCCCGGTTCGTCCAGGCCACCCAGGCGGCCATGGCCGGGACCGGCGTCGCGACGTTCAACGACCGGCTGCGGGACGCGGTGCGCGGCGGCGGCCCGTTCGACGCCGACCCGCGCGTCCAGGGCTTCGGCTCGGGACTGTGGACCGCGCCGAACGACTCCCCGGCCAACGGCGCCGAGCCCGCGCAGCGCGCGCGCCTGCTGCACCTGGCCGACCAGATCAAGGTCGGGCTCACCGGCAACCTGCGCGACTACCGGTTCACCGCCTCCGGCGGCCGCGCCGCCACCGGCGCGCAGATCGACTACAACGGCGCGCCCACCGGCTACACGGCCGCACCCGGCGAGGCCGTCACCTACGTGGACGCCCACGACAACGAGACGCTCCACGACGCGCTCGCCTACAAGCTGCTCCGGAACACCACGATGGCCGACCGGACGCGGATGCAGGCGCTGTCGCTGTCCACCGCCCTGCTGTCCCAGGGCATGCCGCTGGTGCACGCGGGCTCGGAACGGCTGCGCTCCAAGTCGCTGGACCGCAACTCCTACGACTCCGGGGACTGGTTCAACCGGATGCACTGGGACTGCCGCCTCGGCAACGCCTTCGGCGGCGGCCTGCCCCCGGCCGCCGACAACCAGGACAAGTGGTCCCACGCCCGCCCCCTGCTCGCCGACCCCCGCCTCAGGCCCGGCTGCGCCGACATCGACGCGACGCGCGAACGCGTCGGCGAGCTGCTGCGCGTCCGCGCCTCCACGCCGCTGTTCGCCCTGGACGACGCCGGCCAGGTCCAGCGCCGGCTGTCGTTCCCGCTCAGCGGCACGCCGGGGGAGGCCCCCGGCGTGATCACCATGCGGCTCGACGGGCGCGGTCTCGACCCCCGCTGGCGGTCCGTCACCGTCGTGTTCAACGCGACCCCGCACGTCCAACGGCAGACCGTCCCCGCCCTGGCGGGCACGGCGACGCGGCTGCACCCCGTCCAGGCCGCCTCCTCCGATCCGGTCGTCCGGACGGCGTCGGCCGACACCGCGACCGGCACGCTCCAGGTCCCGGGCCGGACCGTCGCGGTGTTCGTCCAGCGCTGACCGGGCCGCGCCGGACCCCCTCCTCCCACCCCAAGGAGAACCCATGCGGATCCCCCGTTCCCCGGTGGCCGCGGCGGCGCTGCTGCTGGCGACCCCCGTCGCGACCGCCCTCACCCCGCAGCCCCGGGCGCTCGCCGCCCCGCCGGGCGGAAGGACGGTCATCGTCCAGCTGTTCCAGTGGCCGTGGAAGTCCGTCGCCGCCGAATGCGAGACCTTCCTCGGCCGCAAGGGCTACGGCGCGGTGCAGGTCTCGCCGCCCCACGAACACGTCGTCCTCCCCGACGCCGGGGACGGCGGCCACCCCTGGTGGCAGGACTACCAGCCCGTCAGCTACGACCTCGACAGGCTGAGGACCCGGCGCGGCGACCTCGCCGACTTCAAGGACATGGTGGCCCGCTGCCACGCCGGCGGCGTGAAGATCTACGCCGACGCGGTCGTCAACCACACGACCGGCGTGTCCGGCGGCCAGGGCTCGGCGGGCACCCGCTTCCCCGACAAGTACACCTACCCGGGAACGTTCTCCGACGCCGACTTCCACACCTGCCGCCGCCCCATCCGCGACTACCGCGACCGCTGGGAGGTACAGAACTGCGAGCTGGAGAACCTGGCCGACCTGAAGACCGAGAGCCCCTACGTGCGAACCCGTCTGGGCCGGTACCTCAAGGACCTGGCCTCGCTGGGCGTGGACGGGTTCCGGCTCGACGCGAGCAAGCACATGCCCGCCGCCGACATCGCCGCGATCCTGCGCGAGACGCGCGCGCACATCGACGCCGACCCGTCCTACACCGGCACCCGCGACCCCTACGTCTACCAGGAGGTCCTGTACGGGAGCGGCGAACCGGTCAGGCCGTCGGAGTACCGCGGCAACGGCGACCTCAAGGAGGTCCAGGCCATGAACTTCATCTCCAGGAAGTTCTGGAGCGCCGCCGACCCCGCCGACCGGATCCACCAGCTCCACGCGTTCCCCGTGGGCTGGGGCGACGACATGGAGGCGGGCGACAGGGCCGTGGTGATGGTCGACAACCACGACAGCCAGCGCGACGCGCTCCCGGCCGCCGACGGCGGCCAGGACCGCCAGATCCTCACCTACAAGAAGGGCGCCGCGTACCGGCTCGCCAACGTCTTCCTGCTCGGCTGGGACTACGGCACCCCGCTGGTGATGTCCAGCTTCGGGTTCACCCGGCGCGACACCAGCCCACCCCGCACGGCCGACGGCACCACCACGCCCGTCACCTGCGACGGCGCGAACTGGATCTGCGAACACCGCCACAGCGAGACCGCCGACATGGTCGGCTTCCGCAACGCGGTCGGCGACACCCCGGTCAACAAGGCCGCCGACGCCCCCGAGCAGGACTGGTACAGCGACCGTTCCGAGGGCGGCCCCGGCAACAAGATCGCTTTCAGCCGCGGCGCGAAGGGCTACGTCGTCATCAACCGCGACGAGACCACCGGCTGGAACCGCACCTACCGGACCCGGCTGCCCGCCGGGCGCTACTGCAACGTCATCGGCGGCGACCATGACCCCGCCGCCCGTAGCTGCAAGGCCACCCACGTCGTCACCGTCGCCGCCGACGGCACCTTCACCGCCGACGTCCCCAGGATGAGCGCCCTCGCCCTCCACGTCGGCGCCACCGTCGAGGGCCCCGGCGGCACCCCCGACACCGTGATCAACGTTCACCGGGACGTCGGCTGGGGCAACCGCATCACCCTGCGCGGCGGCACCGCCCCCTTGAGCTGGTCCGCCGGCCACGACTGCGTCAACCACTCCGCCGCCCTCTGGAGGTGCACGGTGAAGGGCGTCCCCGCCGGACGCCCCTTCGAGTACAAGCCGCTCATCAACGACACCCGATGGTCACTCGGCCCCAACCACACCGCCACCGGAGGCCAGACCGTCGACATCCACCCGACCTTCTGAGCAGGTCCCTGTCCGGCGGAGGCGCGCGAGGCTCGACGGGCGGTCGTGCGGATGATAGGCACGTTCCGAACGCCGTTCTAGATGACGACCGGGGGTTCCGATGACCGCACCCGCCCCGACCGGCCCCGCCGCCCCGACCGGCCCGCAGCGCTTCGGCGTCTTCCTCGCCCCCTTCCATCCCGCCGGCCAGAACCCCACCCTGGCCCTGCACCGCGACCTGGACCTGCTGGTCCACCTGGACGCCCTCGGCTTCGACGAGGCGTGGATCGGCGAGCACCACTCGGCCGGATTCGAGATCATCGCCTCGCCGGAGGTGTTCATCGCCGTCGCCGCCGAACGCACCCGCCACCTGCGCCTGGGCACCGGCGTGTCGTCGCTGCCCTACCACCACCCGCTGATGCTGGCCGACCGCATGGTGCTGCTGGACCACCTCACCCGCGGCCGCGTCATGCTCGGCGTCGGCCCCGGGGCCCTGCCCTCCGACGCCCACATGATGGGCATCGAGGTCGCCCGCCAGCGCGACATGATGGAGGAGGCCCTGGAGGCCGTCCTCCTGCTGCTGCGCACCGAGGAGCCGGTCACGATGAAGACCGACTGGTTCGAGCTGCGCGACGCCCGCCTGCAACTACGTCCCCACCAGCGCGAGCTGGAGGTCGCGGTCGCCGCCATGGTGTCCCCGTCCGGGCCGCGCGCCGCCGGGCGCTTCGGCTGCTCCCTGCTGTCGCTGGGCGCCACCCAGGCCGCCGGGTTCGACGCCCTCGGCTACCACTGGGGCGTCATGGAGGAACGCGCCGCCAGGTACGGCACCGCCGCCGACCGCGACCGCTGGCGGCTGGTCGGCCCCATGCACCTGGCCGAGACCCGCGAGCGGGCCGCCCGCGACGTGGCGTTCGGGCTGGCCGACTGGATCGGCTACTTCCGCAACGTCGCCGCCCTGCCCATCGCCCCCGACACCGACGACCCCGAACGGCTCGTCGAGGCCGTCAACTCCACCGGCCTCGGCGTCATCGGCACCCCCGAGGACGCCGTCGCCCAGATCCGGCGCCTGGCCGACCAGTCCGGCGGGTTCGGCACCTACCTGCTGATGGCCCACGAGTGGGCCGACATCGCCGCCACCCGCCGTTCCTACGAGCTGTTCGCCCGCCACGTCGCCCCCGCCTTCCAGGGGACGGCCCGCGCCCCGGCCGCCAGCCGCGACTGGGCCGCCGCCAACCGGCCCCGGTTCATCGGCGCCGCCACCGACGCCATCATGGCCAAGGTCCAGCAGCAGGCCGAGGAGTCCGGCCGGTGAACGGGGGCGCCCGCCCCATGCGGCAGGATCGAGGGCATGCAGGTGCTCCGATCGGGGGGCGGGCGCCTCCTGTCCCCGCCGTACGCGCTGCCGCTGCTGGCGGCCGTCCTCACCGTGGCGACCACGCTCGACGTGCTGGCGGGCGGGCCGCTGCGCCGCTTCGACGGCTGGGTGTTCGCCGACGGGCTGCCACCGCGCACCGGGGCCTGGCACCTGTTCTGGCGCACCGTCGTCAACGGCGGCCAGTACTGGCTGGTCGGCGGCCTCACCGCGCTGGCGGCGCTGTGGGCGTCCCGGCGCGCCCGCGACCCGTGGCTGCTGGCGGGCACGGCGGTGTGGCTGGTGGCCAGTGAGCTGCTCATCCGCGCCGCGCAGATCGCCTTCGGCCGCACCCCGCCGCTCAGCGGCCGCGACGTGCTGTTCGCCGACGGCTACCTGTCCTACCCCTCCGGGCACGCCGCCAACGCCGCCGCCTGCCTGACGATGCTGGTCGCCCTCACCGGCGCCTCCCGCCGCCGGGCGGCCGCCGCGCACATCCTGATCGTCGGCGTCGCCGTCGCCGTGGTCACCCTGGGCTACCACTGGCCCACCGACGCCCTCGCCGGATGGGGCCTGGGCACCGTGCTGGGCTTCGCGGGCCGCATGCTGGTGCGGGAACGCGCCCGGCGCCGCCCCGGGCCGGGCGGGTCACGGGACAGCGCCGGGCCTTGACCGTAAGCTGACGCTTACCCAAGCATGGAGCCGACATCGGCGAGAAAGGCGGCACGACGGTGACCACCCCGGCGACCCTGCGGGTCGAGGACATCGACATCAGCGACCTGCGGTTCTGGCAGCGGCCCCGTCCCGAACGCGAGGCCGCGTTCGCCGTGCTGCGCGCCGCGGGCGCCCCCCGCCTCTTCGCCGAGCCCGAGGTGCCCTTCACCCGGCGCGGCGACGGCTACTGGGCCCTGGTGCGGCACGCCGACGTCGTCGAGGCCAGCCGCAACCCCAAGGTCTTCTCCAGCGAGCCCAACGCCACCAGCATGGTGGACTCCCCGTCCTGGCTGCGCCGCTACATCAGCTCCATGATCGACATGGACGATCCGCGGCACGCCAAGATCCGCCGGATCGTGTCCCGCGCGTTCACGCCCAAGACCCTCGCCAAGACCGAGGACGACATCGCCCGCCGCGCCGCCCGCATCGTCGACGAGCTGGTCGCCTCGGGCCCCGGCGACTTCATCCCCAAGGTCGCCGTGCGGCTGCCGGTCGAGGTCATCTGCGACATGCTCGGCATCCCCGACTCCTACTACCCGCGCGTCGTGCGGCTGACCAACATCGTGCTGGGCAACACCGACGCCGAGTACACCGGCATCACCCCCGAGATGGGCCGGCTGCGCACCGGCCTCGGCCTGGCCAAGGTCGCGCTGGCCAGCCGCGAACTCCACGCGATCGCCGCCAAGCTCGGAAGGGAACGCGTCGCCGAGCCGACCGGCGACCTGACCTCCGCGCTGGTGAACGCGAACGTCGACGGCGAGAAGCTCACCACCCGCGAGTTCGGCACGTTCTTCCTGCTGCTGGTGGTCGCCGGGAACGAGACCACCCGCACCGCCCTCGCCCACGGCCTGAAGCTGCTGACCGACAACCCCGACCAGCGCGACCTGCTGCTGGGCGACTTCGACACCCACATCGCCGGGGCCGTGGAGGAGATCGTCCGCTGCTCCACCCCGGTCATCACCTTCCGCCGCAACGTCACCGAGGACCACGAGATGAACGGCCACGCCTACCGCAGGGGCGACAAGGTGATGCTGTTCTACAACTCGGCCAACCGCGACGAGACGGTCTTCCCCGACCCCGACCGCTTCGACATCACCCGCCCCAACGTGCGCGACCACGTCGGCTTCGGCGGACCCGGCCCGCACTTCTGCCTGGGCGCGAACCTGGCCCGCCGCGAGATCACGGTGATGTTCCGCGAGCTGTTCACCCGCCTGCCCGACCTGCGCGCCGCCGGCGAACCCGACTACCTGACCTCCAGCTTCATCAACGGCATCAAACGCCTACCCTGCACCTTCACCGCCCCCTGACCCGCCTGGCCGACCCCGTGTCCGGCGGTCCCCGGAACCGGGGGACGTCGGACGGCGTCTATGGGGGATGGCGCGCGGACTGATCGTTTGGGTGCTGACCGTGGGCGCCGTCGTTTCCGGTGTCGTCCTGGCGACCCCTGATCGAGCCTGCGCGTGCAGTTGCGCGCGCGTCACCGACGCGGAGGCGTACGCGCGCGCCGACGCGGTGTTCACCGGACGCCCGGCCCTGCGCGAGTCGGAGAACGGCGGGAGCGTCACCCTCGTCTTCGAGGTGAGCGCCGTGCACAAGGGCCAGGTCGCGCGCCGGCAAGGCGTCCGGACCGCGAGTTCGGGGGCCGGTTGCGGGCTGGAGGTGGCGATGGGGCGTGAGTACCTGGTCTTCGTGACGCGGGACGAGGGTGGACCGGCGGCGTCGCTGTGCGGCGGCACCCGGGCGGCGGACAGACCTCTCGCGGTGCCCTCCGCGCCGACGGGCACGCCTCTCGCCGGACGCGCCGGTCCCGTTGACGAGGGCCTGTCATCGACGGCATGGGTGATGATCGCGGGCGGCCTGGCCGTGCCGATCGTGCTCGGCCTGGTCCTCGCCTCGCGGAGACGAAGCTGACCGGTGGACCGCCGACTCAGGGCTCGTGACCTGGGGGAACCGCCATCCGGGGCCTCCCTGTTATGATCTTGACATGGCCGTTGACGGCTGGCTCGCCCACCACGCGGTGGCCCTCACCACGCTGGACCCGGACGTCCCGCTCGACGACCTCGAGCCGCTGCGCGACATCATCGGCGGCGCCCGGGTCGTGGCGGTCGGCGAGAACGCCCACTTCGTCCGCGAGTTCACCCTCGCCCGGCAGCGCATCCTGCGCTTCCTGGCCGAACGGTGCGGGTTCACGCTCCTCGCCCTGGAGTTCGGCTTCAGCGAAGGACTCGAACTGGACCCGTGGATCCAGGGCGTCGGCGCGGAGGCGGATCTCGCGCGGATCAGCGAGAACGCCGACACCTGGGGCATCGGGGAGCTGCTGCGCTTCGTCCGCGGGCACAACATCTCCTCCGGCCGCCCGGTGCGCTTCGCCGGCATCGACATCCCGCAGGCCGGCGGGTCGCTCCTCCCGGCGCTGGTCCCGGTGGCCGGATACCTCCAGGACGTCGATCCCGACGCCGTGCCGCTGGCGGAGTCCGCGATCGGCATCGCCGCGCGGCTCGCCGGTGGCTCCGGGGCCTCGGCCGTCCCCGCGCGGGCGGAGCTCGGCACCGCCCGGCAGGACGCCCTGACCGCCGCGCTGGCCCGGCTGCGGCTGCGCTTCCGCGCGCTGGAGCCGCTCTACGTCCCGCGCAGCGATCAGCACCGCTACGACACCGCGATGTGGCGGCTGGAAGCCGCCGTCCACGCCGACGACGCGCTCCGGGCGACGGCCGGGCTGTTCGACGGGACGGCCCCGCCCGCCGACCTCTCGGTCCGCGACCGGTACATGGCCGAATCGGTGCGGTGGCACCTCTCGCGCTCCGCCCCGGGAACCCGCGTCGTGCTGGCCGCCCACAACAACCACATCCAGAAGCACCCCGTGGCCTACGACGGCCGCCTCACCACCCTGCCGATGGGGCTGCACCTGCACCGGACGCTGGGCGACGACTACTTCGCGCTGGCGCTCACCAGCACCGCCGACCGCACCGTCGAGATGCGTCCAGACCCGAACGCCTCCCTCGGTTTCACGATCGCCGACACCCCGCTCGGCCCGCCGGAGCCCGGAAGCGTCGAGGCCGCCGCGCTCGACGCGGGGATCGGACCGGGGCTGATCGACCTGCGCCCCGCCCGCGCCGCGGGCCGGTCCGGCGAGCTCACCCGGATGCGGACGCAGAGCACCACCCTCACCATGCCGGTCCCCGACGCCTTCGACGCCGTCCTGGTCACCCCGACCGTCACCATGCAGGAAGGCATCGGAGCCTGACCGGCGTCCCGGCCCGACCGCGTCATCGCCTCCGGCGCCGTGGCGCGCTCAGCGGGGTTCGGGAAGGCCGAGCCTCTCCCGCAGCTCCGCCAGGCCCCGCGTGCGTTCGTCGTCGCGCCGGTCCTCGACGAAGGTGTGGAGCGCGAGCACCAGCCCGCGACCGCGCTCGTACCGTTCGTCGCTCCAGCTCCTCAGACGCCCCAGGGCCGCGTGCACCGGCTCGAACTCCGCGGGGAACGGGTAAAGGCCGAGGTCCACGAGAGCGGGACGGCTGACCTCCTTGTGGCCGAGGACGGCCTCGAAGGGCTCCCGCACCACCGCTCCCTCCGAGACGCCGCTGTTCTCCATCTGCTCGTAGACAAGGTCCACGTTGAACGTGCCTCATCCAGGGAGCTCTGGAACTCCGGGGTGAGCATCACGGCGGCCAGGGGGCCCAGCCAGGGGTCCTCGCCCGCGGCCACCTGTTCCAGCCATGCCCGGACACGCTGGTGCGTCCCGCACCGGCGATCGTGGTCAGCAGGGTCCGCGCCTGCGAGATGCCACCCGCCCGGTACGCCGCCAGCCCGCGCCCGACCTCGTCC
Organism: Actinomadura kijaniata; assembly: GCF_014138665.1. Classification (NCBI taxonomy): domain Bacteria; kingdom Bacillati; phylum Actinomycetota; class Actinomycetes; order Streptosporangiales; family Thermomonosporaceae; genus Actinomadura; species Actinomadura kijaniata. Next base: position 608,211 of record NZ_JACJIA010000005.1, read on the forward strand.
GGCACGGGGCTGAGAGTTCCTAACGCAATGAGGTCTAGCGCGGCCCAGGCAGCGGGCGTTGGCTGGAGGGTATGGGTCGGAGACGACAGTCACCCCCGTGGATGGTGTCGGACGAGCTGTGGGTCCGGATCGAGCCGTTGTTGCCGGTGGTCCAGCGGCGTTACCGCTATCCGGGCCGCAAGTGCCTGGACGACCGCCAAGCCCTGTGCGGCATCCTGTTCGTCCTGCATACCGGGATCGCCTGGGAGTACCTGCCCCAGGAGTTGGGGTTTAGGTCGGGTATGACGTGCTGGCGGCGGCTGCGGGACTGGAACCAGGCGAAGGTGTGGCACCGGTTGCACGAGGTGTTGCTGGCCGAACTGCGCACAGCCGATCAGATCGACTGGTCTCGGGCGGTGATCGACAGCTCGCACGTGCGGGCACTGCGAGGCGGCCCAAAACCGGGCCGAGCCCGGTCGACCGCGGCCGACCGGGCTCCAAACACCACCTGATCTGCGACGGCGGCGGCATCCCCCTGGCCGTCACCCTGACCGGTGGCCACCGCAACGACGTCACCCAGATCCTTCCGCTTCTGGCGGCGATCCCGCCCATCCGCGGCAAGGTCGGACGACCCTGGTGCAGGCCGCCGGTGGTCTACGCCGATCGCGGCTATGACCATGACAAGTACCGCCGCCTGCTGCGCAAGAAGGGCATCCGACCCAAGATCGCCCGGCGCGGCAGCCCGCACGGGTCGGGTCGGGGCGTCTACCGGTGGGTGGTGGAGCAGACCCTGGCGTTGCTGCACTGGTTCGGCCGGTTGCGCATCCGTTGGGAACGTCGCGACGACATCCACGAGGCGTTCCTGATGCTGGCCTGCGACATCATCTGCTGGCGACGCCTCCGACGCACATTGCGTCAGGAGCTCTAAACGGCCGCTAGTGGGGAATCTCAACTGGCCGCTAACCATCTGGCCTGCCTTGGAGTCCCTTGTATGCGAGAGAGGGCCATCGGAGCTTCGTCACTGCCCCCTCTCGGGAGGTTCAGACCTTGGCGGTGATCGACTGGATCACTGCGGGGTAGATCTGCTTCTCAAGGGTTCTGCGGGGCTCGATGATGTCATCGCCTTCGATGCTCTTGAAGGTGGCGGGCCACCTCAGCACGGCGATCGAGAACATGAGCGGTCCGCGGTGGCACATGACGGAGTCGGGCATGCGCCACGTGCTGCCCTGCTCGTAGTAGAAGCACGCCTCGGCGCCCGGGGCCTTCAGATCACCGTCCTCGTCACGCTGCCAGCCCCTCTTTCTGATGGCGAAGGACTTCGCCACCACTGCGGGGTCACCGATGGCCTCGATCCGGATCCAGATGTTGTTCCAGCGGTACATGTCCCTGGCGATGTGGTGGGGAAGGCTCACTTCGTAGTCGCAGTCGGCATGAGGTGCCTTGTCGGTGGCGACCCGACGACCGGAGGAGTCCAAGCGGTCGACCTCACTCCGGCTCGCCTTGGTTTTGATGGCTTCGGCCTGTGGCAGGATCGCCTGGAGTTCTTTCTTGCTGAGCAGGTCACAGGCGTTCGGCCACTGCGCGGGGTTGACCGTCTGACGCGGCTTCCAAGCGATGCCGATCTTCCTGGCCTCTGGTCGTGCCTGTCCCACCGCGACCGTCGTATCCCTGGCGCAGGCCGTCAGCGCGACACACGCCACCATCACTGCGGCGCTCACCATGCGACGTCGCAACATCACTTTCCCCGTTTTCCCTAGTCAAGGTGGTTCTCGCCCACTCATCGACGTTGTGATGCCGGCTCCGGTTCCCTTTCGCCGCGAGGCCGTGCTGACCGGAACCTGTGAAACGGGCAACTCTAGAGGAACCTGTGCGTGGGAGCCCTCGGCGAGATCCTTGTCAACGCCCGCCAGCCCGATCACGCCAGACCTCAGTGCGTTAGGAACGCTTAACGGCTCGGGCGCTCCGTCACGTCGGCCCCCAGTGCGAGCCATCGCCTGGGGGCTTTCGGCTGTCCCGGCCCCGTCCGCGTCGGGATCCATTGATTTACCGTGCTACATTGTTACCATGGTACAAATCGAACGGGCCCAGACCGGGCTGCGGATCGAACGGAACCTCCTCAAGGTCCTCAAAGGGCTGGCCGAATACCTGGACATGCCCCTGGGTGAGCTGGTCGAGGGCATCACCCTGCACGTCTTCGAGGGCAAGGCGCCCTTCTCGGCCGAGACCCTCCAGAAGATCGAGCAGCTCAAGGTCGTCTACGACCTGACCCTGACCGCCCAGGACGCCCACCGGCTGGTCGAGAAGTGACCGCCCGGCACACGCTGACGGGGCGCCTCACCGTTCCCCTCCCGCCGGAGGAGGCGTTCACGCTCTTCACGCCGCGCGGCGAGGAACGCTGGGTCGAGGGCTGGCGGCCCCGCTTCCCGGCTCCGGCGCCCGACGACACGGCGCCGGGCACCGTCTTCGAGACCTCGCACGCCGAACCCACCACCTGGGTGGTGCTCGAACGCCGGCCGGGCCGCCGCATCTCCTACGCCCGGGTCACCCCCGGCGTGCGGGCCGGCACCGTCACGGTCACCCTCACCGCCGACGGCGACCGGCGCTCGACCGTCGAGGTCACCTACGACCTCACCGCGCTGACGCCCGGCGCCGCCGAGGACCTGGACCGGTTCGCCGCCGACTACCCGGCGTTCCTGCGCTCCTGGCAGGACGCTCTCACCCACGCAGACGAAGGATGACCACGATGACGACGCACCACGACGGCCGCAAGGTCGTCGGCAACATCGCCCTGTCGCTGGACGGCCGCATCACCGGGCCCGGCGGCGCGTACGACATGGGCTGGATCGGCCCGCACGCGATCAGCGACGGCGCCCGCGACCACCTCGCCCGCCTCACTGGGGCGGCCACCACCGTCCTGCTCGGCCGCAAGAACTACGAGGGCTTCGGCGGCTACTGGCCGACCGTCGCCCAGGACCCGGCCGCCGACCCCCGGGACCGGGCGTTCGCCCAGTGGCTCGACGCCACTGAGAAGGTCGTGCTCTCCACCACCCTCACCGAGCCGACCTGGCAGAACTCCCGCATCCTCGCGACCGACCCGGCCGCGGCGGTCAAGGACCTGCGGGGGATGCCCGGCGGCGACATCCTCGTCCTGGCCAGCGCCGACGTCATCACCGCCCTGCTGCGGGCCGGCGAGCTGGACCGGCTGAGCGTCACCCAGTGCCCTGAGATCGTCGGCGGCGGGCGCCGCCTGTTCGACGACGGCCTGCCCGCGTCGAGCTGGCGTCCCGCCGGGCCTCCCGCCGTCACCGACAGCGGCGCGCTCTGCCTCCTCTACGACCGCGTCGGAGGCTGACCGCCCGCCGCCCCTGACGCGACACCGTCCTCGCGGGCCGCGCACCGGGAACCCGCCCCGGCGCGCGGCCCCGCCGTGTCACCGCCCCGCCGTGTCACCGCCCGGCGTGCGCCTCTCCGTCACCGGGATGGGGCGCCGCGTAAGTCGAATGCCCGATGCCCCGGCAGGGGCCGGATCCCTACCGTCGGAGACGTCGATTCGTGATCAACTCTCTACCCGGTTCGGAGGACGTCATGGCGTTCCATGTCCTGATCGCAGGTGGCGGTATCGGCGGGCTCACGCTCGCCCAGGGGCTGCGCAAGGCGGGCATCTCGGTGGCGGTCCACGAGCGCGACCGGACCAGGGACGACCGGTTGCAGGGCTACCGGATCCACATCTCGCCCAAGGGGTGCGCGGCGCTGCACGAGTGCCTGCCGGAGGAGCTGTACGACCGGTTCGTGGCGACGTCCGGCAAGCCCAACACCACGCTGGGCTTCTACGACTCCGACTTCTCCGAGCTGCTGACCATCGGGGACCCCGACGCGCCCGAGCGCTACATCGACAGCTTCAAGTCCGTCAGTCGCATCTCGCTGCGGGAGGTGCTGCTGAGCGACCTGGACGGGGTCGTCCACTACGGCAAGACGTTCACGCGGTACGAGCAGCTCCCGGACGGCAGGGTGCGTGCGCACTTCGACGACGGCACCCACGCCGACGGCGACCTGCTGGTGGGCGCGGAAGGCGTCAACTCGCGGGTCCGCAGGCAACTGCTGCCGGAGGCGGAGCGCGTCGACACCGGCGCGCTGTCGCTCTCGGCCAAGGTCCCGCTGGACGACGGGACCCGCGCGCTCCTGCCCGGGCAACTGTTCGCCGGTTCGGGCTTCCTGTTCGGGCCACAGGGCGAGGCCGTCTTCCTGGCCGCGCACGAGTTCCGCAGCCGCAGCTCGGTCGCCAGGGCACCCGCCGGTGGCGGGCTGCTGCTGGACGACAGCGCCGACTACATCATGTGGAACCTCGTCACCACCTGGGACAAGCTGGGCGACCGGGCCGAGCTGGAACGCATGGACGGCGACGGCCTCCAGCGGGTCGCCTTCCGGGCGCTGAAGGGCTGGAGCCCCCGGCTGCACGAGCTGATCGCGCGCAGCGACCCCGGCAGCATCTCGATCTTCCCGCTGAAGAGCTCCACCCCGGTCGGCCCGTGGCGCAGCACCAACGTCACGCTGCTCGGCGACGCGATCCACAACATGCCGCCCACCGCGGGGGTCGGCGCCAACACCGCGATCCTGGACGCCCGCCTGCTGTGCGCGAACCTGATCGGCCACGCCAGGGGGGAACGGGCGCTGCTCGACGCGGTGCACGCCTACGAGGTGGAGATGCTCGACTACGGGTTCAAGGCGGTGGCGCTGGCCATGCGGAACCTGAGGATGGGCGTCAGCGACAGCTCCGCGCGGCGCTTCTTCACCAGGAACATGTTCCGCTTCTTCAACGCGGTGCCGCCGCTGAAGAAGCAGATGTCCGCCGCGATGATGAAGTAGCCGTGCGGACCGTCTTCGCGAGTCTGCTGATACTGCTGCTGCTGGCCACCATCGACACCACGCTGACCGGTGTCATCGCCCCCACCCTGGTCGCCGAGCTGGGCGGCCGGGACCAGGTGGAGCTGGTGGTCGTGGCCTACGCGCTGGCCTCCACCCTCACCCTGCCCCTGTGGGGCAGGGCGGGGGACCTGCGGGGGCACAAGCGGGTGCTGCTGGCCGCGCTGGTGCTCTTCGAGATCGGGTCGGCGGCCTGCGCCGCGGCGCAGGACATGCCCCAACTGGTGGCGGCCAGGGCGGTGCAGGGCGTCGGAGCGGGCGGGCTGATGGTCGGTGTCATCACCGTGGTCGCCGCGCTGGTCCCGCCCCGCGAGCGCGCCCGGTACCAGGGGTACGTCACCTCGGTGACGGCCGTGGCGATGGTCGGCGGCCCGCTGGCGGGCGGGCTGCTCACCGACGCGCTGTCCTGGCGCTGGGCCTACCTGGTCAACCTTCCGCTGGGCGGTGTCGCCTTCGTGGCGCTGGCCCTCCTGGTGCGGCTCCCGCCACCGGCGCGGGAGGGCAGGGCCCGACGGCCGGCCGACTACCTGGCCGTGCTGCCCCCGCGCCTGCTGGCCGTGCGGAACTTCGCCCTGGCCGCGATCCTCGCCCCGCTCCAGGGCGCGGTGATGCTCTCCTCGGTCACCTACCTCCCGCTCCACCTCCAGGCCGGGGGCGGCTCCGCGGCCGCCAGCGGCGTCCTGCTGCTGCCGTTGCTGGCCGGGTCGGTCGCCGCCTCGTTCCTGTCCGGACGCGTGATCAGCGCGACCGGCCGCTACAAGCCGGTCCTGGTGGCGGGGACGTCCCTGGTCGCGGTCGGCGCGGCGGGCACGGCGCTGACCGGCGCCGGCGGGGCCGTGCTGGCCGTGCTGGGCGTCGGGTCCGGCATGCTCATGCAACTGGTCACCCTCGTCGCGCAGAACAGCGTCCCGGTCGCGGACGTCGGGGTGGCCAGCGGCGCCGGTCCCTTCCTGCGCCAGCTCGGCGGCGTGGCCGGGGTGACGATGACCGGGGCGCTGTACGAGGCGGGCTCGGTCCAGGTCGCCTTCACCGCGCTGACGGCCGTCGCGGTGGCGGCCGTCGTGGTCGCCGCGCTCGTCGTGGAGAACCCGCTGCGCGTCACGACAGGATGAGGCCGGCCAGTTCGGTCCGGGTGGTGACGCCCAGCTTCGGATACGCCTTGTACAGGTGGTGCCCGACGGTCCTGGGGCTGAGGAACAGCCGGGCGGCGATCTCCTTGTTGGTGGCTCCCGTCGCGGCCAGGCGCACCACCTGGAGCTCCTGCGGCGTGAGCCGCGCCAGCAGGGCGGCGTCGGCGCTCCTGGCCGGGGACTCGCCGGTGGCGCGCAGCTCCGAGGAGGCCCGGTCCAGCCAGGGGGCGGCGCCCAGCCGTTCGAAGGTGTCCGCCGCCTCCCGCAGGACCGGGCGGGCCTCCTGCTTGCGCCGCTCGCGCCGCAGCCGCTCGCCCAGCAGCAGCCGCGTGCGCGCGGCGTCGAAGGGCCGGTCGGCGGCCCGGTGCAGGTCGATCGCTGTGGCGAAGTCCCGCTCGTCGCCGTCCAGCAGCGCCCGGCAGCGGGCCAGCAGACCCCGCGCCCAGGCCTGGCCGCTGGCCTCCGCCCACAGTACGAACCGGTCGTGGGCCGCGCGGGCGCGCTCCGGCTCCCGCAGCCTGACCAGGACCTCGACCAGGTCGGGGGCGGCGGCGGGCTGCCGGCGGGCGGCGCGGGCCAGATGGTCGGCGGCCTGCTGGTAACGGCCCCGGGCCAGCTCCAGCAGGCCCAGCGCCCACTGTGCCCACACCTGGCCCGAGGGCGTCGCCGCCGCCCGCCCGGCCAGCCGCCGGCAGTCCTCCTCGGCGCCGCGGACCGCGGCCAGCCAGGCCCGCACCCCGCGCGCCTGCGCCTCCAGGTGCGTCTGGCCGGTCTGCGCCGCCACCTGCTCGGCGTGGTCGGCGTCGGCGGCCGCGTCCAGGTGGCGTCCCCGCAGCAGCTCGACGGAGGCCAGCGCCAGATGGGTGTGCGGCAGCCAGGCCACCATGCCGAGCGAGGCGCATTCGGCGGCCAGCGCACGCGCCATGTTCAGGGCGGTGGTGTGGTCGCCGACGAGCAGGGCGATCGCCAGGGCGTTGTTGCGCAGGCCGTGTTCGCCGTGGTCGACGTGCCTCCCGCCCTCGACCACCTGGCGCAGCAGCGGCAGGGCCCGCTCCGGATCGTCCTCCAGCAGCGCCGTGATCCCCGAGGCCATGGCCAGCGCCGGGCGGGCCGGGTCGGCGCCGTGGCCGAGGGAGGCCAGCAGGTCGGTGGCCTGGCGGGAGAGCTTCAGGTCATGGGCGTACCAGGCGTTGCGCACGACCTGGATCAGCAGTGCGGCGGCCCGGCCGGGGTGCGCCGAGGCCAGCGGCCTGGCGGCCTCCAGCAGGGTGAGGCTCGCGGTCTCGACGGCGCCGCGCTCGAAGTCGACGTCGGCCCGGAGGTTGGCCAGCCGGGCCAGGACGAGCCCGTCGCCGGTCAGGCGCACCGCCTGGTCGGTGAGCCGGGCGGCCCGGCCCAGCCGCCCGGCGGAGATGGCCGCCTCGGCGGCGTTGGCCAGCCGCACGGTCCGCAGACCCGGTTCGGGGGTGAGGAGCGCGGCCCGCTCCCACGCCGCCGCGGCCGCGTGCCCGCTGCGCCGTGCGAACGCCTCGGCCGACCGCGCCAGCTCGGCGGCCAGCTCCTCGTCCGTTCCGGTCACCGCCGCGGCCAGGTGCCAGATCCGCCGCTCGGGCTCGCTGACCTCCGCCAGCGCCCGGTGGACCGCCCCGCGCCTGGCGAAGCCCGCCGCCTGGTAGACCGCCGACCGGACCAGCGGATGCCGGAAACGCACCCGCCCCGCGGTCACCTCGACGAGGCCGGAACGTTCGCACTCCTCCAGGGCCTGCTCGCCGACGCCGAGGCGTGACGCGGCGCGCATGATCAGGGACGGCTCGCCCGTGTCCTCGGCCGCCGCCACCAGCAGCAGGGTCCCGGCCGGTTCGCCCAGCGCGGTGGCCCGCCGCCCGAACGCCTCCAGCAGCCGCCGCGTGAGCGGCAGCTCGCCCAGATCGCCGCCGGACACGCCGCGGGGCAGCTCGATGAGCCCCAGCGGGTTGCCGCCCGCCTCCGCCAGCACGCGTTCGCGCACGTCCGTGGCCAGGCCCGGCGCGACCGCGTCCACCAGCTCGCCCGCCGCCGGGGACTCCAGCGGGGACACCCGTAGCTCGGGCAGGCCGGGAGCGTGGAACTCCTCGCGCGCGGCCAGCAGCAGGGCCACCCGTTCGCTGCGCAGTCGGCGCGCGGCGAACAGCAGGGCGTCGGCCGAGGCCCGGTCCAGCCACTGCGTGTCGTCCATCACGCACAGCAGGGGCCGCTCCGCCGCCACGGCCGCCAGCAGGCTCAGCACCGCGACTCCGACCAGGAACCGGTCACCGGCCCGGGCCGTGGACATGCCCAGCGCGCCGCGCAGCGCCGTCGCCTGGACCTCCGGCAGCTCCTCCACCCGCCCCAGCACGGGCGCCAGCAGCAGATGCAGCCCCGCGTAGGGCAACTCTGCCTCCGACTCCACACCCATGCCGCGCAGCACCGTGAACTCCGCGCCGGCGCGCTCCACGGCGTGGTCGAGCAGCGCGGACTTGCCGACGCCCGGATCGCCGCTGACCACCAGGACGCCGCTGGCGCCTCCCGCCGCCTCGGCGAGAAGCCGGTCGAGCGTCCCCTGTTCACGGGTCCTGCCGTAGAGCATTCCCGGATGATACTGAGGCGCTCTTAGTGGCTGTCTCTGAATGCTGATCTTGGTGAATCAGTCTGGTGATCCGGCCGGGGCGGGGCGCACTGTGGGTGGGGTGGTCGGGAAGTTTGCGCGGCGGTTGTGTCCGGGCTGTGGTGAGGCGTTGCCGGTGCGGGCGCGTAGGGATGCGGTGTTTTGCAGTTCGGCGTGCCGGGCGCGGCATTGGCGGTGGGCGGTGCGGACGCGGCAGAGGGTCGCGCGGGTGGTGGATTCCGCTCCCGACAGCCGGGTGAGTTGTCCGGAGTGCGGGGCGGTGTGGGTGGTGGGGGTGGAGCACAAGCGGGGTGCGATCTTTTGTTCGCGGCGGTGCAAGACGCGGGCGCGGCGCCGGCGGCAGGCGGCGGCCGCGCAAGCCGTTCGGGTTGGGGGCGCAGTGCCCGATCCGCGAACGGATCGCTGATCGGCACCTGAGGTTTGACCGCACCGGAAAAGGTTCTTGTGACCAGGGATTGTCACCGACTGCGATCAAGCGCACACTGACGTCAGCCGCGCCAGAGAAGAGTCCGTTCGCCCCGTTTGAGGAGGCATGGGCATGGGCGCGAGCATGGTCGGGCGGGTCAGCCAGGACCGCTACCTGGAACTGGTGACCAAGGCGCGCGAGCTGGTGGAGGTGCAGTCACGTTGCCAGTTCGCCCTGGGGGCACCGCGTTGGAGATCGAACCGATCCAGCAGCACGGAGGGCAAGGTCACAGCCCGGTCGAGAAGATGGTCGGCGTGACCGAGGTGCTGGCGATGTTCGCCGACGACATCGGTGTTCCGACCAAGGCGTTGCTGACCTACCGGTGGGTGTCCTCGCGCTGGCCGGCGGCCCGCCGCCGCGCCGGGGTGTCGCACTACATCCACCGGATCCTGGCCAGCATCACCGACGACGACGAGCGGTGGGCGGCCATTGCGGACCCGCCGCTGGACGAGCGGACCGGCCGCCGCCGCTGGACCGAGGACGCGGCTCGCACGCGGATCGGGCAGCCGACCCGGACCCCGACCACCCTTGCGCAGAAGGTCCGCGCGATCCACGACCTGGCCGCCGATGACCAGGTCGCCTCGGCCGCGGCCGCCGACCTGCTGCGGCGTCCGGCGGTCGCGCGGACGGCCATGCAGGACCACACGGCCCGGCATCTGGTGAACCGGGCCCAGCACGAGGTCGACCACGCCGCCGGCGAACCCGCCCGGCAGGTCGCCGGCCCGGCGCTGCGGCGGGTGGACCACACAATGGGCTGCATCGACCTGATCGGCGCCTGCGCCAGTTTCGTGGCCGCCGGCGGCCGGATCGTGCCGGGATTGCGGGGCCGGTCGTTCACCGACGACGAACGCGCCCGCATCCACAAGAACCTGACGCGGGTCCGCACGACCGCCGACTGGATGGAGCACGCGGTCGACACCGGCAACACCGCCCTGGACGAGGGCCTGGCCGCGCTGCTGCGCGACCAGCAGTAGCCGGGAGGCTGGTGATGGCCGGTGCGGGCGGCCGCCTGGCCGCCAACGTGTGCGGGGACCGGGTCCTGATGGCGCTGCGCGAGGCCCGGCCCGCCGGGCTGTCCACCGCGCAGTTGGTCGCGGCGACCGGGATGACGCTCTACCAGGTCCGCAAGGGGCTGCTCTACATCCGCGAGACCGCCGCGATGGCCAATCTGGAGCCGTTGACCTGGACCCGCGGCGACGGATGGCGGCTGGCCTCTGACCCGGCCGAGTGGGTCGCCTACACCGCGGCGGTCTGTCATCAGATGCTGGTGCGCACCCGCCGCCTGATCACCTCGACCGCCGCACCGGCGGTCGCCGCCCGGCCTGATGATGAGGATGCCCAGACCATGCTGGACCTGCTCACCGGGGTCAAGGCGGGCCTGTCCCAGCTGGCCAAAGGCTACTGACCAGCAAGGAGGGGTGAGGACGTGGTGCGCAGGCGACGGTATCCCTCCGACACCACCGCGGCCGAATGGGCCCTGATCGAGCCGCTGCTGCCGGTCCCGGCCTGCCAGACCGAACGCGGTGGCCGGCCGGAGAAGCACCCACGGCGGGCGATCGTGGACGCGATCCGCTACGTGGTCGACAACGGCATAAAATGGCGCGCCATCCCGCACGACTACGGCGTCCCATGGCAGACCGTCTACGGGTTCTTCGCGCGCTGGGCACGCACCGGGGTGGTCGCCTGCATCCGCGACCAGCTGCGCGCCCGCCTACGCACCCACCGCGACTACGCACCCAACCCGGTCGCGATCGTGCTGGACAGCCAGACCGTCCGCGCCGCCGAGACCGCCAGCAAGGCCACCCGCGGCTACGACGCCGCCAAGAAGGTCAACGGACCCAAACGACATCTCGCCGTCGACCTGGGCGGATGGCCGGTGATGGTGATGGTCACCCCCGCCGCCCGCACCGACCGCGACGCCGCCCGCGAACTGCTGACCCGGCTCCGCCTCACCCACCCCGAACTGGCCTGCGCCTGGGCCGACCGCGCCTATGCCGGCACCCAGGTCACCTGGGCCGCCTCATTCCTGAACTTGACCCTGGCGATCGTCTCCCGACCTCCCCGCAGCCGCGGCTTCGTCGTCGTCCCGCGCCGCTGGGTGGTGGAGCGCACCCTGTCCTGGATCATGCAAGCGCGCCGCAACGTCCGCGACTACGAACGCCTGCCCCAGCATTCCGAAGCCCACCTGACCTGGGCGACGATCACCTTGATGACACGCAACCTGACCCGCGAGCAGCCCCAGCCGGCGCAGCGAGGCACCCACCTCGCGCCCACCGGCAAGTGAGACTCACCGGTGGACGCGAGGTGGGCGTGTCCGCGGGTCATGGGGTTGCCATGGCCGACCGACGAGGTGACCTCCCAGAGGTCGCTGATGGACGTTCTTGCTAGGCGGATGAGGTTCGGCCGGGCCATGATCAGCCCCTCAGCGTCAAGTCGATCGCGGCCGCCACAGCTGGCCCTGCACCATGAACCGGGAAACCCTGCGACCCGGTGGTTGCGGTGATTCGATCCGCTGATCAGAAGGAAGATGCGGAGGGGAAGGACCGGGCGTGAGAACGGGCCCTCACGTACCGCCGTGCGGTGGCCCGCGCAGAGTTGAGGACTTGGGCGACATCGCGTCCGCTCGCGACACGTTGACGGGCGTCCTTGGCACGGTGGCTAGCCGGATTGCTGGACGCGAGTACGGCGAGCGGTCGGCACTGCGGGGCGAGTTGAAGAGCTCGCGATAGCGACGTTCGCGTTCGGGCCGTGGAAACGCAGGTCACCGTACCTACCGGTCGGGCATGCCCGATGGGGCGTCCCATTCGGAGATGGTCTCGTTGTGGGGTCGCTCATAGATTCGAGCGATCGGAGACCAGAGATCAGAGAGCAGGTGAGTCACGGCCTGCGGACAGAGTGGAGGCAAGCATGAGAGCGCGTTGGGCGATCCTCTGTATGACGACCCTTCTGGCCGGCCTGTCGGTGTCGGTGCCGCCTGCTGCGGCCGAAGCCGACAAGGCAACCCCGACTCCCTGGTCGGTCGGCTACGACACTGCCAACGCCTCAGGCACCAGGTGGTACGAGAACGGCTACCTGACGGGCCAGGGCAACCTGCAGAACACCGGCTCCGGATGCTTCACGCTCTGGGGCTTCTATACCGTCGACTTCTCCTACTACTACGTCAAGCACGCCACCCAGTGCGGCCCCGGATCTGCGCCGGTCAGCATCCAGCAGGACGCCAGCATGCTGACCTCGGCGAGACTGATGATCTGCCGCGGCACCGAGGACGTCAGCGACTGCGGCCCGAAGGTCCGGATCGACCGATAGCCCGACCGGCTGCCGGCCCCCGTCGTCCGGTTCCCACGGCACGGGCGGCCGGCAGTCACGGCTTCAGCTGTATCTACCGGTGTGGGCCGTCGGCCCGCGCCGGGCGGTGAGCGGAAGATCACCGTGCTCCACGGTGCCGCGATCACTCTCGCCGACGCACCGGATGAGTTCCGCGGTACGCACCGTGTCGCCAACTCCAACACCTACCGTGTCTACGCCTCGGCCATCGACAGCCGACATCGAGATCGGCGACGAGGAACACGCAGTCCGGCAAGCCCTCGCCGCCGCCGCTCAGGACGGCTCGGCCGCGGTGATGCCGATGATGCAATCCGGCCCGGCCCCTGGCCGCCGCAGCCGAGCGCGGGGCCAGTCCGAGCAGGTCCAGGCGATTGCGTACGCGGAGTTCGAACGGATGCACCAAGCGGCCTAGGTCGTCGACCGCACCTACAGTCCGGCGCAGGGTGGAGCGACCACGCCGCCGAGCCCGCCCCGGCACCGCGGCGCATTTCTTCCTGGACGATCACCGGTTCGAGACGGTGTGGAACAAGCCCGAACGCGCCCTGACCCGCCTGGCCAGGGTCGGCGCGGCGCTGACCCCGGACTTCTCGCTGTGGCGGGACGTGCCGCTGGTGATGCAGCTGTGGCAGGTGTACCGGGCGCGGTGGTGCGGCGCGTGGCTGCTGCACCACGGCATCCAGATCATCCCCACCGTCAGCTGGGCCGGCCCGTAGTCGTGGGAGTTCGCGTTCGCCGGGATCGCGGCCGGGTCGGTGGTGGCGGTGTCCAGCGTCGGCACCGTCCGCGACCGGTCCGCGCGGGAGCTGTTTGCGGCCGGGTACGCCCAGATGCTCACCCGGCTGCGCCCGGCGACCGTCCTGGTCTACGGTAAGCCGCCCGCCCCGGACGTGGCCGCCGGGGTGCCGGTCCGCTGCTACCCGACCCGGTGGGAGCGGTGATGGGCGGCCGCGGCGGCACCGGCCATCCCGCCCGCAAACCAGTCACCAGCGCGGGCACCGTCGGCGACGCGAACGCGGCCCGGATCGCCGCGCTGGGCAGCCCGCACGCTGGGCTGCCCGCGACCCCGGCGCCACGCGACGCGCCTGCATGGTGGGCAGGGGATGGTCACCGAGTTGGTCACCTCGTCCACCGGGCAGCGCGCCGTCCGCAAGCGTCCCCGCCCCGACCAAATCCCCGAGGAGTACCTCTTCTACCTGGACGGTGAGGACCTGTTCCCGCTGCTGGCCGAGGCGGTCGGCGCCCCGGTCGCCGCGACCTGGCGCGACGGCGACGACGTGATCTGGGTCGCATACATCGACGGTGGCAGCCACGAGGTCCCCGATTATCCGATCGACACCCCCGAGGGCATCCGGCTCGGCTTGGCCGACACCCTGGCCGGCAATCTCGATCGGCACGGCAATCTGTTCGCCATCGACGGCGGCCGCCGCCTGAAGGGGTTCGACCATGGCGGGTCCTGGCTGGAGGTCGAGACCGGCGATACCGGTCCTTACCTGCGTGAACGACAGGCGCCCATGTGGCATTTCGTCGAGGGCGACCGCTGGCACACCGACCCGCCGCTGACCGCCGCCGAACTCGGCCGCATCCGCGACCGCATCGCCGCACTGCGCCCCCGCTTCGAGCAACGCGGCCGCGGCGCCTGGCTCGACCACTCCGCTGACCAGGCCACTTGCTGAATCTGCTCGGTTCGTGCACGGTGACAAGGGACCCCGCGTCACCAGCGGCGCGGTCGACCTCACCTTCGCCGACCACCCCACCGGAGACGCCAACCCGATCCCCCAGGACCTGTTCCACGAGGTCACCGACCTCCACACCGAACCAGGCGCCACCCTCACCCTGATGATGGCGACCGGGCCCGGCATCCGCGGCAGCTGGGGCTACCTCAACCCCGACACCGGCCACATCGACCCCGCCCCACGCCCAAGCGACACGTTCCGGCGCGCGTGGCGATCCCTCAATCCACACCTCACCTAACCACTCAGATCATCGCTGGCCAGCCGTCAGCCCGTCGGCCAGCGGGAAGGAGGTGGACACCCGCACGCTAGTGACCGAGGCGCGGCCGCCGCTGTGGCGCAGCCCGATGACGGCCACAGATCCGTCGACTTCGGTGGTCTCGGCGATCGTCCGCTCAAACCCTGTGAACAGCGGCGCTGTTCAGCTTCAGGAGCCGTTGACGCTGCGCAGTTCACTCTTCGCTTGGGTGGTCTCGCTTCAGCTCTTGGGGCCGGTCTAGCCGGGCGGCGTCATAGAGACCGACGACGTTGCTCGGGATCCTGCCGCGCTCAGTGACGCCTATCCCGCGCGACTCGGCCCAGGCGCGGATGTCGGAGTCCCGGGCCGCGAGCTCGTCGGGCGTGGGAGCAGGGTCGGTCCAGCTCCAACCCTGTTCCCGGGCGTGCTTGCTCACCGCCACGATGCCGGTGGAGTAGCAAGCCTGTTCCAGCAGGTCGAGGGTCAGGCGCACGCCGGTGAGTTGCTCGGCGAGGACGAAGTACTCGAGGACCTTGTCCGCTTCGTCGGTGCCCACGCCGGCGCGGCTGATGGCCTCGTTCAGCGTGTCGGGGTCCTCGCCTCCTCGGTCTCGGGGCCGTTCGAACCAAGTGACCAGGCGTTCGTCCTGTCACCAGTGGAACCCGCCCTTGCCGACGGGATTGAGGTAGCGCGTCACTACCTGGGTTTCCGCGGAGACTTCAGCCATGAGCTCGTGGTTGAACCCGACGGCGACGTTGAACTCGACCATCAAGGTCCACTCCCCGCCGGCTCCCGACACCGGAGCGGCGCCGACCAGCTGAAAGTCCCCGTACTCATAATCCAGGCGCTCCTGCACCTCGTCGCTTCGGCGGTACAGCGCCGTCAGACCGGTGGAGGGTCCCTGGCGGTCGGCCTGCAGCCGGCCGAGGACATCCTCTGGGGCGACCTCTTTGACCAGGCCGACGCAGTAGCCCAGGTGGCTGTCGAGCAAAGAGCCCCTCACCCAGCCGTAATCAGGAGCAGAAGCAGTCACGGTCGACATCCTGGCAGAGATCATCGCAGAGCCCCGACGACGTCGGACCTTCGGCCACGGCCCGCCCTCGGCCCGTCGGGGACATCGCGCCCATGGCTCTCACCCGAGGTTCTCGAACAGGTTCCAAGCGCTGGTGGCCGGTCTTGAAAGTGCTGGTTGGCGGACAGTGAATGTGCCGGTCCGCAAGGACACGCAACGGGCTGGGCAGCTCAGCCGGATTCTGCGAGCAGGTGAACGACGCCGGCCGGGTTCTTGATCCAGTGGGTTCTGGATTCAAGGTTGTGCAGTGGTTCGACTTCATCACACGGGCGGATGCCGGTGGCGGCCAGTGTGGCTGTCGCCACGTCCAGGTCATCGGTGTGGAGCTGCAACCACAGGTCGGGCTGGCTGTAGTTGTCGACGCGGTCCAGCCACAGCGTGTTAGGGCCGAACCGCACCGAATGAGTTCTTGAGACGGTCGGGGCGTAGGAAACGTCCTCCTCTTTGACGTCGAAGCCCAGGGTGTCGCGGTAGAAGGCCACAGTGGCCTCGTACTGTGCCTTGGGGATCTTCATGGCGATGTTCAGGCCGGCGGTGAACCCAGGCTGGTTCATGGTCAGGTGGCTCCTTGGTCGGGTGTCGGGTTGGCAGTGGCGTCCAGTGCGCGTTCCAGTGCGGTCAGCCGGTCATCCCATCTGTTGGCGAGCGCGGCCAGCCATGTCTGGGCCGTGCGGATGGGCGCTGGTTCCAGCCGGTAGGGATGGCGGCGGCCGACCGGTTCGCCGGAGCTGATCAGGCCCGCTTCGGCGAGCTGATCGAGGTGCTTGGCCACTGCTTGCCGGCTGATCGGCAGCCGCCGCGCCAGATCGGTGACGGTTGCGGGTCCGGCGCGGGCGAGCTCGTTCAGCAGTGCCCGCCGGGTCGGATCGATGAGCGCCGCGAACACCGCGACGGCCTGCTCCTGTGAATCAGGCGGCCGCATCAAGGTAGGTCTCCAGGTCGCCGAGTTCTGCGGCCCATCCCCGGCTGTTGGACTGGTGGGCCGACCGGGCAACGTGGTCGGCGGCCTGGGCGAACCCGCTCTCCACCAGACGCAGCCGAGTCCCCTCCGCCACGGGCTCCAGGGTGAAGGTCACCAGCGTCAGGGGCGTGTTGTCCCCCGACCAGCCCTCGATCGGCCACCTGAACGCAAAACGGTGTGGTGGATCAACGATCATGATCGTGGCGACGGACTCTTCGTCGAGGTCATCCCAGCGGAAATACGCTCGCCCGCCGGGCCGCAGATCGATCTCAGCCACCGAGCCGAACCATTGCGACAGCCCTTCGGCGGTGGTCAGCGCGGCCCACACCCGCTCAACGGGGTGCCGCAGCACCGTCTCACGTTCGATCCTGTCCGGAACCACACCCATGCCCCTTCGCAACCCTTGAGTTGCCATCATGATGGCAACCTAATGGTTGCGATAGAGATCCCGCAAGCCCGGCCCGGAACCCGCGAACGCTCCACGACATGCCAACCGTCCGCCGTGACTCATCCACCCAGCTCAAGCCACGACCGGCACGTTCCCTGCCGGAGTGTCGGCACCCGCTGTCGGTACATCTGCCGGATACCGGCACTTCTGAGTGTCCACGAGCACACGATCAAGACCGGGCAAACAGTGCCTGATGCGGCACTGATGCAGGGATCGTTCGTCGGGTGAAGGACGGGCTGCGGCTGTGGACAGTCGGCGGAGGCCCGCGCCCGGACCGACATCCTTTGGATTTCCATTTCTTGCTCCCGCCGGGGAGCTCAGACCCGTACCGGCCTGCGGTAGTGCCACACATGCGCCGGGGCCGACGGCGGGTCGGGCTCGGTCCGAACGGCCGGGCGGGGAGCGCCCGAGCCGGGGGCTCGTGATTGGGGCTGTGCGGGCGTAGCGTGGACGAGGTAGGGCGTTGGGCCTGGTCAGGGGCACTGTGGCTTCCAGGCTCCAACGCCGTCTGCGACACGGGGGGCTGTCATGAACATCAACCGGAAGGTCGCGCTGCTGGCGGGCGCGGCGGTGGTCGGGCTGGGCCCGGCGGCCCTGGCCGCAAGCGGAGCCGCCGTCACCGCCCACACCGGCTACAACCAGGCCCACGACAGCGGCGTCCTCGCCCAGTCCTGGCGACCACGTCCGGTTCCGCCGGCTGCACCCCCTGGACTCGGTAGGTCCGGGGTGGAGCGCCCCGACCAGGCGCGCACCCCACGTACCGGCCCTGCTAACCGGGGAGGAGGAGGCGGCGCCCAGATCGGGCGGTGAGGAGCATTGGATCGGCCTTCGGGAAACGCGCACACTGTGCGCCGCACACCCGACAGAATCTGCGATCTGTCCAGTTCACGCCCATGCGGCCCCAGCGTTTGTAACGTTCAGTAGTCGACTGGCAGTCGGTCGCCATCACGTCGCCGCCGACCGCGATACGAGCACTCTCGCGCCACCAAGCCAGGCCGAAGGTGACCATCCAGGTTCTCATGGCCGGTTCGGCACGGCTGCGCGAGAATTGTCCAATGGCGGGCGAAGTGGACCTGGTGAAGCTGCGGGAGCATCTCAAAGCGCCCGCGGAGGCGTTCGTGACCAGGGCCTCGCACAAGGATCCCGATGCGGCGTGCCATCACCTTGGGTTGCCGGTGCTGCCGTACGACCAGGGCACTTCGAAACGCGATCGGTTCTCCCGGTGCTTGGCGGCTCTGCCCGACGCCGACCTGCCGGCCGTCGCCGCGCGGGTGCTGGAGCTGGACGATGGGATTCTGGACGCCGCGACCCGCAACGTGATCCAGGACGTGCTGTGGGCCGGGCAGCCCGTACCGGAGATCTCGCAGCGAGCACGTCGGGAGATCGCGCAGGCCCTGGAGCCGGGGCTGGAAAACCTCGCCACCCAAGGCGACCGGTTCCGTGCGCTGCTGGAACGGTTCTGGGTTCTTGGCGCCAACCCGTTCGGCGACTTTTTCGGGCATGGCAAGAGCCTGCGCGCCCAGATCGACCAGCACGTGTTCAACAACGACGACTGGACCGCCGAGGAGCTGTTCGAGCACCTGGGAGCGTTGGGAGCAGGCCATCCCAGGTTCGCCCGGTTCCTGGCCGGGTTGGTCTCCGCCGACGTCATTCCGGATGAGCCCATGCAGCGGCGCCTGGTCGCGATCCTCGACCCTCCTCTGCGTGCTGCGGGGGCGGAACTGCGTGAGACCGACACCAGGGATGGATACCCGGTGTTCAGCGTGGTGTCGACGCGCTCGGGACATGCCCGGTCGCCCCGAGCCCTGATCTTCGCCACTCGGTCCAAGCCCGACATCCGCTTCGAGGACGTACTGGACCTCGACATCGAGGTCCTCAACGACCACGTCAATGTCTTGGTCTATGACCGACCGATCGGCCCGGACGGACTGCGCTGGCGCGACCTGCACACCTGGTGGAAGGACACCCACCAGATCACCAGCGACGACGAGGCGAAGAGGACGCTGTACTCCCGCCTCCTGGCGTCCCTGCCCAAGAACCACAAGGGAGAGTGGTACCCCGCCCAACGGAACCTCTTTGACCTGTATCACCAGCTCCACGGTCAGCACGTGCCCGGTCTTCCCGCGCTGCTGCCCGAAGTCTGGGTGCATTGGGATCCCAAGACCATCAAGGCTCGCGGTGCCGCAGCGATGACGCACCACCGCATGGACTTCCTACTCCTGCTGCCCGGCGGACACCGGGTGGTCCTAGGTCGTGTCCGGTGGATCACGATGTGATCCAGAGCAGGGTGCTGACCAGGGTGACGGCTGCTTGGTAGTGCGCGGCGAGTTTGATGCCCCTATGGATGTCAAGCCGTGGAGGGTAGTGCGCGGTTTGGGGGGCTGGGGTTGGTGATGAGCTGGTAGATCTCGCGGGCGATGTAGC